>NZ_OGTP01000043.1 GCF_900258035.1 Caballeronia novacaledonica | reverse complement strand
CGACGCCTGCGCGGACGGTTGCGCCGGCATCGGCACGGGCATCGCGGGCAGCGCGCGCTCGGGCGCGCTCGCGCCGTTCGGAATGCTCGCGCCCGGCGGTGCGGGTGGCGCGGGCATCGCCGTCACGCGACCCTGCGCGACCGCCCCCGATGCGCCCGGCGCGGCCTGAGGCTGCGCATACACCGCTGTCGCCATCGAAACGAGCGCGCCCGCCGCCGTGCCCACGAAAATTCTTGCGCCGAATGGCGTCTTGTTCTTTGCTGCCTGCTGCATCGATATGAATGATCCGCTTTGCGTTCTGCCAACGAGCGGCGTGCGCGCCAACTGCGCGCATCGACAAAAAAGCCGGTGCGCACGAGGCACCGGCTTCGCCGCTACATAACGTTCGTCAGAGGAGAATCAGCAAAGTTCATTCCGGACAACGCGCGCGACATGCGGCGCCGATGCCCAAGCAGTCAGTGCAGACGGATGGACGCGTCGCCGGAGGCCGATGCCCTGGCGCGCAACGGTTCGTCGAGCAAGCGCTGATGACACAGCTTCTGCGCGATCGCCTCACCGATGTAAGGCACTTCGGTCGCGAGCCTGGCGGTCGCGTAGGCGTGCGCGGTGCCCGCGCCGTGAACTTCGATATCGCTCGCATAATCGCCGAGCTCGTGTTCCAGAAAGCGCCGCACATCGCGCGCGGCACAGCGCTGCGGAAGGTTCCAGACAAGCAGGTTCATCGTCATCACCTCCTCGCGCGCACGGGCGCGGGCTGCGGACGCTGCTTCAACATCACGCGCGCCGCAAGCGTGCCGACGACGAAAAGGGACACATAGGCGAACATCATTTGGCGACTCCACGGCTAATTTCGAGATGGCTCCATGCTAATCCCGTAGACCATTCGCGTGCTGCGACATTCCGTCTTTTTCAATAGATGTTCTAAATCGGACGGATGCGTGGAACCAATCGTCAGTAGCCGTTGCAGGTCATGCTGGAAAGATTCGGATAGCGATTGGGCCAGTCGCCCGCCATCGCGGACTGCGCGTCTTTCAGCGTGATGTCGCC
This sequence comes from Caballeronia novacaledonica, assembly GCF_900258035.1. GTDB lineage: Bacteria > Pseudomonadota > Gammaproteobacteria > Burkholderiales > Burkholderiaceae > Caballeronia > Caballeronia novacaledonica. The sequence goes on along the minus strand of NZ_OGTP01000043.1, from coordinate 17,960 downwards.
GGTGCAGACGCAGCGCTTCAGATAGACCGCGAGCCGTTCCTTGCGCCGCTGCCCCGCGCGCCCTTCCCAGCGGCGCAGATCGAGATTCGCTGCCGAATTGGGCGAACCGCCGAGCAGCACCGGCATGCGGTGATCGAGCGCATATTCCGACGCGAACGACGCATCGATGCTGCGCTGCTTCAGCAGCCGCTCTTTCTGGCGCATCTGAACCTCGAACGACGGCAGCACGCGATCGACGTAACCGGGCACGCAGATCGTATCGACGATGCTCGCCTGCGTGACGCGCGCGTCGAGCCATTCGGCGCGCTGGGCGCGCGGCGTGCCGGGCATCAGCGCGAACATCGCGCAGCAGCACGCCAGCATGGCGCGCGTGGTCCGGCGTGTACGGCCCGCGCCTGGCCTCGTTTTCTCGGTGAACCGGTTGTCCCTTCGACTCATGCCTCTGTGCGCCATCCATCGCGGCCGCGAATCGCCGCGCGTTTTTTTGAGATGATCGGAGGTTCAATTAAAACACACGAAACGCGCGTTGCACGCGAAGCGTTGCGGGCGCGCCTCGGAGCGCGTCATGCCGATGAGCCGGATGCGGGCGACGCGCACGCGAGCGGGCCGGCGAGCGCCGCGTCGAGCGCTCCGGCCTCTGCGACGAACGCCGCGAACGACGCCGCGATGGGCGCATCGTCCTCGCCGTTGCGATCCTCGGCGACCGCGATTTCGCAATCGCGCTGCAGCGCGACGCACGCGCGCATGAAAGGCGCCGCCTTGATGACCGCCGCCGCGCCCTTCATGCGATGCGCGATATCGCGCAGGCGCGCGTGGTCGCAGTCGTCGAACGCGGCGTGCGCGTCGGCGAGATCCTGCGCGTTGGCGGCCTTCAGCGTGTCGACGAGCATGCCAGCCTGATCGCCGAAACCGGCAAGCGAAGCGCGTTCGAATACCGGCGTGTCCGGATCGGGCCCGGGCGTTCGCGGTGCCGGCGCCGCCGTGGACACGCGGCCATCGCGCGTCGCGGCAAGCAAAGCCTCGCGCAGATCGTCGAGGCCGAGCGGCTTCACGAGACACGCGGTCATGCCCGAAGCGATCGCGCGCATCGCGGCGTCGGGCTGCGCATTCGCCGTCAGGCCGACGATCGGCACGGCGCGCGGTCTGGACGGATCCTTCGCTTCGTCGTCGCGGATCGTGCGCGCCAGTTCCTCGCCGCTCATGTGCGGCATCGAGCAATCGGTGAGAATCACGTCGAACGCGTGCGGCTCGGCGCGCCAGCGTGCGAGCGCGCGACTGCCGTCGACGGCCAGTTGCGCGACGCCGCCGAGCAGCCCGATCTGCCCGTCGAGCACGATGCGGTTGGCCGGATGATCGTCGACGACGAGCACCCGCAATCCCGCCAGCGATTCGTCCACTGCGCCCGCCGGGACCGGCGGCGTGTCGACGGCGGACGCGACCGCCTGCGCCTCGGGAAAATCGAGCCGCGCCGTGAAGCGGGTGCCGCGCCCCGGCTCGCTCGAGAGCTCGATCACGCCGCCCATCATCGTGACGAGCCGCTTGCTGATGGTGAGTCCGAGTCCGGTTCCGCCGAAGCTGCGCGCGCGGCCGTCGTGGGCCTGCACGAACGGCGTGAAAAGCATCGCCTGCTTGTCGGGCGCGATGCCGATGCCGGTGTCGGCGACCGCGAGCGTCACCGCGCGCTTGCCGTCTTGCGCCGGCTCGGCGGCGAATTCGAGCGTGACCGCGCCGGTATCGGTGAACTTGATCGCGTTCGAGAGCAGATTGCCGACGATCTGCCGCAGACGCTGGCCATCGGCGAGGATCCAGACCGGGCCGCTATCGGACAGACGCTTCACGAGCAGCGCGATGCCCTTCGCGCGCGCGGCCGGCTCATAAATCGCGGCGACGCCCGCGACCCATGCCTCGATTTCGAGCGGCGCGGGCGCGAGCACGAGGCGTTCGGCCTCGATCTTCGCCACATCCAGCAAATCGTCGATCAAGCCGAGCAGGTCGTGCGCGGCGTGATGCGCAATCGACAGCGCGCGCTCGGTCGCGGCGCGCTCGCCGGGTGCGCGCAACTCCATTTCGAGCACGCCGAGCACGGCGTTCATCGGCGTGCGGATTTCGTGGCTCATCGTCGCGAGGAAGGTGGACTTCGCGCGGTTCGCCATTTCGGCTTCTTCCTTGGCGGCGCGCATCGCATTTTCGGCGGCGATCCGGCGCGCGATCTGCGCGCGCAGCGTCAGCGCCCAGCCCGCGAGCACGAGCAAGAGCACGACGCCCAGCAGCGCGCCGAGCTCGACTTGCGGACGGCGGCGCTCCCACAAAACCTCGGGATGCTCGGCGAGCGACCAGCGTGCGCGAATCGACTCGAGTTGCGGAAGCGGCAGGCTGGAAATCGCGCGATTGATGATGCCGAGCAGAACCGGCTCGCTCGCCGAGACGGACAGCGCGTACGGCACGGGCTGCGTCGAGAGCACGCCGCTCACGACGAGCCGGCCGCGGTAGGGATTGCCCACCGTATAGTTCGCGAAAGTCAGATCGGCGACGGTGGCGTCGGCTTCGCCTTTCGCGACGGCGCGAAGCTGCCCTTCGCGCTGCGACGTGTAGACGATGCGCGCATCCGGAGCGTACCGCCGCATGAGCGATTGCAGCGGCGAAGAGACCGGAATCGCGACCCGCTTGCCCGCGAGCGCGGCTGCGTCGCGCAGCGGCGGCTGGCCCGCCGCCGTCACGATCGCGACGAGGCCCTCGTCGGTCGGCACGGAGGGTACCGCGTCGGCCATGCCGCCGGTTGCATCGGCGACGCCATACGGCACGATGGCGGATGCGCCGCTTTTCAGATCGGCCGCGAGCTGCTTCGACGAGTCGCGCACGCGGGCTTCGAAACGCAGCCCCGTGACGCGCGCGATCGCATCGAGAAGATCGACGACGATGCCCGCCGGATGACCTTGCGAGTCGCGAAATGCGGTGGGCGCCGCTTGCGCGAGCATCGAATAGTGCACCACGGGATGCGCCCGCACCCACGCAATTTCTTCCGCGGACAGCTCGATCGGCTTATGCCGCGTGACCACGGTCACGCTCGGATTCCAGCGCGCATGTTCCAGCAGCACGAACGCCGGCGGCAAAGCGGCGAGCGCGTCATCGACGCGGCGCCGCAACGGGTCCGCCTCCGCGCGATCCGGCGCGAACGCGAAGCGGTAGCCGTCTTCGTCGAAAGTGGCGAGGCCGGTGACGGTCAGATTCGGCAGCTTGAAATGCCTGAGCACGTAGGCGGAGGCGGTCATGTCGCCGACAAACGCGTCCGCATTGCCGAACGATACGGCGAGCAGCGCGCCGATCAGGTCGGGATAGGCGACGGGCGTCATCGAAGGATAAGCGGCCCGCAGGCGCGCGGGCGAGGTCTGCGCGTTCACGTAGGCGAGCCGGTGCGTCGGCGGGCGTTTCTCGATCGGCTCGACGGAGACCTGCTTGAGCGGAAGATACGGACGGCTGTACGCGAGCGGCGCGCCGCCGTCCTCGCCGGTCGCGCCCGTCGCCATGTCGATTTCGCCGCGCGTGAGCGCCGAGACCATCGCGGCGCGGCTCGGATACTGACGCCATTGCACGTCGGCGTCGAGCGCGCCGGCGACGGCGTTCGCGTAGTCGACGGAAATGCCGCGCGGTTCGGCCGCGCGCGGGTAGGCCATGTCGAGCGGCGGCGCGACGCCCGGCGCCACGCCGACGACGATGCGCTCTTTCGCGGCCGCCGTGGCCGTCATCGCGCACAGCACGGCTGTCAGGATGAAGATGGCGCCGCGAAATCTGGCATGAAGGAACACGCCGCACCCCTGGAATAAGCGGTGCGGCTAGTTTCTCAAAAAGCCCGCGGCGCGTATATCGCCGGCCTGCGCCACATTCGCACGTTCCGTTGCAGCCGCCGAAACGCGACCGTGCGCACGGCGGGAATCAGGCCGGAACCGACTCCGCCTTTTGCGCGCGCGACCAGACGCGATGCTTGCTCATCGCTTCGATGAAGCTCTTCAGCACCTGCTTGACGTCGCTGCCGACCGCGATGCCTTCCTCGCCGTTCGGCAGATGCGCGGCCGCGAGCACGTCTTCCCCGTCGCCGATCGCGCCGATCGCCTTCAGATGCTTGAACGCTTCGAGCACGAAATGACGGGCGTCGCCGGATTGCGACAGCGTGTTCGCGCTGTCCTTGCCGCCCGCGACGATCACGCCGTCGAACATGATGGACGGCATGCCGAGAATGGTCGCGTCGGCCTCGATGCCCTGCGCCGGCGAGCCGAGCGTCGGCGAGATGACCTTCGCGTGCGCGCCTTCGGCCTTCAGCGCGTCCTGCACGGCCTTGATGCTTGCGGCGTCGGCGCCCGGCGCGGCGAGAATGGCGACCTTGCGCGTCTTGACCGAAGGCTTCGTCTTCGCGACGATCGACAACGCCGGCGATTCGGTCACCGACGATTTGCCGAGTTCGTCGGCGTTTGCGTTTGGCTTCGGCGCGGGCAGGCCGAGATTGCCGGCGACGCGCGCGGCGAGCGTTCCGTCGATATTCGCGAGGATGCCGAGTTGGCGCTCGCGGATGGGCTTGCGCTCGACCTTCGACAGTTCGAACGAATAGGCGCCGACGATGTGATCCTTTTCGGGATCGGTCATGCTGTTCCAGAAGAGCGTCGCCTGCGAGTAGTGATCCTTGAACGACGGACTGCGCACGCGAATCTTCGATCCTTCGACGCGTTCCGTATAACTCTCGAAGCCGCCGCCCGCCGCGGCCGGCGCGGTTTCCTTCGGCCATCCGCCGTCGATCGAATTCGGTTCGTAGGACGCCTGCCCTTTGTCGATCGTCTGGCGATGCATCGCGTCGCGCTGACCGTTATGCAGCGGCGCGAGCGGCCGGTTGATCGGAATCTCGTGGAAGTTCGGGCCGCCGAGCCGGCTGATCTGCGTGTCGGTGTAGGAGAAAAGACGCCCTTGCAGCAGCGGATCGTTCGTGAAGTCGATGCCCGGCACGATATGCCCAGGACAGAACGCGACCTGCTCCGTTTCGGCGAAGAAGTTGTCCGGATTGCGATTCAGCGTGAGCTTGCCGATCATCTTGAGCGGCACGAGCTCTTCGGGAATGATCTTGGTGGGATCGAGCAGATCGAAGTCGAACGTGTGCTCGTCCTCTTCCTCGACGATCTGCACGCCCAGTTCCCACTCGGGATAATCGCCGTTGTCGATCGCTTCCCACAGATCCCGCCGATGGAAGTCCGGGTCCTTGCCCGCGAGCTTCTGCGCTTCGTCCCACAGCAGGGACGCCGAGCCGATCGTCGGACGCCAGTGGAACTTCACGAAACGGCCTTTTCCTTGCGCGTTGACGAAGCGGAACGTATGGATGCCGAAGCCTTCCATCGTGCGCAGACTGCGGGGAATCGCGCGGTCGGACATCGTCCAGAGCACCATGTGCGCGGATTCCGGCACGAGCGACACGAAATCCCAGAAGGTGTCGTGCGCGGACCCGCCTTGCGGCATTTCGTTGTGCGGCTCGGGTTTGACTGCGTGGACGAAGTCGGGAAACTTGATTGCGTCCTGAATGAAGAACACCGGCATGTTGTTGCCGACGAGATCGAAGTTGCCTTCGTCGGTATAGAACTTGACGGCGAAGCCGCGCACGTCGCGCACGGTATCGGCGGAGCCGCGCGAGCCTTGCACGGTGGAGAAACGCACGTAGACAGGGGTTTCCTTCGACGGGTCTTGCAGAAACGCGGCCTTGGTGAGTTCGGCTTGCGATTCGTACGCCTTGAAAACGCCATGTGCGGCAGACCCGCGCGCATGGACGATGCGTTCGGGAATCCGTTCGTGGTCGAAGTGCGTGATTTTTTCACGCATGATGAAGTCTTCGAGCAGCGACGGGCCGCGTTCGCCTGCGCGCAGCGTGTTCTGGTTATCGGCGATTTTGACGCCCTGATTCGTCGTCAGCGCCTGGTTCGTGGCGTCGGTGCGAAAGGTTTCGAGGGCGTCGAGTTTATCGTTGGTGTTGCTCTGCGATGGCGTGCGGGCGGTGCCGCCGCTGGCGGGCGGCTGGTTCGGTTTCGTTGTTGCCATTGGGGGAACTCCTCGGGAGGTTTTGTGAGTGAGGTTTTGCGCTCACTCGCTCGCAAGTGGTGTTCCTAGTGGGGGGTTTGTTTTCGTCGGATCCCGTTTTGCTTTTTGTCTATTCGCGTTGCCCCTGTGCGGGGCGGCAGTCGCTTTCTTTGCTGCTGCAATGCAGGCAGCTTTTATCGCGCGCGGCGCGGGGGCGTTCTGAGGCTTCGAGGGTTTGAGTGAAACTTGCTTTCGCGTCGGTTTATTAGCACTGCCCCTGTGCGGGGCGGCAGTCACTTTCTTTGCTGCTGCAATGCAGGCAGTTTTTATCGCGCGTGGCGCGGGGGCTTTTTGAGGCTTCGAGGGTTTTCGCCGGATCCCGTGTTCGCGTCGGTCTATTAGCGTTGCCCCTGTGCGGGGCGGCAGTCGCTTTCGTTGCTGCTGCAATAAAGGCAGCTTTTATCGCGCGCGGCGCGGGGGCGTTCTGAGGCTTCGAGGGTTTGAGTGAAACTTGCTTTCGCGTCGGTCTATTGGCGTTGCCCCTGTGCGGGGCGGCAGTCACTTTCTTTGCTGCTGCAAAGAAAGTAACCAAAGAAAGCAGCTTCTCAGGCCCGCGGTCACACGCAACTTGGCCACTTTTCTCCCTCAAGTTGGCACTCGCCTAAAGAGTGCCCTCATCACAATCACCGGGCTTGGATCGCGCACGGTCTGCCGTACCGCGTGTTTTAGGGCGCTGGTTCAGCACGAAATAGCTCCGGCACAGCGCTGCGCGCTGCCGTTGGGTATGCGAGGGAAACCATCGAGAAAGAAGCGCACGCAGCCCCCGCCCCGATTGACCCATCGGCCGCGTAGCGGGCCGGCGCCATTTCGCGCTGAACCAATCTGTTGTGTGGTGCGATGCGTCAGACCGTGCGCGAGCCAAGCCGTGTTCTGCTTGTGAGGGCACTCGCTACTCTGGGTTCCATTCAGCCAATCGCCTGTGCCGCGGCCGGTGTGAAGTACTTTGGATGGGGATAGCTGTTTCTTTGGTTACTTTCTTTGCAGCAGCAAAGAAAGTGACTGCCGCCCCGCACAGGGGCAACACTAATAGACCGACGCGAAAGCAAGTTTCACTCAAACCCTCGAAGCCTCAGAACGCCCCCGCGCCGCGCGAGAAAAAAGCTGCCTTCATTGCAGCAGCAAAGAAAGCGACTGCCGCCCCGCACAGGGGCAACGCTAAAAGACAAAAAGCAAAACGGGATCCAGCGAAAAAAAAACCAAAACGGCGGGCCCACCCCAAAGCCCGCCCACGCGCATCAACCCACCGGCGATAACGCCCCCAACTTATCCGCAGTAACTTTCTGCAAAGCAATGATCCGCCCCATCGCCGCATGATTCGCCGTCGCCGCGTCGTACATCTTCGCGAGATCGGCCTTGAGTTGCGTTCTCGACCCGCCGTCGAGATAAACCATATGCCCCGACGGATAGAACGTCGCCGACAAATTCTGCCGCACCGTCTTGTCGATCAGCGGCATCTGCTGCAAATCGATGATCGTCTGGTAGAACGGCGTCACGAAGTCATACATTCCGTTCGCCGACAGCACCTTCAGATCGACGTTCAGCGCCATCACCGCCGCAAGATCGCCCGCCGTGTAGAGCACGATGTTGCCCTTCGCATCCACGCCCTTCTGCGCGCCCGTCGGATCGGTGTGCTTGAAGTCCCAGTTGAGGAACGCCTGGTCGTTCAGGTCGGTGAACGATGACGTCGACGTGAACTTCAACTGCTCGTTCAGATAGCTGTTCCACATCGTCGTGTAGACGCCGCTCACCGCCGTCATCGTCGGGTCGTTGCCACCCGAATTCGGGTCGATCTTGCCGGCGATGCCCGTCGAGATCGCCGTCACGCGACCATCGTACGAACCGAGCGACTCGCCCTTCGATTTCAACAGCGTCGTGAGAAACAGCGAATTGCCCCGGCTGTCGTACGCCGCGATGTCGAGACTCCACGCAAGCAACGTCGCCTTGTCGATGCCCGTGTATTCGGACAACTTCTCGACCACTTCGTCGTCGGTTTGCGGAAACTTGCGCAGCGCGTTCAGATAGTCCGTGCGCGAGAATTCCGCGACTTCCTCCGCAAAAGTCAGCAGATTCGTCGGCGTCGGATGCACGCCGAGCTTCTTGTGATACCACGCGTCCGCCGCCGCGGTCGGCAGCGCGCCGACCGGATTGCCCGCCTGCCGGTAATCCAGAATCGACGATTGCAGCGTGACGCCGTTCAGGTCGATGCCGTCCTCGTGCAGCTTGTACGCCAGCACGCAACTGCGCGCCGTGCCGTACGACTCGCCGAACAGGAACTTCGGCGAATTCCAGCGGTTGTTCTTCGTCAGAAAACGCTTGATGAACTGCGCGATCGACGCCGCATCTTCATCGACGCCCCAGAAATCGCGGTTCTTGTTCGGCGCGATCGCGGCGGAATAGCCCGTGCCGACCGGATTGATGAAGATCAGGTCGCTCTTGTCGAGCAGGCTGTCCGGATTGTCTTCCATCTGATACGGCGCGGGCGGCGTGAAGCTCGGCATCGCCGTCTTGATGCGGCGCGGCGCGAACGAGCCGAGCAGCACGAACACCGACGACGAGCCCGGCCCGCCGTTGTAGAAGAACGTGAGCGGACGCGCTTCCTCCTTCGCGCCGTCCTTCGTGAACGCGACATAGAACATCTTCGCGCTCGGCTTCGAACTGCTCGGATCGACCGTCACGAGATGGCCGACCGTCGCGGTATAGGCGATCTTCGCGCCGCCGATCGTCACGCTGTGATGCGTGATGGCCGCGTTCTCGTCGGCTTCCGTGGCCGCGACCGCGTCGTCGGGGCCGTTGCCGTAGGCGACCGGATCGAAGTACGGCTGGTCCTTCTTCGCCGAAGTGGTCTTCTTCGGCGCGTTCTTCGCGGCGGCCGTCATGGCCGTGTCTTCCGCGCTGGAAGGTTTGTCGTTCGCTGCCAGTGGATCGGAGTTCATCGTCGTCGCTCCAGAATCGTCGTCATGGTTGTTGTTCACTGTCTTACGGTTTGCTGCATTGCTGCGTCAACGCTTCGCGGGCTTGAGCGCGGCCGCGATCTTCGCGCCGTCCGGGCTGCCCATGCCGGTGCACGCGTCCCAGCCCTGCGCCGCCGAGAAGCTGCCGTTGTTGCCTTCCGTGATGTCGCGGAACGCGGCCTTCATCTTGTAGAGCTTCGGATTCACGAAGCCCGAAGGCGACGCGTTGATCGCGTTGATCCGTGCGATCAGCGCGGCCCACAGCGGCGCGACCGCGCTCGTGCCGCCGACGACCGTCTCGTCGCCGTCGATCAGCACTTCATAGCCGGTTTGCGGCGATGCGTCGCCGGACACGTCCGGCACGCCGCGCTTCGCGAGCTTCGTCGCCTGGCCGTTGCGCGTGACCGACAAATCCGCCTGCCACGCCGGCAACGCGAACACGCCCGAGACGCCGCCGCCGCCCGCGCCGCCCTGTTCGCCGTCGTTCCACACGACTTCCTTCGTGATGCCCGAGCCGGACGCCGTGAGGCTCGTGCCGCCGCAGCCGAGCACATACGGGCTCGATGCCGGAAAGTCGACGTGATCCGCGCCATCGCCGACGCCGTCGGACGAGCCGCTGTCGCCCGACGCCGCGCAGACCGTCACGCCGAGCGCCGCCGCGCTTTGCAGCACGTCGTTGAACGCGTTGATCGACTGCGAGGACCAGTTCGCCTCGGGGCCGCCCCAACTGATCGAGATCACGGAAGGCTTGTGGGTCGAGTCGTGCAGCGCGCGGTTGACGGCATCGACGAAACCGGCGTCGCTGTTCGGCGCGAAGTACACGGCGATGCTCGCGCCCGGCGCGATGGCGCCCGCGATCTCGATGTCGAGCGTCACTTCGCCATCCGGTCCGTTCGGGTTGCCGGTGGGCGCGTTCTTCGCGTTGTCGACGCCGATCGACACGACTTTCGGCGCCTTCACGCCGAGCTTCGAGAAATACGCGGAGAGATCGGCGTTGCGATAGCCGCCGCCCAGCTCGATGATCGCGATGCACTGGCCGGCGCCGTCGCCATCGGGGAAATCGTAGAGGCGCGCGAGATCGACCGGCGTGAACGACGCCGGCGCCGCGCCGCGCGCCGGCTTGAACGGCGGACGAAAGCGGAAATGCGGACGCGCCTGCGGCTTGCTGTCGAGGCCGAGCACGGCGGTGACGGCCTCGTGCATCTCGTCGGGCACCTTGACCGGCCCCGTGCGGCCGCGATATTCGCCGATGTTGTGATGTTGAAAGCGTTCGAGCTTGACGTCGAAAGCTTTCTGGAATTGTTCGATGGTGCCCTTCAGCACCACGCTGCGCGTCTCGGTTTCGGCGCGCACGACCGCGAGGCCGTACTGCTTGGCGAAAGCCTTGACCTTCTCGACGTCTTCCGCGGATGCGGTGAAACGTTTGTCGAATTCGTCGCGCGAGACGGCTTGCGCGGGCGCCTCGCCGGCGTCGATGCGCGCCATCATCTGCTTGAATCCGGCTTCGTCCTTGCGCCGCAGCATCACGATCACTTCGATCTGCTCGGAAGGATCGCAGTCGCCGACGCACGTCGCGCCTTCGGGATGAATCTTGTCGCTGCCGCTGACCGGTTGCTTCGTCATGGTATCGATGCTCCTCGTTGGCCATGAAATTCAAAGGTTCTCGATCCTGCCGCTGCCGCGCTTTCTGCGCTCATGACAGCTCGCACGGCGCACGCCGCTTATCGTCTTATTTTCCGTGCGCGAATGCAATTGCTCGGACCGTTGACGAGAGCATGCAGTTCCGGCGGGACAAAAGCTGTCCCGGTCTTCTAACGTGTGTCTCGATCGGATTTTGCGCGGCGGGCGTTCGGGCGGCCTAGTGCTGCCGTTCTTCGTCGTATTCCGGGCGCGCGCCCTGCGGCAGCCATGGCTCGCGATGCTTGCACCAGAGTTCGTAGTCCGGTTCGAAGAGGCCGGTTTCGTCGAACGCGCCGATGGGCAGGTCCACTTCGTCGCGCGTCGTGAATTCCATGTACGCGACCGAGCCGCACGTCGGACAGAAATGCCGCCGGCCGTCCTCGGAACTGCGCCACGTCGAAAGGCTGCCGCTCATCATCACGTCGCCGCGCGCGTAAATCGCATAAGCTCCGAAGGCGGAGCCGTGCACTTGCCGGCACGTCATGCAATGGCACATTCCGACGCGCGTCGGCTCGCCCGACGCGCGAAAGCGAAACGCGCCGCATGCGCAGCCTCCTTCATGAACCGTAGCCGCATGTCCATCATCCTTTTGAACGTTCATCGATCTCTCCCGTAAGTACGACGGTTTGTTACGATAACCCTTCACGATCGGAGATGGCATTCATGAGCACATCGAGCACGACCGGCGCCACGCGTACCTTGTCCCTGCTGAAGCTGCTTCCCGGCGCCGGATCGGAATTCGGTCCCGCCGCATCCGACCTCGTCGCCCACGTGCTGTCGCACGATCGCTTCGATACGGCGGCGAACGTGAGCGCGCCGCGCGAAACCTTCCGCGGCGTGACCGTCGACGACGCCATGAACGACGCGTACGTGTTCCCGCTCGGGCGCACCGGCCAGTCGATCGTGCTGACGGGTTATCGCATCGCGGCGGGTTTCATCGCCGAACGCGCCGCCGACGAATGGCTCGAACTCGCGCACAAGGAACGTCTCGCAAAAGGCTTGCCCGCCGTGCCGCAGGGCGGCGAGCCGCATCTCGCGCCCGATCCCGCCGAAGCGGATCAGCTCCTCGACCGCGCCTACGAGTGCGCCCAGCGCATTCTCGATCCGGTCGCGGGCGAGCAGGTGCTGGCGCTCTTCGAGACGCACTATCGCGGCGGGCGCGAATTTCTGCGGCTCACGTGGGAAGGCTTGCCGGAAGATCTCGTGCCCGAATCGCGCCGCCCGCTTGCGGCGCTCGCCGCGGCCGCGCAAAACGGCGAGCGCCGCGAGAAGCGCGATTACGATCCCTACGGCCTCGACGGCGCGGACGATTACGACGTCGACCGGCCGCTTGCGTATCGCGAGAAGATCGGGCCGTTTCTCTTCACGATGACCTATCGCCACGAGTATCCGCAAGTCGACGACGAGCGCCTCGGCACCGCGTTCGCCGTGTTTCACGAAGCGGGCAGCGATATCGTCGCGGCGGCGGTGCGGCTGCAGCTCGTCAAGGTGCCGCCGCTCACGAGCAGCGCCGATCTCGTCTACACGCTCGACACCTACTCGGGCGAAATGCTCTCGCTCGCGCTCGCCGCCACCGAGGCGCTCGGCCCCGAAAGGCTGTGCGAGGTGTTCAATGCGCATCGCGTGATCTACATCAGCCTGTGGGAAGTGCGCAAGCCGTGGCGCGGCGAGGGACTGGGCGTCGCGCTGCTGCATCAGGCGCTGGAACGCCTTCCCGTCGATGTCGATGGCCGGCCGAACGCGCTGTGCGTCGCGCCCGAGCCGTATCAGACCGACATGCGCCATTTCGAAAAGCTGCCCGGCGTGCTGCGCGAAGAACTGAAGACGCCGGCGAAGCGCCTGGCCGCGCATCTGACGAACTGGCTCGAACGCTCGAAGCTGCCGATCGCCACGCATTTCTTCGTGCCGATGGCCAAGCACGCGGGCATCGGCTCGGCGGGCGAGAACGCGCGGCTCATCGATCAGATCATGGAGAGCGAGGCGTAGCGGCATGCTCGTCGTCATCGACATGCAGGCGCGGCTGCTGCCGCATCTGGATGGCGCCGCGCGGCTGACGGCGCGCGCCGTCACGCTGCTGCGCGCCGCGAATCTGCTGGACCTGCCGGTGATCGTCACGGAGCAGAATCCGCAAGGGCTCGGCGGCACCGCGGATGCGCTGCTGGACGATGTCCGGCGCGCGACGGTGATCGAGAAGCACACGTTCGATGCGACGCTCGCGCCCGCCTTTCTCGACGCGCTGCCGCCTGCGCCCGCGACGGTGTGGGTCGCAGGCGCGGAGGCGCATGTTTGCGTGCTTCTGACCGTGCTCGGGCTATTGCGGCTCGGCTATCGCGTGGAACTGGTCGCGGATGCGGTCGCATCGCGCCGCGCGGACGATCGCGCCGTCGCGCTGGAACGGGCACGGCAGGATGGCGCCCGGCTCACGACCGTCGAAACGGCGATCTTCGGCTGGCTCGGCAGCTTCGGACATCCGCGCTTCAGGGACGTGCTCGCGCTCGTCAAATGACGGCGTAGGTCGCGCCCGACCTATCGACCGGCTTTGCAGCATTTACCTGTCACGATCCGGAAGATTTTCCGCCGACGCGCCGCAATCGCTTCGCGCACGCGTCTGGCACCGCATTTGCTCGCTCTACGCATCGCGGGTGCGCGAACGTTCGGACGGCTTACAGCCCGCCGACGTCCGCGCGCCTTTACCTTCCAGCACCGCAACAGGACCCGAACATCGGCGCTCGCACCCGACGTCGCAGCCGGTCGCGAGCAAAAGCCCACGAAGATTCGAGCCAGCGCGGCGCCCTTCCGAACGAGCGAGGAGAACCGATCGCCATGTCCCCTGCCGATACCCGTCCCCACGATGTCAGCGATACGGCGCAAAAACCGTCGCGCCGGCGTTTCCTCCAGTCGGCCGCGGCGGCCGCCGCCGTGAGCGCCGCGCCGCACGCGCACGCGCAACAACAAACGGCGGCGACGCCGGCCGTCGCGCCGCCCCCCGCCGCCGTGCCGATGATGCCCGTGAAGCTCGCCATCAACGGCCATCCGTACGAATTGCAGGTCGAAGCGCGCACGACGCTGCTCGACGCGCTGCGCGAGTACGCGAACCTCACCGGCACGAAGAAAGGCTGCGATCGCGGGCAGTGCGGCGCATGCACGGTGATCGTGTCGGGCCGGCGCATCAATTCGTGCCTCACGCTCGCGGTGATGCACGACGGCGAATCCGTCACGACCGTCGAAGGCCTCGCGCCCGACGGCGACACGCTCGCGCCGATCCAGCGCGCGTTCATCGAGAAGGATGCGTTTCAGTGCGGCTACTGTACGCCCGGGCAATTGTGCTCGGCGACGGCGCTCATCGACGAATACCGCAAGGGCGACGCGAGCGCCGTCACCGCCGACGTGCGCTTTCGCCCGGCGCAACTCTCCGACGATGAAATCCGCGAGCGCATGAGCGGCAACATCTGCCGCTGCGGCGCGTATCCGAATATCGTCGCGGCGGTGAAAGCCGTCGTGTCGGGCAACGCGTAAGGAGACGCACATGGACGCGATCTCCTATCAGCGCGCCGCCGACATCGGTTCCGCGCTCTCGGCGGCGAGCCAGCCGGGCGCGATGTTCATCGGCGGCGGCACCAATCTGCTCGATCTCATGAAAGGCGGCGTGATGCGGCCGATGAAACTCGTCGATATCACGCACATCGACGCGCTCAACGGCATCACCGCGCTGCCCGACGGCGGCCTGCGGCTCGGCGCGCTCGTGCGCAACAGCGACGCCGCGAATCACGCGTGGGTGCGCGAGCGCTATCCGCTGCTGTCGCAGGCGCTGCTCGCGGGGGCGTCGGCGCAACTGCGCAACATGGCGACCGTCGGCGGCAACCTGATGCAGCGTACGCGCTGCGCCTATTTCTACGACACCGGCTTTCCTCAATGCAACAAGCGCGCGCCCGGCAGCGGCTGCGCGGCCATCGACGGCAACACGCGCATGCACGCGATTCTCGGCGCGAGCCGTCAGTGCATCGCGACGAATCCGTCCGACATGAGCGTCGCGCTCGCCGCACTCGATGCCGTCGTGCGCGTCGCCGGCCCGAATGGCGAGCGGACGATTCCTTTCGCGGAGTTTCATCGCCTGCCCGGCGACAGGCCCGATCTCGACACGACCTTGCAGGCGGGCGAGCTCATCACGTCCGTCGATCTGCCGCCGCCGCTCTTCGCGGATCATTCGAAATATCTGAAAGTGCGCGACCGCGCGAGCTATGCGTTCGCGCTCGTTTCGGTGGCGGCGGCGCTGCAGATGGACGGCAATACCGTCAAAAGCGCGCGCATCGCGCTCGGCGGCGTCGCGCACAAGCCGTGGCGCGCGAACGCGACCGAACAGGCGCTCGCCGGCAAAGCGCTCGACAAGGCGACGCTGCAAGCCGCCGCCGCGCTCGCCGTGCAGGGCGCGACGCCGCAGCGCGACAACGCGTTCAAGATCGCGCTCGCGCAGCGTGCGATCGTGCGCGCCGTTCAACGAGCCGGAGGTGTCGCATGACTTTTATCGGAAAACCGCTCGATCGCACCGACGGCGTGCTGAAAGTCACCGGCCAGGCGCGCTATTCCGCCGACAACACCGACGCGAAGCTCGCGCATGCGGTGATTGTCACGAGCACGGTCGCGAGCGGGCGCATCGCGTCGATCGACACGAGCCGCGCGCAGTCGATGCCCGGCGTGCTGCTCGTCATGACGTATCAGAACGCGATGCGTCTGCCCAACGGCGGCCTCCCCGACGCGCAGCCGCCCGCCGTGCGCAAGCTCACGCTCCTGCAGACCGACGCCGTGCGTTACAGCAACGAGCCGGTGGCGGTCGTCGTCGCCGATTCGCTGGAGCACGCGCAGGGCGCCGCGCGTTACGTGGACGTGCGCTACGAAGCCGCGATGCCGAACGCCGATTTCCAGCGCGCGAAGGCTTCCGCGTATCAGCCGGAAAAGATGATGGGCCGTGCGATCACGACCCGGCGCGGCGACGTCGAAGCCGGCCTGCGGCAAGGCCCGACGCGCCTCGACGCGGTCTACACGACGCCCTACGAGCATCACAATCCGATGGAGCCGCACGCGACGGTCGCGCGCTGGGACGGCCCGAAGCTCACGCTCTACGACGCGACGCAGGGCGTTTCCGGCGCGAAAAGCGCGGTGGCGAAGTTCTTCGGCATTTCCGAAGACAACGTGCGCGTGATCTGCCCGTTCGTCGGCGGCGGTTTCGGCTGCAAGGGCTCGGTGTGGTCGCATGTCGTGCTGGCGGCGATGGCGTCGAAGCAGACCGGGCGGCCCGTCAAGCTCGTGCTCGAACGTCCGCAGATGTTCGGCATGATCGGCAACCGGCCGTTCACCGAGCAGCGCATCCAGGTCAGCGCGCGCGACGACGGCGTCATGACCGGCATGCGTCACGACGTCATTTCGACCACATCGACGTTCGAGGACTGGACCGAAAGCTCGGCCATCGTCACGCGGATGCTCTACGCGGTGCCGAATCAGTCGACCTCGCACAAGCTCGTGAAGCTCGACATCGGCACGCCGACCTTCACGCGCGCGCCCGGCGAGACGAGCGGCTCGTTCGCGCTCGAATCGGCGATGGACGAAATGGCGTACGAATTGAAGATGGACCCGCTCGCGTTTCGACTCAAGAACTACGCGACCATGGAGCCGCAGGAGAAGAAGCCCTGGTCGAGCAAGGCGCTGATGGAGTGCTACACGCGCGGCGCGGCGCAGTTCGGCTGGGCGCGGCGCAGCGCGGCGCCGCGTTCGATGCGCGAGGGCAATATGCTCGTCGGCTGGGGCGTTGCCACCGCGACGTATCCGGCGAACCGCAGCGAGGCGTCGGCGGTGGCGCGCATCCTGCCCGACGGCACCGCGATGGTTGCCTCCGGCACGCAGGATCTCGGCACGGGCACGTACACGATCATGACGCAGGTTGCCGCCGACGCGCTCGGCTTTCCGCTCGATTACGTGCGTTTCGCGCTCGGCGATTCGTCGTTGCCGAAGGCGCCGGTGTCGGGCGGCTCGCAATCGGCGGCGAGCGTGTCGCCGGCGGTGCGCGCGGCGTCGATGCAGGCGCGCGATCAGCTCATCGCGATGGCGCTCGCGGATCGCGGATCGCCCGTCGCCGGACTCGCGCGCGAGGACGTGACCGTCAGCAACGGCTGGGTCGTGAGCGTGTCGAATCCCGACAGGCGCGATCCGGCGGCGGCGATCATCGCGCGCAACGGCGGCAAGCCGATCGAAGCCGTCGCGACGACGAAACCCGGCGACGAGAAAAAGCAGTACGCGTTCCACTCGTTCGGCGCGGTGTTCGCGGAAGTCCACGTCGATGCCGATCTCGGGATCGTTCGCGTGCCGCGCATCGTCGGCGTGTATGACGTCGGCACGCTGTTCAACGAGAAGACTGCGCACAGTCAGTTGATGGGCGGCATCGTGTGGGGCGTCGGCTCGGCGCTCTTCGAGAAGAGCGAACTGGATGCGCGCTACGGGCGCTACACCAACGCGAATCTCGGGGAGTATCACGTGCCGGTGAACGCGGATATCGGCATGTTGGATATTTCGTTCATCGGCCAGCCCGATCCGCATATCAATCCGCACGGCGCGCGGGGCATCGGCGAGATCGGGATAACGGGCGTGGCGGGCGCGCTCGGCAACGCGGTGTATCACGCGACGGGCGTGCGGGTGCGGGATCTGCCGATCACGCTCGATAAGGTGGTGCCGGGGACTGTGGCTTGATTTGATGTGATGCACGCGGCGGTTGTTGGCCGTTGCGTGCTTTTTTGTGCTTTGTGGATTTGGGTAGTGGCGTTGGTTGATCCACAGCTGCCTTTCTTGTACTGCGAGGGCTGTGGCAGGTACAAACTGGAACGGCCATTCGCGCCGTGTCTCAGCCGGCAAGTGGGTCGACCTTTGCGGAAGCTCGTCCAGGTTCGAGCCGACGTCAGCGGTATGCGGAGCTGCGGACGTTGACGCTCGGATCATGTGAGTGGCTAATGCCGGTGTCCATCCAACCGAGCTCTTGCGATGCTCCTTACCCGCTACGGCGCTGACCTGCCTGATTTCTTCGGTCCGTTTCAATCTTGAAGAACGGCCTCGGTTGCTTCGATTGAACAATACCGCTGCTTGATCTCGTTGGGTGTTAGATAGGCCATCGACCACACCGCATTCATCGACAACGGCACAACCAAGGGCTGCGGCGCTTGCCGTACCAGCCGCTTGCGCGGC
>NZ_OGTP01000064.1 GCF_900258035.1 Caballeronia novacaledonica | reverse complement strand
TCGTGTCGCGCGACGATCGCTTCGAAGCTCGCGCGCAACGCGACGCGATCCACCCGCCCGCGCAGACGCAAGCCACCGGCCACGTGATACGCGCTGCTCTCGGGCGACAACTGCCACAGGAACCATTGACGCTGCTGCGCGTAGGAAACCGAAAGCGCCTGCTCGGCCGCTCTTTCGCGCGCGAGAATGGGAAGTTGCGCCGGCGTCACGCCCTCCTCGACCATCTTTTGCCAGAATAGCCGGCGCTTGTCCTGCGAAAGTTCGATGAAGCGGCGCGCGATGCGCGTGGCCTTGTCCTTATCCATGAATCGTGCTCAGAGGGTATCGAGGAAGGTGTCGAGTTCGTCCAGCGCCCGATCGCCCGGAGTGCGGTCGCGCGTTGACTCGATCGCCTGCGCAAGCGCCGCGAGCGATGCCGCCTCGAACAGCGCCGCAAGCGCAAGACTCGCGTTCAACTCCAGCCCGATGCGGGCGTTCAAGCGCACCGCCATCAGCGAGTTGCCGCCCAGTTCGAAGAAGTTATCGTTGCGACCGATACGCGCGACGCCAAGCAACTCCGACCAGATCGTCGCGAGTTGCGTTTCGAGTGCGCTTTGGGGCGCTTGCCATTGCGCGTCGTCCACTTCCGCCGAGGGCGCTGGCAACGCCTTGCGATCCACCTTGCCGTTAGCGCTCAGCGGCAAGGCATCCAGCACGACGATGCGCCACGGCACCATGTAATCCGGCAGGCTGCTCGCAAGTTGCGTTTTCGCCTGTCGATCATCGAACGATGCGTCGCTGCTTACATACGCGATCAGCTTGCCTTCGTGCGCAATCACCACCGCCTCTCGCACATGATCGAGTTGCGCGAGCCGCGCTTCGATTTCACCCAGTTCGATGCGGAACCCGCGAATCTTCACCTGATGATCGAGCCGGCCCAGATAATCGAGCAC
>NZ_OGTP01000042.1 GCF_900258035.1 Caballeronia novacaledonica | reverse complement strand
ACGTGTGCCCCAAGGGGCTCAATCCGACCAAGGCGATCGGCAAGATCAAGGAATTGATGGTGCGCCGCGCTGTCTGATAGCCCGGTCGAACGAAGAAATGGCGCAGCCTCGAAAGGGGTTGCGCCATTTTTTTATTCGTGAGATTTCGCCGTGCAGTGAGGTGATTGCATAGCTAACGATTGGCTTCGCGCACTGATATATGCGGCGAGTCGAAGTAAATTGGACGAAGCGGGTATGTGATAATTCAAAACGCCGCGCCCGCTCGACCCAAAAGGTTCCCGACCCCGGCGCGCAAGGGCCTTTACCCTCGTGGCCCGCTTTCATTCCGCGAAATTCCAACAGCAACCACGATGCCCACATACCGTTCCAAAACCTCCACCACCGGCCGCAACATGGCGGGCGCGCGCTCGTTGTGGCGCGCCACCGGCATGAAAGACGAAGATTTCTCGAAGCCGATCATCGCCGTCGTCAATTCATTCACCCAGTTCGTGCCGGGCCACGTTCACCTGAAAGACCTGGGTCAGCTCGTCGCGCGCGAGATCGAGACCGCCGGCGGCGTGGCGAAAGAGTTCAACACCATCGCGGTCGATGACGGTATCGCGATGGGTCACGACGGCATGCTGTATTCGCTGCCGAGCCGCGACATCATCGCGGATTCGGTCGAGTACATGGTCAACGCGCATTGCGCCGACGCCATGGTCTGCATCTCGAACTGCGACAAGATCACCCCCGGCATGCTGATGGCCGCGATGCGCCTGAACATTCCCGTGATCTTCGTGTCCGGCGGTCCGATGGAAGCCGGCAAGACGCGCCTCGCGAATCCGAAGACGAAGGCCATCGAACTTAAAAAGCTCGATCTCGTCGATGCAATGGTGATCGCCGCCGATTCGTCGTACTCCGACGCCGAAGTCGCCGAAGTCGAACGCTCCGCATGTCCGACATGCGGCTCGTGCTCGGGCATGTTCACCGCCAACTCGATGAACTGCCTCACCGAAGCGCTCGGCCTCTCGCTGCCGGGCAACGGCACCGTCGTCGCGACGCACGCCGACCGCGAGCAGTTGTTCAAACGCGCGGGACGCGGCATCGTCGAGCTGGCGCGGCGCTATTACGAACAGGAAGAGTCGCGCGTGCTGCCGCGCTCCGTCGGCTTCAAGGCCTTCGAAAACGCGATGACGCTCGATATCGCAATGGGCGGCTCGACCAACACCATCCTGCACTTGCTGGCCATCGCGCGCGAAGCCGAGATCGACTTCACGATGACGGACATCGACCGCCTCTCGCGCGTCGTGCCGCAACTGTGCAAGGTCGCGCCCAACACGAACAAGTACCACATCGAAGACGTGCATCGCGCGGGCGGCATCATGGCGATCCTCGGCGAACTGGATCGCGCGGGCAAGCTGCACACCGACGTGCCGACCGTGCATGCGCCCACGCTGAAAGACGCGCTCGATCAGTGGGACATCAAACGCACCGAAGACGAAGCGGTCAGGACGTTCTACATGGCCGGTCCCGCCGGCGTTCCGACGCAAACCGCGTTCAGCCAGAACACGCGCTGGCCGAGTCTCGACACCGATCGCGCCGAAGGCTGCATCCGCTCCTACGAACATGCGTTCTCGAAGGAAGGCGGCCTCGCGGTGCTGCGAGGCAATATCGCGCTGGATGGCTGCGTCGTGAAGACCGCGGGCGTCGATGAAAGCATTCTCGTGTTCGAAGGCTCGGCGCATGTCACCGAATCGCAGGACGAAGCCGTGGAGAACATTCTCAACGACACGGTCAAGGCCGGCGACGTCGTCATCGTCCGGTATGAAGGTCCGAAGGGCGGCCCCGGCATGCAGGAAATGCTCTATCCGACGAGCTACATCAAGTCGAAGGGTCTCGGCAAGGCGTGCGCGCTGCTGACGGATGGCCGCTTCTCGGGCGGCACGTCGGGCTTGTCGATCGGCCATTGTTCGCCGGAAGCGGCGGCGGGCGGCGCGATCGGTCTCGTGCGCAATGGCGACCGCATTCGCATCGACATTCCCAATCGCACGATCGACGTGCTGCTCTCCGACGACGAACTCGCGCACCGTCGCGAGGAGCAGAACGCGAAGGGCTGGAAGCCCGCGAAGCAGCGCCCGCGCAAGGTGTCGGCGGCGCTGAAGGCGTACGCGAAACTGGTGATGTCGGCGGACAAGGGCGCAGTGCGCGATCTGTCCTTGCTCGACGACTGAGTTCGCGCCGGTCGCGAGGGACAAGAGCCGCTCTTCGGAGCGGTTTTTTTTATTCACCACATTCCCCGCAAAACATAGACTCAATGTCCCGTAAGGGATTGGGCGACATGCCGCGCGCCGATATCGTTGTCTCCAGGCGGTCGCATCGTGCAAGACCGCTATCGAGATCCAGCAGACCGGAGCCAATAGCCATGGCGACTCCCACCGTCGCGCCGCTCACGTTTCAGCGCGCATCCAGCCTTCCTCGCAACTGCACGTTCGATCCGCACGACTGGCAAGTCCTGAGCCAGTATTGGCACCGATGCAGCACACGAATCATGTGCGAGTTGCGTGGGGGGGCCGCTCCAGCCTTGTTTCACCTGATTCATGCCCGCGGTGTTATGTGCGAACGGGAAAATCCGTCGAGGCGGACAGTTCTTTCCAGCTTTCCGTTTCCGCCGCGACATATGCGTTTTTCTCCGCGATCGCCTTCAGCGTGTCGGTGCCGAGCGCGAGACGCATCGGCGGCGTTTGCGCATCGGCGAGCGTGACGAGCGCGGTCGCGAGCTTCTGCGGATCGCCCGGCTGATTGTGATTCATGCCGGCAGCGAAGCGCCGCACGTGGCCCGACGTCGCATCGTAATCGTCGATGATTTCCTTGCCGACGAGAAGCGACGATGCATCCAGAAAGTCCGTGCGAAAGTAACCCGGCTCGACGACGGTCGCGTGAATGCCGAGCGGCTGCACTTCCGCATGCAGCGCTTCGGTGATGCCTTCGACCGCGAACTTCGTCGAGCAATAGACGCCGAATCCCGCCGCCGAACGATAACCGCCGATCGACGACATGTTCATCACGTGGCCGCGCTTCTGCCTGCGCATCACGGGCAGCACCGCGCGCGTCACGTTGAGCAGGCCGAACACGTTGGTATCGAACATGCGGCGCACGTCGGCGTCGCTCGATTCCTCGATGGCCGCAAGCAGCCCGAAGCCCGCATTGTTGACCAGCACGTCGATGCGGCCGAACTTCGCGACGGCGGCTTCGACGGCTGCCTTGGCCTGCGTTTCGTTCGTGACGTCGAGCGCGACCGGCAGCAGCGCGGGCGATTCGCCGAGCCGTTCGACGATCGCGTCGACATTGCGTCCCGCGGCGACGACCGCGTTGCCGTCGTCGAGCGCCGCGCGGGCGATCAGCGCGCCCAGGCCGCGCGATGCGCCCGTGATGAACCAGACGCGCTTGTATTGCTGCTGGATGGCGTTGCTCATGATGTGCTCCGTTGTGTCGGTGGTGAAGGTGAACGAAGCATAAGATTTCCGATTCGCACGAACTAGCCGTCGAACGCTAGACTGATAATCAACTAGAATTTGCGAATCGAGGCGCTTCATGAACGAGGTCCGCGCGATTTCGATCTTCGTGCGCGCCGCCACGCTCGGCAATCTGCGGCGTGCGGCCATTGATCAGGGGATTTCCCCGCAAGCCGCGAGTCACGCGGTGATGCAGCTCGAAAAGTCGCTCGGCGTGCGCCTGTTTCATCGCACGACGCGCAAGTTGTCTCTGACCGAGGAAGGGCAACGGCTTTTGCAGAATGCCGAGCCGGCGCTCGCGATGCTGACGTCCGCCATCGCGGATGCGCGCAGCGCGAAGGAAGACATCGCCGGGCCGTTGCGCATCAGCGCGCCGAAAGCGCTCGGGCGCGCGTTGTGGCCGTCAGTGCTGGAATTCGCGGCGCTTTATCCGGACGTCGAACTCGACGTGCGTTTCGACGACCATTTCACCGATCTCGTCGAGGAACGCGCCGATGTCGGATTGCGCGGCGGCTCGCCGCCCGCCGGCGGCGCGATCGCACGCCGTCTCGTGCCGATTCAACTGATCGTGTGCGCGACGCCCGCGTATATCGCGCGACATGGCGCGCCGCGTACCGTCGATGAACTTTCGTCGCATCGTTGCAGCGGATATCGCCGCGCGAACACGGGCAAGCAGGCGCCGTGGGAATTCATGATCGGCGACGAGATCGTTTATCGCGAGGTCGCGGCGACGCTCTGCGCGAACGATATCGATGCCGAAACCGACGCGGTGCTCGCCGGTCTCGCAATCGGTCAGCTCGGGAGTTTTTCGGCGGTCGCGCCTATCCGCGAAGGGCGGCTCGTGCCCTTGCTCACGCGGCATGTGACGCAGCGCGAATCGATCTACATCTACTATCGTCATCGGACGGAGCAGCCGCTTCGAGTGCGAACGTTCATCGACTTCATGGTCGCGAAGCTCGCCAACAACGGCGATTTTTTCCTGTCGCCGGCGGAATTGCGTGCGTTCTCGAAATGAATGGCCCAATTCCCTGCGATATGGCGAAGCCGCGACTAGAATGCATCGTGCCTTCGTGCCACCCTGGTCAATCAAGCCAATCAAGCCAACCTGGAGCCAAGCCATGAAAACGATCAATGCGCTCAGACTTGCCGCCGTTGCATCGGCGATTGCCTTTTCCGTCAACGTGTGGTCCCAAAGCAGCGATGCGGGCGCAACCCAGTCCACGACGCCGTCGGCGAGCGCCGGAAGCTCGAAGTCGGCGGCCCGCAAGGCCAACCGCGCGCTCAGCAAAAAGGTGTCGCAGGCGCTGCAGAAAGGCGGCGTCGAATTGAACGGCATCAACGTGATCGCGAAGAACGGCGCGATCACGCTTGCCGGGCACGCCGCCGACGCCGAGTCGATCGACAAGGCCGCGTCGATCGCGAAAGGCGTGAGCGGCGTCACGTCCGTGAAGAATGTTCTGACGATTCAGGAAGGCGGGCAGTAAGCTCGCGCCCGCGAGCACGTGCGAACGCGCGTGCTCGCGCACGTCATGAACTCGTTCATCGACGTTCACGATCCGGAGCGGCAGCGCCTGCCGTTTCGCGAATCGCTGCTCGCGATGCTCGGCATCGCCTTCGTCACGATGCTGGTTGCGCTCGACCAGACCATCGTCGGCACCGCGATGCCGCGCATCGTCGCCGAACTGAAGGGCTTCGATCTGTACGCGTGGGTCGCGACGTCCTACATGCTCGCGTCCGTCATCACGATTCCGATTTTCGGGCGGCTCGGCGACCTGTACGGCCGCAAGCCGTTTCTGCTCGCGGCCATCGTGCTGTTCACGCTGGCCTCCGTGCTCTGCGGCTTCGCGAACAGCATGTTGTTCCTCGTGATCGCGCGCGGCGTGCAGGGCATCGGCGGCGGCATTCTGCTCGGCACGGTGTTCGCCGCCGTCGCCGATCTCTTTCCCGATCCGAAGCTGCGTCTGCGCTGGCTCGTGCTCGTCACGTCGACATTCGGTATCGCGAACGTGATCGGCCCGACGCTCGGCGGCATGCTCACGCAGATGCGCGGCTGGCGGCTCGTGTTCTTCGTCAACGTGCCCAGCGGCATCGTGTCGCTGATGTTCGTGTTGTTGTTCGTGCCGAATCTGCATCATCTGAAGGGGGCGGACGAATTCAGCTCGACTGGCTCGGCGCGTGCGTCGTTGCGGTGACGCTCGGCGCTTTGCAACTGCTGATCGAACTGCTGCCGAAAGAAGGCCTGAGCGGCCTGACGATCGTGCTCGCGCTGGTTACGCTCGTGTTCGGCGCGACGCTGTACTTCTGGGAAAGGCGCATGGGCTATCCGGTCGTGCCCGTCGATGTGCTCTTCGACCGCAAGCTCGGCGCGCTATTCGCGATCTCCGTGCTCGGCGGCTTCGCGCTCTTTTCGATGGCCTTCTACATTCCGCTGCTGTTCCAGGGCGGCTACGGCATGTCGCCGCACGATTCGGGCATGCTGATCACGCCGCTCTTGCTCGGCACGACGGTCGGCAGCATGCTCAACAATCGCATCGTCACGCGCATTCCGCGTGCGAACGTGCTGATGTATGCGGGCTTCGCGCTGTGCGTGGTGGGCTGCCTCGCGCTCGTGTCGCTCAACGGCCATGAGCCGCATTCGCTGTGGATGGCGTGCATGGGTGCGAGCGGACTCGGCCTCGGGCTCGTCGCGACGAATCTCACGATCTGCTCGCAGCAGATCGTCGCGCGCGATCAGATCGGCGCGGTCACGGCATTGCTGCAATCGCTGCGGATTTTCGGCGGCATGCTCGGCACGGCGATCACGGGCGCGCTGCTCGGGCATTTCTATGCGCGCAACGTGCATCGTCCGCTGGATTCGTATCAGGCGACGCAGTGGCTCAAGTCGTTCGCGAGCCCGGATTTGCTGATCGATCGTGCGGAACAGTCGGCGCTGATCGAACGTCTCGTGGCCGCGGGCCAGCCGGGCGACGCGATGATGCACTCCGCGCGCATGGCGCTCGTCGCATCGATTCACGTCGGGCTTGTCGTGGCCGCGATGGCAGCGTTCGTCGGCTTGTGTCTCGCGTGGTTCGTGCCCGCGGTGCGCGTCGTGTACGGCGACGCGAAACAGCGGGGCGTCTGAGGCTTCGTTGTCAGCGCTTGCGCTTTTCGTCGGCGAGCGCCTTGACGATCAACTTGGTCGGCGCACTGGTGGCGAGCCGTGGGATTTCCGCAACGTGGACCCAGCGGCAACGTGATATTTCGTTGCTCGCGCGCGGCTTTGCGCTTTTCGGCACATCACAAAAGAAGACGTGATGATGTTTCTGCCGCCCACGATGATGAAACAAAAATTTTGCCGATTTCCCTGCGATGCGCGTTTCCTCCTTGAGTTCGCGCAGCGCGGCGTCCGGCATATGCTCGCCGCGTTTGAGCATGCCGCCGGGCAGGGCCCATTTGGTGCGACGTCGTGCAACCAGCAATATCCGGTTGCCCTTTCGACAGATGACCGTGGCTCGCTTCCTCAAACCGACTCCGAAATATTTGTGGCTGTATGTGTGAATGTGCAGGTGCGTCCTGCGGGCGGGTGTTAGTGTACCCAACAGCTCTTTTGTTGTGGAGCGCTCAAAGACAGCGGCATTCCCTATTGCATATTCAGCAAGACATGCTCCGCCGGGTCGTGCATCGTTTTGGGGCAGAAGTGTTGACCTGTGTCGCGTATCGATCGCAGGAATGTCACACTTGTCGCATCAAATGATCGCTCACTTCACGGAGCAGCATCATGGCGCGTAACGAATACGTTCTTTTCAAAGGCGCGGTCAGGCTGGGCGTTCCCTACCTCCAGAATTACAAGGGCGATCCGCATTATGTGATCGTCGGTGAAGACGCGAATGGCAAGCCGTTCAATATCGTCACCAATGTGAAATCGGATAGCTCGCTGACCGGACCGGCCGGCTATCTCGTGCTGTATCTGTGGAATCAATATTTCGATCATCCGATGATCGCCGATCTCGCCAGATTGCCTGCGGGTATCGCCACATCGAATTTCCCGAAGCTCGATTACGTGCACGACAAGCGCCTTCTCGATCTGAGCGCGATGCGTCCGATTCCGCTCGATACCAAGGACGAGCACAACGATATCAACGCGCTTCTCAACGAGATGCTGCAGCTCGATATGTCGGCGAGCGGTGTCGATTACGTCTACAAGACGCCGGGTTATAGCGACGATCGCCTTGGATGGAAGCCCGTGAAAGAAGTCACCGTGTATGGCTTCGGCTTTCTGTTCGAACCGGGGAAAGACGGGCTGCACGAAACGCACATGAATCAGGGCAATCCGAAGCCGGGCAAGGGAAGCCATATCAAGGACCATTCGAACGAGAACGGCGTGTTTCAGGACGGCGCGGTGATGGTCGAAGTGGATGGCAAGTTTCAGGCGCTCTTCGTCGCGTTTCAGACGCAACTGGTGCCGACCGATAATCGCGGGCGGCCGATAGCGGGGCAGTCGCATCCCATTCTGGACGGGACGGAGTGAGTTCAAATCAACCCGATGCCGCTGCAATGCATTGCAGTAAACCTTGTTTGCCCAATCGTTTTTGACAGCCTAGAGTTGAGCTATTCGTGCATCGAGGAGGCGAGCCATGCCGCACTTCCTGACTCACTATTGGCAGGCGCTGTCTACGCCGGCGGGGCGTGCGTGTAAGCGTTTCACGAAAGAAGCGCACGCCGCCAGCGAAACCACGCGCGCGGAACAACTCGAGCACATTTCCGCCTATGCCCGCGCGGGCTATTTCAACATGGGCTATACCGTCGATGCATTTCAGTTGCCCGGCGAATCGCCGCTGCACTGAAACGAGGCATCCGCGATTCAATGCGGCGCGAGTTCCACGTCGCGATACTCATTCGCTCGCGTCGCACCGAACGCCAGTGCGAAACTCGACGCCTGCCGCCCCACGATGCGCAGTTGCTCGACGACCTTCGGATCGGAGCAGGTATCGGCTGATTCGAAGCGCGTTTCCAGCGTATTGATCGTCGCGCCGAAAGGGGTCGGCCAGCCGCGCAATGCGTGCACGATCGAGCGCAGCGACGTGAGCACCGTGCCCGCCGCCTGCCATCCATACGCGGTGACGATGCTGCCGACCGCGCGTCCGTCGAGATAAGGACGCTCGTCGAGCCGCAGTTCTTCCAGCGTATCGAGCGCGTTTTTGACGAGGCCCGAGATGCCGCCGTGATAGCCAGGCGTCGCGATGATGAGCGCATCGGCCGCGCGCACGGCTTCGATGAGTTCGTGTTGCTCGTCGGTCAGTTCTCGCGATTCCGGTGCATAGTGCGGCAGGCTGTGCAGAAACGCGCCGCCGAAGCGTTGCACGCTCGCGCCGCTTTCCTGCGCGCCGCGCAATGCGAATGCGAGTGCCCGTTCGGTCGATGATTGAGGCCGCGTCGTGCCGCCGATGCCGACCACTCGTGGCCCGCGCGATGAATTGAATCGAGACAAGATCGATACTCCGTGAAAAATAACGTTCATCTTCACCGCGAGCGTGGCCGTCACAAACCGATCATTTCATCAATGCTTCAGAACGAATCGCTGCTTTGAATAGCTGTGGATGTGCAAAGGGAATTCACTTCGCCGCGCGCATCGAGAGACCGTTGAGCAACCGCTGCAGATCGTCGATGTTGAACGGCTTCGCGAGAATCGCGAAGCCTGTGCGGCGCGCTTCGTCGAGCTGATCGGCATAGCCTGTCATCAGCGTGACCGGCTGCTTCGGGCGCGTCGCCTTGATCCATTCCGCGAGCTTGATGCCGTCGTAGTTGCCGGGCATCTGGATATCGGAAAGCACGAGATCGAACGCGTTGCCCGCTTCGAGCATCTGCTTGGCGGCGTCGCCGGATGCCGCGTGGCGTGTCTGCCAGCCGAGCACGTCGAGCACCGCGCACAGGCCCGCCGCGACTTCTTCGTTGTCTTCCACGAGCAGCACGGTCGTGGAAAGCGCAGGGCGTTCGATAGTCTCGACGGGCGGCGCATCCGCGAGCGCTTCGGTTTCGCCTGTCCAGTGCGGCAGATAGATGTCGATGGTCGTACCGAAGCCCCACGCCGAATTCGCGCGCGCGGTACCGCCGGCCTGCTCGGCCATCGCCAGCACTTGCGCGAGGCCGAGACCCGTGCCGGCGCCCGCGCCCTTGGTCGTGAAAAGCGGCTCGAACGCCTGTCTCGCGACCTCGGGCCGCATGCCCATGCCGCTGTCCCTGCACGAGATCACGACATATTCGCCGGCACCGAGACCATCGTGCGTCTGCGCATAGCGCACGTTGCTGCAGGCGATCTGGAAGTCGCCGCCATTGGGCATGGCGTCTTTCGCATTCACGGCGATGTTGATGAGCGCCGATGTCAGCTCGGTCGCATCGACGCGCACGGGCCACGTCGCATCCGGCACGCGCGTGCCGAACGTCACCTTGTCGCCCACCGACGCGCGCACGAGCGGCTCGGATTCCGTCATCCATCGATCGAGCCGAATGACTTGCGTCTGCAACGGCTGACGGCGCGCGACGCTCAAGAGACGCCGCGCGAGCGATTGCGCATTGTTCGATGCGCGTTCGACGGCGGTGACTTCCTTCTCGAGGTTATTGAAGCCCTTGCGCCGCGCCATTTCCATGTTGGCCGTGACGACCATCAGCAGGTTGTTGAAGTCGTGCGCGACGTTCGCGACCAGATTGCCGAGCGCGCCCATGCGCTGCAATCGCCTCGTCGCGGCGATGGCCGAGCGGCGCAGCGCAAGCTCGCCGCGCCAGTTGTGCCACGCCGCTTCTTCGGCTTGCAGGCGGCGCAGCGAGAAGCCGATCAGCAGCCACAACGCGATGCACGGAATCAGCCCGATCGACGCGATCGATACGTCGCGCCGCCACCATGCGACGCGTATGTCGTGGATCGCAAAGCCCGCGGCCGCATAGACCGGAAAGCCGCCGACACGCCGCCACGCCGCAAGCTTTTCGTCGTTATCGAGCGGCGATATATAACGCATGAGGCCCGTGGACTTGCCTTGCACGAAGGCTTCGGCGAGCACGAGATGACGATCGGGCGGATTGGCGACGGACGCGGGCGGATAACGCGCGAGCACGGCGCCGTCGTCGCGATGCAGTGCGAGCGTGAGCGCGGGATCGCTCGCGGCGAGTTCGCGATAGAAGTCGATCAGATAATCGCGCCGCACCGCGATCGCAATCTCGCCGAGAAAGCGCCCGTCTTTCGCAAAGCGCGCGCTCAGCGTATTGATGATGTCGGTGTTCTTCACGCGCCCGCGCTCGGGCATGGAGACGTGGAACGTCGCATGCGTGTCGCGCGCCGCGATGAAATCGGCGCGATCGCCGATGGACACATTCGGTGCCGGAAAAAAGCGGCTGCTGAGGATGAGCCTGCCGCGACTGTCGAGCACGGACAGCGCGGCGATCTGCGCGTGGCTTTGCGCAAGACGTGCGAGCGCGTCGT
The DNA here is from genome assembly GCF_900258035.1 of Caballeronia novacaledonica. Taxonomy (GTDB): domain Bacteria; phylum Pseudomonadota; class Gammaproteobacteria; order Burkholderiales; family Burkholderiaceae; genus Caballeronia; species Caballeronia novacaledonica. Next base: position 9,408 of record NZ_OGTP01000042.1, on the reverse strand, counting down.
GCAGTTCGGGCTCGCTGCGCGCGATGAAGTTTTCGTCGCCATTGCCGAGCATGTCCTCGATGCGCACGATCAACTCGTGATTGATGCTGAAGACGGTGTTCGCTCTTTCGTCGATGACGCGCACCATCCGTTCGAGCGATTGTCCCGTTTCGCTGAGCGCGCGTTCATACGTGTAGTAGCCGTACAAGCAGAAGAACGCGAGCGGAATCACAATGGACGCGACAAGCGCAGCGAAGAGCCGCCTGCGCGCGGCGCGAAAGTCGAGCGGGGGAAGGGAAGGCAAGGGCTCGGCGGCGCCGAGTCCGGCGTGTTCTTCTGATTCGTTCATGACGCTATATGAGGCGCGCGCGAGCGCCGGCGCGGGCCTCGCCGGACGGATGCAGAACACGCGTTTCGATGGTAGCACGCACCTCTGTCGACGCCTCGCACGGTCGTGCAGAGCGCGAAGCCGGATCGTCTGGTAGTCGAGCTGTGGTATAAGCACCGCATGCGCGCGCCCGCTGGCGGCGCGCAACGAACGTGACAGGAGCATGCAGTGAGAAGGACCGCCGAAAACAAGTTGAAGGTGGTCGCAGTGCGGGTCGATCCACAATTCGAGCAACGGCTGCGACTCCTGGCGGAAGTAACGGGGCGCAAGCAATCGTTCTTCCTTCAACAGATGATCGAGAACGGCATCGCCGCCATGGAAGAGACCTGGCTGCCGCCGGCCGTCCTCGAACAAGTGAGGAGCGGCGCATTGCCGCCTTTGCAGGATCGCGTCGCGACCGCGGATCTGTTCGGCGACGAGCCCGACGAATAATCGATGACCGCAGCGATCGAGTCCCGCTTCATCGATCCCGACGCGATATACGATGCCGATGCGCTCGCGCGCATCGTCTTCGGCGATACGAGCGGCCCGCCGGGCATCGAGAACGGCGTGCCCACGCTGCGTCTGAAGATGTATGGCGAAGCGCGCGACGGCTTCGCTGAAATATGGACGAGCGCCGGACCGATCCGCAGCGGAAGCGTCAACGGTCTCGTCTTCGCGCATAACGACGAGTTCCTGTTTTGCGCGGGTTTCATCCCCGTTTCCGATCGATACACCGACGCCACGCGCCATGCCTATGGCGATGCGTTCGCGCTCGCCGGGGAACTGAACTTCGCGAAGATCTTCCGCATGTGGAACTTCATTCCCCACATCAACGGTGCGAATGACGAAGGGCTGGAGGTGTATCGCGATTTCTGTCGCGGACGCGCCGTCGCGTTCGAACAGGACTATGCGAACGCGTCGGGCATGCCGGCGGCGACGGGCATCGGCACTTGGGGCGATGGCGTCGGCTTCTGCTTTCTCGCGTGCCGTGAAAGTACGGTGCGGCATATCGAGAACTCGCGTCAGACGCCCGCGTATGAATATCCGCAGCGCTATGGCCCGAAGTCGCCGAGCTTCGCGCGCGGCACGCAATTGCACGACACGCTGTTCGTATCCGGCACCGCGAGCATTCTCGGGCACGAGACCGTGCATGAAGGCGATCTCGACCGGCAGTGGAGCGTCGCGACGGACAATATCGCGCATCTGATCGGCGCGGAAAATCTCGAAGCGCAAGGTCTGCGTAGCGGCTACACGCTGCACGATCTCGACCAGATCAAGGTCTACTACCGGCATTCGGCGGACTTGCCGCGCGTGACGAAGCTGGCGCAGGCGACCTTCGATTCACATGCGAGCGTGCGCTATTTGAAGGTCGATATCTGCCGCGCCGATCTGCTCGTCGAGATCGAAGGGATCGCGTCGCATCGGCGCCGATCAGACTGACGCCGATTGCCGCAGCGTCTTCACGAGCAGGCTGTGCAGGCTGTCGACGGCTTTCGAGCCGCGCGAATCGCGGCTGCGGTACACGGCGACTTCCATCGGTTCGAGCGGCCCGAGTCCTTCTTCGCGGCCCAGAATCCGCAGATGTTCCGGCGCGCTGCATTGTGTCAGCGCCGCCACGGCCAGGCCGCTTTCGACGGCGGCGATCTGCCCGGCGAGACTCGAACTGTTGTAGACCACCTTGTATCGACGGCCCTGTTGCGCGAGCGAATGAATCGCGCTGCGCCGCGCGAGGCTCGTGCTCTCGTACACGGCGATCGGCAACGGATCGCGCCGCCATAATTCGAACTGGGTTGCGCCGACCCAGACCATCGGCTCATGAAAGAGCAGCGAGCCGCGTCGCCCGTTGTCGCGTGACACGAGCGCGAGGTCGAGTTCGCCATTCGCGACACGCGGAATGAGCGATGTCGATTGCTCGCAGATCAGTTCGATTTCGACGCCGCTATGCCGCGGCGCAAAGCGCTTGAGCACGGGCGTCAGATACTTCGCCGCGTAGTCGTCGGGTACGCCGAGCCGCACGCGGCCGGTGAGCTGCTCGCCCTGAAGCGCGACCTGCGCTTCGGCGTGCAAGTCGAGAATGCGGCGCGCGTAGCCGAGCAGCGTCTGTCCGTCGTGCGTCAATGCGAGCGTGCGCGAGCCGCGCTCGACGAGTCGCAGCCCCAGCGCGCTTTCCAGCTTCTTCAACTGCATGCTCACCGCCGATTGCGAGCGGTGGACTTCACTGGCCGCGCTCGACAGCGAACCCGCATCGACGACGGCGACGAAGCACTTGAGCCAGTCCGTTTGCAAATCGTAGTGTTTCATCGGCGTGAGCAGGCTTTCGAAAATCGAATGGATGACGTTCGAATTATGCGCTTTTCGTTCGATGGCTTGCGGCACACACTGCGGCCATGAACACGAATCCCTTATCTTTCGTTACGGATGGCGAAGCGCGCCGAGCGGCAGGCGCCTGGCCGTTTCTTGCGGGCTGCGCGCTGCTCGGCACGATAGGCGTTTTTCTGCACGAAGCCCAAGCCGATCCGCTGACCGCGACGTGGTTCCGCTGCGCGTTCGGGCTATTAGGGATGAGCGCGTGGGTGATCGTTCGCCGGCAAGCGCGCTTTCTACTTCTCACGCGAGCCAGCGCGCCGTGGGTATTGATTGCCAGCCTGCTGATGGTGCTGAGCTGGGCCTTGTTCTTCGGTGCGGTCGAGCGGATATCGGCGGGCGTCGCGATCGTGCTGTTCCACGTTCAGCCGATGTGGGTGCTCCTGTTCGCCTCGTTGTGGCTGAAAGAAGCGATCGGCGGGCAGCGCGTCGCCGCCGTTTCGCTCGCGATGTGCGGACTCGTGCTGGCGACGGGCATCGCCGAGCACACGGCGAGCGGCGCGCTGCGACCGGGATACTGGATGGGCGTCGCCGCGTGCCTGGCGGGCTCGCTGTGCATGGCGTGCGTGACGATCATCGCGAAACGTCTGCGCGACATGCCCGCCGGCATTCTCGCGTGGTGGCAGTGCGCCGTCGGCACGATGCTGCTGTGGGTCTGGCCGATGCAGCATGGCTGGCCCGCATGGGGCGTGTCGTGGGCGTGGCTGGCGGGCCTTGGGCTGATCCACACGGGCCTCGCTTACACGCTGATGTATATCGGCATGGCGCGGCTCGATACCGCGCGTATCGCGGTGTTCCAGTTTGTCTATCCGGCGGTGGCGATCGTCATCGACTGGATCGTGTTCGATCAGCGTCTGAGTGGCGTGCAGATGGCGGGTATCGCGCTGATGTCGGCGGCGGTGTGGTTCGCGGAGCGCAAGCGGCATGGGTGATGCGGCAGCAAAAGAATCGACCGCGCGTGCCTTTCTTCAACGTGTGCCCGGCGCAAGCCGCCCGCGCCCCGCTTTCCGCGCCCGATCGAGCATGAACTCGATGAACGCCAGCGTCGCGCGCGTGTGATGCCGGTTCGGCATGTACAGCATGTACATGTGCGTGCCGAAGATGCTGAGCCGCCATTCGTCGAGCGCAGTGACGACCTCGCCGCGCCGCATGTCTTCCGCCACGACGTAGTCCGGCACGATGCCGACGCCCAGTCCTGCAAGAATCGCATCGCGCAGAAACAGGAAGTTCTCCGAGATCACGCTGGGCTCCAGCAGCACTTCGTGCCGCTCGTCGTTCAGATAAGCGGCGACGCGCGTCTGCTTGCCGACGACCGATGCCGTGATCACCGGCGCGACGCCCAGCTCTTCGAGCCGCGTCGGCATGCCGTGCGCGGCGGCATAGGCGGACGACGCGCACGCGACATACCGCACCGGCCCCATGTCCCGCGCGACGAGACTCGGCGGCGGCTCGGGCATCACGCGCACGGCGATATCGACTTCATCGCGCAGCAGATCTTCGACGCGATTTTCGAACATCACGTCGAGCACGATATCCGGATACTCGCGCTTGAACGCGATCAGCCATTCCGACATCACGAGTTGCCCATAGCCGCTCGGCACCGATAGCCGCACGCGGCCCTGCAATCTCAGCCCGAGCGTCGACACCGATTCCTGCGCCGCGAGCAACGCGTTCTGGATCGAGCGGCCATGCTCGTACAGTTCGAGGCCGAGTTCGGTCGGCTCGACACGGCGCGTGGTCCGCCGCACGAGCTGCAAGCCGACCGACTTCTCCAGTTGATTCAGGTGATAGCTGACATTGGCGCGGCTCATTTTCAGGCGGCGTGCCGCTTCGCTGAGATTGCCCGCGTCGAGTATTTCGACCAGCAGCGTGAGTTCGTTGACGTCCACGGCCCATCCGATTGTCAAATGCGATTTGACAGTCTGTCAATTGCCTCTGTAATTGTCAAGGAAGCTTGTCCCCGCGAGAATGCTTCCACGCCAGTCAGCAAACTACAGAACAGGAGATGTCACTCATGACGCTTTCGAGCGCGCCCGAAGCCGCAGCCGTCCAACCCGCATTGCGCGGCAGCGTCCTGGTCGTGACGATCGATCACGCGCCCGTCAACGCGCTCAACGCCGCCGTGCGCCGCGGTCTCATCGACGCGATCGAATCCGCCGATGCGAACGCCGCCGTGCGCGCGGTGCTGATCGTGGGCGCGGGCCGCAACTTCATCGCGGGCGCGGATATCCGCGAGTTCGGCAAGCCCGCGGTGCCGCCCTCGCTGCCCGACGTTTGCAACCGCATCGAGGCTTGCGGCAAGCCGGTCGTCGCGGCGATTCATGGCGCGGCGCTCGGCGGCGGGCTCGAAATCGCGCTGGCGTCGCATTACCGGATCGCCGTCGAGGGCGCGAAGCTCGGTCTGCCGGAAGTGCAACTGGGCCTTTTGCCCGGCGCGGGCGGCACGCAGCGCACGGCGCGTCTGATCGGCGCGCAGGCCGCGTTGTCGCTGATGCTGAGCGGCCGTCATGTCGGCCCGCAGGAAGCGCTGCGCCTCGGTCTCGTCGATCGCGTCGGCCAGAGCGACGACGTCTTCGCCGAGGGCCTCGCTTACGCGCACGAACTGATCGCGACGCACGCCGCGCCGCGCCGCACGAAAAACGCGCGCGGTCTCGCCGACAAGGAAGCCAGCGCCGCCGCCATCGCCGCCGCACGCGCCGATACGCAGAAGAAATCGCGGGGATTGTTGTCGCCGCTGAAGATCGTCGACTGCGTGGAAGCGGCATTGAATCTGCCGTTCGACGAAGGTCTGCGCTTCGAGCGCGAGCGATTCCTCGAATGCCGCGAGAGCCCGCAGCGCGCGGGGCTCGTGCATGCTTTCTTCGCCGAGCGCGAGACGCAGAAGTCGCCGGAAACGCGCGGTGCGCAACCGCGCGCGCTTGACCGGATCGGCGTGATCGGCGGCGGAACGATGGGCGCGGGCATCGCCGTCGCGCTGCTGGATGCGGGCCTCTCGGTGACGATGATCGAGCGCGACGACGCATCGCTGGAACGCGGCCGCGCGCACGTCGAAAAGGTCTACGACGGCCTGATCGAAAAGGGCCGCATCACGCAGGAGATCAAGGCGCGTGCGCTGCAACGCTTCGACGGCGACACGACCTACGACGCGCTCGCCGATGCCGATCTCGTCATCGAAGCCGTATTCGAGGACATGGCCGTGAAGAAGGCGGTGTTCGCGCAACTCGATCGCGTGTGCAAGCCCGGCGCGGTGCTCGCGACCAACACGTCCTATCTCGACATCGACGAGATCGCGGCGAGCATCTCGCGCCCGCAAGACGTGCTCGGGCTGCACTTTTTCTCGCCCGCGAACATCATGAAGCTGCTCGAAGTGGTCGTGCCCGCGCGCGTCGCCGCCGATGTCGTCGCGACCGGCTTCGAGCTCGCGAAGAAGCTCAAAAAGGTCGCGGTGCGCGCGGGCGTGTGCGACGGCTTCATCGGCAATCGCATGCTGGCGGTGTATCGCACGGCGGCGGATCATCTGATGGAAGACGGCGCGTCGCCGTATCAGATCGACAACGCCGTGCGCGATTTCGGCTTTCCGATGGGACCGTATCAGGTCGTCGATCTTGCTGGCGGCGATATCGGCTGGGCCGCGCGCAAACGCCGCGCCGCGACGCGCGATCCGAAGGCGCGCTACGTGCATGTCAGCGACGCGTTGTGCGAGCGCGGCTGGTTCGGTCAGAAGACGGGACGCGGCTTTTATCGCTACGAAGGCGGCGCGCGTGCCGGCAAACCGGATGCGGAAGTCGAAGCGATCATCGATGCCGAGCGCGAGCGTGCGGGCGTGACGCCGCGCGCGTTCAGCGACGAGCAGATCGTGCGCCGCTACATGGCCGCGATGATCAACGAAGGTGCGAATATCGTGCATGAAGGTATCGCGCAGCGTCCGCTCGACGTCGATGCCACGCTGATGCACGGCTTCGGCTTTCCGCGCTATCGCGGCGGCCCGATGCATTTCGCCGATAGCGTCGGCCTGGAAAACGTTCTCACCGATATCCGCGAATTCGCGAAGGAAGATCCGCTGTTCTGGCGCGCGTCGCCGTTGATCGTCGATCTCGTCGCGCGTGGCAAGAACTTCGCGAGCCTCAATCAGGCCGATTGAGCCGTGGGCTTCGTCAATCTTTTCATGGAACCGCAGTCATGGATCTGAAATTCACCGCAGAAGAAGAGGCGTTTCGCACCGAAGTACTCGACTTCCTGCGCACGTCCCTGCCCGGCGACATCGCGCAAAAAGCGCGCACCGGCACGCGCCTCACGCGCGACGACATGGCGCAATGGCACGCCATTCTCAACGCGAAAGGCTGGCTCGCGAATCACTGGCCGAAAGAGTACGGCGGCCCCGGCTGGAACGCAGTGCAGAAGTTCATCTTCGAGAACGAATGCGCGATTGCGGGCGCGCCGCGCATCGTGCCGTTCGGTGTGAACATGCTCGGGCCGGTGCTCATCAAGTACGGCAGCGAAGCGCAAAAGCGCCGCTGGCTGCCGCGCATTCTCGATGGCTCCGACTGGTGGTGTCAGGGTTACTCGGAACCGGGCGCGGGCTCGGATCTGGCATCGGTGCGCACGACAGCCGTTCGCACGATCGAGAACGGCGAGCCGTATTACATCGTCAATGGCCAGAAGACCTGGACCACGCTCGCGCACTACGCGAACATGATCTTCTGCCTCGTGCGCACGGCGCAGGACACGCGCAAGCAGGAAGGCATCAGCTTCCTGCTGATCGACATGAACACGCCGGGCGTCGAAGTGCGTCCGATCATCACGCTCGACGGCGAGCACGAAGTCAACGAAGTGTTCTTCACCGATGTGCGCGTGCCCGCCGCGAATATCGTCGGCGAGGAGAACAAGGGCTGGACTTATGCGAAGTACTTGCTGACGTACGAGCGCACGAACATCGCGGGCGTGGGCTTCTCGGTCGCGGCGCTGGGCCGCCTGAAAGCGGCGGCGAGCACGTTGCAAAGCAATGGCCGCGCGCTCATCGACGATCCGATGTTCGCCGCGCGGCTCGCGCGTGTCGAGATCGATCTGGAGAACATGAAGACGACGAATCTGCGCGTGCTCGCGGCGGTGGCGGGCGGCGGCGCGCCGGGCGCGGAAAGCTCGATGCTCAAGATTCGCGGCACCGAGATCCGTCAGGAAATCTCGTCGCTGATGCGTCGCGCGATGGGTCCGTATGCGCAGCAATTCATCGAAGACCATGGCGACGACGAAGCATCGAACGCGGCCGCGCAGTACTTCAACAATCGCAAGCTGTCGATCTTCGGCGGCTCCAACGAAATACAGAAGAACATCATCTCGAAGATGATGCTCGGGCTCTAAAGGATTCGACGATGAATTTCCAGCACACGGAAGACCGGCGGATGCTTGCGGATTCACTGAACCGCTTCATCGCCGAGCAATATGCGTTCGATGCGCGGGACAAGATCGCGCGCTCGGAGGAAGGGTACAGCCGCGAGATGTGGCAGCGGTTTTGCGAACTCGGCATCATCGGCGCGTTCTTCGATGAAGCGGCCGGCGGCTTCGGCGGCGACGGCTTCGATGTGAGCGTCGTGTTCGAAGCGCTGGGACGCGGGCTCGTCGTCGAACCGTTTCTCGATGCGCTGATCGTCGGACGCGCGCTCGCGCATGCCGGGAATGCGAAGCAGCGCGGGATCATCGCGAAGTTGATCGACGGCGCGACGATCGCGTCATTCGCGCACGACGAACCCGGCTCGCACTACGAGCGCGCACGCGTCAGTACGCGCGCCGCGCGGCTCGGCGATGGCTGGGTGCTGAACGGCGCGAAGGGCGTCGTGCAACTGGGCGAGCATGCGGATGTGTTGCTCGTATCGGCGCGCACGTCGGGCGGCGAACAGGACGAAGCGGGCATTTCGCTCTTCGTCGTGCCGCGTGATGCGAAGGGCGTCACGCTGCGCGGCTATCGCAAGATCGATGGCGGACGCGCGGCCGAAGTGTCGCTCGACGGCGTGAAGCTCGAAGCCGACGCGCTCGTCGGCACGGAAGGCGGCGGCTACGCCGTGCTCACGCATGCGATCGGTTACGGCCTCGTCGCGCTGGCTTCGGAAGCGGTCGGCGCGATGGATGTCGCCAAGGAACACACGCTCGAATATCTGCGCACGCGCAAGCAGTTCGGCGTGCCGATCGGCACGTTTCAGGCGTTGCAGCATCGCATGGCCGATGTTCTGCTCGAAATCGAACAAGCGCGCTCGGCGGCGATCAACGCGGCGGCGGCGGTCGGTGAATCGGGCGTCGCGCGTGAACGCGCATTGTCGGCGGCGAAGTATTCGATCGGACGCATCGGCGCGCGCGTCGCGGAAGAGTCCATTCAGATGCACGGCGGGATCGGCATGACGTGGGAACTGCCGCTCGCTCACTACGCCAAGCGACTCGTGATGATCGATCATCAACTCGGCGATGAAGATCATCATCTCGCCCGATATATCAAACTGGGGCGCGCTTCGCTGGCGTGAACGCGTGTTGCGCAAAACGAACCGGGAGACTTAATTGAAGATACTTGTGCCAGTCAAGCGCGTGGTCGACTACAACGTGAAGGTCCGGGTGAAGTCGGATAACACGGGCGTCGATATCGCCAACGTGAAGATGTCGATGAACCCGTTCGACGAAATCGCCGTCGAAGAAGCGGTTCGTTTGAAGGA
>NZ_OGTP01000038.1 GCF_900258035.1 Caballeronia novacaledonica | reverse complement strand
AGAGCACATCGCAAGACACTCAAACCATCACTTCCGTCTTGCGTCGCTGCATCAGCAGCAGAGAAACGAGATTATGAACAACGCTTCGGTTCGTGTCAACAAGATTTCAAGCTTTCTTTTCTTGCCGACCGCGCTCGAAACCCTTCTACAACCCACTCCGAGCACACCGCCGATACCGCCACTCCCGCTTCCTTCGCGTTCATCGAATCGCGAAGGAACGGAATTCTAGTGAGTGCATTCCTCCTCCGCAAGAGACATACGAAAAAATAATTCGACCAGCCCGAACGCCCTCGCGTGTCATCGATCGGCGTACGTTTCAACGTCGCGACATAAAAGCATCGTCTGAGCGACTACAATTAAAGGTTCACCGCACCAATTCACTCTCGTATCTATATGCGCTCGCGAATCGCAAAACGTATTCCCCCGGATGCCGACAAGCTCGTCAGCCTCTCCCTCGCGCTCTTCGCGTCAGGTAGCCGTGTCGAGGATCGGTTCTGGGAAGCCCGTCTCGACACGCTCATCGCCAAACTCGTGCGTAACGGCAATCAGACGACGCTGGACGCCGCGCTCGACCATCTGCAGCAGAATCATCCGGACGCCTATGGCGCGCTCGCCGATATGGCGGAGACGCACAGCGAGTCATTCAAAGTCGATATCGACGGTGTGCCCCACGAAGCTCTGCTCATTTCCGCGCCGGTGCTCGCGTGGACGCGCTACGCGATCCCGTCGGGAACGCTCAAGGGCGATGCCGTCGACGCCCTGCGCACGCAGATGCAGGCGCATGTTCTCGCCGCGGACGCGCGCGTCGCCGTCGCGCCCTATCTCTTTAGCATCGATCAACTACCGCGACACCACGTGGATACCGCACGGCTCGCGCAACAATTGTTGCAGACGGTCTTGCACGGTAGCGCCGCTCGCCTGAACCTGTCCGATCTTCCGGAAACTTCGCCGATTCTCGCCGACCCGCGCTTCCTGCTGGCCCTGGTCGTCGTACCGGTCGGCGCGCCGTTCTTCCGCTGGCAGGAGGACGAAAACGGCACGCGCGTCGAGCGTGGTCAATGCCTCGAACAGTGGGCGGCGCAAGGAGGACCGAGCTTCGCCGCCATCCTGCCCGGTTGCGAATTCGAATGCCTGCTTCCCGACGCCTACTACTCGGCCTGCCGCGACGCCGACGAGCAGGTTCGTCCGCATACCGTGCGCACCGCCGTCCGATATCTCTTCGACACGCTCGGCACCCCGCCTCAGGACCTGCGCGCGGTCATCGCGGGGTTCGGCGAACGGCGTATCGACGAATACCGCATCGGCTTCACGCGGCGCGGCAGCAACGATGTGATCTACGGCGTCGTGTGGCCGCTCTACGGTCGCGAAAATGGGGAGCTGGGGATGGACGAGGACGTGGTCGACCTGGAAGGCGCCGATGGCCCGGTCGAGGAAATCGTCGAGTTGCTTAAGAAAACAGGCGTCTCGGACGTCCGCCGTCATACGGGACGCTTCGAACCGGAATTTTGCGACGACTGCGGTGTGCCGCTCTACGCGGATCCGCTCGGCGAAATCGTCCACGCGGAGATGCCCGAGGACGCGGAGCCGGCGCAGCCTCATTTCCACTGAAAACCTGTTTGCGCCCGGAGAGAGCCTTTCCGGATGATGCTTGACCTCAACGGTTCGGTCGCAATTGCGATCGAACCGTTTTGCATTGGGCCGCGACGTACCCCGGCGTAAGCGCTGCCCGCGATCACATCTTTCTACGCGCGAACGACGACACCCAGTTGCGTTTCGCGCATGCGCTGGCATCCCTGCGCAGCCGTGCACTTTCCTGATTCACACCATTGTTTGGCTGGTCAACCGGCGATTTGCCCGAAATAACTTGCTTACAGGCAAGCAAAATCGCAGTTCGGCAACGAATCGGCAATGATCTTCGCGCAGATTTTGTGTATTTATGCCTATGCCATTCGGATAGGGGGCCAAATCAGCCTAAATTTGTCAATATAGCCACTGACGCCAAATGTAAGCCGGCGTCGAGTCCCGGTGCCGAAGGCAACGGATGGTTTTGACACGAGGTAAAGCATGATAATCAACATTATTGGTTCCGACGCCGAGCGCCGAGCGGGCCTTAAAACATTGCTGCGCCGCGTTGCGCGTCAGGCGCAATTCACCGAGGCGAAGGACTGGAGACAAGCCCGCGCCGCCTTGAAACGTTCCGAACCCGACATGATCGTGATCGACTGGCTGCCCGAGATGCGCACCGGCGATTTGCAGATCCTGCTCGACGAAGCGCCCCGCGTGCCCGCAGCCATCGTGGTCGACCGCTGCGGCGCTGCGCTCGTCTATGCGCTGATGAGCGTCGGCGCAATGGGCGTGATCCCGCGTGCGCTCGATCCGATCCTGATCCTTCGCGCGCTGGAGATGGTGCTGGTCGGCGGCCATTACATCCCGCCGGACGTCGTCGATCCGGAACTGACGCTCGAGCTCGCCGCCCGCCGCGCTCGAGAGATCGTCCACTTGCCGCATAAGATCCGCCACCATCCGGCTCTGTCGCCCCGGCAGCAGCAGATCATGCGCTGCGTACACATGGGCAGCACGAACAAGATGATCGCGAAGACGCTCGGCATCAGCGAAGGCACGGTGAAAATCCACCTTGCAAGCATCTTCCAGCAACTCGGTGCGACCAATCGCGCCGCCGCGGTCGCGATCTACAACGGCGTGCAGAACTCGCATCTCGAGATTCTGCGTAGCGGAAGCGAGAAATCGGCGCGTGTCGTCGCGGGGCAGCCAGGCGTCATTCCGCTGCGCAGGCCACGGACGCGCTATCCGTCGCTTCTCGACAACGACTCAGCCGCGCTGCCGATGGCTGCCGAGCCCGAATCGACGTTCTAGCAACAAACGAGGCAAATGGGTCCGTCCTCGGCGCACACGTTTTACGCGCAACGAGTAATATGCAGGCATGGGGTTCTTCTACACACCGCTACCGCTTTGGCTTACCGTCGGCAGCTGGATCGCCGCCGCGGGGGTGCTCGCGCTCGGGCTGCTGCAGCGCCCGTTCGCGCGTCTGCAAGACGCCACGTTGCAGAACGTATGGCTCGGCATCATCGTCGCGGTCTCGGTGCTTTGGGCATGCAATGCATGGTTCGATGACGGACCCGTCATCCATCTGTTGGGCGCGACGCTGATGGTCACGTTGTTCGACTGGCGGCTCGCGCTCATCGGAACGGCAGCGACCACGGGCCTCGCCGCAGTCGTTCTCGATGCGTCATGGCTTTCGGTGGCGACCACCTACCTTCTCTTCGGCGCACTGCCCGTCGCGGTTTCGACGCTGCTGCAGCGCCTGAGCAATGCCTGGTTGCCGCGCAATCTGTTCACCTTCATCGCCGGGCACGGGTTCGTCACTTCGGCTGCGGCGGTGGCAGCGGCATGCGGCGCGACCATATTGCTCGAGATCGCGCTCGCCAACGGTCCGTTTGTCGTACCTGCGGCGTTCACGCGAGGCTCGCTGCTGCTGGGCGCAGGCGAAGCGCTCTTCACCGGCCTGCTCACCATCCTGATCGCCGTGTATAAACCCGCGTGGATCACCACGTATGACGTACGCCGCTATCGCCTCGATCGCGGTCCGCGCGTTTAGGTCTCGCATAAAGCACTCGCCGTTGCCATTCAGATCCGCGGATATCGGATTCCGGGCGATGGGCGCGTGCGCAAAGTACGATAAGATTGAACTCCTTTCCCACACGGCGCATCTTACTTGCCCGTGTCTTCTTAGCGCCAGACTTGATGGAACGTAACTACGCACCGCGCCGGCTCCTGCGGCTCGTCGGCCGGTTGGCGGTATGCGCATCGCTAGCATGCGCGGCGTCCGCTTTTGCCGATTCGCTCGACGAGCGCAACGAACTGATTCACCACTTCGTCACCGACTTCAAGGCCAACCCGCTCGTCGCGGATTGCGCCGCGCATGGCAACTTCATCGCCAGCACATCTTCGGCATTCGATCACGTGGAATTCCCGGCGGACTCATTCGATGCCTCGCATTCCGCCATCGAGCCGTGGAACGATTCGTTCGACGAGAAGAAGCAGCGGATCAAAGTGGACAACGTCGTGACCGTCGAAGGTCAAGGCATGCCGAAGAACGGCGAGCGCGATCCCACGCCCCTCAAGTTCCGCTGCGGTTATGTCGGCAGCCAGATGCTCGCTTTCGGCTGGAACGATCCCGTGCCGGCGTTGCGCCCGCGCGCAGAACCGCACTCGACGCGCAGCACGAAGGGCAAGCAGGGCGCGAAAACCAAGGCGACCGCGGGCAAGACGAAGAGCACGTCGAAATCATCGGCCAAGTCGACAAAGAGTACGACCAAGAAGCACTAGCCCATTCCTTCACCGCGACGAAGATACGATCGGAAAAGGGCGTGGCCACAGGAAGTGGCCACGCCCTTTTTACTTCACTCGCCGGTCGACTGCAGATGCCACAAAATGGCCTGCAACATCGATGCGCCCAGCGCCGCGCTACGCGCACCGTTCCAGCCGACGCTCTCGTCCGGCAAATTCGCGTTGTCCTTGAACGGCATCTCGAGCGTGAGCGACAGGCACTTGTACTCGTTGCCAATGTACTTCGACGCGAGCTTCAGCGCATCCGTCTGATACTTGCTCGACTCGTAGCCGTACACGTCCTGGAAATCCGGACTCGCCTGCTTGAAGAACTCGACGAACGCCTTCTGCTCCTTCGCCTGCTCCGGAGTGAAGCCCGGCAGCATCTCCGATCCGGCGACGAACACGTAGGGAATGGCTTCGTCGCCGTGGATATCGAAGAACAGGTCGCAGCCGGTCTCCGCGATCGCCTCGCGCACAGCAAGCACTTCCGGGCTGCGCGCCGCGCTCGGCTCCATCCACTCGCGATTCAGGTTCGCGCCCGCCGCGTTGGTGCGCAGGTTGCCGAGTACGCTGCCGTCGGGATTCATGTTCGGCACGATGTGGAAGATGGCCCGCTCGAAAAGCGCGCGCGCAACCGGATCGCCCGCCCAGTCGCCGAAGCCCGCGAGCCGCTTCACGAGCCCTTCGACGAACCATTCCGCCATCGTCTCGCCCGGATGCTGGCGCGCGATGATCCAGACTTTCTTCTTCGGCTCGGCGTCGCCGAAGTCCGGGATGCCGAGCGAGAGCACCGACATCGGGCGGCCCTGCACCGTGCTGCCGAGTTCGGTCAGCGTCGCGAGCGGCATCTGCTGAACCGCGCCGAGAAATTCCGAGTGGCGCTCCTCGCTGTACGGCTCGAAGTACGCGTAATAGATACGGTCGAAATCCGGAGTGTGATCGATCTTCATCACCTGGCCGTCGTACTCCGTCGATACGCGGAACCAGTTCACGCGGTCATAGCTCGCGACCGCTTCGTAGTCGCGCCAGCCTTCCGGAAATGCGCACTGCGCCGCGTTCTCGAAAGTCATCACGAGGCGCTCGCCGCGCGCGCCGGACACGCGAAAGTAAAACCATTGCGCGAAATCGGCATGCGAATCGGGACGAATGCGCAGCCGGATGTCGGCGGGATCGTCGGTGTTGAGGACTTCGATCGCGCCCGCGTCGAAGTTGCTTGAAATGGAGAGTGTCATCTGCGTGTCCTTGCTTGCTTGCCGCGCGGGCCTCATTCCCCGATGCGGCGACGAAATACGTATGTCGTGTCGTTCGACGCCTTCGCGTCGAACCTGTAGCCTTCGCTGTCGAAGCCTTTGAGCGCTCCCGGCTCGTCGACGCGGTTCTCGACCGCATAGCGCGCCATCAGGCCGCGCGCGCGCTTCGCGTGAAAGCTGATGATCTTGTAGCGTCCGCCCTTCCAGTCCTCGAAGACCGGCGAGACGACCGGCGCGGCAAGCAGCTTCGGCTTGACCGACTTGAAATATTCTTCCGACGCGCAATTCACCAGCACGCGCGCGCCGCGCTGCTTCTTCAACTGTTCGTTGAGCGCCGACGTGATGCGCTCGCCCCAGAACGCGTACAAATCCTTGCCGCGTGCGTTCGGGAATCTCGTGCCCATTTCGAGGCGATACGGCTGCAGCAAATCGAGCGGCCGCAGCAAACCGTACAGTCCCGACAATACGCGCACGTGGTTCTGCGCGAAATCGAGATCGCTCGACGAGAGCGTCTTCGCGGCGAAGCCTTCATACACGTCGCCGTTGAACGCGAGCACCGCCTGCTTGGAATTGCGCGCATCGAACGTCTTCGACCAGTCCGCGTAACGCTGAAAATTCAGCGCGGCGAGCTGGTCCGAAATGCCCATCATGCCGCCGATCTGCTGCGGCGAGAGTTCGCGCAGCCCGTGGATCAGCTCGGCGGCTTCATCGACGAATTGCG
The DNA here is from genome assembly GCF_900258035.1 of Caballeronia novacaledonica. Taxonomy (GTDB): domain Bacteria; phylum Pseudomonadota; class Gammaproteobacteria; order Burkholderiales; family Burkholderiaceae; genus Caballeronia; species Caballeronia novacaledonica. The sequence continues at coordinate 32,683 of NZ_OGTP01000038.1, read as the reverse complement.
GCAGCGTGTGCTTCTTGATATGAGCAGGCGTCTCGTAGTCGAGCGATTTGGCGGGAGAGAGAACGATTATCATGGAGGCTCGCCGGCATGCCGCCGACGATCTTTGGCATAAACCCCTGATTGTATCGAATGGACAATTCCGCCGCGCCGCTGCCGCCGATGCGCGTGGTGCTCGATTCGAATGTGTGGATCGACATCCTCGTATTCGACGACCCCGCCACGCGCCCGATTCTCGCGGCCCTCGAAGCCCGCACGCTCGAAGCGCTGATCGACGAGCGCTGCCTGCGCGAACTCACCCGCGTGCTCGACTATCCGCAGTTCGTGCGCATGGAGGTCGACAAAACGGCCGCGCTCGCGACCGTCGCGCGCCTGTCGACGCTCGTCGCCGCGACCGTCGGCGAAGGCGAACGCCCGCTGCCGAAATGCCGCGACCGCGACGACCAGAAGTTTCTCGAACTCGCGCACGCGTCGGGTGCCGAATGGCTCGTCTCGAAAGATCGCGCGGTGCTGAAGCTCGCGCGCCGCGTCGCGCGCGACTTCGCCTTTCGCATCGCAGAACCGAAACCGTTCGTGCTCGAATTCGAAGCGCAGGCGGCCATCGGCTGATGCTGTCTTAAAATAGTCGCGAGCCTATTTCACGTCCACATCATGATGAACGCCACGCACGAACTGCCGCCGACACCGCCCGAGCTCTCCTTCCCGTCGCGTCTGCCCAATGTGGGCACGACCATCTTCACCGTGATGAGCGCGCTCGCGACGCAAAAAGGCGCGGTGAATCTCGGTCAGGGTTTCCCCGATTTCGACTGCGATGCGCGCATCGTCGATGCGGTCGCCGGCGCCATGCGCGACGGCCACAATCAATATCCGCCGATGGCGGGCGCCGCGCCCTTGCGCCGCGCGATCGCGCGCAAGATCGACGCGCTCTACGGCCGCGCCTACGATCCGGACGCGGAGATCACCGTGACCGCCGGCGCGACGCAGGCGCTGCTCACGGCCATTCTGTGCTGCGTGCATCCGGGCGACGAAGTCATCGTCATCGAGCCGATGTACGACAGCTACGTGCCGTCGATCGAACTCGCGGGCGGCAAGCCGGTGTTCGTGTCGCTCGAAGCGCCCGACTACGCGCTGCCCTTCGACAAGATCGCCGCCGCGATCACGCCGAAGACGCGGCTCCTCATGATCAACACGCCGCACAATCCGACCGGCCGCGTGTGGCGCGTCGAGGACATGAAAAAGCTCGAAGAAATCGTGCGCGACACCAGCGTGCTGATCGTCTCCGACGAAGTCTACGAGCACATGGTCTACGACGGCGCACCGCACGAAAGCGTCGCGCGCTATCCGGAACTGGCCAAACGCAGCTTCGTCGTGTCGAGCTTCGGCAAGACCTTTCACGTGACCGGCTGGAAAGTGGGCTACGTGGCCGCGCCCGCCGCGCTCACCGCCGAATTCCGCAAGGTGCATCAGTTCAACGTGTTCACGGTGAACACGCCGATGCAGATCGGCCTTGCGCACTATCTCGAAGATCCGAAGCCGTATCTGGAACTGTCCGCGTTCTATCAGCAGAAGCGCGACTTCTTCCGCGCCGGTCTCGCGAACACGCGCTTCTCGCTTCTGCCTTGCGACGGCACGTATTTCCAGTGCGTCGATTATTCGAAGATCAGCGACATGCCCGAAGCGGAGTTTTCGCAATGGCTCACGAGCGAAATCGGCGTGGCCGCGATTCCCGTGTCGGCGTTCTATCACGAGAGCCATGAATCGGGCGTCGTGCGCTTCTGCTTCGCGAAGAAAGAAGAAACGCTCGCGCTCGCGCTCGAACGTCTCGCGAAACTCTGAGTGAAGCTGCGCGCGGTCCCATCCTTCAGGAGCAGAGCCGCATCATGAGTCAGCACGAATACAGGATCGAGACGCTCGGTATCGTCGGCAGCGGCGCGATGGGGCGCGGCATCGCGCAGATCGCGGCGCTCGGCGGGCTGAACGTGCATCTCTTCGATACGAATCCGAAAGCGCTCGCCGCCGCGCGCGCGTATTTGTCGGAGACGTTCGCGAAGCTCACCGCCAAAAACAAGCTCAAGGAAGCCGACGCGCACGCGGCGCTCGCGCGCATCCGCGATGCGCGCGACACGAGCGAGCTGTCCGCTTGCGACGCCATCGTCGAGGCGATCGTCGAGAATCTCGACATCAAGCGCGAGCTGTTCCGCGAACTCGAAGCGGTAGTCGGCGAGCACTGCATTCTGGCGTCGAATACGTCGTCGCTGTCGATCACCGCGATCGCCGCCGGCTGCGCGCGTCCGGAACGCGTCGCGGGCTTTCACTTCTTCAATCCGGTGCCGCTGATGCGTGTCGTCGAGGTCATCGACGGCCTGCGCGGCGACCCGCGCGCCGGCGATGCGCTGACGGACCTCGCGCGCCGCATGGGCCACACGCCGGTGCGCGCGAAGGACATGCCGGGCTTCATCGTCAATCACGCCGGGCGCGGCATGAACACCGAAGGCCTGCGCGTGGCGAGCGAAGGCGTCGCGAGCTTCGAGGACATCGACCGCATCATGCGCGAGCAGGCGGGCTTTCGCCTCGGGCCGTTCGAATTGCTCGATCTCACCGCGCTCGACGTCTCGCATCCGGTGATGGAATCGATTTATCACCAGTTCTATGAGGAACCGCGCTTCAGGCCGTCGCCGATCACCGGCATGCGGCTCGCGGGCGGCCTCATCGGGCGGAAAGCGGGCGAAGGGTTTTATCGTTATGTCGACGGCAAGCCGGACGTGCCGCCGGAACCCGCCGCGCCCACGCAACTGCCGACGCGCGTGTGGATCAGCCGCGCATCGCACGCCGGGCGCGAGGAAGTGCTGAAGCTGATCGCCCAATGCGATTGCTCCGTGCACATCGACGGCGGCCACACGCCCGAGCCGGGTTCGCTCATCATCGTGACGCCGCTCGGCCTCGACGCAACGACCGCCGCCGTCAACGAACATCTCGACGCCACGCGCGTCGTCGCCGTCGATACGCTTTTTCCGCTCGACACCGTCGCGCGCCGCACCATCATGACGACGCCCGCGACCGCGACCGCCATGCGCGACGACGCGCACGCGCTCTTCTCCTTCGACGGCGTGCCCGTCAGCGTGATCCGCGATTCGACCGGCTTCGTCGCGCAGCGTGTCGTGGCGACGATCGTGAACATCGGCTGCGATATCGCGCAGCAAGGCATCGCGACGCCCGAGGACATCGACCTCGCGGTGATGCTCGGCCTCGGTTATCCGCACGGCCCGCTCGCGCTCGGCGATGTCATCGGCGCGACGACTATTCTGACGATTCTGCGCAATATGTACGCCGTACTCGGCGACCCGCGCTACCGGCCGGCGCCCTGGCTCACGCGGCGCGCGCAGCTCGGACTTTCGCTTACCCATATCGAGGAGCTCAGATGAGCGCCGAACTACTGACAGACCGTCCCGCAGGCAGCGACACCACGCTCGTGCTCAAGTTGTCCAATCCCGGCGCGCGCAACGCGCTGCATCCGGACATGTACGCCGCGGGCATCGAGGCGTTGAACACGGCGGAGCGCGACAACTCCGTGCGCGCGATCGTGCTGACCGGCGCCGACAACTTCTTCTGCGCGGGCGGCAATCTGAATCGCTTGCTCGAAAACCGTGCGCAAGATCCGTCGGTACAAGGTGCGAGCATCGACTTGCTGGCGGAATGGATCAGCGCGCTGCGCGCATCGACGAAACCGGTGATCGCGGCCGTCGAAGGCGCGGCTGCAGGCGCGGGCTTTTCGCTTGCGCTCGCGTGCGACCTGATCGTCGCCGCCGACGACGCCCGCTTCGTCATGTCGTATGCGCGCGTCGGCCTCACGCCCGACGGCGGCGCGTCGTGGTTCCTGTCGCGCACGCTGCCGCGCACGCTCGCGAGCGAAGTGCTGCTCGAAGCGAAGCCGATCGGCGCGGCGCGCCTGCATGAAGTCGGCGTCGTGAACCGGCTGACGAAGAAAGGCATCGCGCTCGACGCGGCCATCGCCTGGGCCGACGATCTCGGCAGCGTGTCGCCGAAAGCGATGGCGCGCATCAAGTCGCTGATCAATGCCGCCGCCATGCAGCCGCTCGCCGCGCATCTCGACATGGAACGCGACAGCTTCGTCGATGCGCTCCATCACGGCGATGCGCTCGAAGGCATCACCGCGTTCCTCGAAAAACGCCAGCCGAATTATCGCTAAGCCATGGCTCATTACGAGTTGCCGAAACGCCGCCGCATCTTTCTGATGCGTCATGGCGACGTCACGTATTTCGACGACAGCGGCCGCGCGATCGATCCCGAAAGCGTTCCGCTCAACGAACGCGGCCGCGAGGAAGCGAGCGCGGCGGGCCGGGAGTTCGCCGCGCAGAAGATTCACTTCGATCGCGTGATCGTGAGCGGATTGCCGCGCACGGTGGAAACGGCGCGGCGCGTGCTCGCGGAAACGGGTCAATCCATCGATCCGGAAATCTGGCCCGAATGGCAGGAAATTCGCGGCGGGAAGCTCAAAGACCTGACGACGACGGATATCGAGCGCGCGTTTCTCTCGGTGTTCGATGGCGTCGTGCCGGAAGACACGCAGTTTCTCGGCGGCGAAACGATCGGCCAGTTGCTCGACCGCACGCTGCCCGCCGTCGCGCGTCTGCGCGAGGATCGCGCGTGGGACACGGTGTTGCTCGTGCTGCATGGCGGCGTCAATCGCGCGCTGCTCTCGCATGCGATCACCGCCGGCGGGCGCGCGTTCTTCGGGCATCTGTCGCAGGCGACGGGCTGCATCAATGCGCTGGACGTCGGCGACAAATCGAGCGACTGGGTCGTGCATGCGATCAATCATTCGCCGCCCTCGCCGCTGCACGCCGATGTGCGCAACACGACGATGGAACTGCTCTACGCGCAATTCGTACGCTACACGACCGTCGGCATGAAGTGACGCCGCAGCAACGGAGGAGACAATGCAGGACGAACGACAGAACAAGCACTCCGATTTTTCCGCGTTCGAAGGAACGCGCCCGGTTCAGGACAAACAGCGCTTCGACACCGATGTACTCTCGGCATGGCTCGCATCGAATGTCGATGGCTTCGAGGGTCCGTTGACCGTCGAGCAATTCGCGGGCGGCCAGTCGAACCCGACGTTCAAGCTCGTCACGCCCGCGCACAGCTATGTGATGCGCGCGAAGCCCGGACCCGCGGCGAAGCTTTTGCCTTCCGCGCATGCGATCGAGCGCGAGTATCGCGTGATGGACGCGCTCGCTGCCACCGGCGTCCCCGTCGCGCGCATGCTCGCGTTGTGCGAAGACGAGAGCGTGATCGGCCGCGCGTTCTACGTGATGGAATTCGTGCAGGGCCGCGTGTTGTGGGATCAGTCGCTGCCCGGCATGACGCCCGCCGAACGCGCCGCGATCTATGACGAAACGAATCGCGTGATCGCCGCGCTTCATACCGTCGATATCGAAGCCGCCGGTCTGTCGGGCTACGGCAAGCCGGGCAATTACTTCGAGCGGCAGATCGGGCGCTGGAGCAAGCAGTACGTCGCGTCGGAAACGGAGAAGATCGACGCGATGGATCGCCTGATCGAATGGCTGCCGCAGCACATTCCGCAGGCGCAAGGCGCGCGCGTCAGTGTGGTGCACGGCGATTTTCGGCTCGACAACCTCATCTTTCATCCGGACGAGCCGCGCGTGCTGGCCGTGCTCGACTGGGAACTCTCGACGCTCGGCGATCCCCTCGCCGATTTCGCGTATCACTGCATGGCGTGGCATGTGGATCCGTCGCAGTTTCGCGGCATCGCCGGTCTCGACTGGGCGGCGCTCGGCATCCCCGACGAAGCCGCCTACGTGAAGCGGTATTGCGAGCGCACGGGCTTCGCGATCGAAGGCGATTGGAACTTTTACCTTGCCTACAACATGTTCCGCATTGCCGCGATCCTGCAAGGGATCATGAAGCGTGTCGTCGATGGCACGGCCGCGAGCGCGCAAGCCGTCGATGCGGGCAGGCGCGCCCGGCCGATGGCCGAACTCGCGTGGCAGTACGCACAAAAGGTCGGGAGACACGCATGAACTTCGATTACACGCCCAAGGTGCAGGCGTTGCGCGAAAAGCTGCTCGCATTCTTCGACGCGCACATCTATCCGAACGAACGCGCCTACGCCGAAGAAATCGCGGCCAATCGCGCGGCGGGCAATGCGTGGATTCCGACGCGCCTGATCGAAGGCCTGAAGGAAAAGGCACGCGCCGAAGGACTCTGGAACCTCTTTCTTCCGGCGTCGGAGCGCGGCGCGGGCCTCACGAATCTCGAATACGCGCCACTCTGCGAAATCATGGGCCGCGTGCCGTGGGCGCCGGAAGTATTCAACTGCGGCGCGCCCGATACGGGCAACATGGAAACCATCGAACGCTACGGCACCGACGCGCAGAAGGCGCAATGGCTCGAACCGCTCTTGCGCGGCGAAATCCGCTCGGCGTTTCTGATGACCGAGCCGGAAGTCGCGTCGTCGGATGCGACCAACATCCGATGCAGCATCACGCGCGACGGCGACAGCTATGTCATCGACGGCCACAAGTGGTGGTCGTCGGGTGCGGGCGATCCGCGCTGCAAGGTGTACATCGTGATGGGCAAGACCGACACGCAAGCGCCCAGGCACGCCCAGCAGTCGATGATTCTCGTCCCCGCCGATGCGAGCGGCATCACGGTGCATCGGCCGCTGAACGTCTTCGGTTACGACGACGCTCCGCACGGCCACATGGACATCACGCTCGATAACGTGCGCGTGCCGGCGACGAACATCCTGCTCGGCGTTGGGCGCGGCTTCGAGATCGCGCAGGGACGCCTCGGGCCGGGGCGCATCCATCATTGCATGCGCCTGATCGGACTCGCGGAACGCGCGCTGGAACTGATGACGAAGCGCACGCTCGGACGTGTCGCGTTCGGCAAGCCGATCGCGCATCACGGCGTGACGCAGGAGCGCATCGCCGAGGCGCGCATCATGATCGAGCAGGCGCGGCTTCTCACGCTCAAGGCCGCGTACATGATGGATACCGTCGGCAACAAGGGCGCGCGCGGCGAGATCGCGATGATCAAGGTCGTCGCGCCGAACGTCGCGTGTCAGGTCATCGACTGGGCGATCCAGGCGCACGGCGCGGGCGGCATCTGCGACGACTTTCCGCTCGCGTATGCGTATGCGGCGGCGCGCACGCTGCGGCTCGCCGACGGCCCCGACGAAGTACATCGCAACGCGATTGCGAAGCTGGAGCTCGGAAAATACGCGTCAGGAAGTTGATGCGCCCGGATCGCGCAGTCCGAAGAGCGCGGCCGAATCCACGGTGAGCACGAGTTCGCCGTGCTGGTTGTGCGCTTCCCAGCGCGTCTGCACGATCCCGCGATCCGGCTTGCTCTTCGACACGCGCTTGTCGAGCACGCGCACGGTGAGCCGCACCGTGTCGCCGACGCGCACGGGCTTGATCCAGCGAATGTTGTCGAGGCCGGGCGAACCCATCGAGGTCGAATCGCCGACCATGTCGCGCACGAGGATGCCCATCATCGCGGAACACGTGTTCCAGCCGCTCGCGACGAGCCCGCCGAAATGCGACGCTTCGCCGGCCGCTTCCGACAGATGGAAAGGCTGCGGATCGTAGCGGCCGGCGAATTCGACGATCTCCTCTCTCGTGAACGTGTGCGCGCTCAACTGAACGGCGCTGCCGATATCGAAATCCTCAAAAGCGTATGTCATGCAATAGCTCCTCGATGAACGTCGGTCTTGGGTGATGGAGAAAGCGGAAAGCGCCGCGAGCAGCCTGTGCCGGCTCGCGTAAGACGCTTTGTGATGGAGGGTTTTGTCGCGCGGCGCGCGCGGAGGGCTGGCTTCGAGCCAGACAGGAACGTCGGCGGGGAACAACTGAGGTTCATGCGCGGTGTCTCCCTTGCGGCCCGGTCCTGAGCCGGAAGAGACGCCGCGCAGGCCTTACTGCAGCGGCTCTTTCAGTGCTTCGGGAACAGGCAACGGCAACACGTCGATCCCTTCTTCGAGCAGCGCATGCGCGTCTTCAGGCGTCGTGACGCCACGAATGTTGCGCGCGGGCGCTTCGTTGTAGTGAATGCGCCGCGCCTCCTCGGCGAACCGCTCGCCCACGTTTTCGGTCTTCTCGATCAACTCGCGCATGAACTTCAAGGCACGCGCCTGAACGGCCGCCGCTTCGGGCGCGGCTTGCGCAACCTGCGGCGCCGCCTCGCCTCGCGCCGACGAAAGATTCAGGCGCGGCGCCGACGGCACGCGGCTCACGTCCGTCGCCGAGCAAACCGGACACGCAACCAGCTTGCGCGACAACTGCGACTCGAACTCGTCGGTCGAGGCGAACCAGCCTTCGAACCGATGTTCGCGCGAGCACTTTAAATCGAGGACCTTCATGCTGATGGGGCTTCGTTGAAGTTTATCTCAAAATCGCGCTTTGTGAACGGTCGTTCTAAATTTGCAGACAGCCGTCACGCGATCAATCGTTCATTCTAGCCGCTCGGGTCGCCTGGCGCGTTCGGTGACGCAAAAACGACAAAAGCGGCCGTCGAGGCCGCTTTTGCGTGTGTCGCCGTGACGATCGATCAGTCCGCGATCGTCTCGCCGGGCTTCCATTCGCCTGAACGGATCTTCTCCAGCCAGAACACGCCGATGATCGTCTTCACGTCGCTGATGCTGCCGTCCTTCACCCAGTTCATCAACTGCACTTCATCGGCGATGAAGGTTTCGAGGAACTCGCCTTCGTCGAGCTTCGCGTCGCCCGATTGCAGGCCGCGCGCGAGATAAATATCGATGAACTCGGTCGAATACGAAATGACCGGATGGATGCGCGTCAGGAACGTCCACTCGCGTGCGGTGTAGCCCGTCTCTTCCTGCAACTCGCGCTTCGCGCACGTCAGTTCGTCTTCGTCGGGATCGAGCTTGCCGGCCGGAAATTCGAGCAGCACGCGACCCACCGGATACCGGAACTGGCGTTCGAGCAGCACACGGCCGTCGTCGAAGACCGGCAGGATCATCACCGCGCCGGGATGCTCGACGAACTCGCGCGTCGCGTGCTTGCCGTCGGGCAATTCCACGGTATCGCGCTTCAACGTGAGGAATTTGCCTTCGTGCAACGTGACGCTTTCGACCTTCTTTTCGATGAGGCCGTCGTCGTTGCCGGGAATCGAGGAATGATCTGCCATCTTGAGCCCTGTGCTTTGAAGCAAACAAGCCGCTAAGGGCGGAAGCCCTTAGCGGCGTTTGACGAGATACTGATACGTGAAGCCCGGAAAGGCCAGCACGATAAAGAGACTGAAGGTAATGGCATAGAACTGCCATCCCTGATCGAATCGGTTGCCGGCGCGCGCTTCGAGCATGAAGCCGAGCGCCCCGACCACGAAGTAAAAAACGATCAGTTCGCCGATGCGAATCCATGCGCTCTTCTTCGCCGCCCTCCGTCCCGTCGGCGGCGGAAGCCGCATCGGGACGATGGCGAAGAGACGCTGATTCAGGAACGGCACATTGGCGAAAACGAGCGCCAACAGGACGATGAACCAGCCCGCCGCCGACATTACAGCGGCAGCGTGTGCGAGATCGCCGTCAGGCACGCCGTCATCAGCGGACCCGGCACCAGGCCGAGCACCAGCACGGCGAGGCCGTTGAACGCCAGCAGCGAGCGGTTCAGTCCGCCGGCGACGATCGGCGATGCGTCTTGCGGCGCATCGAAGTACATCAGCTTCACGACACGCAGGTAGTAGAACGCGCCCACGAGCGAGGTCATCACGGCGAGGACGGCAAGCCACGTGAGGCCGGCGTTCATCGTCGCTTCGAGCACGGCGAGCTTCGCGTAGAAGCCGACCGTCGGCGGAATGCCTGCGAGCGAGAACATCATGATCATCATGACGAACGCGAACACGGGGCTGCGCTGATTCAGGCCCTTGAAGTCTTCGAGCATTTCGGCTTCGAAGTCGCGGCGCGCGAGCAGCATCACCACGCCGAACGTGCCGAGCGTCGTCACGAGATAGATGATGCTGTAGAACATCGCCGAGCTGTATGCGCCGGCCGCGCCCGTCACCTTGCCGTCGACCACGCCGGCCAGCAGGCCGAGCAGCACGAAGCCCATGTTGGAGATGGCCGAGTAAGCGAGCATCCGCTTGATGTTCTTCTGCACGATACCCGTGATATTGCCGACGATGAGCGACAGCGCCGCGAGAATCACGAGCATCTCCTGCCAGTCCACCGCGAACGGCAGCAGGCCCATCACGAGGAAGCGCAGGCCCCACGCGAACGCCGCGACCTTCGGGCCACCGCCGGTGAGCAGCGTCATCGCGGTCGGTGCGCCCTGGTACACGTCGGGCACCCACATGTGGAACGGCACGGCGCCCATCTTGAACGCGACGCCCGCCACGACGAAGATCACGCCGAACAGCAGGACCGCGTCGTTGATACGGCCCGAAGCGACGGCCTTCAGCACTTCGTTCAGTTCGAGCGAGCCGGTCGCGCCGTAGAGCATCGAGATGCCGTAGAGCAGGAAGCCGGAGGCGAGCGCGCCGAGCACGTAGTACTTCATCGCCGATTCATTCGACTGCGGCGCGTCCTTGCGCAGCGCGATGACCGCGTACAGCGACAGCGACATCAGTTCGAGGCCGAGATACAGCGTGAGGAAGTTGTTGCCCGAAATCATCACGCACTGGCCGAGCAGCGAGAACATGCCGAGCAGGAAGAAGTCGCCGCGAAACAGGTCGCGGTCTTCCAGATACTTCTTCGAATAGATGATCGACACCGCGTAGCCGAGACACACGACCGCTTTCATCGCGCTCGCGAACGGATCGACGATATACATGCGCGTGAAGAAGTAATGCGGCGTCGGGTCGAGCGCCGTGAAGGCGAACCACACGCCGACGACGATCGTCGAGACGAGCGCGATCAGATACGTCGTGCCACGGCTCTTCTCGCCGAACATCGTGTCGTTCAGCCAGGCCAGCACGACCGCGCCCATCAGGATCGCGTCAGGCCAAAGGATACTCATAGAGGCGTTTTGCATGATCTTTTAGTTCCTCCGCACGACGTTACTGAGCCAGCGGCAGCTTGGACTGCGCGACGTGGGAGAGCAGGTTTGCCACGGATTCGTGCATCACATCGGTAAAGGGCTTCGGATGCAGGCCCATGTACAGCGTGAAGACCGCGAGCACGGCGAGCACCAGGAATTCGCGCTTGTTGATGTCCTTGAGCTTCGCGACGTGGTCGTTCGCGACCGCGCCGAAGTACACGCGCTTGTACATCCACAGCGTGTAGGCCGCGCCGAGGATCAGCGTGAACGTGGCGAGGAAGGCGATCCAGAAGTTGTACTTCACGGCCGCCAGAATCACCATGAATTCGCCGACGAAACCCGAGGTGCCCGGCAGGCCGCAGTTGGCCATCGCGAAGAGCATCACGAACGCGGCGAACTTCGGCATCGTGTTGACGACACCGCCGTAATCCGCGATCTGACGCGAGTGGACGCGGTCGTAGAGCACGCCGATCGAAAGGAACATCGCGCCCGAGATGAAGCCGTGCGAGATCATCTGGACGATCGCGCCTTCCATGCCGAGCTGGCTCGACGGCCCGAACATGAAGAACCCGAGCGTGACGAAGCCCATGTGCGCGATCGACGAATACGCGACCAGCTTCTTCATGTCGGCCTGCACCAGTGCGACGAGGCCGATGTAGATCACCGCGATCAGCGACAGCGTGATGACGACAGGCGCGAGGAAATGGCTCGCGTCCGGCGCGATCGGGAGCGAGAAGCGCAGGAAGCCGTACGCGCCGAGCTTCAGCATGATTGCCGCCAGCACGACCGAGCCGCCCGTCGGCGCTTCCACGTGCGCGTCGGGCAGCCACGTGTGCACCGGGAACATCGGCACCTTCACGGCGAACGCCAGGAAGAACGCTATGAAGAGCAGCACCTGCGGCGTCATGTCGATCTTCGCGGCTTGCCACGTGGCGAGATCGAACGTGTGCGTCTGCGTGTAGAGATACAACAGCGCGACCAGCATCAGCAGCGAGCCGGCCAGCGTGTACAGGAAGAACTTGAACGCCGCGTACACGCGATTCGGGCCGCCCCACACGCCGATGATGATGTACATCGGAATCAGCGTGGCTTCGAAGAACACGTAGAACAGCAGGCCGTCCGCCGTCGAAAACACGCCGATCATGATGCCCGAGAGAATCAGGAACGCGGCCATGTACTGCGACACGCGTTCCGTGATCACTTCCCAGCCGGCGATCACGACGATCACCGTGATGAGCGCCGTCAGCACGACGAACCACATCGAGATGCCGTCAACGCCGAGGTGATACGTGATGTTGAAGCGTTCGATCCAGTTCGACTGCTCGACGAACTGCAGCGCAGCCGTCGATGCATCGAATCCGGTGATGAGCGGGATCGTGACGATCAGCCCGAGCACCGAGCCGATCAGCGCCACCCAGCGCGCGGGCGCCGGGTTCTGATCGTTACCAACTGCGAGTACCAGCAGGCCGAAAATGATCGGCAGCCAGATCGCGACACTGAGAATCGGAAAAGAGTGCATGGGATCCCTCGCCTTATTTGTCGCCGAGCGTCACAAACAGGGTCAAGAGCCCCAACATGCCGATAATCATGGCGAATGCGTAGTGATAGATGTAACCGGATTGAAGGAAGCGGATCACACCGGCGAACCAGCCCATGAACCGCGCACTGCCGTTGACGATGCCGTCGATGACGACCACATCGCCCTCTTTCCACAGGCCGCGCCCGATGGCGACCGCGCCCTTCGCGAACACGACCTCGTTGATCTTGTCGCAGTAGTACTTGTTGTCGAGCAGCACGTAGATCGGACGGAAGGTCTTCGCGACGACCGCCGGCAGATCCGGACGCTTCATGTAGAAGAACCACGCGACGATCACGCCCAGCGCCGCGAGCCACACCGGACCCGGCGTGACGATGCCGTGCAGCGCCATCGCGGCCCAGCCGTGGAACTCTTCGGCCATTTCCTTCAGGCCTTCGTGGTTCTCGCCGATGAAGATCACCTTGTCGAACGCGACGCCGTGCGCGAAGAAGTCGCCGTAGATCATCGGGCCGATCATGATCGCGCCGATGATGATCGACGGAATCGCGAGCAGCACGAGCGGCAGCGTCACCACCCAAGGGGTTTCGTGCGGCACGTGGGCGTGGCCGTGATCGTCGTGACCGTGGCCATCGTCATGACCGTGTCCGTGGCCGTGCGCTTCGGCCTGGCCCATCGGCGAGTCGGGATGCTTCGGACCGCGGAAGCGCTCTTCGCCGTGGAACACCATGAAATACATGCGGAACGAGTACAGCGACGTGACGAACACGCTCGCGACCACCGCGAAGTACGCGAAGCCCGAGCCCGCCAGATGCGAGTACTTCACCGCTTCGATGATCGAGTCCTTCGAGTAGAAGCCCGAGAAGAACGGCGTGCCGATCAGCGCGAGCGAACCGATCAGCGACGTGATCCAGGTGATCGGCATGTACTTGCGCAAGCCGCCCATGTTGCGCATGTCCTGATCGTGATGCATGCCGATGATGACCGAGCCCGCGCCGAGGAACAGCAGCGCCTTGAAGAACGCGTGCGTGCCCAGGTGGAACACCGCGACCGGATACGCCGATACGCCGAGCGCGACCGTCATGTAGCCGAGCTGCGAGAGCGTCGAGTACGCGACCACGCGCTTGATGTCGTTCTGCACGACGCCGAGGAAGCCCATGAACAAGGCGGTAATCGCGCCGATGACGGTCACGAACGACAGCGCCGCATCCGAATGCTCGAAGAGCGGCGACATGCGCGTCACCATGAAGATGCCGGCCGTCACCATGGTCGCCGCGTGAATCAGCGCGGAGATCGGCGTCGGGCCTTCCATCGAGTCGGGCAGCCAGACGTGCAGCGGGAATTGCGCCGACTTGCCCATCGCGCCGATGAAGAGGCAAACGCACGCGACCGTCAGCAAGCCCCATTGCGTGCCGGGGAAGGTCATGGTCGCGAGTTTGTCGCCTTGCGCGAACACGTCGCCGTAATTCAGCGAACCGGAGAACGCGAGCAGCAGACCGATGCCCAGCAGGAAGCCGAAGTCGCCCACGCGGTTCACGATGAACGCCTTCATGTTGGCGTAGATCGCGCTCTCACGCGTGAAGTAGAAGCCGATCAGCAGGTACGACACGAGACCCACCGCTTCCCAGCCGAAGAAGAGTTGCAGGAAGTTGTTGCTCATGACGAGCATCAGCATCGAGAACGTGAAGAGCGAAATGTACGAAAAGAAGCGCTCGTAACCGACCTCTTCATCCGCCATATAGCCGATCGTGTAGATGTGCACCATCAGCGAGACGAAGGTCACGATGACCATCATCATCGCCGTGAGCGAGTCGACCAGGAAGCCGACTTCCATCTTGAGCGTACCGACGTTCATCCACTCGTAGATGGTCGCGTTGAAGCTCGCGCCGTGCATCACGTCGTTGAAGACGATCGCGGAAAGGATGAACGAGATGAAGACGCCGAGGATCGTGATGCGATGCGAGCCCTTGCGCCCTACCGCCTTCCCGAATAGCCCTGCGATCAGCGAGCCGGCCAGCGGCGCCAGCGGAACCGCGAGCAGGAGGTTTTCATTGAGTGTCGTGGACATAACAGCCTAGCCTGAAATTAACCTTTGAGCTGATCGAGGTCCTCGACGTTAATCGTGTCGAGGCTACGGAACAGGGTCACGAGAATCGCGAGACCGATCGCGGCTTCAGCCGCTGCCACGGTCAGCACGAAGAACACGAAGATCTGGCCGTGCACGTCGCCCAGATAGTGCGAGAACGCGACGAAATTGGTGTTCACCGCGAGCAGCATCAATTCGATGGCCATCAGGATGATGATGACGTTGCGCCGGTTCAGGAAGATGCCGACGATGCTGATCGCAAACAGGATCGCGCCGAGCACGAGGTAATGGGCAAGACTCAACATATTCGATTTCTCCTTCGCGCTCAGCCCTTGTTGTCGACCGTGCCCGCGCCGATGTTCCCGGTCACGGCAGGTTCCGTAGCGGCGTCCGGCGCCTCTGTCTCCGCCTTCATCTTCACGATGCGCACGCGGTCCTGCGCGCGCACCTTGACTTGCTGGCTGACGGTTTGCGTCTTCTTGTCCTTCTTGTCGCGAATCGTGAGCGAGATCGCCGCGATGATCGCGACCAGCAGCACGAGACCGGCAATTTCGAACGCGAAGATGTAGTCCGTATAAATGACCTTGCCGATCAGTTGCGTGTTCGGCATGACGCCCGCGCCGCTGACCGCCGCACCGACCAACGGCGTGGTGGTCGCGCCGTAGCCGTGCCACAGGATCAGCGCCGTCTCGATCACGATGATCGCGCCGACGATGCTCGCGAGCGGCACGAAGCGCTTGAAATCGCGCCGCAGGACATCGATGTTGATGTCGAGCATCATCACGACGAAGAGGAACAGCACCATCACGGCGCCCACGTACACGAGAACCAGCAGAATCGCGAGGAATTCGGCTTGCAGCAGCATCCAGATCGCGGCCGCGTTGAAGAACGCGAGCACGAGGAAGAGCGCGGATGACACCGGGTTGCGCGAGGTGATCACCTTCAGCGCCGACACGGTGAGCAGCAGCGCGAAGATATAGAACAGTACGGTTGTGAATTCCATGATTACCGGTTCATCGTTAGGCCATCATCAGGCAGGGTGTGTCGGCGCTCGTGGACAGAATGCGTCCTCGGCGCGCGCCGCAGAGTGCCAAACAGCAACAACAAATTCGTTTCGGCGCGATGCCGAAACGCAAGGTTCCGGCATCGAACGCATATCAACGATAAGGCGCGTCCGCCGCCTTCGAAGCGGCGATTTCCGTTTCGTAACGATCGCCAACAGCAAGCAGCATGTCCTTCGTGAAGTACAGGTCGCCGCGCTTTTCGCCGTGATATTCGAGGATGTGCGTCTCGACGATCGAATCGACCGGGCAGCTTTCTTCGCAGAAACCGCAGAAGATGCACTTGGTCAGGTCGATGTCGTAACGCGTCGTGCGACGGGTGTTGTCGGCGCGCGTTTCCGATTCGATCGTGATCGCCATCGCCGGGCACACCGCTTCGCACAACTTGCAGGCGATGCAGCGCTCTTCGCCGTTCTCATACCGGCGCAGCGCATGCAGGCCGCGGAAGCGCGGCGAGATCGGGGTCTTCTCTTCCGGGAACTGCACCGTGATCTTGCGCTGGAACGTGTAACGGCCCGTCAGCGCCAGACCCTTCAGCAGCTCGGTCAGGAAGAAGGTTTTGAAGAAGTTCTGAATTGCGTTCATGATGATTTCGTCCGCTCTTGTCTCTTACTTCCAGATGTTGAGCGGCGACATGATCCAGAAGCCGACCACGACCACCCAAATCACCGACACCGGCAGGAACACCTTCCAGCCCAGACGCATGATCTGGTCGTAGCGGTAACGCGGGAAAGTCGCACGCGCCCAGATGAACACCGACAGCAGCAGGAAAACCTTGAAGGCGAACCAGAATACGCCCGGAATGAACGACAGGAAGCCGAACGGCGCATCCCAGCCGCCGAGGAACAGCGTCGTCGCGATCGCCGAGATCACGATCATGTTGATGTACTCGGCGAGGAAGAACAGCGCGAACGCCATGCCGGAGTAATCGATCATGTGGCCCGCGACGATTTCCGATTCGCCTTCCACCACGTCGAACGGGTGGCGGTTCGTTTCAGCGATGCCCGAGATGAAGTACACGACGAACATCGGCAGAAGCGGCAGCCAGTTCCACGACAGGAAGTTGACGCCCCAGCCCGCGAACATGCCGCGCTGCTGCGAGTGCACGATGTCGGACATGTTCAGCGTGCCCGCGACCATTAGCACCACGACGAGCGCGAAGCCCATCGAGATTTCGTAGGACACCATCTGCGCCGCTGCGCGCATCGCGCCGAGGAACGCGTACTTCGAGTTCGACGCCCAGCCCGCCAGAATCACGCCGTACACGCCGATCGACGAGATCGCCATGACGTACAGCAGACCCGCGTTGACGTCGCCGAGCACCGCCTGCGCCTGGAACGGGATGACCGCCCAAACCGCGAACGCCGGCACCACCGTCATGATCGGCGCGATCACGTAGATCCATTTGCTGGCCGCGGTCGGCTGAATGACTTCCTTGAGCAGGAGCTTCAGCACGTCTGCGATCGGTTGCAGCAGACCGGCCGGGCCGACGCGGTTCGGGCCGAGACGCACGTGCATCCAGCCGATGAGCTTGCGTTCCCAGAGAATCAGGTACGCCACGCACAGCAGGATGACCACCGAAACCACGAGGATGCGCACCAGCGCCCACACCGTCGGCCATGCGACGCCGAGAAGCTGCGTGCCGCCTGCGTTGATCGTATCGAACAAGCCCATTTTTACGCCTTCTCCACTACCAGTTCACCGAACAGGCCGCCGAGCGCGGCGCCAGCCGTCGTGCCCGCCGACACGCGGACCACCGACTCCGCGAGATTCGCGTCGCGGACCGCGGGCAACGTCACCGACAGATTGCCTTGGCGGATACGCACTGCTTCGCCGTCCTTCAGGCCGAGCTTGTCGAAGAGCGCGGTCGGCAAGCCGGCCACGTTCGCGTCGCGTGCGGCCGCCGTCAGATGCAGCGAGGGCGCGCGGCGCACGAGCGCATCGGCGTGATAGATCGGCACGTCGGCGAGACGCTGCAGGCCGCTGCCGTTCAACACCACGTTCGACGCGGCGCGCTTCGCTTCCACCGTCGTCTTGTTCGACAGGCGCGCGGTCAGTTCACCCGTGCCGAGCGCGGCGATGCGCACTTCTTCGGCCGTGTCGAACTCGAAGCCCGGCAAGCCGAGGATCGTGCCCAGCACGCGCAACACCTTCCAGCCCGGACGCGTGTCGCCCAGCGCGCGCACGACGCCGTTGAACGACTGCGCCGTGCCTTCCGCGTTGACGAACGTGCCCGACGTTTCCGTGAACGGCGCGATCGGCAGCAGCACGTCCGCGTAGTCCATGCCGTGCTTGAACGGCGACATCACGACGACCATTTCCGCGGCCTTCAGCGCCGCGACGGCCTGCGCCGGATTGGCCGTGTCGTATTCCGGCTCGGCGTTCAGGAGCACGTAGCCCTTGCGCGGCTGCTCGAACACTGCGCGTGCGTTGAGACCGCCTTCGCCTGGCAAGGCATCGACGAGATGCGCGCCGACCGAATTCGCGCCTTCCGTAAGGAAGCCGAGTGTCGCGCCGGTATTGTCGGCGATCCATTGGGCCGCCGCCTGAATCTGTGCAAAGTCCGGATGCTGAACCGCGAGGTTGCCGAGCAGCACCACGCGCGTTTCGCCCGCCGACAGCGACGCCGCGACATCCTTCGACGCCGCCGACACTTCGCGGCCCGTGAACGCGTCCGGCAGCGCGACGCCGCGCGCTTCCGAAACCGCCGCCGCGATGCTCGCGAGCTGGTCGAGCCACGCGGAAGGCGCCGCGACCAGGCGATGCGCGGTCGGGATCAGCGAGTCGTCGTTGCTGGCGTTGAGGAACGTGATCATCGCGCCGTTCTTCGCGGCCTGACGCAGACGCGCGGCGAACAGCGGATGATCGCGGCGCAGGAACGAGCCGATCACGAACGCGGTGTCGATGGTCGACAGATCAGCGATCTTCGTGCCGAGCCACGGCGCGCCGACGCCGGCCGGCGCCGAGAAATCGCTCTGGCGCAGACGGAAGTCGATGTTCGGCGTGCCGACGCCTTCAGCCAGTTGCTTGAGCAGATGCAGTTCTTCGACCGTGCTGTGCGGCGTGGCCAGTGCGGCGATGGCGTTCGCGCCATGATCCGCCTTGATACCCTTCAGCCCCTTCGCCACGTATTCGAGCGCGGTCTGCCAGTCGGTCTCGATCCAGTTGCCGCCTTGCTTGAGCATCGGCGTGGTGAGACGCTCGTCGCCGTTCAGGCCTTCGTACGAGAAGCGGTCCTTGTCCGAAATCCAGCATTCGTTGATGGCTTCGTTTTCCATCGGCAGAACGCGCATCACGCGATTGTTCTTCACCTGCACGACGAGGTTCGCGCCGACGGAATCGTGCGGGCTCACCGACTTGCGCCGCGACAGTTCCCACGTACGCGCGCTGTAACGGAACGGCTTGCTCGTCAACGCGCCGACCGGACACAGGTCGATCATGTTGCCGGACAGCTCCGAATCCACCGTCTTGCCGACGAACGACGTGATTTCCGAATGCTCGCCGCGGCCCAGCATGCCGAGCTCCATCACGCCGGCCACTTCCTGGCCGAAGCGCACGCAGCGCGTGCAGTGGATGCAGCGCGACATCTCTTCCATCGAGATGAGGGGACCGACGTTCTTGTGGAACACCACGCGCTTTTCTTCGCTATAGCGCGACTGCGACTTGCCGTAGCCGACGGCCAGATCTTGCAACTGGCACTCGCCGCCCTGATCGCAGATCGGGCAATCGAGCGGATGGTTGATGAGTAGGAACTCCATCACCGACTGTTGCGCCTTCACGGCCTTGTCGGAGGTGGTGCGCACGACCATGCCGGCCGACACGGGCGTCGCGCAGGCGGGGACGGCCTTCGGCATCTTTTCGACTTCGACGAGGCACATCCGGCAGTTCGCCGCGATCGAGAGCTTCTTGTGATAGCAGAAGTGAGGAATGTAAGTATCGACCTTGTGCGCAGCCTGGATCACCATGCTGCCTTCAGGCACCTCGACCGTCTTGCCGTCAATTTCTAGTTCAACCATGATGGATAGAAATCCTCAACCCTTGTCTTGCGCATCTGACTGCGCGCCTGATTACGCGGTAAGCGCTTCGGACGGCGCGTGATGCGCATGCCCGCCGACGAGACAATGCTTGTGCTCGACGTGATATTCGAATTCGTCCCAGAAGTGCTTGAGCATGCCGCGCACGGGCATCGCCGCCGCATCGCCGAGCGCGCAGATCGTGCGGCCCATGATGTTCTCGGCAACCGAGTTGAGCAGATCCAGATCTTCCTTGCGGCCGAGACCATGCTCAATGCGATGCACCACGCGATACAGCCAGCCCGTGCCTTCGCGGCAAGGCGTGCACTGGCCGCACGACTCTTCATAGTAGAAGTACGACAGGCGCAGCAGCGAGCGCACCATGCAGCGCGTTTCGTTCATCACGATCACCGCGCCCGAACCGAGCATCGAGCCGGCCTTCGCGATCGAATCGTAGTCCATGTCGGTGGCGAGCATCATGTCGCCCGGCACGACCGGCGCGGACGAACCGCCCGGAATCACGGCCTTGATCGACTTGCCGCGCACGCCGCCTGCCAGTTCCATCAGCGTCGAGAACGGCGTGCCGAGCGGAACCTCGTAGTTGCCCGGACGATTGACGTCACCGGACACGGAGAAGATCTTCGTGCCGCCGTTGTTGGGCTTGCCGAGTTCGAGATAATTCTGCGGGCCGATTTCCAGCAGGAACGGCACGGCCGCGAAGGTCTCGGTGTTGTTGATGGTGGTCGGCTTGCCGTACACGCCGAAGCTCGCCGGGAACGGCGGCTTGAAGCGCGGCTGGCCCTTCTTGCCTTCCAGCGATTCGAGCAGCGCGGTTTCTTCGCCGCAGATATACGCACCGTAACCATGATGCGCGTGCAGCTCGAACGAGAAACCGGAGCCGAGAATGTTCGCGCCGAGATAGCCGGCCGCGCGCGCTTCTTCTAGCGCCGCTTCGAACACCCGGTAGACTTCGAAAATCTCGCCGTGGATGTAGTTGTAACCGACGGTGATGCCCATCGCGTAGGCGCCGATGGCCATGCCTTCGATCAGCGCGTGCGGATTCCAGCGCAGGATGTCGCGATCCTTGAACGTGCCCGGCTCGCCCTCGTCCGAGTTGCAGACGAGATACTTCTGCCCCGGAAACTGACGCGGCATGAAGCTCCACTTCAGGCCGGTCGGGAAGCCCGCACCGCCGCGGCCGCGCAGACCGGACGCCTTGACGTCGGCGATCACCTGCTCGGCCGGAATCTTTTCTTCGAGAATGCGGCGCAGTTGCTTGTAGCCGCCGCGCGCGACGTAATCCTCGAGATGCCAGTTCTCGCCATTGAGACCGGCGAGGATCAGCGGCTTGATGTGACGATCGTGGAGTGACGTCATTTCGAAAGTTCCTCGATCAACTGGTCGATCTTCTCGCGGCTCATGAAGCTGCACATGCGATGGTTGTTCACGAGCATCACGGGTGCGTCACCGCATGCGCCGAAGCACTCGCCTTCCTTCAGCGTGAACTTGCCGTCCGAGGTGGTCTCGCCGAAATCGATGCCGAGCTTCTGCTTGAGATACTCGGCGGCGCTGTCCGACCCGCCGTCCGGCCCGAGCTGGCAAGGCAGATTCGTGCAGAGCGTGATCTTGTGCTTGCCGACCGGCTTCAGCTCGTACATCGTGTAGAACGTGGCGACTTCCTGCACCGCGACCGGGGGCATGCTCAGATAACCGGCCACGAACTGCATCAGTTCGGGCGAGAGCCATCCGTGCTCTTCCTGAGCGACAGCGAGCGCCGCCATCACCGCCGATTGCTTTTGCTCGGCGGGATACTTCGCGACCGCGCGATCGATTTCTTTCAGGCCTTCAGCTGAGATCATTTTCAGACACGACTCTTTCAATTCCTACCGAACGAAAACCTGCCGCGTCCTTCGTATTGCGGCAGACCTGGCGTTCCTGCGGGTTCCTGTTATTGCTTTCGCGTTTCCACGCACGGCGGCCGATGAGCGCGCCATGCAGGCGGCGATGAAATCAGCGATCGATCTCGCCGAACACGATGTCTTGCGTACCGATGATCGTCACAGCGTCGGCGATCATGTGGCCTCGCGCCATTTCGTCGAGCGATGCGAGGTGCGCATAGCCCGGCGCGCGAATCTTCAGGCGATACGGCTTGTTCGCGCCATCCGAAATCAGGTAGATGCCGAACTCGCCCTTCGGATGCTCGACCGCCGCGTACGTTTCGCCTTCCGGCACGTGGAAGCCTTCGGTGAAGAGCTTGAAATGGTGAATCAGCTCTTCCATGTTGCTCTTCATGCCGACGCGCGACGGCGGCGCAACCTTGTGATTATCGACCATCACAGGGCCGGGATTCTTGCGCAGCCACGCAATGCACTGTTGGGCGATGCGCGTCGACTGGCGCATTTCTTCCACACGCACCAGATAACGGTCGTAGCAATCGCCGTTCACGCCGACGGGGATGTCGAAGTCGAGCTGATCGTACACTTCGTACGGCTGCTTCTTGCGCAAGTCCCATTCGATGCCCGAGCCGCGCAGCATCGCGCCGCTCAAACCCATTTGCAACGCGCGCTCCGGGCTCACCACGCCGATGCCCACGAGACGCTGCTTCCAGATCCGGTTGTCGGTGAGCAGCGTTTCGTACTCGTCGACACAACGCGGGAAACGGTTGAAGAAGTCCTCGATGAAGTCGAGCAGCGAGCCCTGGCGCGTCTCGTTCATCTTGTCGAGCGCCTTCGCGTTGCGGATCTTCGACGCCTTGTATTGCGGCATCGCGTCCGGCAGATCGCGATAGACGCCACCCGGACGATAGTACGCCGCGTGCATGCGCGCACCCGACACCGCCTCGTAGACGTCCATCAGATCTTCGCGCTCGCGGAACGCGTAGAGGAACACCGCCATCGCGCCGACGTCGAGCGCGTGCGAGCCGATCCACATCAGGTGGTTCAGCACGCGCGTGATTTCGTCGAACAGCACGCGGATGTACTTCGCGCGCACCGGCACGTCGATGCCGAGCAGCTTTTCGATGGCGAGCACATAGCCGTGCTCGTTGACCATCATCGACACGTAGTCGAGACGGTCCATGTAGGGCACGGATTGCAGGAAGGTCTTGGTCTCGGCCAGCTTCTCGGTCGCGCGATGCAGCAGACCGATGTGCGGGTCGGCGCGCTGGATCACTTCGCCGTCGAGTTCCAGCACGAGGCGCAGCACGCCGTGCGCTGCCGGGTGCTGCGGGCCAAAGTTCAGCGTGTAGTTCTTGATCTCTGCCATGGCGTTCTCTTAATGTTTCAGACCGCCATAGCGATCTTCGCGGATCACGCGCGGCGTGATTTCGCGCGGTTCGATCGTCACGGGCTGATAGACCACGCGCTTCTCTTCCGGGTCGTAGCGCATTTCCACGTAGCCGGAGATCGGGAAATCCTTGCGGAACGGATGGCCGATGAAGCCGTAGTCCGTGAGAATGCGGCGCAGATCGGGATGGCCTTCGAACACGATGCCGTAGAGGTCGAACGCTTCGCGCTCGTACCAGTTCGCCGACGTCCAGATATCGACCACGGAAGGCACGATGGGCACTTCGTCGTCCGGCGCGAATACGCGCACGCGCACGCGCCAGTTGTTCGTGATCGAGAGAAGATGGCTGACGGCGGCGAAACGCGGGCCGTCGTAGACACCGTCGCCGTAGGTCGAATAGTCGACGCCGGCGATATCCATGAGCTGCTCGAAGCGCAGCGACGGGTCATCGCGCAACTGCTTGCAGACGTCCAGATAGTTGGCCGCCTTGACGACGACCGTCACCTGACCCAGCGACTCCGTGATGCTCTGGAGACGGTCGCCAAACGCCGTCTCGAGGTTCGCTTTGAGGGTCTCGAGTTTGCTTGCCATAGTTTGGGGAGACTCAGGCCCTTACTGACGGGCGATGGTGTTGGTGCGGCGAATCTTCGCCTGCAACTGGATCACGCCGTAGACCAGGGCTTCGGCGGTCGGAGGACAACCCGGCACGTACACGTCGACCGGCACGATCCGGTCGCAACCGCGCACGACGGAATAGGAATAGTGGTAGTAGCCACCGCCGTTCGCGCACGAACCCATCGAGATGACCCAACGCGGCTCGGCCATCTGGTCGTACACCTTACGAAGCGCGGGCGCCATCTTGTTGCACAGCGTACCGGCGACGATCATCACGTCGGACTGACGCGGACTCGGACGAAACACCACGCCGAAACGGTCCAGATCGTAACGGGCGGCGCCCGCGTGCATCATCTCGACCGCGCAGCACGCGAGACCGAACGTCATCGGCCACAGGGAGCCGGTGCGCGTCCAGTTGATGAGCTTGTCAGCCGTGGTGGTGACAAAGCCTTCCTTCAAGACCCCTTCGATACTCATTTGTTTTCCACTCCAGATGAGCAGCCAGCCAAAGCCGCCCATGAATCCGGTGATCTAACTGTCATTCCCAGTCGAGTCCGCCCTTTCTCCAGATGTAGGCGAAACCGAGCAAAAATTCGAGCAGAAAAATCATCATCGCGATGAAGCCAGGCCAACCGATATCGCGCAGGGACACACCCCACGGAAACAGGAACGCCGTCTCAAGGTCGAAAATGATGAAAAGAATCGCGACGAGATAGTAACGCACATCGAACTTCATACGCGCGTCTTCGAAGGCTTCGAAGCCGCACTCGTACGGCGCGTTCTTCTCCGTGTCGGGCTTGTTGGGACCGAGAATCTTGCCGATGCTGATCAACGCAATACCTAAACCAAGGCCCACTAGAAGAAACAAGAAGACGGGGTAATAGGGTGCGAGGTTCAAGGCTATCCTCTGATCGGTAGATGTGGTCTGTTATTGATTGGGGCCTTCAGCCGGGACGGACCACCCGGCGGGAGAATTCACTTGGGACCGCTCACGATATCAGCACACTGTGACAACCGCTTTGAAGTTGCCGATGCCGCAGTAAAAACGTAAGGGTACTCCAGAAGTGACAATGCCAGCCGAAGCGATGCAAGCGGCTGGCATTGGATAACTTTGGTGCCGACGGCGAGACTCGAACTCGCACAGCTTTCGCCACTACCCCCTCAAGATAGCGTGTCTACCAATTTCACCACGTCGGCACTGTACTGCAATCCGGGAAAACTACTTCTAAATTGCCGCGAATCGCTTCAAGACTTGAATTATAACTGGGCCCTACGAATTGTTCAACGCACAAAATGCAATTTATGCGAAAAATTCGTTCTGTCGTTATTTGGGCACGTCGGCACCCGGCGCGGACGACGCGACCGGTGCCGAAGCAGGCGCAGAAGCCGCCGATGCCGCCGCAACCGGCGCCGACGTCGGCACGGGAGCCGCTCCGCCCAGCACGCCCGCCGACGTCTGCGGCTTGTAGCTGCCGAGATAGGTAAGTGTCAGCGTCGTGATGAAAAACACCGCGGCGAGAACGGCCGTGGTGCGCGACAGAAAGTTCGCCGAACCCGTCGCACCGAACAGACTTCCCGATGCACCGCTACCGAACGCCGCGCCCATGTCCGCGCCCTTGCCGTGCTGAAGCAGCACGAGGCCGATAACGCCCAGCGCGGACAGCAACTGGACAACGATAATCAATGTCTTCAAATACAGCATTTCAACTCACCCGATCCCTGATAATTCCGTGACACCTTCGTGTCGCACTATGGTCTTTCGCCTGCCCTGCCCGCTTGCCGTTCGACGCTCAATGCGTCACGGTTTGCGCCGCCCGGCAGATCGCCAGAAAATCTTTCGACTTCAACGACGCGCCGCCGATCAGCCCGCCGTCGATGTCCTTCTGCCCGAAAAGCTCTTCCGCATTTTCAGGCTTCACGCTGCCGCCATACAGAAGCGGCACGTTCACCACCGATGCGCCCTTCTGCAGCAGCTTGTGACGCAGGAATGCATGAACGTCCTGCGCCTGTCCGGGCCGCGCGGTCTTGCCCGTGCCGATCGCCCAGACCGGTTCGTACGCGACCACGATGCCCGCCGCCTGCTCTTCCGTCAGAACCAGCAACACGGCGTCGAGCTGCGTGCCGATGATCTGCTCGGTCGTACCCGCCTCGCGCTCTTCCAGCGTCTCGCCGACGCAGACGATCGGCGTGAGCCCGGCTTCGATCGCGCGTTGTGCTTTCGACGCCACGAGTTCCGGACTTTCGCGATGATACGCGCGTCGCTCCGAATGCCCGACGATGGCGTACGTGACGCCGAAATCCGCCGCCATCTCGGCCGCGACTTCACCGGTGAACGCGCCGCCCGCATGCGACGACACGTCCTGAATGCCCCACTGCACGACCGAACCGCTCAAGAGCGCCTGCGATTGCGCGAGATAAGGACACGGCACGCACACCCCGACACGCACGCCATTTTGCAAAGCCGATGCCCCTGCGGCGACTTCGGTCAGCAAGGTCGCGTTGTCCCCGATGCGACCGTGCATCTTCCAGTTGCCCACCACCAGTTTTGCTCGTTCTCTGGACATATGTCTCGTCAGTCGGCGGCGGCTTGCAAGAGCCGCCTGTTATAAAAATGAACCGCTACGAACAGCAAACTGCCTGCAAAACAGGCGATTTTACTGTGTTACGAGGAAACCGGTCAAACCATCAAAAGGAACCGCAACGTGAAACGCTGCAAGCCACCTGAAAACATCACGCGCCGTCGCGCCAGTCGAGCACGATCTTGCCGACGTGCGTGCTGCTTTCCATCAGCGTATGCGCGGCGGCGGCCTCGTGCGCCGGAAAGACTTCGTGGATCACCGGCTTGATGTGCCCCGCCTCGATTTCCGGCCAGACTCGCTCCTTCAGCTTGGCCGCGAGCTTCGCCTTGAACGCGACCGGACGCGGACGCAGCGTCGAACCGGTGATGACGAGCCGCCGGCGCAGCACGTCGTTCAGGTTGATCTCCGCCTTGGCGCCGCCCAGCAGCGCGATCACGCAGATGCGTCCGCCGTCGGCCAGCGCCTTGAGCTCGCGCGGCAGATAGTCGCCGGCGACCATGTCGAGAATCACGTCGACGCCGCGGTCGTTCGTCAGCGACTTCACCACTTCGACGAAATCTTCCGTCTTATAGTTGATCGCGCGTTCCGCACCGAGCGCTTCGCACGCGCGGCATTTTTCGTCGGTGCCGGCCGTGGCGAACACGCGAAAGCCGAGCGCCTTCGCGATCTGGATCGCCGTCACGCCGATACCGCTCGATCCGCCCTGCACGAGCAGCGTCTCTTCCGCGCCGTTCTCGCCCGCGCCCAATTGAGCGCGCTCGAACACGTTGCTCCAGACGGTGAAGAACGTCTCCGGCAGCGATGCCGCCTCGATGTCCGAAAGCCCCTTCGGCACCGGCAGACATTGTTCGAGCGGCGCCACCGCATATTCGGCGTAGCCACCGCCCGCGAGCAGCGCGCACACGCGATCACCTTTTTTCAGACCGAACGGGTTGTGCCTGGGATCGAAATCGCCATCGACGATCTCGCCGGCCACCTCCAGCCCCGGCAGATCCGATGCGCCCGGCGGCGGCGCGTAGGCGCCCTTGCGCTGGAACACGTCCGGCCGGTTGACGCCCGAGGCCGCCACCTTGATCAACACCTCGCACTTGCCCGGCGCGGGCGTCGGACGTTCGCCCAGTTTGAGGACTTCGGGTGCGCCAAACTCAGTGATTTCGATGGCCTTCATATGCTCTCCCTGTGCCGACCAGAGTCAGTGTGCATTCGAACCGGATGGCACTGTGCGCGCCCGAAGCGATCACGCTCCACACTGCCATCGAGTCCGATGACGCGTCGGACAACGCATAGCGCCCGAAGCGTCATACATGAAAACGGCCGGCTCGCATCAGCGGCCGGCCGTCTACACATTACCGCATTACTGCTGCGGGTGCGTGGGTTCCGCCTGTTGCGCGGCTTCGTTCAGAAGCGCCTTCGCCGACAGACGCACACGGCCCTTCTCGTCCGTCTGGATGACCTTGACCTTCACGATCTGGCCTTCCTTCAGGTAGTCGTTGATGTCCTTCACGCGCTCGTTGACGATCTCCGAGATGTGCAGCAGACCGTCCTTGCCCGGCAGGATGTTCACGATCGCGCCGAAGTCGAGCAGCTTGAGCACCGGGCCTTCGTAGACCTGGCCGACTTCCACTTCGGCCGTGATGTTCTCGATGCGCTTCTTCGCGTCGGCCATGCCTTCCGCGCTCGTGCTCGCGATCGTCACGACGCCGTCGTCCGAAATGTCGATCGTCGTGCCGGTTTCTTCCGTCAGCGCGCGGATCACCGAACCGCCCTTGCCGATCACGTCGCGGATCTTCTCCGGATTGATCTTGATGGTGATCATGCGCGGCGCGTAGTCCGACAGTTCCGTGTTCGTGGTCGGCACGGCTTCGGTCATCTTGCCGAGGATGTGCATGCGGCCTTCCTTCGCCTGCGCGAGCGCGACCTGCATGATTTCCTTCGTGATGCCCTGGATCTTGATGTCCATCTGCAGCGCGGTCACGCCTTGCGCCGTGCCGGCCACCTTGAAGTCCATGTCGCCGAGGTGATCTTCGTCGCCGAGGATGTCGGTCAGAACCGCGAACTTGTTGCCTTCGAGAATCAGGCCCATTGCGATGCCCGCGACGTGCGCCTTCATCGGCACGCCGGCGTCCATCAGCGCGAGGCAGCCGCCGCAGACCGAAGCCATCGACGACGAACCGTTCGATTCCGTGATTTCCGACACGACGCGGATCGAGTAACCGAATTCGTCGGCGCTCGGCAGGCACGCGACCAGCGCGCGCTTGGCCAGACGACCGTGACCGATTTCACGACGCTTCGGCGAGCCGACGCGGCCGGTTTCGCCCGTCGCGAACGGCGGCATGTTGTAGTGGAGCATGAAGCGCTCGCGGTATTCGCCTTCGAGCGCGTCGATGCTTTGCTCGTCGCCCTTCGTGCCGAGGGTAGCGACGACCAGCGCCTGCGTCTCGCCACGCGTGAACAGCGCCGAACCGTGCGTGCGCGGCAACACGCCCGTACGGATTTCGATCGGACGAACCGTGCGCGTGTCGCGGCCGTCGATACGCGGCTCGCCGTTCAGGATCTGCGAGCGGACGATCTTCGCTTCGATGTCGAACAGGACGTTGCCGACCGTGGCCGCGTCGGCCGCGACCGTGCCCGATGCCGCCGCGTCTTGCGCGAGCTTCGCGGACGCCGCTGCGTAGACTTCCTTCAGCTTGGTCGAACGCGCCTGCTTGTTACGCAACTGGTAAGCCGCC
This sequence comes from Caballeronia novacaledonica, assembly GCF_900258035.1. GTDB lineage: Bacteria > Pseudomonadota > Gammaproteobacteria > Burkholderiales > Burkholderiaceae > Caballeronia > Caballeronia novacaledonica. Next base: position 3,742 of record NZ_OGTP01000038.1, on the reverse strand, counting down.
TCGAGTTCGGGCTTCGCGATTTCCGTGACGCGCGAGATGAGCGCTTCGTTCTTCGGCGCCGGCTGCCAGTCCCACTCGGGCTTGCCGCCTTCGCGCACGAGTTCATGGATCGCGTCGATGGCCGTCTGCATCTGCTCGTGGCCGAACACGACCGCGCCGAGCATCACTTCTTCGGAAAGCTGTTGCGCTTCCGATTCCACCATCAGCACCGCGCGTTCCGTGCCGGCGACGACGAGATCGAGCGCCGATTCCTTCATCTGCGGGCGCGTCGGGTTCAGCACGTACTCGTTGTTGATGTACGCGACGCGCGCGGCGCCGACCGGACCGTTGAACGGCAGGCCCGACACGGCGAGCGCGGCCGATGCGCCGATCAGCGCGGGGATGTCGGCCGGGACGTCCGGGTTCAGCGACAGGACGTGGATGACGACCTGCACTTCGTTATAGAAGCCTTCCGGGAAGAGCGGACGCAGCGGACGGTCGATCAGGCGCGAGATGAGCGTCTCGCCTTCCGACGGACGGCCTTCGCGGCGGAAGAAGCCGCCCGGAATCTTGCCGGCGGCGTAGGTCTTTTCGAGGTAATCGACGGTCAGCGGGAAGAAGTCCTGGCCCGGCTTGGCGGTCTTCGCGCCGACGACGGTCGCGAGCACGACGGTATCTTCGACATCGACGATCACCGCGCCGCTTGCCTGACGGGCGATTTCACCCGTTTCAAGGCGGACATTGTGTTGTCCCCACTTAAACTCTTTGACGATTTTATTAAACATTGTGACTCCTTCTACGTTGCGCCACGCCGGTCGTCTGGCGCTGGCTGGGGCGGTCGCGAGCCACGCTTGAGAGGTGTGTTATGCCATTCCAGCGCGGCGCCTGACCGACGTGCGCGCGGCGCGCCGCGATGGAATGACACAAAGCTCTGCCGCGAGGCCGGACCGGGTGTCGAACCGGATGATGCATCCGGGGTAAAGCCATGAACTGCCGAAATCACCAACTACACGGTGCCGAACGATGAAAACGCGATCGGGCACCACTTCATGGCCGGAACGCGCAAAAACAAAGTGCCTGTGTCAGCGGACTGACACAGGCACTTCGTTCTAACGGCGGCCGCGAAGCCACATATGCGCCAACAATTACTTACGCAGACCCAGCTTCTCGATCAGCGAGCGATAACGATCCGCATCCTTGCCCTTCAGGTAGTCGAGCAGCTTGCGACGGCGGCTCACCATGCGCAGCAGGCCGCGGCGGCTGTGGTGATCCTTCGAGTGCGACTTGAAGTGGAGGGTGAGTTCGTTGATGCGGCTCGTGAGCAGTGCGACTTGCACTTCGGGGGAGCCGGTGTCGTTGGCGCCGCGCGCGTATTCTGCGACGATGTCGGACTTCTTGATTTCTGCTACGGACATTTGCTTTTCCTTTGATACAGACAGGCGGTCACGGAAGAAAGGCCGTGCCGTGGGTTTGCCAATTTCGGATTTCGCTTCGGATAAAACCGAAAGACGAAGCGCGGAGTATAGCACACCGCGCGCCGCCGGAGACAGCGTTCCGACAGGCGCGAGCAACGCCTAGCGCGCCGGACGCGTCATTTTGCAGGTCGCCGGCGGGACGGTCTTTTCGGCCGGAACGGCCAGCAGCGTGCGAAAGCCGTAGCCGGAGCCTTCGTTATCGAGCGCGGCGCCCTTCGCGCCCGCCTTGTCCATTTCCATGACATAAAGGGGCTGGATCACCTGATGATCGTCGGCGCGCAGGGTCATCGGGTGAAAGCCTTCGCCGTCGAACTTCATGCCTTCGAGCGCGCGCGCCACCGAGAGCGGGTTCGCGCTGCCCGCGCGGGTCATCGCCGAGGCGAGCATTTCGATCATCAGCGGCATGCGCGCGACGAGGTAATCGTCCGCGGCGGCGGGATAGCGGGCACGGAACGCGCGATAGTAAGCGTCCGACGCCGCGCCGCCGACGTTCGGATGCCAGTCCGCCACCGCGATCACGCGCTTCACGCCGGCATCGCCGAGCGCCGCCGGCGCGCCCAGACTGTTTCCGTAGAACGTGTAGAACTTCGTGTCGAGCCCCTGCTCGCGCGCCGCTTTCACCAGCAGCGTCAGATCGTTGCCCCAATTGCCGGTGATCACCGCGTCCGCGCCGCTCGAACGGATTTTGGCGATGTAAGGCGCGAAATCCTTCACGCGGCCGATCGGATGAAACTCGTCGCCCGCAATCGCGATATCCGGCCGCCGCGCCTTGAGCGCACGCTGCGCCTCGCGGCTCACGTCGTGGCCGAAGCTGTAATCCTGATTCAGCAGATACACCTTTCTGACCGCGCGATCGTCCTTCAGCGCGTCGGCGAGCGCGTCCATGCGCATGCCGGCGTGCGCGTCGAAGCGGAAGTGCCAGAAACTGCACGCGTCGTTGGTGAGCGCGGGATCGTCGGCGGAATAATTGAGAAAGAGCACGCGGTGATCCGGTTCGCGCGCGTTCTGCTTGTCGATCGCCGCGACGAGCGCCGCCGCCACCGCCGAACTGTTCCCCTGCATCACGAAGCCGATTCCGTCGTCGATCGCCGCGCGCAGTTGCACGAGACTCGCCTCGCTGCTGCCCTTGCCGTCGAGCACGACGAGTTGCAGTGGATGCATGCCGTCGGCGAGCTTCACGCCGCCCTGCGCGTTCACGCGTTCGACGCCGAAGCGCAGATTGCGCTCGACCATCGCGCCCGCGTTCGCGAACGGTCCGGACATGCCTTCGATCAGCGCGAGGTTGATGGGCGGCAAATCGGCCGCATTCGCCGTCAGACACAGTGCGACGCACGTCGATGCCGCGACGCGCAGCCATCGCGTGACGCGCACGCTGATTCCGTTCTTCATGGGTTCCGCCGATCCGCCGAAAGCGCGGATCATAGGCTGCGGCGGGCGCGCCGCGCAAGTCCGGCATTGCCGACACATCCGCTCGAATTGTGCGGCGTATCGGAGAATGTTTTGCCCTTCGCGCGTGTCAAAATCACGAGAAACGTCGAATAAACGCTGCTCGCCGGCGCGAGGAGCAAGCACGTGGAGGCTTCAATGCTGCACAAACTCAACCGCATGCGCGCGTCGCTCGCATGCGCGGGCGTCGCGCTTCTTCTGTCGGCGTGCGCGCAGCCGTGGCAGAACTATCAGACCGGGGCGGATGCATCGACGGTCACCGCGCGTCTCGGCCCGCCGCGCGAAGTCTACGATCTGCCCGACGGCGGCAAGCGCCTGATGTGGCCGACGCAACCGCTCGGCGAATTCACCACCGCCGCCGACATCGACGCATCCGGCAAGATCGTCAGCGTGAGACAGGTGCTCGACGAGAACGAGTTCTACAAGGCGCAGATCGGTACGTGGACGAGAAAGGATGTGCTCGTGAACTTCGGCCGGCCGGTGGAAACGTCGTACTTTCCGCTGATGAAGCGCGAAGTCTGGACGTACCGCTACATGGAAGCGAACATCTGGTACCTGATGTACAACTTCTATTTCGACGATCAGGGCATCTTGCGCATGACGCAGAAGACACCCGACCCGCTGCACGATCCCGACCGGCGCAATCTGTTCTGATTGAATTTGCGCCGCGCCATGCAAAAAGCCCTCGCGAAGAGGTAATGCCGTTCAGTTAAGGTCTTTTCTTAGATAGCGAACGGTGTACCGTTTGGGGCGGGATTTGACGATCCGGTCGCATGCGCGTCCGGGTCGTTTTTCGTTGGGCAGAGACTTGAGCCTTTCGCGCAGACGCTGAAGGCAGGCGG
>NZ_OGTP01000032.1 GCF_900258035.1 Caballeronia novacaledonica | reverse complement strand
TCTGGCTGTCTGTGAACTTCGACTTCTTCATTGCGTAGAACTCCCTTTGCTGGAAATTCTACTTCTGATCCCGCTTACTGGACGGGCGGATTACCGAACCACTCGGGCCACAGATACTCGCCGGGCGCGCGACCGAGCGGATCCGTGTCGGTCTCGCAACGCGCCTGCAGGCACAGCACCTCCCAAGTGTTGCCGTCCCGGCACGCGAGGCGACCACTCTCACCATGCCATCCCTCGGGCAGGATGCGCCCCGCCAGATCGTCCTCGTGCCAACGCGTCGAGATGATCACGATCCAGCCGCCCGGCATGAGCCGCGTCTTGAGATCGTCCTCGTAGGCGTCAAACACCTTGTCGCGCACCACCTCCGAGTCGGCCTGCTCGCGCCCGCGCACCGGGTCGTCGATGATCAGCCCGTGACAGCGCGCGCCCGTGACGCCCGCCAACATCCCGCTCGCCAGATACTCGCTGCCGTTGGTGAGCGCGAACGCGTGCGCCGCATGGGAATCGGCGGTGAGTTCGGTGTTCCAGAGGCGCTGCCAGCGCGGTTGCCGCACGATCGAGCGGGTGCGCCGCCCCATGCGGCTCGCCAACGCGTCACCGTAGCTCGCGAGGATCAGCCGCCGGTCCGGCGCCGCGCCGAGATACCACGACGGGAACACCACGGAGGCGAATGTCGACTTGCCCGCACCCGGCGGCGTGAAGATCATCAGCCGTCCGTGCGGCGTGCGGTTGGTCGCCTCCACCCGTTGAAGAATCAGTCGATGATGCGCCGCCAAAGGCGCGGACAACGCCTCGAACTGCTCGCAGTCGTCGGCGTCCGCGTCGTCTCCGACAGGCCGCCCCGGCACTTCGATCGCATCCGCGTAAGCCAGGATGGTCGCGCGCGCACGCCGACGCGCGAGCAGCTCGGCCGCCGCCGCGTCACGATCGACGGGCTCGCCTACCTTGGCGTCCCTTGGCGACGATGGCTTCGAGTTCGGCATCAGTCATCGATTGCACGAGCAGTGGTCCGCCGTTCGCGCCCGAGAGCTCGACCGCCTGCGCGGTCTCCTTCCATCGCGCGCGGCATTTGAGCCAGAAGATCGCTGCGATGGTGTCGCCGCCGGTGGCCTTGTTGTACAGCGACTGCGCCACGTTGCTGTTGGCGCGCACCGCGCCCTCCAGCAACTCCTGCGCGAAGTGCGCTCGCAAGGTCTGCTCGGTCACCGGCCGCCCGCGCGCACCCGTCACCAGCGCACAGATCTCCGAGACCGACGTGCCGCATGCGGCGAGCTTGAGCACGAGCTGACGCTGCGACACGGCGGGCGTGAAGGCGCTGCGCGGCATGATTGCATCCGTCATTCAGTAAGCATTTCGGCTCGATGTTCTGCCTGGACGTTGCTCACGATCATCGAATGCCGACCTACTGCCACGGTCCAGTCGAATCAGCTCGCTTTCATGCGCGAGTAGAGCGTAAATGCCGTCACCGCAACCTTTTGAAATGACCGAAATGAACACCACCCGCCTCGCCGCGCACGCACCGCACAGCCTGTACGACCAATTGTCCGACACCGCCCGCGAATGCATCGCGTTGTTGCTCGGCTTCTCCTCATGCGAGCACGCGGCCGGCTTCCACGTCGCACTCACCGAGATCGTCCCCCTGCGCGACGGCTTCACGATCGGCGAAGCGTTTCAAGCCTATGTTGCGCATATCGCCAAGCGAATCAGTCCCTCGGCACCTTCTGTTGTATGAGTCGGCATGTGCGCTTCATCGATGATCGTTGCTGTTGACATTCGACGTGTTGGCGGATCCAGTCAGCACGCCAAACCACAACATAAAACGACTCGCAATCGTTCGGCACCGGAGCGTAAATGGCGTTACCCCACTTACGGAGCAAACGCATGAACGCCAAACACAACACCACGCAACACATCATCGCGCTGGACGCGCATCCCCTTGTGATCGGCCACGCCACGCAGGTGGACACGCAGACGATCGCCTTCGATCACCACCACTATTGCCGCACCGGCAAGACTGGCCATTCGATGCACGACAGCACGCCGGTCGCCGAATACCGCACCGCCGAAGGCCACACGGTCTGGGTCGATTCGCTGAACCGCGTGCACGCCGATACGCTCGACGAGGCGCGCGAACGCCGCGTTAAAGCCATTCGACAAGGTGCGCATGAGGTGCCGGTGCGCAAGGTGCACCGCATCGAGCACACGCGCCTGCAGGCCGGCGACGCGCTCTACGACGCCGAGGGCCGCAAGGTCGACGAGGTGCTGTATTTCACCTACGGCATGAGGCACAGCGAACGCATCGTTCACACCCGCGCCGGTTACGCGCACGCGACGCAAGGCGGCTACCTGCTGGGCCTGTCGAACCGCCAGCCCGAGTAAGCCGCGATTAAAGCCCGCCACGCCGGCCCTGCGCCGGCGCTCTCGCCAATCCGCATTTTCACCGCCGGCCACGCGCCGGCATTTTCCCTTCAGCCCACATCGCTCTGCGCCGCCTCTCCGTCAAGCCATTCAGCGGTTTGATCGAGGCTGTCGACTTGATCTGACAGGGCGGCAAAAAGATCGAGGGCGCTCGCTCAAATCACTGGATGACGTGCCGAACCTACGCGTTAATGCTCTCACCGCAGCGCACCGCGCGGCACCCACCGATAAACAGGAGCAGCACACATGGCCACGAAAACCACCGCATCCGCAGCGAAGAAAACCACCAGCAAGGCAGCCGCCAAGACCGCCGTCACGAAGGCTACCAACGCCCCGACGAAGGCCTCGCGCACCGCCGCTGCCAAGGCCACAACGAAGCCGCGCACGGCGGCAACCAAGCCCGCAGCGAAGCCGGTCGAGACCAAGGTCACGCCGACGCGCAGCCGAATCAGCGCGAAAGCAGCACTCGCCGAGGGCCGCGCATTCATCGAGGCAGACAAGCAAGCCGCGCTGGCGAGCGCCGAGAGCGCCACACCGGTCTCGGCGCCTCCTGCGACAACCGAATCGAAGCGGTCTGTGTCCCGCGAGAACAGCGCCCAAGCCCGCGTCGTCGCGATGCTCTGCACACCCGAAGGCGCCACGCTCGACGCGATCATGAGCGCCACCGGCTGGCAAGCCCACACGGTGCGCGGCTTCGTGAGCGGCACCGCGAAGAAGAAGCTCGGACTCACCATCGAGAGCGCGCGCATCGAAAGCAAGCGCACCTACCGAGTGGTAGGCGCATGATCGACAACGCGAGCTTCGCTTAACGCGCTCGAACTCACCAGCTCCTCGAACCACGCGCCATCGGACTCTCGACTGGCGCGTTCTCCACTGAAGTCCTGCCACCGCCGCACCACCACGTCGCAGTAGCGCGGATCGATCTCCATCAGCCGCGCCACGCGCCCCAGCTGCGCGCATGCGATCATCGTCGAGCCCGAGCCGCCGAACGGGTCCAGCACGATGTCGCCCACCTCACTACTGTTCATCGTCAGGTACGCCAATAGCGCCACCGGCTTCATGGTCGGATGGTCGTCGCTGCGCGTCGGCCGATCGAAGGTCCACACCGTCGACTGACTGCGATCGCCGTACCAGCGATGCGCCGCGCCCGGCTTCCAGCCGTAGATGATCGGTTCATGCCGCCAGTGATAGTCGTGGTGGCCCAACACGAACGCAGGTTTGACCCACACGCCGACCTCGGCGAGCCGCCAGCCCGCGTCCGCGAACGCGCGCCGGAAGTTCAACCCTTCGGTATCGGCGTGGAACACGTAGGCGGGCGCACCCGGCGTCGCGTGCGCGAGCATCGCCGTGAACGCGCTGAGCAGGAATTCGTGGAACGCCGCCCCGGCCATCGCGTCGTTGACGATCTTCAGCCGCTGCCGCCCCTTGCCTTCGTAGTCCACGTTGTACGGCGGATCGGTCAGCACCAGCGCGGCGGTGCTGTTCCCCATGAGCCGCGCCATGTCGGCCGCATCGAGCGCGTCGCCGCACATCACGCGGTGCGGCCCGCACAGCCACACGTCGCCCCGTTCGGAGACTGGCGCGTCCGGGCACGGCGGCGCATTATCCTCGCCGGTGAGGCCGGGCAGGCCTTCCGGGCCAATCAGCCGCTCGAGGTCCTTCGATTCGAAGCCGGTCAGCGCGAGATCGAAGCCGTCGTCACGCAGCGCGCCGAGTTCGAGCGCGAGCAGTTCGCGATCCCATCCGGCGCGCTCGGCGAGTTGATTGTCCGCGAGTATGTAGGCACGCCGTTGCACCTCCGTGAGGTGCGAAAGCACCACGCACGGCACCTCGGCCATGCCGATTGCTTGCGCGGCGAGCAGCCGCCCGTGGCCCGCGATGACGCGATTCCGATCGTCGATCAGGACCGGATTGGTGAAGCCGAACTCGCGCAGGCTCGCGACGAGAAGATCGATCTGCGCGGGGGAATGTGCGCGCGCGTTGCGTTCATACGGCACGAGATCCGCGAGCGAGCGCTGCACCAGTTCCACGACAGCATCCTTCGGCGTTTCAGGCCGCTTGCGCCTCGGTGTCGCTCACGACGATGCCACCTTCGCGTAGCAGCTCATCGATACGCGCGAACGCATGATCGAAGGCGCCGCCCTGCGTGCGCGTGCCCAGCAGCACAGGCGAGAGCAGCGCGATATGCTGCGCCACCGTTTGACGATGCGCCCCGCAGCGCTGCGCGAGCGCCACTTGCGTCTCCGCCGTGTGCGTGAGCAGGTTGGTGACCAACGCCTCGCGCAGCTTCAGGTTCGGCATGTGGCCGACGAAGATTACGGCGGTGTGCGCGACCATGAACGTGAGCGCAGTCGCCCATTCGGGATTGGCGTAGTGGCCGGCGCAGCACGCGCGACGACAATTGCAACGCTGGTGCCGAGGCGCATACGACACAACCAGGATCGCCTGCTGGGCCATCGGCAGCCGTTCGAGTTGCCGGCGGATCCGTGCGGCCTGCACGCTCGCGTCCGTGCCCTCGAGGGCGATGTTCGCGCCTGCGCTCTGATGCAGCGGCGCCAGCGAGGATACGCTACCGGACTCGACCGTGTGACGCAGCGCGTCGCGCAGCGCTTCGGCGGTGCTGATGTAGTGGTCCTTCATGGAGACGTAATAGTCGGAATGTGCAAAAACAAAAACCCGCCCATCGTTACATCGTCGGGCGGGTTGCTGGACACACTTCGGCACATACCGTTTAGTTGCCCAGAATAGACCGAAAACGTCGAATGTCAAGTGACCTGCTGCCCAACAGGGTCAAAATGACCTCCTCTGCGAGTCCTGTCGCGTCCCTTGCGCACCCGGGCGCGGTGGTATCGCGCGCGCGAAAGCAAGAATGTCAACCGAACCGACATTTCTTGTCGGTTTCAGGTCGGTCCAAAAGAGGACTTTTCGGCGTTCGTTCGCCCGTCGAATGAGACATAAAACACGGTGTCGTTCTTCGCACCAGTGGACAACTTCTTCTAGCGACCCGGCACTCGCCAAACACGCGCGCGACACCCGCCTCTTCCTCGTTTGCCTGCCTTCTACGCACGCGCGCGTTCACCCCGCCTTACGCCATTGTCCCCTGCTTTATCCACTGTCGACCTCATGCGACACCCTCTTGCCTTCCGCGCCTTTTGGTGGCCAGCCCAGCACCGGCGCGGGTTACGCGGCTTCTCTCGCCCTCGGCTCGCACTCGAAATTGCGCGCTGCTGACGTTCGAGACGAGCGCGATGTTGGTCACCCAAGTCACCGTAATCACCAGTCTGCTATCTCCAGTCAACGCATCTACTACGTATACGCGCGCCCTTCCTGAAAAATGAATTCAACATGCTATATGGTGGGGATAGCAGACTGGTGATTACGGTGACTTGGGTGACCGACCGAATTTAGAGCGGCAGGCTCGCTCTCGAGCGCTCGCGGGCAGCGCGTAGTTGGTCGGCGAAGGTCAACGAGCGCTGCGCGTAGACCACCACGCGTCGCCCCGCCACCTTGAACATGCCATCCTCCGCGTTGGGATTGCGCACGGCGGTAAAGCCCGCGCGCTCCATCCAGTGTGGAATGGCACGCTGATTACGGCGATCTGTCAGATCTTGTTCGACCGTTCGCATGTTGTGGCGCATGGCTCCGCTGACGAGATCGGCTAGTGTTAGCGCAGCCGGGTTGCCGAGCAGTTCGATGAGGTCGCGCATCTCGCCGCGCTCGGGAGCCTCGCCGGCCTGTACCATGGTCCAGAACGCGGCTGTGTGGGGTGGCGGTGCTTTCGGATCAAAGCCGGAAAGATCGCGGGTGCGCAGCCATGCAATCACGTGGCCGTGGCCGCCCTCCGCATACCAAGTCCACAGCGCACGCCAGTAGTCCTCGTTGAAGTCGGCGGCGGTCGTGGCGCTCCACGCGACAAAGTGGCGGCGGTCATCCGCGGGAAGGTAGAGGCCATCGGTGAGATGGTTGGTCGTGAAGATCACGCCGCAGGCGTTGGCGACGTAATACTCGCGCAGGTTCTTCTCGTCGACGCGCACCACGTCCGGCGGCGCGGCCAACAGCGGTTTGCAGTGCTCGTAGAAGGTGTAGCGGTCGAGTTCGCCGAGGTCGCGCACCTCGGACACGCGCACGATGATGTTGCGCACCCACCCATTGAAGCGCGCCTGCATGATGCGCGGATTGATGTCGGCGAAATTGTGCACGCCGACCGCCGTGCGCACGGGCTCCACCAGCGTGTCCTTGCCGATGCCGGGTGCGCCACCAAGCACGAGTGCGTGATTGATCTTGACGCCGGGGTATTGCACCGTGTGCGCGAACCAATTGGCGAGGTGATCGCAGTCTTCGGGATAGAGGCGCGCGAGATGATCGAGCCAAGGTTTCGCGCGGCGTGCATCGCCGGGTAACACGGCCGGCGGCGCGTACAGGTTATAGACGCTCACGCCCGAGTGCGGCTGCCAGCCGGAGACGATCATCACCTGATCGTGCACGAGCTGCGGTTCGCCCGGAACCCACACGAGCTGCACGATCGGACGGTGCCGGTCCAGCCAGGTCGAGGGCTTCAGCCGCTCGCGGCGCGGCAGTTTCGCGTTCACGCTGGCGACGGGCCAAATCTCGCGCGTCGGCACGTGCAGATAGCCGTGCGTGGGAAGATAGGCGTAAAAGTCGTCGTAGCTGAAGTTCGACGCGAGATCGTCCGTTTCCTTCGCGCGGATCCAACGAGGGCGGCTTGAGGAGTCAGTCATGGCAGTATTTCTCCGCATCGAGGATGCGCGCCAGCGAGCGCAGCAGCCTCGCGTACTCGCTCTCGGTGACCGAGCCGCGGCGTAGGATCGCGCCAATGATGATGGCGACTTCGAGCAGATCGATGGAGAGCGCGGGCAGCATCTGCGCGGGGATGAACGCGTGCTTCATACGGCGAACGCGGTGCATGTCCGGCGCGTCACCATCGTCGCGCCAATCCTTCGGAAAGAGATCGGCGAGGTTCATCTCGAGCGCCGCGGCGATCTCCGCGACGCCGCAGCCGCCGAAGCAATGCATCAGTACCGTCCCGTCGGCGCATTCGGAGATGGCCAGCGCCGGGCGGTGGCCTGCGTGCGCGGGACACATCGCGCGCCAGCGACCGGGCGCGACTTGGCGCACGCCTTCGAGGCGCGCGAGCAGCGACATGACCGGCCGCGACATGGTTGCCGCCGAAGCCGATGCTGACGAGTCGTGCCGATTGCGAAACATGATCGTTCATCCATGGCGGAACACATCGTCGAACATGATCCGCCGCTCCTCGCCGCGCAGCGGTCGTCGTCCGTACTCGCGCTCAGCGAGCGCCGCGTAGTGGTCCGCGCGCCGCGCGAAATCGCCACCACGACGCTTCGCCTCGGCCCGCACCTGTTCCCCCAGCGTGGGCAGCGGTCGCAGGAAATCAAAGCGCTGCGCAGTCACGGATTTCATGACGAACCCGGCTCAAGGGTGATTGCCGAGGTGATCCACGCGATGATCGGTGTCCGGACCGCCGTCATCATCCGGCGGCGTCGACACCACTAGTGCCGCGCGCGCGAGCTGCGCTATACGGTGCATCGCGTACGTGGAGGCACTGCCCCGACGTTCGTGTTCGGCGATCTGGCCGATCAGGTGCAACGCGCGGCGCAAGCGCGGCACGTCGTGCACCGCGCGGGCGCGCAGCTGCTCGCAATGTGCGATACGCATGTCGCGGAACAACGGGTTCACCGTGGTGCTCCAGTCGGGTTTCGTCGCACGTGGAGACCGGCCGACCACGCGCACGCGGGTTGGGCCAGCGGCTCCACCACGATCTCGACGCGCGGATGCGTGCGATCGATGCCGTGATAGACGTGCTTTTCGCGGATCTGCCGGTCGTTGCGGTAGACGCCGTCCTGCACGCGTTCGCGCATCCGCACGCCGTCGCGCCGCACATAGGCCCAGCGATCCTGCAGCACGTCGAGCACCAAGTCCTCGGCAAGATCGGGCCGCTCGCTGGCGTAGAACAGCTTCAGCGTGATGCGTAGCGGACCGTCGAGACGCACTCGGCACGCCACCGGAATCTGCCGCAGGGCCGAGCGTTCGAACGCGCGCGCTTTATCCGACTTGATCGACGCCGGCCGCGCGCGCACTTCGCCCGTCGCCGTGCGCGAACGACGTGTGACGATCGCGCGGCTGTTGGCCTTACTCGCCGCTTCGCCCAGGATCGTGAAGGCGATGACGGTCATACGTGACCTCGCGTGGAAGAATGTAAATGGCCGGCGCATCGCACCCAGTGCGACCTTGCCTGACCGAACCGCACGATGGATCTGGCGACCCCGGGCTCGTCAAGCGACAGCGCCATCGGATCGCGCGAATCAGCGCGGCCGTGCTCGGTTTCTTCTCCGAATCGCATAACGCCGCATCGAACTGCGCTTCCGGGATCTTGGCGAGCTGCTGCCACTTCGACGATTGATCGCGCGTGATACCGAGGTTCGCGAGTGTCGGCGCGACAGGCCGGTCGATCAATGTCGTGCTCGTCGACTTTGATTTCCGATCGCCACCCCGCGTCTCGCGCATTTCCGCCTCGGCCAATTCCTCCAAGAGCACACCCGCACGACGTTCGGCACGCAGGCGTATATCGGCAGCTCGGCGTTCCGCGTCGGTATTGCGCGCCTGCTTGCTATAGATTTCCAGCGCCAGCGCCTTGTCGCGGATCTGCTTCACTTCGTCGACTTGATGGCATTGCGCAATAGCACGGCACATGTCCGCATAGCGCACATCGATCGCGCCATCGGCTGTCTGCTCGCATTGCTTCACCTCAGCGGCGGCAACCGTCAAAGACTTGCTGACGACTCGCTCAGACATCGTTCGCCTCTCGCATTGCAGTAGATCTGGCCGGATTGCATGAGCGTCTGGCCTTTCGTTCCGGTCATCGACGAAATAGTCGACGAGGCTCACTCCGACTTCTCGAGCCCCTGCATGTGCTCTATCAGCACGTCGCCGGGCCGCATACCGGAGGCGTCACGCACCAACCCACGCGCGCGCGGATCGGGCTCGCTGAGCCTCGCGTGTTGCGCGAGCAGCGCGCGCATCTCTTCAGCGGTCAACACGTGTATGACCGGGACGATCACCGCCCGCGAATGCTCCGCTGGCTTGCCCGTTTTACGCTTCGGCGCCTTGCCGGATTGCTCGGCTGGCTTGCTCATGACTTCGGCTTCCGCGAGCGGTACGTTCGCCCAGCTATCAACGCCTGCCTCGGGCGGTCGCCCAGCCAGTCGTCGCACCGAAACCAATTCATTCGCAGTACTATGTTCTATGTGCTTCATTTCGGACACTCCTTCGTCAAGTGAACGTTCCGTGGATCCTTAGCTGCTCGCCGAACTCCGATGGCAAGGCGCATTCGCCTCAATCGCGTACGACGCCAGCATCCCGATCTATCTGTTCGCACGCCAGTTGCACGGCCAGCAGTCGCCAGTACGGATAGTCCGGGCGCAAGGTGTACGGCGTGACGCGCGGATCGCGCACCGCCTGCACCACACGCGGCACGTACTCGACCGGCACTGCACCCTGCCGATGCAGCCACCGCCACACCAGCGACGGGTTCTTGTCTAGCCGTCGCGCCAGTTCCTTCTGCGTGTCGCATATCGACACCGCCAGCATCAGCCCATCGAAGGCCGGAGCTTCAAAACCAGAGCGCTTCATGATGGTGGCGAATGAGAAATCGAATGACGAGAAGAAAACTAGTCATTGAAAACGCCGTCGTCAATCACCCGAAAAACCGATCGGTAACAGATGGGCCGGTATAGTCCGCGAGCGACTGAACTGAAGGAAGTTTTAGCTGGAAGCACAGATGAAGCCCGGCAGATTATTGCCACCCTCTTCGGGCCGATCACGGTAGAGAAACGTGACGAGGCTTACTACGCTAGCTTTGACGACGTTTCCGAGCGACTTATTGCAAATACAGTCGGAAACGTGTCTATAAAAATGGTTGCGGGGGTAGGATTTGAACCTACGACCTTCGGGTTATGAGCCCGACGAGCTGCCAGACTGCTCCACCCCGCGTCTGAAGAATTAAATTATAGACCGAAGCGTTCATCGAAGTCAAACGTTGTTTGCACTCAACATCGACGCACGCTGCGCACGCTCTTTCGCGCCATCATTGACGGCCTGCTCCACCGCACGCTGATGCGCACGCGACAGTGTGCCGAGGACCGGCAAAAGCGCCATGGCGACCGCCGCGCCGCCCGCCGCGAGCCAGCCGAGCCCGAAGAACAGATGCGTGTAGAGCGGCAGCGATTGCAGCGGCTCGAGATTCCCGGACGGCATGCGCGCGAAGTTGGCGACGACACTGCCCAGATACTGCGACACGCCCGTCGCGACGAAATACGCGCCCATCATGAAGCCGCTCATGCGCGCCGGAACGTAACGCGCGATCATCGCGAGGCCGAGACCCGACACGAGCAGTTCGCCGAGCGAATAAAGACCGTAGCCCGCGACCATGAACCACGACGACACACGTCCCTCCACCGCGTAGCGTCCGCTCAGACCGAAGACGAAGAAGCCGACCGCCACGACGACGAAGCCCAGCGCGTACTTCGCCGCCACCGGAATGTCGCGGCCGCGGCGCGCCTGCCGCGTGTAGACGAACGCGAGGATCGGGCTCAGCAGCATGATCCAGATCGGATTGAGCGCCTGGAACTGCGCCGCGCCCCACGTGAACAGTTCGGCGCCGCCGATCGAGAACGACGGATCGACGTTGCGCAGCGCGAACAGCGTGAGCGACGTCGACATCTGCTGATAGAACACGAAGAACAGGATGACCTGCAGCGTCAGGATCAGCGCGGCGACGAGGCCGGCGCGCTCGCTGCGGTCGCACTTCGTGAGCATGTAGCCGAAGATCGCGAGAATCGCGACGCCCGCCGCGTAGACGCACGCGACGGCCACCGCCTTGTGCTGCAGGACGAACACGGTCGATGCCGCGAGCGCGATCCCGCCCGCCGCCACCGCGAACGCGTGCTTCCAGCGAATGGGCGCATCGTCCGGTGCGGAGCCGATGTGCGCAAGCGTGCGGCGCATCAACGCGAAATTGAGCAAGCCCAACAGCATGCCGCCGCAGCACACGGCGAACGCCGCGTGCCAGCCCCAGTGATCCTTGATCCACGGCGTCGCCAGCATCGAAAACGTCGAGCCGATGTTCACGGCCATGTAGTAGATCGTGAACGCGCTGTCGATGCGCGCGTCGTCGCCCTCGTAGATGCGGCGCACGAGATTCGCCGCATTCGACTTGAAAAGCCCGTTGCCGACGACGATCACGCCAAGCGACGCGTACATGAATCCGAGCGTGTCGACGGGCAGCGCGAGCATGAGATAGCCGAACGCGAGCACGACGGCGCCGGCGGTCATCGTGCGGCGCGCGCCGAGTATCTTGTCGCCGATCCAGCCGCCGATCGACGGCGCCGAAAACACGAGCGCGGTGAAGGCGCCCCAGGTGAGGTTGGCGTGATCGTCGGCGAAACCGATCTTGTCGATCATGAACAGCACGAGCAGCGCGGCCATGCCGTAATAACCGAAACGCTCCCACATTTCGATCAGAAAGACGGTCGTGAACGAGCGCGTCTGCGAGGTGCCGGACGAGTGAGTAAGCATCGGAGAAAATCCTTCAGACAACGATAAGCGGATCGGCGCGATTCAGGTTGCCGATCGAAAGCAATAACACGGAACAGTCGCAGGGAACGCGTGCGCGATTATCCATGGATAAAACACGCGATTATCGCAAATTGCTGACGATCGACTGCTTGTCGTCAACAAATACATAGGAAGGCGCAGGAGACACGACGCCCGGCGCAACGGCGATGGGCGTGCAAGATTGAACTTTCATTGATCTTCCATTTTCCTGACCGGTTTCTCGCGTATGGCGAGCGTTCGATCGTTTCGGATTGAGCACGCGCGGAAGGATCGCTCCCATGCGTCTCGGTTGAATCATGTGATTCGCGAGTGTCGAATTTTGTTGTTATTTGTGTTTCGGGTCACTCGGGGATAGCCCTAAAGACTTAATGCGCCGTTATTCTCCATCACTCAACGTAATAATCTGCGCGATTATTCGATTTAGATATTCGCCGATTTACGTCGCAGGCCGGCGCACGAAAGCCAGCATGACGCCAAAGCCGATCATGAGCGCCCCGCTCACGCGATTGAACCAGACGAAGCCGCGCGCGCCGCGCGAAAGCGAACCCAGGCGCGCACCGAGCGCGGCATAGATGACGATCGCCACCACTTCGAGCACCAGGAACGTCGCGCCGAGCATTGCGAAGCTCGTCGCGTACGCGCTGCGATCGACGAATTGCGGAAAGAACGCCGTGAACACGAGTATCGCCTTCGGATTTCCGGCGGCGACCCAGAACTCCTGCTTGGTGAGCCGCGCGAGACTCGCGGGGCCGCGCGCCCCGCCCTCTTCCTTGACGACGAGCGACGGCCCCGAGCGAATCAGCTTCACGCCGATCCAGACGAGATAGGCCGCGCCGGCCAGCTTGATCGCCGTGAAAAGCGTCTGCGACGCCAGCAGCAGCGCGCCGAGCCCCAGTCCGGCAATGGCGATCATGATCGCGAACGCGACGATCCGTCCCGACGACGCCAGCACCGATGCGCGCACCCCGTCGCGCGCGCCGTTGGACAGCGACAGCACGTTGTTCGGCCCGAACGCCATGTTGATCGCGAAGCACGCGGGCAGAAAAATCGAAAAGGTCTGGAGCGACATGGGACACCTGCTGAACAGCGGAAAGTGGACCGCTTAAATTAGCACGCGCGCGGCGCCCCAAAAATCCTCAGAAACGATGACGGATGCCCGTGCCCAGCATCAGTTGATTGCGGCCGCTCGACGGATCGTTGGTGTTGATGACAGCCGGCGCGCCCGACGAAGCCCGCTGATAAATCGATTCGAGATACACATCCGTGCGCTTCGACAGCAGATAGTCGACTTGCAACGCGCCCTCGTGCCAGTGCGCGCCGCCGCCGTTGGTGTACACGTACATCCCCGATAGCTGGATGGCCGGTGTCAGCTTGTAGATGCCGTTGATTTCGTAGTTGTTGAGCGCTAGCGACGGCATCAGGTCGCCGGTGTCGGCATCGGTGACGCCGGAGTTGATCGCGCGGGAAAACGCGCCGCCGAGCGTGAATTCGCCGAGCGCGTAGCTCACGCCGACGCCGAACGTGTTCTGCTGCTGCACGTTCGCGTTGAAGATCGTGTTGCCCGAGCCGGGCAGCGTGAGCGAATCGTAGGCGCCGCCCGTCGTGTTGCCGCGCCCGTTGTTGTGCAGATAGGCCGCGCCCGCATTGAAGGATCCCGCCGAGTAGTTCGCGCCGACGCTGTAGGCGCGGTTGTCCGAAAACGCGCCCGCCTCGTTGGAGAACGCGTAGAGGCCGCCGAAGCTGAAGCCGCCGTAATTCGCGCTGGTGTACTTGACGGAATTCGCGGCCAGGAACGAGTTGTTGGCGTTATCGTTGTCCAGCACGTGCGCGAAAGCGGTGCCGCCCGTGTTGCCGGTGAGCGTGAAGGTCTGGAAATAATCGTGAATCGAATCGTACTGGCGGCCGAAGGTGATCGTACCGAGCGTATCCGTGCCGATTCCAACGTACAGCGGATGATCGTTGAGGCCTTCGCCCGTCGCGACCGACAAGCCGCGCTCGAGCCGGAAGATCGCGCGCGCGCCGCCGCCCAGATCTTCGGTACCTTGCAAACCCCAGTAACTGCCGTCGATAGTTCCGGTCGTCAGACGGTACAGCGAATGGCCGCCCACGTTGCTGGTGTACGCGACGCCGGTGTCCAGCTCGCCGTAAAGCTGCACCGAGCTCTGCGCACGGGCGGCCGCCGGCAAGCCGATGAGCGTCGCGCACACCGCGATCGAAAACGTGAATGAGCGCAGGTCGGGCGCACAGGCATGACCGGCTACGGAGATCGACGACACAGCTCGGGACGCTTTGGCGCGGTTCGGCATGGCACTCTCCGGCGATTCTCGTTTGAGGTCGATTGTCAATTGTGCGAAGGCGTTTGTCAGTCGGAAAAAAGCCCGTGCTCGCCGCTGTCTCCTGGAACCAACGATCGACCCGCTGCACGCGTTTTGATCTTGCGAGATCGCCGCGATTGGGCGTAGACGACGCATGACCGCGCTAGCCGATAGAATCGAAACGACCTCAGCCAACCTGATCCGCCCATGCCCCATCAGACTCGCGCCATTCTCACCGGCCACACCCGCGGACTCGGCGCCGCGCTCGCGGAATGCCTGCTCGCCCAAGGCGCCGACGTGCTCGCGATTTCCCGAAAACGCAACGACGCACTCGCCGCGCGCTATCCCGGCCGTTTGCACGAAATCGAACTGGATCTCGCCGATCTGACGAAGCTCACCGACTGGCTGTCGGGCGAAACGTTGTCCGGCTTCGTTTCCGGAGCGGCACGCGTGCTGCTCGTCAACAACGCCGGGATGCTCGCGCCGGTGGGCGGTCTCGCGGATCAGGAGCCGAACGCCATCGCGCGCGCGGTCAGCGTGAACGTCGCCGCGCCGCTGATGCTCGCGGCAGCCGTCGTCCAGGCGAGCGCGCAGGCGACGGACACGCGCATCGTCCATATTTCCAGCGGCGCCGCGCGCAATGCCTATCCCGGCTGGAGCATCTATTGCGCGACCAAAGCGGCGCTCGATCATCACGCGCGCGCGGTCGCACTCGACGGCCATCGCGGGCTGCGCATCGGCAGCGTCGCGCCGGGCGTCGTCGATACCGACATGCAGGCCGAAATCCGGGGCACGGAACTCGAACGCTTTCCGATGCGCGAACGCTTCGACGCACTCAAACGCGATGGGCAACTCGCGACGCCCGCGCAGTCGGCGCGCAAGGTCGTCGACTATCTGTTGAGCGATGCATTCGGCGACACGCCGACGGCGGATATCCGCGATTTGAAATGACCGGGATTTCTGGTTGGATCGAGCCGCCGTCAGGCCGCTTCGACCGCCGCGCGCGCGGGATCGAGCGCGCCGCGCGACAGCGCGTCCGCGCGAACGTTGCGGGCACGCGGTATCCATTGCAGCCGCACGTCGCCGATCCGCGCGATGAGCGCACGCACGCGCGCGGCATGATGCGCGAGTGAGCGAATGCCCGCGCCTTCGGGCGCGGCGACGTCGTCGATCACGACGCGGCTGTCGCCGTAGATCACCGCATCCGTGACGCCCGCGCGCGCCGCCGCTTCGAGCACGGCGATAAGTGCGAGATACTCCGCCGCGCTGCTGTCGCCCGTGCCGGCGGCGACGCTGATTTCGACCGTCTCGCCCAGCGGCCCGACGAGGACGCCGCCCATCCCGAGCCGGCCGGGATTTGGCAGCGCGGAGCCGTCGAACCAGCCGCGCCATCCATGGGCTTCGATTTCGGTACTGCGCTGCTTCGCCCGGCTCGCGCGCTCGACGCGACGGCTTTCGCGCGCACGCAGCGCATCGGCGTGCCGGTTTTGCGCGGCGCGGCGTGCATCGATCAAATTGCGCAAGGATTGCCCCGCCGCCGCTTTTTCCAGTGTCGTCACGAGCGCCGCATGCTCGGAAATCGCCGCGCCTCTGGCGAGCCGCCGGCTCTGCAGGCGCTCCTTCTTGTACGCGACGGCAAGCAGTTCCTCGAAAGCGATCATGGGCGGCGCAAGGATTGAACGAGCCCCGAGCTTAGCAGACGTCCGTGACGCGTCATGGGTACGGCCGTTGCTAATCCAAACGTACCCACACAACCGGTCAAGGAGCGGATCATGATTCAATCGACGGAGCCGTCTTCGGCGGGCGCGAAGATCGTTGGCAAGGGCGCGGCGACGGCCGCCGGACCCGGACCCGATGTCATGGCCGCCAGCACGCTCGACGGCAATTCGGTGACGAGCAGCGACGGGCACGATGTCGGCTCGCTCAAGGAGATCATGCTCGACGTGACGAGCGGACGAATCGCGTATGCGGTGCTGTCGAGCGGCGGCTTTCTCGGCATCGGCGACAAACTGCTCGCGGTGCCGTGGAGCGCGCTCACGCTCGATACCGACAACCGCTGTTTTCGCATTGACGCGACAGCCGAGCAAGTGCGCAACTCGCCGGGCTTCGACAAGGATTCGTGGCCGTCGATGGCGGACCACGTCTGGGCGAGCACCGTGCATCAGCACTATGGACGCGAGCCGTACTGGGCGAACGACCGCACGCGCGATGTCGGCCCGGGCGGCGCCATTCCGCCGGGCGGCGTGGATGCGCCCGAAGCAGGCGGCGTGAAGCTGTGACGAAAAGGAGAATCGCCGCCGAATGGCGGACTGAATGAGGCGAAGAGCGTGCGCGCGGTCAGTCGCGCCGACGCTCTCCGACTTGGATGTCGGTGTTTTCGGTCTCGCCCATCAGCGCTTGCAGGACGTCGCCTGCGAAGTCCTCGATGGCGAAGTGCCATTCGAGCGAGCCGACCGGGAAGTCGTTGGGACTGCTCTTGCCCTGCGCACGTCGGATCGCACCCACGGACAGGCTCAGCGCGCGTGCGTGCTGAAAGTGCGGGTCGTCCGAGTCGAGGAACGGGAATTGATCTTTGTTCATGACACCCTTAACGGTCCCGGCCGACAAAACTTTAGGCCAGCTTCGACAACGCAATCGTTTGCGTGAGATCGAGCTTGAAGACGCCATGCAAACCTATCGAAATCTCGCCGGCAATTCGGGTGTCGAAGCATTCGACATCCTGCCCAACGGCATCAAGGTGCGCTTCGTCAGCGGCGGGACATACTTGTATGACTATCGCGTGCCCGGTCGCACGCGCGTCGAGGAAATGAAGCAACTCGCCCGCGCCGGACGCGGGCTCAGCACATACATTGCGAAGTTCGGTGCGGAGTATGCCGAAAGATTCGACTAGCTGCCCGAACGGGCGATTCTACGCGAGATCGGAAAGTTTTCTTCCGACAAATGCGATGAATCTTATCGCAACGACGGCAAATGCGGCACGCTCTCGTTCACAGTCGTATCGAGCTGATGAGCCTGACGGCGCAGCTTGTTCAATTGCGCCTGCGCAGCGACGCGCCGCCCTTCCAGTTGCGCCAGCGTCTTGCGGACTTCCTGCTGCTTCAGCGCAACTTCCTGGTCGTGCTCGCTGCCTCGATTCAGATCGACACGCACGCGCTCGATCTGTGCCTCCGATTCCGCGATGAGACGCGAGAACTGCTCGTTCTGCGCTTCGAGATGCGCGCGCCGCATTTCGGCTTCGGCGAAACGCATCGCTTGCTCGATGAAATGCCGGAACGCGGGTTCGGCTGCGTCGATGTCGCCGGCCTTGAGCACGCGCCACACGTCACCTTCGTGATACAGCACGGCGTAATAGGTCAGATCGCGCGGATAAAACAGCAAACTGGCTGAATAACCGAAGCTCTCGAATTCACGAAACGTCGAAAGCGAGCCTTGCTGCACGAGCCATTCGATTTCCGCGATTTGGGCGGCCTGCAACTGCCTGGTTGATGACTGCACCGGAACCCCCGCCGGCCGCAACGGCGTTACCCGTGTGGGAGACGGCGCTGCGGGGAGTTTTTCGTCCTTGGGATCATCATCCGCATCGATCTCGTGCGTCGGGAAACGATCCGGACTGTGCATCTTTTGGCGCACGAGAAACGACGGCGCATTGTCGAGCACGCTCCCTCTTCTGCTCAGCAGACTTTTCACGATAGCTCCCTGGCGGATTCTCTTTCAGCACCAGCCGTTACGCAGTCACGTTAGCGGAAAACGGGACCGCAACATACGTTATTCGAATTTCCTGAATGCAGCGCCCGATTATTCTGCATGACGAACGACATCGATTGGCTTCACTTAATTAAGCTTTCGAATTAAGTATAGGTCAGACATTCGACGTTTCAAACGAAACGAGAAATACACTGAAACGGCATGCGAATTTCACGGCAAATAAAGCACGAGTAATGACGCGATGAAATACCGGCGAACATCACGAGTGCCGATAAATAGCTTGCGTGCCGCTCATTCTCATTTTCGCGATCTGGGCGGAGCGCGCTTTCGACATCAGCGCAACCATGCGCATGAGCCGGATGCCCTGTATGCCGCATGCGATTCCCGGCGTAGCGGCGACGCGCGATTCGAGCATGTGCATCACGCCGTACAGATTGGCGATCGGCACAGGAATGCTGGCCCTGATCGTGGCCGTCGGGGGCGTTTGCACGGGAATACGCGGCACATCTGCTTCTTGCCGATGCTCCGCGAAGAAGTCGGAGAGAATCGCAGGCACCCTGACTTGCTGCTTGCCTTCGTCGCGATCCAGGAAAAATTTGTGAATCGATTCGAGATGCTGAACCGGCGCCTGCTCGACGCGCCGTGCAATCGCCGCACAGCGCTGCAGCTTCCAGTTCTCGCGCTGGCTGGCCAGCGCGATCATATCTGCGATATGCGTGCGCAATTCCTTTTCCCGGCGTGCAATCAGCGCACGCAACATGTGCGCTTCTTCGCCCGACTGTTCAAGCAGGCGGTCGTGCCATTCCAATAAATCGTTAAGTGAGATCGACATGAAAATACTCCGTGGCGTTCAGCCCTTGAGTCGAGTTCTGTTGGTTCGTGATTGTTTGGATCGCGAATTGCAATAGACTCGCGCCCCGGATCGCCTATCAAATATCCTATCCTTTTATCGACGATTTATCGCCGTTTCAGACATAAATAAGGACAATCCTAAGTCGTGTTCAATGCGGCACGTTCGATGCTGACAAGCCTGTAAGCGGCGCACCTGGCGCCGGTTTCAAGGAGACAGACATGAGAACCCCGATCCTGATTGCTGGAACGCTCCTCGCGCTCGCCAGCACGGCCGCACTTTCGCAGGAAATGTCCCGCGAACAGTTGATGCAGCGCCAGCAGCAAATGCAGCCCGGCAAGAACGAAACGATGCCCGCTCCCCGCACCGGCGACGCGTCCCAAGGAGGCGTGCAGTCCGGCTCGTCCGGCAGCGGCACGCTCATGGAGCAACGCGAACAAGGCATGTCGCCGAATCAGGCGAAAGGTTCTCAATCGACCGGAACGATGAAGCAATAATTTGTCGCACGATTCGCTTGCGGCGCCGGCCACGTGCCGGCGTTTTTTTCGCGGCATTTCAATCGTTCTGACAATTAAAGGGTCGCTTCCTTAGTCATACAAACGTCACCCGCCACTCGTAATAATGCGCGGGGACAATTCGAAGCGAACAGGAAGCGAAATGAAGCTTGCACGAACGCATCGTAGGCACTCCATCGCGGCGCGCGCCGCGCTCGCTTTCTCATTCGTACTCGCGGCCTGTCACGGCGACGGCGACGGCGCCTCGACTCCCCCGCCGGCCGCCACGACACCGACCGCGTTCTCCACGCTCGACGGCCAGATGCCGCTCGTCATCGGTCATCGCGGATTGCCGGGACTGCGGCCCGAAGAAACGCAGCCGTCCTACGAACTCGCCGCCGACAGCGGCGCCGACGCGCTCGAAGAAGACCTGCATCTGTCGAAGGATTGCGTGCTCGTCGCGCGGCACAATCCGTGGCTTTCCGATAACACCAACGTCGCCGATGTGGCGAAGACCAACCCGGCGGTGGCCGCAAGAAAGCGCACCGTGCCCGGCGTGCTCGTCAACGTGAAATGGCAGACCACGCCGGACACCGGACCGTCCCAGTACCTCACGGACCTAACCAACCCGGCCGATCCGAAGTCGGTGCTGAAATCGCTGATCGTCGATGGCGAGGATCACACGGGCGACTGGTCGATCACGGACTTCACCGCCGCCGAACTCGGCACGCTTCTCGGCGGCACGACCTACGACGCCGCCAACGAGCGCCCGACCGAGTTCAACGGCAAGTCTCCGATCCTCACGTTCCAGCAGATCATCGATATCGCGAAGGCGAAGAGCGCGTCGACCGGGCGCGCGATCTCCGTGTATCCGGAGACGAAAAATCCGACCTGGAACAACGCGCAGGCGATTGCGAATGGCTGCGGCGCGGCGGGCAGTCGTCCGCTGGAGGACGCGCTCATCAAGATCCTGAACGACAACGGTCTCAACACCCGCAGCGCGCCGGTGTTCGTGCAGAGCTTCGAGCCGGGCAGTCTCCAGTACATGCGCGCGCACGGGCTGAACACGAAGGTCGTGCAGCTCATCGACGGCTACGACGTCGATTTGCGCTCGGGCGCCGTGATCTACAACGAAATCACCGACAGCCGGCCGTTCGACTGGACCGTCGCCGGCGACCCGCGCTGGTTCGACGCGATGCTCACGCCTTCGGGACTCGCGCAGATCAAGACCTACGCCGATGGCATCGGTCCGTGGAAACCGCAGATCGTGCCGCTCAAGATCACGCCTTTCCCCGCGACCAATCCGGACGGCACGCCGTTCACCGGCTCGACTTCGCAGGCGGCGACGCAAGCCCCGACGAGCGTCGTCGGCGATGCGCACAAGGCCGGGCTCTTCGTGCACGTCTTCACGTTCCGCAACGAGAAGAAGTATCTGGCGGCCAGCTACAACGGCGACCCGACCGGCGAATATCTGCTGTTCTTCCGGCTCGGCGTCGATGGCGTGTTCACCGATTTCGCCAACACCGGCTTCGCGTCCCGAACGGCTTATCTGCACGAACTCGGCCGCTAGACTTGCTTCGCTACATTCATCGAAAGGAGACGTTCATGGATCGCGTTCGTGCATGTGCCTTGTCGTTTGCGTTGTCCGCGTTGACCGCCGCATGTTCGTCCGCGTGGGCGAGCGTCGATCTCATCGCGATCGGCCAGTTGAGCGGCAACGCCGCCGATCGCTCGAAGGCGACGGCCGCGCCGCTCGAAAACGGCGCGGCCGGCAATCTGCTCGGCGGGCTCGGCTCGGGCCTCGCGTACGCCGGCTGCGACACGTTTCTGGCCGTGCCCGACCGCGGCCCCAACGCGATCTCGTACAACAAGGATATCGACGACACCGCGTCGTACATCAACCGCTTTCAAACGCTGATCCTGCGCCTCGAAGCCGGCACGCAGGGCAACGGGCTGCCTTACGCGCTCAATCCGAAGCTCGTCGATACGACGCTGCTCCACGCGCGCGAGCCGCTCGTTTATGGCGACGGCGCCGCGGCGAACGTCGGCAACGGCGCGCCGGCGCTGAACGAATCGAACCACACGCACTACTTCACGGGCCGCTCGGACAACTTCACGCCGACGCAGCCCTCCACCTTTCCGCGCGATGCGCGCTTCGACCCGGAGAGCATCCGCGTGTCGCGTGACGGCGCGAGCGTCTTCATCTCCGACGAGTACGGTCCGTACGTCTATCGATTCGACCGGCGCACGGGCGAGCGCATCGCGGCTTATCGCGTGCCGGCGTCGTTCGCGGTGACGAAGCTTTCGCCGGTCGGCAACGACGAGATCAGCGAAAACGCCTCGGGCCGCGTCGCGAACAAGGGCATGGAAGGCCTCGCGATCTCGCCCGACGGCGACGCGCTCTTCGGCGTGATGCAGAGCCCGCTCCTGCAGGACGGCGGCACCAACGGCGCGTACACGCGCATCCTGCGCATCGATTTGCGCACGGGCAAGACGACGCAGTCCGCGTATCCGCTCACCAACATGGGCACGGCCGACGCGCCCAACTATCCGACCATCAGCGACATCGTCGCGGTGAACGATCACGAACTCCTGCTCGACGAACGCGACGGCAAGGGACTCGGCGACAACTCGACGGCGAAAATCAAGCGTGTGTATCGCGTCGATATCTCAAACGCGCAGGACGTGAGCCAGACGAGCGGCGAGAGCGGCCTCGCGCCCTATGCGCTCGCGAAAACGCTCTTCCTCGACGTCGTGCAGGTGCTGAACGCGCACAAGATCGCATCGACGGACATTCCCGCGAAGCTCGAAAGCCTCGCGTTCGGGCCGGACGTGCGAATCGGCGGCGTGCTCAAGCACACGCTTTTCATCGCAAACGACAACGACTTCGTCGGCACGGTGACGGACACGAATCACCCGGGCGGCATCGACAATCCGAATCAGTTCTTCGTCTTCGCCGTCGATACGGCCGACCTGCCGGACTATGTCGCGCAACGTCTGCCCGGCGCGCACGGCCGCGATGACAAGGCTTGCCGGTTCGACCGGAATGACCACGATCATGACCACGACGACCACGACGATCACGAGCATGGTCACGGCAAGTAACGCGTCGGATCGCGGGCTTGTCCACGGTTCCGGTGGACAAGCCGTCGCTGTGCGCCTATCGCGTTGATTGGCGAGCGTTTTCCAGACACGTTCGGGAAACGCGCGCCAATAAACCGTATATACTGTTTTCTCCACAGACGAGGAGAAAACAAATGAACACACCGCAAGTCAAGGCGCCGACCAAGAAGGCGTTCCATTTCCCGAAGGGCGCCGCCGACACGGCCGAAGCGCCCGCGAAGGCCGACGAGAAAGCAGGCAAGAAGACCCAGGCGAAAACGGCCGCTGCGCCGAAGGCCAAGACGAAGGCCGCAGCGCCGGCCGCGACGAAGAAGACCGCGAAGAAGCCGGCCAAGGCGCCTGCCGCGAAGACGCCTCCGGTCGAAGCCGCCGCCGCGAAGAAAGCAGCCGACAGCCAGCCCAAGACCGACGCGAAAACCCGACGCGTGAAGAAGGAAAAAGTCGTGCGCGACAGCTTCACGATGCCCAAGACGGACTACGCGAAGTTCGCCTCGCTCAAGGAGAAGTGCCAGAAGAACGGCGTGCGCGTGAAGAAGAGCGAACTGCTGCGCGCCGCGCTCGCGATGCTCGACGCCGCGCCCGAAAAGCGCCTCGTCGAAGCGATCAAGGCGCTCGAAACGGTCAAGACCGGCCGTCCTGCGAACGCCTGAACGCCGAACCTCAGAAGAGGTGCCGGAAGACCCAGTACAAACCGGCCGCCAGCGCGATCGAGGCAGGCAGCGTCAACACCCACGCGAGCACGAGGCTGCGCACGGTGTTCCACTGCAACCCCGATCCGTTGGCCGCCATCGTCCCTGCGACGCCCGAAGACAGCACGTGCGTCGTCGAGACCGGCAGGCCGTAGGCATCCGCCGCGCCGATGGTCAACATCGCGACCAGTTCGGCCGACGCGCCCTGCCCGTACGTCAGATGCTGCTTGCCGATCTTCTCGCCGACGGTGACGACAATGCGTTTCCAGCCGACCATCGTGCCGAGCCCGAGCGCGATCGCCACCGCGACCTTCACCCACGTCGGGATGAACTTCGTCGCGTGATCGAGCTCCCTCTTGTAGTTGTCGATCACGGTGCGGTCACCGGGCGCGAACGCGGGCGTATTCGCCTTCTCCATCAGGCGGATCGCCTCGGAAACCAGATACATGTCGTTGCGCACGTTATCGACCATGTCTTTCGGCACCGCGGCGAGCGATCCCGATTCGCCGACCTGGTTCGCGATGGTGTCGGTCAGTTGCTTGACCGCGGGCAACGTCGCGGGTGAAAGCTGGCGCGTGCGCACGTAGGCTTGCGTGTCCTCGCGCGCATTGGTGGAAGGCGGCGCGTTGTTCAGATACTTCGTGAAGGTCGCGGAGGCCTCGTGCGCCACGGCGATGAAGGTCTGCGTGTCGGCGGGACTCACCGCCTTGTTGAGCGCGTAAGCCGTGGGCACCGTGCCGATCAGAATCAGCATGATGAGACCCATGCCCTTTTGCCCGTCGTTCGAGCCGTGCGCGAAGGACACGCCCGTGCAGGTCAGAATCAGCAGCGCGCGAATCCAGAACGGAGGCGGATGATTTTTCTTCGGCTCCTTGTAGAGCGCCGGCACGCGCACGAGCGCCTTCAGCAGCAGAAGCAGCAGCGCCGCGCAGACAAAACCGACGATCGGAGAGAGCAGCAGCGACTTGCCGACTCCGGCGGCCTGCGACCAGTCGACGCCGCTCGTGCCGTTCGGCCCGCGTATCAACTGATTCATCAGTCCCACGCCGATGATCGAGCCGATCAGCGTATGCGAACTCGACGACGGCAAGCCGAAGTACCACGTTGCGAGATTCCAGATGATCGCGGCGATGAGCAGTGCGAAGACCATCGCGAAACCCGCGCTGCTGCCGACCTGCAAAATCAATTCGACGGGCAGCAGTTGCAGGATGCCGAATGCGACCGCGCCGCTCGAAATCAGCACGCCGATGAAATTCCACATTCCGGACCAGACCACCGCGATATTCGGCGTCAGCGAGTTCGTATAGATGACGGTCGCGACGGCATTGGCGGTGTCGTGAAAACCGTTGACGAACTCGAATCCGAGCGCGATCAAAAGGGCGACGCCGAGCAGAAAGTAAGGGAGTGCCGAACTCAGCCGGACGGACTCCAGATCGGATGCCAGATGCAATCCGACATAACCGAGGCCGCCGATAAGTATGAGGATGAAAACGAGGAGACTGGTGCGGCGCGCGCGATTGCTCGCGCCGGCTTGCTGAGGAAATGCGACATCCGGCATGATTGCCTCGCGCGATTACCGTGGCGGTGCAAAGCATACGTTCTGCTGACTTCTCTCGCTGTGAATATTTTGTGTCAATAGTTCACGTTTAACTTTCGCCTTTTGCATCGAAGAGCCATGGCGTGGACGCGAGAACGATTTCATCGGGAATCGCCCACGCTGTCATACGGCTGACATTCCGGATCACTATGTTTCCGCCAGCACGCGCGCGGGATCGCCGGCGAGAATCATCGGCGCGAAAACGAAAATGCAATAAAGAGAAGCGTCGTGCGAGCTAAGTGCACACCGAGACGATGACACTGAATTTCGACCCAGCGCTTGTCCGCAAGAGTCTGAGCAGTTCGCTCGGCCCTCATTCCGCCCCGGCGCGCATGCGCGTTTCCGATCCCTTCTCTCTTCGCGATCAGCCCGTCGCCGATGCTTTCGTCATGCTGACCGCCCCGCTCGCCAGCGAAGCATTTCAGCAGACGGAACTGATGGCCGAGCGCACCGACATCGAATTGCTGGAACGGCTGCGTTCGGCGCTGAAGCGATTGCGCGCGATCTGGTGGGCGTTCGAACCGCTGCTCGACGAGAAGGAAGCGCGCGTGGTGCGCAAGCGCTTCAAGCGTCTCGCGGACATCGCGGGCGAGCCGCATGAACTCGATGCCGCGTGCGATCTGCTCTCGCATGCCACCGAGGATTGCGCGCGCCTCGGGCCGGTCGTGCGCACGCTGCGACTGGAGCGGCGTGACGCATCGGCGACGAGTTGCGTGACGCTGCGCAAGGCCCATGTCGATGTGTTGCTGCGCCGCGCGCTCGCGGATGCGCGGCGGCGTCTCGAAGCGCGCGACGACGATCGCACGCTGGAAGAGTTCGCGCGTCAACGCGTCTCGCTCGCCGACGACATGCTCAGCAAGCGGGAACATCGGGCGTCGAAGATGAAGCGTGTCGATGCGAAGGCATTGCGCAGCATCGAAGAAGCCGCGACGAAACTGCAGTGCCTGCTCGAGATGTTCGCGCCGGTGCTCGAGCGCGGCCATCGGCATACGATGACGCATCTGCTCGCGGCGCAGGCGGCGTTCGTGCGACTCCACGACGTGCTCGCGAGCGAGGCGGTTCTGCGTCGTGTCGCGCCGGCGCTGAGTGACAAGGACGCCGTCGACGAAGCCGTGCGCTGGCTCGACAAGACAGCGCGCGACGAATCGCGCGCGGCGCTCAAGCGCCTGCGCGCGCTGCCGCATCCCGCCTGACGCGCTCCCCCTCCTTTCGTCCATCTCCGTGCGGCGGCTCCGCTCCCTTCCTCGGGCGGGTTTTGCCGCCGGCGAAGCATTGGCATCCTGAACGCATGGCTGTCGCTCGTATCGACGGCTTCCGTCATCGATATCCGCAAAGGAGCTTCGCCATGTACTTCGGGACACTCGTCACTCAGCCGCGCAACGATCAGGAAAACGCGACCTGGCAACGCGACATGGATGCCTCGCGCGTCGTTGCGCCGGGCCGCTGGAACGCCTTCTGGCGTGCGTTCGTGCGACTCTTCGCATGAGCGATCGTTTACAAAGGTAAAGGATCGTCGCGTGTCGAGGTAATCGGATTTGTCCGAGCGTTTTTTACTGCCTGAGCCGCTTAAATGCAGACCTTTGGTTTTTGAACTGCAGATGTCGGTGGTAAATATCATGCAGCGCGACATCCTGAATCTGATGCGCGCGGCTGCAGAAGGGAAACTGCCGCTCATCGCCGTTCTCGAGGGACGCGCGATGAAATCGGCCTTGCACTACGACGTCGAAAATCAAACCGCACAGATGGTCCGCCCGTCGTACTCCCGTGCCTTGCGCGGGGCTTTTCATTCGCGGCGGGCCAGACCGCTTCGCGATGCCTTATCGTTCCAGAACTACATCAAAACCATGCGAACACGCAGCCTCATCCTGATTCCGGCCGCGGTCGCGCTCTTTTCGAGCGCCGGACCCGCCAGCGCCAGATACACCGAGCAGTGGATCTCGAACGCCGCAGTCACGCACACCGGGCAGAGGTCTGTTGCATTGCAGAAAAGCAAAACGGCAACGCACAGGCCGGCCGTTCAAACCGCGGTCGACGATGATCCCATCGCGGCATTTGCCCGGAAACCGGTGCGTCGTTGAACCGAAGGTTGACTGCCGTACAACGCGATTATTCCGATTCCTTTCTTTCACGCATCGACTATCCTTCTGAATGTCGTAAGAGATGGGTCGCATGGGCCGCTGCACCCTGCCATGTGCGAGAGTTCATCGAGCATTATTAGAGGCGCAGTCATACCGGCGCCCATTACTCTTACGACATTCATTCCCGCCCGTTCTCCTCCTCATCCCGATCCTCTCGAATGCGCTTGCTCGCTTCGGTGCTGAATGTGTGCGTCGGAATTTATTTAGATAGCCGTATTTTGGGGTAGCGGGATCAGTCGGCCGTGAGTCGGATTCGCGACTACGCTTCAGGCTTAAGTCTCAAACTTGACACCCGTCGAGTAAATGTCGTCTTTCAAGGCATGTCCAGATTGGGCGTCGATAACGGAGGCACCGTTAATATCGTACTCTCGATGGAGCGAGCCCATCCAAATACCCAAATTGAGGCTTCATCCGACAGCCGGATTTGCCATCGCAGTTGAGTTCGATTCGCTCTCGGTTCAGACAATCGAATAACGGAAGCAGCGCCCGTGAGTATAAAAGCGTTTGAGTTCGCAGCGTTGAATTTGACGCCATCGTCAAATGGTCTTGCATAACGCTTGGTCCTCTTAGGACCAAGCGTTATGCAAGACCAAAAAATCAAAAGCCCCTTAATTCATTGAATTAAGGGGCTTCATCGCATTCTACTGGCGGAGAGAGGGGGATTCGAACCCCCGATAGGTTTTACCCTATACACGCTTTCCAGGCGTGCGACTTAAACCGCTCATCCATCTCTCCGGAAGACCGCGATTATACCAACTTCCCGCGCGCGCGCCAGCCCCTACGGATGACGGATGTAATCGACGAGCGCGCGCGTATACGCATCCGGTTTGCGATCGAAAAGGCTCGTCACGATCGCCACCGCGAACCCCGCCGGCACGCCGAACACGCCCGAGCTGATCGGCTCGATGCCGAACCAGCGCGGCCCCGCGAAGCCCGTCAGCTGCACGAAGAACGGATACGTCGACACGATGTAGTACACGCACACGACGAGCCCCGCGATCATCCCCGCGACGACGCCGCGCTGCGTCGTCCGCTTCCAGAACACGCCGAGCACGAGCGCCGGAAAAAGACTCGACGCCGCCAGCGAAAACGCCGCCCCGACGAGAAACAGAATATTGCCCGCATTCAGCGACGCCACATACGACGCGAGCAAGGCCACGCCGAGCAGCAGGATCTTGGAGATGGTCACGCGCCGCTGGCTGGTCGCGCGGCGATCGACCATGCAGTAATAAACGTCGTGCGACAGCGCATTGGCGATCGTGAGCAGCAGGCCGTCGGCCGTCGAGAGCGCAGCCGCCAGCGCGCCCGCCGCGATCAATCCGGAGATCACGTACGGCAACCCCGCAATCTCGGGCGCCGCGAGCACCACCATGTCCGGCTGCATCTGGATTCCGGCCCAGCGCACGATGCCGTCGCCGTTCACATCGCTGATGCGGATCAGATACGGCTCCACGCGCCGCCACTGCGTCACCCACTGCGGCAGATCCGCAAAGCGATGACCGACGATGCCCGTCAATATCTCGTGCTTGATGAGCACCGCGAGCACCGGCACCGTCAAATAGAAGAGCGCGACGAAGAACAGCGTCCAGCCGACCGAACGCCGTGCGGAAGATACCGACGTCGTCGTGTTGTAGCGCGTGAGGATGTGCGGCAGGCTCGCCGTGCCGATCGACAGGCACAAGAGCAGCGACAGAAAGTTCACCTGATGCACGCGCGGACTCTCGTCGCCGGACGAGCCGGGCGCGAACGCCTCGGTCATCGGCACGGGCGCGGCGACGCGCTCGCTCAGCGCGTCGCGTTCGCGCGTCCATTTGACTTGCGCATCGGCGGGATCGCGCGGAAAGGCCGCGAGCTCGCGCTCACGTTCGTTGATCTCGCGCAGCGGACCGTTGTGCCGCCGCAAGTCGGCGATCTCGGCGACGAGACGCGCATGCTCGCCGTGGAACGAACGCGGCAACGCGTCGATACGCTGCTGCATCTGCGCGGCCTGCCGCTCGAAATCGGCGCGCACGAGGGCTTCATCGGGCGAAACGGCGACCGCGCGTTCGAGCGCCTCGACGCGCTCCATCACGCGGCCATAGTTGAATTGCGGAAACCAGCCGAGCCCTTCGCGATGCGCGATCATCGAGACGGGAATCAGCATCGCGCTGATGAGGATGATGTATTGCGCGACCTGCGTCCACGTCACCGCGCGCATGCCGCCGAGAAACGAGCACACGAGAATGCCCGCGAGCCCGCAGAAGATGCCGATCGAAAACTCGATGCCGATGAAGCGCGACGCGATCAATCCGATGCCTTGAATCTGCGCGACCAGGTACACGAACGAACAGAGAATCGCCGCGACGGCCGCGAGCGCGCGCACCAGATTGCTCGAAAAGCGCGTGCCGAGAAAGTCGGGAATGGTGTAGCGCGCGAGCTTGCGCACGTAGGGCGCGAGCAGGAACGCGACGAGGCAGTAGCCGCCCGTCCAGCCCATCACGTACGCGAGGCCATCGTAGCCGCTCGCGTAGATCGAACCGGCGAGACCGATGAACGACGCAGCCGAAAGCCAGTCGGCGGCAGTCGCCATGCCATTGAACGCCGACGGCACGCGCCGCCCCGCCACGTAGTATTCGACGAGATCGGATGTGCGCGACAAAAGCCCGATCACCGCATAAACCGCGATCGGCACGAACAGGAACACATAGCCGATCCACATGCCCGGCCCCGTCGTGCGCTCGATGCGTTCCATCAAGAAGATGAAAAGCAGAAAGCCGAGCGTATAGAGCGCGTAGGAAAGGATCAGCCGGTTCGTGAGCTTCATGCCACGCCGCCTTGTTCCGACCGGGCGGCACGCAGAAGACGCGCATCGGCGATCTGCATCAGCACGATATAGACGAAGATCAGCGCGAGATAGACGAGAATCGCGCCCTGCGCGCCGAAGTAGAAGGGCAGCGGAAAGCCCGCGACGCGCGCATGCTGGAAACGCTGCGCGAAAAGCGGCAGGCCGAACGAGACGACGAAGCCCGTCGTCATCAGCACGGCGATCAGCGCGACATTGAAACGCCAGTAGCGCCGATGCGCGCGCGCCATCGCCGCCGATACGGGCGGTGGCGAGGCGGGCGTCGGGCTGGAAAAATCGGACATGCGGTCTTTTAACAAAACCGCATGGCGTCGGCAATCAGGAAAGACCGCCGCTCGCTGCGGGCGGCGGTCTCGAGGGGCTTAGCGCGCTTCGCCGAGCTGATCGAGGATGGCGGGATTTTCGAGTGTCGACACGTCCTGCGTGATCTCCTCGCCCTTCGCAAGCGAGCGCAACAGACGCCGCATGATCTTGCCCGAGCGCGTCTTCGGCAGGTTTTCGCCGAAGCGGATGTCCTTCGGCTTCGCGATCGGCCCGATTTCCTTGCCGACCCAGTTGCGCAGCTCGGTTGCGATCTGCTTCGCTTCGTCGCCTTCCGGACGCGTGCGCTTCAGCACGACGAACGCGACCACGGCTTCGCCCGTCGTGTCGTCCGGCCGGCCGACGACCGCCGCTTCCGCGACCATCGGATTCGCGACGAGCGCCGACTCGATCTCCATCGTGCCGAGACGGTGACCCGAGACGTTCAGGACGTCGTCGATACGGCCCATGATCGTGAAGTAGCCGGTTTCCTTGTCGCGCACCGCGCCGTCGCCGGCGAGATACAGCCTGCCGCCGAGTTCCTCGGGGAAGTAGCTCGTCTGATAACGCTTCGGATCGCCCCAGACGGTGCGCAGCATCGACGGCCACGGACGCTTCACGACGAGAATGCCGCCCTGCCCGTTCGGCACGTCCTGACCGGTTTCATCGACGATCGCGGCCATGATGCCCGGCAGCGGCAGCGTGCACGAA
Source organism: Caballeronia novacaledonica (assembly GCF_900258035.1). Classification (GTDB taxonomy): domain Bacteria; phylum Pseudomonadota; class Gammaproteobacteria; order Burkholderiales; family Burkholderiaceae; genus Caballeronia; species Caballeronia novacaledonica. Next base: position 27,939 of record NZ_OGTP01000032.1, on the reverse strand, counting down.
CCCGGCACGAGCGGCGTCGCGCCCGGCAGCGGCGTGATCATGTGGCCGCCGGTTTCGGTCTGCCACCATGTATCGACGATCGGGCATCGGCCTCGGCCGACGTTCTCGTGATACCACATCCACGCTTCCGGATTGATCGGCTCGCCGACCGTGCCGAGAATGCGCAGCGTCGACAGATCGAAGCTCTTCGGATGCACCTTCTCGTCCGCCTCCGATGCCTTGATGAGCGAGCGGATGGCCGTGGGCGCCGTGTAGAAGATCGTGACCTTGTGGCGCGCGATCATCTCCCAGAAGCGGCCCGCGTGCGGATACGTGGGCACGCCTTCGAACATCACCTGCGTCGCGCCGATCGCGAGCGGCCCGTACGCGATATAGCTATGCCCCGTGATCCAGCCGATGTCCGCCGTGCACCAGAAGACATCGCCGGGCTTCATGTCGAAGGTCCACTTCATCGTTTGCGCGGACCACAGCAGCACGCCCGCCGTGCTGTGCTGCACGCCCTTGGGCTTGCCCGTCGAACCGGACGTATAGAGGATGAAAAGCGGATGCTCCGCGCTCACCCACTCCGGCTCGCACTGCGCCGATTCGTTCTCGACGATCTCGTGCAGCCACACGTCGCGGCCTTCGGTCCACGCGACCTTGCCGCCCGTGCGCCGATACACGATGACGTCCTTCACTTTCTCGCAGCCGCCGGCGGCGAGGGCTTCATCGGCGATGCTCTTCAACGGCAGCGCCTTGCCGCCGCGCATCTGCTCGTCGGCGGTGATGAGCGCGACCGCGCCGACATCGACGAGACGTTCATTGAGCGACTTCGACGAGAAGCCGCCGAACACCACCGAATGCGTAGCTCCAATGCGCACGCACGCCTGCATCGCGACGACGCCTTCCACCGACATCGGCAGATAGATCACGACGCGGTCGCCCTTCTTCACGCCGCGCTTCCTGAGCGCATTCGCGAGACGGCTGACGCGCTCGAGCAGGTCCTGATAGGTGACGTTGGTGACGGCGCCGTCGTCGGCTTCGAAGATGATCGCGTTCTCGTTGCCGCGTCCCGCTTCGACGTGACGGTCCAGGCAGTTGTACGACGCGTTGAGCTCGCCGTCCTCGAACCACGAGTAGAACGGCGCTTTCGATTCATCCAGCACTTTCGTGAACGGCTTGTGCCAGGCGAGCGTCTCGCGCGCGATGCGCGCCCAGAAGCCTTCGTAATCGCGCTCCGCTTCCGCTACGAGCGCCTTGTAGGCGTCCATGCCCGAGATTGCCGCACCCGCAGTCGCCTTGGCTGACGGCGGGAACACACGTTTTTCATGAAGAACCGACTCGATCGCAGACATCGACAACCTCTCCTGATGGTGTTTCCGAAATCCGGCGGCGCGCGCATCGCTGAATGGGTTGCGTGCGCCGCATGCTTTTAAGGTTCGAACCGGGATGCGCGCGGCGTTCCCGTGTCCAACCTTGTCTCCCTTGAAGCGCGCCGGGCGGCGCGGTGGCCAGTCAGGGCGCATTCGTTTGCCCGCGACAGCCTGCATTGAATTCAAGATAAGCCGTTGAACTTACCCGCTTCTTACGTGACCGGCCCAATGGGCACGGGGTATACACGGAGTCCGCGCGGCTTCTACAATGCGTCCCCACAATCGTAACTGAACTACCCGCGCGGTATCCAGCTTGAATCGCTACGCCCTATTCCTCATCGGCGCCATGTTGCTCGTCGGAAGCAATGTCGGCATCGGCAAATCGATCGTCGCTTCCGTGCCCGTCCCGCTCTTCGCCCTGCTGCGCTTCGTGATCGCGCTCGCGGTGCTCTGGCCGCTCTTGCGCTGGTCGAAGATGAAGCGCGTCGCGCGTGGCGAGTGGATCAATCTCTTCTTGCAGGCGTTGTTCGGCACATTCGGTTTCACCTTGCTGATGCTCAATGGCGTCGCGCGCACGAGCGCCGTCGCGGCGGGCGTCATCACGAGCACGATTCCGGCCGTGGTCGCGCTCTTCGCGTGGATCCTCCTGAGCGAGAAACCGGCCGGCCGCGCGTTCGCGTCCATCGGACTGGCGATCGCGGGCGTGCTCGTCATCAACGTCGCGCAGGCCGGCGATACGGGCGCGAGTTCGTTGCCCGGCAATCTGATGGTGCTCGGCGCCGTGTGCTGCGAATCGCTCTATGTGATCCTGTCGCGCCGTCTGACGCAGACGCTGCCCGCCATCGACATCTGCGCGTACACGCACGCCATCGGTCTCCTGCTGATGCTGCCGCTCGGCGCGACCTCGCTCGCGCGCTTCGACTGGAGCAGCGTCGGCGGGCAAACGTGGGCGCTCGTCTTATGGTATGGACTCTCCGCCAGCATCTTCTCGTTCTGGCTGTGGATGAAAGGCATTCGCCACGTCGACGGCAGTCTCGCCGGCGTGTTCTGCGCGGTCCTGCCGATCGCGGCGGCGCTCTATGGCATCGTTTTCCTCGGCGAGCGGCCGACGCTCGCGCATGGCGTCGCGCTCGCGTGCGTCGTGACGGGCATCGCGCTCGCGAGCCTCAAGTCGCGCGCCGCGGGCTCCGTGCCGCGGGAAACGGGCGTCTAGTAACGCTTCGGCGCATTCTGAAAGCTTTCGGCAGGCCCGCGCGGCGACGCGCTACAATAGCGGGCTTCCTGACACCGCGAATGCGCTCCCGCGCGCGTTTGCCGGCGCATCGTACGTTTTTGTTCGTCATATTCGCCCGTCATCATTTCCGGTCCGACCCGCCCCGACTGAAAAGCCGCCCATGTCCGCTCCCAAGCATTCTTCCGCCTCGCCCTCTCAGCCCGGCTCGATGAAAGTGCTGCCGAAAGTCATCTTCATGAGCCGCTGGCTCCAGGTTCCGCTCTATCTGGGCCTGATCGTCGCGCAAGCCGTGTATGTCGTGCTGTTCCTGAAGGAAGTGTGGCACCTCGTCACCCACGCGCTGACGCTCGATGAAACCAACATCATGCTCGTCGTGCTGGGCCTGATCGACGTGGTCATGATCTCGAATCTGCTCATCATGGTGATCGTCGGCGGGTATGAAACCTTCGTGTCGCGGCTCGGCGTGGAAGGTCATCCCGACGAACCCGAATGGCTCGATCACGTCAACGCGGGCGTGCTGAAGGTGAAGCTGTCGATGGCGCTCATCAGCATCTCGTCGATCCACCTGTTGAAAACCTTCATCAGCCCCGACCAGCAGACATTCCACACGGTGCTGTGGCAGGTGATCATCCACGTCGCCTTCCTCGTGTCCGCGCTCATCATGGCGTACGTCGACCGGCTGACCACGCATACGCATCCGCAACACTTTCACAGCGAACCCATCGCGCCCCGAAGCGCGCTCGACTGAAGCGTCCCTCAGAACGCACACAAAAAATTTCGTCCCCCAGAGCCCAAGCCATGACAGTCATCAAGCAGGAAGACCTGATTCAGAGCATCGCCGATTCGCTGCAGTACATCAGCTACTACCATCCGCTCGACTATATTCAGGCGCTCGGCCGGGCCTACGAGCTGGAAGAGAGCCCCGCCGCGAAAGACGCGATCGCGCAGATCCTCACCAACAGCCGCATGTGCGCCGAAGGCAAGCGCCCGATCTGCCAGGACACCGGTATCGTCACGGTGTTCGTGAAAGTCGGCATGGATGTGCGTTGGGACGGCGCGACGATGTCCGTCACCGACATGATCAACGAAGGCGTGCGCCGCGGTTATCTGAACCCGGACAACGTGCTGCGCGCGTCGATCGTGAGTCCGCCCGAAGGCGGCCGCAAGAACACGAAGGACAACACGCCGGCCGTGATCCACTACGAGATCGTGCCGGGCGACAAGGTCGATGTTCAGGTCGCGGCCAAGGGCGGCGGCTCGGAGAACAAGTCGAAGTTCGCGATGCTCAATCCGTCGGATTCGATCGTCGACTGGATCCTGAAGACGGTGCCGACGATGGGCGCCGGCTGGTGCCCGCCGGGAATGCTCGGCATCGGCATCGGCGGCACGGCTGAAAAGGCGATGGTCATGGCGAAGGAATCGCTGATGGACCCGATCGACATTCAGGACGTCATCGCGCGCGGCCCGCAAGACTGGATCGAAGAGCTGCGCGTGGAACTGCACGAGAAAGTGAACGCGCTCGGCATCGGCGCGCAAGGTCTCGGCGGCCTCGCGACCGTGCTCGACGTGAAGATCATGGCGGCGCCGACGCACGCGGCGAGCAAGCCGGTCGCGATCATCCCGAACTGCGCGGCCACGCGCCACGCGCACTTCACGCTCGACGGCTCGGGCGCCGCGAAGCTCGAAGCGCCGCCGCTCGACGCATGGCCGAAAGTGCAGTGGGAACCGGATACTGAAAAGAGCCAGCGCATCGACCTGAACACGCTGACGCCGGAACAAGTCGCATCGTGGAAGCCGGGCCAGACGCTGCTCTTGTCGGGCAAGATGCTGACGGGCCGCGACGCCGCGCACAAGCGCATCGCCGACATGCTCGCCAAGGGCGAAAAGCTGCCGGTGGACTTTACGAATCGCGTGATTTATTACGTCGGCCCGGTCGATCCGGTGCGCGACGAAGCCGTCGGTCCGGCGGGCCCGACCACGGCCACGCGCATGGACAAGTTCACCGAAATGATGCTCGCGCAAACCGGGCTGATCTCGATGATCGGCAAGGCCGAGCGCGGCCCGGTCGCGATCGAGGCGATCAAAAATCACAAGGCCGCGTATCTGATGGCGGTCGGCGGCGCGGCGTATCTCGTGTCGAAGGCGATCCGCGAAGCGAAGGTGCTCGCGTTCGAAGACCTCGGCATGGAAGCGATCTACGAATTCGACGTGCAGGACATGCCGGTGACGGTTGCTGTCGATTCGAGCGGCACGTCGGTCCACAAGACCGGTCCGGCGGAATGGCAGGCGAAGATCGGCAAGATTCCGGTCGCGACGGCTTGATCGCAGCTTATTGGCGGCTTATTACCGCTGGAGATTGACGGGAGCCGGGCAATCCGCCCGGCTCTTTTCTTTGCAACGCCGCGAGTCGAGAAAGGTTTTCATTCTCAGTTTCGTCTGAAACAAAAAATATCTACTCAACCTTGGCATTGCCACACTGAAGGTTTATCTTTTCAGAAGCCCCACGTTAAGAACAGGAACAAAATCATGCAAGGCGACGCGAAAGTCATCGAATATCTGAACGCGCAGTTGAAGAACGAACTGACCGCGATCAATCAATACTTCCTGCACGCCCGGATGTATCAGCATTGGGGCCTCGAGAAGCTCAACAAGCACGAATACGACGAATCGATCGGCGAGATGAAGCACGCCGACTGGCTGATCCAGCGCGTGTTCATGCTCGACGGTCTGCCGAATCTGCAGGACCTGCACAAGCTGCTGATCGGTGAAGAGACCAAGGAAATCCTCGAATGCGATCTGAAACTCGAGCAGATTTCCCAGTCGACCTGCAAGGAAGCCATCGCTTATTGCGAGTCGGTGCGTGACTTCGTCTCGCGCGAAATCTTCGAAAAGATCCTGCACGACACCGAAGAACACATCGACTGGCTGGAAACGCAACTGGATCTGATCGACAAGGTCGGCATCCAGAACTACCAGCAGACCATGATGGGCGATCACGAGTAATCGTATGCCCGGCGCAGCATCTTCCCTGAAGCCGAACGAGCGTGCCGCGCCGGACGCGAGCGCGCCGGTCGGCATTTTCGATTCCGGTCTCGGCGGGCTGTCGGTGCTGCGCGCCGTGCGCGCGACTTTGCCGCACGAACGTCTGATCTACGTCGCCGATTCGCGTTACGCGCCCTACGGCGAGCGCGACGACGACTTCATCGTCGACCGCGCGATGGCGATCGGCGAATGGCTCGTCGGGCAAGGCGCGAAGGCGCTCGTCGTCGCGTGCAACACGGCCACGGCGCAGTCCATCGCGCTCGTGCGCGAACGCCTGACGATTCCGCTCGTCGGCGTCGAGCCGGGCGTGAAGCCCGCCGCCACGGTGTCGAAATCGCGCGTGGTCGGCGTGCTCGCCACGGCCGTCACATTGCGCTCGGCGCGCTTTCAGTCGCTGCTCGATCGTTATGCGGGCGATTGCCGCTTCATCTGTCAGGCGGGACACGGGCTGGTTCAGGCGGTCGAGCGTTGCGACACGTCGTCGCCGGCGCTGATGGCGCTGCTCGAAAGCTATCTCGCGCCCATGCTCGACGCCGGCGCGGACACCCTCGTGCTCGGCTGCACGCACTACCCTTTTCTCGATCGCGCGATTCGCGACATCGCCGGGGAGCGGCTGCAGATCGTCGATACGAGCGTCGCCATTGCGCGGCAGCTCGATCGTCTGCTGGACGCGCACGCGCTGAAAAACCTCGTCACGCCGCCGGACACCCTGCCGCGCTTCCACTCCACGGCCGACGGCGAATCGCAGCGCCAGCTCGCCGCCGCCCTGCTTCGGCTCGACGCGAAAGTCGAGCACGTCGATATCCCTTCGCGCCGCACGCGCCTCGCTGAACCCGACATCGTCTGAGGGTTTCTCTCCCGTCCCGTCCGGTACATCGGGCGCTTTGCCCCGCCCGGCAGGGCGCCTAGCAATAAACCCGCTAACTCACGCGCTCTGTTACAAAAAACACCGAGCCCCGCTTGCAAAGCTGCCCATACTGAATGATAATAATTCGCATTAACGCAAGCTATCGCGAACGATCATGATTGTCTGTGTCTGCAAATCAGTGTCCGACCGCAAGATCCGAGCCGCCATCGCCGAGGGAATGGACTCTTTCGACGAACTGCAATTCGAGCTCGGCGTCGCGCTGTGTTGCGGCAAGTGCGAAGCGAGCGTTCGCGATGTCATGGCGGAAAGCGGTGTCTGCGCGTCGCGCTGCGGTATCGAGCAGCGCGAGCACGTTGCGCCGCTCATGTTCTACGAGCGCCAGGCCGCCTGAAGCGCGCCGCGCTCAAACCGACGACGCCCGTTTATCCCGACGCGTCGTCAGGTCGTTTTCTCGACTCCAGCAAGCCAGGTTACCTTCGAACTTCCGGTCACTTTCAGCCAGCCGCGCAACCCTTACCCATGGAGGGAAAGATGGAACTGCTGATCGGCTTCGTGGCCACCCTGTTTATCTCCCTGCTTATTTTCCGAAAATGACGTCGTCTGGTATCTTCCGCACCGTGCCTGTGCAGTCGTTGGACCTTGAGCTGGAAGGCATCGGCAAGCACTCACGCAGTATCGCAAGCAGCCAATAACAATGCAGTCCCCGACCACTACTCCCGCCGCTTTTCAGACGGCGCCAGCGACGAACGCCAATCCGCGCGTCATCGCGGCGTGCGCCGCTGTCGTCGTCATTCACGCCGCGCTTCTGGGCGTCGCGCTGACGATGCGTCACGAGCCGCTGCCGAAACCGGTCGAAGCCAAATCGATCACCGCGCAACTGATCAGCGAAACGCCGCAGCCCGCGCCGCAGCCGGTCGCGATCGAAACGCCGCCGCCGCCCAAGCCGGTTCCGCAGCCCGTTCCGAAGCCCCAGCCCAAGCCGAAGGTCAAACCGAAAATCGAGCCGAAGCCCACGCCGATGCCGGTGACCGAGGCGCCGTCGCAGATCGCGGCGCCCGCGCCCGAACCCACGCCGCCTGCTCCGCCTCAACCCGCGCCGCCGCCTGTCGCGCCGGCCATCGGCAAGCCGAACATGGAACTGGCCGCACCGAAGAACGTCGCGCACCTCGGTTGTAACATCGCGCAGCCAGACTATCCGGCGATGGCCAAGCGCCGCGGCGAAACCGGCACGACCGTCGTCCGTCTGACGGTGGGCCTGTCGGGAAAGATCGAAAACGTGACCCTGCAAAAGAGCAGCGGTTCGTCTCGGCTCGATGACGCGGCGCTCGAGGCCGTACGCGGCAGCGCGTGCAGCCCGTACAAGGAAAATGGCGAAGCGATTCGCGCGACCGCCACGGTGCCATTCGTTTTCAGTCTGAACGACTGATCGATTTTTTTAGATACAAGGAAAGAGAAATGGAAAACTACGGGATTGCGCACGTCTGGGCGCAAGGCGACTTCGTGACGCGGGGCATCGCGCTCGCGCTCGTCATCATGTCGGTGCTTTCGTGGACGGTGATCGTCGTGAAAGCGTGGAACGTCGTGCGCCTGAAGCGCCTGACCAAGAACGCCGAACAGGCGTTCTGGCATTCCGACGACTTCAACGACGGCATCAAGAAGCTCGGCAGCCAGTCGTCGAGCCCCGCGGACAACCCGTTTCTCGCGCTCGCGCTCGCCGGCCAGGAAGCCGCCGACCATCATCATCAGACGCAACCGCATCTGCACGACCGCATGGACGTGTCGGACTGGATCACGCGCTGCCTCAAGGACGTGATGGACGAAGGCGTCGGCCGCATGCAGTCGGGTCTCGCGATTCTCGCGTCGATCGGCTCCACGTCGCCGTTCGTCGGCCTCTTCGGCACGGTCTGGGGGATCTATCACGCGCTGCTGACCATCGGCGCGACGGGCCAGACGTCGATCGATCAGGTTGCCGGTCCGGTCGGCGAATCGCTCATCATGACCGCGTTCGGCCTCTTCGTCGCGATTCCGGCGGTGCTCGGCTACAACGCCCTCACCCGCGCGAACAAAGGCATCGTGACCAAGCTGAACCGCTTCGCGCACGGCCTCCACGCGTTCTTCGTCACGGGCTCGAAGCTCTCGTCGACCAAGCGCGCGACGAACGCCTCGACCGACAGCCTGCGTCTCGCGACGCGCGCGTCGTAAGTCCGGGAGATTCGCAACATGGCCATGAGCCCTTTTGCCGGAGATGAAGACGACGGCATGATGAGCGAAATCAACATGACGCCGCTCGTCGACGTCATGCTGGTTCTCCTGATCATCTTCCTCGTCACGATTCCGGCCATGCATCACGCGGTGAAAATCGATCTACCGCACGCGAGCAGCCAGCCGCAGGACGAGAAGCCCGCGCACGTGAACGTCGCGATCAAGGCCGACGGCACGACGCTGTGGGACGATCAGCCGATCGACGACGCGACGCTCAATGCGCGCATCGCGCAGGCGGCGCAGCAGAATCCGCAGCCGGAGATTCACCTGCGCGCGGACCGCCAGGTTGCGTACGAGAAAGTCGCCGATCTGATGTCGGCGGCGCAGGCTGGCGGACTGACGAAGATCGGTTTCGTCACGGAGCCGAAGAGCGGCAAGTAAGCGCTTTTCCGAGCCTCAAAGTAAAAGGCCTTCATCGTCGGATGAAGGCCTTTTTTCGTGCGCGCTCGGCGCATTCGGGTGAGGCGGTCACTTTGGGCTCGAATAGCCAGAACCAGAAGTCCCGTCACATGCAGCAGCCGTGGTCGACACGGACAGTGCAATCAACCCTATCAGGCTAACTATCAGAGCAGCCGTGAGTTTCCGCATAAGGAGCTCCTTAGCGAAGGAACTTCACTATACCGCCACAAAAAATGACGATCAATTGAATCTGTCCATCGCAAACGCGCGCTTCAATGTCATAAACCAATGACATACGCGGATGCGGTCAAACTGTTTCCCGTTCCGGCGCTTCCTGAACAGGACATTCTCCGGGGAAGCGCTGGCCGCTGCCGATCGACTCGACCAGAAAATCCACGAACGCGCGCACTGCAGGGACCATGCCCTGACGGGACAAAAAGACCGCATAAAGTTGCGGCGACGGAAACGTCCAGCCCGGCATCACCGGCGAGAGCTGCCCGGTTCGCAGCGGCGCGCCGTACATCATCTCGGGCAGCGCCGCGATGCCGACGCCGCGCATCACGGCTTCGCGGATCATCGACAGGTCCGCCGTGACGAGACGCGGCTCGTGCTCGAACTCGTGGCGCGTGCCGTCCGGCGCGATCAGCCGATAGACGTGGCGGCCATCGGCGGAAGGCGTGTCGATGGTGTCGTATTGGGCGAGTTCGGCGGGCGTCATCGGCGGCGCATTCGACTTCAGCAGCGACGGCGCCGCGACCAGCATCTGCTCCGTGCGCCACAGCGGCCGCGCGACGACGTTCGAACTCGCGGGCGGCTCCGAGCGCACGCGCAGCGCGACATCGACCGCGTCCTCGAACAGATCGACGACACGATTCGTCACGCGCAGCACGATGCGCACTTCCGGGTAGCGATGCATGAAGTCCGGCATGACCGCGGAAAGAAACGTCTGCGCGATGGTCACCGGCACGCTCACGCGCACCGTGCCGCGCGGTGAATCGCGCAGGCTCTGCACGACGTTCACGGCCGCTTGGGCTTCCGCGAGCATTGCCTGGCAATGCTGGTAGAAAAGCTGGCCGGCTTCGGTCAGCGCGAGCTTGCGCGTCGAGCGCTGGAGCAGCCGCACGCCGAGCGACGCCTCGAGCTCCGACACGCGCCGCGACAGCCGCGACTTCGAAATGCCGAGCACGCGCTCCGCAGCCGAAAATCCGCCGTGCTCGACGACGTGCGAGAAATACATCAGATCGTTCAGATCGTGCGAGTCGGCTTTCATGGTCGCTCGTGAAGGCAGGGATTCGAAAAGACGCGGTCGTTATCGCCAGCGCGACAATCCATTGCGCCGCAGCGTCTTTTATCGCGAAACGCGGCCCATATAATAGACCTCTGTTTCAAATTTATCGCTATTCCCTTACTTCCGAAGTCGCAACGCGAGGCAACCATGTCCACCAGCCGCAGCATCGAACGCATCATTCCGGCGATCCGCACTGTCGAAGGCGGCGGCTTCGTCGTGCATCGCCCGTTTCCGACCCGTCTTCTGATGGACTTCGACCCGTTCCTGCTCCTCGACGAGATGGGCCCCGCCGACTACGCGCCCGGTGAGGCCAAAGGCGCGCCGGACCACCCGCATCGCGGCTTCGAGACCGTGACGTACATGCTCGAAGGCGAGTTCGGCCATAAGGACTCGGCGGGGCATTCGGGCACGCTGCGCCCCGGCGACGTGCAATGGATGACCGCCGGCGCGGGCGTCGTGCATAGCGAAATGCCGGCCGAGGACTTCACGCGACGCGGCGGCCGCGTGCACGGCCTGCAACTTTGGGTGAATCTGCCTCAGCGCGACAAGATGATCGCGCCGCATTATCAGGAGATTCCGTCGGCGCGGATTCCCGTCGCGACGAGCGAGGACGGCAAGGTCAGCGTGAAGGTCATCGCGGGCGAGGCGCTCGGCGTGAAGGCCGCGATCGAAACGCGCACGCCGATCCTGTATCAGCACTTTTCGCTGAAGCCCGGCGCACAGATCGAGCTGGCCGTGCCGCGCGATTACCGCGTGTTCGCCTATCCGCTGTCGGGCACCGCGTTGTATGGCCCGCAAAGCCAGCCGGTCCGCGCGCAGCAGATGGTGGTCTTTCGCGACGACAGCGATACGATCGCCGTCACCGCAGGCGATGAGCCCGTCGAGCTTCTGCTGATCGGCGGCGTGCCGCTGAAGGAACCGGTCGTGCGTTACGGCCCGTTTGTGATGAACACGGAGGAAGAAATCCGTCAGGCGGTGGTCGACTATCAGGCGGGCCGGATGGGCGCGATCACGCATTGAGCGCCCTCGCCCGCGTACCGGAGCGGAATCGGCGAAACGGTGAGGCATGAACGGACACATTGCGTCACAATGACCGTTCTTGCCGCACCGTTTTTCGTCACGCTTGCAGTTTTTCTCACAAAAAAGGAGCAACGCATGGCCGGACCTTCCGTGACCGCCGATATCGGCGAACTCGACTACCAAGTCCGTCTCGCCGACGGCACGCACGCGTGGATCGCCGACGAGCCCGCCAGCATCGGCGGCGGCGACACGGGTCCGGAGCCGGCGTCGCTGCTGCTCTCCAGTCTTGGCGCATGCACGTCCATCACGCTGAAAATGTACGCGAAGCGCAAGGAATGGCCGCTGGAAGGCGTGCACGTCGAGTTGTCGATGAAGAGCACCGCGGAAGGCACGCACATCGACCGGCGCATCGCGCTGCAAGGCGCGCTGTCCGACGAACAGCGGGAACGGCTCTTGCAAATTGCCAACGCGTGCCCGATGCACAAGGTTCTGTCCGGCGCGATTCAGATCGAGTCCGGGCTCACGCCGCAGTGATGCATCGCAGGCACCACGAACGTAGAAGGAAACCGTCGTTTTGAATTTCGAACACCTCATCCAGATCAACGATCCGCTGAACCCGCTCGTCGATTCGCTCACGCCTGACGAGCTTTGGGAAGGCCTCGTTCTGCGCGCGGAGCAGCCGCAGTTGTTCGTGCTGGGGCTGGATAGCTGCGACATCCTCGCGCGCGATGGCGACACGATGGAACGCGAGCTGCACTACGGCCAGGCCACCGTGCGGGATCGCGTGACGCTCACGCCCGGTTCGAGCGTGCGCTACGACATCCTGCCGACGGCGGATTACGTCGGCGGCTCGCTCACGATGGCGATCGAGCAGCCCGACCCGCTCCAGCTATTCCTGCGCTTCACGTACCGCACGACGCTGCCCGAGAACGAAAACGCCACTGCCGATGAGCGTCAGACGCAGGAGATCGTGAAGTCGGCTTATCGCGAGTCGGATATCGACACCGTGCGGCTCATTCGCCAGTTCGTGCACGGCCGGAAAGACGAAAGCCCGCTGCACTGAGCGTTTCGCCGATGCGGTGACGAATGCTTCGTCGCTGCATCGAAATTGGCTATCAAAAGTTGTGCTTCAATCGGAAAGTCTAGTTGCAAATAGGAATAATTATCATTTACTATAGACCCATCGAATCAACGAACGCACACTTCCGACATGACCGACACGCCGCGATCCTCCACGCTCAGGCTACGCCGCCCGGCTGTCCGCGACGCCGCGATCACCCGCCCGAAGGCGACCACGGTGACCACGGTTCACGTCGCCCACGCAGCGGAAAGCAACGGCGAGCGTTCGCTCAAGAGCGACGCGCTGTTGCAGGGACGCAGCCACGTGAGCATCGTGCATAACGGGGAGACCTATCAGTTGCGCGCGACGCGTCTGGGCAAACTGATTCTGACGAAGTAACAGGCAAGAACGGCAGTACGTACCGGGTATTGTGGGGACCACCTCGCCAAGAGGTGTTTGGCCTTAGCCAGCGAGGACGACTTGCACGCGAGAATTTAGACCCCTTCGTGCAAACACCAGCCAGTCGTCGATAGCAAGCGAAGCCGCTTTTTTTGGTTCCTGCTTGGGTTGTTACGATGCGCGCCGAAAAGCGCTGCATCCGAAAACAGAATGGCACGCCTTCGTGACGAAGACGTGCCATTTTTATTGCGCGAAGGCTTCAGACGTTTTCGATACCCAGCGCCGCGATGCCCGCCTTCGCGATCTGCGCATCCTGATCCGACTTCACGCCCGACACGCCCACCGCCCCGACGATATCCGCGCCGACGAAGATCGGCACGCCGCCTTCGAGCATCGCGGTCAAGGGCGCGCTGAGGAATGCCGTGCGGCCCTGCTTGATGGTGTCTTCGTAGACCTTGGTTTCGCGGCGGCCGAGCACGGCGGTGCGCGCCTTGCCCGTCGCCATTTCGGCGGTGCTCGCGCCCGCTCCGTCCAGACGATGCAGATGCAGCAGATGTCCGCCATCGTCGACGATTGCAATCGTCACGTTCCAGTTGTGTTCCCTGGCATGCGCCTCGGCGGCGGCGGCCATGGCCTTGACGTCTTCGTCGGTCAATACGGGTTTCGTTCTCACTTCTCGCTCTCGTTGCCGCGCGTGCGGCGTGGACGGTTTATCGGCTGAAGCCCCAGAACATCAGGTACCACGCGCTGTCCGCGACGGCCAGCGCAGCGACAAACCATACCATCGTGAGCGCGCGGGGAACAAGCGTGCGCGTATAGCGGCCCGTCACGCGCCACGCGAGCCACGCGCTCCACAGATTCGCCGCGCCGAGCAAACCGAGGCGCAGGCCCGGCACCCACCACAACGGCAAATGTTCGGCGCGCAAGAGCGATACCGTCGTCGCGGAAAGGCCGAGAAACACGCCGACGCCCGCAATCGGAATCAGCGCGAGCGTCAGGTGATGCAGGCGCGTCGCGTTCATCTTGCCGAGCATACGCGTGCCGAGCGCGAGCAGCGCGAGCAGCGCGGTGCCGTACACGAGCCCCGTCGCGACGATATAGCCGATCACCATCGTTCCGTCGAGCCACGAGAAGACGTCGTTCTGCTCCGGGTAATGCGTGAACAGGAACCACGGCGCGTTGGTATCGAGCGGCCAGAGAATGTCGTGATCGATGAGCCACGCCGCGAGATATTGCTTTAGATCGACGAACCACGTGCTCACGGTCCAGTGGAACGCGCCGATCGCGATACCGAGCAGGCCGTAAAGAATGAGCGCGGTGTCCCACGGATTCGCGGCCTTGTCGCCGAGCTTCACGACTTCTTCCGAGGGCGAGCGCCACGTGAGCGCGATCGCGTCGCGATGGCCGCTGCATCGGCCGCACATGTGGCAATCCGCGGCGCCCTTCATGTTGCGCAGCGGGACGAGCGGCGCGCAGTTGATCGGAATGACGCGATGACCGTGCTCGCCCTCTTTGTACGAACGGCGCCACGCGTCTTCGCTGACCTTGTAGTGAAACGGCGCGAGCCGCGCCAGCAGCGAGAACACGCCGTTCACCGGGCACAGATATTTGCACCACACGCGCTTCTCGCGGCCATACAGCACGCCGATGATCATCGCGCCCACGGTCGAGCCGCCGAGCACGAGCAGCACCGCTTTCGGATATTGATAGACGCTGACCATCTGACCGTAGATCGTCGTCAGGCCGAACGCGACGAAGGGCCAGCCGCCCCAGCGCATCCAGCGCGGGATCGCCCAGCCGCGGCCGAACTTGCTCGCGAACTCCGACAGCGCGCCCTCGGGACACAGCACGCCGCACCAGACGCGGCCGAGCATGACCATCGACAGCAGCACGAACGGCCACCAGATGCCCCAGAACACGAACTGCGCGGCGAGCGTGAGATTGCTCCACAGATGCGCGGAGCCATCGGGCAGCGGCATCACGGCGGGAACGACGATCAGAAACGCGTACACGGCAACGACGACCCACTGAATCATGCGGATCGCGCTGCCGTGACGTTGCATCCAGTGGCCGGCTTGTTGCAGCCGGCCCGGTCTAGGCATTACAGAACTCATGCTGGACGGCTTGCCGCCTTTTGTTTTTGCGCCATCTGGTTTTTCGAATGACGCATCAAGAGATAGATGACAACCCAATACACCGCATACGCGACGAGATTCATACCCGCCGGATGCGCGCGATAACCGGTGAGTGTAGCAACGAGCGAGCCAAAGGTACTCGAATCGTCGAGCAGCCATGACGTGTTCCACACCTGATTGACGATGACCGGCAGCACTTCCATGTCGATCAGCTTGTCGATGCCCGTCTCGAACAGGCCCGCCGCGAGGAACAGCAGCATGATTTCGGTGACGCGGAAAAACGAGCGCCACGAGAAGATCTTGCCGCCGAGCTGCAGCACATAGAACGTCAGCAGCGCGAGGCCGAAGCCGATGACGATCGCCACATACTGCGACGCATCGACGTGCCCCGACTGGCCGAAGCCGACGCCGTACAGGAACACGGCGGTTTCGCTGCCTTCACGCGCGATCGCGAGCGCGACGAGCAGCGCGATGCCCCACCAGTGCCCGTCCTGCGTGTTCTTTTGCAGCGACGATTCCATGTCGCGCTTCAGCGTGCGGCCGTGACGCTTCATCCACAGGACCATCTGCACGATCAGCACGCACGCGACCAGCACCATCGCGGTCTGGAAGTAATCCTGCGCATTGCCCGACAGCACTTCGGTGAAGCCGATCAGCGCGGCGCCCAGCGCCACCGCCGCGAGCAGACCGATGACGACGCCGGCCCACAGATAGGGCAGGCCGCGGCGCGCCTGATGATCGCCGTTCTTCAGCCACGCGTAGAGAATGCCGACGACGAGCAACGCCTCGACGCTCTCCCGCCACACGATGAAAAGTACCTGCCCCATTCCAAACCTCCAGCCATTCCACTTCGATCGGCCACGCGCGACAGGACGTGTCGCGCCGGCACGGCGGTTACTTCGCGACGATCACGCCCTGCGCGCTCTGATGAAAGTCATCGAAAAACTTGTATTCGCCCGGGTCCAGCGGCGCGATCACGACGAACGAATCGGCGCCCGGCGCGAGCACTTTTTCCTTGCGCAACTGCACGCTTTCGAACTCGGCGGCGCCCTTGCCGACGTTATGCACTTCGATCTTGATGCGCTGCCCCGCCGGCACCTCGATGCGCGCCGGGTTGAGCTTGCCGTCGTTCATTTCGAGCTTGAACGTCGGCAGGTCGACGGCGAGCGCGGTCCCGGAGACGAACACGGACATCGCGAGCGCGGCCAACTGGATTTTCAATTTCATGCATGCTTCCTGAGGATGAACGCGCCCGGTCCGGGATGCCGGGCGCCTGCGGCGATCAGTAACCGCCCTTCTTGCCGATGCCCGCGAACGGGAAGTCGTATTCGATCGTGAACGGCTTGAACCACGGACCGACGCCCGTTTCCTTGTCGGTGTGACGGCCGAACGCCATGTGACCTTCCTGCGACGGCGGCGAGATGTGCAGCTTCAGATGGTATTTGCCCGGACCGAAGAGCTTCACGTTGTCGCCGTAGTGCGGGCCGTCGCTCGCGACCATCGGCATCAGGTCGCCCTTCTGGGTCTGCGTCGTGCCGACCTTCGTGAGTTCATACGTCACGTTCAGATACGGCATCCAGTCGCCTTCGGCGAAACCGGTCGGGTTGTTCTTGACCGCGTGAATGTCCGCCTCGAGGTGGATATCCGAATCCGATGCCTTGCGCATCATGCCTTCCGGCGCCATCGTGATCGGCTGAAGGTACACGGCGCCCGTTTCCATGCCGCCCTCGATGTGCTGCTTGCCGATCGGATATTCGGCGGCCGATGCCGCCATCATCGCCGTGAGACCTGCGGCGGCGACGAGGCCGCGCACCAACGTTGAACCCATCAGAAACTCCTTGTTGTTATCGACTGGCGCGCGTGCCACGCGAGTCTTGCCACTGAAGTACCGGACCGGCACGCCTGACGCCTGGACAAGCAGCGCAGGCCGGGCAATGCCTCCCTGTTGGAAGGCCCGCATCGCCGTCCCGCAGAGCGCGCGCGAGCAGCACTCTGTGAACGTTAATACGAACCATTCTCAATGTTCGCCAGTTTAGCATCGTTCGACACCCGGAACAATTTGAGTGACCTTACAGACCCAGGCGCAGCAAGGCTTTTCGCGGATGTCGGATGATCGCGGCGGATAAAAAAGCGCGGCGAAACATCCGTTCCGCCGCGCTTTTACGCTTACCTGCCGCTCATTTCCCGCCGATGCCGCTCACATGATCGCCGACATTCGCGCCGAACACGCGCTGCCGCAGGAGCGCCAATTGGTCGCGGGTCTGCGCCGCCTTTTCGAATTCGAGATTCTTGGCGTGGTCCATCATCTGCTTTTCGAGGCGCTTGATTTCCTTCGCGATCTGCTTCTCCGACATATCTTCGAACTTCGCGCGCGCCTGCGCTTCCTTGAGTTCGGCGCGGGCTTCGTCGGCGTTGTAGACGCCATCGATGATGTCCTTGATGCGCTTCTCGACGCCACGCGGCGTGATGCCCATCTTCTCGTTGTGCGCGATCTGTTTCGCGCGGCGCCGCTCGGTTTCGCCGATGGCGCGCGTCATCGAGTCGGTCATGTTGTCGGCGTAGAGAATCGCCTTGCCGTTCACGTTGCGCGCCGCCCGGCCGATGGTCTGGATCAGCGAGCGTTCGGCGCGCAGGAAACCTTCCTTGTCGGCGTCGAGAATCGCGACGAGCGACACTTCCGGAATATCGAGCCCCTCGCGCAGCAGGTTGATGCCGACGAGCACATCGAACGTGCCGAGCCGCAGGTCGCGAATGATTTCCACGCGCTCGACGGTATCGATGTCGCTGTGCAGATAACGCACCTTCACGCCGTGATCGGCGAGAAACTCGGTCAGTTGCTCGGCCATGCGCTTCGTGAGCACGGTGACGAGCACGCGCTCATGCACCGCGACGCGCGCGTTGATTTCCGACAGCACGTCGTCGACCTGCGAGCGCGCCGGACGCACCTCGATTTCCGGATCGACGAGACCGGTCGGCCGCACGAGCTGCTCGGCCACCTGCCCCGCCTTCTGTTTTTCGTAATCGGCGGGCGTCGCGGAGACGAAGATCGCCTGACGCATCTTGCGCTCGAACTCGTTGAACTTGAGCGGCCGGTTGTCGAGCGCGGACGGCATGCGAAAACCGTAGTCGACGAGATTTTCCTTGCGCGCGCGGTCGCCGTTGTACATGCCGTTCAACTGGCCGATCAGCACGTGCGATTCGTCGAGCAGCATCAGCGCGTCGGGCGGCAGATAGTCGACGAGCGTCGGCGGCGGCTCGCCCGGCGCCGCGCCCGAAAAGTGCCGCGAATAATTCTCGATGCCCTTGCAGAAGCCGAGCTCCTGAAGCATTTCGAGATCGAAGCGCGTGCGCTGCTCCAGCCGCTGCGCTTCGACGAGCTTTCCGCCGCCGTGGAAAAACTCGAGCCGCTCGCGCAGTTCGAGCTTGATGGTTTCGATCGCGCGCATCACGGTGTCGCGCGGCGTCACGTAATGCGACGACGGATACACGGTGAAGCGCGGAATCTTGTTGCGCACGCGGCCGGTGAGCGGATCGAAGAGCATCATCGATTCGACTTCATCGTCGAAAAGCTCGACGCGCACCGCCATTTCCGCGTGCTCCGCCGGGAAAATGTCGATGGTGTCGCCGCGCACACGGAACGAGCCGCGCTGAAAATCGGCTTCGTTGCGCGTGTATTGCATCGCGATCAGACGCGCGATGACGTCGCGCTGACCGAGCTTGTCGCCGGTGCGCAGCGTGAGAATCATCTTGTGATACTCGGACGGATTGCCGATACCGTAGATCGCGGACACGGTCGCGACGATCACCACGTCGCGCCGTTCGAGCAGGCTTTTCGTGGCCGAGAGCCGCATCTGCTCGATGTGCTCGTTGATCGACGAATCCTTTTCGATGAACAGATCGCGCTGCGGCACATACGCTTCCGGCTGGTAATAGTCGTAGTACGAGACGAAGTACTCGACGGCATTGCGCGGAAAGAACTCGCGGAATTCGGCGTAGAGCTGCGCCGCGAGCGTCTTGTTCGGCGCGAAGACGATCGCCGGACGGCCCATCCGCGCAATCACGTTCGCCATCGTGAAGGTCTTGCCCGAGCCGGTCACGCCGAGCAGCGTCTGGAACGAGAGACCGTCCTCGATGCCTTCGACGAGCTTAGCAATGGCGTCGGGCTGATCGCCCGCCGGCGGATACGGCTGATAGAGCTGAAACGGCGAACCTTCGAACGTGACGAACTTCGATTCGTCCAGTTCTTCGGGTGATTCGATGAGAGTGTCGGACATGAGAGATCGAGAAAGTCAACGTCGGCGCAAACAAGCATTCTAGCGTCGTACGCAATCGGCGCGCTCGCCGTGACGTGACCGGGATTCGGAGGCGGATCGTCTTCAGATTGGGCATCGATCCGCAAACTCAAGCACGCGGACTCGCGCCCTTTTTTATCGCCCTTTTCAAGCGGCATCGCGCGAAAAAGGGACAAAAAGCACGCGCATTCGCACCATATTCACCCAAAAAGGCGCGCGGGATTCGCTACAATTGACGACTCGGCGCACCGGCCCTGACTGCTTTTCGCCGCTTGCCGCACGTCCTTCCCTCACTGCCGATAGATCATGTCTCTTTTCTCTGCCGTCGAACTCGCTCCCCGTGACCCGATCCTGGGCCTCAACGAAGCCTTCAATGCCGATACGCGCACGACCAAAGTCAATCTGGGCGTCGGCGTGTACACGAACGAGGAAGGCAAGATTCCGCTCCTGCGCGCCGTGCGCGAAGCCGAAAAGGCGCGCGTCGACGCCGCCCTGCCGCGCGGATATCTGCCGATCGACGGCATCGCCGCCTACGACTCCGCCGTGCAGAAACTGCTGCTCGGCGACGATTCGCCGCTGATCGCCGCGGGCCGCGTCGTGACGGCGCAGGCGCTCGGCGGCACGGGCGCGCTCAAGATCGGCGCGGACTTCCTGAAGCGCGTGAATCCGGACGCAATCGTCGCGATCAGCGATCCGAGCTGGGAAAACCACCGCGCGCTCTTCGAAAGCGCCGGTTTCGAAGTGGTCAACTACCCGTACTACGAAGCCGCCACGCACGGCGTGAACTTCGACGGCATGCTCGCGGCGCTCAACAGCTACGCGCCGGGCACGGTCGTCGTGCTGCACGCGTGCTGCCACAACCCGACGGGCGTCGATCTGTCGGACGATCAGTGGAAGCAGATCGTCGAAGTCGTGAAGGCGAAGCATCTCGTGCCGTTCCTCGACATGGCGTATCAGGGCTTCGCCGACGACATCGCCGCGGACTCCGCCGCCGTGCGTCTTTTCGCGGGCTCCGATCTGAACGTGTTCGTGTCGTCGTCGTTCTCGAAGTCGTTCTCGCTGTACGGCGAGCGCGTCGGCGCGCTGTCGATCATCACGACGGGCAAGGAAGAATCGGCCCGCGTGCTGTCGCAACTCAAGCGCGTGATCCGCACCAACTATTCGAACCCGCCGACGCACGGCGGCTCGATCGTCGCGGCCGTGCTGGCTTCGCCGGAACTGCGCGCGACCTGGGAGCAGGAACTGGGCGAAATGCGCGATCGCATCCGCGCGATGCGTAACGGTCTCGTCGAGCGTTTGAAGGCGAGCGGCGTCGATCGCGACTTCTCGTTCGTCAACAAGCAGCGCGGCATGTTCTCGTATTCGGGCCTGACGGCGGCGCAAGTCGATCGCCTGCGCGAAGAATTCGGCATCTATGCCGTGAGCACCGGCCGCATCTGCGTGGCCGCGCTGAACACGCGCAACCTCGACGCCGTGGCGAACGCCGTCGCGGTTGTGCTGAAGTAAGTTCGTTCGGCCCGCTTCAAATGAAAATGGCGCCCTTCGCGGGCGCCATTTTTTGTGCACATCGAAAGCGGCGATTCAGAGCGTCTTTTGCGCGGACGTGACGGCGGGCGTTGCGTCGTCGTCCTCGACGAAGCCGAGCGAAATCGCGCGGGCGAGTTCAGCGCTCACGCCGGCCACGCTGGTTTCTTCGTGGCGTGTGGCCGTGCTGCCGCCTTCGCCGGCGTGCATGCAGAACGCCAGCGCAATCGGAAGCACGATGGCGACGGGCCAGTAAGTCGATATTGTCTTTTTCATGGGACTGCCTTTGATCGAAATGTCGCAGCGGGTAACCCGTTTTGGAGACCCACTTCTGGACACTTCGAATTGTAAGTAATCGTCCCGATCTTAAAAAGCCATTGAAAAGCAAACGATTGTTGCACTCGCGACAACAAGCATTGGCGAGCGACTTTATGACACTTGGCCGTCATAAAGGCTTACAAAGTTGTTGGGGACATCCGCCCGCCGATGCTGTCTCATACGGTAATGGTTCGACAGGTTCTACCAAGATCATGAAATCCGCTGTTGTTGGTCTTCTTCTCGCGTCGTCTGCCGCATTGCTCGGCGGCTGCGCGGTCTATCCGGATGGTTCGGCCTACGGCGGCGGCTATCCCGGTGTCTATGACGATCCGGGCTACGGTTATTACGGCGGTCCGCCGGTCGTTCAGCCGGGCGTGGTCATAGGCGGCGGATATTACTCAGGTCCGGCGTATTACGGTCCGGGACGCAGCCGTTACTGGGATGACGGTCCGGGCTGGCGTCGCCCGCCGCCGGGCGGCTGGCATGGTGGACAGTCACGCGATCGTGGTCCGGGCGGGCAGCCGCAAGCGGGAGGCGGACATCCGAACGGCCCGCCGCCACAGGCGGGCGGTGGCCGTCCGCCAGCCGCTCAGCCTCCGCAGGCGAACGGCGGCGCGCCGATGCCCAAGGCTGTGGGCGGTCGGCCGCCGGGGCCGAATCGCGCACCGCCTTCGTCGGATGGCGGCGGCCGCGAGAGCGGCAATTCGCGAGGCTTCATCGGTCGCTACGGCGGATAAGACAAGACAGGCCACGGCAAATTCGCCGTGGCTTTTTTCTATCCGATGTGCGAGTGCTGCGCCTTGTACAGTTCCCGGAACGTGCGCCCGACCGGCGCGGGCATGTCGCGCGTGCCGGTCCATCCTCCGCCGAACGGCAAGCGCGAAATCGCTTTCTTGTCGCCGCCCATGCGTTCGAGCACGCGCACGGCGAGCTTCGTGAAAATTGCATAAGCGGCCGGCCGCTTCGCCAGATAACCCCACGCGGCAAGCGCGGCGCGCTCGTTCCACGGACGCAACCGGCGCTCCATCTGCTTCTCGCGCAACTTGCGCAGCAGATCCGATAGCGGAATGCCCACCGGACACACGCTGTTGCACTCGCCGCAGAGCGTCGCGGCTTGCGGCAGATCGAGCGCCTTGTCGATCCCGACATATGCCGGCGTCAAGACCGAGCCCATCGGTCCCGGATAGACCCAGCCATACGCATGTCCGCCGATCTTCTGATACACCGGGCAATGATTCATGCACGCGCCGCAGCGGATACAGCGCAGCATCTCCTGAAACTCCCCGCCGATGAGCCCGGTGCGCCCGCCATCGACGAGCACGAAGTACATGTGCTCGGGACCGTCCGATTCGTCCGGCGCGCGCGGCCCGGTCAGCAGCGAGAAATAGTTCGAGATCGTCTGCCCGGTCGCCGAGCGCGGCAGGAGGCGCATCGCGGTCGCGAGATCTTCGAGCGTCGGCAGCACCTTTTCGATGCCCGTCACCGCGACGTGCACGCGCGGCATCACCGTGCACATGCCTTCGTTGCCCTCGTTCGTGACGACCGCCACCGATCCCGTTTCCGCGATCAGAAAGTTGCCGCCCGTCACGCCCATGTCCGCCGACATGAAATGCGGGCGCAGCACTTCGCGCGCCTCGCGCGTCATCTCGGGAATATCGGTCAGGCGCGGCTTGTTGTGCGTCTTCGCGAAGAGATCGGCGATCTGCTCCTTATCCTTGTGGACGACCGGCGCGATGATGTGGCTCGGCGGCTCGTTGTCGTTGATCTGCAGGATGTATTCGCCCAGATCGGTCTCGATGGACTGCACGCCCATCTCGCCGAGCACGCGATTCAACTGCATCTCTTCCGAGACCATCGACTTGGTCTTGATGACCTTCTTCACGTCGTGCTTGCGGGCGATGTCCGCGACGAGCCGCGCCGCGTCCTGCGTCGATTCGGCGTAGAGCACCGTGGCGCCGCGCCGGGTCGCTTCGCGCTCGAAGGTTTCGAGCCATACGTCGAGATTGTCGAGTGCGCGATTGCGCCGCTCCTTCAACGCCGCGCGCGTCGCCTCGAAGTCGATGTCCCGCACCGCGCTCGCGCGCGCGCTGACGAACTTGGTCGAGAGCTTCGTGAGGTTCTGTTGCAGGCGCTCGTCGGCGAGTTTGGATGAAGCGCGCGCCTTGAAGTGCATCGTCTGGACTTGCATCGGGTCTCCTTTACGCGCGGTTGGTCGCGTCGCCGGCGAGCAACTGCGCGATGTGCAGCACGCGCGTGGAGGTGTCGCCGGTGCGGCGCAAGCGTCCCTCGATGTTCAGCATGCAGCCGAGATCGCCCAGCACGACGGTGTCCGCCGCGCTCGCCTTGATGTTCGCGCACTTCTCGTCGACGATCGCCGTCGAAATGTCGCCGTACTTCACCGCGAACGTGCCGCCGAAGCCGCAGCAATGCTCGCAGCCGGCCATCTCCGTGACCGCGACGCCCGCCTGCGCGAGCAACTCGCGCGGCTGCGACTTCACGCCGAGTTCGCGCAAGCCCGAACAGGAATCGTGATAGGTCACCATGCCGTCGAATGCGCCGGGCTCCATGCGCGCCTTCGCGACATTCACGAGAAAATCGGTCAGTTCGAAAACACGCGGCTGAAGACGCGCGAAGCGGCTCATCAGTTGCGGATCGTCGCGAAAGAGATCGCCGTAGTGCGCGCGGATCATGCCGCCGCAGGAACCCGACGGCACGACGACATAGTCGAACTGCTCGAATTCGCCGAGCGTTTTTTCGGCGAGATCGCGGGCGAGCGGACGATCGCCCGAGTTGTAGGCGGGCTGGCCGCAGCACGTCTGCGACGGCGGCACGACGACCTCGAAGCCCGCCCGCTCGATCAGCTTGATGACCGAGAAGCCGATTTCCGGGCGCATCATGTCGATGAGACACGTGACGAATAGTCCGACTCGCATTGGGGGCGTTTCCTGTTTTGTAAAAGTGATGTGAACGCCCGCCGATTATCCGTGAAAGTCCCGGCCGACGGGCTTGCGACGCCCGGCGCGCATCGTCGAATTTTGAGCGGTGTTCGCTTTTTTCACATTATGAGATACAATCGCCATTCCGCTGTTTGACGCATCAACCGATTTTTCACGATGAGCGATACGAACCCGGAATCCAAAACGTCCATTCAGGTGATCGAGCGCATGATGCGTCTTCTCGACGCCCTCGCCGATCACACGGACCCCGTCAGCCTGAAAGAGCTTGCCCAGAGCACGGAGCTGCATCCGTCCACGGCGCATCGCATCCTTAATGACATGGTGTTGTGCCGCCTCGTCGACCGGTCCGATCCGGGCACGTACCGGCTCGGCATGCGTCTGCTGGAACTCGGCAATCTCGTGAAAGCGCGTCTTTCGGTGCGCGAAGCCGCGATGCCGCCGATGCGCGAGTTGCATCGGCAGACCGGGCAGACCGTCAATCTCTCCGTGCGTCAGGGCGACGAGATCGTCTATATCGAGCGCGCGTATTCGGAGCGCTCGGGCATGCAGGTCGTGCGGGCGATCGGCGGGCGGGCGCCTTTGCATCTGACATCGGTCGGCAAGCTGTTCCTTGCCGCCGACGAAGCCACACGCGTGCGCGCCTACGCGATGCGCACCGGTCTCTCCGGCCACACGCAAAACAGCATCACCGACCTCTCGAAGCTCGAACGCGAACTGTCGCTGGTGCGTCAGCAAGCGTGCGCGCGCGACAACGAGGAACTGGAGCTCGGCGTGCGCTGCATCGCGGCCGGCATCTACGACGACACCGGGCGCCTCGTGGCCGGTCTTTCGCTCTCCGCGCCCGCCGATCGTCTGCAGGACGCGTGGCTCAAGCAACTAAGTCACACGGCGCTCGAAATCTCACAGCAACTCGGGTATCACCCGGAACAGGCTGCCGCCGAGACACAACACGCGCATCGCTGATTCGAGCCGCATGAAAAAACGGGATTCGTCTTTCGACGAATCCCGTTTTCTTTTGGGCGAGCGAAAATCAGGCGCTCAAGGATTTGCGCCGCTGCCCATATCGGCGCTCATGATATGCGGCTCGCCGAGCGTATCGAGGAACGAGCGCAGGCGGCCTGCATCGGCGAAACGCGAATACTTGCCGTACGAGTCGAGCAGCACGATCACGACCGGCCGGCCGTTCACGTTCGCCTGCATCACGAGACATTCGCCCGCTTCGTTGATGAAGCCCGTCTTCTGCAAGCCGATATCCCACGATGCATTGCGGATCAGCGCGTTCGTGCTGTTGTAGGCGAGATTGCGCTTGCCGGTGAAGACGTCGTAGCTGCGGTCGGTCGAGAACTTGCGGATCAGCGGATACTGATACGCCGCGTTCACCATCTTGACGAGGTCGCGCGCGCTCGACACGTTCTGGCTCGTCAGACCCGTCGAATTTTCGAAGTGCGTATCGGCCATGCCGAGCGACTTCGCCTTCGCGTTCATCGCGGCGATGAACGCCGGACGGCCGCCCGGGAAGTAGCGCGACAATGCAGCCGCCGCCCGATTCTCCGATGCCATCAGCGCGATATGCAGCATGTCCTCGCGATTGAGCACCGAACCGACCGCCAGCCGCGAACCGGTGAATTTCTCGTAGTCGCGGTCTTCGTCGGTGACGCTGATCTCATCGGTGAGAGGCATGTGCGAATCGAGCACGACCATTGCCGTCATGAGCTTCGTGATCGAGGCGATCGGCACGACGGCGCGCGAGTTCTTGTCGAAGAGCGTCTCGGACGTGCTTTGATCGACGACATACGCGACGCTCGAGCGCAGCGCGAGGCTGTCGGGCGTGTCATGCAGACCGAACGCCTGGCCGACCGACGGCGCGCGCGGCTGGAACGCAACCGCGTGCACCGCGCCGCGGCGCGCACGCGCGTCCATGCGATACGAGACGCGATGCTTGCGCGATGCGCGCGGCGCGTCGTCGTCATCGTCCGTGGCGGCGACCTTGGCGGCCTTCGCGGGCTTCGGCGCCTTGAGCGTGGTTTTCGCCACGCGCGCGGGCTTTCCGGCTTTGGCGGTGGACTGTTTTGCGGTTTTGGTTGGGGTGGCGGTCTTTGCGAGGGCTTCAGCCGGAGCCGCTGCGAAGGACGTCGCTACTGCGATGGAGACAGCAATGGACAATGCGGAGCGCACTGCCACGCCATGCACCACCTTCAACGACGAAAACATTTCGGTTTTCATTAGTGTTCTGTTGGGCGGCTGGAGGGTACCGCCAAGTGTAGTGAAGCAACGAAATTTAAGCAATATTAAGCACTTATCGGCACTCGTTAAACTGAGTTGTAAGCCTGGGTTGCATATTGCCGATCAACAGCGCGCCTCGATCGGAAAAAACGATCGTCCCGGCGGAAACCGTGCTGCCAAAAGCGCGCTTTTCTACACGACGGCAAACGCACTATCGGCAAAACTTTCCACGACTTTAGTCAAACGTGTGAACCGGATCGGACAAAACGCAGAACTTCGAATCGACGGGATGGGCGGTCAGATGCCGAAACAGACTCTCGGCAGATCAGACAGCCGAAATGTTAACGTTTCTTCAACAATTTGGTGTACGGCAACATCTTAAAAATAAGACATACATGAGAAATTTCTCGTTCCGCATTGCGATAAATTCCAGATTTCGGGCGCACGGGCAACATCAAATTTTCATTTAGACGTGATTTCATCCACACTCCGAGGACGCGTCAGCCGGTCCCCAAGTCCATGCTCAGCTTCGGTGCATAGGGTTTCCACCGAGGCGGTAGACGCGCGCGCGCTGATCAAGTAAGTCCTTGTTTAACATACGATTTCCGCCGATTGTGCGGCGCACAAAAAGCGCTTGACATCCATAGGAATATCTCTAAAATGGGTCTCATGTTGCGACGCACCAATCGCGCTTGCACCTAGCCGGCCAGGTTCATCGCGCCGGATCTACCCAAACCACGACCCGCGTTTTTGATGGGTCGGCCATCAGGAGCCTGAGATGACGCTGTTGACCCCCGAGCAAATCGCCGCCGCACAAAAAGCCAACTTCGACACGCTGTTCGGTCTGACGAACAAGGCGTTCGAAGGCGTCGAGAAGCTGGTCGAACTGAACCTGCAAGTCGTGAAGTCCACGCTGGCCGAAAGCCAGGAAAACGCGCAGCGCGCCCTGTCGGTGAAGGACGCGCAAGAACTGCTCGCGCTGCAAGCCAGCCTGACGCAGCCGGTCGCGGAAAAGGTGCTGTCGTATGGCCGTCACCTGTATGAAATCGCATCGGCCACGCAAGCCGAATTCGCCCGCGTCGCGGAAGCGCAGTACGAAGAGCAGAACCGCAAGGTGCAAACGCTCGTCGACAACGTCGCGAAGAACGCACCGGCCGGTTCGGAAACCGCTGTCGCCGTGATGAAGTCGGCTATCACCGCCGCCAACACGACGTACGAAACGGTTCACAAGGCAACGAAGCAAGCTGTCGAGATCGCCGAAAGCAACTTCAACGCTGCCGCCACGGCTGCGACGAAGGCCGCTACGCAAGCGACCGAGCAAGCTACCCGCGCCGCCAAGAAGTCGGTTGCGTAAGTTTGCTGCTGGGCCTCTGCCCGGTTAAGTGCAGCACGCATGACGAAGAACCCGGCCTCCGCGCCGTAATGCCGTTCAGTTAAGGTCTTTTCTTAGATAGCGAACGGTGTACCGTTTGGGGCGGGATTTGACGACCCGGTCGCATGCGCGTCCGGGTCGTTTTTCGTTGGGCAGAGACTTGAGCCTTTCGCGCAGACGCTGAAGGCAGGCGG
>NZ_OGTP01000036.1 GCF_900258035.1 Caballeronia novacaledonica | reverse complement strand
CGCTGCCGCTCCGCTTTGCCCATCCAAGGCTTTCTCTGTCGACTCATCGATGCTCCCACACCCTTTCCCGATAATTAAACCAGAGGTGTTGCATCGACCGGTTGAATCCGCCGCTTTTCAGGCCCGCTGTCACACGCAACTTGGCCAATTTTCTCCTCCAAGGTGGCACTCGCCTAAAGAGTGTCCTCATCACAATCACCGGGCTTGGATCGCGCACGGTCTGACTAGCTAGGAGGTTTTTAGGGTGCTGGTTCAGCACGAAAGAGCTTCGGCACAGCGCTTCGCGCTGCCGTCGGGTCTGCAAGGGAAACCGATGGTGTGCATGGGCGGTGCGTCTCGATGGCGGTATCAGCAAAGTAGCGCACGCAAACCCGATTGACCCATCGGCCGCGCAGCGGGCCGGAGCGATTTGATGCTGAACCAACCCGGCAAGCGGTGCGATGTTTCTGACCGTGCGCGATCCAAGCCACGCGAGTTTTGTGAGGGCACTCGCTATAGCCGGGCCATTCAGCCAATCGCCTGTGCCGCGGCCGGCGTGAGGTACTTTGGATGGGGAAAGCTGCTTTCTTTGGTTACTTTCTTTGCAGCAGCAAAGAAAGTGACTGCCGCCCCGCACAGGGGCAACGCTAATAGACCAATAACAAACTGGGATCCGGCGAAAAAAGCCCGATGAACCTTTCGTCAGCAGCAAAACATAACTGCCGCCCCGCACAAGGGGCAACGCTAATAAACCAATAACAAACCGGGATCTAGCGAAAAAAGCCCGATGAACCTTTCTTCAGCAGAAAAAAAACCTGCCGCCCCGCCCAAGGGGCAAGAACAAACAGACCGATAAGAAACAAACCTATCCCCCACGCCGCCCGCGCGCGATTTCCAGATCGCGGCACAGTTCCGCCGCGCCGAGCGCAAGACGCGGCGTCGGCCGATTGATGAGATCGCCGTCGATGCCAAAGAGATTGCCCCGAGCCACCGCCTTCAGCGATGTCCAGCGCTTCCATCGATCGAGCGCCGGCAACGGGCGATCCGGCTGCGTCGCGCCGGGCGTCGCGGTGACGATCGCCTCGGGATTCGCCGCGAGCACGGCTTCGGTCGATATCGTCGGCACGCGCGGCTTTTCCGCCGCGAACACGTTCACGCCGCCGCAAAGCCCGATCACTTCGTCGAACACGTTGTCGCGATTGAGCGTCATCAGCGGATCGTCCCAGACCTGATAGAAGACGCTCACGGGCGGCCGCGCCGAATAACGCGCACGCAGTCGCGCAATGTCGCGCGTGAATGCATCCGAGCGCGCCCGCGCCTCCGCTTGCGTGCCGAGCAGCGCGCCCAGCTTGTCGATGTTCGCGGCGATATCGTCGAGATGCTTGGGCTCGCTGAAGAAGATCGGCACGCCGAGCGCCGTCAGCCGATCCATCTGACGCGCCGCGCTGCCATGCCGCCACACGACGATCAGATCGGGATGCAACGCAACGATGCGTTCGAGATCGAGCGCCTTGTTGTCGCCGACACGCGCGATCGACCGCGCTTCCTTCGGATAATCGCTATACGTCACCGCGCCGACGATGCGCGCGCCGCCGCCCGCCGCGAACAGCAACTCGGTCACGTGCGGCGCGAGACTGACGACGCGTTCCGCGGGTTTTGCGAGCGTGACCGGTGCGCCGCTGTCGTCGGTGACGGTGATCGCGTGCGCTTGCGTCATGACGCATCCGATGAGCACCGCGAGCAGGACGCGCAACCTCACGCGCAAATCTCCCGCAGCGCGAGCGACAGGCGCGCCCAGTCGCCTTCCGCGCCCGCCAATCCGATGCGCAGGCTCGGCGTCATGCCGGGCATATCGAAGAGGCGTGTCCAGATGCCGCGCAACGCGAGCGCGTGCTGAAGTTCACCGGCTTTGGGCGTCGGTGTCCACGCGAAGAGCGGCGTGGCGCGCACGTCGAAGCCGTGGCTCGCGATCAACGCGGCGAGGCGGGCGCCGTCGCGTTGCAGGCGTGCGCGCGTTTCGCGCTGCCAGCCGACATCGGCGAAAGCGGCCATGACCGCATGACGCGCCGGACCGCTCACGGTCCATGCGCCGAGCGCATCGCGCAGTGCATCGACGATAGAAGGCGCAGCCAGCACGAAGCCCGCGCGGATGCCCGCGAGCCCGTAGAACTTGCCGACGGAGCGCAACACGATCAACCCTTCGCGCGCGGTTTCGCTCGCCAGCGACGACGCCGGATCGACATCGGCGAACGCTTCATCGACGATCAGCGTGCCGCCGCGCGATGCAAGCTGCGCGTGCCAGCGCAGCAGCGTCTCGCGTGGAATGCGCTCCGCCGTCGGATTGTTCGGATTCGCGACGATCACGTGAGCGAGCGTATCGGGCAAGTCGCGCGCGGTGACGTCGAGCGGCGCGATGGCGTGTCCGGCGCGCGTGAACGCCGGCGCGTATTCGCCGTAGGTGAGCGGCGCGACGCCCGCCGTCGCGCGCCGCAAGAGCGCGGGCAGTGCGCGGATCGCCGCCTGCGATCCCGCAACCGGCAACGCAAACTGCGCGCCGTAATGGCGCGCGGCGCAATCGGCGAGGCCGTCGTCGTCTTCGGGCAGACGCCGCCATGCGTCGGGCGGCACGGGCGGAACCGGATAGCCGCGCGGATTGATGCCCGTCGATAGATCGAGCCAGTCGTCGAAAGGAATCGCGTAGCGGCGCGCGGCTTCGCGCAGATTGCCGCCGTGCAGGATCGGATGCGCCATGTCAGCCACTCGTCGTGACGCTGATCGCGGCGAAGACCAGCAGCGCCACGAGCCACATGAGGATCGCGCGCTCGACGAGCCGCAACGCCGCGACCACATGCTTCGGGTTCGCCGTGTGACCCGCGCCGAGGGTCGGCCGCGTTTCGACGACGCCGTGATACACCGCCGCGCCGCCGATCAGCACGTTCAGGCTGCCCGCGCCCGAGGCCATCACGGGACCGGCGTTCGGACTGTCCCACGAGCGCGCCTGCGTGCGCCAGCAGTGCCACGCCATGTGCGTGTCGCCCGCGAGCGCGTAGGTCGCCGCCGTGAGGCGCGCGGGAACGAAGTTGAGCACGTCGTCGAAGCGCGCGGCCGCCCAGCCGAAGCGCAGATAGCGCGGCGTGCGATAGCCCCACATCGCGTCGAGCGTGTTGGCGAGGCGGAACATCAGCGCGCCCGGACCGCCCGCGACCGCGAACCAGAAGATCGCGCCGAAGATCGCGTCGTTGCCGTTTTCCAGCGCGGATTCCACGGCGGCGCGCGAGAGCGCGTTTTCGTCGGCATGCGACGTGTCGCGCGACACGATGCGCGAAGTCAGTGCGCGTGCATGGTCGATATCGCCGAAACTCAACGCGCGCGCGATCGGCGCGATGTGCTCGCGCAGACTTTTGGCGCCGAGCGCGAACCACAGCAGCAACACGTGCACGAAGCACGCATACGCGAACGGCAGCACGCTGACGATGAAGCACGCGATGCCCACCGGCGGCGCGATCAGCACGAACCACGCGACGATGCCCGCAGGCCGCGCGCGAAAGCCGGTGTTCATGCGCGCTTCGAGTTGCGTCGCGAGCTTGCCGAAGCCGACGAGCGGATGCCGCGCGCGCGGCTCGCCGAAGATGCGATCGACGATCACGCCGAGCACCGCGAGCAGGGCCATCGCGTAGGCGGAGAGTAGGAGCATCGCGCTTATCCCTTGAGCGCGAGCGGCAGGCCCGCGACCATCAGCGTCGCGCGCGCGCTCGCGGCGGCGACGCGCTGATTCAGACGCCCGAGTTCATCGACATAAAGACGCGTGACCGAGCCGAGCGGCACGACGCCCAGACCGATTTCATTGCTCACGACGATGACCTTGCCGTGCACTTCGGCGAGCGCCGCGTCGAATTGCGCGAAGGCATCGCGCGCGCTCTCGGGCAGGACGGCGATTTCCTCGCTCGCGCTCGCCGACGAGAACAGCAGATTCGCGAGCCACAGCGTGAGGCAGTCGATCAGCACGCAATGCCCGGCGCGATCCGCTTCGCGCAATGCGCCGGCTAGATCGAGCGGCGCTTCGACCAGCGACCAGTGCGCGGGCCGGCGCTCGCGATGCAGCCGCACGCGTTCGGCGAACTCGGTATCGCCGATGCGCGCGGTCGCGATATACGTGACGGGCATCGCGCTTTCGACGGCGAGCCGTTCGGCGTGCGCGCTCTTGCCGGAACGCGCGCCGCCGAGGATGAAAGTGAGATCGGAGGTCATCGCGATATTGTACTGACGGGCTAAGATAGCGCGTTGTTCTTCATGGGAATCGCCCGATGCCATTCAAGCCACGCGGCACGCTGATGATCCAGGGCACGACGTCCGATGCGGGCAAGAGCACGCTCGTCGCGGGCCTGTGCCGCCTCGCGCGGCGCGGCGGCGTGCGGGTCGCGCCGTTCAAGCCGCAGAACATGGCGCTCAACAGCGCGGTGACCGTCGACGGCGGCGAGATCGGCCGCGCGCAGGCGCTGCAGGCGGTCGCGGCGGGCGTGCCGGCGCGCATCGACTTCAATCCGGTGCTGCTCAAGCCGACGAGCGATCGCGGCGCGCAGGTCATCATCCACGGCCACGCGCACGCGAACCTCGATGCGCGCGCGTATCACGATTACAAGCGCATCGCGTTCGACGCCGTGCTCGCGTCCTATGCGCGCCTGCAAGACGAATTCGATGCGGTGATCATCGAAGGCGCGGGCAGTCCCGCCGAAATCAATCTGCGCGACGGCGATATCGCCAACATGGGTTTTGCGGAGCGCGTCGATTGCCCGGTCGTGCTCGTCGCCGATATCGATCGCGGCGGCGTGTTCGCGCATCTCGTCGGCACGCTGGCGTGTTTGTCGGAGAGCGAGCGGGCGCGCGTGCGCGGCTTCGTCATCAACCGGTTTCGCGGGGATATCGGGTTGCTGCAACCGGGGCTCGACTGGCTCGTCGCGCAAACGGGCAAGCCGGTGTTCGGCGTGCTGCCGTATCTGCATGGCCTCACGCTCGACGCCGAAGATATCCTGCCGAGCCAGCCGCACGTGCGCGCTGCGTCCGATTCGGCACCTGCGTTGAAGGTGATCGTTCCCGCGCTGCCGCGCATCAGCAATCACACGGATTTCGACGCGCTGCGTGCGCATCGTCAGGTCGATTTCAGCTATGTGCGCGCGGGCATCGCGCCGCCGCCTGCCGATCTCATCGTGCTGCCCGGATCGAAGAGCGTGCAGCGCGATCTCGCGTGGCTGCGCGAGAACGGCTGGGATCGCGCGATCGATCGGCATCTGCGCTACGGCGGCAAGGTGCTGGGCATCTGCGGCGGCATGCAGATGCTCGGGCGCACGATCGACGATCCGGACGGCGTCGAAGGCGCGGCGGGTTGCGCAAACGGGCTCGGATTGCTCGATCTTTCCACCGTGCTCACGCAGCGCAAGCAGCTTGAGAACGTCGCCGGACGGTTGACGATCGGCGATACGCCAGCGCCCGTGCGCGGCTACGAAATCCACATGGGCGTCACGCACGGACCGGCGCTCGCGCGGCCGCTCGTCGCGCTGGATACGGGGCGTTTCGACGGCGCCGTTTCCGACGACGATCAGATCGCCGCGACCTATCTGCACGGCGTGTTCGATACGCCCGACGCCTGCGCCGCGCTGCTCGCGTGGGCGGGCGTGAAGGACGCCGAGCCGCTCGATTACCCGGCGCTGCGCGAGGCATCGCTCGATCGTCTCGCGGATTCGTTTGCGGAATCGCTCGATCTGGACGCGCTGCGAGCCGCTTTCGCTCAATAAAGAATCATCTGCGTGCAACGGAACATCGCGATCAGCTTGCCGTCGCCGTTCGTCACCGTCGCGTCCCACACCTGCGTGCTGCGTCCGAGATGCACGGCCGTCGCTTTCGCGACGATCTTCCCTTCGCGCGCCGTCGACACGTGGTTGCTCTTCAGTTCGAGCGTCGTGAAGTTCTGCGCCTTCTCCGGCAGATGCGCGATGCACGCATAACCGCAGCACGTATCCGCGAGGCCGACGACGGTCGCCGCGTGCAGAAAGCCATTGGGCGCGAGCAGTTCCGGACGGATCGCGAGCTCGCCGCTCAATTCGCCCTGATCGAGCGAAATCAGTTGCACGCCGAGCAGGTCGGGCAGGCGGCCTTTTTGACGGTTGCGCAGGAAATCGAGCGTGACATCGGAACGGAGTTGAGTCATGGGCGTTGGAAGTCGGAGGGTGATGAACGCCGATATCGGCGGAAATGCGGCACGGCCGTTCGGATGGCGTGCCGCCTGCATCAATTTTGCCGATAATATCAACGCTCGAATCATGCACCTGTCTTGTATAGACGAAATCGTGCGCGTCGCGCGGCAATGCGCGCGCACTCAACAAAATCCGGGACACTTCATGACCGTGATCGTAGTGGCAAATCCGAAGGGCGGCGTGGGCAAAAGCACGCTCGCAACCAATCTGGCCGGGCATTTCGCGGCAGAAGGCGAGTGGGTCGCGCTCGCCGATCTCGACAAGCAGCGCTCGGCGCACGCGTGGCTCTCGCTGCGCGTCGGCACGCTGCCGAAGATCGAGGAATGGAACATCGACACCGATTCTCCGGCGAAACCGCCCAAAGGTCTGGAGAAAGCCGTCGTCGATACGCCCGCCGGCGTGCACGGCAATCGCCTCTCGCTGGCGCTGGAACTGGCGGACAAGGTGATCGTGCCGCTGCAGCCGTCGATGTTCGACATCCTCGCGACGCAGGACTTTCTCGCCAGGCTCGCGAAGGAAAAGGGCGTGCGCAAAGGGTCGATCGAAGTCGGCGTGGTCGGCATGCGCGTGGATGCGCGCACGCGCTCGGCGGATCAGTTGCATCGCTTCGTCGAAGGGCTCGACCTGCCGGTGCTCGGCTTTTTGCGCGATACGCAGAACTACGTGCAGCTCGCCGCGCACGGGCTCACGATCTGGGACGTGGCGCAGAGCCGCGTCGAAAAGGATCTGGAGCAGTGGCAGCCGATCGTCGAATGGGCGTCCAGAAAGTAGAAAAGCCGGCGTCCCGCAGGAATACGCCGGCTTGTGCCAGGGAAGCGGCGATTACGTCCAGTTCTGCGTCGGCACGTGATCGCGGCTGCCCTTGATGCGGTTGTCGTCGTCGACGAACACGAGATTCGGCTTCCAGCCGGCCTTGATCTCTTCTTCATCGACCTGCGCGAACGCCGCGATGATCACGAGGTCGCCCAGTTGCGCGCGGCGCGCGGCCGAGCCGTTCAGCGAGATCATGCCGCTGCCGCGCTCGCCCTTGATCGCGTACGTGGTCAGGCGCTCGCCGTTGTTCACGTTCCAGATGTCGATCTGCTCGTTTTCCATCAGGTTCGCGGCTTCGAGCAGGTTCTCGTCGATCGCGCACGAGCCTTCGTAGTGCAACTCGCAGTGCGTGACCGTCGCGCGGTGAATTTTCGATTTGAGCATGGTGCGTTGCATGATGCTTCCTTCAGATTTCCAGATTGTCGATGAGGCGCGTCGTGCCGAGCTTCGCGGCGGCGAGCACGACGAGCGGCGCATCCGCGTCCGCCTCGCCCGGCGGCAGCAGGTTCGAACGCTTGCGCACGCTGATGTAATCGGGCTTCCAGCCGCGCTCGGCGAGCGCGTTCATCGCGTCGCGTTCGAGTGCGGCGATGTCGCGCTTGCCCGACAGCACCGCTTCGCGCACGCGCTGTAGCTGCTGCGCGAGCTTCGGCGCTTCGGCGCGCTCATCCGCCGACAAGAACCGGTTGCGCGACGACAGCGCGAGGCCGTCCGCGTCACGCACGGTTTCCGCCGCGACGATTTCGGTGGGCAGCGCGAACTGATTGCACATGGCGCGCACGATCATGAGCTGCTGATAGTCCTTCTTGCCGAACACCGCGACGCGCGGCTGCACGCACGACATCAGCTTCATCACGACGGTGCACACGCCCGTGAAGAAGCCGGGGCGGAATTCGCCTTCGAGGATGTCGCCGAGATTGTGCGGCGGGTGCACGCGATACTCCTGCGGCTCCGGATACATGTCGCGCTCGGTCGGCGCGAACAGCACGTAGACGTTCTCTTTTTGCAGCTTTTCGATGTCGTCCTGCAGCGTGCGCGGATATTTGTCGAAGTCTTCGTTCGGGCCGAATTGCAGTCGGTTCACGAAGATGCTCGCGACGACCGGGTCGCCGTGCTGGCGCGCGAGGCGCATCAGCGAGAGATGGCCTTCGTGGAGGTTGCCCATCGTCGGGACGAAGGCGGTTCGGTTCTGGCCGCGCAACTGGTCGCGCAGTTCGTGGATGGAGCTGATGACTTTCATCGAGCGGGTGTCTCCTGGCGGGCGGCTTCAATCAGCGTCGCACCGAGGCTGGGGAAAAGAAAAGCGAATTTTAGGCGGGCGAGTAGGCGAGTCTCACGTAGATCGGCGCGTAAGGCTCGGGCTGCGTGATTTCGATCAGCGATTCGCGCGATAGCTCCAGCATCGCGATGAAATTCACGACGACCACCGGCACGCCGCGCGTGGTGTCGAACAACTCCGTGAACTCCATGAAACGCGCGCTTTGCAGCCGCCGCAGGATCACGCTCATGTGCTCGCGCACCGAAAGTTCTTCCCGCGAAATCTTGTGATGCTGCACGAGCTTCGCGCGCTTGATGACGTCGGCCCACGCGGCGCGCAGATCGTTCATGTCGACATCGGGAAAACGCTGCTCGGCGGACTGCTCGATATAGATGTCCGCGCGCAGGAAGTCGCGGCCGAGCTGCGGCAACTGGTCGAGCTTCTGCGCGGCGAGTTTCATCTGCTCGTATTCGAGCAGGCGGCGCACGAGTTCGGCGCGCGGATCTTCGGCTTCCTCGCCGGTGTCGGCTTTCTTGACCGGCAGCAGCATGCGCGACTTGATCTCGATCAGCATGGCCGCCATCAGCAGATATTCCGACGCGAGTTCCAGATTCGATTCGCGGATCTGGTCGACGTAGCCGAGATATTGCGCGGTGACATCCGCCATCGGGATGTCGAGCACGTTGAAGTTCTGCTTGCGGATGAGGTAGAGCAGCAGGTCGAGCGGGCCTTCGAACGCTTCGAGAAAAATTTCGAGCGCGTCGGGCGGAATGTACAGGTCGGTAGGCAGCTTCCAGAGCGGCTCGCCGTACAGATGCGCGA
This sequence comes from Caballeronia novacaledonica, assembly GCF_900258035.1. Taxonomy (GTDB): domain Bacteria; phylum Pseudomonadota; class Gammaproteobacteria; order Burkholderiales; family Burkholderiaceae; genus Caballeronia; species Caballeronia novacaledonica. The sequence goes on along the minus strand of NZ_OGTP01000036.1, from coordinate 38,573 downwards.
TCGCGACGCCGTCGATGGTGTCGGGCGTCGAGTCGGTCGCGGGCGCGGCGAGCGCCACCGTCCGGTCTTCCCGTGCGTCGTCGCGCTTTTGCTCGTGCGGCGAATGCGCGGACGATTGCGGCTCGTGGCCGGCTGCGCTCACGTTCAGAAGTTCTGGTAGTAGACGTACGGCGTCTGGTTCACGCGCGACTGCTGCTGCGTGCTGCGTTCGTCGAGGTCGATCGGCTGCTTGTCCCACAGGAGCGCGCGGCCGCGGCGCTGTTCTTCTTCCAGCGACGGCTTTTGCTCTTTCAACTGATTGATGAACTGGGTGATATCCGACTGATACATGATCCGGCTTCCGTTGGGGACGAGGCGCGAGGCCTCTTTTGACGATGTCGGCGAACGCGGCAGCCCGCATTTCGCCCGTGCGCCGCAATTTTACCGCAAGCGTGCGGCGGCAACGCATATCGGCGCGCGGGTGTTTCGCGTCGCGAAAGGCGTACGCGCGTGCCGGTTTCGCGGAACCCGGCCGGCGTTACGCCGTCCAACGGCGCACGTCTCGGCGCGAGGGCGGCCGCTTTACGGCGCCGGCGCATGCCGATGTGGTGAAATAGCGCCTGCGCCCGCTTCGCGTCGGCTGCACGTTTTACGTTCAATCCCACTCATCCCGATGCCGGAGGTCACGTTTGGCGGGGCGTTCGTTTGATCCGCTGCGCGCGTCGCGCGTGAAATCGCCAGGCGCGCGGCGCTTGCCGGCCCTGATTGTCGCGTGCATCGCGTTCGTCGCGTTCGGCTTCGCCGCGCCTGCATTCGCCAAGTACGACGTCGACGTCGACGCGCCGCGCAGCGTGAAGAAGCTGCTCAAGGACAATCTCGACATCGCCCGCTTCGCCAAGCGCGACAACGTGAGCGACGACCAGTTCCAGTTCCTCGTCACCGCGACGCCGAAGGACGTGCGCGATCTCGTCGCGACCGAAGGCTATTTCACGCCGGTCGTGCGCACCGACGTGACCACCGAAGACGACAAGCGCAGCGTCAAGGTGAGCGTCGATCTCGGCCCGCGGACCAAGGTCGCCTCGGTGCAACTGCAGTTCACCGGCGCGGTGAGCACCGAGGACGTCGCGCAGGAGAACGCCGCGCGTTTCGCCTTTTCGGTCAGCGAAGGCGATCCTTTCACGCAAAGCGGCTGGGACGACGCGAAGAACGCCGCGCTCAGGGCGCTGCAGTCGAAGCGTTATCTCGGCGCGAAGATCGTGCGCTCGCAGGCGCGCATCAATCCGCGCGCGCATCTCGCCGATCTCTCCGTGACCTTCGACAGCGGTCCGACCTTCACGCTCGGCAAGCTCGACGTGAGCGGGCCGAAGCGCTATCCCGCGTGGATCATCGACCACGTGAACCCGATCCAGGACGGCGAGGTGTACGACGTCGCGCGCGTGAACGAATTGCAGCGTCAGATTCAGAACACGCCGTACTACGCGAGCGTGGCGATCGACGTGGACAACGACGTCAGCAAGCCGGTCGAAACGCCGCTGCACGTGAAGGTGAGCGAGTATCCGTACAACAGCATCCGCTACGGCGTGGGTTACGCGACGGACACGGGTTTTCACATCCAGGGCGCATACAGCTATCTCGACACGTTCGGAAAGGCGTATCCGTTCACGATTTCCGGCCGGCTCGACCAGACGCAGCAGTACGGCCGCGTGCAACTGGCGATGCCGCCCGATTCGCACGGCTGGGTGAACGCCGTGTTCGGCTCCTACACGATCACCGACGTCTCCAGCACGAAAATCTATAGCGGGCGCATCGGCGTGCAGCGTTCGCGCTCGCGTCAGAACATCGACACGACGTATTCGCTGACTTTCTACGACGACCGCCTGACGCAGAACGAGCCGAATCCGTCGACGGCGCGCGCGCTCGTGCCCGCGTGGAGCTGGGTGCGCCGCGACGTCGACGATCCGCTGTTTCCGCGGCGCGGCAACATCATCCGCGCGGAGGCGGGATTTGCCGTCAAGGGCGCGCTGTCCGATCAGACGTTCGCGCGCCTGTACACCAACGCGCTGCAATACGTGCCGCTCGGCAAGAACGATCTGCTCGTGTTTCGCGCGGAATTCGGCGGCGTGTTCACGAGCGGGCCGTCGAGCGGCGTGCCCGCGTCGCTGCTGTTCCGCGCGGGCGGCGCGAATTCGGTGCGCGGTTACAGCTATCTGAGTATCGGCAACAATGTGTCGGGCTCGATTTTGCCGACCAAATACATGGTGACGGGCAGCAGCGAATATCAGCACTGGTTCACGCACGACTGGGGCGGCGCGGTGTTCTTCGACATCGGCACCGCGACCGACACCTGGGGCGAGCGCGTGTTTCAGCCCGGCGTGGGCGTCGGCGCGCGCTGGCGCAGCCCGGTCGGCCCGGTGAACGTCGACGTGGCGTATGGACTCAAGAACAAGAGCATCAAGCCGTATCTGACGCTCGGCATCGCGTTCTGATGCGCGTGCGAACGATGAAGGGAATCGAACCGGCATGACGGAACCGACGAAGCAAGCGGACGCCGAAGCGCCGCCGCCCGGCAACGAAGGCGGCGGCGACGGCGGCGACGACGGCGGCGCGAAGAAGACGCCGCCGCGCAAAAGCGGCTGGCGCCGTCTCGCGCGCTGGGTCGGCGCGCTCGTGCTCGTCGTCGTGCTGATCGCCGCGCTCACGGTCGGCGGCGTGTTCTATGTCCTGACGACCGAGCGCGGCACGCGCTACGCGTGGGAAGCGGCGACCTCGCTGCTCAAGGGCCAGTTGACGGGCAAGCTGGACGGCGGCGCGATCGCGACCGGCCTGCAACTGCGCGACGTGCACTGGAAGGACGGCAAGGGCACGGATATCGCGGTGGACAGCGTGTCGGGCCGCTGGGCGCTCACGCGCGAGCCGCTGCGCTTCACGATCGACTATTTGCACGTCGGGACGGTCGATGCCCGCATCGCGCCGTCGAACGAACCGAGCAAGAAGACGGAATTGCCGAAAGATTTGCGCATTCCGATTCAACTCGCGATCAACGATCTCGCCGTCGAAAAACTGCGCCTGCATCAAGGCGCGACGACGACCGAATTCTCGCGGCTGCTGTTCAACGGCCGCAGCGACGGGCAGCATCACCAGGCGACGGTTCAGCGCCTCGACACGCCGTTCGGCGCGGTGACGGCGTCGCTGAAACTCGATGGCGGCGCGCGTCCGTTCCCGCTTTCCGGCGACGCGGGCTACGCCGGAAAGGTCAACAACGAAGCCGTGAACGTGAGCGCGCGGCTTTCCGGCTCGCTGGAAGACCTGATCGCCGACGTCGACGCGAGCGGCATGAAGCTCAACGGCCGGGCGCATGTCGAAGCGTTGCCGTTCGCCGACGTGCCGCTCAAATCCGCGCTCGTCACCTTCGATCACGTGAATCCGCAGGCCTTCAGCCCGAGCGCGCCCGAGGCCGATCTGGCCGTGCGCGCCGAAGTGAAGCCGGTAGAAGGCGCGGACCCGAAGGCGTTCGTCGTGAGCGGGCCGGTCTCGATCGTCAACGCGAAGCCCGGTTCCATCGACAAAAAGCTGCTGCCGCTCATCGACGCGCACGCGAACGTGCGGCTCGACGCGTCCGAGCAAAGCATCACCGATCTCAACGTGCGGCTGTTGAAGAACGCGACCGTGACGGGCGGCGGCGCGCTCGCGGGCGGGAAGGGCAAGTTCGACCTGAAAGTCGCGAAGCTCGACCTGAACGCGATCGAGCCGACGCTGCGCCCGACGGATTTCGCGGGGCCGATCGGCGTCGTCCTGGCGGGCGACACGCAGACGATCACCGCCGATCTCAACGATCCGAAAGCGGCTATCCGCGCGCAGGCCAAAGTGAAGCTCGATCCGAAGCAAACCTTGCTCGACGACGTGAAGCTCACGGTCGGCAAGGGCCGCGTCGAACTCAACGGCGCCCTCAAGAACGACGCCAATTCGAGCTACGACCTGAAGGCGAAGATCGTCGACTTCAATCCGCTGCTGTTGCAGCAACAGTTGATCGCGCCGAAGCCCGAGCCGGCCAAGAAAGGCGCGCCGAAAAAGCCCGCCGCGCCGCCTCGCGTGATCGAAGCGCGCGTGAACGGCACGCTGGCCGCATCGGGGCAACTCGCGCCCACGCTGACGACGAAAGCGACGTTCAAGCTCGGCGACAGCATGTACGACAACTTGCCGATGACCGGCGAGGGCACGGTGCAGGTCGCGGGCACGCGGCTTCTGCCGAGCAAGGCGTCGCTGTCGGTGGCGGGCAACGACGTCGATTTGAACGGCAGCTTCGGCGCGCCCGGCGACCGCCTGCGCTTCAAGATCGACGCGCCCGCGCTCGAACGGCTCGGCTTCGGCATCGCGGGCACGGCGAAGGCGGACGGCGATCTGACCGGCTCGATCGCGCATCCGAATATCGCGGCGAACTATCAGGCCGACGGCGTCGTGTTCGGCGCGAACCGCGTCGGCCATGCGGAAGGCCGCGCGGATATCCGCGATGGCGCGAACGGCGCGCTCGTCTTCACGTTGAAGGCGCGCGACGCGAGCACGGAAGGCATCGAAGTCGCGAACCTCGACGCGAACCTGAACGGCACGCGCGCGCATCACACGCTCGACGTCGCCGCGACCGGCAAGGTGCGCGGGCAGCCGGTGAATCTCGCGCTCGGCGCCAACGGCAAATTCACCGATGCACCCGACGGCCCGCACTGGGACGGCGCGATCACGAAGCTCTCGAACAAGGGCACGCCGTCGCTGAATCTCGAATCGCCGCTGACGGTGAGTTACGGCCCGAAGCGCCTCGTGCTCGGCGCGACGCGGCTCGTCGCGGAAGGCGCGGTGCTGAACCTGAAGTCGTTCGCGATGGAAAACGGCCGTCTGCAATCGGCGGGCACGCTCACGAACCTCTCCGTGCCGCATCTGCTCGACGTGCGCCAGGAAATGACGGGCGCGGAGCCGCCGATCCGCACCGATCTCGTCTTCGACGGCGACTGGAACTTCTCGCTCGGCGCGACCGCGACGGGCTACGCGCAGATCAAGCGCCGTGGCGGCGACGTGACGATCGACGGCACGCGCGGCCTCTCCGCGCTCGGCATCACCGATATCGCGGCCCGCGCGGACTTCACCGGCGGCAATCGGCTGAACGCGTCGCTGCATGCGCAGGCGAACCGCATCGGCGTGATCGACGCGAACGTGCACACGCCGCTCGTGAATCGCGACGGCATGCTCACGCTCGACGACAACGCGCCGCTCACCGGCGGGATCGACGCGAACATTCCCGAACTGCGCACGACAGGCGGGCTGCTCGGCGCGAACTATCTGCTCGGCGGCAAGATCGCGCTCAAGCTCGTGATCGCGGGGATCGTCGCGAAGCCGAACGTGTCGGGCACGCTCACCGGCGACAACCTCTCCGCGACGGTCGTCGATCAGGGCGTGCAACTGAAGGACGGCATCATTCGCATCGCGCTCTCGGAGAATCTGGTCGACTTTCAGCGCGTGGAGTTTCACGGCGCGAGCGGCACGCTGCGCGCGACCGGCAAGGTGCGGCTCGACCAGCAGCAGCCCGATCTGACCGCGAGCATCATCGCCGACAAGCTGGAGCTGTTCGCGTCGCCGGACCGCGAACTGATGCTTTCGGGCAGCGCGACCATCGCCAACGCGGGTTTGCAGGGCGGCATGGCGATCGACGGCAAGTTCACCGTCGATCACGCGCTCATCGATCTGCCGGAATCTTCCGCGCCTTCGCTCGGCGACGATGTCGTGATCGAGCGCCCGGACGGCACGATCAAGGGCGGCAACCAGCCGATCACGGCGGCGACGGAGAAGCCGGTCGGGCCGTTCACGCCGCGCGCGAATATCGCGATCAATCTCGGCGATCATTTCCGCTTCAAGGGCGCGGGTGCCGATCTCGGGCTCGCGGGCACGATCACCGCGATGAGCGCGCCGAACATGCCGCTGCGCGCGGTCGGCAACGTGCGCGTGACGACGCCGGGTTCGTCGTACACCGCCTTCGGGCGCAAGCTGAATATCGAGAACGGCTTTTTCACGTTCAACGGGCCGGTGGCGAATCCGGGCCTCAACATTCTGGCGATGCGGCGCAATCAGGAAGTCGAAGCGGGCGTTCAGGTGACGGGCACGGTGCAGGCGCCGGTCGCCAAGCTGATCTCCGAGCCGAGCGTGCCCGACAACGAAAAGCTCTCGTGGCTGCTGTTCGGCCACGGCACGGATCAGGGCAACAACGTCGGCCAGCAGAGCGCGATGACGAGCGCGCTCGCGCTGCTCGGCAGCAAGGGCGGGGCGAAGATCGCGCAGACGGTCGGGCTGGACGAGTTCACCGTCGGTTCGAGCGAAGTGGGCCTGACCGATCCGCAGGTCGTGCTGCTGTCGAAGGCGATCAACGAGCGGCTCGTGATCGGCTATGAGCAAGGTTTGCAATCGGCGAGCAACGCGGTCAAGGCGACGCTGAACCTCTCGCGCTACTGGGCCGTGACGGCGTATGGCGGCACGTATCAGGGCGTCGATCTGTCCTACACGCGGCGGTTCAATTCGTGGGCGCGGCTGTGGGCGTCGTCTTCGTCGGCGGCGCGGGCTTCGGCGGCGGATTCGGCGTCGGCGCCGAAGGGCGCGTCGGCGGCCGATACGTCCGCGCCGGAGCCGGATTGAAAAAAGGGCACGCGAATCGCGTGCCCTTCCTGTTGCTCGAAGCCGCTTACTTCACCCGCATGCCCGGCTTCGCGCCGCTGTGCGGCTCGAGAATGTAGAGCCCCGGTTCAGCCTTCTCGTCCGTCGCCGACGCCGCCAGCACCATCCCTTCCGACAGCCCGAACTTCATCTTGCGCGGCGCGAGGTTCACGACCATCACGGTGAGCTTGCCGATCAGATCCTGCGGCTGATACGCCGACTTGATGCCCGAGAACACGTTGCGCGTCTTGTCCTCGCCGACGTCGAGCGTCAGTTGCAAGAGCTTGTCGGAGCCTTCGACCGCCTTGCAATCGACGATCTTCGCGATGCGCAGATCGACCTTCGCGAAATCGTCGATGGAAATGACGCCGGTTTCTTCCTCTTTCTTCGCGGCAACCTTGGCCGGAGCGGCGGCAGCCGTTTCCGCAGCCGGCGCGAGCGATTCGCGATTCGCGGCCAGCAGAGCCTCGATCTGCTTCGGATCGACGCGCGTCGTCAGATGCTTGTACGCGTTGATCGCACTGGCCGACGACAGCGGCTTCGCGGCATCGGCCCAGACGAGCGGCGCGATGCCGAGGAACGCTTCGACCGATTCCGCGAGCTTCGGCAGCACCGGCTTCAGCGCGAGCGACAACAAACGGAACACTTCGAGGCTCACACTGCACGTTTCGTGCAGCGCGACGGCGTTCGCCGGGTCCTTCGCCTGATCCCACGGCTTCGCGGAATCGACGTAGGCGTTGACGGCGTCGGCGAGTTCCATGGTCGTGCGCAACGCGCGGCCGTACTCGCGCGATTCGTAGAAGCCGGCGATCTGCGGAATCGCCGCGCGCAATTGCGCGACGAGCGGATGATGCATCGCGCTGTCCTGCACCCGGCCGTCGAAACGCTTGATGAGGAAACCCGCCGCGCGGCTCGCGATGTTCACGTATTTGCCGACGAGATCGCTGTTCACGCGCGCCTGGAAGTCTTCGAGATTCAGGTCGATGTCTTCCATCGTGCTATTGAGCTTCGCCGCGAAGTAGTAGCGCAGCCACTCGGGATTGAGGCCCGTGTCGATCACACTTTGCGCGGTGATGAAGGTGCCGCGCGACTTCGACATCTTCGCGCCGTCGACGGTCAGAAAGCCGTGCGCGAAGACGTTGGTCGGCGTGCGATGGCCGGAGAATTCGAGCATCGCCGGCCAGAACAGCGTGTGGAAATACAGAATGTCCTTGCCGATGAAGTGATACTGCTCGGCCGTCGCGCCCGGCTTCACCCATTCGTCGAAATTCACGCCGATGCGATTCGCGAGATTCTTGAAGCTCGCGTAATAGCCGACCGGCGCATCGACCCAGACGTAGAAGTACTTGCCCGGCGCGCCCGGAATCTCGAAGCCGAAGTAGGGCGAGTCGCGCGAGATGTCCCAGTCGGCGAGTTTGGCTTCGCCCTTGTCGCCGAGCCATTCGCGCATCTTGTTGATGGCTTCGGGCTGCGCGAGGCCGCTCACCCAGCCGCGCAGGAACGTTTCGCAGCGCGGATCGGAGAGCTTGAAGAAATAGTGCGTCGACGTCTTGCGGATGGGCGTCGCGCCCGACACGACCGAATACGGGTTGATGAGCTCGGTCGGCAGATAGGTCGAGCCGCAGACTTCGCAATTGTCGCCGTATTGATCTTTCGCGCCGCATTTCGGGCACTGGCCCTTGATGAAGCGGTCCGGCAGGAACATTTCCCTGACCGGATCGTAGGCTTGCTCGATGTCGCGCGCCTCGATCAGCCCGGCTTCCTTCAGCGCGAGATAAACCGATTCGGAGAGTTCGCGATTTTCCTCGGCATCGGTCGAATAGTAGTTGTCGAACGAGATGCCGAAGCTGTCGAAATCACGCTTGTGCTCTTTCCACACACGCTCGATCAGTTGTTTCGGCGTGATGCCTTCCTTTTCGGCGCGCAGCATGATGGGCGTGCCGTGGGTGTCGTCGGCGCCGACGTAGTAGACCTCGTGGCCATGCATTCGCAGCGTCCGAACCCAGATATCCGTCTGAATGTACTCGACCATGTGGCCGATATGAATCTGACCGTTCGCATACGGCAACGCGGACGTGACGAGGATCTGGCGGCGGCCGCTTTCGTCGAGGGAAGCGACAGGCGCGGCGGTGGCAGTGGCTGAAATCGGTGCTGACATAAAGGCGCGGCCCGTGTGGGAGTGCTGGCGGTTGGGGAAAAAGCGGATTTTGATTTTAGCAGGGCGGGGGAGGAGGCCGGGTGGAGCGCCATTGGAAGATCGGACTCAGCGCCCGGATACCTGCTTGTGCGCAAATACAAAATACATCAAATAAGTTGCATTTTCTGCTTAGCAGAATATAACATTGGTGTTGTATTTTTTGCTCTCCGAGTCAGCGTTGGAGGGCGATGTGTACGAAGTACAGCGAGTTCAGAAAATGGCTGCGCGATCAAGGCGTGGAAATCAAGGCCGGAAAAGGCAGCCATTTTCGCCTGACGCTCAATGGCAAGATCAGCATCTTTCCCGATCACGGCAGCAAGGAAATCGGCACGGGACTGATGGCGCAAATCAAGAAGCAACTTGGATTGAAATGAGCGGGGTCGCTATGTTCCTTGGAGAATCCACCACCATGCTGTCCTATCCAGTCAATCTGGAACCAGACACGAACAACACCTATCTCGTCACGTTCCCGGATATTCCGGAAGCACTCTCAGTGGGCGACGACGAGGACGAGGCGCTCTTGAACGCGCTCGATGCGCTCGAGACCGCCATCGAGGCATATTTCGACGAAAAGCGCGAAGTCCCGATGCCCTCGAAGGCGAAGCAGGGCCAACCGGTCGTTACCTTGCCGGCGCTCGTCGTGTCGAAAGTGCTGCTTCAGAACGAAATGATCCGCCAGGGCGTGCGCAAATCCGAACTCGCGCGACGGCTGAACGTTCACATGCCGCAGGTGGATCGCCTGCTCGATCCGCGTCATTCGTCGAAAATCGAAGCGATCGAAGCGGCGTTCCGGACGCTCGGCAAGCGGCTGAAGATTTCCATCGCCTGAAAAATCGAGCGCCCAAAAAAAACCGGGGTCCAATCGGGCCCCGGAGCAACAACGACAAGAGGAGAATGGCAGGTGATGGCCTCGCCATCCACCTACCGTAGAGACAGACAGCGGCGCCGTGTCCAAGTTTCAAATTTTTTTCAGACGCCCGGACGCCACAACATCCACCGTCCCGCCGCCGCTTTCGCGACGGCGCATTCTCCTTTTAAATCAATCGCTTTACTGAACCTGACCCGGCTGCGCGGTCGCGCGCAGATAGATTTCCACGCGACGATTCTGCGCGCGGCCGGCTTCAGTCGAATTGTCCGCGATCGGCTGGTTCTGGCCCATGCCCGATGCCGTCAGACGCTGCGCCGGAACGCCATGCGTCGCGACGTACGAGGCCACGCTCTGCGCGCGATTCTGCGACAGCGTCTGGTTGTAAGCCGGCTGGCCCGTGTTGTCCGTATGGCCGACGACGCTCGCCACCAGCTCCGGATGCTGCTGCATCGTCTGCGTGACGGAATTCAGCACCGGATCGAACGACGGCTTGATCGCGTAGCTGTTCGTGTCGAACGAAATCGAGTTGGGAATGTTCACCTTGAGCGAGCCGTCCTGCTGCTCGGTCACTTGCGTGCCCGTGCCCTTCGAATCGCCCGAAATCTTGTTCTTGATCGACTGCCAGTTGTAGCCGGTGATGCCGCCCACGGCCGCGCCCGTGGCCGCGCCGATCGCCGCGCCCTTGCCGCCGCCGAAAATCGCGCCGATGCCTGCGCCGGTCGCGGCGCCGACGCCCGTGCCGACCGCCGTGTCGGTGCCTTGCTGCGAGGCGCAGCCTGCAACGAGTGCGCCGGCTACGGCGAACACGGAAAGACGGGTGAAGAATTTGGTGTTCATCTTAATCTCCTTGAATCGACAAGCGTTTCGGCGCGAGCAGCGCCGACAGTGCGAAAGGGTCTTCGGACGAGCCTCCGGGCGAGCCTCTACAATAATGAGAAAGGCGTCCGGCTGCCCGATGCGATGCGTCCCCGGAAAGATTTGCAGCGGGATAGTGCAGTGTCCGCGCGTCACGCGCAACGGCGCTAACAAACACTTTCAATTTCTTCAGTTTGTTGTTGCGCGCCGCAGGGCGTAAGCAACAACTGTTCCATGGAGTTTCGATGAGCATTGACCGCGCGAAGATCGACACCGCACTCGCCACACTGACCGATCCCAACACCAACCGCAAGTTCGTCGATACGAAGAGCATTCGCAACGTGTCCGTCGATGGCGCGAACGTCGCGGTGAGCGTCGTGCTCGGCTATCCGGCAAAAACGCAGTTCGGCGCGATCCGCGAGCAGGTGCAGGACGCGCTGCGTCAGGTGCCTGGCGTCGCGAACGTGACGGTGGACGTGTCGTCGCAGGTCGTCGCTCACGCGGTGCAGCGCGGCGTGAAGCTGCTGCCGAACGTCAAGAACATCATCGCGGTGGCATCGGGCAAGGGCGGCGTCGGCAAGAGCACGACGGCCGCGAATCTCGCGCTCGCGCTCGCGGCGGAGGGCGCGTCGGTCGGCATGCTCGACGCGGACATCTACGGCCCCTCGCTGCCGATGATGCTCGGCATCACCGGCCGGCCCGAATCGCCCGACAATCAGACGATGAACCCGCTCGAAGGCCACGGCATCCAGGCGAATTCCATCGGCTTTCTGATCGAGCAGGACAATCCGATGGTGTGGCGCGGCCCGATGGTGACGTCGGCGCTCGAGCAGTTGCTGCGGCAGACCAACTGGAAGGACCTCGACTATCTCGTCGTCGACATGCCGCCGGGCACGGGCGACATTCAGCTCACGCTGTCGCAGAAGGTGCCGGTGACGGGCGCGGTGATCGTCACGACGCCGCAGGACATCGCGCTGCTCGACGCGAAGAAGGGCTTGAAGATGTTCGAGAAGGTCGGCATTCCGATTCTCGGTATCGTCGAGAACATGAGCACGCATATCTGCTCGAATTGCGGCCACGAAGAGCACATCTTCGGCGCGGGCGGCGGCGAGCGCATGGCGAAGGAATACGGCGTCGAGATTCTCGGCCAGTTGCCGCTCGATATCTCCATTCGCGAGCGCACCGATGCGGGCCAGCCGAGCGTCGTGTCGCAGCCGGAGAGCCGGATCGCGGAGACGTATCGCGCGATCGCGCGCCGCGTCGCGATCTCGATCGCCGAGCGTCAGCGCGACATGACCTCCAGGTTTCCGAGCATCGTCGTGCAGAACACCTGATTTCGAGCATACGATCGAATCTCCGCGAGCCTTGTGCAATGCGGCTCGCGGTATCATGTCGCCTTCGATGCGCGGCAGCGCTGACGCACGGTGCGTCGGCGGGCCGCCGAGAGGATCGCATGGAACACAGATTCGACGGGAGGGCGCTCCACGCATTGATCGCGACGGCCGCTTGCAGCGTCATGCTGAGCGGTTGCGGCCTCATCTTTCAGAATCACGAAAAGCGCGCGGACGCGGTATTGCAACCGACGCCCGGCAACACCACGCGCGGCACCGTCACGCTGATCGAACGCGCCGACGGCGTGCAGGTTTCCTACAGCCTGACCGACATGCCCCCGAACAGCGACCATGCGCTGACCGTTCACGAGCGCGGCGACTGCATCGCCGTCAACGGAGAGGATGCGAGCCCGGTGTTCGCGCTGCCTTCCGAGCGCAGAAAGGCGACCTCGCGCGTCGAAGGCGAACTCGGCAATATCCACGCGGACGCGACCGGCGCGGCGACGGGCTTCATCGTCGCGACCGATGTCTCGCTCGACGGCGTGCGCTCGGTCATCTCGCGCGCGATCATGCTGCATCGCGAAGCTGTGGACCCGTACGCGAGCGCGCCGCACAACGTGGGTCCGGCGCTCGCCTGCGGCGTGATTCGCCGCTAGGCGCCGCGCCCGCCCGATCGCGTAAAATACGCGCTTTCGTTGGGCCCGCGCGGCGCGCATCGCCGCCGGAGACCTTGCCCCGTTTCACCGCAGGCGGCGGTCGCGAGACCCGAGCCGTTCACCGTTGAGTAGCGTCCCTATGAGCATCAAGTCCGACAAGTGGATTCGCCGCATGGCCGAAGAGCACCGAATGATCGAGCCGTTCGTGCGCGATCAGGTGCGCGTGACCGAGGACGGCCGCAAGATCGTGAGCTACGGCACGTCGAGCTACGGCTACGACATCCGCGTCGCCGACGAATTCAAGATCTTCACGAACATCAATTCCACGATCGTCGATCCGAAAGCCTTCGACGAGAAATCGTTCGTCGACTTCAAGGGCGACGTCTGCATCATTCCGCCGAATTCTTTCGCGCTCGCGCGCACGGTCGAGTATTTCCGCATTCCGCGCTCGTGCCTGACCGTGTGTCTCGGCAAATCGACGTATGCGCGCTGCGGGATCATCGTGAACGTCACGCCGTTCGAGCCGGAGTGGGAAGGGTACGTGACGCTCGAATTCTCGAATACGACACCTTTGCCTGCCAAAATCTACGCAAACGAGGGCGTCGCCCAAGTCTTGTTCTTCGAAAGCGATGAAATGTGCGAAACGTCGTACGCGGATCGCGGCGGGAAGTATCAAGGGCAGCACGGCGTGACGCTGCCGAAAACCTGATTATCGCCGCTGACCGAAACGCACACGGCACACGCTTGTCGAAGGACCGCTGGCTCCGGGATTGCTTCTCGGGCGGCGGTCGTTCCATTTGGAGAATCGCCTCATGAAGTTCCGCTTCCCCGTCGTCATCATCGACGAAGACTTTCGTTCCGAGAACATCTCGGGTTCCGGCATCCGGGCGCTCGCCGAGGCGATCGAGAAAGAAGGCGCCGAAGTGCTCGGCCTGACGAGCTACGGCGACCTCGCTGCGTTCGCGCAGCAGTCGAGCCGCGCGTCGTGCTTCATCCTGTCGATCGATGACGACGAGCTGCTGCCCTACGCGGACAATGTCGTCGTGGAAGGCGACACGCTGGAGCTGGCATCGGCGATCGTCGCGCTGCGTGCGTTCATCAACGCCGTGCGCCGCCGCAACGCCGACATTCCCATCTTCCTGTACGGCGAAACGCGCACCTCGCGCCACTTGCCGAACGACATCCTGCGCGAGCTGCACGGCTTCATCCACATGTTCGAGGACACGCCGGAGTTCGTCGCGCGTCACGTGATTCGTGAAGCGAAGGTGTATCTCGATGCGCTCGCGCCGCCGTTCTTCAAGGAACTCGTCCAGTACGCGGACGAAGGTTCGTATTCGTGGCACTGCCCGGGCCACTCGGGCGGCGTCGCGTTCCTGAAGAATCCGCTGGGACAGATGTTCCACCAGTTCTTCGGCGAAAACATGCTGCGCGCGGACGTCTGCAACGCGGTCGAGGAACTCGGCCAGTTGCTCGATCACACCGGGCCGGTCGCGGCGTCGGAGCGCAACGCGGCGCGCATCTTCGGCGCGGATCATCTCTTTTTCGTGACCAACGGCACGTCCACGTCGAACAAGATCGTGTGGCACGCCACCGTGGCGCCGGGCGATATCGTGCTCGTGGACCGCAACTGCCACAAGTCGATCCTGCACGCGATCACGATGACCGGCGCGATCCCCGTGTTCCTCACGCCGACGCGCAACAACTTCGGCATCATCGGGCCGATTCCGCGCGACGAGTTCAAGCCGGAGAACATCCGCAAGAAGATCGAGGCGAATCCGTTCGCGCGCGAGGCGCTCGCGAAGAACCCGAAGGTCAAGCCGCGCATTCTGACGATCACGCAGAGCACGTATGACGGCGTGATCTACAACGTCGAGATGATCAAGGATCTGCTCGGCGACATGCTCGACACGCTGCACTTCGACGAAGCCTGGCTGCCGCACGCCGAGTTCCACGCGTTCTATCAGGACATGCACGCGATCGGCGCCGGCCGTCCGCGCACGGGCGCGCTCGTGTTCGCGACACATTCCACGCACAAGCTGCTCGCCGGCATTTCGCAGGCATCGCAGATTCTCGTGCAGGACAGCGAGAACAGCACGTTCGACCGCCATCGTTTCAACGAGGCGTATCTGATGCATACGTCGACGTCGCCGCAATACGCGATCATCGCGTCGTGCGACGTCGCCGCGGCGATGATGGAAGCGCCGGGCGGCGAGGCGCTCGTGGAGGAATCGATCGCCGAAGCGCTCGACTTCCGCCGCGCGATGCGCAAGGTCGATGCCGAATACGGCGACGACTGGTTCTTCAAGGTCTGGGGCCCGGACGCGCTGGCGGAAGAGGGTATCGGCGACCGCGAGGACTGGATGCTGAAGCCGAACGACCGCTGGCACGGCTTCGGCGCGCTCGCCGAAAACTTCAACATGCTCGATCCGATCAAGGCGACGATCATCACGCCGGGACTCGACGTGGACGGCGAATTCGGCGAGGCCGGCATTCCGGCCGCGATCGTCACGAAGTATCTGGCGGAGCACGGCATCATCGTGGAGAAGACGGGGCTTTACTCGTTCTTCATCATGTTCACGATCGGCATCACGAAGGGCCGCTGGAACTCGATGGTCACCGAGCTTCAGCAGTTCAAGGACGACTACGACAACAACCAGCCGCTGTGGCGCGTGCTGCCGGAGTTCGTCGCGCAGCATCCTTCGTATGAGCGCATCGGCTTGCGCGATCTGTGCGAGCAGATTCACAGCGTCTATCGCGCGAACAACATCGCGCGTCTGACGACGGAGATGTATCTGTCGAGCATGGAGCCGGCGATGAAACCGTCCGATGCATTCGCAAAGCTCGCGCACCGCGAGATCGACCGCGTGCCCATCGACGAACTCGAAGGCCGCGTCACGTCGATTCTGCTTACGCCGTATCCGCCGGGCATTCCGTTGCTGATTCCGGGCGAGCGTTTTAACCGCACGATCGTCGATTATCTGCGTTTCGCGCGCGAGTTCAACGAGCGCTTCCCGGGCTTCCACACGGATATTCACGGGCTCGTCGGCGAGATGATCAACGGGCGTATCGAGTATTTCGTCGATTGCGTGCGCGATTGATGCTCGCCTGATTCGCTGCTGCAAAAAGAAACGGCCCTTCATCGAAGGGCCGTTTGCCATTTCAGGAATGCCGATCGCTCAGATCAGGCCTTCCGATTTCATCGCCGCCTGCACGCCCGGACGCGCGCCGACGCGCTCCTGATACGCGACGAGCGCCGGCCACTTGCCGAGGTCGAGATCGATGTGCTTCGCCCAGCCGAGCACGGTGAAGAGATAAGCATCGCCGATGCTGAATTCGTTGCCGAGCAGGAACTGCTTGTCGTCGATATGTTGCGCGACGTAGGTGAGACGGTGCTGGAGCTTGGCCATCGCGGTGGCTTTCCAGTCGCTGCCCGACGTCGGATAGAAGAACGGCGTGAAATTAGCGTGCAGTTCCGTGCCGATGAACGTCAGCCAGCTTTGCAGGCGATAACGCGCCATGCCGTCGTTGAGCGGCGCGAGATGCTTCGCCGGAACCTGGTCGGCGATGTACTGCAGGATTGCGGGGCCTTCGGTCAGCACTTCGCCGGTGTCGAGCAGCAGGGCGGGCACGTAGCCCTTTGCGGTGATCTTGCTGAAGTCCGCGCCGCTCGCGGTGACCTTGGTCTTGAGATCGACCGCTTCGATTTCGTAAGGCAGCCCCGATTCTTCGAGAGCGATGTGCGATGCGAGGGAACAGGCGCCTGCTTTGTAGAACAGTTTCAAAACGATTTCTCCAGGATGAGTCGGGAACGATTATGAAGGAAGTCGTGCGCGCACAGCATCCGCTACGACGAAACTAACTGTGCCGTTTTGTGAAAGGCTGCATTCGACGAACTTGGAATGCCCGAAGGCAGGCGTTCGATCGATTTCAGTCGAGGATGAAATCGCGATGCGGCGCGAACGGTTTCGGCGCGAGAGGGAAGTCCGGATCGGCCGCCATGTCATGCAGCGCGATTTCGATGCTCTCGCACATCGCGTTCAGCGCGAGGTCGTTTTCTTCGAGGCCGAACGGATCTTCGATCTGCGCGGCGATCGCTTCCAGCGCCATGAACGCATACGCGACGAGCAGCGCGAAGAGCGGCGTGAGCAAGCCGGCGCCATCGACGAGACCGAACGGCAGCATCACGCAGAAGAGATAGATCGTGCGATGGATCATCACCGAGTAGGAAAACGGCAGCGGCGTGGCCGCGATGCGCTCGCATCCGCCGATCACATCGGAAAGCGCGTTCAGATTGTGCTGGATCGCGAGCAGCGCATAGCCGTCGAGCGCGCCTTCGCGCCTGCGTTCAGCGGCCCATTCGCCAAGCCAGAGCAGGATCAGCGCGGGCCGATACTTCGCCGCCGCGACGCGCGCGTGCAAGTCCGATGGCAGTCGCGAAGCGAGATCGGACAGCGCGTCGGTGCAGCGCAACTGATGTCGAAGCGCATGCGCCAATCCGCCGAGTGCCGCGAGGAAACGACGAGACTGAGCGCGGTCGCGCGGCTCCGGCAGCGACAGCACCTGTTGCGCGAGCGCGCGCGACGTATTGAGCAACGCGCCCCACAGCTTGCGGCCTTCCCACCAGCGCTCGTAACTCGCGCCATTGCGAAACCCGAGAAACACGGCGAGCGCGATACCCACGAGCGCGAACGGCGGCGTGCCGAGGCCGATCGGATAGTGGCGCATGTGATCGTGCATGAAGATCGCGGTCACCGAGAGCGCGAAGATCAGCGCAAGGCGCGGCAGCAGTTGCGGCAGCACGGAGCCGCGCCACGCGAACAGCAGCCGGAACCAGTGGAGCTTGGGGCGGATGATCATGTCGACGGTCTGCTCTCGGAATGAATGGCGATGCGGCGGGACAAGGCGTTGTCCGATATGCATTCTAAGTCAGCGCCTCGCCGGTCATCGCGCGCACGTATCGGAATCTTCAACGATCGGCCGGACGCGCATTGTTTGCGACGAACAGGCAGCGGACAAACGTCGCGCGACTGATGCGCCGCGCGAGTCGATGACGGTCCGTCTCTCCATCTTCGTGCTAACTCCTCCTTCATGCAGCTACTAGAATGGAAGGCAACCGAACCGGGCTCCGTGAGAACAAGTTAGTAATTCGAAATAAATATGCCGCAGTCTCGACACTTTTTTCGAAATGCGCATCGACGAACAACAAGAAGGAGGCATTCATGCTCGCAGTCAGGCGCAACGTGTTTCTGGTGCTGGTTCCCCTTGCCATTCCATGTGCCGTATCGGCGCACGGAACGCTCGAGACTCCGTTGAGCCGCGTGTATTCGTGCTATCTCGAAGGGCCGGAAAATCCGAAGTCCGCCGCGTGCCAGGCGGCGGTGGCCGTCGCGGGGCCGGCGTTCCTGTATGACTGGGCGGGCGTCAACCAGTTGCCCAACGGCGATCACAAGGCGTTCGTGCCGGACGGGCATCTGTGCAGCGGCGGCAAGACGAATTACTACGGACTGGATCTCGCTCGCAACGACTGGCCGGCGACCTCGATCTCCGCCGACCTGAGCGGCAACTTCACGTTCGTCTGGAATGCAACGGCCGCGCACGTCACGCGCTACTTTCAGTTCTACATGACGAACGACGGCTACGATTTCAACCAGCCGCTGAAATGGTCCGATATCGACAGCAAGCCGTTTTGCGAAATCAACACGGTCACGCTGGAAAACGGGCGCTACAAGATGCAGTGCAAGCTGCCGGCGGGAAAGACGGGCAAGCGCATCATCTACGTGATCTGGCAGCGCAACGACAGCGCGGAGGCGTTCTACGCGTGCACGGACGTGGTCATCAACGGGGTCAAGTCGACGTGGCGCGAGTTGCGTCCCGTGCCGACGACCGCGCAGAGCCAGCCCGCCGGCATGAAGATCACCTTGCGCGTATTCGATCCGGACGGCCACGATCTGGAATCGATCAGCTACACCGTGACGGCGCAGACCACGAACGCCGCCGACTGGATGTATGCGATGGCCTCGGCCATCAACGATCAGTCCAAGCGCGTGCATGTCGGTTTGATCGACAACAACGGCAACATCGTGCCGCAGAAGGAGCCGTCGGCGAATCGCATTTACGTCAATGGTCCGACGGACTACAACTTCGTGATGGACTACACCGGCTCGGCAGGGCCGACGCCCGCTCCCGCGCCGACACCGACGCCATCTCCGACACCGACACCGACACCGACACCGACACCCACGCCCGCTCCAACACCCGCGCCCACGCCGAAACCTCCGTCACCCGCGCCAACACCCACACCATCGCCGAGTGCGGGCGGCACATGCGCGGTACCGTGGCAGGCGGGCACGATCTACAAGCCGAAGGAACAGGTCTCCGCCAACGGACGCAACTACAGCGCGCGCTGGGAGAACGGCGACAACCCGGCGACGAACTCGGGCAACGGCAAGGCGTGGCAGGACCTGGGCACGTGCTCGGGGCAGGCGTCGCTGGCGTGCGCGGCGCCGTGGAGCGCGAGCAAGACCTACGCGAACGCCGGCACGAGCGTGAGCTACAACGGCATGAACTATCGCAACAAGTGGTGGTCGGCGAATGTCGATCCGGCGACGAACTCCGACGGCGCGTGGGAAAAGATCGGACCCTGCAAGTGAGCCCGGGAACCTGAGAGGCGCATCGCGCGGGGCGAAACGTCCTGCGCGATGCGTTCAGTTCTCCGCGCGAAACCGTCCGCGCCGGATCCATTTCGTCGCGATCCATTTTTCGCCTTGTTCGACGGGCGTGCCGGCGTGCAGCGTTTTCGGATCGCTCTGGCCGAGCGCGTTGACATACTCGAAATAGAGCGCGCAACCGCGCCGCGGATGAATGGCGAGTCCGACGGCCGGAAACGTCGTGTCGCCGCCGCGCGCGACTTCGTTGAGATACAGGATGACGGTCGCCACGCGCTGCCCGCCGCGCTGCATGTGATGCCGGCCGCCCGCCTGCTCCTCGGGGAAATAATCGAAATGCGGACGATATTCCCCGCCGACGTCGTAGCGAAGGATATGCAGATCCTCGCCGTTTTCGACGGGCTGCCGGAACAGTTCCGCGAGCCTCCGGTCGATGGTGCTCACGAGCGCGTCCGTCGATGCATCGACGAACGCGCCTTCGCTCTTGCGCGCATCGATGGTGATCTCGTTGCCCGAATCCGGATCGACGACGGACGAGCGTTGCACGCGCGCGCGGCCGATTTCGATGAGCCGGTCGCATTCGTCGTGCGTGAGGACATCGGCGAACAGCGCGACGACCGGTTGCCCGGCGCTGAAGAGTTTGGGCGCTTCGCAGTCGCTGGCGGTGAGCACGCGTTCGGGCGGCAGCATCGGCGTGCCGTAGAGGTAGCCGGAGTCATCGTGCGGCGCGGCGCTGTCGGGCAGGTCGAACGCTTCGCCCGCGAGATGGCGCGCGAGAATCAGCCGCGCGGTGTTCGGATGAAACGCGGCGGCGACCATGGCATCGATCAGCGATTGATGCGTGCATCCGCGAAGAATGTTTTCATCGAGCCACGTTTTCCATGCGGCATCGAAACGAGGAATGGTGCTCATGGCGGACCGGCGAGGACGAGGGAACGTGCATTCATGGAAGCACAAAAGCGCGCGCGTCACAACGGCCCGCTTGAAACAGCGCGCGGCACGATTCGAGCGTGTCTGCTCGCGTGCGCGATGTGCGCCTGTCACGCGCACGCGGCGACCATGCTCCGCTGCGAGTCCGACGACAACACGGTGAGCTACGTCAGCGAGCGCATCGAACACGCGCGATGCAGCCGCCTGACGATGAACTGGCGCGAGCCCGCGCCGTCGTCCGGCAGCGCGTCTTCGGCTGCGATACCGCGTCCCGTGGCGTTGCGGCGGCGCGAAGCCACGACGCGCATCTACAGCTACATCGAGGATGGCGTGCGGCACTATCTCACGCGCAAGCCGGAAGGCGTCGCGGCGAGCGTATCGGTGATCGAGCTGCATTTCATCGAGACCTGCAATCTGTGCGAGCCCGCCGCAGACGTGAACGTCGCCGCGCTTTCGCTCGACACGCGTTCGTACGGACGCGAGATCGATGCGGCGGCGGCGTCGTTCGGCGTGGATCGCGCGCTGGTGCGAGCCGTGATCCACGCGGAATCGGGGTATCGCGCCGACGCCATTTCGCGCAAGGGCGCGCAAGGACTCATGCAACTGATGCCCGCGACGGCGGCGCGCTTCGACGTCGGCGATCCGTTCGACGCGGCGCAGAACATCCGCGGCGGCGTGCGCTATCTCGCGTGGCTGCTGCGGCGTTTCGGCGGCGACATCGACCTGACGCTTGCTGCGTACAACAGCGGCGAGGCGGCGGTCGCGCGTTACGTCGGCGTGCCGCCTTATGCCGAGACGCAGGCGTACGTGGCGCGCGTGAAGAGGCTCGCGGACCGCTATCGCGCCGTGCGTTAGCGGCCGCTTCATCGCGCGATGCGGCGCGTTCACTTCGTGTTGTCGATCACGATCTGTCCGTTGTATTCGACCTTGCCGCGGAAGAAGTAGTCCGTGCAGGCCTTGTAATCGCCCGGATTGACGAGCGAGAAGGGCATGCCGTAATCGACGAGCTTGCATCCGGTCACGGGCTTGCCGTTGGCCCACGAATAATCCTTGTCCAGATAGGTCTTGAGCGCTGCCGCCGAGCCTTCGTTGAAGCCGCGCATGTTGGCGCAGCCGAGCGGTTCGTCGGGCGGAATCGCGACGCCGAGTTCGCGCGCAATCTCCTTGTACGCGTTGATGCGGTTGGTGACCTGCGGCAGCTCCGCGCCGCCTTTGCCGCATTCGATGCCGCCGTTGATGATGAACACCGTCGCGCCGAAGCCCGGCTTCATGTTGTTGCCGAGATCGACGGCGTTCGGCTTCCACGTGCCGTCGATGGCCCAGGTCATCGGCGGTTTGGGCGTTTGCGGCGTCACCGCGAACCAGATCGCCGACGCGAAGTTCAGCCACGTATCGGCGACGCGGCCCGGATCGTCGAGCAGGATGGCGGGATCGTTGTAGAGCGCCTGCGAGAACGGCCCGAAGTTGTAGTTCCATGACAACTGTTTCGCGCCGCGTCCGAAGTAGTCGAGATATCGGCCCGCCGAATTCTTCGCGCACGCGTAGAAGATCCAGTTGGTCGCGTGCGAACCCGGCTCGCACTGCTGATACGCGCCTACCGCCGAGCCTTCCTTGTATCCCGATTCGCGCAGGAACCACAGCGCCTGCTGCCAGAACGGAATCGGCGTGTCCTGCGGCATCTTCGCGAGCACGGCGTTGTTGTGATCCGGATAGCCCGAGCGCACTTGCGCGGGCGTGAGCGATGGCCAGTTCGCGCCGGTCTCCTGCGTGAAATGCGCGAACGATGTCGCGAGCAGCTTGCGGCAGATGGCGAGCGCATCGCGTCCGTCGGTGAAGTCGCCGCAATACGCCGGGAATTTCGCGACGCCGCGCAGGAAATTCACATACGAGTAGTGGATGTCGCGCACCGGGAAGAGCTGGTCGAACTTCTGCTCGTTGACGATCGACTCGACGCGCCTCACGTTCGACGGATTCGCCGCGCGGCCGGGCACGACGGCGTTGACGTCGTCGTCGGGCAGGACGCGCAGGGCGTCACGCACGATCGCGATGAGGCCGCCGGTCTGATCGACGAGCTGCTTCTCGGTGGCGCTGAACTGCGCGGACGTTGGATAGTCCGCCGGTGCGGGGATGTAGTTGATCTTTGGTTTGTAGGTGGCGGTTGGGGTTGGTGCGGGTGTTGGTGTTGGTGCGGGCGCTGGCGTTGGTGTCGGTGTCGGTGCCGGCGACGGCGACGGCGACGGCGGTTTCGGCGTAGGCGTAGGCGCGGGCGCAGGTGCAGGTGCAGGTGCAGGTGCAGGTGCAGGCGCGGGCGCTCCGCCGCACGCACCGAGATCTTCCCAGACGCCATACGCGCCGGATTGAGCGGGGTTATCGCCCTGGGTCCACCACTTGTTGCGATAGTTTCGACCGTTGTATGTCACGCGCGTATTGGGCTGCGCATAGGTTTGACTCGCCGACCACGCCGCATAGCATCCTGCGGGCGTTGGCGTTGGCGTTGGCGTTGGCGTTGGCGTTGGCGTTGGCGTTGGCGTTGGCGTTGGCGTTGGCGTTGGCGTTGGCGCAGGCGCAGGCGCAGGCGCGCCGCCCGCCGCGCCGACATCGCGCCACAGCGTCGGCGTCGACGATGGCGTCCATCCCGCGCCGGGATACGCCGTGTGCGTCTGCAAGGCCTGATACACGCGCCCGTTGTAGATTACGGTCGCGCCGGACGTATACGTCGCGCCCTCGCGCCACGCTTCCTGCGCGAGCGCCGCGCCGCCGTAGAGCAACAACGCGGCGGGCAGCACCGCCAGTTTTCTTCGAATCGATGACATTTCAGTTCTCCACACATCAACGCCGGGTCATGCCCCTGTCCGGGAAATACGTGAACTTCCATTCCGAATAGCTCGTCTGCGTCGCGAAGTTCGCGTCGCTGTCGGAGAATCCGTCCTTCTTCAGCGGCGCTTCCGTCGATGTGCTGGAGACGCCGTACAACTCGCCGCCCGGCCCGCGAATGGTCCGCCACTCGCCGCCGGTCATCGGATCGTCGTAGGGCTGACGCAGATGACGCCGCACGAACGACGCACGCGGATCGCGCGTCAAGTCCTTGAAATCCCGCGGAAACGCGCCGCCCTTGTCCGCCTTGACGTAGCTTTCGATGGCCGCGCGGATCGCGTCGCCACGACGCAGCAGCTCGTCTTCCTTCGCGCGCTGCGCCTGCGTGCTCCAGACCTCGCCGATCTTCATCAAATAGATGCCGATGATCGCCACGGACATCAGCGCCCACAGCATGCCGAACCCGCGCTGCCTACCACGCGCTGTAATCGGTGCCATCTTTGCCCTTGCCTTTCGCGCCGCTGCGCACGTTGTAGACGCCCGGCGTACCGTCGGCGGGCTGCTCGACCGCCCATGTCGAGCGGCTCATGGAAACCGGGTCCAGCGGGATTTCGCGCAGATAGTGCTTCTGCACGAGTTCGTCGAGCGATTGCGGATAGCGGCCCTGATCGGCGCGAAAGTGGTCGATCGAATCGCGCATGGCGGCGAGGTTTTCGTGCAGCACGGTTTCCTTCGCCTTGTCCGCCTGGCCGAAGTAGCGCGGCACGACGATCGTAAGCAGCGTCGCGATGATCGCCAGCACGACGAGCAGCTCGATCAGCGTGAACGCGCGCCGCAGCTTCCGTAGCATCACCATCTCCGGTAGGGAACGCCGTTGAGTCCCGTGCCTTCCGAAAGCGAATAGACGTCGTAGACGTCGTCGCCTTCGGCGGGCGATTCCGCATCGCTCGCGTAGCTGCGCTTGCCCCACGTGGCCTCGTCGGAACGGCTCGGGCAGTCGCACATCGGATCGCGCGGCACGCGCCGCAGGAAGTAGATGCGCGCGTGCGCCGGATTGGTCTTGTCGACCACGCCTTCGACGAGCGTTTCCAGCTTCGGCGGATAGCCCGGATCGCCCGGCGCGCGATCCATCTTTCCTTCGTCGCCGGCTTTCTTGTAGGCGTCGATCGCATCGCGAATGCTCCACAGCGCGCGACGCAACTCGTCCTCCCTCTGGCGCTGCGCCGCCACCTGAACGAGCGGCGCGGCGACCATCGCGAGCGCGGCGAGAATCGCGAGCGTCACCAGCAATTCGATGATCGTGAAGCCTCGTTGCATCGTCATCGGCTCATGTCGGGGTTCAGGGCTGCGTGCGCGGCGGCGTGCCGGACGCGGCGCCCGGCGGCGAACGCGGCAACGGCGGCGGCAACGCGCCGACGGGCTGCGGCGGCGCGGGCGGCTGGGGCGGCGGCTCGGAGGATTGCACCGGCGCGGACGTCGGCAGCAGGCGCGCGTTCGCGTTGCCCGTCACGACATCGCGCTCGGTCGTGATGCGGCTTTCCGTGCCCGAATCGAATTGCACGACGTTGCCTGCGGGCATCGCCTGATTGCGCACGATGCGCGGCGTCAGCAGGAGCACGAGTTCGGTTTCGCGGGCGTCGTTGGTGCGGTCGCCGAACACGCGATCGAGCAGCGGGATGCGGCTCAGTCCCGGCAGTCCACTCGAAGCGGCGCGCTCGTTGCGCTGCAGAAGCCCGGCGAGCATCTGCGTTTCGTTGTTGCGCACGCTCATCACGGTGTCCGCCGTGCGCGTGCCGATCTGATACGCGACGAGTCCCGTGGAAGTCGTGATCGTATCGGTGACGTTCGACACTTCCATGTGCAGCTTCACCTGCACTTCGTCGTTGTTGACGATCACCGGCGCGACTTCCAGCGACAGCCCGACGTCCTGATAGTTGACGCTCTCCGAACTGAAGTTGCTCGACAGCGTGGTCGTGACCACCGGCAGCCGGTCGCCTATCAGCACCTTCGCCTTCTCGCGATTCCTCACGCGGATGCTCGGGTTCGCCAGCGTGCGCGTCTTGCCCTGCGACTGCAGGAAGTCGATGCCCACCGGCCCGATCCGCACGAGCACGTCGCTGCTGTTGAGGTTGTGCAATTGTTCGAGCGTGACGGTGTTCGGCGGCAGTCTGGTCTGGTCCGCCGCCGTGCCGGACTGCAGTCCGAAGAAGATGCTGTCCGGATACTGAATGCCCAGATGCAGCAGATCGGACGACGATACTTCGAGAATCTGCGCGTCGATGACGACTTCGGCGGGCGTCACGTCCAGCGCGCGGATGATGCGCTCCGCGACCCTGAGCGTTTCCGGCGCGTCGCGCATGATGATGGCGTTGGTGCGCTCGTCGAGCACGGCATCGCGCGTCTTGACCATCTGCTTGAGCACGCCGAGCACCTGCGCCGCCGACGAGTTCGTGAGATAGAACGTGCGCACGACGAGATCGCGATACTCCGTTTCCTTGTCCGGCCGCTTCGGATAAATGAGGATGGCGTTGTCGCCGACGACCTTGCTCGCAAGCTGATTCGCCTGAAGCACCATCGTCAGCACTTGTTTGACGGGCGTGTTGCTGGCGTAGATGGTGGTCGGCGCGCTCGACTGCACGTCGTGGTCGAAGGTGAAGTTCAGCCCCGTGATGTTCGACATCAGTTCGAAAATGCTGATGAGCGGCTGGTCGCGAAACTGCACGGTGATCGGCTGATCCATGTCCTTGTTGAGCTTCGGCGCGAGATCGGCGGCTTTCGGCGTGAGCAGTTCGTCGCGCAGACGCGCGGCGCGGGCGTTTTCCGGCTGCTTCGCGAGCGTGTCGCTGGCGATGGCGAGCGCCGCCTGCGGCTGCTCCGTCCGGATCGACTCGGCGTAGCGCAGCGACCCGTCGATGGCCGCCTGCCGGTCGATCCACTCGATCAGCTCGCGCGGCTGGTCGTCGCCCGGCGCGGCGGCCTGCGCGCGACGCGCCCACGCCAGCGCCTGCGCCGAATCGCCCGCGCGATACGCGACCGTCGCGCGTTGCAGATACTCGACCGACAGGCGGCGTCGCAAACTCAGGTACCAGTTCTTGATTTCGAGATCGTCGGGATACGCCGCGCTCTGCTGCGCGAGCAGATCGAGTTGTGCGTCGGGCGGCATGCCGGCGAGCCGGTTCTGTAGATCCTGGCGATGCAACTCGCCCGCGCACGAGGTCAGAAGCGGCAGCAGCAGCCACACGGCCACGTCTTTCAGCCGGATCATTTGATTTCTCCGAGTGACAGCGTTTGCTGGCGTTTGAGCGGCAGATACGTGAAGCGAACTTGCTTGCGATCGATTGCGTCGATCCGGTAGGCGTTGAGGATCGTGTCGCCACGGCGCAGAAAGCCCTTTTTCTGGCAGTCCGCGCAGAGCGGGAATTCGCGTCCGGTGCCGGCCAGCACGATGTAGAGCACGCCGCGCGAATCCAGCCACAGCGAGCGCACGGTGAATGGCAGCGGCGGCGGTTCGGGCGGCGGAGGCGGCTTGACCGAACCGGGCGGCGGCGGTGGCGGCGGAGGCGGTTGCCAGTTCTGGCTCGGAAACAGATCGACGGGCGCGTTCGCCGCCACGGCGACGTTCTCGGGCGCGTGGGTATCCGGCGCGCTGGCGGAGGACGCGGGCGTCGCCGCATCGGGTGTCGATGGTGGCGCGGGCGGCGCGGCTTCGTCCCGCTCGCCCCGAAAGTACACGAACACGATCAGCCCGAGCGTCAGCGCGAGAAGCAGCAGAAGCGGCTTCGAGACCTTTAGCGCGCGGGCGTCGGGCGCTTTCATTTCGATGCTTCCACGACAAACGCGCATTGCAGCCGCACTTCGAGATCCGTCGCGCCGATGTTCGGCCGCGAGATCGTGACGCGCTCCCAGCGGATGCCGGGCAAGGTCCGCATTTCGAAGACGAAACTGCGCAGCGGAAGATAGCGGCTCGTAAAAGTCGCCTCCACGATATATCGGCGCAGCGGCGAATCCTTGTCCTGCGCGGCGAGCTGATACGTGACCTGCGGAATCGTCAGCCCGTTCTTCGCGGCGATGGCGTGCAGGCTGTGCAGGAACACGAAGTATCGTTGTTCGGCGCTGACGGGCGCGATGGCTTCGTCGGGCGACGACGGCGGCGGCTGCGTGAGCTTCGCGGCGCGTGCGTCGAGATCGGCTTTGCGCGCGGCGATGTCACGGCGCAGCGGCACGATTTCGGCCAGCGCGATCATCGCCGCGCCGCCGAGAAGCAGCAGGGCGACGAGTCCGAACGTCCCGAGACGCCATTGCAGGCGGCGCAGTTCCCACAGCCAGCGGTTCATCGGCGGCCTCCGGATGCGTGGCCCATGGACGGCGGCGGTGCGACAGAAGACGCGGCGGAAGGCGCGGCGGAAGGCGCGGCAGAAGGCGTCGAAGAAGGCGCGGAAGCGGGCGCCGCGGAAGAAGGCGCCGAAGAAGGCGCGGAAGAGGGCGCGACAGCGGCCGCGGAAGAAGCCGCGGAAGCCCGCGCGAAAGAACCGCCGAACGTCTTCCACGTCACCTGCAACGACGTCTCCACCGACGGCGCCGGCGGCCCCGGCTTCTCCGTCTGCCGCTTGAGCGCCACGCTTTCGGTCTGCGGCTGCGCCTGAAACCAGTCGGCGTAAGAGATCGCTTCCTGCACCGAACGCGTCTCGAACTGCATGTTGATCTGGCGCGAAGCCGTCACGATGTCGATCGTGAGGAACGCGATATTCGGATGCCATCCCGCTTCGATCAGATCGCGCGCCGGCTCGGCCGCGTAGCGCTGCTGCGCCATGAGCGCGGCGCTGCGCGCGTCGTTGCCGCTGCGGTGCGCATTGCCGATACGCGCGAACTGGGCTTCTTTTTTCGCGATCGCGGATTCGCGTTCGTCGAGCGCTTCGCCCTGAGCGTGGAGCGCGTCGCGGTACTGCATCGCCGCGATCACGGCGGCGACGCCCACGATCAACGCGATGAGTCCGGCCGCCGCGCCCGGACGATTCGCGCGATGCAGATCGATGCGCGGCGCTTTCATGACGCGTCGTCCCACCGCGAGGGCAGCCATTCGATGCCGGCGGCCTGCGCGGACCAGCGCGCGCCGTCGCCCGGCCCGATCACGTAGCGGCGCTCGGGCAGCACGTCGGCGCAGAGCGTGAAGGCGTCGCGCAGCACGTCGTCGAGCGTGCCCGCGACCGGCAGCGCGATGAAGCCCGTCCACCCGCCGCCGCGCCGCAGTCCGATCTGTGCGATCGCCGCGCCGTCGTCCGTCGCATCAAGCGTGACGATGGCGATGGAACCGTCGCGAATCCGCGCGGCGTGCCGTTGCAGCGCGAACGTGTAACCCGGCTCGATGCCGCTCAGCATCAGCCTGCGCGTCTTGCACAGCTTTTCGATGCCCGCGCACAGCGCCTCGGGCATCGCGGCGGCGAGGCGTGCGCATCGCCAGCCGCCGTCGGTCACGGCGAAGCGCGATGGCTCGCCGCCCGCGCCGGTCTGCATCGCCTGGACGCGCGCGGCCGCAAGCCAGTCCTGCGGCCTGGCGAGCGGCTGCCACGGCAGCACGTGATAGCGGGCGAACGGCGCGCCCGCCACTACGCGGAGCGTATGCAAGCCGGGACCGGACGGCTTCGGCGCGAGCGTTTCGATGGCTTTCAGCGCCGCCGCGACGTCGCCGGGCGCGAAGGCATCGGCGGTGCGAGCCGTGCCGGGCGTGCCCGCGCGGCCGCCTTCGAGCAGGATCGTCGTGCGGCTCATCATCCCGGAAGCCGCGCCCGTTGCCGCCGCCGCCTTCGCCCGCAAGGACTCGATGTGACCGGAGAAACGCGACATCGTGCGCCTCCGCCTAGTTTTCGACGATCGTGACGCGATTGACTTCGGCGAGCGTCGTGCGTCCGTCGGCCACCGCGCGCAACGCAATCTGCCGGATCGGCACGAAGCCGCTGTCGTACGCGAGCTGCTTCAGTTCCACGATCGGACGCCGCTCGACGAAGCACTGCTTGATCGCGTCGTTCAGACGCAGCACCTCCGCGATCGGCTGACGCCCGAGATAACCCGTGCGCCGGCACAGCTCGCAGCCCGCGCCGCGCCGGAAGCGCCAGTTCGCGACGTGTTCGCGCGTGAGCGCCGAGGCGCGCAGCGTGGCGTCGTCGGGGGGGGCGTCGTCGCGGACGCAGTGCGGGCAGTTCTTGCGCATCAGCCGTTGCGCGACCGCGCCGAGCAGGGCGTCGACGAAACTGTGCATGTCGACGCCCATGTGCAGAAAACGGTCGAGCACCGAGAACACGTTGTTCGCGTGCACCGATGTCAGCACGAGGTGGCCGGTGAGCGCCGCCTGCACGGCGATGTTCGCCGTCTCGCCATCGCGGATTTCGCCGACGAGAATCTTGTCCGGATCGTGACGCAGGATCGAGCGCAGCCCGCGCGCGAAGGTCAGCCCTTTCTTGTCGTTGATCGGAATTTGCAGCACGCCCGCCAGTTCGTATTCGACCGGATCCTCGATGGTGATGATCTTCTCGTCGCCCGTGTTGATTTCGGTGAGCGTGGCGTAGAGCGTGGTCGATTTGCCGGAGCCGGTCGGCCCCGTCACGAGCAGCAGACCGTAGGGTTCGTGCGCGATGGAGCGGATCGCAGCGACGATTTCCGGCTCGTGGCCGATCGAATCCAGCCGCAGCGCGCTGCTGCTCGCCTCGCCGCGCTGCTTGTCGAGCACGCGCAGCACCGCGTCCTCGCCGTGGATCGACGGCATGATCGACACGCGGAAGTCGATTTCGCGCTGACTGATGATCGCCTTGAAGCGCCCGTCCTGCGGAATGCGCCGCTCGCCGATGTCGAGGTCCGCCATCACCTTCAGGCGCGAGAGCACCTGTTCCGCCGTGTCGATGCCGTGCGCGGCCGCGGTTTCCTGCAACACGCCGTCGATGCGGTACTTGATGACGAGTCCCGTCGCCGTGCTCTCGATGTGAATGTCCGATGCGCGCGCCTTGAGCGCGTCGTACAGCGACGAATTGACGAGCCGGATCACCGGATGCACGTCGGCGGCGAGCGTCGCCAGCGTGATTTCGACACCCGCATCCGCGACGGCGGCCGAACTGCCTTCGACGCTGATCTGCGTGAGCGCCTGATGCGCCGACTCGTGCAGCGCGAGAAACGCCATCAGTTCGGACGGCACGCAAAAGCCGAACGCGAACGGCTTCCTGACGCGGTTCATCGCCCAGGCGCGCAGCAGCGGATCGAAGGGATCGGCGAGCAGCAGCCAGAGCTTCGCGTCGGCGCGTTCGGAGTCGGCGGCGAGCAGGCATTTGCGCGACATGGCGTCGCCGAAAGAGAGCAGGTCGAAGCGCGGTGCGAGCGTTTCGAGCGCGGCGGCGTCGAAGCCTCGCAGATGAAGCATGCGCGCGACCATCGCCAGATAGTCGGGGGAATCGTGCCCGGCGTCGTCCCAGACTTGTTGCTGACGCGGGCGTGCCGGTGCGCCGACGGCCTCGTTCATGATGTCACCCCACGGCGCCGGCCAGTTGGAAGATCGGCATGTACAGCAGAAAGATGATCGTCCCGACGATGCCGCCGACCGCGAGCATCAGCACCGGTTCGACGACCCGCATCAGCGTGTCGATGGCGCGGTCGAGTTCCTCGTCGCAGAATTCGGCGGAGCGCGTCACCATGCCGGCGAGTTCGCCGCTTTGTTCGCCGACGCGGATCAGCCGCTCGGCGACGGGCGTCGTCAGGTTCGCGGCGGGCAGCGCGCCGGATAGCGGCTTGCCCGCGCGAATCTCGTCGAGCGCCTGCAATAGCGCGCCTTGCAGATGCGCGGGCAAGACCTGCGCGGCCAGTTCGAGCGATGTCACCATCGACATGCCGCCCGCGAGCAGCAGCCCGAGCGTGCGATAGAAGCGCGTGAGCCCGAAAAGACGCTGATAGTCCGCGAGTTTCGGCAAGCTGAAGAACGCCGACATCAGCCGGTTGCGGACCTTGGCGCTGCGCAGCGACAGGCCCGCGCCGGCGACCGCCGCGAAGAGCGCCGCCAGCAGCACGCCGCCGTGCGCTTCGACGAGATTGCCCCACGCGAGCATCATGCGCACGGTGACGGGCATGTCCTTCATCGTCGCGAAGACCTGGCTGAATTTCGGGATCACGTAAAACGCCATGAAGAGAATGATCATCGCGCCCGTGCCGATGACGATCGACGGATACACCATCGACGACACGACTTTCTTGCGCACCGTCGAGAGCCGCGCGTCGTAGTGGTGATAGCGCTTGAGCGCTTCGGCCAGATGCCCGGTCTGTTCCGCCGATGCGACCGTCGCCACGTACAGCGGCGGAAAATGTTCCGGCTGACGTTCGAGCGCGCGCGAGAGCGGCTCGCCTTCATACAGCGCCGCGACGATGCCTTGCAGCACGGTCCTGTTCAAGCCTTCCTTGCTCTTGTCGCGCAGCGTTTCGACCGTTTCGACGAGACTCAGGCCGGCTTCGAGCAACGCGATCAGTTCCTGCGTGAAGAGCGCGCGTTCGAACACCGGCTTGCGCAACGAGAAGCCGCGCTTCTTTGCGCCGAGCGGCGTCGCATCGACGAGCGACAGGCCCATCTCCGCGAGCCGCATGCGCAACTGCGCTTCGTCGTCGGCGTCGAATTCGAGATCCTGCGGGCCGTTTTCGGAATCCACCCGGGCGCGATATCGCATGATGATCGGCGCGCCCGTCATTTGCCGACGATGTCCGCGTCCTCGCCCGAGCCGCCGGGCTTGCCGTCGGCGCCGTAGGTCATCAGGTCGAAGTCCTTGCCGCCTTCGCCCGGCGAGCGATAGATATACGGCTTGCCCCACGGATCGTTCGGAATCGCGCTGCTCATGTACGGGCCTTCCCAGCCGGTCGTATTGCCGACGTTGGTCATCAGCGCGGCGAGGCCGGCGTCCGTGCTCGGAAAGTGTCCGGTGTCGAGCCGATAGCGGTCGAGCGCGCTTTCGATGCCCTTCATCTGCGAGGCGGCCGTCTTGCTGCGCGCCTTGCCCACTTCGCCGAACAGCTTCGGCCCGACATAACCCGCCAGCAGCGCGATGATGAGCAGCACGACGAGCAGCTCCAGCAAGGTGAAGCCGCGCCGCCGCCGGCCCATCTCGCGATGCGCGAGCCGCGCGCGCAACGCCGCCGCCGTCGGGCATGCGGCGTTCAGTGAGATTCCGTGCATGGCTGCTCCCGGCAAATGTCGATACGTCGCCATGCGCGCGGTCGCCGCGTCACGTCATGCGATCGCGCGCCTTTCGTTTGCGAATCACTTGAGTCCGTCGCTCATGATTTTCAGAAGCTCCGCGTTCGGTGCGTCGCCGTCGAGTTCCCAGGCGAACGCGCCGCGCAGGCTTTGCGCCTTGATGTAGTCCATCTTCAGCCGCACGGCGGTCGGCGAGTCGTAGGACCACCAGTTGTTGCCGTCGAACTTGTAGGACGTCTTCGCGACCGGGTGCTCGTACAGCGTTCCCGCCGCGTTCTTCAGGATGCGGTAGTCCTGAATGCCTTCCTCGTATTTGCCGGGCGCGGGCTTCGTCGCCTTCTGATAGAGACCGTTGCCGCCCGGTCCCGCGCTCACGCCCGACCAGCCGCGTCCGTAGAACGGAATGCCCACGACGATCTTGGTCGCCGGCACGCCCGCGTTGAGCAGCGCCTTCACCGCGCCGTCGACGTTGTAGGCCGGTCCGTACTGCCCGGCCTTGTAGTTCGGACTGTCGGGATTGCCGTAGAGCGGCGCCTGGAAGTCCGTCGGGCCGGTGGCTTCCCAGCCGCCGTGGAAGTCGTAGGACATGACGTTGATCCAGTCGAGCGACTTGCTGTACTCGGCCGGCTCGGTCATCGCAATCTTGTCGCCGCCCGCGCCGATGGCCACGGTGAGGTAATAGTGCTTGCCGTTCTGCGAGCCGATTGCATCGAGTTGCTTGCGGAATTCGGCGAGCAGCAGCGTGTAGTTTTTCTTGTCGTTCGGATCGACGATGTTGTACGGCTGACCGCCTCCGCCGGGAAATTCCCAGTCGATGTCGATGCCGTCGAACACGTTGGCTCCGATGCCTTCGCCGCCCGCGTTCGAGCCCGAGTCGAACGGCAGATTGCCCTTGATGTACAAGTCGATGCACGACGCGACGAGTTGCTTGCGCATCGCATCCGTCGTGGCGGCCTTGCCGAACCATTTCGACCATGTCCATCCGCCGAGCGAGATCATGATCTTCACGTTCGGGTACTTGGCCTTCAACTGTTTCAACTGGTTGAAGTTGCCCTTGAGCGGGCCCGCCTTGCCGCCGCCGTAGCGCGGATCGTTTTGCGGGAAGTCCCAGGCATCGGCCTTGCCGGTGACGGATTCGTTCGCCTCGAAGCCTTTTTGATAGTCGGCGTATCCGTCGCCGCCGGTGCCGGCATCCGGCGCGCTCGGATTCGACGCGCCCGGCTCCGCCTTGTTGATGACCCCGCACTCGTAGCCGCCGTTCTTCGGATAAAGGTTGCCGAACGCGTAATTGATGAAGGTGAGCAGCTTGGCCGAGCCGGTCGTGTCGACGTCCTTGATCTTGTAATTGCGATCGTAGATGCCCCATTGCGCGAAATAGCCGCCGATTTCTCGGCCGCCGACGGGGGCGGGGCTTGGTGTTGGGGCCGGTGTTGGCGTTGGGGCTGGCGTTGGTGTTGGCGTGGGAACCGGCGTCGGCGTTGGAACCGGTGCTGGTGGCGGAGTTGGAACTGGCGTGGGCGTGGGCGCTGGCGTGGGTGTCGGTGCCGGCGTCGGTGTCGGTGTCGGCGCAGGCGCTGGCGTCGGACCGCCCGAGCATGCGCCGATGTCTTGCCACACGCCGTATTGCCCTGATTGCGTCGGATTCTCGCCTTGCGTCCACCACTTGTTTTGATAGTTGCGCCCGTTGTAGGTCACGCGGCTGCCCGCGTTGGCATAAACCTGCGACGCAGCCCATGCCGAGAAACATGCAGTCGGTGAAGGCGATGGCGTTGGCGTTGGTGTAGGCGACGGCGTTGGCGAAGGCGCAGGCGCAGGCGTTGGCGTTCCGCCCGATGCTCCGAGATCCTTCCACAACGTCGGCGTGGAAGAGGGCGTCCATCCCGCGCCGGGATAAGCCGTGTGTGTCTGCAGCGCCTGATAGGTGTGGCCGTTGTAGGTGACGGTCGCGCCTGCCGGATAGGTCGCGCCTTCCTGCCAGTCGGCAGCCGATGCCGATGTCGAATAGACAACGAGCGCAGCCAGAGCCAGCGATAAAAATTTGGATTGCTTATCAAGGCGATTCATGAGAACGGCCTCCGCCATTTCGTTGTTTGAACTAGCCGTGACGACCTTTGACGTGACAGGCGGATCGCCAGCGCGAGCTTATGCGGATTAGTGATAGTTCAACGACCCACGCCAAACAAGTTCCAAAATAAGAACAGGTATCCTGAGAATGTGAATCGTCGATTTGATGCGCCGCGAATTACGCATCCGTTTTTGATTCAATCTTCGGAAAGAGAGGCGCTTTGGCGAAAGTCGAACGCTTCGTTTCCAACTTCGAAGCATCCGGTTCGATGTCTACGTGAAACGCGGGCGCAACGCGCATCGAACCTGAGAAACGCAATCGTGAAACGCGAGAACACCGGCTATCGAAGCGACATCGTTCGACAATGCGTGCATATCGCGCAAAAAAAAGACCCGCATTGCGCGGGTCGTTCCGATGCATCGAAGATAACGCTCAGGCGAGCGATTCGCGCGCCGCCTTCGCCGCCGCGCGCACCTGATCCGGCGCGGTGCCGCCCGGATGATTGCGGCTCGCAACCGAGCCTTCGAGCGTCAGATATTCGAACACGTCCTCGCCAAGCAGATGCGCGACATTCGGCAATTCGCGGCGCATCTCTTCGAGCGACAAGTCCGCGATATCGCATTCCCGATCCACGCAAACGCGCACCGCATGGGCCACGGCTTCGTGCGCGTCGCGGAAGGGCAGGCCGCGCTTCACGAGGTAATCCGCGAGATCGGTGGCGGTCGAGAAGCCTTGCAGCGCCGCCGCGCGCATCGCTTGCGGCTTGACCGTGATGCCCGCCGCCATTTCCGCGAAGATGCGCAGCGTGTCCGCGACCGTATCGACGGTATCGAACAACGGCTCCTTGTCTTCCTGATTGTCCTTGTTGTACGCGAGCGGCTGGCCCTTCATCAGCGTGAGCAGCGCCATGAGATGACCGTTCACGCGGCCCGTCTTGCCGCGCGCGAGCTCGGGCACGTCGGGGTTCTTCTTCTGCGGCATGATCGACGAACCGGTGCAGAAACGGTCCGCCAGATCGATGAAGCCGACGCGCGGGCTCATCCACAAGACGAGTTCTTCGGAGAAGCGCGACACGTGCGTCATGACGAGCGCGGCCGCCGCCGTGAATTCGATCGCGAAATCGCGGTCGGACACGGCATCGAGCGAATTCGCGCAGATGCCGTCGAAGCCGAGCGTCTTCGCGACCGCGTGACGATCGATCGGATAGCTCGTGCCGGCCAGCGCCGCCGCGCCCAGCGGCAGACGGTTGACGCGGCGGCGCAGATCGCGCATGCGCTCGGCGTCGCGCGTGAACATTTCGACGTAGGCCAGAAGGTGATGGCCGAACGTCACCGGCTGCGCCACCTGCAGATGCGTGAAGCCCGGCATGATGGTGTCGGCGTTTTTCTCGGCCATGTCGATGAGCGCGAGACGCAGATCCTTCAGCAAGCCGCCGATGCGGTCGATCTCGCCGCGCAGCCACAGGCGGATGTCGGTGGCGACCTGATCGTTGCGCGAGCGGCCGGTGTGCAGGCGCTTGCCCGCATCGCCGATCAAAGCCGTCAGCCGCGCTTCGATGTTCAGGTGCACGTCTTCCAGATCCAGCTTCCACTCGAACTCGCCGCGCTCGATTTCGCCCTTGATCTGCGCCATGCCGCGCTCGATGGCCGCGAGGTCGTCGGCGCCGATGATCTTCTGCGCCGCGAGCATCGACGCGTGCGCGAGCGAGCCCTGAATGTCGACGAGCGCGAGCCGATTGTCGAAGAACACCGACGACGTATAGCGCTTGACGAGCTCCGACATCGGCTCGGAGAAGCGAGCCGACCAGGCTTCGCCTTTTTTGTGGAGTTGGGACGTCATGGTGATTGTCTCAGCGGAGGGTTGGGCTTCAATTCGGCTTCGGAAAGACGAAAATTTTAACATTCGGCACTATTCGGACCCGACGAGGATCACGAGCTTCAAATCCTCCCGATGCGCCGGCTTGAACGTGATCTGATTGAACACGACGCGCCCGCGCGACGGATGATCGAACGCGCGCTCGCCGCCCTCGCGCTCGAACACGTCCTGCGACGCCCAGAAGCGCGCGAAGGCGGCGCTCGCGGCGCTCAGATCGTCGATGAGCGCGCGGGTCGGCGCATCGTTCAGATGGCGGATCGAATCGGCGCGGAACTCGGCGGCGAGGCGTCGCGCGCGCGTTTCCCAATCGACGATCAACGCGCGCGCCGCCGGCGACGTGAACGTGTAGGTCAGCAGATTGCGGTCATGATCGCCGTCCAGCCAGCCGACGAACAACGCCGACGCATGCGGGTTCCAGCGCAACGCGTTCCACTGGCGGTCGAGCACGTAGGCGGGCGCTTCGATCAAACCGACTGTTTGCAAGAGCGCGGCGGGCGCGTCGAGCGACGCCGGATCGGGCTCGGCGGGATCGCGCTGGGCGGCGAGCTCGAACAGATACGCGCGTTCGGCGCGCGACAACTGCAACGCGACGGCGATGCGCGCGAGCGCATCGGCGGAAGCCGACACGGGACGCCCTTGCTCGATCCACGTGTACCAGGTCGGGCTCACGCCGCACAGTTGCGCGACTTCTTCGCGTCGCAGGCCGGGCGTGCGGCGGCGCGGGCCGGCCGCGAGACCGACGGCCTGCGGCGACAGCCGTTCGCGATGCGCGCGGATGAACTCGCCGAGCGCGTGCGCGGGCGTTTCGGCGAGGGGTTCGTTTTTGTCGGCGTGATTCATCGGGACTTCGGGAGGCGCGGCATCGGCTGGTGGTTTCGATACCAGAATATCTGCACAACTTGTACTGGTACAAGACGGGCTCTATTGTAACGGGCAGACCTTCCCCACATCGAACCGGAGACCGCGATGAAACACCACGACCAGGTCGCAGACGCATTCGGCAGCACTGCCGCCGCCTATCTCACGAGCGCCGTCCACGCGAGCGGCGCCGACTTGCGCAATCTTTCCGAGACGTTCGCCGCCACGTGCGGCAACGCGACGGTGCTCGACATGGGCTGCGGCGCCGGGCACGCGAGCTTTGCGGTTGCGCCGCATGTGAAAGAGGTGATGGCGTACGACATCGCCCCGCAGATGCTCGCGACCGTCGAGGCCGCCGCGAAGGAGCGTGGTCTCTCGACCATCCGCACGCGGCAGGGCGCGGCTGAAACGCTGCCGTTCGCCGATGCTTCGTTCGACTGGGCCGTGAGCCGCATGAGCGCGCATCATTGGCGCGACGTGCCGGCCGCGCTCGCGGAAGCGCATCGCGTGCTGAAACCGGGCGGCAGGCTCAAGTTCATCGATATCGCGGGCATCGACGATCCGCTTTACGACACGCATATTCAGGCGATCGAACTTTTGCGCGATGCGTCGCATATCCGCGACTATCGCGCCGATGAATGGATCGCGATGCTCGACGCCGCCGGCTTCGACGCGCAGGTGACGGAGCGCTGGCGCATTCCGCTGGAATTCGAGTCGTGGGTGACGCGCATGCGCACGCCGGCCGAGCGCGTGACGGCGATCCGATCGATGTGGACGAGCGCACCCGATGAAGTGCGCCAGTACTTTGGGGTTAAGGAGGATTGCTCGTTCGAGCTGGACGCGGTGATGATCGAGGGGAAGCGGAGAGGGTGAAGGCTTTTGGACTTCGCCGGATCGCGGTTTGTTATTGGTCTATTGGCGTTGCCCCTTGTGCGGGGCGGCAGGTTTTTTTGCTGCTGCTGAAGGAAGGTACATCGGGCTTTTTCGCCGGATCCCGTTTTGGTTTTGGTTTATTAGTGTTGCCCCTGTGCGGGGCGGCAGTCACTTTCTTTGCTGCTGCAAAGAAAGTAACCAAAGAAAGCAGCTTTTTCAGGCCCGCTGTCACACGCAACTTGGCCAATTTTCTCCTCCAATATGGCACTCGCCTAAAGAGTGCCCTCACAACAATCACCGGGTTTGGCTCGCGCACGGTCTGACTAGCTAGTAATCATCGCGTGCTGGTTCAGCACGAAAGAGCTTCGGCACAGCGCTGCGCGCTGCCGTTGGGTCTGCGAGGGAAACCGACGAGCAAGAAGCGCACGCAGCCCCCGATTGGCCCATCGGCCGCGAAGCGGGCTGGAGCTATTTCGTGCTGAACCCGTTCGCTATGTGGTGCGATGTGGCAGACCGTGCGCGAGCCAAGTCCGATTGGGCCTTTGAGGGCGACACTTAGGCGAGTGCCACCGGGGGCTGGCAAGCATGGCCAACGTGCGTGTGACCGCGGGCGGTGAGAAGCTGCTTTCTTTGGTTACTTTCTTTGCAGCAGCAAAGAAAGTGACTGCCGCCCCGCACAGGGGCAACGCTAATAGACCGACGCGAA
>NZ_OGTP01000055.1 GCF_900258035.1 Caballeronia novacaledonica | reverse complement strand
AGGCGTGACGCCAAAACAGCGGCTCACTGCCGCAGCATAGTCTACTTCTGACCCGCGTTATTAGCGGGGGGATTACCACAGCACCGCCGTGGCGACCACGTGCAACGCGCGCTCGGCAGCTTGTCAGGGCGGATGACGTTCGGCGCCGACGCGAAGCTCGACGCAAGCCACGCCGGGACGGCGATCCTGTGGGCCGGCGCCGATGGTGGCAAGCTCACACTCCCGCGCACTGCGACGCTGCCGTTGAATGCGGTCGCATTCCTCATCTATCACGACGGCGCCGCCGTGCTCAAACTGCTCGCGCAGGGCAGCGCCTTCATCTAGCCGGACGAGGCACCGAAAGTCACGCTCCAGCCCGGCGAGTCGCGCTATGCCTGTCGCGGGTCAATGGCGAATACGACGTACTGGTCACGCGTCTGCCGGCGGGATATGCGTTGCCCGCCGCCACCTCGACGACGCTGGGCGGGATCATCGCGGGTCCCGGCACCGCAGTGACCGCCGATGGCACGCTCAGTACCACGGGCACCGCCATCGTCAATCTCACGGGCGGCGCGAACGTTGCGCTCGATCTCACACCGATTTCGCAGGACGCGCCCGAGATACTCTTCAATCTGCCAATCGCGGCCGGCGGAACGACGGCGCTCACTATCAGCAATCCGCCCGCGGCGGGCACACTCGCTGAGTTCACGCTTCAGGTCAGAAGCGGCGCGGGCTCGGCGCTCACCTTTCCCGCAACGGATGGCGTGCGAAACGAATTCCGGCCCGTTGTCCGAACGCAAGTAGCGCGGCGCACCATGCAGGCTGATCAGCTGTGAGAGCACTTCGATCACGCGTGCAGAGCGAATTGACCCCGCCACATCGATGGCCAGGCATTCACGCGTGTATTCGTCGATCACAGTCAGACACTTCAACTGCTGACCGTTGGCGAAGGCATCGAGCACGAAGTCATACGCCCAGACATGTCGTGCCGCCGTAGCTGGCTGAGGCCGGGGTCGATGCGTCGACACGCGTCGCCGCGGGCGCTTGCGCGGCACCTGCAGTCCCGCGAGCCGCCACATCCGCCAAGCCCGGTCTGCACTTATCGGATGGCCTTGTCGATCCAAAAGATCCTGATGCGACGGTAACCATAGCGCGGATACTGCGCCGACAGAACACAAATCGCAGCCAGCACCGGGGCGTCACGCTCGGTCAACTTCGACTGGTAATGCAACGCCGACCTCGCAACCGACATCAGCGCGCACGCGCCGCTCCGACAGGCCTCGCGCTTTCGCGTAGGCAACCTGCAGGCGGCGAGCGGGCGCGCTCACCACTTTTTTGCGTTGATTTCCCTCATCACATCGAGTTCGAGATCACGCTCCGCCGCTATCTTGTTCAGACGCGCGTTCTCCTGCTCAAGCTGCTTGAGGCGCTTCACGCCGGCCGCCTTCATCCCGTCGAAATGCTGACGCCAGTTGTAAATCGTCTGCTCGCTGATGCCGTGCTTCTTGCCCACCTCTGCGACCGACGTTTGTCCGCCTCGCGCAGCATCGTGACGATCTGTTCTTCCGTGAATTGGCTCCTTCATGACTTCCATTCCTCCGTTGGAAGCCATTCTCTCAAGTTTCAACTGGTCCGAAAATCGCCAGGCAGGTCATGTCATGCAAGTGTCAGGTGTGCGTCGAATGCACTCGTTTCGAGTTTTACTTTGTGCGACGCGACGACATGCGAGAAGCGTAGAACGCTCGTCAGGTCGAAGATGACCCCGCCCTCGGGTGCAAGGCTACAGAATGTGTCGAGTCGTTACCTTCAAGATAGGCGACCGAATCGACTATCGAAACGGTTAAGTCTTGATGACAGAAAAATGAGTTCAACGTCGTGACGCTTGCCGTCGCAAGCAGGCCCTAAATAGCCGGCGGACGCAAGGCGGGCTGAACGAGTTGTGGCTTCGATGTCCGCGCTCGCGGGGCGCGCGGCGCTCGATCGCGGCCGCGCGCCGGACGGCCGCGCACGCCACCTGTATCACGCCGCCCGGACGGCTTTGAGGCGACGGCCGAGGCGGGCCATGGAATGTAACCAAAAATCTCGTCTACGAGAGACGGACAAAGCCCCCGCAACCAAATCTTCAAGCAAAGAGCCCGGTTTATCCGTAATGCCGTTCAGTTAGCGCTGAACGGCATTTTTGTTTGTGGGGGCGAGAAGTGGTTGTAAACGGAGCGCCGGGCTGTTAACTTTCTGGTGCGATGCTTGCCGACCACCTCACTTATCTGATCG
>NZ_OGTP01000035.1 GCF_900258035.1 Caballeronia novacaledonica | reverse complement strand
CGAACAGGACCGTGAAACGACTCCACGCCGATGATAGTGCGGATTCCCGTGTGAAAGTAGGTAATCGTCAGGCTCCTTATGCTGCAAACAAAAACCCCACCCCATAAAGGTGGGGTTTTTGCGTTGGAAACGCGCGATAACGAAGCGACTAAAGTCGCGTCTCCCAAGCGCTAGAATGCCCTCTACGTTTCCTCGAAAAGCACGGCCAGCGCCGTCGATGTCCCCATGCTACGTCTAAGCGAAATCAAGCTTCCGCTCGATCATCCCGAATCGGCTATTGAATCCGCTGTCCTCGCACGTCTCGCGGAGATTGGCGTAGCGGCAAACGAACTCGTCAGCTTCCACGTATTTCGCCGTGCGCACGATGCCCGCAAGCGGAGCGATATCAAGCTCACCTACATCATCGATGTCGAACTGCAAGATGAAGCATCGGTATTGACGCGCCTCGACGCACGTCCGCACCCGCAATGCAGCGTGACGCCCGATATGGCGTACCGTTTCGTGGCGAAGGCGCCTGCGCGCTCGACGTTACTGCGCCCCGTCGTCATCGGCATGGGGCCTTGCGGGCTTTTTGCAGGCTTGATCCTCGCGCAGATGGGCTTCCGCCCGATCATCCTCGAGCGCGGTAAGGCCGTCCGTGAGCGAACGAAAGACACGTGGGGTCTCTGGCGACGCAACGAGCTCAATCCGGAGTCGAATGTGCAATTCGGAGAAGGCGGCGCCGGCACGTTCTCAGACGGCAAGCTCTACAGTCAGATCAAGGATCCGAAGCACTACGGCCGCAAAGTGCTCGACGAATTCGTCAAAGCCGGCGCGCCGGAGGACATTCTGTTCCTGAGCCGCCCGCACATCGGCACGTTCCGGCTCGTGAGCATGGTCGAGAAGATGCGCGCGCAAATCCATCAGCTCGGCGGTGAAGTGCGATTCCAGCAACGGGTCGAGGATATCGACATCGATAACGGCAAGGTGCGCGCGCTCAAACTATCGACCGGCGAAACGCTGCGCTGCGATCACGTTGTGCTGGCCGTTGGCCACAGCGCGCGCGACACCTTCGAGATGCTGCACGAACGCGGCGTGTACATGGAAGCCAAGCCGTTCTCGCTGGGCTTTCGCATCGAACATCCGCAAGGCGTGATCGATCGAAGCCGCTTCGGCAATTTTGCCGGTCACGAAAAGCTCGGCGCGGCCGATTACAAAGTGGTCCACCATTGCAGCAACGGTCGCGCGGTGTATAGCTTCTGCATGTGCCCGGGCGGCACGGTTGTCGCGGCAACATCGGAGCCGGGGCGCGTCGTGACGAACGGCATGAGCCAGTATTCGCGCGCCGAGCGCAATGCGAACGCGGGCATCGTCGTGGGCATCACGCCGGACGACTTTCCGGGCGGCCCGCTCGCTGGCATCGCGTTTCAACGCAAATGGGAAGAGCGCGCGTTCGAGTTGGGCGGCGGGGATTACTCAGCACCAGGACAGCTCGTCGGCGATTTCATCGCGGGGCGCGCGTCGACTTCGCTTGGTTCTGTGGCGCCATCGTACAAACCGGGCGTCAAGCCGACCGACTTGAGCACCGTGCTGCCTGATTACGTGATCGAAGCGATCCGCGAAGCCTTGCCCGAACTCGACAAGAAGATCAAAGGATTCGCGATGCACGACGCCGTATTGACCGGCGTCGAGACGCGGACGTCTTCGCCGATCCGCGTGCGTCGCGGGGACGACTATCAGAGCGTCAATACCGAGGGCCTGTATCCGGCCGGTGAAGGTGCGGGCTACGCCGGCGGCATTTACTCGGCGGCGATCGATGGCATCGAAGTCGCGGAAGCCGTCGCGCTGAAGATGATGGCCGAGCACGCGGCAACGGTCTGAAGCAAAAAGGGCGCATCGGCCGGTCCGCTGCGCCCTTCGCAAAGCTCAGGTCAGGTCACCACACCGACCTGCCAGGGCACAAACTCGCTCTGCCCGTATCCATGCAGCTCGCTCTTCGAGGCCACGCCTGACGCGCAGTCGAGCATCATCTGAAAGATCTGCTCGCCGAGCTGTTCGATCGTCGCCGATCCGTCGATCACGCCGCCACAGTTGATATCCATGTCCTCTTCCTGCCGCTCCCACAAGGCGGTGTTCGTCGCGAGCTTGAGCGAAGGCGAGGGCGCGCAGCCATAAGCGGAACCGCGGCCCGTCGTGAAGCAGATCAGATTCGCGCCCGACGCAACCTGTCCCGTCGCGGACATCGGATCGTAGCCGGGCGAATCCATGAACACGAAGCCCTTCGCATCGATCCGCTGGGCGTACTCGTACACTTCGACGAGGTTCGTCGTCCCCCCTTTCGCAACCGCGCCGAGCGACTTTTCGAGGATCGTCGTGAGACCGCCGACCTTGTTGCCGGCCGACGGATTGTTGTCCATCGCCGCGCCGTT
Organism: Caballeronia novacaledonica; assembly: GCF_900258035.1. GTDB lineage: Bacteria > Pseudomonadota > Gammaproteobacteria > Burkholderiales > Burkholderiaceae > Caballeronia > Caballeronia novacaledonica. The sequence goes on along the minus strand of NZ_OGTP01000035.1, from coordinate 49,291 downwards.
GCGCGCGCAGTATTCTTCCCACCACTTGATGCGCGTGAGCAGCTTTTCGCCGACTTCGCGGCTTACCGCGCGGCGCGTCAGCAGATGTTCCGCGCCGTAGACTTCGGGCGTCTCGGAAAGAATCGCGGTGCCGCCGTGCGCGACGAGCTTGTCGACGGCCGCGCCCAGCGCCGGATTTGCCGAAATGCCCGAATAGCCATCCGATCCGCCGCACTGCAATCCGACGACAAGATGCGACGCCGGCACCGGCTCACGCCGCACGCGATTCGCATCGGCGAGCATTTCCTCGATCATCGCGATGCCGCGCTCGATCGTCTTTCGCGTGCCGCCGCTGTCCTGAATCGTGAAGCTGCGCAGCTTTTCGCCGTCTTTCAGACCGCTCGATTCGAGCACGCCCGAAATCTGGTTCGTCTCGCATCCGAGCCCGACGAACAGCACGGAATGAAAGTTCGGATGCACCGCGTAGCCGGACAGTGTGCGGCGCAGAATGCCGAGGCCTTCGCCCTGCATGTCGATGCCGCAGCCGAGTCCATGCGTGAGCGCGATCACGCCATCCACGTTCGGGTAAGCCGCGAGCGCTTGCGGATGCACGTCGCGCCGGAAGTGATCGGCGATGGCGCGCGCGACCGTCGCCGAGCAGTTCACGCTCGTCAGCACGCCGACGAAATTGCGCGTCGCCACGCGGCCATCCTCGCGGCGGATGCCCATGAACGTCGCGGGCTTGTCGACGAACGGCGTAGCGTGCGAATCGACGCCGAACTCGTGCTCGCGCGCGAAATCGGCCATCGACAGATTGTGCGTGTGCACGTGCTGTCCGCGCGAAATCGCCTCGCGCGCCACGCCGATGATCTGGTTGTAGCGCTTGACCGGCGCGCCCGCGGCGATGTCGCGGGTCGCGATCTTGTGTCCCGGCGGAATCAGCCCCGCGACGACGAGATCCTCCGACGCGATGCGCGCGCCGGAGAGCAACTGGCGCGTCGCGATCACGACGTCGTCGTTCGGATGCAGCCGGATGACCGCATGGTCGGTGGATGTGGTGGACATGATGTTGTTCTCAGACCGTGGAAGGTGCGGGGCCGTCGAGCCGGGCCTGCTCTTCTTCGGCGCGATTGAGCGGCTCGATCTTGCCGACGATTACAAGATAGCTGAACGCGCCGAGGAAGCAGAAGCCGCCCGCGACACACAGCGGAATCACGAACGAGCCTTTGGTGATTGCGAGCATCACGCCGGTGAAGGTCGTGATGACGATGCCCGCCAGGTTCGACGCGAAGTTCTGAATGCCGCCGATCGACGCGACGTGATCCGGCGTCGGCGCGACGTCGCTCGGCAGCGACCAGATGCTCGCGGCCGCGAACGCGAGGCTGGCGTAAGCGATGCCGAAAAACGCGAGCATCAGATAAATGTTGGAAACGAACGCGCACAGCGTGATGACCGACGAAAGCAGCATGCCGCCGACCATGCAGGTCTTGCGCGCGGCGGTGAGGCTCCAGCCGCGCTTGAAGAGCGAGTCCGACACGACGCCGCCGAGCCAGCCGCCCGGGATCGACATCAGCGCGGGAATCGTGCCGAGCGTGCCGAGCGACTTCAGCGAGAAGCCGTGCGCCTGCACGAGATAGCTCGGGAACCAGGTGATGAAGAAGTAGATGACGAAGTTCAGGCAGAAGAAGCCGAGCATCATGCCCCACAGCGTGCGGTACTTGAACAGCGACGCCCACGACACCTTGGTTCGCGGCGCGACCGGCTGCACCGGCGCGGCGTTGGTTTCGCCCGTGAGATCGCCCTTCGACTTGTTACGGTAGATCAGGAACCAGCCGAGAATCCACACGAAGCCGATCACGCCGGTGATGACGAACGACGCTTCCCAGCCGAACGAGCTGATGATGAGCGCGACAACCGGAATCGACAGCGCCGAGCCCACGCGCGAGCCGCTATCGAAAATGCTGGTCGCGAACGCGCGCTGCTCCTTTTTGAACCATTGCGACACGAGCTTCGCGCACGACGGATACGCGCCCGCCTCGCCGATGCCCAGCATCAACCGGCAGCCGAACATGCCCACGACGCTCGTCGCGACGGCGGTGAGCGCCGTGAACACCGACCACCAGCCCACCGCGAGCGGCAACGCGATGCGCGCGCCGACGCGATCCACGAACCAGCCGAACGGCATCTGCATGAGCGCGTAGCTCCAGAAGAAGCCGCTCAGGATGAAGCCCATTTCCGCCGGGCCGATGCCGAGCGCCTTTTCGATCTGCGGCGCGGCGACCGCGAGGTTCGCGCGATCGATGTAATTGATCGCGATTGCCAGAAACGCCAGAAATATCACTACCCAACGCATTTTGCGCATCGTTTGTCTCCTCAATGGGCGGCACTTCATGTGTTCCGGCCCGGCCCGCGATGCCGGCGCGGTGAGCCGTGATTCGAAAGCTGGGTACCGCTCTTCAGGCGGTTTCGAGCGCGCCGCGCAGGCGCTTCTGTTCGATGTCGAGATTCAGTTCGCGCGCGAGATCGATGACGGGCCGAAAGCGTCGGACTTTCTTTTCGCCGTGATTGCGCGCGATGTCCGCGAGCCGATGCACGAGAAACGGGTTCTCGAAGCGCTCACGGACGCTCGCGAGATAATCCGTCGCGACATCGCGCTGGCCGAGCGCCGCGAACACGGGCAGCACTTCGTCGCGCCACGTCGCTTCGAGCGGCTCGCGATACGCGGAATCGCGCATCGCATCGAGCACGGTCATGTCGGGCGAGCCGTCGCGCGTGCGCCAGATATCCGCGAGCATCGTGTGGCCGAGATTCAGCAGCAGGAGCTTGAGACGTTCGTAGTGCGCGAGATCGTCGGTCACGACGATGTCCTCGTGCTCGCACGGCAGCACCATGCCCGCCTGTCGCTCGATCGCCCACAGCGCGTACGGCTCCGCGATCGCGCCGACCGGCTGGATCGGCTCCGACACGATCCGGTCCACGAGCGAATTCACCCACACGCAATCTTTCGCGAGATAGCCGACGAACGACTCGCCGACGTTCCAGCCGCGCGCGACGTCGATGACCAGATCGCGCAGCGTGTCGCCGTTGCGCGAAACCAGTTCGCAGGGCAGAAGCGTCATCGCCGCCGCGCCCGCTCGAAATCGCGCATGCAGCAGCACGGCGAGCTTCGCGGCGAAGCCGCGCGGCGTGCGCCGACCGTCGAGCAGATCGGCGGTGTCTTCGTCGAAAAGCGCGTAACCGGCGTCCGCCGTGTTCGAGACGATCACTTTCACGTCGCGCTTCACGCGCTCGATCAGCAAAGGCCAGTCGTCGTTCGCATGCAGCGCCTCGGTGATCGAATCGCACTCGACGAGCGTATCGACGGTTTCGTCGCCTCGACGGCCGCGAATGCGAACCGGATAGCGCCCGGCCGCTCGCAATGCCTCGACGCGCGCGCGGCTGTCGGCGCTGGACGTGGTCTGAACGACGGTGATCTTGCCGAGCGCTTTCGCCGGATCGCGGCCCGCCGCCTCGGCGACGAAGAAATCGACGTGCGCTTGCAGGAAACGGCTCGTGCCGAATTGAAGAATCGGATTGCTCATCGTCGGGAGCTTGGGAAGTGTCGAGTGGGAACGGTTCCAGATTGCCGTAAAAAAATTGGCCACCTGGCCTTACCGGATTGCATACTAGTGTCTTGAAATGGAATTGGTCAAGCCACTTGTAAGCGGTCTGTGAAGGGCGAAAGCTCACCGCGCGGTGCGTCAACCGTTCCGCTGATTACAATCCACGTTTTCCCCGAGACGAAAGCAGGAGCCAGCACGTGAGCGTGAAACCAGCCGAGACGCGACGCCTGTATCTACAGATCGCCGACAAGCTGCGCGGATTGATCGAGCAGCAGGATTTCGCTCCGAACGGCCGCTTGCCGTCGGAGCGCGAACTGGCGCTGACGCTCGGCGTGTCGCGGCCATCCGTGCGCGAGGCGCTCGTGGCGCTGGAACTCGAAGGGCGCGTCGAGATACGCATGGGGTCGGGCGTGTATATCGTCGCGACGCCCGCGAACAAGCCGCCGACGACCGAAGCGGAACTGGGCGAAAGCCCGATCGAGATCATGACCGCGCGCAGCGTGATCGAGGGCGCGATCGCGGCGAGCGTCGCACCGTTCGCGAAGCCGAAGGAGCTAAAGGCGTTGCGAGCGGTGTACGAGACGATGGCCCGCGAAGTCGAAAACGGGCAAGTGCCGATGGCCGCCGATCGCGCGTTTCACATCGCCATCGCGCAGATGACGGGCAACGACGTGCTCGTGCGGACGGTCGGAAGTTTGTACGACGAGCGGCACAGTCCGCTATCGTCGACGCTGCGTGGGCACTTCGAAGGGGAGGAAACGTGGGCGGCCGCGCTGGGCGAGCATCGCGAAATTCTGGAAGCGCTGGAGTCGCACGACGCAATACAGGCTCAGGCCGCGATGCAGCGGCACATGCGTCATTCCGCGGCGCGTCTGATGACGAAGCGCAAAAGCTGAACCCGGCGCGCGCCCGCAGCGCGCACCGGTGGCGAAAACGTGTCGGCGTCAGCCCGGATAGGCTTCATCGACCTTCAGACCCGCTAGCTTGAAGATCACGCGCAACGTTTGCGGCGCGATCTCCCGGCGTGAGGCGAGCGTCGTCAGGACGAAATCCATCACCTTTGCGTATTTGAGCATCGTCAGGCACGTTTCGATGTCGGTGGAGCCGTCGCGCATCGACTCGGCGATGCGCAGCATCTCCACGGAAATCTCTCGGGCCATCTCGAGTTCGAGCTGCTGCTTTTCACTCCACGCGGGCATCGCGGTCAGTGCCGCGAGCATTTCCTGAAACTGTTTCTCTGCTTTTTTGTCGGGGATCGCATCCATCGCCGTCCTCTCATGTTCATGGCGTCGGCGAGTCGCATTCGCCGCGCTGTGCGTTAGGTGTTACGTAACAAGGCCGGGCGCGGGTGACGACGCTTCGCGTGTCGAGACGCGGCTTTGTTACCAGCTTGTTGCTCCTGCTGCTGCATCGGTACGCGGCCGAAGGCCACGCTGTGTCGTCTCTTCCAATGGCCTCTTTGTCGGACGATGCACAATCTGTTCCATGCAGCCTTGCTGCCACGCTTTGGCCCATCAGCCAGCGACCGAAACACGAGCGTCTTCGCGCTTTTGGGTAAACTTCCTCTTTTGAGACGGCAGAACCAGCGGTTAGCGCACATACGGCGCGAACATCTCCGCATTTTTTATTGATCGAACCTTTACGATGACCAGGAAGTCCTCCGCGTCGGCTCCGGGCACACCCGACCCCTCCACCAAACACGAGATTCGTCCCGGACAGTCGGTCGAATTGCTGAAGGAACTCCATATCCTCACGCGCGACGGCAAGATGAACCAGGACAGCCGCCGCAAACTGAAGCAGGTCTATCACCTCTATCAGTTCATCGAACCGCTTCTCGCCGACGTGCATGCGCGTCAGGGGGCCGTATCACTCGTCGACCACGGTGCCGGAAAATCCTATCTCGGGTTCATTCTCTACGATCTCTTCTTCAAGACTCTGCGCGATCGGTCACACATTTTTGGAATCGAGACGCGTGAAGAGCTGGTAAAAAAATCCGAGGATTTGGCGCAGCGCCTCGGGTTTACAGGGATGTCGTTTCTGAACCTGTCGGTGGCCGAATCAATTGATTCGGATCGTCTGCCTGATTCCATCGACATCGTCACCGCGCTGCACGCGTGCAACACCGCCACCGACGACGCCATCCAGTTCGCTCTGCAGAAGAATGCGAAGTACATCGTCGTCGTGCCGTGCTGTCAGGCCGAGGTGGCTTCAGTGCTCCGAAAGAACAAGGGGCATTCACTTTCGAAGAACGTGCTGACGGAAATGTGGCGGCATCCTCTGCATACGCGCGAATTCGGCAGCCAGATCACTAACGTGCTGCGTTGCCTGCAACTCGAATCGCACGGATATCAGGTGAGCGTGACGGAACTCGTCGGCTGGGAACACTCGATGAAGAACGAACTCATCGTGGCGCAATTCAAGGACCTGCCGCGCGGCCGGCCTGCGCAAAGGCTCTCGGACGTGCTCGAAACGTTGGGACTCGACGAATTGCGCGAGCGATTCTTCACGCCCGCGCACTGATCAAAGTTTGTCTTTCATCCACGCGTCGAAGCCGTCGTGGCCGAGACGGCGCAGCGTTTCCATATTGCGTTCGTAAATGTCCGATGCATCGGGAAACGCGGCGACGGCGCGGTCGATGCTCGCTTCGCGAATCAGATGGAACGTCGGATACGGCGCGCGATTCGTGTAGTTCTCGATATCGTCGGGCGCGGTGCCTTCGAACCGGTACTGCGGATGAAAACTCGCGATCTGCAATTCGCCCGCAAGCCGCAACTGGACGAGCAGATTCTCGGCGAAATAGAGCGCGTCGTTGTAATCGGCGAAATCCGCGAACGCATGCGGCGTGATGAAGAGCGTCGTGTCGATGACCTCGGCGTCCGTATCGTGCAAGAGACGAAGTTCATCCGTCAGTTCTACGACGAGATCGTCCACGCCGCGCGCCTCGCTCACCACGTAGCGAATCTGGTTCTTGACATGCACGCTCTTCGCGAACGGGCACAGATTGAGTCCGATCACCGCGCGGGTGAGCCAGTGTCGAGTCGCCGCGATCACGTCGTCGCGGGTGCTGCCGTCAGTCATGAGAATCCTGTTTGCGATGCGCGGGACACGCCGCGGCGATCAACGTGCGCGCGATGCGCGGCGCCGCGCGCATCGGGCCCGAGCCGGGTCCGTAGGTCTGGCTCGTCGCGTAGATGCCATCGACGAGCAACGCGAGCGATTCCGCCAGTTCGACGGGATTATCCGCTCCGGCGGCCGTGCCAATCTCGACGAGACGCGTCATCAGGTAATTTTTGTTGCGCTCGACCGATTGTCGCGCGGAATGCGCCGGATCGCCGAATTCGCACGCGACGTTCAGGAACGGGCAGCCGCGATAATCCGGCGAGGACGCGCGTTTCACCAGATCTTCCAGCGCCTGAATCATCTGCATGGCCGGTTCGTCCGGATGTTTCGCGACGCTCGTCTCGAAACGCCGCCGAAAGCCTTCGTCCATGCGTTCCAGATACGCGACGACAAGCTCGTCCTTCGACGCGAAACGCCGGTACAGGCTCATCTTGTTGACGCCCGCGCGTTCGACGACTGCATCGACCCCGATCGCGCGGATGCCGTCGCGATAGAACAACTCCTGCGCCGCGTCGAGCAATTGCTCCTGCGCGGTCGCGCCGTCGGTGCGGACACTGCGGCGGGCATGGGTTTTCGGCTGGCCGGCGGTGGATCGTGTCACAGTCGTTTCCTCGAAGAATTCTGCTGCATGCTTGACATGTTACCGATCGGTAACTAAGCTCGCAACTCTGATGTGACAGAGCGGTAACTTCGCAGCGCGAAAATCAACGAAACGGAGTGGCGATGAACTGGGTAGCGAGACGGCTGAACGGCCGGATACATTACGGCTGGGTCGCGGTGGGCGTCGTGTTCTTCGTGCTGCTCGCGGCGGCCGGCACGCGCGCGACGCCGAGCGTCATGATGTTGCCGCTCGAAAAGCAGTTCGGCTGGTCGCGCGGCACGATTTCGCTCGCGATTTCGATCAACCTCGCGCTGTACGGCCTCGCCGGCCCGTTCGCGGCGGCGGCGATGCAGCGTTTCGGCGTGCGCCCGACGGTGCTCGCCGCGGTCGCGACACTGGCGGCGGGCGTCGGCATTTCGTCGATGATGACCGAGCCGTGGCAAATGGTGCTCGTCTGGGGCGTGATGGTCGGCAGCGCGACGGGCGTCGCGGCGCTCACGCTGTCGGCGACGATCGTGAATCGCTGGTTCACCACGCATCGCGGTCTCGCGATGGGCATTCTCACCGCAAGCTCCGCGACCGGCCAGCTCGTTTTCCTGCCGTTCCTCGCGTCGATTTCCGAGCGCTTCGGCTGGCGGCCGGTCGTGTTCGTCGTCGCGGCGGCGGCGGCGATCGTGCTGCCGCTTGTCGCGTGGCTGCTGCCCGAGCGTCCGGCGGATCTGTCGCTGCGGCCCATCGGAGAAACGGCGAATCTGCCGCCCGGCGCGATTCCGCCGCCGCGAAATCCGATCAAGGTCGCGTTCGGCACGCTGGCATCGGCGAGCAAGACGCGCGATTTCTGGCTGCTTTTCTTCAGCTTCTTCGTCTGCGGCGCGAGCACGAACGGTTACGTCGGCACGCATCTGATCGCAATGTGTTCCGACTACGGCATGACGCAAGTGCAGGGCGCGACGCTGCTCGCCGCAATGGGCATCTTCGATCTATTCGGCACGACGCTCTCCGGCTGGCTTTCCGACCGCTTCAACGCGCGCGTGCTGCTGTTCTGGTACTACGGTCTGCGCGGACTGTCGCTGATCTATTTGCCGTACGCGTTCGGCATCGATTTCTTCGGCCTGCCGCTCTTCGCCGTGTTCTACGGTCTCGACTGGATCGCCACCGTGCCGCCGACCGTCCGCCTCGCCACCGACGTCTACGGCAAGGAATCGGCGCCGATCGTGTTCGGCTGGGTCGTCGCGGGCCATCAGCTCGGCGCGGCGTTCGCGGCGCTCGGCGGCGGCATGCTGCGTTCGAGCCTCGGCAGCTACACCGTCGCGACGATGATCTCCGGCGGCCTGTGCCTCGTCGCGGCCGTGACGGTGCTGCGCATCAATCGCGCGGGCCGGTCGGTGAGCGTCGCCGCGACCTGACGATCTGCACGCGGGCGCGAGCTTGTTTATCCTTGTCGTTCGTTTATCCATCGACAAGGAAACACGCCATGTCAGTCAAGCCCGCTCCGACCGATGTCGACATCCACGAACTGATCGCCGGCCGCTGGAGCCCGCGCGCGTTTTCGGATGCGCCCATCGAGCGCGCGCAGTTGCATCGTCTGCTGGAAGCGGCGCGCTGGGCGCCGTCGTCGAACAATCTGCAGCCGTGGCGCTTTATCGTGTTCGACCGTCATCGCGACGAAGCCGCGTTCAAGCGCGCATTCGACACGCTCATGCCCGGCAATCAGAAGTGGAACGTGAACGTGCCGGTCCTCGTCTGCGTGACGGCATCGACGCTCACGCCGAAGGGCGACCCGAACCGCACCGCGACCTACGACACCGGCGCCGCCGCGATGGCGCTCGTGCTCCAGGCGCACGCGCTCGGGCTGGCGACGCATCAGATGGGCGGTTTCGATCGTGACGCGTTCCGTCAGGCGCTTTCGGTTCCGGCGGATGTCGAGATCGTCGCGATGATCGCGATCGGCCATCATGGCGACGCGAGCCAGCTCGACGAAGCGCTGCGCGAACGCGAAGCCGCGCCGCGCGCGCGCAAGACGCTGGCGGAAACGGCCTTCGACGGCGCGTGGGACAAGGCGTTCAAGTAATCGCGCTCAATGCTCGTCCGCCGCCGACAGCGGACGAGCGACATCTTCGAGCGATTTCCGCTCCGCCGCGACGCCCCAGATGCCCGCGACGACCGCCGCCGCGATCATCAGCAGCGAGCCGATCAGATAGCCGACGAACACGGCGCCGCGCTCGCGGGTATCGATCAACTGGCCGAAAAGCGTCGGCCCGATAATCCCGCCGAGCGCCGTTCCGAATGCGTAGAACACCGCGATGGCGAGCGCGCGAATCTCGAGCGGAAACGTCTCGCTCACCGTCAGATACGCCGAGCTGGCCGCCGCCGACGCGAAGAAGAAAATCACCATCCACGCGATGGTCTGCGTCGTCACGGTCAGCATGCCGTGCATGAACATCCAGCCGCTCACGGTGAGCAGCACGCCCGAAATCGCGTATGTGAACGCGATCATCTTGCGCCGGCCGAGCACGTCGAAGAGCTTGCCGAGCAGAAGCGGACCGAGGAAATTGCCCGCCGCGAAGGGCAATACGTACCAGCCGATGTGATCGCCCGGCACGTGATAGAAGTCGGTGAGCACGAGCGCGTAAGTGAAGAAGATCGCGTTGTAGAAGAACGCCTGCGCCGTCATCAACATGAGCCCGACCAGCGAGCGGCTCCGATGCGCGTTGAAAAGCGTATGCACGACTTCGCGCAACTGCGTCTCTTCGCGTGCATGCAGGCGCAGCGGCTTGAGGGGTGTATCGGGAATCGCGACGCCGTGCTGCCGGAAATGCGCCTCGATTTCCTCGACGATCTCCTTCGCTTCGTCCGCGCGATTGTGCGTGATGAGCCAGCGCGGGCTTTCCGGCACCCACATCCGCATGAACAGGATCGTGAGCCCGAGCGCCGCGCCGATCAGAAAGCACGCGCGCCATCCCCAGTCGGGCGGAAGCAGGCCGGGATCGAGCAGGACGATCGAACCCGCCGCGCCGATGCCCGCGCCGACCCAGAACGTGCCGTTGATCGCGAGATCGGTCCAGCCGCGCAGACGGGCGGGCGTGAATTCCTGAATCGTCGAATTGATGGCGGTGTACTCGCCGCCGATTCCCGCGCCCGTCAGGAAGCGGAACAGCACGAAGGTCGCGAGATTCCACGAAAACGCGGTTGCGGCGGTGGCGGCCACATAGAGAAAGAGCGTGATGAAGAACAGCTTGCGCCGGCCGAGCCGGTCCGTGAGCCAGCCGAATCCCAGCGCACCGAGCACCGCGCCCGCGATATACGCGCTGCCCGCGATGCCCACATCGGCATTCGAAAACTGTAGCGCCGGGCTCGTCTTGAGCGCGCTCGCGACCGCGCCGGCGAGCGTCACTTCGAGTCCGTCGAGCAGCCAGGTGATGCCGAGCGCGAGCACGATCAGCGTGTGAAAGCGGCCCCACGGCAGACGATCGAGGCGCGCAGGCAAATCGGTTTCGATGATCTCCGGACGATCGCTGGCTTTATCGCTCAAACGGTTCTCCTGCGGCGCGGCGGTTTCGTTCATGCGTGGCGGCGTGCGTTCCTTGAGAGTTCGCACGCAAGAAGCAAACAAATTGCCGCCAAGTGCGCAAGTTACATTCCACTTTTGATCGACTAAACTCAGTGGTTTAAAAATACCCGAAACGCGGTTGATGCGTCCGGCGGAACGTGTTAAAAACGCCGTCCATGTTTGAATGCGACGTCCTCACCCGGCGCCGCCGATGCCCATGACTTATTGCGCGATCGATTTCGGGACGTCGAATTCGGCCATCGCCTTGCCGAACGGTTTGTCGATCCGGCTGGCGCCCGTGGAAGGCGACGCGACCACGCTCCCTACCGCGGTCTTCTTCAATACCGACGAGAATAGCCAGTCCTACGGCCGCGCGGCGTTGGAAGCGTATATCGACGGCTTCGACGGCCGCCTGATGCGCTCGATGAAGAGCATCCTCGGCTCGCCGCTCGCGGACAACAGCACCGATCTCGGCGATGGCTCCGCGATCAAATACACCGACGTCATCACGCTCTTTCTGCAGCACCTGAAGCAGAAGGCGCAGGTGCTCGCCGCCGAACCGCTGACGCGCGCGGTGCTCGGCCGCCCGGTCTTTTTCGTCGACGACGATCCGCGCGCCGACCACCTCGCGCAAAAGCAGCTCGAAGCCTGCGCGCATTCGGTCGGCCTGCGCGAAATCCACTTCCAGTACGAACCGATCGCCGCGGCGTTCGACTACGAAGCGGGCCTGACGAAAGAAGGGCTCGTGCTGGTCGCGGATATCGGCGGCGGCACGTCGGACTTTTCACTCGTGCGCGTCGGCCCGGAGCGCGCGCGCCGTCTGGAGCGCAAGGACGACGTGCTCGCGCATCATGGCGTGCACGTCGCCGGAACGGATTTCGATCGCCGCGTGGAACTCGCGACCGTGCTGCGCGAGCTCGGCTACCAGTCGCTCGATTCCAAGGGGCGCGAGTTGCCGAGCCCCGTGTACTTCGACCTCGCGACGTGGCATCTGATCAACACGGTCTACACGCCGAAACGCGTGAGCGAATTGCAGTTGATGCGCCATCTCTTCACCGACGTGCGCCATCACGACCGCTTGATGCGCGTGGTGTATCGCCGGCTCGGTCACGCGCTGACGGCGCACGCCGAGGAAGCGAAGATCGACGTCGCGGCGGGCGGCACGACCGAAATCGATATGGAAGAGGTGGAAGAAGCGCTGCGCGTCGCGTTCGACGAATCGCAACTGATCGCATCCGGCGCCGACGAAACGCGGCGCATCGTCGAGGCAGCGCACGAAACGCTCAAACGGGCCGGCGTGGCGCCCGCCGACGTGGGCGCCGTCTATTTCACGGGCGGCACGACGGGGCTGCGATTTTTGTCGGAAGCGCTGTCGGCGGCGTTTCCCGCCGCACAGCCGGTGTTCGGCGACCGCCTTGCCAGCGTGGCGAAGGGGCTCGGCATCTATGCGCAGCGCATCTTCGCCTGACATCACGCGCGAACCGGCGCCGCAAAAAAGAAAACCCCGCCGAGGCGGGGTTTTTCATACGAATTCCAGCGGTACTTAGACCGGCTTGATGTTCGCTGCTTGCTTGCCCTTCGGGCCAGTCTTCACTTCGTAGGAAACCTTTTGGTTTTCCTGAAGCGTCTTGAAGCCTTCGATGCGGATTTCCGAGAAGTGCGCGAACAGATCTTCGCCGCCGCCATCCGGAGTGATGAAGCCAAAGCCCTTTGCGTCATTGAACCACTTGACGGTACCGGTTTCCATGTTACGTATTCCAAAAAATTGATGAATAAGGCCGAAGCCCGAGGGTGCGGAAAATCAAGGAAGGGGCAATGGGACCAACCGGAGTACCGTGATGGCGAACTCGAAAGAACCAATTCACTCGCCACTTGAAATCCTGCAAGAAGGTTTATACGGCGAAACGATTTCGCGGTCAATTAATATCCGACAACGCTGAAGGGACTTTTCTGAGACAAGTCAGAAAAAATTACAGAAAGCGTAATTTCGGGCCGGATCGTCCTTCATAAACGCCAGTTCGGGCAATTTCTTTCCAGTGGGCACTGCAAACGAAAGGTGCAACCGTTAAACTACGCGCCTTCGCAAGGGTTGCACCGTGATCGCAGGATCGTGCAGCGCGAGACACTGGAGATAACGTGAAGAGTTCGATACAAAGAAATATCGGCCCGATGGCGCTTTTGCTGACCGGCCTCGGTTCCATCATCGGTTCGGGCTGGCTGTTCGGCGCCTGGAAAGCCGCGAAGATCGCGGGACCGGCGGCGATCGCCGCATGGGTGATCGGCGCGGTCGTGATTCTGGCGATCGCACTGACCTACGCCGAACTCGGCGCGATGTTCCCCGAGTCGGGCGGCATGGTGCGCTACGCGCGCTACTCGCACGGCGCGCTCGTCGGCTTTATCAGCGCGTGGGCGAACTGGATCGCGATCGTGTCGGTGATTCCGATCGAAGCGGAAGCGTCGATTCAGTACATGAGCACGTGGCCGTACGACTGGGCGCACGCGCTCTTCGTCAACGAGTCGCTCACGCCGATGGGCCTCGCGCTCTCGGCGCTGCTCGTGATCGTCTACTTCATGCTGAACTACTGGGGTGTGAAAGTGTTCGCCCGCGCGAACACCGCGATCACGATCTTCAAGTTCCTGATTCCCGGCGCCACCATCGCGGGCCTCATGTTCACCGGCTTCCATGCGGAGAATTTCGGCACCACGTCGAGCTTCGCGCCGTATGGCTGGCCCGCCGTGCTGACGGCGGTCGCGACGAGCGGCATCGTCTTCAGCTTCAACGGCTTCCAGAGCCCGGTGAATCTCGCGGGCGAGGCGCGCAATCCGGCGCGCAGCGTGCCGTTCGCCGTGATCGGCTCGATCTTGCTCGCGCTCGTGATCTACGTGCTGCTGCAGGTCGCGTATATCGGCGCGGTGAATCCGGCCGATGTGATGAAGGGCTGGTCGCACTTCAACTTCGCGTCGCCGTTCGCGGAACTGGCGCTCGCGCTGAATCTGAACTGGCTCGCGTTCCTGCTTTACGTCGACGCATTCGTCAGCCCGAGCGGCACCGGCACGACCTACATGGCGACGACCACGCGCATGATCTACGCGATGCAGCGCAATAACACGATGCCGAAGATGTTCGGCATCGTGCATCCGTTCTACGGCGTGCCGCGCCCGGCGATGTGGTTCAACCTGATCGTCGCATTCATCTTCCTGTTCTTCTTCCGCGGCTGGAGTTCGCTCGCGGCGGTGATTTCGGTGGCGACGGTCATCTCGTATCTCACCGGCCCGGTCAGCCTGATGGCGCTGCGCCGCTCGGCGACCGATCTCGATCGCCCGCTCAAGCTGCCGATGATGGGCCTGATCGCGCCGTTCGCGTTCGTGTGCGCGTCGCTCGTGCTGTTCTGGGCAAAGTGGCCGCTTACCGGCGAAATCATTCTGCTGATGGTCGTCGCGCTTCCCGTCTATTTCTACTTTCAGAGCAAGACGGGCTTCGCGGGTTGGGGTAGTGATCTGAAGGCGGCGTGGTGGCTCGTGGCCTATTTGCCGTCGATGGCGGTGATGTCGCTGATCGGCAGCAAGGATTTCGGCGGCAGCGGGATTCTGCCGTACGGCTGGGACATGGCGGCGGTCGCCGTGCTCGCGCTGATTTTCTACTACTGGGGCGTGCACACGGGATATCGCACGAAGTATCTCGACGAACGCGAAAGCCGCGACGACATTCTTCACGAAGTCGGCGCCTGAGGGTTTCGGATCGACAAACGAAAGCCCGCCTGAGCGATCAGGCGGGCTTTTTTTCGCTTAATCGTCGGTGAACACGTAGTTGGTCATCGCGAGCGCGCGCTGGAACGTGCCGAGCGATTGAGTGCCGAGCCGATAATCATCCGCCGCCGCGCCGAGCGCGCTGAACACAGGCAGCAGATGTTCGTCGGTCGGATGCATCAGCGCCGCGTGCGGCGCGCGGGCGCGATAGTCGAGCAGGGCGTCGATATCGCGCTCGGCCATGCGCTGCTCGAACCAGTCGGTGAACTCGGCCACGCGCGGATCGGCGTCTTCCGGGCGCGCGCTGAAATCGGCCATGCGCAGATTGTGCGTGATCTGCCCCGAACCGACGATCATCACTCCGTCATCGCGCAGATCGCGCAGCGCCCGGCCGATGTGGAAATGATGCGCGGCATCGCGATGCGGCTGAATCGAAAGCTGCGCAACCGGAACGTCGGCGTCTGGAAACATCAAAAGCATCGGCACCCACGCGCCGTGATCGAGGCCGCGATCGGCCGTCGTTGCGGGAATGCCTTGCTCGCCGAGCAGCGCGGCAGCGTGTTTCGCCAGTTCGGGCGCGCCCGGCGCCGGATAGCGCAGCTCGTAGAGCGCGCGCGGGAAGCCGTAAAAATCGTGGATCGTCTCCGGGCGCTCGGCGACGCTCGCCGCCGGCTGCGCCGTGCCCCAATGCGCGGACAACATCAGAATCGCGCGCGGGCGCGGCAGCGTTTGTCCGAGCGAGGCGAACTCGGCGGACGGCATCGACGGATCGATCGGCAACGTCGGCGCGCCGTGGGAAATGAAAACGGTGGGCAGTCGGCTCATGGCAGCACATTCCTTTGGGATCTGCCATTGAATGTAAGGCCGCGAGCCGTGTTGATAAAGCGCACGCACGGCAACGAATTGTGTCGCCGGCGTTGTTAATCCAATGCTTCGCCGCGCAAGCCTTGCCAGGCAGGCGCCACGGGCTGCCCGAAGCCGAACAGGTCGATGACGCGCGCGACCGTGTGATCGACCATGTCGTCGATGGTCGCGGGCTTCTGATAGAAGGCGGGCAAGGGCGGGAAGATCACGCCGCCCATTTCGGTGACGGCCGTCATGTTGCGCAGATGCGCGAGATTGAACGGCGTTTCGCGCACGAGCAGCACGAGGCGGCGGCGCTCTTTCAGCACGACGTCGGCGGCGCGGGTGATGAGATTGTCGGAGAGACCGTGTGCGACGCTCGCGAGCGTGCGCATCGAACAGGGCGCGACGACCATGCCGTCGGTCGCGAAGGAACCCGAAGCGATGGTCGCCCCGACATCGCGCACGCTATGGACGACGTCGGCGAGCGCGTGGACCGTGGTTTTGTCGAGTTCGAGTTCGTGCAGGATATTGAGCCAGCCGGCGCTGGAAACGAGCAAATGCGTCTCGACGCCGCCGAGCCGGCGCAACGTTTCTAGCAGACGTACGCCGTAGATGGCGCCCGTTGCGCCGGTAATCGCGACGATAAGCCGTCGTTTTGCGGCAGCGGGCGCGCTCACGTGCGAAAGCTTAAGCTGCGGCGAAGAGCTGCTGCAGTTCGCCCGATTGATACATTTCCATCATGATGTCCGACCCGCCGATGAACTCGCCCTTCACGTAGAGCTGCGGAATGGTCGGCCAGTTGGAGAATTCCTTGATGCCCTGGCGGATCGCGTCGTCTTCGAGGACGTTCACGGTCATGATCTGGTCGGCGCCACATGCCTTCAGCACCTGGATCGCGCGGCCCGAGAAACCGCACATCGGGAATTGCGCCGTGCCTTTCATGAAAAGGACGACCGGGTTTTGATCGACGATCTGCTTGATGCGTTCTTGCGTATCCATGGCGTTCCTGCGCTTTGAAGTCGGTGGAATGATGGTTGAAATGATAGCGGATTTCGGTTTTCCGGGCTGACGGCGCCCCAGCGCTCAGGCTGTGAAAACGCCGCCGGAGCAGCGTTCGATGCCGGCGAGATCGCGCACGGAGCGGACATCGGTGAAGCCGCGCGCCGCGAGCAGTTCGCGCACGGATTGCGCCTGATCGTAGCCGTGCTCGATCCACAACGCGCCGTTCGCCGTGAGCAGAAACGGCGCCGTCCCGATGATCGCGCGGATCGCGGACAAGCCGTCGGCGTCGTCGGTGAGCGCGCCGCGCGGCTCGAAGCGCAAATCGCCTTGGGCGAGATGCGGATCGTCGCTTGCGATATACGGCGGATTGCTGACGATCGTCTCGAAGCGCAACGATGGATCGATGTTCGCGGTCCAGTCGCTTTCGACGAAGGTCACGGCATTCCTGTCGAGCAGGCGCGCGGCGTTCCCTCGGGCGACCGCGAGCGCTTCGACGGAACGATCCACCGCCCACACGCGCGCATCGTCACGCGCATGAGCGATCGAAATCGCGATTGCGCCGGTGCCGGTGCCAAGATCGAGCACGCGCGGATTCGGCGTGCCGGCGATTGCTTCGAGCGCGAGTTCCACGAGCAATTCGGTTTCCGGCCGCGGGATCAGGACATCCGGCGTCACGTCGAATTCGAGGCCGAAGAATTCGCGCGTGCCGGTCAATTGCGCGATGGGCTCGCCGTTCAGACGTCGCGCCGCGAGCGCTTCGAAACGCGCGACCGTGTCCGGATCGAGCGATTCGCAATCACGCGTGATGAGTTCGGTGCGCCGCCAGCCGAGCACGTGCATCAGCAGAATGCGCGCTTCGAGCTGCGGCAGTCCGGCCGCGCGCAGCAACTCGGCTGCCGTGCTCAATCGGCTTCTCCGAGCGCCGCAAGCTGTTCGGCCTGATGCTCGGAAACGAGCGAGGCGATCATTTCGTCGAGATCGCCGTCCATGATGTATTCGAGCTTGTAGAGCGTCAGATTGATGCGGTGATCCGTCATGCGCCCTTGCGGAAAGTTGTAAGTGCGGATGCGCTCCGAGCGGTCGCCCGAGCCGATCAGGCTCTTGCGCGTCGCCGCTTCCTTCGCGTGCTGCTCGTGATACTGCTTGTCCTTGATGCGCGCGGCGAGCACTTTCAGCGCGCGATCCTTGTTCTTGTGCTGCGAGCGGTCGTCCTGACATTCGACGACGATGCCCGTCGGCAAGTGCGTGACGCGCACGGCCGAATCCGTCTTGTTGATGTGCTGCCCGCCCGCGCCCGACGCGCGGAACGTATCGATGCGCAAATCGGCCGGATTGATGACGACTTCGCTGATTTCGTCGGCTTCCGGCATCACCGCGACCGTGCACGCGGACGTGTGGATGCGCCCTTGCGTTTCCGTCGCCGGGACGCGCTGTACGCGATGCCCGCCCGACTCGAACTTGAGCCGCGAGTACGCGCCTTGTCCCGCGATGCGCACGATCACTTCCTTATAGCCGCCGAGATCCGACACGCTCTCCGACATCGTCTCGACGGTCCAGCGGCTACGTTCCGCGTAGCGAAGATACATGCGCAGCAAATCGCCCGCGAACAGCGCGGATTCGTCGCCGCCCGCGCCCGCGCGGATTTCGATGAAGATGTTGCGATCGTCGTTCGGATCTTTCGGCAAGAGCATCATCTGCAAGTCGCCTTCGATCTTCGACATGCGCTCGCGCGCCTCGCCGATTTCCTCTTCGGCGAAATCGCGCATCGACGGATCGGAGAGCAGTTCCTGCGCGGTGGATTCGTCGGTCAGCGCCTGACGCCAGAGCGCGTATTGATCGACGATCGGGCTGATTTCCGCGTGCTCGCGCGTGAGCTTGCGATATTGATCCATATCGGCTGTCACGTCTTCGCGGCTCAACAGTTCGTTGAGATCGACCTGCCGTTTTGCAAGCTGGTCGAGCTTGCTTTGCATGCTCGTTTTCATCGGGCGGAATCGGCGCGTTCAGCGCCAGGAAATACAGCAATCAGGGAGCGCCGCGCTGGCTGCGCGGAACATTCGAGAATAGCAAAGAGAAGGCCGCTAACGTTCCGATGAATCGGACGACGGGCCGTGACGGTAGAAGCCGCTCATCAGGTCGATGAGCTGGCTGCGCTCCTCGCGGCTTGCGCGATTGAGCGCATGAGTCGGGCCGTGAATGAGCTTGTTCGTGAGCGACTGCGACAACGCTTCGAGCACGGCGGCGGGATCGTCGCCGCGCGCGAGCATCTTGCGCGCGCGCTCGACTTCGGCGCGGCGCAGCGTGTCCGCCTGCGTGTGCATGTGGCGGATGACCGGCACGATGCTGCGCGCATCGAGCCACTGCATGAAATTCGCCACCCGCGTTTCGATGATCGCTTCGGCCTGCGCGACCGCCGCCTGACGCGACGCGTTCCCTTCGCGCACGATCGCGCCCAGGTCGTCGACGGTATAGAGGAACACGTCGTGGAGATTGCCGACTTCGGGCTCGATATCGCGCGGCACGGCGAGATCGACCATGAAAATCGGACGATGGCGGCGCGCACGCACCGCACGCTCGACCGCGCCGAGACCGATGATCGGCAGCGTCGAAGCCGTGCAGGAAACGATGATGTCGAACTCGTGCATGCGCGCGGGCAGTTCGGAGAGCGGAATCGCGCGGCCGTTGAAACGCTCGGCGAGCTTTTCACCGCGCTCCGCCGTCCGGTTCGCGACGACCAGCTCGCGCGGATTCTGCGCGGCGAAGTGCGTCGCGCACAACTCGATCATTTCGCCCGCGCCGATGAACAGCACGCGCTGGCTCGAAATATTCTCGAAGATGCGCTGCGCGAGACGCACGGCGGCGGCGGCCATCGACACCGACTGCGCGCCGATTTCCGTCGTCGTGCGCACTTCCTTCGCGACGGCGAAGGTGCGCTGGAACAACTGATTGAGATACGTGCCGAGCGCGCCGGCTTCGGACGCCGTGCGCACGGCGTCTTTCATTTGTCCGACGATCTGCGTTTCGCCGAGCACCATCGAATCGAGCCCGGACGCGACGCGAAACGCGTGACGCACGGCTTCGGACTGCGGCAGCGCGTAGACGTGCGGCGCGAGTTCGGGAACCGGGAGATTGTGGTACTTCGAGAGCCACTGGATCGCGGCTTCGCGGGCGGCGGCGTCGTCGGTGGCGCAGTAGAGTTCGGTGCGGTTGCAGGTCGAGAGAATGGCCGCTTCCGGCGATACCTTCGCGAGCGGACCGAGCCAGATGTCCTTCAGCGCGCCCAGCGCAGGCTTGAGCTGTTCGAGCGGAAACGCCACGCGTTCGCGCAGGGCGACAGGCGCAGTGTGGTGGTTGATTCCGATCGTGAGGAGCTGCATTGTTTTGGACTGATGCTTTGGGCCTAAGCCAGTGGCCTTTCAGATAGCCCGATATTATAGCGTTTTGCGTATTTCTTCATTTATAGGCGGCATTTGGGGCGCGAGCATGGCTTCGGTGCCTTCACCTGAAGGCAGCACGGCCCTCGATATGGGCGAGCGGCATTTCGCCGCCGCCGGCTGCGGAATTGAGCGCCTTGCCATCGACAACCCGGCCCCCTAAACTCAGCCGCTACGCACGACGTCGACCTTTTCGCCATGATTTCCGAACGCAACACGCGGCCTTTTCCCGAGCATTCGATTCCACCGGAGCACCGCCGCTGATGGGCTGGATCGGACTGATTTTTCTCGGCGCGGTGATCGGCGCGGCCGGCTGGTGGCTGCATCCGCTGCGGCGTGCGGGACGCGGTGCGCACGGTCCGGCGGGACGCATCTGGACGGCCATCGCCGCTGGCATACTGGCGACGGTTGTTGCGCGCATGCTCGGCAATATCGTCGACGTGTATCACGACGGCGATACGCTCGAATGGCTCGCGTGCGCGGTCTTCGCGCTCTTCGTCGTGACGATGACCGTCGGGCTGGCGGC
Organism: Caballeronia novacaledonica; assembly: GCF_900258035.1. Lineage (GTDB taxonomy): Bacteria > Pseudomonadota > Gammaproteobacteria > Burkholderiales > Burkholderiaceae > Caballeronia > Caballeronia novacaledonica. The sequence continues at coordinate 28,884 of NZ_OGTP01000035.1, read as the reverse complement.
GCGCCGCTGATCCACTTTTTCTGACGCGCGACGGGTGATCCTCGCCGCGCCGTGCTCTTCGCGCCCTACGCGGGCTTTCACGCAGGTGACTTCATGAACGATCGCATTGCAGATTCAGCCATTCCCGAGCCCGCCATGTTCGCGGGGCGCATCGCGTCGTTGCGCGGGCAGATGGCGCTCGAAAAGCTCGCCGCCGTGCTCATTCCCTCCGCCGATCCGCATCTCTCCGAATATCTGCCGGAACGCTGGCAAGGACGCCAATGGCTCTCGGGCTTCACCGGATCGGTGGGCACGCTCGTCGTGACGGCGGATTTCGCGGGCGTCTGGGTCGACAGCCGCTACTGGATGCAGGCCGAAGCTCAACTCGCGGGCACCGGCATCGCGCTCGTGAAGATGATGGGCGGCCAGCAGACCGCGCCGCACGTCGAATGGCTGGCGGACAACGTGCCGCCGGGCGCGACCGTCGCCGTCGATGGCACCGTGCTCGGCGTCGCGGCGGCGCGCGCATTGTCCGAGGCGCTGACCGCGCGCGGCATCGTGCTGCGCACCGATCTCGACATGCTCGATTCCGTGTGGCCCGCGCGTCCCGGCTTGCCGGATGCGACCGTCTACGAGCACGCCGCGCCGCATGCGAGCGTCTCCCGCGCGGACAAGCTCGCGCAAGTGCGCGGCGCGATGCAAGCGAAAGGCGCGCAATGGCACTTCGTTTCCACGCTCGACGACCTCGCGTGGATCTTCAACCTGCGCGGCGGCGATGTCAGCTACAACCCGGTCTTCGTCGCGCATGCGCTGATCGGTCTCGATGACGCGACCATTTTCGTCGCCGACGGCAAGGTTCCGGCCGCGCTCGTCGAATCGCTTGCGCGCGACAACGTGCGCGTCGCGCCGTATCCCGCCGCGCTGGAATCGCTCGCTTCGTTGCCGGCCGGCTCGACGCTCCTGATCGACCCGCGCCGCATCACCCACGGCCTGCTGGAGAAAGTGCCCGCGTCGGTGAAGATCGTCGAGGCGGTGAATCCGTCGACGTTCGCCAAGTCGCGCAAGACCGCGGCGGAAGCGGAGCATATCCGCGCGACGATGGAGCAGGACGGCGCCGCGCTCGCCGAATTCTTCGCGTGGTTCGAAGACGCGCTTGGCCGCGAACGCATCACCGAACTGACGATCGACGAGAAACTGACCGCCGCGCGCGCGCGCCGTCCGGGCTTCGTCACGCTGAGTTTCGGCACCATCGCGGGCTTCAACGCGAACGGCGCGATGCCGCATTACCGCGCGACCGAGGCTTCGCATGCCGTGATCGAAGGCAACGGGCTGCTGCTGATCGATTCGGGCGGCCAGTATCTGAGCGGAACGACCGACATCACGCGCGTCGTGCCGATCGGCGAAATCAGCGCGGAGCACAAGCGCGATTTCACCGTCGTGCTGAAAGGCACGATGGCGCTTTCCCGCGCGCGCTTTCCGCGCGGCATCCGTTCGCCGATGCTCGATTCGATCGCCCGCGCGCCGATCTGGGAAGCGGGCGCGGACTACGGTCACGGCACGGGGCATGGCGTCGGCTACTTCCTGAACGTGCACGAAGGCCCGCAGGTGATTTCGCACTACGCGCCCGCCGAATCGTGGACGGCCATGGAAGAAGGCATGATCACGTCGATCGAGCCGGGCATCTATCGGCCGGGCAAGTGGGGCATCCGCATCGAAAATCTCGTGATGAACCGGGCGGCGGGCAAGACCGAGTTCGGCGATTTCCTCGAATTCGAAACGCTGACGCTGTGCCCGATCGATACGCGCTGCATCGACTTGACACTGTTGCGCGACGATGAACGCGCGTGGCTCAACGCGTATCACGAGACAGTGCGGACCCGCGTGTCGCCGCATGTGTCGGGCAAGGCGCTGGCGTGGCTCGAAGCACGCACGAAGGCAATCTGACGGACGGCACAGGAGCAGAGCGAGATGACCATCAAGGCAGTCGTGTTCGATTTCGGCGGCGTGCTGATCGACTGGAATCGCGATTATCTCTACAAGCATCTGATTCCGGATGAAACCGAGCGCCGCTGGTTTCTCGACAACGTCTGCAAGATGGAGTGGGTCGTGCAGCAGGACGGCGGGCAGACGATCGAGGAAGGCACGGCAGAGCTGATCGCGCTCTATCCGGAGCACGAAGCGTTGATCCGCGCGTTCTATGCGCGCTGGCCGGAAATGGTGTCGGGCGTGATGGAAGAGGGCGTCGCGCTCGTCGACCGGCTGGAGGCCGCGGGCGTGCCGCTCTTCGGCCTGACGAACTGGTCGGCGGAGACTTTTCCGTACGCGTGGGAGCGCTTCGACGTGCTGCGGAAGTTTCGCGAGATCGTCGTGTCGGGGCGCGTCGGACTCGTGAAACCGGATCCGCAGATTTTCGATCTGATGCGCGCGGAAATCGACAAGCAGTTGCCGGGCGTTCGGCCAGACGAACTCGTGTTCATCGACGACAATCTGAAGAACGCGCAAGCCGCGACCGCGCTCGGCTGGCACGGCGTTCACTACACCGGCGCGCTCGATACGGAAACGAAGCTGCGCGCGCTGAATCTGCCGATCTGAAAAAGCGCACGCAACGCGCTACTGCCCCAGCAGATTCTTGAGCGCGTTGCCGATTCCCCGCACCGTATCGCCCGCGCCGCGCGCGACGCCTTCCGCGCTCACGCCGAGCGCTTTCGCGAACCCGGCCGCGAGCTTCTTCGACAAACTCTCGCTAAGCGAAAACTTCGGATCGCGCAGATCGCCGTCGAGCACGAAATCGAGCTTGATCTGCTCCTTGCGGTCTTTCAGCGCGGCGATCGCGGCTTTGGTCGGAATCGAGAGAAAGGTGTCGAGCGGATTGCCGGCGTCGCTGATCTGCAAGTGATTCAGCGTGAGCGTGCCGGGCGCGTGAATGCGGTAATCCTTCACGGTCGAGTCGATCGTCAGGTCGATGGTGCCGCCCGTCACCGCCGCCCTCGCGCCGGCCTTCTTGAGCAGATACGGATCGAGCGTCGCGACATCGACGCTGCGCAAGGTCGCGCGCGTCTGCGAATCCTTGTTCGCGATGACCATCCAGCCGCCCCACGTCACCGTGCCCGTGTGCGACGGACCTTTGATCGAGCCGGCCATCGACAGCTCGGTGCGGTCGGTGAGCGCGGGCAGATGAATGTGATCGACGGTGGCGCGTGCATCGCCGATCAGCACGCGATACGGCGGGTCCTGCACGGAGCCGTCGAAGAACTCCATCGAACCGCGCTCGAACGACACGCGATCGATGAGCTTTTCCTCTTTCGCATGTTCGTCGCGCTCGCGGCTGTCGGGCGTGGCGTCGGCTTTCTGCGCGGTTTCCCGAAGCCCCGGCAGGATGCGCACGCGGCCATCGGCGGAGCGGACGATCGACAGATAGTAGTTGTCGACGCTCACGCTGCGCAGGTGGATCGGCCGCGAGATGAGCGAATGCATGTCGACATCGAGCACGATGCGTTCGGCGCGCATGGCGTCGCTCGCCGGCCAGTCTTTCGGGCCGCGCAGACGCACGCGCGAGAGCGTCACGTGACCGAAGCCGACGTCGATTTCCTCCACCGAACCGTTCGGGCCGAGTGTCTCGAGGATGCGCTCCTTCATCTGATGCACGACGAACAGCCAGCCGCCGACGCCTAAAACGACGAGCGCCGCGACGACTCCGACTGCCCAAAGCGCCCCCCGCCGCGCGCTCGATCTCGCCATCTGAGTGTGTCCCCCGTGCCGGCTTATCGAAAAGTGCCGCTCGAAAATGAAAGTGGCGACTGCGTCCTACACAGTCGCCACTTTTGTGCCTGACGTCGGTGCGCGCGCCCGCATTGGCGCGCGGAAAATCATCAGACGTATGCGCTCATCGCGTGATCGGCTTGTAGCGCAGACGCTTCGGCTTCGCGGCTTCTTCGCCGAGACGCTTGCGCTTGTCGGCTTCGTATTCCTGGTAATTGCCGTCGAAGAACTCGACATGCGAATCACCTTCGAACGCGAGGATGTGCGTCGCGATGCGGTCGAGGAACCAGCGATCGTGCGAGATCACCATCACCGAGCCGGCGAATTCGAGCAGCGCGTCTTCGAGCGCGCGCAGCGTTTCGACGTCGAGGTCGTTGGACGGTTCGTCGAGCAGCAGCACGTTGCCGCCGGCGATGAGCGTCTTCGCCAGATGCAGACGGCCGCGTTCGCCGCCCGACAGATTGCCGACGAGCTTCTGCTGATCGCTGCCCTTGAAGTTGAACCGGCCGATATACGCACGCGACGGCGTTTCGTACTTGCCGACCGTGAGCACGTCGGCGCCGCCGGAGATTTCCTCGAACACGGTCTTGTCGGCGCCGAGCGCGTCGCGACTTTGATCGACATAGGCGAGCTTGACGGTCGGCCCCTTGACGATCTCGCCCGAATCCGGCTGCTCCTTGCCGGTCAGCATGCGAAAAAGCGTCGACTTGCCGGCGCCGTTCGGCCCGATGATGCCGACGATCGCGCCCGCCGGAATCTTCATGTCGAGATTGTCGATGAGCAGGCGGTCGCCATAAGCCTTGCTGACGTTCTTGAACTCGATGACTTCATTGCCGAGACGATCGCCGACCGGAATGAAGATTTCCTGCGTTTCGTTGCGCTTCTGATATTCCTGGCTGTTGAGCTCTTCGAAACGCGCGATACGCGCCTTCGATTTCGCCTGACGGCCCTTCGGATTCTGGCGCACCCATTCGAGTTCCTTCTTGATCGCTTTTTGACGCGCGGATTCGCTCGATTCTTCCTGCTTCAGGCGGTCTTCCTTCTGGTCGAGCCAGCTCGAATAATTGCCCTTCCACGGAATGCCGTGGCCGCGGTCGAGTTCGAGAATCCATTCGGCGGCGTTATCGAGGAAGTAGCGATCGTGCGTCACCGCGACGACGGTGCCCGGATAGCGCGTGAGGAACTGCTCCAGCCATTCGACGGATTCGGCGTCGAGGTGGTTGGTCGGTTCGTCGAGCAGCAGCATGTCGGGCTTTTGCAGCAGCAGCTTGCACAGCGCGACGCGGCGCTTTTCGCCGCCCGACAGATGTTCGATTTTCGCGTCCCACGCGGGCAGGCGCAGCGCGTCGGCGGCGACTTCGAGCTGTTGCTCGGGGCTGCCGCCATCGCTTGTCGAGAGAATCGCTTCGTACTTCGCCTGTTCGGCGGCGAGGGCGTCGAAATCGGCGTCCGGTTCGGCGTATGCGGCGTAGATTTCGTCGAGCTTCTTTTGGGCCTGGAAGACGTCGCCGAGACCTTCCTCGACGGCCTGACGCACGGTCTGCTGCGGATCGAGCTGCGGCTCCTGCGGCAGATAACCGATGTTCAGATTCGGCATCGGCGTGGCTTCGCCTTCGATGTCCTTATCGACGCCCGCCATGATCCTGATGAGCGTCGACTTGCCGGAACCGTTCAGGCCGAGCAAGCCGATCTTCGCGCCGGGGAAGAACGAGAGGGAGATGTCTTTCAGGATCTGACGCTTCGGCGGGACGATCTTGCCGACGCGGTTCATGGTGAAGACGTATTGGGCCATGTTGTCAGTGAGTGATTGAGGGTATGAACGCGGCGCGCCCGAGTGGGCGCGCGAGGGTGTCCGGTCGCGCGGTTGAGCGCGTTCCTGCCGCAGCGCCTGGCGCGGGCGGGATCAAATCGCATTGTACTTCGCGGTGCGATTCGTCACTGCCAGCTCGCGACGCCGCCGTGCCGCGAGCACGTGCCGCTGTGATGCCGACTGAAGCTGTATGAACCGTCGCGGCATCGGGCCGTTGCTCCTGCGGGGACGGCGCCCGAGCGCGTGTGCGCGGGCGAGTGGACGACGTTGCCGTCGTGGTTGATGTAGTGGCCGTGGTTGTCGAGGTCGCTCTCGTCGGGTTGCGGCTGGTACTGATGTTGATCGCCGCGATAGCCGAAGGCACCGGGTGTCCACGCGACGCTCGCCGCGATCAGCGCAGTGACCGCGAACGCCCGCAACACGCTCGTTGACGCGTGTCTCTTCATTTTCTTTTCTCTCGTTGTTGTTATTTATCGCGCATCGCTGCGCTGCCTCATCCGCGCAAGAAAAAAGCGGAGTCCCTTTATCGGGTACTCCGCTTCTTGAGGCAAGCCGCTTTGACGGTTCTTGACGTTTACACGTTAAACAAGAAATTCATCACATCCCCGTCGTGCACGACGTACTCCTTCCCTTCCGCCCGCATCTTCCCGGCTTCCTTCGCTCCTTGCTCGCCCTTGTACTGAACGTAGTCATCGAACGAAATCGTCTGCGCGCGGATGAAGCCGCGCTCGAAATCCGTATGAATCGCGCCAGCGGCCTGAGGCGCCGTATCACCGATATGAATCGTCCACGCGCGCACTTCCTTCACGCCCGCCGTGAAGTACGTATGCAAACCGAGCAGTTTGAACCCCGCGCGAATCACGCGGTTCAAACCCGGCTCGTCCATGCCCATGTCGGTCAGGAATTCGATCTTGTCGGCATCGTCGAGATCGGCGATTTCCGCTTCGATCGCCGCGCACACCGCGACCACCGGCGCGTTCTCCGCTTCCGCGTGCTTGCGCACCGCGTCGAGATACGGGTTGTTCTCGAAGCCGTCGTCCTTCACGTTCGCGACGTACATCGTCGGCTTCGACGTGATCAGGCAAAGCGGCTTGATGGTCAGCAACTCTTCTTCGGTCAGCGAAAGGCCGCGCACCGGCTTCGCCTGATCCAGTTGCGCGCGCACCTTCTCGAGCACGGCGACGAGCTTCGCCGCTTCCTTGTCGTTGCCCGATTTCGCCGCCTTCGAATAGCGCGTGAACGCCTTCTCGACCGTCGCCAGATCGGCGAGCGCGAGTTCGGTGTTGATGACTTCGATATCCGCGATCGGGTCGATCTTGCCCGCGACGTGAATCACGTTCTCGTCTTCGAAGCAGCGCACGACGTGCGTGATCGCATCCGTCTCGCGGATGTTCGCGAGGAACTGGTTGCCGAGGCCTTCACCCTTCGACGCGCCCGCAACCAGCCCGGCGATATCGACGAACTCGACCACCGCCGGAAGAATGCGCTCGGGCTTCACGATCTCGGCGAGCGCGTTCAGACGCGAGTCGGGCACTTCGACCACGCCGACGTTCGGCTCGATCGTGCAGAACGGATAGTTCTCGGCGGCGATGCCCGCCTTGGTCAAAGCATTGAAAAGTGTGGACTTGCCGACGTTGGGCAAGCCGACGATGCCGCATTGGAGGCTCATGGGATCCTTCGAACTGGTGAGACGGCGCGGGCCGCGCGGGTTTCGTCAAAAATGGTGCGCAAAGAGCGGGCGAGAACCGTCCGCCACGCTGCGGCCGCGTCAGACGGCCGGGCAAACTGCTATTGTACCGCCGCGCCAGCGCGCACAAGCGGCCGCCTCCACCCGCAAACCCGCTCGAACCCCACGGCTATAATGCCCGCATGACTCCGCATCCCCTCAGATTTCACGCTGTCGTCGTTGGCGGCGGGCTCGTCGGCAAGACGGCCGCGCTCGCGCTCGCGCAATCCGGACTGCGCACCGCGCTCGTCGCGTCGCGTGCCGCCGGCCTGCCGCCGGGCGCGGCGTTCGATTCGCGCATCTACGCGCTGTCCTCGAGCTCGCAGGCGCTGCTGGAGCGGCTGCGCGTCTGGCAGGCGCTCGATCGTGCGCGTCTCGGTCCGGTGTTCGACATGCGTGTTTTCGGCGACGCCCACGCGGAACTCCACTTTTCGGCGTTCCAGGCGTCGGTGCCGCAGCTCGCGTGGATCGTGGAATCGTCGTTGATCGAACAATCGCTCGACGCCGCATTGCGCTTCCAGCCGAGCCTCTCGTGGTTCGAATCGCGCGCCCAAGGCATGACGGTCGAGGCCGACGCAGCGCATGTCGCGCTCGCGAGCGGCGAAATGCTCGAAACGGATCTGATCGTCGGCGCGGACGGCGCGCATTCCTGGGTGCGCGCGCAAATGGGCGCGAAGATGAATCGCCGCGATTATCGGCAGACGGGTGTCGTCGCCAATTTCCGGGCCGAACGGCCGCACGGCGAAACCGCGTATCAATGGTTCCGCGATACGGAAATCGTCGCGCTCCTGCCGTTGCCCGGCGATCACGTTTCGCTCGTGTGGTCGGCGCGCACGGAACACGCCGACGAACTGCTCGCGCTCGATCCGGCCCAACTCGCGGCTCAAGTCGAACAGGCGACGCAAAACATGCTCGGCACGCTCGATTGCGTGACGCCCGCGCAGGGTTTTCCGCTCGGGCTTCAGACCGTCGACAAGCTGATCGCGCCGCGCGTCGCGCTCGTGGGCGATGCCGCGCATCTGATTCACCCGCTCGCGGGACAGGGCATGAACCTCGGCCTGCGCGACGTGGCCGCGCTCGCGGATGTCATCGCGAACAAAGAGTCGTTCCGCGATCTCGGCGATCCGATTTTGCTGCGCCGCTACGAACGCGCGCGCCGCGAAGACATCCAGAAGCTCATGTTCGCGACCGACGGCCTGCAGCGGCTTTTTTCCGTGCCGGGCACGCTCGCGCGCGCGGTGCGAAACACGGGCATGGCATTCGTCGGCGCACAGCCGCTCATCAAGCGCTGGCTGGTGTCGGCGGCGCTCGGTTGAATTCACTCACTTTCGCGCGCGCGAGGCCGCGCGACATACAGGAAACCGCATGAAAACCACCATTCGTATCGCCCTCGCAACCGCCGCTGCGTTCGTCGTCGCGCTCGGCATCGGCGGTTCGGCGCAGGCCGATGAAATCACCGACAAGATCAAGTCGGCGCTCGAATCGCGCATGGGCAACGCCACCATCAAAAGCATTCAGAAGACGCCCGTGCCGGGGCTCTACGAAGTGAATCTCGGCTCGCAGATCGTCTACAGCGATGCGACCGGCAACTACGTGCTGATCGGCGATCTCGTCGATACGCGCAGCAGCAAGAATCTCACCGAAGCGCGGCTCTCGGAAACCAACAAGATCGACTTCGCGAAACTGCCGTTCGAGAACGCGGTGAAGGTCGTGAAGGGCAACGGCAAGCGCAAGATCGCGGTGTTCTCCGATCCGAACTGCCCGTACTGCAAGCAGCTCGAATCGACGCTCAAGTCGATCGACAACGTGACGGTCTACACCTTCCTGTACCCCGTGCTCTCGCCCGATTCGACGGCCAAGTCGAAGTCGATCTGGTGCTCGCAGGATCGCGCGAACGCGTGGGAAAGCTGGATGCTCGACCGCAAGGCGCCGACGATGGCCGCATCGTGCGATACGACCGCCATCGACAAGAATCTGAAGCTCGGCCGCTCGATGAACGTCAGCGGCACGCCGACCGTGTTTCTCACCGATGGCCGGCGTCTGCCGGGCGCCGTGCCCGCCGACCGGCTCGAAAAGGAACTGTCCGCCGTGCGCTGAGCGCGGTTCGAACGAGGAAGGGAGGCGCGTCAGGCGCCTCTTCTGTTTTTACGGTCTTGCTTTTGCGAAAGCGCATCGTAAACAAGCAAGGCGACGGGCGCGGCCCAGCGCCCAGAACAAGAACAAAGGACATCGAGATGACTACGCTCATGCAAACGATGCAGCCCGTCCGCTACCGCATCGTTCCAAAAAATCCCGCCGCGCATCTCTTCGAAGTGACGCTCACCGTCGCGGCGCCGGACCCCGCCGGACAGCGTTTCATGTTGCCGGTATGGATTCCGGGCAGCTACATGATCCGCGAATTCGCACGCAATATCGTGACGCTCCAGGCGTTCAACGCGGCGGGCCGCAAGATCGCGATCGAAAAGATCGACAAGCACGCGTGGCAAGCCGCGCCGGTCGACGGCCCGATCACGCTGCGCTACGAGGTCTACGCGTGGGACATGTCCGTGCGCGCCGCGCATCTGGACGACACCATCGGGTTCTTCAACGGCACGAGCACGTTCCTCGCCGTGGAAGGGCAGTCGGCGGCGCGGTGCATCGTCGATATCGAGCCGCCGCAGGGCGGCGCGTATCGCAACTGGCGCGTCGCGACGGCGCTCGCCGAAGCGCGCGGCACGAAGCGCTACGGCTTCGGCAGCTATGAAGCGGCGAATTACGACGAACTTGTCGATCAACCTGTCACGCTCGGCGAATTCGCGCTCGGCAGCTTCACCGCGCACGGCGTGAAGCATGACATCGTGATCTCGGGGCGCGTCGTCAATCTCGACATGAACCGGCTCGCCGCCGACCTGAAGCGCGTATGCGAAGCGCAGATCGCGCTCTTCGAGCCGCGCACGAAGAAAGCGCCGGTGGAACGCTATGTGTTCATGACCGTCGCCGTGAGTGACGGCTATGGCGGGCTCGAGCACCGCGCATCGACGGCGCTGATCTGCAATCGCACCGATCTTCCGGTACAGGGCCGCCCGGAAACGACCGAAGGTTATCGCACCTATCTCGGCCTGTGCAGCCATGAGTACTTCCATACGTGGAACGTTAAGCGCATCAAGCCGGCGGCGTTCGCGCCGTACGATCTGTCGCAGGAGAATTACACGACGCTGCTGTGGCTCTTCGAAGGCTTCACGTCCTACTACGACGATCTGATGCTCGTGCGCAGCGGCCTCATTTCGACGAGCGACTACTTCACGCTGCTCGGCAAGACGATCGGCGGCGTGCTGCGCGGCACGGGGCGCCTCAAGCAGTCCGTCGCGCAAAGCTCGTTCGATGCGTGGGTGAAGTACTACCGCGCCGACGAAAACGCGTCCAACGCGATCGTCAGCTATTACCAGAAAGGCTCGCTCGTCGCGCTGGCGTTCGATCTGTCGATTCGCGCGCAAACCGGCAACCGCAAGTCGCTCGACGACGTGATGCGTCTGCTGTGGCAGCGCTACGGGCGCGACTTCTACCAAGGCAAGGCGCGCGGCATTCTGGAGGAGGACGTCGAGGCGCTCTTCGCCGAAGCGACCGGCGCGGACCTGCGTTCGCTCTTCCGCGACGGCGTGCGCGGCACGCGCGATCTGCCGCTCGATACGCTGTTCGAGCCGTTCGGCATCGCGATGGCGCCCGATTTGCCGGGCAACGGCGCATCGGTCAAGCCCTCGTTCGGTGTGCGCGTGCGCGGCGGCGCGGACTGTACGCTGGCCGTCGTCCATGAAGGCAGCGCGGCGCAGAAGGCGGGATTGTCGGCGGGTGACGTGCTCGTCGCGATCGACGGACTGCGCGTGACCGGCTCCAATCTCGACGCGCTGATGTCGCGTTATCTGCCGGGCGCGAAGGTGGAGGTGCACGCGTTCCGCCGCGACGAGCTGCGCCGCACCGAGGTCAGGCTCGACGGGCCGGAAGCCGCGCGCTACGTGCTGACGGCCATCGACGGACGCGGGCCGTCGAAACAATGGCGGGAGCGCTGGCTGAAAGGGTGATTGCGGCACCGGCGGCGGATTGTTCTACCGTTGCAACAATCCGTCACGACCGGATGGCTTTTTCCCGAGGGTCGAAATGAGAAGAATGCTTACCTGACGGACGCAGAGCGCGCCCGAAACCTGACAGAGATAGGAAGCCATCATGACGACGATTCTGCAAATCAACTCCGCCGCCCGTTCGCAAGGTGCTCAATCGACGCTGCTCGCCGACGAACTGACCGCGAAACTGCAACAAAGCAATCCGGGCGCAAAGCGCGTCGTGCGCAATCTGCTGGGCGACAGCCTGCCGCACCTCGACGACGCCACGCTCGGCGCGTTCTTCACGCCCGCCGATCAGCGCAACGCGGAACAAGCGGCGATCAACGCGAAGAGCGAAGCGCTGATCGCCGAGTTGCAAGCGGCGGATATCGTCGTGATCGCGGCGCCGCTGTACAACTTCGGCATCTCGTCGCAACTGAAGACGTATTTCGACTGGATCGCGCGTGCCGGCATCACGTTCGCCTACACGGCGAACGGTCCGGAAGGTCTCGTGAAGGGCAAGAAGGTGTACGTGGTGTCGGCGCGCGGCGGCAAGTACGCGGGCACGCCGAACGATTCGCAGACGCCGTTCCTCAAGACGTTCCTCGGTTTCCTCGGCATGACCGACGTGAGCTTCATCTACGCCGAAGGCCTGAACATGGGTCCGGACGCGGCTGGCGCGGCGCTGGCATCGGCTCGCGAGGCGATCGCCGCTGTCTAAGCGCTTGTGCTTCTGTTTCAACGAAAACCCCGCGCGGCGGGGTTTTTGCTTTTCTACGCCAGCAATTCCGGCACTTCGGGCAAGCGCCAGTCGATCGCCGCGCGCCCGTGCTGCGTCAGATATTCGTTCGCGCGCGCGAAATGTCCGCAGCCGAAAAATCCGCGATACGCCGACAACGGCGACGGATGCGCCGCTTCCAGCACGCAATGCGACTTCCCCGTGCCTTCGATCAAACCGCGCTTCGCCTGCGCGTGCGCGCCCCACAGCATGAACACGAGGCCGTCGTGACGCTGCGCCATTTCGTGGATCAGCGTGTCGGTGCATTGCTCCCAGCCGCGCTTCGCGTGACTGCCGGCTTTGTCGCGCTCGACGGTCAGCGACGTGTTGAGCAGCAGCACGCCTTGCTTCGCCCATGAATCGAGACAACCGTGCGCGGGCGCGGGAAAACCGAAACTCGCGTGAATTTCCTTGAAGATGTTGCGCAACGACGGCGGCGGACGCACCGGCGCGGGCACCGAAAACGCCAGGCCGTGCGCCTGCGGCGCGCCCTTGTCCTCGCCGTGATAGGGGTCTTGCCCGAGAATCACGACCTTGACGTCGCCGGGACTCGTGAGCCGCAGCGCGCGAAAGACATCGGCGGGATAAACCGTCTTGCCGGCGGCGCGCTCGGCATCGACGAACGCGCACAACGCCGCATAGTGCTTGCCGCCGATAAACGGCTTCAGATGCGTGCGCCAGCCGGCGGGCAGCGCTTCGAACTGGCTTTCGAGCGTCAGGAAAGCCGACGCAGCCGCGGTTTCGTTATCCGCAAAAAGGGAAGGCTGTTGGCTCATGCTCGGACGTTGCGGACTTTTTCGGGCTGTTCGCGCAGGAAATATCCGCGCTGGGCCTTGCTGAGATCCTCGGGGACGATTTCGGGAAATGCGCCGCGCAGTTCCGCGGCGAGCATCGAAAGCGCGGTCTCGTCGCCGGATTTCAGTTCCAGCTCCAGCTCGCTGATGTCCGCGCGACGCGTTTCGCCGTCGACTTCGGCGGTGATCTCGCCGAGATCGAGCGCGACTTCGATCTGCGAACCTTCACGCTCGATGTTCCACACGATGCGCCTGAAGTCGGTCTTGAACAGCGCGATGAGATCGGGCGCCGCGCGTTCCAGCGCTTCGCGCGAGGCTTCGTTGTCGCAATCGGCGATCAGCGCTTCGATTTCGAGCGCTTCGCCTTTCACAGGCAGTTCCCACTCGTGACGGTTGCTCAGGCCCGCGACCGATTTGCCGAGCGTCTTGAACGTCTGCAGCCATTGTTCCGGCGTGCGGCGCAGGCGCAGCGCGGACTTCGCTTTCGCGAGCGCGCAGTCCGGCGTATCGAAATAGACGTTGGCCAGGTCGAGCGGCTTGCCCGCGCCGGTGCGCTCGTCGAAGAAGCGCGCGACGTCGTCGTGTTGCGACGGCGCGAGCGCGAGTTTGAGTTCCCGTTCGATGCCCATGCGGTTCCTGTCGGTGAGTTCAGAAGAACATGCGCGCGAGTTCCGCGCCGGGATCGTCGGCGCGCATGAACGCCTCGCCGACGAGGAATGTATGCACGCGCATCGCGCGCAGCCTGTCGACGTCGAGTCGCGACAGAATGCCCGATTCCGTCACGACGATGCGGTCATCCGGCACCGATTCCAGCATGCCGATGGTCGTGTCGATTGTGGTCTCGAACGTGCGCAGATTGCGATTGTTGATGCCGATGAGCGGCGTCTTCAGCGTGAGCGCGTCGCGCAGTTCGTCGGCGTCGTGCACTTCGACCAGCACCGCGAGCCCGAGCGAATGCGCGTAGGCTTCGAGATCCTGCATGTGCGAGAGTTCGAGCGCGGCGGCGATCAGCAGGATGCAGTCCGCGCCCATCGCGCGTGCTTCCAAGATCTGATACGGATCGATGATGAAGTCCTTGCGCAACACCGGCAAGCTGCACGCGGCGCGCGCCTCTTCGAGATACGCGACGCTGCCCTTGAAGAACTGCACGTCGGTGAGCACGGAAAGGCAGGCGGCGCCGCCTTTTTCGTACGAACGCGCGATTTCGGCGGGCACGAAGTGCTCACGCAGCACGCCTTTCGACGGGCTCGCTTTCTTGACCTCGGCAATGACCGCCGCCTGATTCGCCGCATGTTTCGCCCGCAATGCGCCGACGAAATCGCGCAGGTCGCGCGCGCCGGCTTCGAGCTTCAGCGCTTCGAGCGGCGCGCTCTGTTCGGCGGCGCGAATTTCCTCGCGCTTGACCGCGATGATGCGATCCAGAATGTCACTCATATTGGCTTCCGTTATTTCTTCGCGAACTGCTGCGTGAATTTCACGAGCGTATCGATCTTCTCGCGCGCCGCGCCGCTCTCGATCGCTTCGCGCGCGGCGGCCATGCCCGCTTCGATCGAATCGACGACATCCGCAGCATAAAGCGCCGTACCGGCATTCAATGTGACGATCTCGCGCGCGACGCCCGCCTTGTTGTTCAGCGCGCCGAGCAGCATCGCCTTCGATTCCTGCGCGTCCTGCACCTTCAACGAGCGATTCGACACCATCTGCAGGCCGAAATCCTCCGGATGAATCTCGTACTCGGTCACCTCGCCGTTCTTCAGTTCGCCGACTTTCGTCGCGGCGCCGAGCGACACTTCGTCCATGCCGTCCTTGCCATACACCACGAGCACGTGTTTTGCGCCGAGACGCTGCATCACGCGAACCTGAATGCCGACGAGGTCTTCGTGAAACACGCCCTGAAGCTGGTTCGGCGCGCCGGCCGGATTCGTCAGCGGCCCGAGAATATTGAAGATGGTCCGCACGCCGAGTTCGCGGCGCACGGGCGCGATGTTCTTCATCGCCGGATGATGATTCGGCGCGAACATGAAGCCCATGCCGGTTTCGGCAATCGACGCGGCCACTTGTTCCGGTGTCAGATCGATGTTCACGCCGAGCGCTTCGAGCACGTCCGCGCTGCCCGACTTGCTCGACACGCCGCGGTTGCCGTGCTTCGCGACCTTCGCGCCCGCGGCTGCGGCGACGAACATCGACGCGGTGGAAATGTTGAACGTGTGCGAGCCGTCGCCGCCCGTGCCGACGATATCGACGAAATTCGAGTTGTCCTCGACTTCGACATGATTCGCGAACTCGCGCATGACGGTCGCGGCGGCGGCGATCTCGCCGATGGTTTCCTTCTTCACGCGCAAGCCGGTGATGATCGCGGCGGCCATGACGGGCGACATCTCGCCGCGCATGATCTGGCGCATGAGGTGCAGCATTTCGTCGTGAAAGATCTCGCGATGCTCGATCGTGCGTTGCAGCGCTTCCTGTGCGGTGATGGTCATGTTCTTACGCCCGCCTGCCGGTCGAGGAGCTTTTCACGAAGTTTTCCAGCAGCGCGTGGCCGTGCTCGGAAAGAATCGATTCCGGATGGAACTGCACGCCTTCCACTTCCAGTTCCTTGTGGCGCACGCCCATGATTTCGCCGTCCGGCGTCCAGGCGGACACTTCGAGACAGTCGGGCAAAGACTCGCGCTCAATTGCCAGCGAGTGATAGCGCGTCACGTTGAAGTGTTTGGGCAGATCGGCGAACACGCCTTTACAGTCCGTCTCGATCTGACTGACCTTGCCGTGCATGATGGTCTGCGCGCGCACGACGCGCCCGCCGAATGCCTCGCCGATCGCCTGATGGCCGAGGCATACGCCGAGAATCGGCAGCTTGCCGGAGAATTCGCGCAGCACGTCGAGCGTGATGCCCGCGTGCTGCGGATTGCTCGGTCCCGGCGACAGGCAGATGCGCTCGGGATTGAGCTTCGCGATATCGTCGAGCGTGATTTCGTCGTTCCGATACGTGCGCACGTCTTCACCGAGTTCGCCGAAGTACTGGACCAGGTTGTAGGTGAAGGAATCGTAGTTGTCGATCATCAGCAGCATGGTCGCTCCTAATCTATTGAAAGATAAGGGGAAATTAAAAAGTTCTTTTGGCGATTCTGGAGATTTGCACCCCAAATTCACCCCGTTCTTCAGTCGTCGCAACAAAGAAGCGGTGCGTTGGGGCGTGCGGTGACTTGATCGGCTTATCGCCAACCAAAGAGAAGAAGTACAGAGGGGAAACGGCTGCTGTATCGCATGGCTTCGATTTTACCAGTTGGTCATCCAAGACGGTGCGGTCGGAGCCGCATGAACGTTTGTGTTTCGCCGAGAGACGAGAGGAGCGAGCTATACCGTTCCGATGACCGGGTGCCGACGAGGAAAAGGCCGTGCAGTTAAGTCACCGAGCCCGACCACCCCGGTACAAGCGGCATGTTCAGTCCATCCTTCAAGCGGAGGGTAGGGGAGCCGATGAGGCGAGGGCAGGTATCCATCCCGATGTCCGGCGTAACTATTGCGATCGCCCGAGCCCTTCTTTAGCATTGTCGACCTATCGTCGTATAGCTGATCGCCACGTGCCGCTATCTATCAGTCTGTGGGATAGGGCCGGGTCGGTATACATGTTTTCTCGTGTAATACGTCGCCGTATAGTCTGCGGTGTCTGTTGAATAAACTTTCCCTGGAGCGACTGGCGATCCGTGATGCGCCGGATCGGGGCAAACCTATAACTGTACGACCCACTGCCATTGCCTTCACTAATGGAATATCACATATGTCCGACCGCCGACGTCCCTCCTCCTGCTAAAGGGGTTCCAGCGTTCGCGATATTGACTGTTATTGTCGGCATCAGAATTCTCTTATTCGTTATTTTTGATAACGCTTGCTTTGGGATAAAAACCAATATGTAGGTATGTACCAATCCCCTCTGGAAGCTTTGTTTCCCTTAAAGTCGCGACGGTAACCTCGTACATCCCCGGCTTTAATTTCACGCTGATGATCTTTCGACTTATTACACGCCCACCCTGCGTCAGGGATTGCGTGTCGACCGAGCTAACGGCCATCACCGTAGATTTCTCCGTCGAGTCAATTTTTTTAATCTCAATGTGCACTGGAACAATCACCCCGACTCTGAGGCACCAAACATCCGTCCTCCAATGAAATTCCAGGCAAGCTGATCTTTTCGCCACTCTTGGTGATTCTTGTCATCCCAGGCAACGGGGCTTCCAAAGCCAATATTGAAATCATAAGCACGATATTCGCTAACGAGGAATTCTTGCTTGATACTGCTATCTTTCGGACCAATGTCCCATCTAAAATATCGACTGGGCGGGACCGTTGGGACGTCAGAATTGGAATCAGAGAACCAACTCCCGGCCGCCATGTTTGTGCGCCAAAGTAAAACTGCCAAACACCCCGAAGAAATGAGTCTTCGTCGCAAAAGACTTTCAGAGGTTGAATTCATATAGATTTTTTCGACAAGTACTAGTTAGCGGTGTCATTTATTTCGTAAATTTCTGCAGCCCGGCCTCGCTCAAAAAACACTCGGAACTTTTTTCTCCCCGCCCCCGGAAACTGAGTCTCAGTCTCGAATGTCATCCAGATCTTGCTTTCGTCCGGCGCGACCGACTGCTTATCAATTACTCTAAGTGGGTCCGCATTGGCGGCCATACTTTTTGGTCTGCTTCTACCTTGTAATAGAATGCACCACCAGCAAGCTTGGCTTCGTGGGGAGACATCCCAATAGTTACTCGTTGTTCTAGGATATTTTTTTGAGCTTGCTCCGGTATTTGGTCACTTATACGGCTTGTCCCTAGACTTGGCGGCATTGATAGCCGTAGCGGTGAGCGCCTTCGATGACTTCATGGGGTGAAGTCATCAGAATTTCACCCCATTTTACTGGATACGATTCGAAGACGTTGGATGGGTATGCTTGGATCGCCTGTAGCTCATGGTGTATTTGCAAGGATTTGCGCCGGCTTGGGCATCAATGCTGGTTGTCGATCATTAGCAGCATGGTCTTGTCTCCTCAGAAGTCGCTGTCGAGGCCGTCTTGCACTTGCTCGGCGGCGCGCAGCACGGCGCGCGCCTTGTTCTCCGTTTCCAGCCATTCGGATTCGGGCACCGAATCGGCAACGACACCCGCCGCCGCCTGGACGTAGAGATTGCCTTTGTGGATCAGGCCGGTGCGAATCGCGATCGCGAGATCCATTTCGCCGCTGAACGACAGATAACCGACTGCGCCGCCGTACAGACCGCGCTTGACCGGCTCCAGTTCATCGATGAGTTCCATCGCGCGGACCTTCGGCGCGCCTGAAAGCGTGCCGGCGGGAAAGGTCGCGCGCAGCACGTCGTAGTTATTCATGCCGTCTTTGAGCTTGCCCTCGACCGAACTCACGATGTGCTGCACGTGCGAATACTTTTCGATGATCATCTTGTCCGTCACGGACACCGAGCCCGTTTGCGCGATGCGGCCGACATCGTTGCGCGCGAGATCGATCAGCATCACGTGCTCGGCGACTTCCTTCGGATCGTTCAGCAGTTCGGTGGCGAGTTCGGCATCGCGCTCGGGCGTGTTGCCGCGCGGACGGGTGCCTGCGAGCGGACGAATCGTCACGATGCGATCGTCCGCGCGCTTTTCCTGCCGCACCAGAATTTCCGGCGACGCGCCGACCACGTGCACTTCGCCGCCGAAGTTGTAGTAATACATGTACGGCGACGGATTCAGCGAACGCAGCGCGCGATACAGCGAAAGCGGATTGTCGCGGAACGGCTTGATGAGACGCTGGCCGACCTGCACCTGCATCAGCTCGCCAGCGGCGATGTATTCCTTCGCCTTGCGCACGGCGTTCAGATAGTCGTCCTTCTTGAACTCGCGGAACGTTTCCGTGCGCACGCTCGCCGACGTCACAGGCGGCTGAACCGTCATACGCAGACGCGCGCGCAGTTCGCGCAGACGATGCTTCGCCTTCGCATACGCTTCGGGGCGCGTCGGGTCGGCGTAGACGATCAGATAGAGCTTGCCCGCGAGATTGTCGATGACCGCGACTTCTTCCGTCAGCAGCAACTGGATGTCGGGCAGGTTGAGATCGTCGGGCGGCGCGGTGTGCGCGAGCTTCTTCTCGATGTAGCGCACCGCGTCATAACCGAAGTAGCCGGCGAGACCGCCGCAGAAACGCGGCAGGCCCGGGCGCGTCGCGACCTTGAAGCGCTTTTGAAATTGCTCGATGAACGCGAGCGGATCGCCTTCGTCCGTCTCGACGACGTTGCCGTCCGTGACGACTTTCGTCTCGCCGTTCTGCACGCTCACGGTCGTGCGTGCGGGCAACCCGATGAACGAGTAGCGCCCGAAGCGCTCGCCGCCCACGACGGATTCCAGCAGGAACGAGTTCGCGCCGTTGCGCTCGGTCTGCGCGAGCTTGAGGTAGAGCGAGAGCGGCGTTTCGAGGTCGGCGAGGGCTTCGGCGATGAGCGGAATGCGGTTATAGCCTTCGTTCGCCAGCGATTGGAATTCGAGTTCGGTCATGTTGCGATCCTTGAGCGACGCGCGCTTTCTGGGTGGCGCGGCATCGGGGAGTGCAGGGCGCTGCGGTCGGTCGAATCTCGTGATGATCGCACACGACGGCTCCGCCGCTTCGAATCAGCGTTGTGATCGAAGCGAAGCGGCGCACGCGAGCCAGGCTCGACGCAATGCGATAGACGGAAACGGCGCGGAGATGCGCAGCGAAACAAAAAACGGATGCTGAAGCGCGATCGGGAAGATGGCTTCAGCGAACCTCGGGCGAGGTTAGCGCGACCAGCGACGCCAGGGCCAGGCTCCCCGGTCGATGCTGCTCAGACTCCGTTTTCTGTTGAGAAACATGAATGGATGGACTTATTCGGTAAGTGTGGCATCCGGCGGCGCCAAGGTGGCTGCGATCGCCAGTGCTGCGGTGCGCAGCGAGGAAACTATACCATCGGATTTCACCGATTGCACTGGTTTCCCGTGGTTGTAGCCGTACGGAACGGTCAAGGTTGCGAGGCCCGCCGCACGGCCCGCAAGCGCATCGTTCTCCGAATCGCCGACCGCCACGGTTTCGCGCGGCAGGACGTCGAGGCGTTCGCATGCGGTGAGCATCGGCAGCGGATCGGGCTTTTTTGCAGCAAGGGAATCGCCGCCGAGAATCACCTTGAAGAAATCCGCGATGCCGAAGTGCGCGAGCAATTCCACGGCGAACCGATGCGGCTTGTTGGTCACGCACGCGAGCACGACGCCGCTTTCGCGCATCGCTTCGAGGCCTTCCTTCACTTCCGGGAAGAGCGTCGAATGCTTGCCGTTGACCTTCGCGTATTCGCTTTGATAGATCGCGAGCGCGTCGTCGAATTGCGCGACCGCTTGCACCGGCGACAGGCGCACCGCGAGCACGCTGCGAATCAGATTCTCCGAGCCCTTGCCGACGTAACCCGTGACTTCGTCGCGCGTAACCGGCTGTTCGATGTTGATGCGCGCGAGCATCGCGTTCAGTGCGGCGACGAAGTCATCGGCGGTGTCGACCATCGTGCCGTCGAGGTCGATGATCGCGGCGCGGATCGGCCGGTTCACGAAAGGCGCCTGCGCCGCTGCGATCTCGCTCATGCCTTCGCTCCGGATTCGACCTTGGCCAGTTCCGCGCGCATCGCGTCGATGACCTGCTTGTAGTCGGGTTTGCCGAAAATGGCCGAGCCCGCGACGAACGAATCGGCGCCGGCCTCGGCGATTTCCGCGATGTTGTCGATCTTCACGCCGCCGTCGACTTCCAGATGAATCTCGCGGCCCGTGCGCTCGCGATACGCATCGATGCGCGCGCGCGCCTCACGCACCTTCTTGAGCGCCTCGGGAATGAACGATTGCCCGCCGAAGCCCGGATTCACGGACATGATCAGCACGAGATCGAGCTTGTCCATCACGTGGTCGAGGTAAATCAGCGGCGTCGCGGGATTGAACACGAGACCCGCCTTGCATCCGTGATCGCGGATCAGCGACAGCGTACGGTCGATGTGATCCGAACCTTCCGGGTGAAAACTGATCACATTGGCGCCGGCTTTCGCGAAATCGGGCACGATGCGGTCGACCGGGCGCACCATCAGATGCACGTCGATGGGCACGTCCACATGCGGGCGGATGGCTTCGCACACCAGCGGGCCGATCGTCAGATTCGGCACGTAGTGATTGTCCATGACGTCGAAGTGGATCCAGTCGGCGCCGGCGGCGACGACGTTGCGGACTTCCTCGCCAAGGCGGGAAAAGTCGGCGGAAAGGATACTGGGAGCGATGTGAAATTGCGCCATGGACGTGTGCGGGTAGCGGCCTAAAGTAGTGATTTTAACTCGCGTTTTCCTTCGAGTCCCTCGTCCGAATGGCCAATGAATCGCGAGCGGAGGCGAGCGCCGGACACCAATCGTGTTGCGGGCGCCGCTCGCATCAAGCAGAATGCCAGACCAATAGCGGCGCACCCGCGCGCCATTCTTCCGGCGCTGCGGCGAACCGTTGAACTGGAATTGGAACTACGATGAGCCAGTACGAATTCAGCGTTTCCGTGGAGACGCGGTATTTGCCCGAGCAGTCCGACCCGGATAGCAGACAGTACGCATTCGCCTACACGCTGACGATTCGCAACACCGGCCAGGTCGCGGCGCAACTCATTTCGCGACACTGGATCATCACCGACAGCAACGATCACGTGCAGGAAGTGAAGGGGCTGGGCGTCGTCGGGCATCAGCCGCTTTTGCCACCGGGCGAGCAGTTCGAGTACACGAGCTGGGCCGTGATCGCGACGCCGGTCGGCACAATGCGCGGCGAGTATTTCTGCGTGGCCGAGGATGGCGAGCGTTTCGAGGCGCCTGTAGCGGAATTTGCATTGCATATGCCGCGCACGCTCCATTGAGCAGGAACCGGCGACACGTGACGCGTATCAGCGCCGTTTCGCCGAATCGTTCGAGCGATTCTGGTTTTTCTTCTTGCCCGATGCCGTCCACACGACGATGAAGATCAGCAAGGCGAGCGCCACGAGCGACTCGAGCGCAAAAATAAGCATTGGATATTCGTCGAACAGATCAGACATGGCGGTTCCCATCAAGAACGAGCATTGTATGCGTTTCGTGCGGCCGACCGCGCGAGCAGCGGCCTGGGCCGCATCGATTGCAACCGCGGTCCTGCTCGCCTCGTGCGGCGGCGGAAATTACGTGAAACCGGGCGCGAGCACGGCGGCGACCGGCACGCCGATCGTGCCCGGACAGCGTGCCGCGTCGCGGCTGACCGCGGTGAGTTGGCAGCAGGTGCCGGGCTGGCAGGACGATTCGCTGATCGGCGCGACCGCCGCGCTGCGTCAGAACTGCAGCCGGCTCGCGCGCCAGGCCAACTGGCAGAAGGCGTGCACGGCGGCGTCGGGTCTCGACGACCTCGACATGTCGGCGGCGCGCAGTTTCTTCGAAACCTATTTCACGCCATTCCAGCTCGCCAATACCGACGGCACGCTCGACGGTCTCGTGACCGGCTACTACGAGCCGCTGCTACGCGGCGCGCGCACGCGGCACGGGCCGTATCAGTACGCGCTGTATCGCTGGCCGTATCGCTACAAGCCCGGCTCGGCGCTGCCGACGCGCGCACAGCTCGAACGTTCGGGCGTATTGAGCGGCAACGAACTCGTGTGGGTCGACGATCCGATCGAAGTGTTCTTCCTGCAAGTTCAGGGCTCGGGACGCGTCACGATGGAAGATGGCAGCGTGATGCGCGTCGGCTTCGGCGGCACGAACAATCAGCCGTACCGGTCGATCGGCAAGGAACTGCTCGATCGCGGCGAACTCACGCCCGCGCAAGCGACGATGCAAGGCATCAAGGCATGGGCGAAGGCGAACCCGGCACGCGTCGACGCGCTGCTGGACGTGAATCCGCGCTTCGTCTTCTTCCGCGAAATGCCCGCGAACGAAACCATGCCCGCGAGCATGGGCGACGGTCCCGTCGGCGCGCTCGGCGTGCCCTTGACGCCTGAACGATCGATCGCGGTCGATCCCTCGGCGATCCCGCTCGGCACGCCCGTTTTCCTTCAGACGACGCGTCCGCTCAGCAACCAGCCGATGAACCGCCTCGTGTTTGCACAGGACACCGGCACGGCAATCAAGGGCGGCGTGCGCGCGGATTACTTCTGGGGTCTGGGCGACAATGCGGGCGATCTCGCCGGACGCATGAAGCAGGGCGGCAGAATGTGGCTGCTGCTGCCGAATTCCTGATTCCGCGTTCGGTTCCGCCGATAAAAAAAGCTCGCGGCTTCAAGGCTCGCGAGCTTTTTTACGTCATGCCGTCATGTTGCGCCGATCGATCACGCGCCGCGCCTTGCCGACCGAACGTTCGATGCCGTTCACAGCGAGCACGTTGACCACGGCGCTCACGCCGATCAGCGCCTTGATGTCGTACGCGAGCGCGGCCTTCGCGCTATCAAGTGCCACGGCGTCCGGCGCCGATTCCGGACAGGGCTCCACGTTCAGCGTGAGAACGTCGAGCGGGCCTTCCTTGGTGAGCACGATCTGATAGTGCGGCGCGAGCACCGGACGCTTGAGCAGCAACTCTTCGATTTGCGTCGGGAAAACGTTCACGCCTCGCACGATCATCATGTCGTCCGAACGGCCCGTGATTTTCTCCATGCGACGCATCGTGCGAGCGGTGCCCGGCAAGAGGCGCGTCAGATCGCGCGTGCGATAGCGAATGATCGGCAGCGCTTCTTTCGTGAGCGACGTGAACACGAGTTCGCCGAATTCGCCATCGGGCAGCACTTCGCCGGTTTCCGGATCGATGATTTCGGGATAAAAGTGGTCTTCCCAGATCGTCGGGCCGTCCTTGGTCTCCGCGCATTCGGACGCCACGCCCGGCCCCATGACTTCCGAGAGCCCGTAAATGTCGACGGCGTCGATGCCCATGCGCGTCTCGATCGCGCGACGCATGTCGTTTGTCCACGGCTCGGCGCCGAAGATGCCGATGCGCAGCGAGCAGCTTGCCGGATCGATGCCCTGGCGCTCGAGTTCATCGGCGATCGAGAGCATGTAGCTCGGCGTGACCATGATGATGTCAGGCCGGAAGTCCTGAATCAGTTGCACCTGCTTTTCGGTCTGGCCGCCGCCAAAGGGAATCACGGTGAGGCCCGCGCGCTCCGCGCCGTAATGCGCGCCGAGCCCGCCTGTGAACAGTCCGTAACCGTAGCTCACATGAACCTTGTCGCCCCGCCGCGCGCCGGCTGCGCGAATCGAGCGCGCGACGAGGTTCGCCCAGTGGTCGAGATCCTGCGCCGTATAGCCGACGACCGTCGGCTTGCCAGTCGTGCCGGACGAGGCGTGAATGCGCGAGATGCGCTCCTGCGGCACGGCGAACATGCCGAACGGATAGTTGTCGCGCAGATCCTTCTTCGTCGTGAAGGGAAACCGCGCGAGGTCGGATAGCGAAGCGATGTCATCCGGATGCACGCCGGCTTCGTCGAACTTGCGCCGATAGACCGGGGAATTATCGTAAGCGTGTTTGAGCGTCCATTTGAGGCGCTCGAGTTGCAGCGCCGCGAGTTCGTCGCGGCTCGCCTTCTCGATCGGTTCGAGCGGCAGCGGGGTGGTCATTGCTGTCTCCTTGATGCTGGCTGTGCGGCGCGGCTTTTCATGCCACGTCCGTCGTATGAACGAGGCGCGTCACGCGGGGATCACGTTGCCTTTGATCTGCGCCGACTTGCCGCGAAACATCGCAACTGCTTCGCCTTCCCGATTCGTGACCCGGATGTCGTAGATTCCCGTGCGGCCGCTCAAGGTCTGCTCGATCGCCTCGGCAGTCAAACGGTCGCCGCCTTTTACTGGACGTAGAAACTCGATCGAACAACCCGCGGCGACCGTGCTGATGTTGTACGAATTGCAGGCGAAAGCGAATGCGGAGTCCGCCAGCGTGAACATCAGGCCGCCGTGGCAAATCGCGTGACCGTTCAGAAAATCGGGGCGCACGTTCATTTGCAGCCGCGCATAGCCGGGTCGCACTTCCATCAACTCGATGCCGAGTGCGCGCGTGCATGCGTCCGCTTCGTACATCGCTTTGGCTGTGGCTTCCGCGAGTTGTTGTGGCGTCACAGGTGTCTCCAGATTGATTCGGTTCTCACAGACCTTCGAAGCGCGGCGCGCGCTTTTCCTTGAAAGCGGCGACACCCTCGATGTAATCGGGCGACGCACCCAGCTCGCGCTGCAAATCGCGTTCGAGGTCGAGTTGCTGGTCGAAGGTCTTGTTCGCGCTCGCGCGGATCGCCTGCTTGATCGCGACGACCGCACGCGCCGGCTGCTGCGCGAGTTGCGCGCCCAGTTGCGCCGCCGCCTGCTGCAACTCGGCGTCTTCGACGACGCGCCACACGATGCCCCAGGCCTCCGCTTTTTCCGCGCTGAGCTTTTCGCCCGTCAGCGCGAGACCAAGTGCGCGCGCTTCGCCGATGCGGCGTGGCAAGAGCCATGTTCCGCCCGAGTCCGGCACGAGCCCGATCTTCACGAATGCCTGGATGAAGCTCGCCGATCGCGCCGCGACGACGAGATCGCACGCCATCGCGAGATTCGCGCCCGCGCCCGCGGCCGTGCCGTTCACAGCGGCGATGACCGGCAGCGGCATGGCCTGCAGTCTGCGCACCAGCGGATTGAAGTACTCGTCGATCAGGTCGCCGAGATCCGACATCGAGCCGGGCGTGAAATCCAGATCCGCGAGATCCTGGCCCGCGCAAAATCCGCGGCCGGCGCCAGTGATAACCAACGCGCGTGCGTTGCTCGCCTCGACTTCAGTGAGCGCCTGACTCAGTTCGCGATGCATCTCGCGTGTGAAGCTGTTCAGCTTGTCGGGTCGATTGAGCGTCAACGTTGCGACGCGCGTTTCGCCATCGACTTGATGCAACACGGACTTTTCTGCCATCGTTTCTCCTCTCTCGCCGAATCTGGCCACAGCGGTTTTCCCTTACATGCCGATACTAGCCGCGCGGCCCGCCGCTTTCCATTAGGCCGAATGGCATAAGCCGTTTGCACGGCGATTCGGCCTTTGTGCGGTGTGTAATCCGGCTTATGCCGTTTGGCCGACTTCCGCTTGCGCGGCCTTCGGAGCAACATGAACCCGACTTTGCACCACGCGGAAGCGATTCGCGACAAAAGCGGCGTCGGAGAGCGCGGCGTTGGCTGCCGGATTGGCGCCGGTTCCATGGAAGTCCGAGAACGCAGCCGTCTGATTGACGAACACGCCGCCCGTGAGGTTGATCGAGAGCGCAACGCCGCCTTCGATGGCTGCTTCGTGCGCCGCTTCGATCACCTTGTCGTCGGTGCTGTAGACCGACAACGTCAGCGCGCCGTGCGTGCGTGCGATCGAGCCGGCGAGTTCGAGCGACTGCGCCGTCGAGTCGGTGGCGACGACGAACGAGATCGGACCGAACCATTCCTTGGTGAATTTGGCTTCGTCGGTGCGCGCGTCGAACTTGAGCATGAGCGGGGTGTGAACCCGCGCGTCAGGAAACGCCGGGTGCGCGATCGATTGGCTGTCGAGCAGAACGTCGCCGAGCTTGCTCGCTTCACCGATGCGTTCCACGACGCCTTCGTTCTGAATCGCGCCCGTGAGTTCGACAGCGCGTGCCGGATCGGACGCGAGCTTTGCGACGGCGCCCGCGAGGGCGTTCGCGACGTCGTCGAAGCTCATTTGGCCGTCGGGAATGCGGATGCCATCGCGCGGTACGTAGATGTTCTGCGGCGCCGTGCACATTTGGCCCGAATAGAGGGCGAGCGAAAAGGCGATGTTGCGCGCGGCGGCCTTCAGATCGTCCACGGAATCGATGACGATCTGATTCACGCCCGCCTTTTCGGTGTAAACCTGCGCCTGATGCGCGTTGCGTTCGAGCCAGGTGCCGTTTTGCGTGCTGCCCGTGAAATCGATCAGCTTGATTTCGGGACGCACGGCCAGCTCTTGAACCAATGCGCCGTCATTCGGTTCGGTCGCGAGCAGGGTGACGACGTTCGGATCGAATCCGGCCTCGCGAAGGACTTCACGTGCGATGCGCACGGTGATGGCGAGCGGCAGGATCGCGCCGGGGTGCGGTTTGACAATGACGGTGTTGCCGGTCGCGAGATCGGCGAACAGGCCGGGATAGCCGTTCCACGTCGGGAAAGTGCAGCAGCCGAGCACGAGGCCCGTGCCGCGCGGGACGATGGAAAAGCGCTTTTGCATCGCAAGCGGCGGATTCTTGCCCTGTGGCTTTTCCCAGTGCGCTTCGGCGGGAAGGCGGCGCAACTGGTCCCATGCGTAGACCACGGCTTCGAGCGCGCGGTCTTGCGCGTGCGGGCCGCCGGCTTGGAAAGCCATCATGAATGCCTGGCCGGTCGTGTGCATCACGCTATACGCGATCTCGAAGCTGGCGCGGTTCAGGCGCGACAGGATTTCGAGGCTCACGCCGACCCACGCTTGCGGGCCGGCGACGCGCCATTTCGATTGCGCGTCGGCTGCGGCGCGGATCAGCGCGTCCGGATCGGCTTTCGGATAGCGGATGTCAAGCGCAACGCCGAATGGCGAGCGCTCTTTGCCGACCGTCTCGCCCGTCGAAGGCTGGTCGAGCTCGAAAGTCTTGCCGAAGTGGGCTTTGAACGCGGCCTCTCCATCGGCGCTGGCCGTTTCCCCGTACACTTTGGGACTCGGCACTTCGGCAAACGGGCTCCAGTAGCCGCGCGTTTCGATGGCTGCGAGCGCTTTGTCGAGCGTCGCTTCGTGCTTCGTGAATAGCGGATGTGTCATGGTCGCGAGAGGAGAACGAGGGAAAGGTGCCGAGCCGAATAATTAACCGACCGGTTGGTTGGTGATGTTAGCATTATCGAGATGAAGTGACGACGTCTTTTCATTAGGGCTTACCTGAGGATCCCAAGGAGGAGCGAATGGCTTACGAGAATCTGCTGGTCGAAACGCGCGGTCGGGTTGGGCTGATCACGCTGAACCGTCCGAAAGCGCTCAATGCGCTGAACGACGCGCTGATGGACGAATTGGGCGCTGCGCTAAAGGCCTTCGACGCCGACGAGAGCATCGGCGCAATCGTCTTGACCGGCAGCGAGAAGGCGTTTGCCGCCGGCGCGGATATCGGCATGATGGCCAGCTATTCCTATATGGATGTGTATAAGGGCGACTACATCACGCGCAACTGGGAAACGATCCGCACCGTTCGCAAGCCGATCATTGCGGCGGTCGCCGGCTTCGCGCTCGGTGGCGGGTGCGAACTCGCGATGATGTGCGACATCGTCATCGCCGCCGATACGGCCAAATTCGGTCAGCCCGAGATCAAGCTCGGCGTGATTCCCGGCGCGGGCGGCACTCAGCGCCTGCCGCGCGCCGTCTCCAAAGCCAAGGCGATGGATCTCTGCCTGACCGCGCGCATGATGGATGCGAGCGAGGCCGAGCGTGCGGGATTGGTGTCGCGGGTCGTCGGGGCGGATCGCCTGCTCGATGAGGCCGTCGAAGCTGCGACCATCATCGCCGGCTTCTCGCTCCCCGCCGTGATGATGGCCAAGGAGGCTGTCAACCGGGCTTACGAGACGACGCTCGCCGAGGGCGTGCACTTCGAAAGGCGCTTGTTCCATTCGCTGTTCGCGACGGAAGATCAGAAAGAGGGCATGGCGGCGTTTGTCGAGAAGCGAAAGCCAGCCTTCAGGCATCGGTGATCGTGTTCAAAAAAGCGCTTGCGCTTCTCGATCTCACTCACTAGAATTCCG
This sequence comes from Caballeronia novacaledonica, assembly GCF_900258035.1. GTDB lineage: Bacteria > Pseudomonadota > Gammaproteobacteria > Burkholderiales > Burkholderiaceae > Caballeronia > Caballeronia novacaledonica. Next base: position 218 of record NZ_OGTP01000035.1, on the reverse strand, counting down.
TTCCTTCGCGATTCGATGAACGCGAAGGAAGCGGGAGTGACGGTATCGGCGGTGTGCTCGGAGTGGGTTGTAGAAGGGTTTCGAGCGCGGTCGGCAAGAAAAGAAAGCTTGAAATCTTGTTGACACGAACCGAAGCGTTGTTCATAATCTCGTTTCTCTGCTGCTGATGCAGCGACGCAAGACGGAAGTGATGGTTTGAGTGTCTTGCGATGTGCTCT
>NZ_OGTP01000044.1 GCF_900258035.1 Caballeronia novacaledonica | reverse complement strand
CGAACAGGACCGTGAAACGACTCCACGCCGATGATAGTGCGGATTCCCGTGTGAAAGTAGGTAATCGTCAGGCTCCTCACGCTGCAAACAAAAACCCCACCCCGCAAAGGTGGGGTTTTTGCGTTGGAAACGCGCGATAACGATCACACAACTTTGTGAATCGCGGATTGCTGGTAATTTTCGATGCCGATCTTGTCGACGAGGCCGATCTGAATCTCCAGCCAGTCGATGTGATCCTCGGTGGCATCGAGGAGTTCGACCAGGATCTCTCTCGATACGAAATCCCGCACCGATTCGCAATAGACGATGCCTTCCTTGCATTGCGCTTGAGCCGCTTTCTCGAGTTGGAGATCGTTCTGGAGTACTTCGAGCGTATGCGTGCCGATGGCTAGCGGATGAAGATCCTGCAAATTCGGCATGCCGTCGAGCATGAGAATGCGTTCGATCAGCTTGTCCGCATGCGTGAGTTCGTCCATCGATTCGTTGTATTCGTGCGCGCCGAGTTCCTCGAAACCCCAATGCTTGTAGAGACGCCCGTGAAGAAGATACTGGTGCACGGCTGTCAGTTCGTTCTTCAATTCGGCGTTGAGGTAGTCAATCACTTTCGGATCGCTCTGCATTCCCGTCTCCTGCCTTGTCGCGTTGGCACACACTCAGGATAGACCCTGAGCGATGACAGGCCGACAACGAGACTTATTTTCATTCGCGGCGAAATTTTGTCCATATTTCGTCGAGTCGCGATTCAACCGGCAGTCGCACGATAAGCCACCGCGTCGCCTTCGATCGAAAAATGAACCTGATCGTCGATGCGCGGCGCACGAAATCCCGGCCCGCAGGCGACGACCGTACAATCTTCCGCCCGTTTGAGCCGGAGCGTGACGAGCGCATCGTGGCCGTTTAAGCCAACGTCGATCACGATCGCCTCTCGCGACGCGAATCTGTTCCGGCCGGATCATCCTGTGATTTTCATGCCTATAATCCAGGCGCGAGAAGACCGAGTCGCACCCAGTACGCCCTTCGAAGAACAACAAGGAGAGACGTCGTGCCCCGATCAAACCGTATCCGTTTCAGTCCTCGTGCGCCCAGCGCGAGCCGGCGGCAGTTCCTCGGCGCGGCCGGCGCCGGCATGCTCGCGACAATCCTTCCGGGTTGCGGCAGCGATCACTCCGATTCACAGCCCTATCCGCAGACGGTCGCGATGGGGCAACAGGCCATTCAGCAGGCGATTTCCGATCCTGCGAATCCCGTCGCCGCGATTTCCGTGGCCATGCTCAAGGGCGGCAACGTGTTCTGGCAGCAGGCGTTCGGCGTGTCGTCGGTGCCGAGCCAGACCAAGGCGACGAACCAGACGCGCTTCAATATCGGCTCGGTCAGCAAGCTCTTCGCGGCGCTCGCGGCCGCGATTCTTCAGGATCGCGGGCTGATTACGCTCGATACGCCGATCGTCCGCTATCTGCCGACGTTCACGATGCTGTCCCCCGAGTACGCGCAGATCACGACGCGGCATCTGCTGTCGCACTCGTCGGGATTGCCGGGCACCAATTCACGCAATCTCTTCACCTTCGCGCCGGTTCCCGGTTACGCAGCCGACACGCAAGCCGAACTCGCGAATACGCATCTGAAGCATCTGCCGGGCGAGCTCGCCGTGTACTGCAACGACGGCTTCACGATGGTCGAGCAGATCGTCCTCGCGATGACCGGCCAGAGCTTTGCGAGCTTCGTCGAAGCGAATATCCTCGCGCCGCTGAAGATGACGAATTCGAGCTATCTCACGGCCGTGCCGAACGAAGGTTCGTTTTCCTATCCTTTTGAGAACGGCACGCAGTATCAGGAATTCGTGAATGCGTACGCGACCGGCGGACTAAGCTCGACGCCCGGCGACATGATGAATCTCGCGCAGATGATCATCGGCGGCGGTATGTTTCAGGGACAACGCGTGGTGTCGGCGGCGGGCATTGCGCAGATGGGCGTGGATCAGTCTGCCGGACTCCTGATCAATCCATCGCCGGAGTGGCGCTGGGGTCTCGGCTGGGATTCGGTGCAACAGCCCGCGCTCCAGGCCGCGGGCATCCTCGGATGGGAAAAGGACGGCGGGACCGCGTTCTATTCGAGCGAGTTCTTCGTGGTGCCGCAGGCGCAACTGGCGCTCATGGTGACCGGCAATTCGGGCTACGACGCGCGCAAGCTGGCGGAATCGCTCGTTCTGTCCGCGCTGAAGGAAGACGGCACGATCGCCTCGCTCCCGGCCAAGGTCAGCACGACGCCGCCGCCGGCCGCATCGGCGCCGGGCATCGCGAATGCGGGCGGCATCTACGGCAACTCGGATTCTCCGTTGCAGGTGATCGCCAATCCGGACGGCAGTCTGCAATTGAATCAGTGGAACGGTCCGGCGCGTGCGTGGAAGCAGGTCGGCGCATACCAGTATCGCAGCGACGGATGGTGGTGGAGCAACACCGATACCGCGTCGTATCGTTTCATGGTCGTTTCGGGAACGGACAGCGAAGGCAACGCGTTCACATATCGCTATGTGATGAAGCGCGTCGTGCCGGGCGCGGGCTACGCGTATCTCACGCTGCCGATCGGTCAGCAGCTCGCGCCGCTGACGCCGCCCGACGCGGCGTGGCAGCAGCGTATCGGCACGCAATGGACCTTGACGAACGATTCGCCGACGGCCGTGCCGATCGTCATCCTCGGCAATCCGCCGGCCTATCTCACCACGTTGACCGAACTGCCGGGCTATGTCCTGTACGGTAACGAAGACCTTCGATATCAGCTTTTCGTGCCGCTCGCGGACGATCGCGGCGGCATGTCGGTGAAGGTGCCCGGCAATTTCGGCCGCGATCTCTACGAGATCCGCTTCGGGTCGTCGAGTAGCACGACGTTGACGCTGGGCAGTTCGATTTACGACAAGGCGTGAGGCTTCCGCGCGCGTCGCCACTTCGATTACATGCGATGTAATTGGCGCAACGCGCGGCCGCTTCTACTCTATGGCTTTCGCGCCTCCATTCCGGTCGCGCGCAAGCCAAGGAGATACCATGTTCAGCTATCCCGTTCACACGATCGACACCGCGCCCGCGCAATCCCGGCCCGTGCTCCAGCAATTGCAGCAGACGTTCGGCCTGATCCCGAACGTCGCGGGCACGATGGCAGCGTCGCCGGTGCTGATCAAGGCTTTCATCGGAGTGTTCGAGCGCGTGCATGCGAGCAGCCTGACCGAGCCGCAGATTCAGACCGTGCTGTTGACGAACGCCGTCGCGAACGCGAGCGAATGGCCGGTCGCGTTCCATACGGCGCTCGCGTTGAAGGAAGGCGTGCATCCCGCCGACGTCGATGCGATCCGGCACGGCGCCTTGCCCAACGATGCCAGTCTGGCCGCGCTGTCGGCATTGGCGCGCGCGTTGATCGACAAGCGCGGTCACCTGGCCGAGTCGGACCAGAAACGCTTTCTCGAAGCGGGTTTCGATACCGCGCAGATGCTGGAGGTCATCGCGGTGGTTGCGGCATCGACGATCACGAATTACACCAGCAGCATCACGCGGCCGCCGCTCGAAGCGCAGTTCGAGGCGCTCGCCTGGCATGCGCCGGCAGCGTGAGTCTGCTTCGTCCATCCAACCCGATACGGGAGATTCGATGAACGCCATGCGTCCCGATCCGAATGCCGCGTCGGGCGAACTCGGTGATCTGCTGCGCTATTGGCGCGATGTGCGCGGCATGAGCCAGCTCGGTCTGTCACTCGAGGCCGGCGTGTCGCAACGTCAGATCAGCTTCATCGAAAGCGGGCGCAGCGTGCCGGGCCGGGACACGTTGCTGACGCTCGCGCAGACACTCGACGTGCCCCTGCGCGAGCGCAATGCGCTGCTGCTCGCGGCGGGCTACGCGCCCGTGTATTCGGAAGCACCGTGGAACGCGCAGGAGATGCACGGCGTCGTCCGCGCGCTCGAACGGGTCGTCCGTCAGCACGAACCGTTTCCGGCGATCGTGATGGATCGCCACTGGAACGTGCTCATGACCAACGCCGCCGCGCCGCGCTTCTTCGGCTGTTTCATCGACATGGCCGCGCGTGAAGGTCCGCGCAACATGCTGCATCTGATCTTCGATCCGAAAGGGATGCGCCCATTCGTGGCCGATTGGGAAACCGTCTCGCGAAGCCTGTTGCAGCGCGTGTATCGGGAATCGGTCGGGCGCGTGGTCGACGACGGCACGCAAAGTCTGCTCGACGAACTGCTCGCCTATCCGGATGCGCCGCGTGACTGGAAGACCCATCACGGCCGATCCGCCGCGCCCACGATGCCCGTCATTCCGATTTGCTTCGTCAGCGAAGGCGCCGTGCTTCGCTATTTCTCGATGGTCACGACCGTCGGCGCACCGCAGAACGTCGCGACGCAGGAACTGCGTCTGGAATGCATGTTTCCCGCCGACGACGAAACCGAAGCACGCCATCTGCGATTGCTCGCCGCACATTCGACACAGCGCTGAAGTCGTTCCCGGTTCGATATCCGGCTGAGCGATTCAACGACTTGCGGCGCGATGCGTGCGTCGGGCGTCGAGATCCTTGACGGCGGGGAAAACATCCTCGTCCCACGAATCCAGACCATAGGACCGAAGCACCAGATTTTGCGCGACGAACACTTCGAACATCGGCGTGCCCGGTCGCAGGCGCTGCGCTTTTTGATTTTGTTCCGACAGCCAGCGAAGTTCCTGAGGATAGTCCTCTGGCTTCTCGTTGCTGGCTATCGACGCGCGCTCGACGATGAAAAGCTGCGTGCCGGGATGCGTGCGCGCCCAGGATTTGAAATGCCCTTCGCCGGCGAAAGGCCCCTTCCAGCGCACGCAATACTTGCAGTCCGGGGCGGAGTGAACGACCAGCGTGATGACTTCGTCTTCGGCCACCCAGACGTCTCTCGCTTTGGACCCTGGCACTGCGCTGTGCACTTCATCGGGGAAGCGCGCATTCAGTAACAGCACGGCCGCCGCAAGCAGCAGCGTTGCAAGCACACACTTCACAGCCGCTTTCATGGAGTTGCGCATGATGACCTCGCAAGGCCGATTCGCACTTCAATTCGCTTCGCGTCCCGTCGCCAGAGAAGGCTTTCGCTCTTCGACGCAAACCATCTCTTCGTACAGTTCGACGTAGGCGTTGATCATCGCATCGAGACTGAACTTCTTTGCATGCTGACGCAGCCGGTCATGCACCGATGGATCGTCGAGCATTGCGCTTGCCTCGTGAATCTTGCCGATCAATGTCTCGGGGGAAGCGACGTCGAAAAGGAGATTCGAACGCGGTTCGATGATTTCAGGAATACCGCCCAGGCTCGATCCCACCACGGGCACGCCATGTGAATACGCTTCGAGCACCACCAGCCCGAACGGTTCGTTCCACACGGACGGCACCACGAGAATATCGATCTTGCTCAGGAAATCCGGCGGATCGACTCGCCCGAGGAAATTCACGCGCGGGTCCGCGTATTTCGCCTTGATGTCTTCGACGTAATCCGGATCGCCGCTTCCGCCCACGGCAAGCGTCCAGTCGAGCGTCCGGTCCGCGAGCAACTGTTCCAGCAAGAGCTCGATACCTTTCTCGGGCAGCACGCGCCCCAGCATACCGAGTCTCAATGGCGCGTTGCCGGTTGGTCTCGAATGCTGCTCGCCTGTTGAATCCCTGGTCGGCGTGAAGCAGTTGTTGATGACCGTGGTCTTCGCGGCCCGCGAGAAGAAGCCGCTTTCGACATGCTTCTGCAGCACGAAGCCGCTCACGCCAACCGCCGCGTTGACCTGGGCGGACGCGATCTGCTTCGGCTTCGCATACAGCGAGCACACGCCGCATTGACTCGGGCACGGCTTGCCGCCGGTGAGCATGGTCGCGGTGGGGCACAGCAGGTAGTAGTCGTGGATGGTGTGCACGATCGGCACGCCTGCGTTGCTCGCGACGCGCCATGCATCGACGGAAAGACAAGAGAGGTTGGCCGTATTGACGACGTCCGGCTTCTCGCGCCTGATGATATCGGCGAGCTTGCGTGACATGGCCGTATTGCGCACGTCGATCGCGTGCCAGATGAGCTTGGCGACGCGGGAATGCTCGCCCGGCGCATGCGGCCAGTAGAGATTGCTCGATCGCAGGCGATAGACTTTCGCGCCGTTGATTTCTTCGCTGCGGTCTTCGCCGACGCCGGTGGCGCAGACCACGCACACCTCCACGCCGGCCTTGACCAGTCCTTCGGCAAGGAGTCGCGTCGCCACTTCGGCGCCGCCGACCTCGTCTGGAAAATATAACGTGTTCGCGATCAGTACTTTCACGGCGTATGAGGAAGATGCGGGTCGATGCGAGCCGACAGCGTGGCGGTCTGGAAGACTTCACGCGGGCGACAGCCTGATGAGCGCTTCCCGATGATTCGACGGCTCGTGCGTTCCTTCATGTGTCGCGGCTCCGATGATGGCAGCGTATGGCCTGACAGTTGACAATTGACGGTTGTCGCCGCGACGTCTCGCTGTGCGGACCAGTTTACCCCATCAAAGATAGAGTTATTGCAGTTTTTAGCTTGCGTGTTTCTGCTGACTTTCCAGATTCCTTAAGAATCGAAAATCGATAAGGGCCTCGACAAAAGTACGTCCGGACTACGGACATACGACGCGTGGGATCGCCTGTTCGGTGAGCACGCTTTCGTACAACGCCCGGTAAGCATCGACCATGGCCTCCACGTTGAAGCGCGCGGCGTATTCGCGCAGACGAAGGTGCACGTCCGGGTCTTCGAGCATCGCGACGGCTTCGTGCAACTTGCCGATGATCGTCGACGGACGCGCCATGTCGAACACGAGGTTCGTGCGCGGCTCGATGACTTCGGGAATGCCGCCGGTATTCGCACCGACAACAGGCACGCCGTGCGAGTACGCTTCGACCGTCACGCGGCCGAACGGTTCGTTCCAGATCGAAGGCACCACGAGAATGTCGATGCTATTGAAGAATTCGTCGGGATTCACGCGGCCAAGATACTCGACGCGCGGATCGTCGTACTTCGCCTTGATCGACTGGAGGTAGTCCGCATCGGCGTGGCCGCCGACGGCGAGCGTCCATTGCAGCGTATCGTTCGCGAGCAGTTGTTCGAGCAAGACTTCCAGTCCTTTTTCTCGCGAGACCCGCCCGAGCAAGCCGAGCCGCACCGGACCGCCCTGATAACGGCGCGTGCGTTGCGCCGAGGCCGAACCATCGTTCGACTCGCACGCGTTGTAGATGACCGCCGTGCGTGCCGCACGCGAAAAGTACCCGCTTTCCAGGTGTTTTTGCAGCACGAAGCGGCTGACGCCGACAGCCGCCGCAACACGCGCCGACGCGACGCGCTTCGGCTGCGCATACACCGCGCAGACGCCGCATTGCCGCTGGCACGGCTTGTCATGAGAGAACATGATGGCCGTCGGACACATCAGATAATAGTCGCGCGCCGTATGCACGATCGGCACGCCGGCATTGCGCGCGAGCCGCCAGATATCGACGGAGAGACAAGACAGATTGCTGGTGCTGATCACGTCCGGCTTTTCGCGCGAGATGATGCTGGACAGCTTGCGCGACATGATGACGTTATATACGTCGATGGCATGCCAGATGAGCTTGGCGACGCGGCCGTGCTTCTCTCGCACATGCGGCCAATAAAGATTCACCGAGCGTAGCCGATACACCTTCACGCCGTTCACATCGTCGACGCGGTCGGAGCCCGTTCCCGTCGCGCAGACCACGCAGACTTCGATGCCCGCCCTCACCAGACCCTCGGCGAGCAGTCGCGTCGATATCTCGGCGCCTCCCGGTTCGTCCGGAAAGTAGAGCGTGTTCACGATCATTATCTTCACGACGTCGAGGTCTCCCTGCAAAGGCCCATTCAGAAACACGGCGGTGCGAAGTGCTTTCAGGATTCTATTGTCGAGGACACGATGAAAAGACCCCGTGAATCCAGGCGCAAAGTTGAATCATCATACGCGACGTCAGATGAAACTACGTCGTGTTCGAAGCATGATGCTCACGGTGCCTGACGACTTAATGTCATACCGTGCTCATCTCTGCCATGACAGATACTCGTGCAAGCGCATGTTCGCTGCGGATGGAGAAGACTGCGCTATGAAAAACATAACAGTTTGCGAACCATCGTTCAATGCAGTACCGCACAGACACGCGTGGGGAAATGGGGGAGCGCATGCCTGAAGCACGACAGATGTTCAGGCAATACGAAGAACGCCGCGGCTTGCGCCACGGCGTTCTTCGGCGAGCTTACTGCGGCTCGTACCAGGAATACGTCGGAAGCGTCGTCAACGGCGTGCCGATCTGGAACGTGATATCCCGCAGCGAAGTCAGCACGATGTTGCGCGGGTCGCCCATGTATCGGCGGACATCGCCGTTATCGTTGATATAGACCACGATATTGCCCGTGATACCCGCGACGTTCGTGCTGGAGAGCGGCTGTCCCCAGATATCGAAAACCTCGCCGAGCGTGAATGTCTTCAAGTTCGGTGTTTCGATATGGATGATGCCGGTGTTGTCGTGCACATGCATCTCATAGTTGCACTGGGGCAAGATGCCGACGTTCTTCGGGAACGCGAGCCATTGGCCGTCCTTGAAGATGGCGATATGCGAATGCACGTGGAAGGTTTCGGCCATGCCCGCCGCGCAAATCACGCCATCCACCGGCGCGCCCGTGCCGCCGGTCGCCGTATTGCCATCCGGCCAGAACGAACTGCCCACGACGCCGCCGTAGACGAGCGTCGTGACCGTCGATGTGAACGGCGGCGGATCGGTCCACGTGTAGGTCGCGATCTGCGCGGGCGGCGTTCCCACCACGAGCGTCACTTCGCTGTGGTCGGACAGCGAGAGACTCGCGAGATCGCCGGTGTACTTCGTAAGCGTGCCGCCCGTGTTGACCCATGCAGTCACGTCGCCCGTGAGGCCGGCGACGTTGGTCGTGCTGAGCGGCTGACCCCAGACCGCGAAGAACTGACCGAGCGTGTACGAACTCGTGGACGTCACGTCCATGCGAATCTTGCCCGACGTGTCAGCCGTGTGAACCGGATAGACGCAGCCCCGCTGCAACGCCATGGTCGGCGCCACCGTGCCGATGTTCGCCGGTAACGCGAGTTGCTTGCCGTCCTGATAGATCGACAGATGCGCGTAGGTGTACTTGCTGCCCGCGACCGTGCACGTGAGGTTGCCGAGCGCCTGGCCGGTGCCGCCGGTGGCGGTCGAGCCGTCGGTCCATTGCGCGGTGCCGAGCGTCGTGCCGTCGAGGACCGGGGTTGCCGCGGCGAGCGTCGGCGTGGTGTTGGTCGGCGTAGTGGGCGTAGTGGGAGTGGTTGGCGTAGTGGGCGTAGTGGGCGTCGTAGACGGTGTGCCCGACCCGGTATCGCCGGAATTCGTCGGCGTACTCGAGCCGTTGCCGGCGGTGTTGCTACCGCCGCCGCCACCGCCGCAAGCGGCCAGCAGTGCGAGCGCCGCGGCCGAGAGTGCGCCGGTCATCCAGCGAGTATGTCTGTGTTTCTCTTTGAGCATGTGTCGTCTCCGCCCCTTGGATGGATTTCTGAAGGTGCTGCGGGCTGCACTGCGGACGCATGCGCGATGCATGCGTGACGTGCATCCGGCATCGGAAGCATCGCGAACCGCTGCCGAGCAATAAGACGCTCGTTCGTCGAGACGGTCCCGATACGATTGATGCAAGTGTTGACGTCTGTCGCTGCGACGTTCGGTTGAACGACCGAATGCGGATCGGTCGGGCGCACGCCGTTGAAGTTCAGCGACTCATCGAAAGAGAGAAACCGGTCCGGCGTCTGTTTTGCCGGCCAGAGGCAATGTAACGTCGATGTATCGTGGTCGCAAGCAAAACTACCGTTGGATACGAGTTCCGATAGCGCCGTTGACGGGTGTGTGCGCTCGCGCACATACGGAGGGTCGACGCTTCAGCAGAAAATTCAGGGTGTGATCCGAGTACCGTCCTTCAGCAAAACAACGCCTCGATAAACGCGGTACGCTCAAGGCGCAGCCAAACATGGGCGAGAGCGATTTCGTCCGACGTAAAAGAAATTGGAGGCGAGTGAATGACTCTTTCAAAGTCGCTGATTCACAGTGTAAGGGATTTGTTGCCCGATAACCTTTATCTGAGCATTTATCATCGTCGCAGGATCGGGCGCTTTCCCAAGATGCGCAATCCGACGACGTTCAACGAAAAGATCCTGCGTCGCTGCCTCGAACCCGATCCACGCTTCGGCGATCTCACCGACAAGCTGAAGGTGCGCGAATACGTAGCCGGAAAGATCGGCGGCGAATATCTCGTGCCGCTCGCTGCGGAGCCGTCGGATTTCACGAGGGATGTCTTCGACGCTTTGCCGTCGGCCTTCGTCATGAAGGCGAATCACGGCAGCGGGTTCGTCCATCTCGTCAAGGACAAGAGCCAGACGTCGTTCGAAAAGCTCGATGCCTTGGCGAAAAGCTGGTTATCGACCGACTTTTACGCGATCGCGCGCGAACGACATTACCGCAAGATAGAACGGCGCATTTTCTTCGAGGCACTTCTTACCGAACCGGATGGCAAGGTTCCACCCGATCTGAAGTTTCACGTCTTCAACAAGCAATCGGGCGATCCGAAGATTTTCATCCTCGTTATCACGGACCGCTTCGGCGAATCCACACGCGGCGACATATACGACGCCGACTGGAACCGTCTCGACATCTCGATAGGCCACTACAAGCCCAGCGAAGCGCCGGCCCCGCGGCCGGAGAAGCTGGACGCGCTGTTGGCGGTTGCTCGCAAGCTGGCGAGCGATTTCGAATTCGTGCGTGTCGATCTCTACGATTCGAACGACGCCATCTATTTCGGTGAACTGACTTTCACGCCCGGCGCGGGAATGTTTCGGCTGCGGCCGGACAGGGTGGATTACGAGTGGGGCAACCTGATGTAGATCGCGCTGCGGAACGTGGCGCGCGGGCGGCCTATTCGAGCGCCTGCGCGCCACGCCATACGCGACACTGCTGGCGCACCACTTCATGCAGGGAATCGTGCGTGCCGTAGATTCGACGCAGCCACATGGCATCGCTCAAACCGGAAGTGACGGTGCGCCTGACGATGTCGAGTCCTTCCTCGGCGCCGATCACTTTTGCGTGGCTGGCGATCGCGTCCAGCGTGGCGAGAATCTCGGCCCGGATGGTCCCGCTCTGCCCGGTTTCCGGATTCACGCATGTTCCGTCGAGGCCGAAGCGGCAAGCCATGAAGCGGTTGGTTCGATACACTTCGTAATCGCGTTCGCTTAAGCGAATGGGTTTGTCGAGCAGAAGATATCGCGCGAGCGCCTGAATATAAGCGGCAATCGCCGCTGCCCATTCGACGCGCAGCGGCGTGTCCATCACGCGTACTTCGACCGTGCCATAGCCTGGGCTTGGACGAATGTCCCAGTAAAAGTCCTTCAGACTTTTGACGAGGCCCGTGTTGGTCATGCGTTCGAAGTACTCTTCGAACGCGGACCAGCTCGTCATGAACGGCGCTTGCCCCGACAAAGGGAATGGAGCGACCGAATTGAGCCGCGCGCACTGAAACTGCGTATCGCTTCCCTGTACGAACGGAGACGAAGCCGCCAGGGCGATGAAGTGCGGGACGTAACGCGATAACGAATGCAACAGGACGAGCGCGGAGTCGGGATCGGAACAGCCTATGTGCACATGCTGGCCGAAGATCGTGAATTGCTGGTAGAGCGCTCCGTACAGTCCCATGAGGTATTCGGAGCGCTCGCGGCCATCGGAGCGTTGGTCGAACCAGTTCTGAAAGAAATTCGTGCCTCCGCCGCACACGCCGACATTCAGGAAGTCGGCTGCCTTGACGAGCGTATCGCGAAGAACCTGCAATTCGCTTCGCGCCTGATCGAAGCCCTTGCATATGCCGGTCGACAACTCGATCATCCCTTCCGTCGTCTCGGGGTTGATCGCCCCTGCAAAGGTCTCTTCCTTGACGCGATTCAGCAGCTCCGTCGTCGCCTTCGTCAAGTTGTAGTCGTGCGTGTTGACGACCTGAACTTCGAGCTCGACGCCAATCGTGAACGGCTCGGATGACGCAAATGGCTGCAGCATGGGATGTCCTGTCGCACGGAGTCGAAGGTCGATATCGGCGCTTCGATTCTACGCGAGTCGGCTCGAATCCATGAGACCCCTGCACAGACGGACGTGCGATTCTCAGTCCGCCAGCACGTTCGGAACCCACACGCGGCCTTCCATCAGCACGCGCGCGCTGCGGCTCATGACGGCCTTCTTCACCTGCCACTCGCCATTCGATTCAACCGCTTCCGCCCCCACGCGCAACGTACCCGACGGATGCCCGAAGCGCACCGACTGACGCTCGCCGCCGCCCGCCGCGAGGTTCACGAGCGTGCCCGGAATCGCCGCCGCCGTGCCGATGGCGACCGCCGCCGTGCCCATCATCGCGTGATGGAGCTTACCCATCGACATCGCGCGCACGAGCACGTCGACGTCGTTCGCGCCGATGCGCTTGCCGCTCGATGCGACATACTCCGCCGACCGCGCGACGAACGCGATCTTCGGCGTGTGCTGACGCTTGGCGATTTCATCGAGGCTCTTGATCAGGCCCATGCGCAGCGCGCCGTATGCGCGAATGGTTTCGAAGCGCTTCAGCGCCGCGTCGTCGCCGTTGATCGCGTCCTGCAGCTCGGTGCCTTCGTAGCCGATGGCGTCCGCGTTCACGAAGATCGTCGGAATGCCCGCGTTGATCATCGTCGCCTTGAAGGTGCCGACGCCGGGCACTTCGAGATCGTCGACGAGATTGCCGGTCGGGAACATCGCGCCTTCCGCGCCTTCTTCCTCCGCGGCCGGATCGAGAAATTCGAGCTGCACTTCGGCGGCGGGGAACGTGACGCCGTCGAGTTCGAAATCGCCGGTTTCCTGCACCGCGCCGCTCGTCATCGGCACATGCGCGATGATCGTCTTGCCGATATTCGCCTGCCAGATGCGCACGATGGCGATGCCGTTGTCCGGCACGCGCTCCGGATCGACGAGGCCGCTTGCGATCGCGAACGGTCCGACCGCCGCGGAAAGATTGCCGCAATTGCCGCTCCAGTCGACGAACGGCTTGTCGATCGCGACCTGACCGAAGAGATAGTCCACGTCATGACCGGGCCGCGCGCTCTTCGAGACGATGACCGTCTTGCTCGTGCTCGACGTCGCGCCGCCCATGCCGTCGATCTGCTTGCCATACGGGTCCGGGCTGCCGATGACGCGCAGGAAAAGCGCGTCGCGCGCGGGGCCGGGCACGCGCGCCGCTTCGGGCAAGTCGTTCAGGCGAAAGAAGACGCCCTTGCTGGTGCCGCCGCGCATGTAGGTCGCGGGGATCTTGATCTGAGGTGCGTGTGCCATGTGATTCGTGTCCTTGGTTGAATGTCAGGCCGCTGCCTTCGACGACTCCAGGAAGTCCTGAGCGAAGCGTTGCAGCACGCCGCCGGCTTCGTAGATCGAGACTTCTTCGGCTGTGTCGAGCCGGCACGTCACCGGCACTTCGACGCGCTCGCCGTTCGCGCGATGCATCACGAGCGTGAGATCCGCGCGTGGCCTGCGCTCGCCGATCACGTCATAGGTCTCGGTGCCGTCGATGCCGAACGTCTGCCGATTCGCGCCCGCCTTGAATTCGAGCGGCAGCACGCCCATGCCGATCAGGTTCGTGCGATGAATGCGCTCGAACCCTTCCGCGACGATCGCCTCGACGCCCGCGAGCCGCACGCCTTTCGCGGCCCAGTCGCGCGACGAGCCTTGTCCGTAATCCGCGCCCGCGATGATGATGAGCGGCTGCTTGCGCTCCATGTACGTTTCGATCGCTTCCCACATGCGCGTGACGCGGCCTTCCGGTTCGATGCGAGCGAGCGAGCCGTTCTTCTGCTGACCATCGACGATCGCCATTTCGTTGATGAGCGTCGGATTCGCGAAGGTCGCGCGCTGCGCCGTCAGATGATCGCCGCGATGCGTCGCGTACGAGTTGAAGTCTTCCTCGGGCAAGCCCATTTTCGCGAGGTATTCTCCGGCCGCGCTGTTCGCGAGGATCGCGTTGGACGGCGAGAGATGGTCCGTCGTGATGTTGTCGCCGAGCACGGCGAGCGGACGCATGCCTTCGAGCGTGCGCTCGCCCGCGAGCGCGCCTTCCCAATACGGCGGACGGCGAATGTACGTGCTTTGCGCGCGCCAGTCGTAAAGCGGGCTGATGGCTTCGCCGCTCGCGGCCGTCAGCGCGAACATCGGCTCGTAGACCTTGCGGAACTGCTCGGGCTTCACGCTCTGTTTGACGATCGCGTCGATCTCTTCGTCGCTCGGCCAGATGTCTTTCAGATACACGGGCTGGCCGTTCTCGCCGATGCCGAGCGCATCGCGTTCGATGTCGAAACGGATCGTGCCCGCGATCGCATACGCGACGACGAGCGGCGGCGACGCGAGAAACGCCTGCTTCGCATACGGATGAATGCGGCCATCGAAGTTGCGATTGCCGGAGAGCACGGCGGTCGCGTACAGATCGCGATCGATGATTTCCTGCTGGATCGCGGGATCGAGCGCGCCGGACATGCCGTTGCAGGTCGTGCACGCGAACGCGACGATGCCGAAGCCGAGTTGCTCCAGATCCGGCAGCAAGCCGGCTTCCTGCAAATACAGTTCGACCGCTTTCGATCCCGGCGCGAGCGACGACTTCACCCACGGCTTGCGCGTGAGACCTTGCGCATTTGCATTGCGCGCGAGCAGCGCCGCCGCGATCACGTTGCGCGGATTGCTCGTGTTGGTGCAGCTCGTGATCGCCGCGATGATCACCGCGCCATCCGGCATCTGACCAGGCGTTTCTTCCCATTTGCCCGCGATGCCGCGCGTGGCCAGTTCCGACACCGGCAGGCGCTTGTGCGGATTCGACGGACCGGCCATGTTGCGCACGACCGTCGAGAGATCGAAGCGCAGCACGCGTTCATATTCGGCGTGCGCCAGCGAATCAGCCCACAGTCCGGCAGTTTTCGCGTAGTGCTCGACGAGGCTCACTTGCTTGTCGTCGCGGCCGGTGAGACGCAGATATTCGATCGTCTGCTCGTCGATGTAGAACATCGCGGCAGTCGCGCCGTATTCGGGCGCCATGTTCGAGATCGTCGCGCGGTCGCCGAGCGTGAGGCTCGACGCGCCTTCGCCGTAGAACTCGAGATACGCGCCGACCACTTTTTCCTTGCGCAGGAATTCGGTGAGCGCGAGCACGATATCGGTTGCCGTGATGCCCGGCTGATGCTTGCCGCTCAACTCCACGCCGACGATATCCGGCAGCCGCATCCACGACGCGCGGCCCAACATGACGTTCTCGGCTTCGAGCCCGCCCACGCCAATCGCGATCACGCCGAGCGCATCGACGTGCGGCGTGTGGCTGTCGGTGCCGACGAGCGTATCCGGATACGCGACGCCATCGATCGCATGGATCACCGGCGACATGCGCTCGAGATTGATCTGATGCATGATCCCGTTGCCCGGCGGAATCACGTCGACATTCTTGAACGCCTTCTTCGTCCAGTTGATGAAGTCGAAGCGATCTTCGTTGCGCCGGTCCTCGATTGCGCGGTTCTTCGCGAACGCATCCGGATCGAAGCCGCCGCATTCCACGGCGAGCGAATGATCGACGATGAGCTGCACGGGCACCACGGGATTCACTTTCGCGGGATCGCCGCCCTGATCGGCGATGGCATCGCGCAGTCCCGCGAGATCGACGAGCGCGGTCTGTCCGAGAATGTCGTGACACACGACGCGCGCCGGGAACCACGGGAAATCGCGTTCCCGCTTCCGTTCGACGAGCTGCATCAGCGACGCTTCGAGGGTCGCCGGATCGCAGCGCCGGACGAGATTTTCCGCGAGCACGCGCGAGGTGTAGGGCAGCTTGTCATAGGCGCCCGGCGCGATGGCTTCGACGGCTGCGCGCGCATCGAAGTAATCGAGCGAGGAGCCGGGCAGGGGTTTGCGGTTTGCAGTATTCATCGCGGTGTCTCGGTCATTGCATGGTCTTTCAGATGCCACGCTCGAAGGGTATGGTGGGGAAAGCCCCTTCGTCAGGAATTCGGGCTATTTTAGGCGCCATTTTCAAAAAAAGTCCCGTCGCCGGGTGCGGCGGCGGGACCGACGGCGTTACGTCGAAGGGCAAGCCATGCGCTTCAGGAACGCTTCGCGAGCGGCACGAATTCGAGATTCTCCGGTCCGGTGTAATTCGCGCTCGGCCGGATGATCTTGTTGTCGATGCGTTGCTCGATGATGTGCGCGGCCC
>NZ_OGTP01000068.1 GCF_900258035.1 Caballeronia novacaledonica | reverse complement strand
TAAGCGGGATCAGAAGTAGAATTTCCAGCAAAGGGAGTTCTACGCAATGAAGAAGTCGAAGTTCACAGACAGCCAGATCATGGAAGCACTCAAGCGGGCCGAGTCGGGCATTGCCGTGCCGGAAATCTGCCGCGAACTGGGCATCAGCACGGCGACCTTTTATAACTGGCGCGGCAAGTACGGCGGCATGGACGTGTCGCTGATGGCGCGAATGAAGGAGCTGGAAGCGGAGAACGCGCGACTGCGCAAGATGTATGTCGAAGAGAAGATCAAGGCAGAGATTGTCGCCGAGGCGCTGGCAAAAAAAGATTGAGGCCATCTACTCGCCGCGAGATGGCCAGGGACGCAGTAGCACGCCGGGGGGTGTCGATCCGGCTTGCATGCAAGGCATTTGGCGTAAGCCAGACATGCTACCGCTACGAGCGGCAGCGCAATGAAGAGAACGAGCAGATCGCCGATTGGCTGCTACGGCTGACCGACAATCATCGCAACTGGGGCTTCGGGCTGTGTTTCCTGTATCTGCGCAATGTGAAGGGCTTCGCGTGGAACCACAAGCGTGTGTACCGGATTTACCGGGAGCTGGAACTGAACCTGCGCATCAAGCCGCGCAAGCGGCTGGTACGGCAAGCGCCGCAGCCCTTGGTTGTGCCGTTGTCGATGAATGCGGTGTGGTCGATGG
>NZ_OGTP01000039.1 GCF_900258035.1 Caballeronia novacaledonica | reverse complement strand
CCGCCTGCCTTCAGCGTCTGCGCGAAAGGCTCAAGTCTCTGCCCAACGAAAAACGACCCGGACGCGCATGCGACCGGGTCGTCAAATCCCGCCCCAAACGGTACACCGTTCGCTATCTAAGAAAAGACCTTAACTGAACGGCATTACCGGTTTATCCGGGCTTTTTGCTTTTCTGCGTGCGCTTTCTCAATCCAGAGAGCAAGCGGCCGATCTCCACCTCAAAAACGCGTCCCCAAACACGAAAAGCCTGCATGAGCTTTCACTCATGCAGGCTTGTGCGATCTTGCCAACTTGAATCGACGGGGGCGCAACTCAAAGTGCGCCGATCCGCGAGCTTTCACGCGACCTGCGCGCGAAACCGCGACCCGATCGATCTCAGGCTGCGATGCCGATCCTACGCAAACAAACGAGGGCGCGATGCCCCGCGTCGATCAATAGAATTTTTTCGGCAATTGCGCGCGACGGATCTGCTTGCGCAGGCGAGCGACAGCAGCAGCTTTCTTGCGCTTGCGCTCGGTGGTCGGCTTTTCATAGGCCATGCGGGACTTGAGCTCTTGAATCAGGCCCGTGCGTTCGACGGTACGGCGAAAACGACGCATGGCGACGTCGAAAGGCTCGTTCTCTTTCAACAGTACTTTAGTCATTGAAATCTCGGTTGATCTGGCCCTGCCAGAAATTAGGGCAAAACGCAATTGTACACTTTTTGAGAGTCGCCCTGCACGCACTTTCTACGAATACGTGCGGATGCGGACTCGGGAATCACATCGTAGGTCGTTGAATCGAGACGACAATCCCGTAATACCCGGATTCAGAAGCCGCGCGACCGGACAGGCCGCGAATCGGGCGCGGCTTCGCGCGCGTCGGGCTGATCGATCGTCACGTCCGATAGCGCAAGCGCGACGCACGGCAAAATCCATCCTTCGGCCTTTTCTTCCGCCGTGAGTCCCGGCCATTCGACGCGATAGGCAATCCGCCCATCGACGAGCCGGCACAGGCACGCGCGGCACGTGCCGTTGCGGCACGATCGCGGCAGCGACAAACCCGCGCGCAACGCCGCTTCGAGCAGCGTGACGCCGTCTCTCACCGCGACGAAATGGCCGGCCGGCTCGATGACCATCGCGAAGGCGCCCGGCGCGTCGTCGGTCATGCCTGAACCTCGACGCCCGCGCGGCCATGGGTGAGATCGCGCAGTTCGGCGGCGGCCGGCTCGCGCGCGGCGGCGGGCATGCGCACGACCAGACGGACGGTCATCCCGTATTCGCTCTGCACGAGTTCGGCGTCGTGCTGTTCGATCCAGCGGCGCACGCGCGCTTCGTCGGCGTAATCGATGTCGATGCCGAGCAACCCGCGCTCGATGCGTTCGATGCGCTCGGCCAGTTGCATCGCGCTTGCGATCGCATCGGTATAGGCGCGCACGAGGCCGCCCGCGCCCAGCTTGATGCCGCCGTAGTAGCGCACGACGGCGGCCAGCACGCCATCGACTTCGTGATGCCGCAGCACTTCCAGAATCGGCCGGCCGGCGGTGCCGGAGGGCTCGCCGTCGTCGGACATGCCCGACTGACCGCCCGCGAGCAGCGCCCAGCAAACGTGCGTCGCGGCCGGATGCTCGGCGCGCAGGCGTTCGAGTTCGCGCATGGCTTCGTCGCGGTTCGCGACCGGCAGCGCGAGCGCGATGAAGCGGCTCTTGCGGATGTCGATTTCGGCGCTGACGGGAGAGGCGAGGGTGTACGTGGGCAAAGCGGAAAATGCGCAGGAAGCAAATATCGAATCATAGCCGCTCGGCGCGGCCGGTCACGCCGCGACGTCTGAAGCGCTGCCCAGCGCGCGCTGCATCAGCACCGTGTCGACCCATCGTCCGTGCTTGAAGCCGACGTCGCGCAGCACGCCGACATGCCCGAAGCCGAGCCGCGCATGCAGCGCGATCGATCCCGCGTTGCCGCTGTTGCCGATCACCGCGATCATCTGCCGCCACGGTCTGCGTTCGCATCGCTCGATGAGCGCCGTGAGCAGCGCGAGGCCGATGCCGCAGCGCCCGAATCCGTCGGCGACGTAGACCGAATCTTCGATCGTATGGCGATACGCCGAGCGCGCCCGGTAGCTCGACGCATACGCATAGCCCGCCAGCCGGCCGTCGAGTTCGGCGACGAGATAGGGCAGGCCCGCCGCCGCGATCGCCGCGTGGCGCGCGCGCATCTCGTCGGCGGAAGGCGCGATTTCCTCGAAGGTCGCGAGCGCGTGCTCGACGTAGTGCGAATAGATGCGCGCGATGGCGTCGAAGTCCCCCGGCGCGGCGTCGCGCACGAGCGGACGCGGGAAATCGTGTGAGGTCATAATCTTCGTTCGATACAAGGAAAGCGCCGTTTCTGGTCTGGCCATTCTCGCACGGCGCGCGGACGGCAAAAAAAGGGCCTGCGAGCCGTGCGGAAGCCCACTAAAAGGGTATGTTTTCGGGCAAAGAAAACGTTGAATCGGGCGATACGCGGCCTCTACACTAGGTCGTTTGTCCGAGACTCTCGCAAGAGCGGCGCGACACGAGCCGACGCAGCCGAGCAGGGAACGAAAAACGCGTGCGCGACATGCCTCGCGCCGCGGTCCATAACACGCAATGAACAAAATTCAACGTGGTGCGCTGGCGGCGCTTCTGATCGTCATCGTGATAATCGCGGCGTTGGCGCCGGCGGGGATCGGCTTCCTGTTCGCGCAGCGCAGCCAGCGGCATGACGAGACCGAGCGTCTGAACACGGTCGCCAAGGCCGCGCTCTTCCGCGCCGAAGACGTGACGCGACGGCTTTCGGGCGCGCTCGGGGAAATCGGCAAGGTCGCGGCGACGCCTTGCTCGCCGCCGTATCTGAAGGAGTTGCGGCGCATCGCGCTCACGCACGAGCAGGTGCGCGACGCCGGCGCCTACGATCACGATGGCCGCTGGCAATGCTCGTCGCTGCTCGGCGCGGTGTCGGCGGGCGTGCTCGATGGCCTCACGCTGCCGCCGCCCGACTGGCGCTCGCGTGACGGCATGATGGCGTGGTACGGCCTGTCGCGCTTGCCGGGCGGCAAGTCGTCGCTCGTGATGGGCCGCAACGGCTTCTACGTCGCCGCCGACCCTTCGCTCTACGTCGACACGCTCGATGCCAACGACGACGTCGCGAGCGGCGTCGCCATCATCAACACGGACGTGAGCCGCGTGATCGCGACCACGCCCGCCACCGACGCCAGCGCCATCCTCGCCGTGTATCGCACCGCGCCGCCCGTGCGCGACGGCTCGCCGTACGTCGTGCGCCGTTCCGTGTCGATGCCGCTCGCGGTCGTCGTGAGCGCGCCGCATCAAACGCTGCATCAACGCCTGCGCATGCTGCCGTGGGGCTGGCTGCTCGGCGGCGTCGTGGCGGGGCTCGTGTTCGCAAGCTGGGCGGCGTTCTTCCTCGTGCGCCGGCTGTCGCCGCGCGGCCAGTTGAGCGACGCGGTGCGGCGGCATCAGTTCATCGTCGCGTATCAGCCGATCGTCGATCTCGCCACGCGGCGCTGCGTCGGCGCCGAAGCGCTCGTGCGCTGGAAGTACCACGACCGCATCGTGCGGCCCGATCATTTCATCCCGCTCGCGGAGCATCGCGGGCTGATCCAGGCGATCACGGATCAGGTGCTCGACACGATCCTGCTGGAACTCGGCGACTTTCTCAGGCGCTACCCGGAGTACTACGTGTCGGTGAATCTCTCCGCGCAGGATCTCACGACGCATCGTTTTCTCGACGTGCTCGGCCCGGCGATCGCGCGCGAAGGCGTGCACCCGGCGCAAATCCGCATCGAGGCGACCGAGCGCAGCTTTCTCGACGCCGATGCCGCCAAGGAAGTCATCAGCGCGTTCCGGGAAGCGGGCCACGCCGTCTATCTCGACGATTTCGGCACCGGTTATTCGAGCCTTTCGCACCTGCAGAACTTTCGCATCGACGGCCTGAAGATCGACAAGTCCTTCGTCGATACGGTCGGGCAGGATGCGGCGTCGAGCAGCGTCGCGTCGCACATCATCGACATGGCCGTGACGCTCGACGTGCAGGTGGTCGCCGAAGGCATCGAGCATGAGGAGCAGGCCGCGTATCTGCTGGCGCGCGGCGCGCAGTTCGGGCAGGGCTGGCTCTTCTCCGCGCCGCTTTCCGCCGCCGAATTCATCCGCTATGCGGGCAGGACGCGCGGCGCTTGATCGATCCCGAATCGTCCTCAACTATGTCGTTTCCAGACGAGGCCAGATCATGAACGACCCGACAGCCACCGCTTTCCTGCGCGACGTCCGGCATCCGCTGCTCGCGCTTCATCGCAGCGTGCTCGCGCATCTGCGCCTGCGCCACGAGGCCGAGTTCGGTCCGGTGTCGCCGGGCGAGTTCCTGCAGATCGTGATCAACGGTTCGGCGTATCGCTGGCTCACGCCGCTTTCGACGCTGATCGCCGCCATCGACGACGTGCTCGACGACGACGAAGCCACCGCCGACGCGCGCATCGCGCATGCGAACGCGGTCGTCGACATGTTCAGCGCGGGCACGCGCGATCCGGTCTTCGCGGAGCAGTTCCTGCCCTTGCTGCAGGACAGCCCGGAGATCGCCGTGGCGAACGGACAGGTCGCGCAACTCGTGCGGGGCGTCGCGCGCGCGTGAAGGCACGCGCAAGGTCTATCGAAAATGCGACCTGAAAAATGCAAATTTTGTTCGCGGCGCGTGTTCGGGTTTTCCTGTCTGTCGCGCGCGGGCAGCGTTGCGGGGCGGGCGCATGACGGCGTCGCCGCTCATGCCGTCCGCGTGCTGCGTTGCAGCAAATCACGTTCGTCGCCATTGAGCGATTGATTTTCGCTTGCGAGTATCGCCGCCAACCGCCGGAGCGCATCGCTAGACGCGCTCCGTCTCTTTCCGATTCGACACGAAAGACGCTGGAGGCGACTCTTGAACCTGTACGGCTTCGGCCCGCTCCTCTGGGCGGGCGCCAAGGAGACGCTCGCGCTCGCGGTGCTGTCTCTCGCGGTGTCGGTGCTGCTGGGCCTCGCGGGCGCATCCGCGAGATTGTCGCGTCACGCGCCGTTGCGCGGCATCGCGACCGCGTACACCACGCTCATCCGCTCGGTGCCCGATCTCGTGCTGATGCTGCTGCTCTTCTACAGCATCCAGATCGCGGTGAACAATCTCACCGATGCCTTCGGCTGGGATCAGTTCGATATCGATCCGTTCACGGCCGGCGTGCTGACGCTCGGTTTCATCTACGGCGCGTACTTCACCGAAACGTTTCGCGGCGCGTTTCTCGCGGTGCCGCGCGGCCAACTGGAAGCGGGCAGCGCATACGGCATGAGCGGCATGCGCGTATTCGGCCGCATTCTCTTTCCGCAGATGATGCGCTTCGCGCTGCCCGGCATCGGCAATAACTGGCAGGTGCTCGTGAAGGCGACGGCGCTCGTGTCGATCATCGGTCTCGCCGATGTCGTGAAAGCCGCGCAGGACGCGGGCAAGAGCACGTTCAACATGTTCTTCTTCATCCTGATCGCTGCATTGATCTATCTCGCGATCACGAGCGCGTCGAATCTCGTGCTGATGGCGCTGGAAAAGCGCTATTCGATCGGCGTGCGGCACGCCGAACTCTGACCCACGCCAGCGAGCGACCCGCCATGATCCAGATCTTCGCCGAATACTGGCGTCCGTTTCTTTACTCCGACGGCATGCGCGCGTCGGGGCTCGTCGTCACGTTGTGGCTGCTCGCGGCCTCGATCGCGCTCGGTTTTTGCGCGGCGGTGCCGCTTGCCTGCGCCCGCGTGTCGCGCAATCGCTGGCTCTCGACGCCCGTGCGCATCTACACGTACGTGTTTCGCGGCACGCCGCTCTACGTGCAATTGCTGCTGCTTTACACCGGCATGTACAGCCTGGAATTCGTGCGCACGCAATCCCTGCTCGAAGCGTTTTTCAAGAGCGGCTTCAATTGCGCGATTCTCGCTTTCGCACTGAACACCTGCGCCTACACGACCGAAATCTTCGCGGGCGCGATCCGCGGAATCCCGCACGGCGAAGTGGAAGCCGCGCGCGCCTACGGCATGAGCACGTTCACGATGTATCGCCGCGTGATCCTGCCGTCGGCGCTGCGCCGCGCCTTGCCTTTGTACAGCAACGAAGTGATCCTGATGCTGCACGCGACGACCGTCGCCTTCACCGCGACCGTGCCGGACATCCTGAAGGTCGCGCGCGATGCGAATTCGGCCACTTATCAATCGTTCGAATCGTTCGGCATCGCGGCGCTCCTGTACGTGGCGATCTCGTTCGTGCTCGTCGCGGCATTTCGGCGCGCGGAGCAGCGCTGGCTCGCGTATCTGCGGCCGGCGGGCGCGGCGCGTCCGGCGCGGCGCGCCTGAGCGGTAGAATTCGAACCCATGCAGCAGCCGCTGTCATCACCCGAGGAGAAAGCGTTGGAGCCAACCGCCAAAGACGTCGCGACCAAGCTCGTCGCCGAGGACATTCACAAGCGCTACGGCGACAACGAAGTGCTGAAGGGCGTCTCGCTCGCCGCGAAAGCGGGCGATGTGATCAGCATCATCGGCGCGAGCGGCTCGGGCAAGAGCACGTTTTTGCGCTGCATCAACTTTCTGGAGCGGCCGAACGCGGGGCAGATCATCGTCGACGGTGAAGCCGTGCGCACGAAGGCCGACCGCGCCGGCAATCTCGAAGTCGCGGATCACAAGCAGTTGCAGCGCGTGCGCACCAAGCTCGCGATGGTGTTCCAGCATTTCAATCTCTGGTCGCACATGACAGCCATCGAGAACGTGATGGAAGCGCCGATCCACGTGCTCGGCGTGTCGAAGAAGGAAGCGGAAGACCGCGCGCGCACTTATCTGGAGAAGGTCGGCTTGCCGCCGCGCGTCGAGAAGCAGTATCCGTCGCATTTGTCGGGCGGGCAGCAGCAGCGCGTCGCGATTGCGCGCGCGCTCGCGATGCATCCCGACGTCATGCTCTTCGACGAACCCACGTCCGCGCTCGATCCCGAACTCGTCGGCGAAGTGCTGAAGGTGATGCAAAAGCTCGCCGAGGAAGGCCGCACGATGATCGTCGTCACGCACGAGATGGGCTTCGCGCGCAACGTGTCGAACCACGTGATGTTCCTGCATCAGGGCCGCACGGAAGAAGAGGGCGCGCCCGCCGAAGTGCTGAGCGCGCCGAAGAGCGAGCGTCTGCGCCAGTTTCTCTCGGGCAGCCTGAAATAACGTGGCAGGCGCGCCGCTGCAGGTTGCGATCGTCGCGCTCCCGCCGATGTCGATGAGCGGCATCGGGCCGATCATCGACACACTTTCTCTCGCCAACGAGATCGACGGCCATCGTCTCTACGAATGGCGCATCTGTTCCTGGGACGGCCGGCCCGTGCCGCTGTCGGGCGGCGCGCAACTCCCGGCCGATTGCGCGTTCAACGACGCCGTGCGTTGCGACTGGCTCATCGTGGTGTCGGAGCGCTATCAGCAGTTCGCCGATTACCGGCTCTTTCTCGCGAGCCTCGCGCGCGTCGCGCCGCGCACGCCGCTCGTTTCCGGCGTCCATCACGGCGTGTGGTGGCTCGCGATGGCCGGGCAGCTTGCGCAATATCGCGTCGCGGTGAACTGGGAGACGTATCAGCAATTCACCGAGCAGTTCGAGCGCGCCATCGTCAGCCAGCAGATTTTCGAAATCGACCGCGACCGCGCCACGTGCTCCGGCGGCCAGGCGAGCGTCGACTTCATGCTCGCGATGATCGCCCGCGATCACGGCCCCGATCTCGCGGAGCGCATCGCCGATTCGCTCGGCATCGGCATGTTGCGCGCGGGCACGGAGCGTCAGCGCATTCCGTTCGTCACCGCGCCCGGCGAGCGTCATCCGCGCCTGAACGACGCGCTGCAATTGATGGAAGCGAACATCGAGGATCCGCTCGCCACCGATGAAATCGCGAATCTCGTCGGCATTTCGCGGCGGCAACTCGAACGGCTTTTCCGCCAGTATCTCGGCGCGATGCCGTCGAAGTATTACCTCAATCTGCGCCTGACGAAGGCGCGCACGCAGTTGCAGCGCACGAGCAAATCGGTGGTGCAGATCAGTCTCGCGTGCGGGTTTTCATCGGCGGCGCATTTCTCGAATGCGTATCGCGACCGCTTCGGCGTGACGCCGCGCGAGGAGCGCCGCAACTGGATCGAAAAGCAGCGCGGCGGAGCCATCGACGAACCGCGCGGCGGCGCGCTGATCGAGCCGCCCGAGCGCGCCTGAGCGCGGCGAAAAAACGCCATCGAAGCATGTCGCGAACGCGCAAGACGGAATGCGCGCGATTGCCTAATATCGAACCTGATGCAAGAACCTGACGAGGAGTGGCTCATGACCGACATCAATGTGAATCGCGGTACGTTCGACGAAGTAATGGTGCCGGTGTTCGCGCCGGCCAATTTCGTGCCCGACCGGGGCCGCGGCTCGCGCGTGTGGGACACCGAAGGCCGCGATTATGTCGATTTCGCCGGCGGCATCGCGGTGACGGCGCTGGGCCACGGTCATCCCGAACTGCTGAAAGTGCTGCACGAGCAGGGTGAAAAGCTCTGGCACATCGGCAACGGTTACACCAACGCGCCGGTGTTGCGGCTCGCGAAACGCCTGACCGATCTGACCTTCGCCGACCGCGCGTTTTTCGCGAACTCGGGCGCGGAAGCGAACGAAGCGGCGTTGAAGCTCGCGCGCCGCTACGCGATCGACAATCACGGCGAGGACAAGATCGAGATCATCTCGTTCACGCAGTCGTTCCACGGCCGAACGTTCTTCACGGTGAGCGTCGGCGGCCAGCCGAAATATGCCGAAGGCTTCGGCCCGCAGCCGCAGGGCATTCGTCATCTGCCGTACAACGATCTGCCGAAGGCGCTCGAAGCCATCGGCCCGAAGACGTGCGCGGTCATCGTCGAACCGGTGCAGGGCGAAGGCGGCGTGCTGCCCGCCGATCCCGCGTTCCTGAAGGGCCTGCGCGAAGCCTGCGACAAGCACGGCGCGCTGCTCATTTTCGATGAAGTGCAGACCGGCGTCGGCCGCACGGGCACGTTCTACGCGTACATGCAGTACGGCGTGACGCCCGACATCCTCACGAGCGCGAAGGCGCTGGGCAACGGCTTCCCGATCGGCGTGATGCTCACGACGAACGACATCGCCGCGCATTTCAAGGTCGGCGTCCACGGCACGACGTACGGCGGCAATCCGCTGGGCGCGTCGATCGCGGAGAAGGTGGTCGAACTCATCAGCGATCCGAAGCTCCTCGAAGGCGTGAACGAGCGCAGCCGCGCGATCAAGGCGCATCTCGAACGTCTCAACGAGCGCTTCGGCATGTTCAAGGAGATTCGCGGACGCGGACTTCTGATCGGCGCGGAACTGAGCGACGCCTACAAGGATCGCGCGAAGGACGTGCTCAATGCGGCGGCGGCGAACGGCGTCATCATGCTGATCGCGGGGCCGAACGTGCTGCGCTTCGCGCCGTCGCTCATCATGCCGATGGCCGATCTCGACGAAGGCTTCGCGCGCATCGGCCGGGCGATCGAGCAGGTCGTCGGCGCGGCTGCCGTCAAGTAACGACCAGGACCCGATGATGCTATTCGTCCGTCCCGCAAGACTCTCCGATCTCGACGAGCTCGAACGCATGGCGCGCGCGGCGCTTCCCGTGCTGCACTCGCTGCCGCGCGACCGGCGCGCGCTCGAAACGCGCGTCGCGCTGTCGGAAGACTCGTTTCGCGCCGAAGTCGAATTTCCCGGCGAGGAGTTCTATCTCTTCGTGCTCGAAGACGCGCAAACGGGCAGGCTGCTCGGCACGTCGAGCATCGTCGCGTCGGCGGGCTATTCGGAGCCGTTCTACGCGTTTCGCAACGACGCGCTGATTCACGCGTCGCGCGAGCTCAAGGTGAATCGCAAGATTCACGCGCTCACGATGTCGCACGAACTGACAGGCAAGAGCCGCCTGACGGGTTTTTACATCGATCCGTCGTTGCGCGACGAAGCGAACGATGCGGCGGCGCATCTGCTGTCGCGCGCACGCATGATCTACATCGCGGCGAACCGCAAGCGCTTCACGAGCGAAGTCTTTTCGCTGATGCTCGGCGTCACCGACGATGCCGGCGCGTCGCCCTTCTGGGATGCGGTCGGACGCAAGTTCTTCGGCCGCGACTTCGAGCAGGTGGAATCGGAATCGGGCGGGCGCAGCCGCACGTTCATCGCGGAAGTGATGCCGAGCTATCCGCTCTACGTGCCGCTGCTGCCCGGCGATGCGCAGCGCGTGCTCGGCGAGCCGAACGAAGGCACGCTGCTCACGTACGACATTCATCTCGAAGAAGGCTTCGAGCCGGACCGTTTCGTCGATATTTTCGATGCGGGCCCGGTGCTCACGATCGCCGTCGACAAGAGCGCATCGGCGAGTTCGAGCGAATTGCGCACGGTGCGCGACGGCGCGTCCGAAAACGGTACGCCGTATATCGTCGCGGCGGGCGGCGCGCATGAATTCCGCTGCATCGTCGCCGGGCTCGCGGGCACGCGCGCCGACGGCGCCGCACTGAGCGCCGCCGCGCGCGCCGCGCTCGGCGTGGAGGACAAGGACACGGTGCGTTGCGTGCCGTTGCATCAGGCATCGGGAGAATTGCAATGATCGTCGTGCGTTGCACGCAGCCGGGCGATGTCGACGCGCTCGTCGCGCTCGCCCAGGAAACGGGTCCGGGACTGACCACGTTCAAGCCGGATCGCGATGCGCTCGCGGCCCGCGTCGAACGCGCGCGCCGCACGCTTTCAGGCGACGCGCAAGCCTTCGAAGCAGGCTATTTCTTCGTGATGGAAGACACCGCGACGGGCGACGTCGCGGGCGTATGCGGCATCGAAACGGAAGTCGGGCTGGAGCAGCCGTTCTATAACTATCGCGTGTCGACGGTCGTGCATGCGAGCAAGGACATGGGCGTCTGGACGCGCATGTCGCTGCTCAACATCTCGCACGATCTGACCGGTTACGCGGAAGTGTGCTCGCTTTTCCTGAGCCCGCGTTATCGCACGGCGGGCGTGGGCGGGCTGCTGTCGCGTTCGCGCTTCATGTTCATCGCGCAGTTCACGGACCGTTTTCCGCAGCGTTTGTGCGCGGAATTGCGCGGCCATTTCGACGAGAACGGCGAGTCGCCGTTCTGGAACGCGGTCGGCTCGCACTTCTATCAGATCGACTTCAACGAAGCCGATTACCTCAGCTCGCACGGCAAGAAGTCGTTCGTCGCCGAGCTGATGCCGCGCTATCCGGTGTATCTCGACTTGCTGCCCGATGCCGCGCAACGCGCGGTCGGCGTCACGCACAAAGACACGACGCCCGCGCGCAAGATGCTCGAAGCGGAAGGGCTGCGCTACGAAAATCACGTCGATATCTTCGATGCCGGCCCGGTGCTCGAATGCCATACGGCCGACTTGCGCACGGTGCGCGAGAGCGTGCTGGCGCGCGTTGCGATCGGTTCGGATCGTCCGGAAATCGACGCGAAGAGCCTCGTATCGAACACGCTGCTCGACGACTTCCGCTGCGGCGCGACGAAAGGCGCGGTCGTCGATGGCTGCTTTACGTTGACATCGGAAGAAGCGGCTGCATTGCGCGTGAACGAAGGCGATCAGGTGCGCGTGCTGACATCGTATCCGCGCGCAAAGTGAATGAGAGACGACATGGAAATTTCGAACCAGTTGTATATCGGCGGTGACTGGCAGGAAGGCCACGGCGCGGCGTTCGCCTCGCGCAATCCGGGCACCGATGAAATCGTGTGGCAAGGCAAAAGCGCATCGGCGCAAGACGTGGATCGCGCGGTGTCGTCGGCGCGGCGCGCGTTCGCCTCGTGGTCCGCGCTTTCGTTCGATGAGCGCGTCGCGATCGCCAAACGCTTCGCGTCGCTTCTGAACGAGAACAAGGAAGCGCTCGCGAACGCGATCGGCCGCGAAACGGGCAAGCCGTTGTGGGAAGCGCGCACGGAAGTGGCGTCGATGGCGGCGAAGGTCGATATCTCCGTGCAGGCGTATCACGAGCGCACCGGCGAAAAGCGCGCGCCGATGGCCGATGGCGTCGCGGTGTTGCGGCATCGTCCGCATGGTGTCGTCGCCGTGTTCGGGCCGTACAACTTTCCGGGGCACTTGCCGAACGGACATATCGTGCCGGCGCTGATCGCGGGCAATACGGTCGTGTTCAAGCCGTCGGAACTCGCGCCCGGCGTCGCGGCCGCGACGCTCGCACTGTGGATTCAGGCCGGATTGCCCGCGGGCGCGCTCAATCTCGTGCAGGGCGAGAAGGATACGGGCGTCGCGCTCGCGAATCACCGGCATATCGACGGACTGTTTTTCACCGGCAGCTCGGACACGGGCACGTTGCTGCACAGGCAGTTCGGCGGCCGTCCCGAGATCGTGCTCGCGCTGGAGATGGGCGGCAACAACCCGCTCGTCGTCGCGAACGTCGAAGATATCGACGCAGCCGTGCATCACACGATCCAGTCGGCGTTTCTGTCGGCGGGGCAGCGCTGCACGTGCGCGCGCCGTCTCTTCGTTCCCGACGATGCCTTCGGCGAGCGCTTCATGCAGCGGTTCGTCGAGGTGAGCGCGAACATCCGCGTCGGCCGATTCGACGACGAACCGCAGCCGTACATGGGCGCCGTGATTTCGGCGCGCGCGGCGGCGCGTCTCGTCGATGCGCAGGCGCGTCTGATCGAAGCCGGAGCGAAACCGGCGCTCGACATGGCGCAGCGCGCGGCGAATCTGGGCTTCGTGTCGCCCGCGATTCTCGACGTGACCCACGCGCGCGACGTGCCCGACGAAGAGCACTTCGGCCCGATGGTGCAGGTCACGCGCTACCAGACCTTCGACGAAGCGATCGAGCGCGCGAACGACACCGCGTACGGCCTTTCCGCAGGTCTCCTCGCCGACGACGAAGCCGCATGGAAGCATTTCCAGCGCACGATCCGCGCGGGCATCGTCAACTGGAACCGGCCGACCAACGGCGCGTCGTCGGCGGCGCCGTTCGGCGGCATCGGACGCTCGGGCAATCAGCGGCCGAGCGCGTATTACGCGGCGGACTATTGCTCGTATCCGATGGCATCGGTGGAAAGCGAGCAGTTGCAGATGCCCGCGAGCGTATCGCCGGGGCTTCAGTTCTAAGGACAAGGATTCATGATGCAGGCATCGAAAGCATACGAGGCGAACTTCGACGGGCTGGTCGGCCCGACGCACAACTACGCGGGACTTTCATTCGGCAACGTCGCGTCGCGCAGCAACGAGAAGTCGGTGGCGAATCCGAAGGCCGCCGCGAAGCAGGGCTTGCGCAAGATGAAGCGGCTCGCGGACCTCGGTTTTCAGCAGGGCGTGCTGCCGCCGCTGGAACGCCCGTCGATCAGGCTGTTGCGCGATGTCGGCTTTTCCGGCGACGACGCCAGCGTGATCGCCCGCGCCGCCCGCGAAGCGCCCGAGCTGCTCGCCGCCGCCAGTTCCGCATCGGCGATGTGGACCGCGAATGCCGCGACCGTGAGCCCGTCGGCGGATACCGAAGACGGCCGCGTGCATTTCACGCCCGCGAATCTCGCGGCCAAGCTGCATCGTGCGATCGAGCATGGCGAAACGCGGCGCACGCTTGCCGCGATCTTCGCCGATGAAGCCCGCTTCCGCATTCATCACGCGCTGCCCGGCACGCCCGCGCTCGGCGACGAAGGCGCGGCGAACCATACGCGCTTCGCGCGTGAGTACGGCGCGAAGGGCGTCGAGTTTTTCGTGTATGGCAAGAGCGAGTACGGTCAGGGGCCGCAGCCGCAGCGCTATCCCGCGCGTCAGACGCTCGAAGCGAGCCGCGCGGTCGCGCGTCTGCACGGCCTTTCCGGCGATGCCACCGTGTTCGCGCAGCAATCGCCCGACGTGATCGACGCGGGCGTGTTTCATAACGACGTGATCGCGGTCGGCAATCGCACGACGCTCTTTTGCCACGAACGCGCGTTCGTCGATCAGCACAAGGTCTACGACGAATTGCGCACGAAGCTCGAAGCGCAAGGCACGCCGTTCACCGCGCTCGAAGTGCCGGAAAGCGAAGTGAGCGTGGAAGACGCGGTCTCGTCGTATCTCTTCAACAGCCAGTTGCTCTCGGCCACGGACGGCAGGCAACTGCTGATCGTGCCGCAGGAATGCCGCGAAAACGCGCGCGTGGCGGCTTATCTCGATTCGCTCGCGTCGCGCAAGACGCCGATCGACGAAGTGCTCGTCTTCGATTTGCGCGAGAGCATGAAGAACGGCGGCGGCCCGGCGTGCCTGCGCCTGCGCGTCGTGCTCGACGATGCCGAGCACGCTGCGGTCAATTCGCGCGTCTGGATGAACGACGCGCTTTTCCCGCAGCTCGACGCGTGGATCGACCGGCACTATCGCGACCGTCTCGCACCCGCCGATCTCGCCGATCCGAAGCTGCTCGCCGAATCGCGCGCGGCGCTCGACGAACTGACGACCATCCTCGGACTCGGTGCCGTCTATGACTTCCAGCGCTGATTTTCTGGACGACTTTCTGACGTTCACGCTCGCCGATCAGCGTCCTGACGCAACGTCGGGAACGACGGCTTCGGGCGTGCGCTGGACGTGGCAAGGCGAAGGCGTGCTGTTGCTCGAACCCGCGCAGGAACCGACGCACAGCGTGCTCGTATCGGCGGGCATTCATGGCGATGAAACCGCGCCGATCGAGATGCTGTCCTCGCTCGTCGCGGATATCGCGCGTGGCCGCGCGGCGCTTGCCGCGCGCGTGCTCGTCGTGCTCGGCAACATCGGTGCGATGCGCGCGGGCGATCGTTATCTCGACGACGACCTCAATCGCCTGTTCAGTGGGCGCCACGCGCGTTTCGAGCAGAGCCGCGAAGCGCCGCGCGCCGGCGAACTCGAACGCGCCGCGCTCGAATTCTTCGCTGCCGCCGCGCATCCGAAGTGGCACATCGATATGCATACGGCGATCCGCGCATCGGTGTTCGAGCAGTTCGCGCTGTTGCCGCACACGGGCGCGCCGCTCGCCCGCGCGATGTTCGACTGGCTGCGCGATGCGCGTCTGCAAGCCGTGCTGCTGCATCGGGAGAAGGGCAATACCTTCACGCATTTCACGGCTCAGGAAGCGGGCGCGCTCGCCTGCACGCTGGAGCTGGGCAAGGTGCGGCCGTTCGGCCAGAACGATCTCGCGCGCTTCGCGGCATCGGATGCGGCATTGCGCCGCCTGATCGCCGGCGAAGCGAACGCGGAACATGCGCCCTTGCGCGTGTTCACGGTCGTCGCGCAGATCGACAAGCAAAGCGAGCACTTCGTGCTGAACGTCGCGAGCGATGTGCCCAACTTCACCGCGTTTGCGGCGGGCACCGAACTCGCGCGTGACGGCGAATATCGCTATCGCGTGTCGCACGATGAAGAGCGCATCGTGTTTCCGAATCCGAAGGTCAAGCCAGGGTTGCGCGCTGGCCTCATGGTCGTCGACACCACCGAATCGACGCTCGCTTCTCTCGACTGAACGCGCCGGGCCCGGCTTGCCGCGAGTCCGCGCGCGCTACAATCGCGCCCCGGTGTTCGATGCGCCGCGCATTGCGTGCGGTGCGCGGCCACATCGCGACACCCGTTTCGAAACGCAATGGAAGGAGATGAAAGTTGAAAAAATCGCATCTGATCGGTCGCAAGTTCGCCGCGTTCGCGGTGCTGGGCGCCACCATCGTCACGGGCGTCGCCGCGTTGAACGCGCAGGCCGCCGATAACATGAAGGAACTGCGCTTCGGCGTCGAGGCATCGTACGCGCCGTTCGAATCGAAGTCGCCGAGCGGCGAGCTGCAGGGCTTCGACATCGACATCGGCAACGCGGTGTGCGCGAAACTGAAGATGAAGTGCGTGTGGGTCGAGAATTCGTTCGACGGCCTCATTCCCGCGTTGCAGGCGCGCAAGTTCGACGGCATCAATTCCGACATGACGATCACGGACAAGCGCAAGGCCGCCATCGATTTCACGGATCCGATCTACACGATCCCGAATCAGCTCATCGCGAAAAAGGGCAGCACGATCCGGCCGACCGTCGATGGTCTGAAGGGCAAGCGCGTGGGCGTGCTGCAAGGCTCGATCCAGGAAACCTACGCGAAGGCGAAGTGGGCGCCGGCGGGCATCGATGTCGAGTCGTATCAGGCGCAGGACCAGATTTACGCGGATCTGGCGTCGGGTCGTCTGGATGCGGCGTTCCAGGATGCCGAAGCGGCGTCGAAGGGCTTTCTGAAGCAGCCGCAGGGCGCGGGTTTTGCGTTCGCGGGGCCGGCCGTGTCGGATGACAAGCTGCTCGGTTCGGGCGTGGGCTTCGGCGTGCGCAAGAACGACAAGGCGTTGAAGGAATCGCTCAATCGCGCGCTGAAGGAATTGAAGGACGACGGGACGATCGATCGCTTCGCCGCGAAGTACTTCGATGTGAAGGTGGTGTTGAAGTAAGGCGGCAGGTCGATGAGCGAGGCGCCCTGACGTAGCGTCGGGCGCCTAGGCCGGCAGGTTCGATTCGCGCGGGCCGTATATGACTGACAAATAGTCGGCGAGGTCTTCGCGCTCGACCTTGCCTTGCGCGACTTCCACCATGATTTCGACCAGTTGGACTTCGATCTCGGGTCCGGCTGGCAAGTCGTAGCCTTCCAGATCCAGGAAGGCAAGCGCACATACGAGCGCGGTGCGCTTGTTGCCGTCATTGAACACATGTCCGCGTGCGATGGCGACCGCGTACATCGCGGCTATGCCGAATATATCGTCCAATCCGGCGTAGTACGCGTGATTCTCTACGCGCGCCAGGACTGCTTCGACACCTCCGATGCCCGCTTGCCCATAACCGGGCAACCCGCCTTCCGCGAAAAGAATGTGATCATGGACCGTGATGACGTACGGCGCGTCAAGCAGCATCAGCGCTTCGCAAGTTCTTTGATGGCGACGTTGTGGGCGGAAATGACCCTGCTGATCGCGTCCGTCACGCGCTGACGTGCTTCAGGCGTAGACATATCCACGGTCCTGGTCGAGCGCGGTGGAATCTTGACGCGGGGAGGGATCGCGTCCCTCGCCAGCCCGCCGATGGTCTTGGATGTCATTTGCCGATCCGGTAAAAAGTCCGGGTACATTCTACTCATATCCGCTGCCGCCGATGCGTGCTCAACTCGACGGCGCAATCACCACCGTACACGTCGTCCCCGCACTCAGCAGCAACCCATCCGGCACGTCATCGATATGCACGCGCACCGGCACGCGCTGCGCGAGCCGCACCCAGTTGAACGTCGGGTTCACGTCGGCGAGCAGTTCGCGGCTTTGCGGATTGTCGCGGTCATAGATGCCGCGCGAAATGCTCTCCACATGTCCCTTCAGCTCGCCGCCGCTCATCAGGCGAATCGACGCCTTGTCGCCGATGCGCACGTGCGGCAGCTTCGTTTCCTCGAAGTAGCCGTACACCCAGAACGAATGGCTGTCGACGATCGCGAGCTTCGCCGCGCCCGCCGTCGCGTAGTCGCCGCGAAAGACGTTCAGGTTCGTCACGTATCCGTCGACCGGCGAAAACACCTTCGTGCGCGCCAGATTGAGCTTCGCGGCATCGAGCGCGGCCTGCGCCTGCTGTAACTGCGCTTCGGCGGTCGAGGCGGCCTGCACCGCGTTTTCGCGCGCTTCCTTCGACACGACCTGACTGTCCATGTCGGCGCGTCGCGCGGCATCCGCACGGCGCATGCGCAGTTCGGCCGCCCGCGCCGCGACGGTCGCCTGCGCCTGCTCGACCGCGATCTGATAGTGCGACGGATCGATCTCCATCAACAGATCGCCTTTTTTCACGAGCTGGTTGTCGCGGACCGGCAACTGCACGACGGCGCCCGACACATCCGGCGCGACATTGACGACATCCGCGCGCACGCGGCCGTCGCGCGTCCACGGCTCGTCCATGTAATGCACCCACAGCACCCGTCCGATGACGAGCGCGACCGCGAAGATGGCGATCGTCAAAACCAGACCGATGATTTTCCGAAGAATCATGATGCAACTCTTTTTCAGCGTGTATGAAAGTGATGCCGCTCAGCGATACGCGACGAGCCCGAGCGTGCCGCAGATGCACACGAGCAGGCTTGCGCGAAAGAGCGCCGGATGCCACACCACGCGATAAAGTCCGGTCAGCGAGAGCACGCGGTCGACGACCCACGTGATTATCGCGCCCGCGATGAAGAGCAGCAGGATCGTCGGCACATAGGCTTCGAGGATCGCGACGTTACGCGGGAACATGAGACGCTCCTTCGTGCGTGTGGTTTTCGGCGGGCGCAAACTGCGCGAACGGTGATTCGCGATCGAGCAGCGCGGTGCGGATGAAATGCAGGTGACTCGCGATGCGCTGCAGGCGATGTCGCTCCTCGCGCGACTGGTCGGACGAAGCGAGCAGCGCCTGCGTATCGGCAATCGCGCGCTGTGTCGCGGCAAGCGCGGCGTCGAAGCGCTTCGCCTGCGGACGATCGAAAAGCCGCGCGACGGCATCGAGCGTCGCATCGACGAAGCGTCGCCAGGACATCGGCGCGCCGCCCGGCAGCATCGCCATTTCGCGCCGCAAGTCGATCACCGCATTGCCGAATTCGAGCACGGCGAAGAGCCATTGCAGCGCGTCGCGCTGCAAATCGGCGCGGCCATTGGCGAGCGCGTTGATCTGCGAGAGCAGGTCGCGCGTGCGGCTCTCGAAGTGCGTCGCGAGACTGGCGAGACGTCCGCGGCGCGCGTTCACGACTTCGCGCCGCAAGTCGCGAAGCAGCAGATGACGCAGCCACGGCGCATCGGTCGGCAGGAGCACGGCGAAGGCGATCGCGGCGACGATCATCGACAGCACGAGCGCGATCGCATCGTTCATGTAGCCGGTCGGATCGTAGTGGACGAGATTGTCCGGCCCCGCGAGAAAGCAGAAAAAGATGCAGTAGCCGATGCCCACGCCCGCGAGCGCCGGCCGCGTGCTCAGATACGCGCCGAGCAAAAGGGCGGGCGCGAGCGCGGCGCACATCATCGCGAAGCCGTCGATATGCGGAAACACGCCGAACACGACGATCATGCCGGCGAGCGCTGCGAGTATCGTGCCCGCCGCCATTTGTGCGGACATGAGCGTCGGGCGCGGCGAGGACGAAGCGAGCGCGCACACGGCCGCGGCGTTGAGCACCATCGTGCCGCCGCTCGGCCACGCGGATTCGATCCAGAACGCGGAGAGGACGAACATCACGACCGCGCCGCGCAAGCCCGAGATGGCCGCCGCGAACAGGTTGGTCTTCGGCACGTAACGTGCGATCCAGCGTTCGCGTTCGTGCGACGGCGAGGTCAGCGACGCGTACGTTTCGGCATACGCGAGCATGTCGTCGACGAAGCGGTAGAGCAGTTCCGCGGCGGTATCGAATTCCAGTTGCGCGAAGTCCGGATTTGCTTCGAGCGCGCCGCGCGCCGCGCGCATGCGCTTCGGCAACGCGGCCTTGTAGTCGCGCAATTGCGCGGCGGCGTGCGCGGCGTCGGCGGCGTTTTTCACCGCCTCGCCCGATAGCGACAACAACGGCGGCACTTCGCGAAAGAACGGTTCGAGCGCGGCGGTGGTCGTCGCCGACGCGTTCTCGCGCAGCCGGTTCATCAACTGATGCAGCGCGTGAAAGCGCGTCGATGCGCTCATGAACTCGCTGTTCAGACGCGCGAGCCGCCCGCCGCGCATACGCGACTCGGGATTCTCGAACACGGCGACACTGCGCGCCGCCTCGAAGCCGACGATATCCGACACGAACGCGAGATTCGTCCGCTCGATCTGCGCACGCTCCATATTGCCCGACAGCGCGCGGCACACGTAATCGACGAACTGCGTGAAGCGCCGGCGCACTGTCGTGCGGACCTGCTCGCCCGCGTGCTGCGGAAAGATGAGCGCGCTCACCGCGCCGGAACACACGATGCCGAGCGTGACTTCGCTGACGCGCGTGAGCGCCGACAGATACGCGCCGTCCGGATGCTGCGCCGCCGGAATGCCGATCAGCGCGGCGGTGTAGCCCGCGAGCACGAAGCCGTACGAGCGAAAGTTGCGGTTGCGCGCCGCGCCCGCCGTGCAGATGCCGACCCACAGCGCCGTCGCGGACAGAAACAGCACCGGCTGCTGCGAGAACAGGCTGATGAAGATCATCATCACGACGAGCCCGACCATCGTTCCGCAGAAACGGTAGAAGCTCTTGGCGAGCACCATGCCGCTTTGCGGCTGCATCACGACGAAAACCGTGGTCATCGCGGTGCGCGGCTGCGACATGTCGAGGCGCATCGCGATCCACAGCGCCAGAAGCGCGGCGAGCACGGCCTTGAAGATATAGATCCACGCGAGGCCGTCGGTGCGCGCCCAGTCGAGCAAGGCCAGCCTGAGCGATGGACGTTCGTTGAGCGTAGCGGGCGTCGACATGTTCAATTGCGCGCCTTGCTGAACGGCCCGATGTGCTTCGACGGCGCGAGCGCGGTTGCTTCGGGCCCGTTGGACGGATCGTCGATGCCGCCGCCGAGCGCCGACGTGAGCGTCGCGTACGACGCGAGCCGTTGCGCGCGCACGCGCGCCTGTCCGTCCTGCGCCTTGAGCAACTGTGTCTGCGCGATCAGCACGTTCAGATAATCGGTGAGCCCGCGCTTGTAGCCGGCGTTCGCGAGATCGTAGTTCTTTTGCGCGGCGGCGACGGAGCGCCCCGACGCTTCGAGCTGCGTGTCGAGCGAATGCACGCGCACGACCTGATCGGCGATGTCCTTGAGCGCCGCGACGAGCGTCGCGTTGTAGTGATCGACGGCCTGATCGTATTGCGCCGATGCCGCGCCGAGCTGCGCGCGCAGGCGTCCGCCTTCGAAGATCGGCAGCGAGATCGCCGGGCCGAAGCTGTAGCCGGACGCATCGCGCGTCAGGAAACTCAGCAACGCGCCGCCCGCGAACGCCTGTGTCAGCGACGCCGCGAGATTGATGTTCGGGTAGAAGCCGGCCTTCGCCACATCGATGCCGCGCGCCTGTCCCGCGACCATCCAGCGCGCCGCGACGATATCCGGCCGATGTCCGACGAGTTCCGCCGGCAGCGCGGAGGGCAGGGGCAGCGGCGTCGCGAGCGAGAGCGCCGGGCGCGTGAGCGCTTCGCCCGCGCCCGGACCTTCGCCGGCGAGCGCGGCCAGTTGATTGCGCGCGAGCAGGATGTCTTCCTTGTAGATATCGACCTGACGCTCGTACTCGGGCAAGGGCGCTTCGGCCTGACTCACTTCGAGCTGCGTGCCGAGACCGCCTTTCAGCCGCCGCCGCGCGAAATCCGCGATGCGCTCCTGCTGCGCGAGCGTGTCCTGCGCGATATCGAGCAGCGCGAACGCCTGCGAGAAGCCGACGTAAGCGCGCACGACGTTCGTTTCGAGTTCGAGCTGCGCGGCGCGCGCATCGGCGGCGCGCACATGGGCGATGTCGAGCGCGCGTTCGGCGTTGTTGTCGTCGCGATGCCAGACGTCGAGGTTGTAGGAGAGCGAAAGTCCTGCCGTGTTGTCCCAGGTCGTGGTATCGGCGTACGGGCCGGGGCCGTAAAAGTCGTTATTCGGCCAGTTCTTGCGGGCGACACTCATCGCGCCGTCCACGTGCGGCAGAAGCTCGGAGCGCGCGACGCCCGCTTGCTGCCGCGCTTCGCGCACGCGCGCGGCGGCCATCGCGAGCGTGGGGCTGCCGTTGGTCGCGCGTGTAACCCAGGCGTCCAGTTGCGGATCCTGATAGGCGCGCCACCATTCCTGGCCGGGCCATTGGGCGTCGGCGTTGGCGGCGCGAATGGCGCTGCCGGCATCGAGCGTCGATGCATCCTTGAGCGAATCTTGCGGCGCGTTCTTGCCGATGCTCGCGCATCCGGCCATTGTTAATATTGCTGTAAGAACGGCGGCACAAGCAGCGCTCCTGGACACTCGCCCTCGCACGATTCACTCCCAATTTCGAATTAGATTCAGGGAAGTGATTATATTTTTGCGGGGATTGTGGAATAACCCGTAAGGATGCAAAGCATTCTTACGAGAGATGTGATAATCGTCGTTACCGGTCGTGCAACAATTCGACCCACGAACAGTTCTTGAAGACGGAATTAACGCCATGGACACGCTCCAGAACATGCGCGTATTTGTGCGGGTCGTCGAAGCGGGCAGCTTCACCGCGGCCGCGCAGCATCTCAATACGACGACGGCCTACGCCTCGCGGGCCGTGTCGGACCTCGAAGCGCATCTGCGCGCGCGCCTGTTGAATCGCACGACGCGGCGCATCGCGCTGACCGAAGCGGGCGAGCGCTATCTGCAGCGCTGCGAGCAGATTCTCGCCTATGTCGATCAGGCGGAAGCCGAGGCCGGCGACGCGCACGCGCGTCCTTCCGGCAAGCTCAAGGTCCATTCGATGACGAGCTTCGGCCAGCACTACATCGTGCCGATGATCTCGCGCTATCAGCAGCGCCATGCCGCGGTGCAGGTCGATCTGACGCTCGCGCAGCGCGTGCCGGATCTGCTCGACGAAGGCTACGACGTGTCCGTCGTGCTCGCGTCCGATCTGCCGGATTCCGGACTCGTGTCGGCGCGGCTCGGCTCGGTGTTCAGCATCGCGTGCGCGTCGCCGGCTTATATCGAGCAGCATGGCGCGCCGCACGTGCTGTCCGATCTCGTGCGCCATACCTGCCTGCATCTGATGACGCCGGTGTTTCCGCCGGATCGCTGGGTGTTCGACGGCCCGAACGGTCAGGAGACGGTGAGCCTCGGCCCGTCGACGTTCACGGTGAATGTCGCCGAGGCGATGGTCGTGGCGATTCGCGAGAGCATGGGCATCGGCGTGCTGCCGACGTCGTCTGCGCTTCCCGGCCTGCGCGCGGGCACGCTCGTGCGCGTGTTGCCGCAATACACGATGCAGGAGCTGAACGTCTACGCGCTCTACGCATCGCGCCAATACCTCGACGCGAAAATCCGCACGTGGGTGGAGTTCCTGCGCGATGCGCTGCCCGCCACGCTCGCGGCGGACGAGGAATCGCTGAAGGAGTTCGTCGTCAACTGAAATGCGGTGCGCGTTCAGTTACGAAAAAAGCCGCGGAGCAACACTTGCTTACGCACGATGTGCCCGCAGCTTGTTACTTTCTGCACTGGTTCCACTGCACGTTTAACGGGGATAAGTCACATGAGTACGCCACTTCTGCTCGCACTCGCCGCGCTTCTGGTGCTGATCGCCGTTCCGGCGTCGCGCGATCTCTTCAACGCCATGCGCGCGCAGTCGGAGCGCAACGCGAAGCGCCGCCTCGTGCCGGTGCGCATCGACGACGATCGCTGATCGTTCGCGGACAGCGTTCAGAGCAGCGTTTCGAGCGGCTCGATCAGTCGCGGTTCGTCGTTCGTTGCGCGATTCACGTCGCTCGACACGCGATGCCACACGAAGTGCGACGCCGGCACGCCGTCGGTCCTGACGAGCGCCGCGAGATCGTCGAGCGATGCGGCGGGATCGAGCCAGCGCCGCGCGACGGCGGAGGGGAACACGAGCGGACGGCGGTCGTGCACGTCGATCAGCCCTTCGTCCGCCGCGGACGTGACGATGACGAAACCCGCGCCGGGCGCGGCGGCGTCTTCGTCGCGCATGATGCTGGTGAGCGCGGCGAGGTACATCGGTTCGCCGTCCGCGCGCCGAATGAAGTACGGCTGCTTGAAGGGCTTCGCGGCCGGATCTGTCGGGCGCGGCTCGATGCGCCATTCGAACCAGCCGTCGGCCGGCACGAGAATGCGCGCCTTCCTCCACAAGTGTTT
The DNA here is from genome assembly GCF_900258035.1 of Caballeronia novacaledonica. GTDB lineage: Bacteria > Pseudomonadota > Gammaproteobacteria > Burkholderiales > Burkholderiaceae > Caballeronia > Caballeronia novacaledonica. Next base: position 11,925 of record NZ_OGTP01000039.1, on the reverse strand, counting down.
GAAATAAGCGCTCGTCGCGGCGGTCTCGACGCGCGCGTTGATCGTCTGCGGCAGCTTCTTCTGGATGGCCCACGGCGGGCAATAGCCCCAATGCACCGCGCGGATCGTTTCGTCCGGATAGACGGCGAGCGGATGCGTGCCGGGCGCGAGGTTATAGCCGGGACGCCGGTCGGCGGCGTCCACGAGCACGAACGGATTTCTCAGATGCAGGCGTTGCGCGTAATGCATCGGCAGTCGGTACTGGCTGATTCGGCCGCACATGGCGTTCCTCCGCAAAGTCCAACACGGTTCCGTGCTTCTTTACCGGCGTTTCAGATTTCGACGACCTTGTCCCACGCGAACGCGGGATTCTCCCATTGCTGGCGGCGGCGGTCGAAATAGCCGCGCGGATTGCAGACGACACGCGTGCCCTCGACGACGTAATCGAACGACGTATGCGTATGCCCGTGAATCCACAGCGACGCGGGCGCGCGCGCCAGCGACGGCAGATGATTGACGAAGCCCGCCGACACGAGATCTTCCGCGTAGCGCGGCGCGAGGCTCTGGCGCATCGGCGCATGATGCGTGACGACGATCGTCTGGCCCGCGAACGGTTTGGCGAGCTCGCTTTCGAGCCAGCCGCGCGCCTGTTCGTGCAGCGCGAGCGAGTCGTCGGGAGCGAATTCGCGATGCTCGCCTTCGGGTTCCGGCCAGGCGAGCTGGATCAGGCCTTTGTAGTCGAGCATGACTTTCGTGCATGCCTGCTTCGCGTTCTCGATATCCGCTTCACCGGACCCGAACAGCGCGAAGTCCGTCCAGAGCGTCGTGCCGAGCACGCGCCACGCGCCACGGCGATCCACCAGCGACGCGTTGTTCAGATAGTGCACGTTATCGACGCTGCGCGCGGCGTCCTGCATCGCGGTTTCCATCGCGCCGAACTCGGCGTCGTAATACTCGTGATTGCCGGGCACGTAGACGACGGGAACGTCGGAACCGAAATTTTCCGCGGCCCAGCGCAGGCCCTCGGCGTGATTGTGAATGTCGCCGGCCAGCACGACGAGATCGGCCTCGGCGTAGGGAATCGCCAGCGGCTCGTCGCATTCGAGATGCAGGTCCGACAGCACGCGAATCTTCATGCGATGTTCTCCTTCGCAAGCGGCGCGCCCCCATGCACGACCTTGCCGGGATTCATCAGGTTGTCCGGATCGAGCGCGGCCTTGATCGTCTGCATGAGGCGCACTTCGACCGGCGACTTGTAGTGCATTGCTTCATCGACCTTCAACTGGCCGAGACCGTGCTCCGCGCTGATGCTGCCGCGATGTTTGTGCACCTGGTCATACACGAGCGTGTTGATCGGCGTCTGGAATTCGTCGAGGAACGGTTTCGCATCGACGCCTTCGGGCGCCTGCACGTTGTAGTGCAGATTGCCGTCGCCGAGATGGCCGAACGTGACCATGCGAGCGCCGGGCACCGTATTCGCGATGATCGCATCGGTTTCGTCGATGAAGCGGCCGATACTCGAAATGGGCACGGCGATATCATGTTTGATGTTCAGGCCTTCCTCCGCCTGCGCGAGCGGAATATGCTCGCGCAAATCCCAGAAAGCCTGCGACTGCGCGAGGCTTTCCGCAACCACGGCGTTTTCCACGATTCCTTTGTCGAGCGCTTCTTCCATCAGCCGCTCGAACAGGGCGCGCGCGTGTTCGTCGCTTTCGCTGTCGGAGAGTTCGAGCAGCACGGTCTGTCCGTGCGGCTCGTCGAACGGATAGCGCAGTTGCGGGAAGTGCTTGCCGACGAGGCGCATCGAGAAGTCCGACATCAACTCGAAGCCGGTCAAGAGCGCGCCCGCGTGATGCTGGGCCAGCGAGAGGAAATCGAGCGCGGCGTGCGGCGACGCGAGCCCGGCCAGCGCCGTGACCTTCGCGACCGGCGCGGGATGCAGCTTCATGACCGCGGCCGTGATGATGCCGAGCGTGCCTTCCGCGCCGATGAAGAGATCGCGCAGATCGTAGCCGGTGTTGTCCTTGCGCAGCCCCCGCAGGCCGTCCCAGATCTCGCCTTGCGGCGTCACGACTTCGAGTCCGAGGCACAGTTCGCGCGTGTTGCCGTAGCGCAGCACGCCGGTGCCGCCCGCATTCGTCGAAAGATTGCCGCCGATCGTGCAGCTTCCTTCGGCGGCGAGACTCAACGGGAACAGCCGTTGCGCGCTTTCGGCGCGCGCCTGAATCTCGGCGAGCACGACGCCCGCTTCGACGGTCATCGTGTTGTTGTGCGGATCGACGCCGCGAATCCGGTTGAGCCGCCTCAGGCTGACGACCGCTTGCGCGCCGCTCGCATCGGGCGTCGCGCCGCCGGCGAGGCCGGTATTGCCGCCCTGCGGCACGATCGCGACGCGATGTTCCCGCGCGAGCCGCACGACGGCCGCGACCTGCGCCGTATCGGCGGGCAGCAGCACGGCGCATGCGTTGCCGCGATAGCGCTTGCGCCAGTCGACGAGATAGGGCTCGGTATCGTGGGCGTCGGTGAGAACGTGCGGCGGGCCGAGAACGTCGGTGCAGGCGGCGATGAAAGCTTCGGTGGCGGTCATGAGCGGATGAGCAAGAATTCCGGTAGAGCGTAGTGCACAGTATCGCGCAGGGATGCGGCGCGCGATCCTCGTCCGAATGGCATAGGCATGCGCGCCGGGCGGCGGTTCGTGCTACAAAGCATCACGTCGGCGCGATGCACGCATCAAAAAAGCGGACAGATCAGCTTTTTTTCGAACGAGCGTTCAAGCGGGCGGCACGTTTGAAAGGCGCGACGTAAGCGAGGGCGCAGACGAAGAAGGCGAGCGCGAGGAGCGCTTCGAGCCAGGCGAGCGAGGCGGAGCGGCCCGCATCCGTCATGCCGCGCACGACGCCTTCGGCGAGATATAGCAGGACGAGCATCGACGCCCATTGCAGCGTGTAGACGTTCTTGCGCACGACGCCCGGCAGCGCGCACGCGAGCGGCAGCGCCTTCAACGCGAGCGCCCATGCGCCGGGCCGCACGGGTGCGAGCCACAGCTCCCAGGCGACCGTGAGCACGATGAGCGCGGCGAGACTCGCGAGCGCGCCACGCGCCAGGACGGCGTTGGGGCGCGCAGCGGAGATCGGCGTGGTCATGCCGAACGGGCGCCGCGCACGAGATTGAGCGCGGTGCGCGCGAGCCGTGCGCCGAGCGCAATGGCGAGCGCTTTCTCGTCGGCGGAAATGCCGTGGCGCTGATTTTCGTCGCCGCCCGCGCGCGCGTGGTGCGACGCGCCGTAGGGCGTGCCGCCGCTTTGCGTCGTGGTGAGCCGCGACTCGGTGTACGGAATGCCGACGATCATCATGCCGTGGTGCAGGAGCGGCAGCATCATCGAGAGCAGGGTGCTTTCCTGTCCGCCGTGCAAGCTGCCGGTCGATGTGAAAACGCTCGCCGGCTTGCCCGCGAGTGCGCCGGAAAGCCACTGCGGCGTCGTGCCGTCGAGGAAGTATTTGAGCGGCGCGGCCATGTTGCCGAAGCGCGTCGGCGAGCCGAGCGCGAGACCCGCGCATTCTTCGAGATCGCGCAACTCGGCGTAGGGCGGGCCGTCGGCGGGAATGTCGGGCCGGGTGGCTTCGCAGACGGTGGACACCGGCGGCACCGTGCGCACGCGCGCCTGCATGCCGGGGACGCTGTCGACGCCCTGGGCGATGGCGAGCGCAAGCTCGCGGGTCGCGCCGTGGCGGCTGTAGTAAAGCACGAGGATGTCGTTCATAAGGCTTTTTTAGTGAACGGCTATTATAGGTATTGGGTGATTTTCGTGGCGAGACGCGGCTTTGCGCGGGCAGGCCGCCACGACGGGAGAATGCGTTTGCAGCACGTTTCCATCGATCTCGCGGCGGTCAAGCGCCTCGCCGGCTTCGTCGCGCGGCGCATCGGCGAAGACCGCGTCGCGCAAGTGGCGGGCAGCCTCACGTTCACGAGCGTGCTGTCGCTCGTGCCGCTCGCCACCGTCGCCTTCGCGCTCTTCACTGCGTTTCCGATCTTCGGCTCGTTTCAGGCGTCGTTGCAGGATTTTCTCGCGGTGCACCTGATGCCGCCGCAGATCAACGACCAGATCTTCAAATATCTGAATCAGTTCGCGTCGAAGGCGAAGGGGCTGACGACCGTCGGCATGATCATCCTGTTCGTGACCTCCGTCATGACGATGATGACGGTCGAGTCCGCGTTCAACGTGATCTGGCGCGTGAAGAAGGCGCGGCCGTTCGCGCAGCGCGTGCTCGTCTACTGGGCGATCATCACGCTCGGGCCGATTCTCTTCGGCTGCAGCCTGTCCATCTCGTCCTACGTCTTCGCGCATTCGATCGCATTCGCGGGTTCGCACAACCTGATGCCGCCGATCATCGAGTGGGCGCTGACCGGAATCTCGCTGCCGCTCACGGCGCTCGCCTTCACGTTCATCTACGTGTACATGCCGAACTGCAAGGTGGAATGGCGCGATGCGATCGTCGGCGGGTTGATCGCGGCCGTTGCCTTCGAACTCGGCAAGCGCGGCTTCGGCTATTACGTGCGGCGCATTCCGACCTACACCGCCGTCTATGGCGCGTTCGCCGCGCTGCCGGTGTTCCTGCTGTGGGTCTATCTTTGCTGGATGTTCGCACTCGTCGGCGCGATGGTCACGTCCGCGCTGCCCGCGATTCGCACGGGGCAGTATCATCGGCGGGATTTTCCGGGCAGCGATCTGCTCGATGCGCTCGAAATTCTCGCGCGGCTCGTCGAGGCGCGCGACGAGGGCAAGCCCGGCCACACCGCGTTGCAGCTTTCCAGCATGGCGCGCTGCGACCTGGATACGTCGACACGCCTGATCGCCCGGCTCGACGCGCTCGGCTGGATCGGCCGGCTGGAAGATTCGCGCTTGCCGCGCTATGTGCTGATCGCCAATCCGAGTCAGATCACGGTGACGATGCTGTTCGAACAGTTCGTGATCGACCGCGCCGAACTGGAATATCAACTGAAACTGGACGCGGCGCAGGTGGATTGCGCCGCGCTCATGAACGCGCTTGCGAACGACAAGCTGGAGATCACGCTCGGCTCGCTGATTGCCGCGCGCGTGTCCGCGCTCACGAGCGCGCCGCCGCGCGAGGCACCGCGCTCGTCGATGCCGGAGCAGCCCGCGTGATCGGACGCCCGACGCCGGTCAGAGCGAAATCTTGCCCACGCAGATGTCCTTGAACATCACCCAGTCGCCCATCAGGCTGTACACGGGATGACGAAACGTCGCGGGGCGATTCTTTTCGAAGAAGAAATGGCCGATCCACGCGAAACCGTAGCCGCAGACGACGGCCGCGGGCAGCCAGAGCCAGTCGCCCGTCGCAATCGACATCGAGAGGCAGCCGATCACGCCAAGCGAGCCGATGAAATGCAGCCTGCGCGAGACCAGATTTCGGTGTTCGTCGAGGTAAAAGGGATAGAACTCGGCGAAATTCGCGAAATGTTCACCGTGTGCGGTGTGCGCCATGACGGCCTCCCTGATGATGCCTGCTGGTGTCGTGCGGGCGGTGTGCGCCTGTCTGACGTTTGGCCAGCAAGAACCATTCTGCGACTGCGATGCGCGCCGTGCAAGCGGCCGCCGCTCGCTTGCGCGGTGCGCCGCACGCGCGCGTTCAGCCGGCCTTCGTTTCGGCTTTGACGCAGCCGAGTGCGAACGCGAACAGCGTGTCCAGCGTTGCGTCGGGCTGCTCGGACATCAGCGCGTGTCCGGCGTCGAGTTCCACGGTTTGCACCGCGGCGCCGGCTTTCCTCAATGCATCGACCAGTGGCCGGGCGGCGCGCGGCGGCGTCATCATGTCGCGCTTGCCGCTCACGATATGCACCGGGCAGCGCACGGCCGACGCGCGTTCGAGCGCAGCCGCGTAGGTGTTGCAGGCGCTGAAATCGGTATGGAAGAGGAGCGCTTCGCCGCGCAGGCTCACGCGCTCCATGAGCCGCTGGTTCACGCCGTGCAGCCAGAAGCCCGGCGCGGGACTCGACGGCTTCGCGGCGATCGTGGAATGCGACCACTGATTGACCATCGCGATCGCCTCGGGCTCGTGCTCGCGGGCGGCGTCGAGCAGCGTGTCGGAAACGGCCATCGGCGCGGCGGTCGCGAGCAGGGCGAGGCCCGCCGTGCGCGCGGGATAGCGGCCCGCGATGTCGAGCGCGATCAGCGAACCCATGCTGTGGCCGACGAAGATCGCCGTTTGCACGCTCGCCGCGTCGAGCACGGCGATGACCCAGTCGGCGAGTTCGCCGATGGTCGGCAGCGCGGGCCCCTCGCTTCGTCCGTGACTCGGGAGATCGAGCGCGAGCACGCCGAAGCCGTGATGCGCGAAATAGCGGGTCTGCAACGCCCACACGCTGTGGTCGTGCTCGGCGCCGTGAATGAACACGACGGCAGGCCGGGCGGTGTCGAAAGACTTGCCGCCGGTGTAGGCGTAGGCGGCGCGGCCGTGGACGTCGAGAATCATGCGCGGCTCCCGGGCGGCGCGGCGGCACCGGCGGCCCGAGCGCTTTCGGCGGCTTTCTGGGCGGCCTTCAGCGCGCGCTTGAGATCGTCGATGAGATCGTCCGGGTCTTCCAGTCCGATCGAGAGACGGATGCGCCCCGGCCCGATGCCCGCGGCTTCGAGCGCGGCGGCGTCCATGCGGAAGTGCGTCGTCGAGGCGGGATGGATCACGAGCGAGCGCGCATCGCCGACGTTCGCGAGATGCGAGAACAGCGTGAGCGTTTCGATGAACTTGCGCGCCGCCGGCACGCCGCCCTTCAGATCGAAGCTGAACACCGCGCCCGCGCCGCGCGGCAGCAGTCGCTGGGCGAGGGCGTGATCGCGATGCGTCGGCAGTTCGGGATAGGCCACGCCGTCCACCGCCGGCGAACCCAGCAGAAATTCGATCACCTTGCGCGTATTCGCGACATGCCGATCCATGCGTAATGGCAACGTCTCGATGCCTTGCAGCAGTTGCCATGCGGCTTGCGGATGCAGGCACGCGCCGAAATCGCGCAAGCCTTCGCGCCGGGCGCGCAGCAGGAAGGGCGCGACCGTGCTCTCTTCGGCGAACACCATGCCGTGAAAGCCGTCGTAGGGTTCGGTGAATTCCGGGAAGCGTCCGCTCGCGGTGAAATCGAAGGTGCCGCCGTCGACGAGCACGCCGCCGATCGTCGTCCCGTGCCCGCCCAGAAACTTCGTCGCCGAGTGATAGACGAGGTCCGCGCCATGCTCGAACGGGCGCAGCAAATAAGGCGTCGTGAACGTGGAATCGACGAGCAGCGGCGCCGCGTGCTCGTGCGCGATTTCCGCGACGCCCGCGATATCGAGCACGTCGAGGCCGGGATTGCCGAGCGTTTCGCCGAAGAAAAGCCGCGTGTTCGGCCGCGCTGCCGCACTCCATGCATCAAGATCGTGCGGCGGCACGAAGGTCGTTTCGATGCCGAAGCGCCGCAGCGTGTAATGCAGCAGGTTGTGCGAGCCGCCGTAAAGCGCGCTCGACGCGACGATATGCGAGCCCGCGCCCATCAGCGTCGCGATGGCGAGATGCAGCGCGGCCTGGCCGCTTGCCGTGCCGATGGCGCCGACGCCGCCTTCGAGCGCCGCGACGCGTTCCTCGAACACCGCGACGGTCGGATTCGAGATGCGCGAGTACACGTGCCCCGAACGCTCCATGTTGAAGAGCGCGGCGGCGTGATCGCTGTCACGAAAGGTGAACGACGTGGTCTGATAAATCGGCGTCGCGCGCGCGCCCGTGACGGGATCGGGCGCGGCGCCCGCGTGCAGCGCGAGCGTGTCGAAACGGTTGGCTGGCATCATAGGCGGCCGGCGCGCGAGGCGGTGCCGGCAGGCGGCGAAAATGAGGGTCAATCATCGTAACATCGGATGCGCGCACCCAAACCTAGGGCGAACGCTTGTCGAAAAAGGCGCAAAGCCTTGTCCGTTCGGCTGATGCGGGCGATGTTCGCTTTCCTTTTGCGGGCCTTTCCGATAGCATCGATTTATGGATTCATCACCGTTTGGGCATCTGAACAGGCATTTCGCGAGGAGACAGTCATGCGAGTCAGCGACATTCTGAAAGTGAAGGGCAACACGCTCTTTACCGTGACACCCGATACGCCGCTCTCCGACGCGATCGACACAATGGCCGCGCACGATATCGGCTCGCTCGTCGTCATGGAGTACGGCGACCTGGTCGGCATGCTGACCTTCCGCGAGATCATCCTGACCTTGCACAACAACAGCGGCTCGGTCGGCGCCACGACCATCCGCAAGGTCATGGACGACCATCCGCTCACGTGCACGCCGGAAACGGACGTGAACGAGGTGCGCCGCATGATGCTCGAACATCACGTGCGCTATCTGCCCGTCATGGAAAAGCGTCAGTTGATGGGCGTCATCTCGTTCTACGATGTGGCGAAGGCCGTCGTGGAAGAGCAGGGCTTCGAGAATCGCATGCTGAAGGCGTATATCCGCGACTGGCCCGAGCAGCAGGAAGAAGCTCGCTAAGCATTGACATCGTGCCGCGAGGCGTCGCGCTTCGCGCAAGGTTCAGCACATGCAGCGCGCCCTCATGGCGCGCTTTTTTTCGTCTGGCCCGAGGGCGAAGTCAGCCTTCGGCCCGTTCTTCGTTTCATTCGGATTCGATCGCCGCATGCCCGGCATCAACGCCGAACTCAATCACTACGCAAGACATGAATGACAATCCGATGCGCGCTTCGTCGCGCACTTCCCGACGCGCCCGCGCCGAAGGCGAAGGCCAGTTCAGCCTCCTGCGCGAGCAGCGCTTCGCGCCGTTTTTCTGGACGCAGTTCCTCGGCGCGATGAACGACAACATCTTCAAGGTCGGCTTCACGTCGCTCGTGACGTTTCAGGCGGCGCGTTTTTCGGGCGTCGATCCGAAGACGGCCGCGTTCCTGATTTCCGCGATTTTCATCGTGCCGTTCGTGCTGTTCTCGGCGACATCCGGGCAGATCGCCGACAAATACGACAAGGCCGTGCTCGCGCGCCTCGTGAAGAGTTTCGAGATCGTCGTGATGCTGATCGGCGGCGCGGGCTTTCTGTTGCACAGCGCGCCGCTTCTCTATGCCTGCACCTTTCTGATGGGCGTGCACTCGACCGTGTTCGGGCCAGTCAAGTATGCGTATCTGCCGCAGCATCTCGATTCGCACGAGCTCGTCGGCGGCAACGGGCTCGTCGAGATGGGCACGTTCGTCGCGATCCTGATCGGCACGATCATCGGCGGTGCGGCGGCGGGCGCGACGCAGCATGGCGCGATGCTGCTCGCCATCGCGTGCATCGCGTTCGCGATCATCGGGCGCGTCGCCTCGGCATTCGTGCCGAAGTCGGAGGCGTCGCAGCCGGATCTGCGCATCAACTGGAATCCGGTTTCCGAGACGTGGCGCAATCTCAAGCTCGCGAAGTCCGACCGCACCGTGTTTCTGAGCCTGCTCGGGATTTCGTGGCTGTGGTTCGTCGGGGCGACCTTTCTCACGTCGTTCTTCAATTTCGCGAAGGACGTGCTGTCCGCCGATCCCGATGTCGTGACCATTCTTCTCGCGACGTTTTCCATCGGCATCGGAACGGGATCGCTCTTGTGCGAGCGGCTCTCGAAGCGCCGCGTCGAAATCGGGCTGGTGCCGCTCGGTTCGGTCGGCATCAGCGTGTTCGCGATCGATCTCTTCTTCGCGAGTCATCGCATCGCGCCCGCGGGACACCTGCTCAATGTCGGCGAATTCCTGCTGGCGTGGCCGCACTGGCGCATTCTGATCGATCTGTTCCTGCTCGCGATGTTCGGCGGCTTCTACAGCGTGCCGCTCTATGCGCTGATCCAGGCGCGCAGCCAGCCGACGCACCGGGCGCGCATCATCGCGGCGAACAACATCCTGAATTCGTTCTTCATGATCGTCTCCGCGCTGATGGCGCTCGCGCTGACGTCGTTCGGCGTCGGCATTCCGGGGCTCTTTCTGACGACCGCGCTGCTCAATGTCGTCGTCGCGGTCTATATCTATTCGCTCGTGCCGGAGTTTCTGCTGCGCTTTGTCGCGTGGATTCTGGTGCACACGTTCTATCGCATCCGGCTCATCGGCGCCGAGCGCATTCCGGCGCATGGCGCGGCCGTGCTCGTGTGCAACCACGTGAGTTTCGTCGATGCGGTCGTCATCATGGCCGAAAGTCCGCGGCCGATCCGCTTCGTGATGGATCACCGCATCTTTCGCACGCCGGTCCTCGGCTGGATGTTCCGTCACCTGAAGGCGATTCCGGTCGCGCCCGCGCACGAGGACGCCGGCATGCTCGAACGTGCCTACGCCGCATGCGGGCAGGCGCTGCAAGAGGGCGATCTCGTCTGCATTTTTCCCGAAGGCAAACTCACGCGCACGGGCGAGATGAATCCGTTCCGGCACGGCATCTCGGAAATCTTGCGACGCCATCCGGCGCCCGTCGTGCCGATGGCGCTGCGCGGGCTCTGGGGCAGCGTGTTCTCGCGCCACGAGGACGCACAATGGCCGCGCCCGGTCCAGCGCGGTGCGATGACGCGGCTGACGCTCGCGGTCGGCGAGCCGATCGCGCCGGAAGACGCGACGCCGCAGCATCTGCAGGAAGTGGTGAGCGCGCTGCGCGGCGCAAGGCGCTGAGCGGGGCGGCGCTGGCATAATAGCGGTTTCCCCCGACACTTTTTTTCAGGTCGACGCTCATGTCCGGCAATACCCTTGGCACGCTCTTCACCGTCACGAATTTCGGCGAGTCGCACGGTCCGGCGATCGGCTGCGTGATCGACGGCTGCCCGCCCGGCATGACGCTCACGGAAGCCGACATCCAGATCGAACTCGATCGCCGCCGGCCCGGCACGTCGCGTCACGTCACGCAGCGGCAGGAGGCGGATCAGGTCGAAATTCTTTCCGGCGTGTTCGAAGGCGTGACGACCGGGACGCCCATCGCGCTGCTGATCCGCAATACCGATCAGCGCAGCAAGGACTACGGGAATATCGCGGAGACGTTCCGGCCGGGTCACGCGGACTATACCTATTGGCAGAAGTACGGCGTGCGCGACCATCGCGGCGGCGGCCGTTCGTCGGCGCGCCTGACTGCGCCGACGGTTGCCGCGGGCGCGGTCGCGAAGAAATGGTTGCGCGAGAAATTCGGTCTGGAGACGCGCGGCTGCATGAGCGCGCTGGGTGAAATCGAGATTCCGTTCGTCGACTGGCAACATGTGCCGGAGAACCCGTTCTTCTCGCCGAACGCGGAGATCGTACCGCAACTCGAAACGTACATGGACGGGCTGCGGCGCGATGGCGATTCCGTCGGCGCGCGCATCGAAATCGTCGCGACGGGCGTGCCGGTCGGACTCGGCGAGCCGCTGTACGACCGGCTCGACGCCGACATCGCCCACGCGATGATGGGCCTCAATGCGGTGAAGGCCGTCGAGATCGGCGCGGGCTTCGCGAGCGTCGCGCAACGCGGCTCGCAGCACGGCGACGAGATGACGCCCGAGGGCTTCGCCGCCAACAACGCGGGCGGCATTCTCGGCGGCATTTCGAGCGGACAGGACATCCGCGTGTCGATCGCGATCAAGCCGACGTCGAGCATTCGCACGCCGCGTCAGTCGATCGACAAGCAAGGCGCGAGCGCGACCGTCGAAACCTTCGGCCGTCATGATCCTTGCGTCGGCATTCGCGCCACGCCGATCGCCGAAGCGCTGCTCGCGCTCGTGCTGATGGATCACGCGCTGCGTCATCGCGCGCAATGCGGCGACGTGGTGGTCGAGACGCCGAAGATCGCGGCGCACATTCCGTCGAAATAAAAGAAAAGGGCGCCGGTTTCGGCGCCCTTCGTTCTTCCTGACCTTACATGTTCGGATAATTCGGCCCGCCGCCGCCCTCCGGCGTGACCCACACGATGTTCTGCGTCGGGTCCTTGATGTCGCAGGTCTTGCAATG
>NZ_OGTP01000031.1 GCF_900258035.1 Caballeronia novacaledonica | reverse complement strand
ATCCCGCCATGTTTGGCGATGTGCCGGTGCGTTGAGCCGACATCCCGCTGTAATGCCCGCGCAATCCCACTGACGCTTTCCCCATTACGCCAAAACTCCCACAGCCGCTGCCGCTCCGCTTTGCCCATCCAAGGCTTTCTCTGTCGACTCATCGATGCTCCCACACCCTTTCCCGATAATTAAACCAGAGGTGTTGCATCGACCGGTTGAATCCGCCGCTGCTTTCTTTGGTTACTTTCTTTGCAGCAGCAAAGAAAGTGACTGCCGCCCCGCGCAGGGGCAACGCCAATAGACCGACGCGAAAGCAAGTTTCACTCAAACCCTCGAGGCCTCAGAAAGCCCCCGCGCCGAGCGCGATAAAAGCTGCTTCATTGCAGCAGCAAAGAAAGTAACTGCCGCCCGCCTAGGGGCAACGCTAATAGACCAAAAGCAAATCGGGATCCAGCAACAAACAAACAAACGGCACAGATCTTGCATTAAAGCAAAACCATGCCCGATTCCCCAACAAAAACGACATCCGTAAGCCCCTGGACGTGTCCGTTCTGTCCAATGCTATGCGACGACATCACGCTCGCGCCAGGCGAAGATCAACGGCTCGCAGCGCCGTCCCCAGCATGCCCGCGGCTAGAGGCATCACTTGCAAGCTACGGTCCGCAGGACGCAAGCAGCACCCCAGCCATCGACGGAAAATCCACCGATCTCCCATCGGCGCTCTCGCGAGCCAACGCGATCCTGTCCGCCGCCCGTAGGCCGCTCTTCGGCGCACTCGCGACCGACGTCACCGGCGCACGCGCGCTCTATGAACTCGCGGCGCATTGCGGCGCGATCCTCGATCATCTTCACGGCGACACACTCGCCGACAGCAATCGCGCGCTGCAAGATCGCGGCGCCTTCTTCACGACGCTGTCGGAAGTGCGCTCGCGCGCCGATCTCGTCGTCGTGTTCGCATGCACTCCGTCGCAGCGCTATCCGCGCTTCTACGAACGCGCGATCGACAACGAACGCGACGTGAGCATCGTATTCGTCGGATGTGACATCGATAAAGCGGCGAACACGCGCGCCGAATCGATCATGCCGGACGCCGATCCCTTCGATACCCTCGCGCGCTGGTCCGCGCATGTCGAAGGCGGCCGGCCGATATCGGTCGCGGAACTCGTCGCGCTGACGGAGCGCATCGTCAGGGCGCACTACACCGCGTTCATCTACGAGCCTGCAACACTGCCGACGAAACACGCGGCGCTCGCAATAGAAGCGCTGCAACGCATCGTGAAGGCGGTCAACCGCACCGCGCGCGCAGGCGCGCTCGCACTGACCGGCGACGACGGCGCGGCGTCCGTCAATCAGACGATCACGTGGCTCTCCGGCTTTCCGCCGCGCACGCGCGTTACATACCGTCAGCCGCTCGATCACGATGCGCATCGCTATCGCACGGAAACGCTGCTGCGTCGCGGCGAAATCGATGCGCTGCTCTGGGTAGCGAGCTTCGCGCCCGAGCCGCTGCCCGCATCGCTCGCCGATGACGTGCCCGCCATCATCCTCGGCCATCCATCGACGGACGTGCCCGCGCGCACAGGTCCGACCGTGTTCATTCCGGTCGCGACGCCCGGCATCGACAGCGGCGGGCACCTGTTTCGCGTCGATACTTCCGTGGTCGCGCGACTCGTCGCCGCGCGCGATATCGCCTTGCCAACGGTCGCTTCCATCGCCTCGCAGCTCGCGCAGGCAAGGAGACCGCAATGAGCGTCACGCGCCTCGAAGGCGGCACGCTCTACGATCCGGCGAACGGCATCGACGGCGAAAAACGCGACATCCATATCCGCGACGGGCGCATCGTCGATCACGCGCATGGAGAAGGAATTGATCAGGAGTTCGATGCAAATGGCATGGTCGTGATGGCGGGCGGCATCGACCTGCATTCGCACATCGGCGGCGGCAAGACGAATCTGTCGCGCCTGCTGCTGCCGGAAGATCATCGCGACGATCCGCGCGCCGTGCCCGATCGTCCGCACGAAGGCCGCTACATGCGCTTGCCGTCGTGCGGCGTGTGCGCGCCGGGCACGCTCGCGGCCGGTTATCGCTATGCGGAAATGGGTTACACGGCCGCGTTCGAGCCGGCGATGATTGCATCGAATGCGCGGCATGCACATCTGGAAATGGGCGACACGCCGATCATCGATCACGGCGCCTACGTGATGATGGGCAACGACGAGCTCTTCCTGCAAATGCTCGCCGCGAACGAAGACTTCGAACGCGTGCGCGATTACGTCGGCTGGACGATCGATTCGAGCAAGGCGCTCGGCGTGAAGGTCGTGAATCCCGGCGGCATTTCGGCGTTCAAGTTCAATCAGCGTTCATTGGATGTCGATGAAAGACACGTTCACTACGGCATCACGCCGCGCGATGTATTGAAGACCCTCACGCGCGCGCTCACCGATCTGCGCGTGCCGCATCCGCTGCATGTGCACGCTAGCAATCTCGGCGTGCCGGGCAACATCGAATCGACGATCAGGACGATGGACGCGGCCGAAGGCCTGCCCATTCATCTGACGCATATTCAGTTTCATAGCTACGGCGCCGAAGGGCCGCGCAAGTTTTCGTCGGGCGCGCGGGCGATCGCCGAAGCGGTGAACGCGCGGCCCAACGTGACGATCGATGTCGGCCAGATCATCTTCGGCCAGACGGTCACGGCGTCCGGCGACACGATGATGCAGTTCAAAAACGCACCGATGGCCAAGCCGCGTAAATGGGTGCTCGGCGATATCGAATGCGATGCGGGTTGCGGCGTCGTGCCGTTCAAGTATCGCGAGCAGAGCTTCGTGAACGCGCTGCAATGGATCATCGGGCTGGAAATCTTTTTGCTCGTGGACGATCCGTGGCGCGTGTCGATGACCACCGATCATCCGAACGGCGCGCCCTTCACGAGTTATCCGCACCTGATCCGCCTGCTGATGGACAAGTCCTTTCGCGACGCACAGCTCGACACGCTCCACGCCGATGCAAAGACCGCGAGCGCGCTCGCCGAAATCACGCGCGAATTCTCGCTCTACGATATCGCGATCATCACGCGCGCCGGTCCCGCGAAACTGCTTGGCCTGAAAGATCGCGGCCACCTCGGCGCGGGCGCGGCAGCGGATATCGCCGTGTATCGCGACGATGCCGATCGCGAGCGCATGTTCACCTCGCCCGCGTATGTGTTCAAGGACGGCGAGCTGATCGCGCGCGACGGCACGCTGCTCGCCACGCCCACCGGCGGCATTCATTTCGTGAGCCCGGAATACGACCGCGCGATCGAAACACGCGTGCGCGATTTCGCGCGGAAGAACCTCGCGACGCGCTTCGAGAATATCGCGATCGGCGACGATGAAATCTGCGCATGCTGCAACGGCGGGCGGCTCTTGCCGGTCGCGTGCTTCGCGGCGGGCGGGAGCTGACGCATGCGCATCAACGACACGCAGATCGACGACACCTTCGCCGAAGCCTTCCCGATGAAGGCGACGCGGCTCGTCATCACCGCGCATACGCCGACATGGGCGCGCCATGCGGCCAATTCGCTGACGGGGTTCGCCACGTCCGTCATCGATTGCGGCTGCGAAGCGGGTATCGAACGCGATCTCACAAGCGATGAAACGCCCGACGGAAGGCCGGGCATCGCGGTGCTGATCTTCGCGATATCGTCGAAGGAACTGGCGAAGCAGATTGCACGGCGCGTCGGGCAATGCGTGCTGACGTGCCCGACGACGGCGGTCTACGGCGGCATCGATCCGGCGAACATCCACGCGCCGCTTTCCGACGACGCGCCGCTCGGCGCGGGCCTGCGCTTTTTCGGCGACGGCTATCAGATATCGAAAGTGCTCGACGGCACGCGCTACTGGCGCGTGCCCGTGATGGACGGCGAGTTCGTCTGCGAGGAATTCACCGCGACGGTGAAGGCCGTCGGCGGCGGCAATCTGCTGTTTCTCGCGCGCGACATCGATAGCGCGTTGCACGCGGCGGAATCCGCCGTTGCCGCGATGCATCGCCTGCCGAACGTCATCACGCCGTTTCCGGGCGGCGTCGTGCGCTCGGGATCGAAGATCGGCTCGAAGTACGCGGGCGCGACGGCATCGACGAACGATGCGTTCTGCCCGACGCTCGTCGGTTTGTCGAAGAAAAGCGAGTTGACGCCGGACGTCGCGTGCGTGCTCGAAATCGTGATCGACGGCCTCACCGATGCCGATGTCGGCGCCGCGATGACCGCCGGCATTGCCGCCGCCGCGAAGATCGGCCGCGCGGGCGGCGTGCTGCGCGTTTCCGCAGGCAATTACGGCGGCAAGCTCGGGCCGTATCACTTCAAGCTGCATGAATTGTCGAAGGACATCGACGGGAGCCGCGCATGAACGCGATCACGTTGCGCGTAAAAAATGCACCAAGCTTTCGCGTCGATGGGTCGAAATTACTGCCTGTCGAACTCGGCGCGGCGTCACGCGCCGAATTGCCTCGCATCGCGCTGCAAGGCGCGGGCGAAACCTGCACGCTCGGCGATCTCTTCGATATCGCGCTGACGCAGGACGAAAAGCCCTCGCTCACGATCGAAGGCGATGCGCATTGGCTCGATCGCATCGGCGCGAACATGACCGAAGGCACGCTCGCCGTGCAGGGCAGCGCGGGCGATTACGCGGGCATAAAAATGACCGGCGGCGAGTTGCACATACAGGGCGATGCAGGCGCTTACGCCGCGTGCGAGATGCAAGGCGGACGTATCTCGATTCACGGCAACGCGGGCGATTTCGCCGCGGGCGCGCTGCCCGGCGACATGGAAGGCATGACAGGCGGCACGCTCGCGATTCACGGCGACGCGGGCGCGCGCCTCGCGGATCGCATGCGGCGCGGCACGGTGCTCGTCGCGGGCGACGCGGGCGATTTCGCGGCGTCGCGCATGGTCGCGGGTTCGGTCTGCATCGGCGGAAAAGTGGGCGCACACTTGGGATACGGCATGCGGCGCGGCACCGTGCTGCTGACACGCGCGCCATCGCGTATCCCGCCGACCTTCACCGAAGGCGGCCGCGGCTTCGACGTGTTCTGGCTGCTGTTCACGCGCATGCTGGCGCGCGAGAGCGCCCCTTTTTCGACATTCGCGAGTCATGTGTTGCCGCGACGCTACGCCGGCGACCTCGCAGTGGACGGACGGGGGGAATTGCTGATCGCCAATTCATAGCCGGGAGATGAACAATGGACTGCTGGGCTTTCACAGGAGAGAGGCGATGAGCACCGCGCGGACATCCGCTACATCGCGCGACGGCAGGCTCGATGCCGCGAGCGGCCGTTACGCACGCCCGATGATCGCGTTGCACTGGCTCATCGCGATCGCGATCATCGCGATGCTGTGCATCGGCTTCTATATGGTCGGCCTGCCGCGCGGGCTGCCGTTCAAGTCGGACCTCATCAACTTCCACAAGTCGCTTGGAATCACCGTTTTCCTGCTTGTGCTGATGCGCATCCTGGTACGCCTGGCTTATGGCCGGCCGCCTCTGCCGCCGATGCCAACGTGGCAACGCGCCGCCGCGAGCATGACGCAGGCTCTTTTATACGTGGGCATGGTGGCGATGCCGCTCACCGGTTATCTCGGCTCGTCGTTCAACAAGTTCGGCACGAAGTTCTGGGGCATTGCGCTGCCGCAATGGGGCTGGGACGACAAGCATCTGCGGCAGGTCTTTTTCGGCATCCACGAATATCTCGCGTGGATCATGGCCGCGCTGGTCGTCCTGCATTTTCTCGGCGCGATGAAGCATCAACTGATCGACCGCGACGGTCTCTTGCGGAGGATGTGGCCTTGAAGATACGCGTGCTCGGTTCATCGGCGGGCGGCGGCTTTCCGCAATGGAACTGCAACTGCCGCAATTGCGACGGCGTGCGGCGCGGCACGATCGCGGCGCGCGCGCGCACGCAATCTTCCATTGCCGTTACCGATAACGGCGAGGACTGGCTGCTCGTCAACGCATCGCCGGACATTCTGGCGCAGATCGCGGCCAATCCCGAACTGCAACCCGCGCGCCGTGTGCGCGACACGGGCATCGCGGCCGTCGTCACGATGGATGCGCAGATCGATCACGTCACCGGTCTTCTGATGCTGCGCGAGCGCGGCACGCCCTTGCCGCTCTATACGACCGACGCCGTATGGCAAGACCTCTCGACGGGCTTTCCCGTCACGTCGATTCTTTCGCATTACTGCGGCGTGGAGCACAGGCGCATCGCGCTCGATGGCGCATCGTTCTCCGTGCCCGAATTGCCGCGCGTGGCCATCGACGCGTTGCCGCTGTCGAGCAAGGCGCCGCCTTATTCGCCGCATCGCAATGCGCCCGAAACCGGCGACAACATCGGTCTCATGTTCACGAATACCGCAACCGGAAAGCGCGCATTCTATGCACCGGGTCTCGGCGCACTGGAGCCGCACGTGCTCGACGCGATGCGCGCAGCGGACCTGCTGCTCGTCGACGGCACCGTATGGACCGACGACGAAATGATCGCGCTGAATCTCACGAAGAAGACCGGCAAGGACATGGGCCATCTTGCGCAGCGCGGCGCGGGCGGCATGATCGAAGTGCTCGATTCGATCGGTCGCGCGGGCGTGCGCAAGGTGCTGATCCATATCAACAACACGAATCCGATCCTCATCGAGGACGGACCCGAACGACGCATTCTGTCGGAGCACGGCATCGAAGTCGCGCACGACGGCATGACCTTCGAGTTATGACATTCGCACTGAAGATGGAGAACCACTCGATGTTCGATCCGATGCTGAACCCGACCACAGGCCCGGTCTTCACGAAGGTGAACGACGACGGACCCGCGTGGACGCGCGAGGAATTCGAAGCGCAGTTGCGCGCGAAGGGCACGGCGTATCACATCCATCATCCGTTCAACGTGATGATGAACAGCGGCGGCTGCTCGAAGGAACAGATACGCGGCTGGGTCGCGAACCGGTTCTACTATCAGATCAACATTCCGTTGAAGGATGCGGCGGTGATGTCGAATTGTCCCGATCGCGAAACGCGCCGCCGCTGGGTGCTGCGCATTCTCGATCACGACGGCTATGGCGATCAGCCCGGCGGCATCGAGGCATGGGCGCGTCTCGGCGATGCAGTCGGACTTTCCCGCGACGATCTCCGGTCGCTGAAGCTCGTGACGCCCGGCGTGCGCTTTGCCGTCGATGCCTACGTGAACTTCGCGCGGCGCGCGCCGTGGCAGGAATCGGTGTGCTCGTCGCTCACCGAAATGTTCGCACCGCAAATTCACAAGGACCGTCTCGCGACGTGGCCCGAGCATTACACGTGGATCGAGCCGGAAGGGCTTTCGTATTTCCGCTCGCGCGTGTCGCTTGCGCAGCGCGATGTCGAGCACGGGCTCGAAGTGACGCTGGCGCATTTCACGACGCGCGCGGCGCAGCAACGCGCGCTCGATATCCTGCAATTCAAGCTCGATATTCTCTGGACCATGCTCGATTCGATCGAAAAGGCTTTCCCGCAATGAGCGACATCAATCCGACACGACGCAAGCAGGAAGCGGTCGTCGCACCCGACGATTCGTTGCATCCGAAACTAAAACGCCTGTTTCGCCTGCAATGGGAGCCGGCGCAGGATGCGCACGTGCTGCTTTATCCCGAAGGCATGGTGAAGCTCAATCAGAGCGCGGCGCAAATTCTCTTGCGCTGCGACGGCACGCGCGACATTCCCGCGCTCGTCGCGGATCTGGAGCAGGCGTTCAACGCGTCGGGCCTCGGCGACGACGTGCGCGCGTTTATCGCCGGCGCGCGTGCGCGAGGCTGGCTGGAGTAGCGTCATGACCGACTTGTCCGAACCGATCGCAAAGCCCGCGCACGACGACGCGCCGATTGCGCCGCCGCTGTGGCTGCTTGCGGAATTGACGTATCGCTGCCCGCTGCATTGCGTGTTCTGCTACAACCCGGTGAACTACGCCGATCACACGCGCGAGCTCGATACCGCTCAATGGATCGACGTATTGCGTCAGGCGCGCGCGCTGGGCGCGGCGCAACTCGGCTTCTCGGGCGGCGAGCCGCTCTTGCGCGACGATCTCGAAACGCTCGTGGGCGTTGCGCGCGAACTCGGCTTCTATACGAACCTCATCACGTCGGGCATCGGCCTGACGGAGAAACGCATCGGCGCGTTGCAGGACGCCGGGCTCGATCACATCCAACTTTCGTTTCAGGATTCGTCGCAGGAACTCAACGACTTTCTATCCAGCACGAAGACCTTCGAGTACAAGAAGCGCGTCGCGAGTCTCATCAAGGCGCACGGCTTTCCGATGGTGCTCAACTGCGTGCTGCATCGCTATAACCTGCCGCATATCGGACGCATCATCGATATGGCGCTCGCGATGGGCGCCGAATATCTCGAACTCGCGAACACGCAGTACTACGGCTGGGCGCATGCGAACCGCGCGCAGCTCATGCCGACGAAAGCGCAGCTCGACGAAGCGGAGGCCGTCGTCGAACGCTATCGCAATGAGATCGGCGACACGTGCAAGATCTTCTTCGTCGTGCCCGATTACTACGAGCGCCGGCCCAAGCGCTGCATGAATGGCTGGGGCTCGGTGTTTCTCGGCATCGCGCCCGACGGCGCCGCGCTGCCGTGCCACACGGCGCGCTCGCTGCCGGGCCTCACGTTCCCGAACGTGACCGAGATGCCGCTCAAGGACATCTGGTACGAGAGCGACGCGTTCAATCGCTTTCGCGGCTTCGGCTGGATGAAGGAGCCGTGCCGCAGTTGCGACGAGAAAGCCATCGACATGGGCGGCTGCCGCTGTCAGGCGTATCTGTTGACGCAAGACCCCGCGAATGCGGACCCGGTGTGCGACAAGTCTCCGCATCACGAGCGCGTGATCGAAGTGGTGCGCGCGGCATCGACAAGGCAGGAACCGCAGGAGCAACCCATCGTCTTCCGCAACGATGCGAACTCGAAACGCATCGCCGCGCAGGCCCGCGAAAATGGTTCAGAAGAAGGAGAAGACAAGCCATGATTGCCGACATCTCCGTGCTGCTCGTGGACGATCACGCCGTCGTGCGTGAAGGCTACAAGCGTCTGCTCGAACTGAGTCCCGATGTGAACGTCGCCGGCGAAGCGGCGAATGCGGCCGAGGCGTATCAGAAGTTTTGCGCGTTGCAGCCGGATGTCGTCGTGATGGATCTCGCGCTGCCCGGCGCGAGCGGCATCGAGGCGATGCGGCGCATGCTGGCGCGCGAGCCGCATGCGCATGTGCTGATCTTCAGCGTGCACGAGGAAGCGATCTTCGTGCGGCGCGCGCTCGACGCCGGCGCGCGCGGCTATGTCACGAAGGCGAGCGCGCCCGATGTGCTCGTCGAAGCGGTGCGATCCGTCGCGCGGCGCATTTCGTATCTGAGTCCCGACGTTTCGCAAGCGCTCGCGTTGCGCACGAGCATTCAGGAAGGACGTCAGCTATCGGCGCGCGAATTCGAAGTGCTGCGTCTGCTCGTGCAGGGTTATACGCTGCCGAGCATCGCGGAAAAGCTGGGCTTGAGTCAGAAGACGGTCGCGAATCATCAATCGGTGATCCGGCAGAAGTTCGGCGCGGACAACGGCGTGCAGCTCGCGCAAATCGCGAATCGCCTGGGCCTTCATTTCGCCGATTTCGCCTCGTCCGCCGCCGCTTCGTTCGGAACCGAAGTCGGCAACGGCAGCCCCGCCTGAGCCGGCACGCGCGCGCAAAACAGGAAGCCTGCTCCCGGTTCGCTCGCGATGTGAAACTCGCCGCCGAGCGCCTCGACGCGCTCGCGCATGCCGATCAGGCCAAGTCCTTCGCGCGGTTTCGCGAGATCGACGCCCGGTCCGTCGTCGGCCATCGTCACGAGGATTTCCTGCGGCGCGCGCGCCAGATAAATCTCCACGCGTGCGCCCCGCGCGAACTTCGACACGTTCGTGAGCCCTTCCTGCACGAGCCGGTAGAGCGTGATGTTGAGCGCATCGCTCAGATTGTCGAAGTCGCCATTGACGGCGAGCGTGAAGGTCGCCTCGGGCAAGCGCTCGCGCCAGCCGTCGATGCAATGTTCGAGCGCGGTCGGCAAGCCGAATTCATCGAGCCCGATGGGACGCAGCTTGCGGATCATTCCGCCGATCTCGCGATACACGTGCGTCGCGCTTTGCATCAGCGACAGCGACAGCCGATGCACTTCCGGCTCGCGCCCCGCCGACAGATCGCGGATACGTCCCGCATCGAGGGCCATCGCGTTGAGGTATTGGCCGAGCTCGTCGTGCAGTTCGCGCGCGAGATGGCGGCGCTCGATTTCCTGCGCGGCGAGCGCCTGGCTCGCGAGCCGCCGGTTCTCCGCGAGCAGATGCTCGGCTTCTTCCTCCAGCACGCGCCGCCGCCGCACTTCCGATTGCGCCTCGCGATAACGCCGCCACGCGAACCACGCGAAGCCGACCGCGAGCACGACGAGCGTCGGCGGCAATTCGTCGAGCTGGAAGCGCTCGGCGCTGCGCGTGAGGCGAAACGTGTACTCGCTGAAGTCGAAGCGCGCGAAGAGCGCGCCGGCGATGACCGTGATCGAGATCACGCAGGCCAGATCGCGCCATGCCGGCGAGCGCGGCGCGCGACGGTCAGCGTCTTTCGCGAGAGAGGGCAGGGATTCGGATGGCATCACGGAATGCATTCTACGCACGGCGTCATCGTGCGGTGCGGTAGCCGGAACGCAATTGGGAACGCTTCCCTGCGCGATCGGGAAAAGCTCCCGGTCCACGGTTTCATTCTTATGCGACGCTTTCATTGAAAGAAACATTCCCGACGCGTGGTTCGAACTATAAGAGGAGACGACGATGAAGAGCATGCCGCGCAAGTTGGCGCCCGCGCATCCGTTCAAACCCCGAGCAGGGCTGCGGCTCGTCTTCGGCAGCGCGTTCGCGAGCATGACCGTGGCCGCGTGGGCGCAAACGCCGCCGGCCGATACCGCCGAAGCGCCCGCCGCCGCATCCGCCGCCGCGCCGGTCGTGGAGGCCGCCGCGCCGCCGAACGCGGAGTTGCCCACGATCATCGTCGTCGGGACGACGCCGCTCGTCGGTGTCGGCACGCCGCTCGAAAAAGTGCCCGCGAACGTGCAGACGATCAAGGGCTCGGAAATCGAGGCGCAACATACGCCCACGATCACGAACTACCTGGAAAAGAACGTCGTGAGCGTCGATACCAACGACGCCCAGGGCAATCCGTGGCAGACCGACATCAACTATCGCGGCTTCACCGCTTCGCCGCTGCTCGGCACGCCGCAGGGCTTGTCGGTGTTCATGGACGGCGTGCGCATCAACGAGCCCTTCGGCGATGTCGTCAACTGGGATTTGATTCCGCAGGCCGCGATCCAGACGATGCAGATCATTCCCGGCTCGAACCCGACCTTCGGCCTGAACACGCTCGGCGGCGCGGTCGCCGTGACGACCAAGAACGGCCGCAGCAATCCGGGCGGCAACGTCGACATAGGCTTCGGCTCGTTCGGGCGCAAGTATGCGCAAATCGAGCAGGGCGGCGTGATCGGCGATCATCTGGACTACTACTTTACTGCGAACATCACGAACGACAACGGCTGGGCCGATCACAATTCGAGCCAGTTGCGCCAGGCGTTCGGCAAGATCCGCTACACCGACGCCGACACGACGATCTCCGTTTCGATGGGCGGCGCGGACAACACGCTGAACGGCTCGCAGACGATTCCGCGTTCGTTCATGGACAACTTCCGTCAGGCCTATACGTTTCCCGACACGAACGAAAATCAGGTTGGCTATCTGACGATCAACGCCGAGCACTACTTCACGCCGAACATTCAGTTGAGCGGCAACGTGTACTACCGGCACTATCGCAACAAGAACGTGAGTTCGAACGTCAACGACGATTTCGACCCGGACGGCGACGATCCCGACGAACTCACGCAAGCCTTCAACGACCAGTCGGTGATCGTGACGGACAGCTATGGCGCGAGCCTGCAGCTCACGCTGCTCAACAAGCTGTTCGGCCGTGACAACCAGTTGATCATCGGCGCGGCGGGCGACTTCGCGAACTCGCACTTCAGTCAGGCCGAGCAGCCGGCCGAATTCGAAGAAAACCGCGCGACCATCGGCACCGGTCCTTTCGCGCCGACCACGGACGCGAAGACGCACAACTCGAATCTGGGCATCTACTTCGAGAACACGTTCTCCTTCAACGAGCAATGGTCGATGACGCTCGCCGGCCGCTACAACTGGGCGAAGGCGACCATCGGCGATGAAAGCGGCGTGCAACCGCTGCTCGACGGGAATCACACGTTTTCGCGCTTCAATCCGGCTGTCGGCTTCAACTGGAATCCGACGCCGTACTTCACCGCCTACGCGACGTACAACGAAGGCATGCGCTCGCCGACGGCCATCGAACTCGCGTGCGCGGACCCGGCCGCGCCCTGCTCGCTGCCCAACGACTTCATCGCGGACCCGGACCTGAAGCCCGTGATCTCGAAGACGTTCGAAATCGGCGCGCGCGGGCGCATCGGCAGTCATACGACGTGGAGCGCCGCGGCCTACAGCACGACGCTCACCGACGACATCCAGTTCGTCAGCAGCCAGGGCGCGGCGAGCACGCTCGGGTATTTTCAGAACGTCGGCAAGACGCGGCGGCAGGGCTTCGAACTCGCGGGCCGCACGCAGTGGGGACCGGTCGGCGTCGCGGCGAGCTATAGCTACGTGAACGCGACGTATCGATCGACATGGACCGAAAGCAGCGGGAGCAATTCGAGCGCGGACGACGACGGCAACATCACCGTGCATTCGGGCGACCGCATTCCGGGCATTCCCGCGAACACGGTGAAGATGCGCATCGACTACAACCCGATTGCGCGCTGGAACATCGGCACGAATCTCACGTATCGCAGCAATATTTTCGCGCGCGGCGACGAGAACAATCAGGACGTGAACGGCAGCGTCGCGGGCTATTTCCTGATCGATCTCGACACGACCTACAACGTGACCAAGCAACTGCAGGTCTATGCGACGGTGAAGAACCTGCTGAACAAGCGCTACGCGAACTTCGCGATTCTGGGCGAAAACTTCTTCAACGGGCCGAACCATACGTTCAACGGCGGCGATACGGTCAACGAGCAGTTTCTGGGTGTCGGCGCGCCGCGCGGGGTATGGGTCGGCATGCGGTACGCGTGGAAGTGATGCCGCCCGGGTGCACGCGTCGAGGCCGTCCGGGATGGCCCGGCGCGTCCCGGCCGCTCAACGCCCCACGATCGACCCCGCGCTCGGCGGATACGTGACGATGCCCCACGCGAGCGGCAGGTCGCCGATCTGCTTGACCTCCTTGTAGTCCGAACCGTCGAGCACGTAGACCGCGTTCGAGCGCCCGCACGCGAGCAGCAGCTTCGAGCCGTCCGGCGTGAAGCTGAAGTGCCAGCAGCGCTGACCGACGGGCACATCCTGCATGTGCTCATAGGTCGAGCCATCGAATATCTGCAAGGTCTTGTCGCGCGATGCCGCGACCAGGAGCCGCTTGCCCGACGGATCGAACGACACGCCGTAAGGGCCCGTCTTGGTGTCGACGGTCTTCACGGTCTTCAGGCTCTTGCCGTCGAGCACGACGAACTTGTTCGCATTTTCCAGCGTGACGACATAGTGCTTGCCATCCGGCGATCCCTTGATGCCGCGCGGACGCGAGCCCTTGTCGAGCTTCACCTCGCGCACCGGCTTGCCCGTTCCGACGCGATACACCGACACCGTGTCGTCGCCCTCGTTGGTCACGAGAATCAGCTTGCCGTCGGGCGAGAACTCGACGCCCTCGGTTTCGTGGCCGCTCTTGACCGAATGCGTGACCTTCATCGTTTTCATATCGACGATGGCGATTTCGGCAGGCGGCGAGTTGGGGTCGTCGTCATCCTTTTCCGGTTCGCCCGGTTTCGGCGGGCCGCCGTTTTCGCCCGGTTCGTACGTCACATACACATAGCCGCCGAACACGCGCACGAACTCCGGATTCTTGCCGACCTTCACGCGCCGGACCACCTTGCCCGTCGACGTATCGATCTCGGAAAGGTCGCTCGTCGCCTTGTTCGCCACATAAAGGCGCGTGCCGTCCTTGTTCAAGGACAGGCCGCGCGGGCCGTCCTTGCCCACGTCCCACGTCTTCGAAAGCGAGAGACTGTCGAGGTCGATCACGCCGACGCCAGCGTTCTCGGTCGTCACGTAGGCGGTCGGCGCGGCGGCGTGCGCGAAGCTCGCGGCGACTGCGAGCGATGACGCGAGCACCGACGCGCAGGCAATGCGCGCCGCCTTGAATCTGACTTGCATGGTCGTCTCCAGCGGTTTCGTTCGACTTGTTCGAGTTTTCGGGCGCACGCGCGCGGCGGATCGCACGGCGCGCGCGTCTGCAAGTCCAACTTAGCCCAATCGGAGGCGCCGTGGCAACGGCATCGGCCGGGAGAAATTCCCGAATTCAGCGCGTCGCGGAGGGATCGCCGGCGAGCAGATCGACGAGCGCCTTCGCGCCGCGCTTCCACGACAGATCCGTGTTGCCGCGTATGTCGACCGAGCGCTGAAAGAGCAGCGCGCCGCTGTCCGCATCTTCGACGCGCAGGTTCATGTTGAGAATGAGGTTGCTGATCTTCTGCACCCAGCACACGCCGACGCGCGACGTGCCGAGTTGTTTCGCCACGCGCCGTTCGCAGCCGTTGCATGCGCTCATGTCCTGCGTGCTTTTCAGCGACGCGATCAGATCGCTCGCCTGCGCATTGTCGGCGACGCGAAAGAGCGCGCGCGCACGCAGATCGTCGCGCAACGCGCCGCTCACCATCGCGAGACGCTCGGCCTGGATGCGGTCGATTTCCGCGTCGTTGTAGGCGGCATTGTCGTCGATGAGCGTGCAATCGAGCATCGCGATCGATTGCGGCGCGTGTTGCGCAGGCGCGCCGCTCGCGACGGCGGCAAGCGTGACAACCAACATCGCGCGCAGCGTGTGGATCATGGTCGTGGCCTCGTCGATGTGCCGTTCAACATGTTGCAGCGATCAGGACGCCGCGCGCAACGCCTCGTCCGCGACCGCGAGCCTCGATGCCATCATCTTCACGACGAAGCGATGCCATTCCTGCGCGGTCAGCGGATCCTCGAGTTCGAGCTTGCGCAACGCCGCGAGCGTGAGACGCCGCAGGCGCGCGGGCTCGTCGGCGAAGACATCGGCGCTGCGCGGCGCGTTCGTGTACACCGCCATTTCGCCGATGATCGTCCCCGGCCCGAACGAGCGCAATCTCACGGAGCGGCCGTCCGCGAGCGGCAGCGACACGGTCACGCGCCCTTCCTCGACGATATAGAGCGCATCGCCCTCGTCGCCGCGGCGAAAGAGCGCCTCGCCCGCGCCGATATCGCATACGTCGAGCAGATCGCTCAGTCCTTGCAACGCGCGCGCCGTGAAATGCGGCGCGAGCATCGCCCGGAAATCGCCGGACGGAATACGCGGCGCCAGCGCGCGCGTCAGCGTGGCGAGCTGCTGCGCTTCGATCCATTCGAGTCCCGCGTCGAGCGTGTCGAACTCGCGGATGCCGAGCGCGAGCGCGCCGGTGCGCTTGAGCAGCGCGCGCGAGTTGTGCGGCAACGCGGTCAGCACGAGATCCGCGCCGATCGCCGCGCACGCCTGACGCAGCTTCACGAACGCGAGCGACACCGATGCGTCCATGCCGTTGGTCCACGCAAAATCGAGCACGACATGACGCACCGGACGCGGCCCGTGCGAGCGAATGCGCTCGCGCACGCGCTGCAGCATCGAATTCGCCGAGCCGAAGAAGAGAAAACCTTGCAGACAGACGCCGCAGATTTCATCGCCGCGATCGATCAGAAAGCGCGTCTCCTCGATACTGCGCTCGACATTCGAGGTGCGCGTGCGGCCGTCGAACTCCATGCGCACGCAACCGGCGCGTCCGTAGAGCAGCGCGAACGTCACGCACGCCGCGACCACGCCCGCGACCACGCCCGCGATCACGCCATAGAACGCGATCACCGCGAGGATCAGCGGCACGAGCAGATATTCGTGCCATGAGAG
Source organism: Caballeronia novacaledonica (assembly GCF_900258035.1). Classification (GTDB taxonomy): domain Bacteria; phylum Pseudomonadota; class Gammaproteobacteria; order Burkholderiales; family Burkholderiaceae; genus Caballeronia; species Caballeronia novacaledonica. Next base: position 57,199 of record NZ_OGTP01000031.1, on the reverse strand, counting down.
TTTGCGATACGCGCCGACGAGCCAGTCCATCATGAGCCGCAAGCCCATGTAGATCTGCATGCCGACGAGCACGGGCACCGGAAAGAGCGACACGAGATCGGGCGACGCGATCAGCACGAACAGGCACGCGAGCGCGGCGAACACGCCCGCCGCGCGGCTCGTCGCGCCGGCGCGCGCGTTGAGCATCGAGCGGTTGTACGACTGATAGCCGACCATCCCGCCGAGCAGACCGCTGGCGATATTCGCGAGGCCCGCGGCGCGCATCTCGCGATTCAGGTCGATGTCCTGCCCGGTCGCCGCGCCCATCGCGGTCGAGTTCATGATGATCGTGATCGCCGACACCGACGTGACGATGAGCGTCTCCGGCAAATGCGCGACGATCGCGCGCCAGTCGATCTCGCCGTGCGCAAGCGACGACGGCAAATGCAGCTCGGGAATGTGCAGCGCGTGCGCCGGCACATGCTGGAGCAGGAGGCCCATGGCGCGCGCATCGTCGGGCGGAATGCCGGCGGCGCGCAGCAGCGCATAGAAGAGCGCGATGCCGATGGCGAGCGTGATCGGCAATGCGGCCGCGTGCCGCCAGGTGCGCGCGAGGATCGTCGCGAGTGCGCCGACGAACAGCGCGGGCGCCCATGCGAGCCAGTGCAGTTGCGCGATGCGCGGCAGCGTGTGCCAGTCGAGCGCGACGCCCGTCAGCACGCGAAATGCGCCCGCGATCAGCAGGTAGCCGGTGCCCGCGAGAAAGCCGCCCATCACGGGATAAGGCAGGAATTGCAGCGAGCGGCTGCGGCGGGACGAACCGATCGCGAAAAGAATGAGGCCCGTCACGAGCGAGCACAGCGCGATGGCGACGAGCACGGTCAGCAGGATTTCCGTCGGCGAGCCGCCGTTCGCGCGCACGCTGCTCGCGACGCCCGCCGCGACGCCGACGAGAAACGCGGTCGCGTTGCTGTCCGGCCCGCCGATGTTCATGCGCATCGAGCTCGTCAGCGCGATCACGAACGCGGTGACGATGCAGCTCACGAGCGCCGTGGGCACGCCGAGCTCGGCATAGCGCGCGAGATCGGCGCTGAAGATGAGCGTGCCGAGGCTCATCGCGTAGCACAGCATCATGAGCGTGGACACGGTACCCGCCGTGATGTCGCCGACGAGCGCGGCCGCGCGCGGCATGGCGCGCGCGAGTACCGTGCGGGGTGTCGTGGCTGGCTTCAGGGCGCCTCCCGATGCGGGAAAACGGCAGACGTATGCGCTCGAACGCAATGCGCGCCAAAAAGTATCCGCTGCGCGCGAAGACGCTGTCAAATCCGGTCGAACGCGTTTTTCATCTGACTTGAGTGCCGTTCGCGGTGGATTCATCGCGTCAAACGGAGTAACGTTAATCGACGCGAGCGAACACTACACCAAGGAGGCGATCATGCCTGACGATCCCGCTCAGTGGCACGTTTTCGACTACGAAGGGTTCGAGATTCACGTGCAGCCGCTGTTGAAGCCGGCGCCCGAGCACGCGGCGTCGGGCAAGGCGGATCGCTACGTGTATATCGGCCACGTGTGCAGGCCCGGCGCGAACGCGGACATTCCCGGTGAAGCGGTGCATTTTCACGCCGACGGCGAAGACGCATACAAGAGCGCGCAAGACGCCGTCGACGATGCGCGGCATATCGGCAAGAGTATCGTCGACGGCACGCATCCGGATCTTTCGGTGCTGCCGCTCGTGTCGCATCAGCATCATCCGGGATGACGAACGAAAGCATGGAGCCGCCCTCGCCCGATCACGAGGCGCACGCCGAAAGCCTGAGCGCGCTCACGCTCGCGACGCAGGACATGCCGCGCGCGGTGCGCTTCTATGAAACGCTCGGGTTTCGCATCGTGCATGGCGGCGCGGACGAGGCCTTCACTTCGTTCGCGCTCGGCAGTTCATTTCTCAATCTCACCCGCGAAACGCACGGCCCGATTCGGTTCTGGGGCCGCGCGATCATCTACGTGTCCGATGTGGACGCGTTCTATCGGAAGGCGCTGGCGCATGGCATCACGCCGCAATTCGCGCCGCGCGATGCGCCCTGGAACGAGCGCTATTTCCATCTCACCGATCCGGACGGCCACGAACTCAGCTTCGCGCGTCCGCTCTGATTCATTCATTCGATACAGGCACGGGATTCGCTTCTCCCGCAAGTGACGGGTAGCGTACGCATCGGCCATTTCATATGACCGATCGCGCACATACCCGGGCATCGCGTTCTACGACGATGGGTTCACCGGCGATACGCGTTTTTCATGAACGGGGCATGGCGAAAGACGCATGGAAGCTCGCTGTTGCTATTTCGCAAAAACGGGCACTGCTACGGATTCCAGGCGTAGAGTTCAAGTGCTTTGTGAAGAACGTGATGCGTTGCGGCAGGGTTTTCATGTATCGGGCTTCAAACATCGGCAGGTCAGGCCGTTAACCCGATCATGAATGCCGCAGGAGACTGAAATGAAAAGCGCGAATGAGCGGTCCCTTCGTTACCAGGTCGAAAAATGGCTCGCGCCGGGCAGCATGCCGGTGCATGTAAGACAGTTCAGCCGTACACGTTCCGACGGGCGCCGTTATGTGTGTGTCGAGGCATTGCACGGCGCGGCGGCGAGAGCGCTGTTCTTCTTCCGTCACGATGACGGCCACTGGTGCGTTTATCCGCCTGCGCCAAAGCAGAACAACATGCGCGGTGAAAGACTCGTGGCCTGAGCCGCTTAGAAACGAAGGTTGTTGAGCAACTGAAACCACATCGCGCCGAACGGATTCGCCGCATCGGCGCTGGCAGGCTCCTTCTCTTCCTGCTTTTCTGATACGCGCTCTTCTTTCTCTTCCTTGGCCTGTCGCGATTCATGCAGCGCAATGGCGCTGTCCGCGATCTGGCGCGCCACAGGCTCCTCGCATTGCGCACCGAGCAGCACGCCGAACACGACGTCGCGGTTATGACCTCGTGAAGCAAAGCGCATCGCGAGCGATACGCGCTCCGCATAAAGCGCCTCGCGCGCTTCACGTTCCTTCGCCTCGCGCGCTTCGCGTTCGGCTTCTTCCTGGCGCACGCGTTCTTCCCAGCGGCGCATCTCTTCGGCATAGATGCGGTCGTACACCTCGCGCTGCGCGGGGTCGGAGAGAATTGCGTAGGCTTCCTTGATCTCCAGGAACTTCGCGCGGGCGGCGTCTTCGTTGCCGACGTTGCGATCGGGGTGGCAGCGCATCGCGGCCTTGCGATACGCGCGTTTGATTTCGTCTACGGTGACGTGCTCGTCTACGCCAAGCGTCTGATATAGCGTTGCCATCGTGCGTTCGGTGGATACGGGTCGCCGATCATGGTAGCACGCAAGAACGATCGATGCCGCATCGCAACATGAGCGGCTAACGGCCCGTTATTACGCGTGCGGCCGCGCTTCCGAGCACGTCGAACATGGCGCGTGCGGGCTTCAGATAGCGCGACATGTGTAGCCGAATATTGATTACCGCGAGCACGAAAATCGCCAGCGTGACGAGCAGATAATCGCGCCGCTCCGGTACGACGTGATAGCGCGTATGCAACATCACGAAGACGATCCATGCGAACGCCGGCGCATGCAGCGTCCAGTGGCGTTGCGCGAAATGCCACGCGATACGACGCACATCGCGGCGTGCGGCGCGGTCGAGTCCGGCGAATTCGGAGCGTCGGCTGAAGTAGAAAGGCATGGCATTGTATCGATTTGTGCGTAGCCATCATTCCGTCACACAACCCGGCGACGATTTGCGCGTTTTCCCGCTTTCAGCATAACCGTTCGACCCTTTTCTTACGATGGCACTTACTCTCGACGACATCCGTCATCTCTTCGACAAACACGGCTCGATCGCCTACAGCGGCGAACCGGTCACTCAGTTGCAGCACGCGTTGCAGAGCGCGGCGCTGGCCGAGGCGGCGGGTGCGAGCGCCGAACTGACCGTCGCGGCATTGCTGCACGACCTCGGGCACCTGTTGAATCAGCAGGGCGAAACACCGACCGAGCGCGGCATCGACGACCTGCATCAGTACTACGCGCTGCCCTTCCTGCGCCCGCTCTTCTCCGACGCCGTGCTCGAACCGATCCGGCTGCACGTCGACGCGAAGCGCTGCCTGTGCGCAATCGATGCGTCGTATCACGCGCGCCTGTCCGCCGATTCCGTGCGCAGCCTGGAACTTCAAGGCGGCGTATTCGACGATGAAGCCGCGCAGACGTTTCTCGCGAAGCCCTACGCGCAAGACGCCATCGCGTTGCGCCGCTGGGACGACGAAGCGAAGGACGCGCATCGCGTCACGCCGCCGCTGCCCCATTTCATGGACATGGCCGCGCGCATCGCACTCGCGCCGCGCTGATCGCAGACGCCGATTCAGCGGAAAACGTCGCATGGCGTAACGCGCTAGACTGTGCGCCATGCAAAAATTCCCAGCTCGATACGTCTTTCGGCAAGCCTCCGGCGCGCGAGCGAGCGACGCACCGTGAACGGCGGCAACTTTCGCATCACCGCCGCCGTCGTCGCGAGCGCGCTTTTCATGCAGAACATGGACGGCACGATCGTCGCGACCGCCATCCCGACGATGGCCCGCGATCTCCAGGTCGATCCCGTGCATTTGTCCAGCGCGATCACCGCGTATCTCGTCGCGCTGACCGTGTTCATCCCCGCGAGCGGCTGGATCGCCGACCGCTTCGGCGCGCGCCGCGTGTTCATGTGGGCGATCGCAACGTTCACGCTGGCGTCCGTCGCGTGCGCCGCCGCGATGAATCTGCCGCAATTGCTGGCCGCGCGCGTCGTCCAGGGTCTCGGCGGCGCGATGATGGTGCCCGTCGGCCGCCTGATCCTGTTTCGCGGCGTCAAGCGCGAAGAACTCCTGCTGGCGACGACGTGGCTCACGATGCCCGCGCTCGTCGGCCCCTTGCTCGGACCGCCGCTCGGCGGCTTTCTCACCGACGCGCTCTCGTGGCGCAGCATCTTTTGGGTGAACGTGCCGGTGGGCATCGCGGGCCTGCTGCTCACGTGGAAGCTGCTGCCGCCGTCGCCGCCCGACGTGCGGACGCCGCCCGATCTGCGCGGCATGCTGCTGTCGGGCGCATCGCTCAGTCTGTTCATGATCGGCATCGAGAGCGCGGGGCGCGGCGTGCTGCCCGCCGGCGTGCCGTGGATCTGCGCCGCGGTCGGGCTGCTGCTGTTTCGCGTGACGGTGCTGCATTGCCGCCGCGTGGCGAATCCCGCCATCGACTTTTCGCTGCTGTCGATCCCGACTTTTCACGCGGCGACGGTCGCGGGCAGCCTGTTTCGCGCCGGCGCGGGCGCGCTGCCCTTTCTCGTGCCGCTCACGCTTCAGACGGGCTTCGGCTATAGCGCGACCGCGAGCGGTCTCGTCACGTTCGCGAGCGCGCTCGGCTCCTTCTGCATGCGTCCGATGACGGCGCTCGCGCTGCGGCGCTTTTCGGTCCGCACGGTGCTGTGCACGGGCAGCGTCGTGTTCGCGACGGTGCTGCTCGTCTGCTCGACGATGTCGCAGGCGTGGCCCGCCATCGCGATCTTCCTGCTGCTTTTGCTGGGCGGGCTCGGCCGCTCGCTCAGTTTCGCGACGATGGGCGCGCTCGCGTTCGCCGATGTGCCCAAGCCGCGCCTCGCCGCCGCGACCTCGTTTCAGGGCACCGCGCAGCAGTTGATGAAGGCGGTCGGCGTGACGGTCGCGGCCGGCACGATCCAGGCGACGATGCTTATTTCCGGCAACGCGCACACCGAGCGCTGGCAACTCGCATGCGGATTCATCGTGACGGCGCTCGTCGTCCTGGCCTCATTGCCGATGTTCGCGCGCCTCTCGGAAGACGCCGGCGAGGGCATTTCGGCGCCATCGGCGAAGCGGGCGGAACGCACGTAATTCATTCCGATTCGTAAAATGAAACATCAGATTTAAGACAAGTCCATGATCCACAAGGGTTTTTCATCTGGATATAATGCGATTCCGCTTTGATCCGACAGTCCGATGCGCCGCTTTCTTCCTATCTTCGCCGCCCTTGCCGTTTCGCTGAGCGCCGCGCACACCGCGCTGGCCCAGGAAAACCCGTTCGCCGCAAGCGAAGCGGCCGCGCAATCCGCCGCCCAGCCGGACCCGAAGTCCGAGCAGGCCAATCACAAGATTTCGGAAATGCTCACGCGGAAATTCGGCGTGGCGCGGGAGAAGGCACAGACCATCGCGGCGGCGGTGATGTCGTCGGCATCGAAATATTCGCTTCCGCCGGCGCTGCTGCTCGCCATCATCTCGATCGAATCGCGCTTCAAGGAAACGGCGCGAGGACCGAATAACGCAACGGGTTTGATGCAAGTGGTGCCGTCGGCGCACAAGAAGCTCGTGCGCAACGTGGATTTGACCGACCCCGAAGACAACATCGAGACCGGCTCGGCGATCTTGCACGGCTACGTGAAATCCGCCCAGGGCGATGTCGACGCCGCGCTGAAGAGCTACGGCGGCTCGCGCGCCTACGCCGAAAAGGTCAACTTGCGTGTGAAAACGTTCGAACCGGCTGCATCCGTCGATACGGCATTGGCGAACGCTCAATAAGCAACCGTCGATTCATGCGCGCCGCCGTCAGGCGGATGCCGCTTTCACGTCCCGATGACGCCGCGGCGATCGCACCCGCAGGCACGCTGCATTTTTCCACTTCAATAGCTCTTCTGGCCGCCGGTGCCGCCCGAATTCATGTTGCCGTTGTTCGGCGCGCTGCGCTTGACGGTGCCCTGATCCTGGCTCATGCCGTTGGTCGCGTCGTTGCCCATTCCGCTCTTGACGCCGGTGCCCGTCGAACCGTCTTGCGATCCGCCCACCCCGGCGCCGCCCATGCCGACGCCACCGCCCTTTCCGCCCGCCGCCGAGCCGGACCCGGACGAACCGTTGCCGCCTGCGCCCATCGAACCGCCCGCAGCGGCTCCGCCGCCACCGCCGCCGCCCGCCTGCGCATAGACACCGCCGGACAAGCCCAGCATCAGCGCGGAAATCACCAGCTTCTTCGTCGTCGCGTTCATTGCAAGTCTCCCAAGGTTGCGTGGCGGCCGTTGCGCATCATTGAATGCGACGACCGTGTCCGCATCAGCGCAAGGGACGTGCCGCGCGTGGCGCCGGATCAATAACCGCAGGGCACATAGGCGCCGCGATAGTTGTCGTAGCAGTAGCCAGGCGGCTGTGCCGGTTGTGCATAAACCGGCTGCGCGTACGCGGGTTGCTGATACACGGGTTGCGCATACGCAGGCTGTGCATTCGCGACGGACGTCACCAGCGCACCCAGCACGGCGCCGCCAATCAACGCGCCGACGATCGCACCGCCGTTACCGCCACCGCCGCCGCGATGTCCGCCGCCGTATCCATGCGCCGACGCCTCGCCCGCCACCGTCAAACTGCCGATCATCAACAAGACAAGTGCTGCGCGCTTCATGAGCTTCTCCAATTCCCGTTTGGTCGGGTTCATGGAAATCATCTTAAGCGGACAGCTAAGAAATAACTGCAGCGATTGGTAACCTTGCATTTCAACGATTACAAATAGCGCGCCTCAAAGGCACGAGCAAAGCAATTCGATTTGGATACCGAATTACCCTAAGCGTCGTTACAAATAGAATTGAATTCGGCTAAACGTAACAGGCTTTATGCCTTGGCCGGTAACCCGATCCATCACATTCCAGAAACGCACTCCGCTTTTACCGCATGCGGTTTCATTTGCTAGCCACTGGTTACCGTTTGTCACCAGAACGATGTCAACTCATTCGACGGACGCGGCGTTTTCATCGTCAACGCGGCGCACTGCGTGCCACGTGTCCTCAAAGAAGAGATCAAGGGAGTTTCAAACCATGAAGAAGATCGTCGCTGCTCTCGCATCCGCCATGCTCGTCACCACCGTATTCGCGCAAACCGCCGCAACCGATGCCGGCAAAGCGCAACTGAAGGCAAACAACGAAAAAGCCGAGGCTCAGGCGACCGCCAACAAGAAGAAGGCCGACGCACAGCACGATGCCGCGAAGGCGCAGGCATCGGCGAACGAGGACAAGGCATCGGCGCAAGCCGACGCCAACAAGGAAGCCGCGAAGGTAGCGCAGGCGACCACGCCGGAACAGGCTTCCGACGCCCGCGGTGATGCCACCAAGGCACAGGCGAAAGCCGACAAGAAGAAGCATGCTGCGCAGTCCAAGGCCGATAAAAAGAAGCAGGATGCAGCGAAGGATGCCAACGTGGCGCAAGCGAAGGCCGACAAGGAAAAAGTCGAGGCGCAAAGCGACGCTAACAAGACGGCCGCCGATGCGAAGGTGGACGCGGCGAAGAAGTAAGGGAGGCCGGCGTTATCGCATCGCGCACTGGGCATTGCATATCAACAAGCCAGTGCGTTCGAATCAGGCGAGCCTTCGGGCTCGCCTTTTTTGCGTCCGCTTTAGTCGAAGGATTTCCGCGCGACTAAAGGAAATGCTCTACTTGCCGATATCGCCGCGCGGCTTATCATTCGTGAAATAAAAGAACACGAAAGGAGACGCCCGACATGCGCACGCTGACCGATCAGTTATCGCGGTACGCCGAATATCATCGCGACAAGCGCAATATCGCCACGCACTTCATCGGCATTCCGCTTATCGTGCTCGCGATTGCCGCGTTGCTGAGCCGTCCCGCGTGGCCCGTCTTGTCGGGCGCGTTCTTGCTCACGCCCGCCTGGGTGCTGTTCGCCCTTGCCACGCTCTACTATCTCTGGCTCGATGTGCCGCTCGGCATCGGCATGGGTATCGTGTCCGCGCTGAGCGCGGCGTTCGGGCAATGGGCCGCGTCGCAAAGCACGGGAAGCTGGCTTGCGATCGGCATCGGCATGTTCGTGATCGGCTGGATGTTTCAGTTCGTCGGGCACGTGCGCTATGAGCATCGCAAGCCCGCCTTCGTCGACGATCTCATCGGCTTGTTGATCGGGCCGCTCTTCATTCTCGTCGAGTTTATGTTCGGCCTCGGCCTCATGCGCGATCTGCACGACGCCATCGAAACGCGCGCCGCGCGTTGATCAGTCCACGCGCTCGATTTCCTCCGCGACGGTCTCATGCTCGACACTCGCGTGATGCTCGCTCATCGGCAAAGCGCGCTTGCGCGAGCGCTCCCGTATCAAAAGACGCGCGCTGTGCACGCCGGTCAGCACGACGGCGATCCAGATCGGCACATAAGTGCCGAGTTGCCGCGCCGAAAACGGCTCGCCGAGCAGCAAGACCGCGACGCCCACGAGCAGCACCGGCTCCACGTATCCGAGAATGCCGAAGAGCGCGAGCGGCAGATGACGGCTCGCGCGCAGATACGACGCGAGCGCGATCGTGCTCAACGCGCCGAGTCCGGGCAAGAGCAGCAAGCCGAGACGAGGGTCGCCCGCGACCTCGGCGAACGAGCCGCGCACGATCAGCATGACGGCGGCAACAGGCGCGATCAGCATGATTTCGACGGCGAACGACACGAGCGGATCGGCGTTGAGCCGCCGGCGCAACACGAAGTACGGCGGATAGCCGAGCATCACGACGAGCGTCGGCCACGCGAACGCATGCGTGACGATCAACTCATGCGCGACGCCCACGGCCGCCGCCGCGACGCCCGCCCACTGGAAACGGTCGAGCCGCTCGCCGTAGTGGAAGCGGCCGAGCAGCACCATCGCGAGAGGCAGGAGGAAATAGCCGAGCGATACTTCGAGCGCGCGTCCGTGCAATGGCGCCCAGAGAAAGATCCACAACTGCACGCCGAGCAGCGCGGCGGCGGCGGCGAACATCAGCAGTTGATGCGGCGTTTTGGCGAGCCTCGCGACGAGCGCGCATAATTGCGGCCAGCGCTTGCGCAGCGCGACGAGCGCGAGCGCACCCGGCAATGTCCACACGATACGCCACGCGAAGATGTCGAGCCCGTCGAGCGGCGCGAGCCACGTCGTATAGCCGGACATGAGCGCGAAGAGCGCGGAAGCGGCAACGGACAGCGCGATGCCGCGCGCGAGGTCATGCTGATTCATCGAAAAAGGCGCTGCGCGCTGAAGGTGAATGCAAGCCGAACGAAACGTGAACGCGCATTCTAAACGCAGCGCGCGCGTCTTTTTCAAAACCCGCTTCAATCGAAATTTTCCGGACGTGCCCGCTTTTTGCTTCCTTCATGCATCGCATTTGCGCATGAACCCCGCCGCTCGATCGCTGTCACTTGCAGTTGTCTTTAGCCGGTCACGATGATCGGCGACCCTTGTCGGTCCAATCCGGAAGTCCGGGCGGCAGCAACGTAGGAACACCGCCGCCCACGTCATTGCATCCGCAGCAACACGCGCCGTGCCGTCATGTTCGACGACGGCACGCGAAGAAAACGCCGCATCGATGGAGACGTCATGACTCAACCTGCCTTGTCGCCCCGCTTTTCCAACGCCTTCGCAGAGGCCGTGTACGTAGGACTCAGCAAGCGTCCGCAAAAAGAATTGCCTTCGATGTATCTGTATGACGAAGTGGGCTCGGCCCTCTTCGAAGTGATCACCGCGCTGCCGGAATACGGCGTGACGCGCGCCGAAGAACGCGTGCTGAAGGCGCATGCGACGGACATCGTCGCGGCCATGCCGGGCGATATCCAGGTGGCCGAACTCGGCAGCGGCAGCGGCCGCAAGACGCGCCTCATTCTCGAAGCGCTGTGTAAAAAGCAGCCCACCGCTTACCATCCGATTGAAATTTCTCGCACCGCCTTGCAGTTGTGCCGGCGCGAACTGAGCGACATCGAGCGCGTGTCGATCGTCGGACACGAGCGCGATTACCTCGCGGGATTGTCGGAAGTCAGTTCGAAGCGCAAGGACGGCGAAAGACTGCTCGTGCTGTTTCTCGGCAGCACCATCGGCAATTTCGCGCGGCTCGCGGCGACGAAGTTCCTGCGCTCGATCCGCGGCATGCTCCAGCCCGGCGACGCGCTATTGCTCGGCACCGATCTCATCAAGCCGCTGCCGGTGCTCGTCGCCGCGTACGACGATCCGATCGGCGTCACGGCCGCGTTCAACCTGAACATGCTCGCGCGGATCAATCGCGAACTCGGCGGCGACTTTCCGCTCGATGCCTTCGAGCACGTCGCGCGCTTCAATCCGGATGCGCGCGCCATCGAAATGCATTTACGCGCGAAGCGTGCGCTGGCCGTGCGCGTGCGCGGCGCGGACCTGCGCGTCGAGTTCCGCGAGGGCGAGACGATCTGGACGGAAAGCAGCCACAAGTACGCAGCCGATGAAGTCGCGCCGATCGCCGCCGACGCGGGCTTCGAATGCACGCATCAGTGGCGCGACGAGGAATGGCGATTCGCGGAGAGTTTGCTGGTCGCGCGATGACTCAGTGCTGCTCGAAGCGCTCGTAACGCTTCTCGACGTGGCGCTCTTCGTTGTGGAAGTCGGTGACGCGGGCATGCGGCGGCCCGCGCCGCAGCCATTCCAGCATCAGATCGACCTGATTGGCCGCGCCCTGCACGATGGCTTCGACGGAGCCGTCGTCGAGATTGGCGACCCAGCCGCGCACGCCGAGCGCATGCGCCTTTCTGACCGTGTAATGCCTGAAGCCGACGCCCTGCACGACGCCGCGCACCCGCACGTAATAGGTTTCGATTCTCGTATCCAGATCCGGGCCTGGCATCGTGCTTTCTCCTTTCAGATGTCGATACGCCGCATTGTAGACACGCTCCTCAACTCAGGCGGAAAGGCTGCGCCACGTCCGCGCGCTCGCCCGAACGCGGATGCGGCACGCGCGGCAGCGTCACTTCGAAGACCGTGCCGGAATCGGCCGCGGAGCGCACGCCGACGTCGCCGCCGTGCATCTGCGTGATCTCGCGCGTGATATAGAGCCCGAGCCCGAGCCCGCTCGATTCATGCTGACGCCGGCCCGAGCGATACGGCGCGAAGATCGTCGGCAGGACGTCGGCGGGAATCTCGCCCGCGTTCTGCACGGTGATGGTCACGTCGTCGGCGTTGCCGTCGAGCCGCACCTGAATCGCCGAGCCTTCAAGACCGTGCTGCAGCGCGTTGCCGATGAGATTCGAAAACACCTGTGAAAGCAGATCGCCGTCGCCTTGCAGAAGCGTATCGCCCTGACGCAGCACGAAGATGCGCCCTTTGCCGACGCGCGCCTCGTATTCGTCGACGATGTTCTTTGCAAGCGTCATCAATTCCACCGCGCGCGGCTGCAATGTGACGCGCCCGCCGCGCAGACGCGCGAGGTTCAGCAACTGATCGACCATGCGGACCATGCGCATGCCGCTCGACTTGATGCGCGTGCCGATGTTCGCGACGTTCTCGTCCGGCACGAAGCGCGCGAGATATTCCGCCGACGCGATCACCGCCGACAGCGGCGTGCGCAGGTCGTGACCGAGCACGGCCATCAGCATCTCGTTCGCGTCGAGCAGTTGCTGCACGGTTGCGAGTTGCGTCGCGAGCTGCTGCTTCTGGCGCTCGATCTGGATGAACACATCGACCTTCGAGTTGAGGATGCGCGAATCGAAGGGCTTGTAGAGAAAGTCCACCGCGCCCGCTTCATAGCCGCGAAAGGTGCGGCTCGCGTCCTGCGCCGTCGCCGTGAGAAAGATGATCGGCACGTGCGCGGTGCGCGGACTGCCGCGCATCAGCTCGGCGAGTTCGAACCCGTCCATGCCGGGCATGTTGACGTCGAGAATCGCGAGCGCGACCTCGTGCTTGAGCAGAAGCTCCAGCGCCGCCGGTCCCGATTCGGCTTTCAGCACCGACAGATCCGGCCGCGCGAGCGACGCTTCGAGCGCGGTGATGTTGTTGCGGATGTCGTCGACGATCAGCACGTGGATGGGTTGCGTCATCTGGTGACTCCTTGCTTCCTTCATTGCCTGTAGCCGATGCATTGCGTGAGCCGCATCGCCATGTGATCCAGCGTGAGCACTTCGTTCACCGCGCCTTGCGCGATGGCCGCGAGCGGCATCGCGGGCGCGGTCGCCGTCGCCGGATCCTGCGCCCAGCATGTGCCGCCCGCATCGCGGATCGCGCGTGCGCCGCGCGCGCCGTCGTCGTTCGCGCCCGACAGCACGATGCCGAGCAGCCGCTCGCCGTACGCATGCGCCGCCGATTCGAACAGCACATCCACCGACGGCCGCGAAAAGCGCACGGGCGGATCGACCGACAGCGCGATCGCCGGCGCCGCGCCGCCTTCCGACTCGACGAGCATGTGATAGCCCGGCGGCGCGAAATAGATGGTGCCCGGCGCGATCTCGTCCTTGTCGAACGGCTCTTCGATCGCCAGCTCGCAGCGCGACGCGAACAATCCGGGCAGAAGGCTCGGCTGCCCCTGACGCACGTGCACCACGACGAGCAGCGGCGGCGCGAACGCCTTCGGCAAGCCGGGCAGCAACTGATTGAGCGCCTCGACGCCGCCCGCCGATGCGCCGATCACGACTGCCCCGATGCGGTCCGCGTCGAACATCGTCACACCTTCTGGTAAAGCCGCTCGCGCGGATTGAAGTCCGCGAAACGGTCTGCGTACGTGGAAAAGCGCAGGCTCTCCTTGCTGCCGAGACCGAGGAAGCCGCGCCGCACGAGCGAATCGCTGAAAAGGCCGAGCGCGCGATCCTGCAGCGCGCGATCGAAATAGATCAGCACGTTGCGGCACGACACCAGATGCGCTTCGAGAAACACGCTGTCCGTCGCGAGACTGTGATCCGCGAACACGACGCGCGACTTCAGCGTCTGCGAGAACTTCGCCGCGCCATAAGCCGCGTGATAGTAGTCCGACAGCGAGCGCTTGCCGCCCGCCGCCAGATAGTTCTGGCTGAAGCCCGCCATGCGCTCCAGCGGATAGATGCCGTTCTCCGCCTGACGCAAGGCTTCGGCGTTGATGTCGGTCGCGTAGAAAACGGTGCGGTCCGCGATCTTCTCTTCGGCGAACAGCACGGCGAGCGACCACAACTCCTCGCCGCTGCTGCATCCCGCGACCCACACCTTGATCGACGGATAGGTCTGCAGAATCGGCACCACCTGCTCGCGGATCGCGCGGAAATACTGCGGGTCGCGGAACATCTCGCTCACCTGCACCGTGAGGTACTGAAAGAGCCGCGCGAACAGCGCCGGGTCGCGCAGGATGCGCTCCTGAAGATGCGACAGCGTCGGCAGGCCGAAATCATGCACGGCCTGCGCGAGCCTGCGTCTCAGCGAACTCACGGAGTAATGCCGGAAGTCGTGCTGATAGCGCAGGTAGATCGCTTCCAGAATCAGCTTCAGTTCGATGTCGAACGTCGCTTCTTCGTCGTGGCGGCCGTCATTCATCTGAGAGAGGACTCCGTTCATCGCTGGCGCAGCCAGACGCGGCACAGCGACACGAGCTTATCCACGTCGATGGGCTTGGATATGTAATCGTCCGCACCCGCTTCGAGACATTTCTGGCGATCGCTCGGCATCGCCTTCGCCGTCAGCGCGATGATCGGCAGGCGTGCGAATTCCGTGCGCCTGCGGATCTCGGTCATCGCGGTGAGGCCATCCATCTCGGGCATCATGATGTCCATCAGCACGAGGTCGATGTCGCCGCGGCGCGCGAGCGCTTCGAGCGCCTCGCGCCCGTTGCGCGCGATTTCGAGCGTGGCGCCGAGCGGCTCGATCACGCGCGAGAGCGCGAAGATGTTGCGCACGTCGTCTTCGGCGAGCAGGATCGTGCGGCCCTCGAACACGTCGTCGCGCTGACGCGCCGCGCGCAGCATGCGCTGCTGCTCGGGCGGCAACGCGCTTTCCACGCTATGCAGGAACAGCGTGACTTCGTCGAGCAGACGCTCCGGCGACTTCGCTCCCTTGATGATGATCGATTTCGAATATCGGCGCAGGCGCTGCTCCTCTTCCTGCGACAGCAAACGTCCCGTATAGACGATCACCGGCGGCGACGCCTGCCCGCCGCCCGCCGACACGCGTTCGAGCAATTCGTAGCCGGAGCCGTCGGGCAGCGCGAGATCCATCACGACGCAGTCGAACGTCGCGCTTTGCATCTCCTCGATGGCCTCCGCGATCGATCCCGCTTCCACGATGCCGACCGTCTCGCTCGCGAGCAGCGCGTGAATGCTCTGCCGCAGCGCCGGATCGTCCTCGACGACCAGCACGCGGCGCATGCCTTGCGCCGAACGCGCTTCGAGCTTGCGGATCGCGCGGGCGAGGTCGTCGCGCGCGCTCGGCTTGAGCGTATAGCCGATCGCGCCCAGATGCAGCGCGACATCGGCGTGATCGGTCGCGGAGACGACGTGAATCGGGATGTGGCGCGTGAGCGGATCGTGCTTCAGCCATTCGAGCACCGTGAGTCCCGACTGGTCCGGCAAGCCGATGTCGAGCAGAATGCCGTTCGGCTGAAGCGAGCGCGCGAGCTCGACGCCTTGCGTCGCCGTGGCGGCGTGCACGCAGTCGAAGTCGAGTTCGTGGGCGAGATCGTAGAGAATGCCGGCGAACGGCTGATCGTCCTCGATGACGAGAATCACGCGATCCGGTCGCTTGCGGTCGGCGCGATCGTCGGCGATGGCCATCGGCTCGGGCATCGCAACCGGCGTCTGAACGGGCGGCGGCGGCACGGGCGCCGGCGCGGGCATCGGCGCCGGCTCGCTCGTCGTGCCGATCGTTTCGAGCTTCGCGGTGACGGTGCCTTCGCGCGCGGCGATCGGCAGCGTCACCGAAAACACGCTGCCCTGCCCGATTTCGCTCGACACGGACACCGAGCCGCCGAGCAGCCGCGAAAACTCGCGCGAAATCGACAGCCCGAGGCCGCTGCCGCCGTATTTGCGGCTCGTCGTGCCGTCGGCTTGCTGGAACGCCTGGAAAATCATGTCCTGCTTCTCGCGCGCGATGCCGATGCCCGTGTCGCGCACGTCGAAACGCAGCGCGTTGTCGCCCGCGCGCTCGGCCGCGACCGTCACGCTGCCGCGCTCGGTGAACTTGAACGCGTTGGACAGCAGATTGCGCAGGATCTGAAGAAGGCGCTGGCTGTCGGTGACGAAGTACTGCGGCACGTTCTCGCCGTGCTGCGTGACGAATTCGAGCCCCTTGTTTCCGGCGACCGGCGCAAAGGTCTGCCGCAGCGTCTGCAGGATCGAATCGACGGAAGTCGGCGCGAACTGCACGTCCATTTGTCCCGCCTCGACCTTCGACAAATCGAGAATGTCGTTGATGAGCGAAAGCAGATCGCTGTTCGACGAATGGATCGTCGCCGCGTAGCGCACCTGCTCGTCGGTCAGGTTGCCGTGCTTGTTGTCCTGCAGGAGCTTGGCGAGAATCAGCGAACTGTTGAGCGGCGTGCGCAGTTCGTGCGACATGTTCGCGAGGAACTCCGACTTGTACTGGCTCGCGCGCTCCATTTCCAGCGCGTTCGCGGTCAGTTCCTGCTGCGCCTGCAACAGCTCGGCCTTCTGCCGTTCCAGATGCTGCGTGTGCTCTTCGAGCTGCACGTTGGTCTGTTCGAGTTCCGCCTGCTGCTGTTCGAGACGTGCCTGCGAATCCTGCAGCGCGCGGCCGCGCTCTTCGAGTTCCTCGTTCGACACGCGCAGTTCTTCCTGCTGCACCTGCAATTCCTCGCTCTGCCGCTGAGTCTCTTCGAGCAGTTCGACGAGCCGCGCGCGATAACGCGCCGAACGCAGCGCCATGCCGATGGGTTCCGATGCCATGTCGAGGAGCGCGCGCGCATCGCCGAAACGCCCTTCGCTGCCGACGAAGCCGAGTTCGATCGCGCCCGCGACGTCGCCGTCGGCGAAAAGCGGCGCGATCAGCACGTGCGATGCCGTCGCCGATCCGAGCGCGGAACCGGCTTTCAGATAATGCGACGACGCGTCGCGCAGTTCGAGCACGCGCGCTTCTTCGATCGCCTGGCCGACGAGCCCTTCGCCGCGCGCGATCTTCTCCGGCGCGCCGCCCTCGTCCGGCAGCGCCCACGCCCCCACGCGCATGAGCGCATCGCCTTCGAGCGCATAGACGACGCCGACTTTCGCTTCCACGTACGGAATGATCGAACGCAGAATGCTCACGCCGATCGAAGCCGGAGACTGCTCGCCGCGCAGCTTCACGCCGAGTTGCACGATGCCTTGCTGAAGCCACGTCGTGCGTTGTACGGCCAGCCGCGATTTGATATATAGATGCGCCACCGCCGCGAGCGCGAGCAGCACGACGATGCCCATCGCGCGGTTGATCTGGAGCACTTCGCGGCTCGTGTTCGGATCGATGCTGGCGGAGAGTGCGTATCCTGCGATCATCAGCGCCGCGGATGCGCCCGCGGTGACGATCGGCACCGATGGCTTGTCGGCCCAGACGCACAGCACGACGGGCAGCACGTAGAAGATCCAGATTGCGACGCGCATCGGCGTGAGCACGTCGATGCTGAACACGACAACGAGCGCGAGCGCGATGGCGAAGTAAATCCAGGAGCTTAAGTTTCGAGTGTCTTGAGGCATCGTCCACCGGTTGTGTTTACGTTTTGCGCGGGCCTCGCGCCGGCAGCAGGCACGGACCTTAGCATGAGCCGCAAGCCCTTGTCACATCGGGCTTTGCAGCCGATCGGCGCATGCTTTCCCGCGCGGCAGTTGTTACGAAAACCGCCGCGCCAGTAATTTTCAACGAGGTAAGAATGACTGATTTTTCCGGCTCTCGCGTGCTCGTCACCGGCGCCTCGGGGTTTGTCGGGTCGGCGGTCGCGCGGCTCGCGATCGAACGCGGTTTCAACGTGCGCGTGCTCGTGCGCAAGACGAGCCCGCGCAAGAACGTCGAATCGCTGAACGCGGAGATCGTCGTCGGCGACATGCGCGACGAGGCGTCGATGCGCGCCGCGCTCAAGGGCGTGCGCTTCCTGTTTCACGTCGCGGCCGATTACCGCATCTGGGCGCCGGACCCGAGCGAGATCGAGCGCGCGAATCTCGAAGGCACCGAGGCGACGATGCGCGCGGCGCTGGCCGAAGGCGTCGAGCGCATCGTCTATACCAGCAGCGTCGCGACGCTGAAGGTGACGAGTTCCGGCGCGATCGCCGACGAGACGAAGCCGTCGGATCCGGCGAGCACCATCGGCGCCTACAAGCGCAGCAAGGTGCTCGCGGAGCGCGCCGTCGAGCGCATGGTCGCGGAGAACGCGCTGCCCGCGGTGATCGTGAATCCGTCGACCCCGATCGGCCCGCGCGACGTGCGCCCGACACCAACCGGGCGCATCATCGTCGAAGCGGCGACGGGCAAGATTCCCGCCTTCGTCGATACGGGCCTGAATCTCGTGCATGTGGACGATGTCGCGAACGGGCACTTTCTGGCGCTGGAGCGCGGCAAGACGGGCGAGCGGTACGTCCTCGGCGGCGAGAATCTGCCCTTGCAGCAAATGCTCGCGGATATCGCCGGATTCGTCGGCCGCAAGCCGCCGACCATCAGGCTGCCGCGCGGGCCGCTTTATCCGGTGGCCCTGGGCGCGGAACTGATCGCCAAGCTGACCGGCAAGGAACCGATGGTCACGCGCGATGCGTTGCGCATGTCGAAGAACAAGATGTACTTCACGTCGGCGAAGGCCGAACGCGAACTGGGCTACCGCGCGCGGCCGTACCGGGAAGGTTTGAAGGACGCGCTCGACTGGTTCCGCGCGAACGGGTATCTCGCCAGATGAAGCACGGAATCATTTCGTGAAACGTTCCGGCTGGCGCAACGCGGCACAAGATCGCAACTCTTGTATAAGACTTGAAAAACGTTAAGTTATTGATATAGCAAGAAAAACGCCCGTTTTGGCCGTTCTCGCGCGGCGAGATTCACACGCGCACCCCGCAAAATCAGGCAGAATAGCGGTTTGTTGCCGGAGGGGTGCCGAGGCCGGCGGTTTTTTCAACCTGTTTTCGGATGTCGAGACAAGCGATGAGTAATCAGCAACCCACCATCATCTACACCCTGACCGACGAAGCTCCGCTGCTCGCGACCAGCGCCTTTCTGCCGATCATCCGTGCCTTCACCGCGCCGGCGGGCGTCAACGTCGCGACGAGCGACATCTCGGTGGCCGCGCGCATCCTGGGCGAATTCCCCGAATTCCTGACCGACGAGCAGAAGGTTCCCGACAACCTCGCGAAGCTCGGCGAACTCACGCAAGGCGCCGACACGAACATCATCAAGCTGCCGAACATCAGCGCGTCCCTGCACCAGTTGACGAGCGCGATCAAGGAACTGCAGTCGAAGGGCTACAAGCTGCCCGACTACCCCGAAGAGCCGAAGAACGACGAAGAGAAAGCCATCCGCGCGCGCTATGGCAAGTGTCTCGGCTCGGCCGTGAATCCGGTTCTGCGCGAAGGCAACTCGGACCGCCGCGCGCCGCTCGCCGTGAAGAACTACGCGAAGAAGCATCCGCACAGCATGGGCGAGTGGAGCATGGCTTCGCGCACGCACGTCGCGCACATGAAGCATGGCGACTTCTATCACGGCGAAAAGTCCATCACGAACGACAAAGCCCGCGAAGTGCGCATGGAGCTCGTCACGAAGCGCGGCGAGACCATCGTGCTGAAGCCGAAGGTCAAGCTGCAGGACGGCGAGATCGTCGACAGCATGTTCATGAGCAAGAAGGCGCTGGTCGAGTTCTACGAAGAACAGATGGAAGACGCGCGCAAGACGGGCGTCATGCTGTCGCTGCACGTGAAGGCGACCATGATGAAGGTCTCGCACCCGATCGTCTTCGGCCACGCCGTGAAGGTGTTCTATAAAGACGCGTTCGCGAAGCACGCGAAGCTCTTCGAAGAGCTCGGCATCAACGTGAACAACGGTCTGGTCGATCTGTACACGAAGATCGAGACGCTGCCGGAATCGCAGCGCGACGAAGTCATCCGCGACATGCACGCGTGCCACGAGCACCGCCCGGCGCTCGCCATGGTCGATTCGGCCAAGGGCATCTCGAACCTGCACGCGCCGAACGACGTCATCGTCGACGCTTCCATGCCCGCGATGATCCGCGCCGGCGGCAAGATGTGGGGCGCGGACGGTCGTCCGCAAGACACGAAGTGCCTGATTCCGGAAAGCACGTTCGCGCGCATTTATCAGGAAATCATCAACTTCTGCAAGACCAACGGCGCGTTCGATCCGAAGACCATGGGCACGGTGCCGAACGTCGGCCTGATGGCCCAGAAGGCCGAAGAGTACGGCTCGCACGACAAGACCTTCGAAATCGCGGAAGACGGCACCGCGCGCATCGTCGATAACGCGACGAACGAAGTCGTCGAAGGGCTCACGCAGGAAGTCGAGAAGGGCGACATCTGGCGCATGTGCCTCGTGAAGGACGCACCGATCCGCGACTGGGTGAAGCTCGCCGTCACGCGCGTGAAGAACTCGGGCACGCCCGCCGTGTTCTGGCTCGACCCGTATCGTCCGCACGAAGCCGAACTCATCAAGAAGGTCGAGACGTACCTGAAGGACTACGACACCGAGGGCCTCGACATTCACGTCATGTCGCAAGTGCGCGCAATGCGTTACACGCTCGAACGCGTGATTCGCGGCATGGACACGATTTCGGTCACCGGCAACATCCTGCGCGACTACCTCACCGACCTGTTCCCGATCATGGAACTCGGCACGAGCGCGAAGATGCTGTCGATCGTTCCGCTGATGGCGGGCGGCGGCCTGTACGAAACGGGCGCGGGCGGCTCGGCGCCGAAGCACGTGCAGCAGCTCGTGCAGGAAAACCACCTGCGCTGGGACTCGCTCGGCGAATTCCTCGCGCTGGCGGTGTCGCTGGAAGAACTCGGCATCAAGAACGACAACGCGCGTGCGAAGCTCGTCGCGAAGGCGCTCGACGCCGCCACCGGCAAGCTGCTCGACAACAACAAGAGCCCGTCGCCGAAGACCGGCCAGCTCGACAATCGCGGCAGCCAGTTCTATCTCGCGATGTACTGGGCGCAAGAGCTCGCCGCGCAGACCGAGGACAAGGAACTCGCGGCACTGTTCGGGCCGCTCGCGAAGACGCTTGCCGAGAACGAGCAGAAGATCGTCGACGAACTCGCCGCCGTGCAGGGCAATGCGGCGGATATCGGCGGCTACTACATGCCGGACGAGAAGAAGCTCGAAGCGGTGATGCGTCCGAGCAAGACGCTCAACGCCGCGCTCGAGCACGTGCGCGCGAAGTAAGGCGTCACGCGTCCGATGAACCGGCATCTCCTCGGGGATGCCGGTTTTGTTTTTGGACCGACGAAAATCGGCCGTGTAATCCGCACGTTCGGTGCAATTGGTTACAACCTGTGCCGACCTCGCCAAATTCGAGCGGGTAGAATCGTTGCCTCGCTTCCCGCTTGCCAGACACAGACACACTCGCATGAACCTACAAGACCAGCTCGGCGCGCTGGAGTCGAGCCTCGACACGCTCCTTCAGAACGCCGCCGCATCTGCCGAATCATCCGCCGGCTCGTCTGCCGCTCCATTCGTCGAATCGGACGAACCGCCCGCTTTGCACGACGCACGCGAACCGGCCGATTCCGCCGCGCCCGCCGAACCGCCCGGCTTGAACGAGCCGCCCACGCTCGTCGTCTCGCGCCCGCAGCGCGATGCGATTGAAATGACGATCGCGGGCAAGACGGTGAAACTGAGTCCGGAAGGGGTTTCGGAGCTTATCGAGGAATTGTCGAACGTGCGCGCGTCGATGTCGCCGGAGCAGCCCGCCGGCATCGCGCCCGGATGGCGGTTCGCGGCCACCAAAAATCCGGTCATGGCGACGCAGAAATACGCGAACGGCGACCGCCTGCTGGTCATGCGTCACGCCGGGCACGGCTGGGTGCCGTTCACGTTTTCGCCGAACATGGTCGTCGAGCTGTATGCCATGTTGACGAAGAAGTAAGCGCCCGCCGCGGCTTACGAACCTTCCTGAGTCGGCGCCTGCACGCGCGCCTTCCACTGCCCGCCTTTTCCGCTCCAGAAACGCACGGCCGAGCCGATCGTCGCGCTCACGTAGAACAACGCGACGAGCGGCAGAAGCGGCGCCCACAAGAGAGACCGGCGGTAGTGGCGCAGCGTCGGACCATAGGCGATGCACATGAACGCCCACGCCGCGCAGGCGGGCCAGGCCCGCGCGCCGTAGGCGAGCGCGAGCACCGGCGGCGCGAGATAGATCACCGCCATGCCGAGCACGGTGCCGGCGAGCAGCAACGGCGAATAGCGCAATTGCGTGAACGCCGTGCGGGCGATCATGTTCCAGATATCGCGCCAGCTATCGTAAGGACGCAGCGATTCGCTGCGATCGGCGAGATCGAGGCGGATCGGGCGCGCGTCGTTGCGGCCCGCGCGATGTTTGATGCGCGCGGCGAGACTGCAATCGTCGATCAGTTCCTGACGGATCGACTCGATGCCGCCCGCCTCCACCAGCGCCGAACGGCGCACGAGCATGCAGCCGCCCGCCGCGCCGGCCGTTGGTTTCTTCACGTCGTTGACCCAGGCGAACGGATAGAGCTTCGCGAAGAAGAACACGAACGCGGGAATCAGCATCTTTTCCCAGAGCGAATCGCAACGCAGACGCACCATGAGCGAGACCAGATCGCGGTCTTCGAGAATCGTGCGCGCGACGAGCTGCGTCGCGGCATCGGCGGGATGGTGGATGTCCGCGTCGGTCAGGAGCAGGAACTCGGCGGGCAGCCCGAGCGAATCGATCGCGCCGATGCCCTGCGACTGCGCCCACACCTTGCCCGACCAGCCCGGCGGCAACGGCTGCGCGGTCAGCACCGTGAGACGGTCTTCGAGCCCGAGCTCGCGGGCGGCGGCGAGCGCGACGCTGGCGGTGCCGTCGGTGCTGTGGTCATCGACGACGATCACATGGAACGCGCCCGCATAGTCCTGCTTCACGAGCGAGCCGACCGCGCGCCCGATGACGTCGGCCTCGTTGCGCGCCGGCACGACGGCCACGAGCGCGGGCCACGCGCCGCGACGCGCGATCTCCGCGTTGCCGACGGCGTGGACCGTCGTAACGGACAGCGCCGGCGCGGGCTCGGCGCGCCAGAAACCGCCGCGGGCGAACAGCAGCACAATCCAGATCAAAAAAGACAGCCAGGCGATCAGTAGCATGGAATAAACGATTATTTCGAAAACGGTGACGCGGCCGGATGGCGCGATCGACGAGGCGTTGCGCGAAAAAGACACACATTTGCCCGCGCCGCAAGCGCGGCCCGGAACCTTCGAACGGCGCAAGTCGTGCCGCCGTGCGGTTCGGGGGCGCTCGACAGTTTACTGGGTTCTCGAAATTGTCGTATTGGCGCGCGGCGGCCGGCGGCGCGCAGTGAAGCGGGCATTGAGCACCCAAAAAGGGAACGGGTTAGAATACGCGGTCATCTTCGGCGCGCAGACGGACATCACCGTGTCTTTTTTTCCGGTCTGCTTTTCCCGGCGCGTTCCTGACGTTTCCGAGGCGTCGTGAAGGCCGAATCAAAGGAAAGCGCGAGCTTCGCGCCAGCTAACCCCGAAACCCGCGTCAGTCGGAGTTCGTTCGAATATGCGTATCATCCTTGCTCAACCCCGCGGCTTTTGTGCGGGTGTGGTCCGTGCGATCGAAATCGTCGATCGGGCCCTCGAACGACATGGCGCGCCCGTCTATGTGCGTCACGAAATCGTTCACAACCGTCATGTCGTCGACAACCTGCGCAGCAAGGGTGCGCGTTTCGTCGAAGAGCTGGATGAAGTGCCGCACGGCGCGGTTGCGATCTTCAGCGCGCACGGCGTCGCGCAGAGCGTCGAAAAGGATGCGCAGACGCGCGGGCTCGACGTGCTGGACGCTACCTGCCCGCTCGTCACGAAGGTTCACGTGCAGGGTCGTCAGTACGTGTCTCAGGGACGCACGCTGATTCTCATCGGCCATGCGGGTCATCCGGAAGTGGAAGGCACGATCGGGCAGATTCCGGGCGAAGTCGTGCTGGTGCAGAGCGAAGGCGAAGTGGACAAGATGACGCTCGCGCCGGACACGCCCGTCGCGTACGTCACGCAGACCACGCTTTCGGTCGACGACACGCGCGGCATCATCGATGCCTTGCAGCGCCGTTTCACGGATATCGTCGGCCCGGACACGCGCGACATCTGCTACGCGACGCAGAACCGCCAGGCCGCCGTGCGCGAGTTGTCGAGCCAGGTGGATGTGCTGCTCGTCGTCGGCGCGACCAATAGTTCCAATTCGAACCGCCTGCGGGAGATCGGCGCCGAGACCGGCGTTCCGAGCTACCTCGTCGCGGACGGTTCAGAGATCAAGCCGGAGTGGTTTGCCGATGTGCAGACGGTCGGCATCACCGCGGGCGCTTCGGCACCCGAGGAAATGGTCAAACATGTGATCGATGCCCTGCGCGCGTTCGGAAACGTCGAAGTCACGACGATGAACGGCCGTGAGGAAAAGGTCGAATTCAAACTCCCCGCGAAGCTCACCCAGCCGGTCGCCGCCGTTGCGGCAACCGCGATTCGCGAAGAATAAGGAGAGGACGCAATTGTCTATCCCGATGCTCCAGAAGGCCCGCGTAGGCGCCTACATCTTCAAGCAGCACCTGACGGGCAACAAGCGCTACCCGCTCGCGCTGATGCTGGAACCGCTGTTCCGCTGCAATCTCGCCTGTAACGGCTGCGGCAAGATCGATTATCCGGATCCGATCCTGAACCAGCGTCTGTCGCTGCAGGAATGCCTCGAAGCCGTCGACGAATGCGGCGCGCCGGTCGTGTCGATCGCGGGTGGCGAACCCTTGCTGCACAAGGAAATGCCGCAGATCGTGAAGGGCATCATGGCGCGCAAGAAGTTCGTGTATCTCTGCACGAACGCGCTCCTGATGGAAAAGAAAATGGACGACTACGAGCCGAGCCCGTACTTCGTCTGGTCGGTGCATCTCGACGGCGACCGCGAGGCGCACGATCACTCGGTTTCGCAGCCGGGCACGTACGACAAGGCCGTCGCCGCCATCAAGGAAGCGAAGCGCCGCGGTTTCCGCGTGAACATCAACTGCACGCTGTTCAACGATGCCGAACCCGAGCGCGTGGCGAATTTCTTCGACACGCTCGGCCCCATCGGCGTCGATGGCATCACGGTTTCGCCGGGCTATGCGTACGAGCGCGCGCCGGATCAGCAGCACTTCCTGAATCGCGAAAAGACCAAGAATCTCTTCCGCGAAATCTTCAAGCGCGGCAATAACGGCAAGAACTGGTCGTTCAGCCAGTCGACGCTGTTCCTCGACTTTCTCGCGGGCAACCAGACGTATCAGTGCACGCCGTGGGGCAACCCGGCGCGCACGGTGTTCGGCTGGCAAAAGCCCTGCTATCTGGTCGGCGAAGGTTACGTGAAGACCTTCAAGGAACTGATGGAAACCACCGACTGGGACAAGTACGGCACGGGCAAGTATGAAAAGTGCGCGGACTGCATGGTTCATTGCGGCTTCGAGGCGACCGCCGTGATGGATACGGTTGCGCATCCGCTGAAGGCCGCGAAGATCGCGCTTTCGGGTCCGCGTACGACGGGCGCATTCGCCAAGGATCTGCCGATCGACAAGCAGCGTCCGGCCGAATACGTGTTCTCGCGGCATGTGGAGATCAAGCTGGAAGAGATCGGCCGCACGCAGAAGAACAAGGGCGCGAAGACGGCGGCGGCGGTGAATTGAGTTGCGGTTGAACGTGTAGAAACGCGAAGGGCGGGTGACTTGGGTCATCCGCCCTTTTTGTTTTTGTCTACCAGATCGTTCTGACGTGCTCGTATTTGCGAATCAGCCGATCCCTTGTCACCAGGGGCGCCGAAAGCGCGCGCGCCGTCGCGACGATGACGCGATCTGCAGGATCATTGTGAAAGTCGCCGGGCAGTTCGATCGATCTGATGGCAATGCTGCTATCCACCGGCATGAACCGCACAGCGTCGATTCGACCGACCCGCTCGACCCAGTCGCCGACGTCCATCGATAATCCGATCTTGCCTCGTCTCACCAGTAGTGCAATCTCCCACGCACTGATGGCGGAGACGACGATTTCTCCGTCTTCACCCGATTCCTCCTTGATCGCCGCGCGCGCCGCTTTGCCGAGCGCCCCTCCGCCGATCCACCAAAGAAGCGTGTGCGTGTCCAGCACGATCATCGATACGCCTCCCAGTCGTCCTCGCCGATCGGTTCGAATGCATCTTCGCAAAACAGCACGCTTCCGCGCAGTTCTTCCAGCGGCGTCAGCGATGAACTCTCGTAACGCCGGACTTCGAGCACGGGCTTTCCATGGTCGGTCACAATGATATGTTCTCCTGTCGATTCCACGAGCCGGAAGTACTCGAGCGCCTTGGCCTTGAACTCCGATTTCGAAACTCGCTTCACACTCATGATAGCGCCCATGGTCATTTTTAAGTGGTCATTTTAGCCTCGTCCGAATGGAATAGGCACAACGGACATTTCCGCACGCACAAAAAAAAACGCGACGGCTCATCACCGTCGCGTTCTCGTCAATCCGAAGCGCCATCAACTCAGCAGCACTTCCCCGCTCCCGATCCATACCTCGCTTCCTGACGCTCGCGGAAAAACTCCGCGTAGCTCATCACCGGCTTGTCGGGATGTGTGGTCTGCATGTGCGTGACGTACGCGTCGTAATCGGGCATCCCGACCATCAGACGCATCGTCTGGCCGAGATACCGTCCCGCTTGTCGAAGATCGCTGAACATCGCGCGCTCCTAGTGGCTCGAACGAACCGCCGCGCCCGCACCCGCGGGCATCGCCTCGAAAGGCGTCTCGCGCACCGTCGGCTTCGCTTCGCGACGCGCGCGCAGCACCGCCAGCACGCCGTACACCGCGATGCTCACCACCACGAAGATGAACAGCCCGGCAAGCGCCGCATCGACGTAATCGTTGAAGATGATGCGCTGCATCTCCGCGAGCGACTTCGCCGGCGCCATGACCTTGCCCGCGTCGTACGC
Source organism: Caballeronia novacaledonica (assembly GCF_900258035.1). GTDB lineage: Bacteria > Pseudomonadota > Gammaproteobacteria > Burkholderiales > Burkholderiaceae > Caballeronia > Caballeronia novacaledonica. The sequence goes on along the minus strand of NZ_OGTP01000031.1, from coordinate 30,345 downwards.
GTCCTTCAGCTTGCCCGCGTGCGCGAGAAAGCCGACCTTCGGATTCGCGTCGAAAATTTTCTGCCAGCCGGCCGTCAGCGTGCAGATGAGCAGCCAGATCGTCGGGACCAGCGTGACCCACGCATAGCGCTCGCGCTTCATCTTGAACAGCACGACGGTGCCGAGCATCAGCGCGATGCCCGCGAGCATCTGGTTCGAAATGCCGAAGAGCGGCCACAGCGTGTTGATGCCGCCGAACGGATCGACCACGCCCTGATACAGGAAGTAGCCCCACGCGGCGACGCACAGCCCCGTCGCGACGAGATTGGCCGGCAGCGACTCCGTGCGGCGCAGCGCCGGATGGAACGTGCCGAGCAGATCCTGCAGCATGAAGCGGCCGGCGCGCGTGCCGGCGTCGACGGCGGTCAGAATGAAAAGCGCCTCGAACAAGATGGCGAAGTGATACCAGAACGCCATCATCGCCGGGCCGCCGATCACCTGATGAAGAATGTGCGCCATGCCGACCGCGAGCGTCGGCGCGCCGCCGGCACGCGCCACGATGGTCGTCTCGCCGACCGCCTTCGCCGTCGACGTCAGCATGTCCGGCGTCAGCAGGAAGCCCCAGCTCGACACGGTCTGCGCAACCGCTTCGGGCGTCGAGCCGAGCAGCGCGGCGGGGCTGTTCATCGCGAAATACACGCCCGGCTCGATCACGCAGGCGGCGACGAGCGCCATCATCGCGACGAACGATTCCATCAGCATCGCGCCATAGCCGATGAAGCGCATGTTGACTTCGTTATCGATCATCTTCGGCGTCGTGCCCGACGAGATCAGCGCGTGGAAGCCCGACACCGCGCCGCACGCGATCGTGATGAACAGGAACGGGAACAGATTGCCCGACCACACCGGCCCGCTGCCATCGACGAACTTCGTGAAGGCCGGCATCTTCAGCTCCGGCGCGACGATCAGAATGCCGATCGCGAGGCCGAGAATCGTGCCGATCTTGAGGAACGTCGACAGATAATCGCGCGGCGCGAGCAGCAGCCACACCGGCAGCACCGACGCGACGAAACCGTAGCCGATCAGAATCCACACGAGCTGCACGCCCGTGAACGTGAAGTACGGCGCGAGCGTCGCCGATTCGGCTACTTGCCCGCCATATACGATCGCGAGCATCAGGCCGACGAAACCGATGATCGACACCTCGCCGATGCGCCCCGGACGAATGTAGCGCGTGTAGATGCCCATGAAGAGCGCGATCGGAATGGTCGCCGCGACCGTGAACGTGCCCCACGGCGAATTGGTCAGCGCCTTCACGACGATCAGCGCGAGCACCGCGAGAATGATCACCATGATGAGGAACGCGCCGAAGAGCGCGATCACGCCGGGCACGGTGCCGAGTTCCATCTTGATGAGATCGCCGAGCGAGCGGCCGTCGCGGCGCGTCGAGATGAACAGGACGACGAAATCCTGCACCGCGCCCGCGAACACCACGCCGCCGAGAATCCACAGCATGCCGGGCGTGTAGCCCATCTGCGCGGCGAGCACCGGACCGACCAGCGGACCCGCGCCCGCGATCGCCGCGAAGTGATGGCCGAAGAGCACGAATTTGTTCGTCGGCACGTAGTCGAGGCCGTCGTTATGACGAACGGCCGGCGTCATGCGCAGGCCGTCGAGTTGCAGGACCTTCGCCGCGATGAAGCGCGAGTAGAACCGGTAAGCAATGAGATAGACGCAGACCGCCGCGATGACGATCCATAGTGCGCTGATACGCTCGCCGTGCGCGAGTGCGATGGTGCCGAATGCGAACGCGCCGAGCAGCGCGAGCGCGATCCAGACCAGGAATCCGGAAGCCCGATTCATGGCGTCTCCTTAGTTATTGACCCGTGAGGTCGATGGATGCGCCGTGATAGCGCATTGGGCGGTAGTATTCGCTTTCGCCACGGCGCTTACAAGCGCATAACTACGTATGCGCGCTACGTGGCTTCACGTAGCGGAAAACCCTGTATCTGTATCGATGAATCTCAAGGCAAAGATCTTCCTGCTCGCGATCGTGCCGTTCGCGCTGGCGATCGGCGGCATCACCTACGGAGTGCGCCAGCAGGCGCAATCGCTCGCACAGGCGCAGCACGACACCACGCAGGCCGCGTACATGTCGAGCAAGGAGATCGAACTGCGGCATTACGTCGAGATCGCGAAGAGCGCCATCGCGCCCTACTACGACGCGCCCGCGAACGATCCGCGCAGCGACGACGAACGCCGCCGCCTCGCGCTCGACGCGCTCCAGCGGCTCGACTTCGGACAGGACGGCTACTTTTTCGTCTACACGATGCACGGCATGTCGCTGATGCATCCGCGCCAGCCCGATCTCGTCGGGCGCGATCTCTGGCTGATGCGCGACCCGAACGGCGCGCTGACCATTCAGGAACTCGTCACGCAGGCATCGAAAGGCGGCGGCTACGTGCGCTACGTCTGGCGCCGGCCGTCCACCGGGCTGCTCGCGCCGAAGCTCGGCTACGTGGTGCCGCTCGAGCGCTGGGGCTGGATGATGGGCACCGGCATCTATCTGGAAGATGTCGAAACGACGCTCGCGCGCATCGATTCGCAGGCGGCCGCGAACATCGAACGCACGCTGATGTGGATCGGCGGGATCGCGCTCGCCGCGCTCGCGATCATCGCGGTGTGCGGCGCGGTGCTCAACATCAGCGAGCATCGCAGCGCCGACGCGAAGCTGAAGCGCCTCGCGCGGCAGGTCGTGGACTCGCAGGAACAGGAACGCGCGCGGCTGTCGCGCGAGTTGCACGACGGCATCAGCCAGATGCTCGTCTCGGTGAAGCTGCTGCTCGAATCGGCGCTCGCGCGTTTCGAGCGCGGCGCGGCGCGCGAGCCGACCGCCGAAGCCGCGCTCGCGACGAGCCTCGGACGCCTCTCCGGCACGCTGCGCGAAGTGCGCCGCATCTCGCATGCGCTGCGCCCCGCGATGCTCGACGATCTCGGTCTCGCCGCCGCGCTGGAACAGCTCGCGCGCGAATTCGACGGACACGGCGGCATCGCGGCGCGCTTCGAATCGACGGACGACGGCACGCCTTGTGCGACGCAGCGCACGACCCTGCCCGATCCCGTCAATACCGTGCTCTTTCGCATCGCGCAGGAAGCGCTGACCAACATCGCGCGACACGCGCAGGCGTCGCGCGCGGCGATCACGCTCGATATCGCCGCACACGCCGTCACACTCGACATCACTGATAACGGCCGCGGCTTCGACGCGCACAGCGCGTTGTCCGATCCGGCGAGCGGCGTCGGTCTGCGCAACATGCGCGAGCGGCTCGACACGCTCGGCGGCACACTGGCGATCAGCTCGCAACTCGGCCGCACGTCGATCGCCGCGAGCGTGCCGCTGCCGCTCGCGGCTCCCAATCTCCAAGGACATACCGATGAGCGCTGAGCCCGCCCGCATCATTCTCGTGGACGATCACCCGCTGGTGCGCGACGGCCTGCGCGCGCGCCTCGACTCCGTACCGCGTCTCACGGTCATCGGCGAGGCCGGCAACGCGAACGAAGCGCTCGCGCTCGCCGCCAGCGAGTCGAATCCGCCGGATCTCGCGTTGATGGACGTCGGCATGGCCGGCATGAGCGGCATCGAACTGGCGGCGCTTTTTCACGAGCGGCACCCGGGCATCCGCGTGCTGATGTTGTCGATGCACGACAACGTGGAGTACGTGAAGCAGGCGGTGCGCGCGGGCGCGAGCGGCTACGTGCTGAAGGATTCGCCCGCCACCGAGATCATTCAGGCAATCGACGCGGTGCTCGCCGGAAAGACGTTTTTCAGCGCCGGGCTCGCCGCGCGCATGATTCAGGCACAGTCGATGCAGACGCCGCTCGAACGTCTGACACCGCGCGAACTCGACATCCTCGATGCGCTGGCCGAGGGCTTGTCGAGCAAGCAGATCGCGCAGCAGCACGGGCTGTCGGTGCGCACGGTGGAAACGCATCGGCTGAATTTGAAGCGCAAACTGGACATCGACGGACAGGCCGAGTTGATCAAGTTCGCGGTGGAGCACCGCCGGACCTGAAGCCGGCCTGCCGGCGAAAGAGACGCGAACTCAGCCCGCGGAACGGGCGTTGTGCTCGGAAAGGAACTTGATGAGACCGTCGACGCCGCCCTTTTGCAACTGGCCGACGAACTGTTGCTGATAGACCTGGATGAGCCAAGCGCCCATCATGTCGATGTCGTAGATTTTCCAGCCCTGCGGCGTCTTCTCCAGACGATAGCGCACCGGGTTGTCGCCGCCCGTGGAAATGACGTGCGATTCGACGACCGTGTCTTTCGCGTTGGCGTCGAGTTTGGGCGCGTCGAACTTGAACGTCACGTCCTGATCGCGCAACTGCGCGAGCGAGGCCGCATAGGTGCGGACCAGAAGCGTCTGGAACTGGTCGTAAAGCTGCTTTTGCTGCTCGGGCGTGGCGCTCGCCCAGGCTTTGCCGACCGCGATGCGCGTGGTGCGCTGGAAGTCGGTGGCGGGCAGGAAGCGCGTTTCGACGAGCTGCGTAATCTTCGCCATGTCGCCGCCGCGCGCCTGCGGGTCGGCCTTCATCGCGTTGACCGTGCCTTCGACGGCGTTCTTCACGACGGCATCGGGACTCGTTTGTGCGAGCGCCTCGCCCGTAAAGGACAGCGAGGCAAGGAGGAAAGCAAAGCAAAAAGACAGATAGCGTTTCATGGCACCCGTTCTCTAATCAGGTTTGGTGGCGCGGGTTGTGCGGCCTTCGGACATTGCACGAGCGGCCAGCCGGCTGCGAGGTCAGTATATCGACACCGCCGCGCCGCGACAGTTCAAGCACGGCGCGTTGCGATGCGCCCGGTATACTTGCGCGGCTTCCCGCATCGTTTCATTTTCACGGAAGTGATCCGGTTTCCGGCGGTCGGCATCATGCAATTCGCGCGTTCGCACGCATAAAAGATAACAGGGCACTCCAGGTAGCGTCTTCATGCTGACGTCCAACATTACTCGCTTCGTCACTCTCGCCATCCGCCGGCCGGCGTGGATTATCGCCGTTTCGCTTCTGCTCGGCGTGCTCTCCACGATTTATGTCGTCCATCACTTCAAAATCAGCACCGACGTCAGCCAGTTGATCGAGACGGAGCCCGAATGGGCTGCGCGCAGCAAGGCCATCGACGCGGCGTTTCCGCAGCGCGGCGCGACGCTGCTGATCGTGGTTCAGGCGCCCGCCCAGGAATTCGCCGATGCCGCCGCCAACGAACTCGCCGCCGCGCTCGCGAAGGAGCCGGAGCGCTTCAAGTCGGTTTCGCAGCCCGAAGGCGGCGCGTTCTTCGAGCACGACGGCCTGCTGTATCTGCCGGCGGACAAGGTCGAGCAGGTCACGAAGCAGCTCGTGCAGGCGCGCCCGCTCATCAACACGCTCGCGCACGACCCGACGCTCACCGGCCTCGCGCAGACGCTCAACACCACGCTCAATCTGCCGCTGACGCTGGGACAGGTCAATCTCGGCCAGATGGCCGGTCTGCTCGGCAGGAGCGCGACCGTGCTCGACCGGGTCCTCGCGAATCAGCCCGCCGCGTTCTCGTGGCGCGGCCTCGCGGATGCGTCGAATGCAAACGCGCCCGGACGCGCGTTCGTCACCGTCCTGCCGGAACTGAACTTCAACGCGCTGAAGGCGGCGGCGGGCACGTCGGACGAGATTCGCGCGAAGGCCGCCGAACTCGGCCTCGACAAAAAGTATGGCGCGACGCTGCATCTGACGGGCGCGCAACCGCTCGCCGACGAGGAATTCGCGTCCGTGCAGGACGGCGCCGTGCTCAACGGCGTGCTGACTTTCCTCGTCGTGCTGATCATTCTCTGGGTCGCGCTGCGCTCGAAGCGCATGATCTTCGCGGTGTTCGTCACGGTCTTCGTCGGGCTCGCGATCACCGCCGCGCTCGGCCTCATGATGGTCCACGCGCTCAACATGATCTCGGTCGCGTTCATGGTGCTCTTCGTCGGCCTGGGCGTGGACTTCGGCATCCAGTTCGGCGTGAAGTATCGCGAGGAGCGCTACAAGCACAAACGGCTCGACGTATCGCTCGCGGAAACCGCGCGCCATGTCGCGGTGCCGCTCACGCTCGCCGCCACCGCGACGGCCGCGAGCTTCTTCTCGTTTCTGCCGACCGCGTATCGCGGCGTGTCGGAACTGGGGCTGATCGCGGGCGTCGGCATGTTCGTCGCGTACGCGACCAACATGACGCTCTTGCCCGCGCTCATCAAGGTCTTCGCGCCGCCGGGCGAAGCGCACTCGCCAGGCTTTCCGGTGCTCGCGCCGCTCGACGAATTCCTCGACAAACACCGCAAGCCGGTGCTGATCGGCACGCTCGTGGTCGTGATCGGCGCGCTGCCGCTGCTCTTCGATCTGCGTTTCGACTTCAATCCGCTGCATCTGAAGGATCCGCACACCGAGTCGATGGCGACGCTCATCGCGCTCAAGGATTCGCCCGAAGGCGCGGTGAACGATGTCGCGGTGCTCGCGCCCTCGCTCGCGGCGGCGGACGACATCGCCGCGAAGCTGCGCAAACTGCCGCAAGTCGGCAGCGCGACGACGCTCTCCTCGCTCATTCCGTCCGATCAGCCGAAGAAGCTCGAACTCATCAAATCCGCCGCCGATCAACTGCTGCCCGCGCTCGATCAGCAGACGGCGTCGCCCGCGACGGACGCGGTGCGCGTCGCGGCGCTGAAACGCGTGTCGAGCCAGCTCTCGCTCGCCGCCGACGAACATCCCGGACCCGGCGACAAGGAAGCGAAGCATTTGTCGCAGACGCTCGCGAAGCTGGCGCAAGCCGACGCCGCGACGCGCGATCGCGCCGAGCACGCGATGGCCGAGCCGCTGCGCCTCGCGCTCGCGCAATTGCGCGCGCTGCTCACGCCGACGGAAATCACGCGCGAAACGCTGCCGCCGCAGATGGTCGCGTCGTTCGTGACGCCGCAGGGCCAGGCGCTCGTCGATATCGCGCCGAAAATCCCGCCGGGCGTCGATCCGAACGACGACGCGCTGCTCGCCCGCTTCGCCGACGCCGTGCAGAAGGCCGAACCCGACGCGATCGGCGGGCCGATTTCCGTGCGCCATTCGGCGGAGACGATCATCCGGGCGTTCGAGCAGGCGGCGCTCTACTCGCTCATCGCGATCACCGTGCTGCTGTGGATCGCGCTGCGCCGTTTTGGCGATGTTTTAAGAACTTTGGTACCGTTGCTCGTCTCCGCGATCGTCACGCTGGAACTGTGCGTCGTCTTCGGGATGCCGCTCAACTTCGCGAACATCATCGCGCTGCCGCTGATGCTGGGCGTCGGCGTCGCGTTCAAGATCTATTTCGTGATGGCGTGGCGTTCCGGGCAGACGCGCTTGCTACAGTCCAGCCTCACCCATGCCGTTATGTTCAGTGCGGCCACGACGGCGACGGCATTCGGCAGCCTGTGGTTCTCTCATCATCCGGGCACGTCCAGCATGGGACGGCTGCTGGCGCTGTCGCTCTTTTGCACGCTGATCGGCGCGGTGGTTTTCCAGCCCGTTCTGATGGGCAAGCCGCGCAAGGTGCGCGCGGCGGCGCGAGCGAAGCTCAGGGCGGCGCAACGACATGACAACCTAAGAGGAATTGAAGAATGAAGTGGGGATCGACGGTTTTGACCGCTCGTGCAATGCGCAAATTGGGGATGAGTCTGGCGATGGCGGGCGCGCTCGCGACGACGGGCTGCGCGACCGGCCCGGACCGCAATCCGAAAGACCCGCTGGAGCCGATGAACCGCAAGATCTTCACGTTCAACGACACGCTCGATACTTACGTCGCCAAGCCCGTCGCGCAGTTCTACGTCGATTACACGCCGAGCCCGTTCCGCACCGCGGTCAGCAATTTCTTCTCGAATCTCGGCGATTTCTCGAACTTCGCGAACAACCTGCTGCAGTTGAAGATCACCGATGCGACGCAGGATCTGATGCGCATCGCGATGAACTCGCTGTTCGGCATCGGCGGCCTGATCGATATCGCATCGCCGGCGGGCTTGCCGAAGCATCATCAGGACTTCGGCCTGACGCTCGGGCATTACGGCATGCCGTCGGGGCCGTATCTCGTGCTGCCGCTGCTCGGACCGAGCTCGTTCCGCGATTCGACGACCTGGCTCGTCGACTGGCGCGTGAATCCCGTGAGTTATACCGAGGCGGAGATTCGCTGGCCGTTGTATGGCGTCAACTTCGTGAGCGCGCGTGCGGATTTGATCGGCGCGACCGATCTGCTCTCGGCGGCCGCGCTCGACAAATACGCGTTCGTGCGTGACGCGTACACACAGCGGCGTCAGTATCTGCTGACGGGAGGCGGCGCAAGCACGCTGCCCGATTACGGCGACGAGGGCGCATCGGAGCCGGAGGGCGCGAGCGCGCCGGGCGAGACCGGCGGTGGCAGCAAGGAACAGGGCTTGCCGACGTATGTCGATCCGGGCGCGGCGGTCTCGCCGGCGGGTGGCGTCGGCGGGAAATCGCCTGCGCCGGAAGAAAACGCGCCGAAGGGCGAGCCGTCGCCGAGTTCGAGCAAGGGACAAGGGCTGCCGCAGTACGAGGATCCGGCGGCGGAGCCCGCGGGCAAGTAGGCGAGTATGAAAAACGGCGCGTGAGCGCCGTTTGCTTTTAGTGAGCCGACTCTTCGACGGCTTCCTCGATCAAATCGTCGCCCGACAATTTCGGCGCTTCCACCGTACCCTGATCGCGCCGATACGCCTCGAACAGTTCATCTGCATAGCGGATCTTCGTGCGGCCGTGCGGCGCGGGCTCGCCCTGCTCGTTCAGATTCACGAACACCATCTTCTCGACGGTCAGAATGCTTTTGCGCGTGATCTTGTTGCGGACTTCCGCGCGCAGCGTGATCGACGTGCGGCCGAAATGCGTCGCGGTGATGCCCAGTTCGATGATGTCGCCCTGACGTGCCGAACTGACGAAGTTGATCTCGGACATGAACTTGGTCACGACGCGCTGGTTGCCCAGTTGCGAAATTGCGTAAATCGCGGCTTCTTCGTCGATCCAGCGCAGAAGGCTGCCGCCGAACAGGCTTCCGTTCGGATTCAGATCTTCGGGCTTGACCCATTTGCGGGTGTGAAAATTCATTTGCGGTTCCTCGTTTTCTTTGCCGCGCGCGTCGCCGGACAGAGCAATCGACGCGCGCTTAATTAGGGTTTTCCCTGATTATAACGAGGTAAGGGTTAACCCGCAGAAAACAAGGGCTCAGGCAAACGCGAGCGCCCGCGCCGTTCCCAGCGCGTGCCGCGCCTGCACGAGCGTCGCGCGGGCCGCGCGGGCGTCGGAGGCGAGCCGCAGAAGCGCGCCCAGTTGCGACGGATCGCGCAGCAGTTCACGCAAAATCGGACGGATGGCCGTTGTGCCGTCATCGCGCAGGCCGGCGGTCGCGGCGGGCGGCAGCGTGCGCCACGCCGGATCGACAATCGCCCGGCAGACGGCGAACGGCAAGCCGCGCGCAGTCGCGATCGCCCCGGCGATGTGCGATTCCATATCGACGGCCAGCGCGCCGGTCGACGAATGCAGCGAGCGCTTTTCCGCCCCGCTCTTCACGGGCGCGGCGACGCCCGCCATCCGGCCGCGCCGCATGATCCGCTCGACGGGCGTGCCCGCGAACGCATCGACGATACGCGCGGACCACGCCGCGTCGGTATGCAGTTCGCCGAACGGACCGCACACGCTCTCGGCGACAATCAGTTCGCCCGGCTCGAGATCCGGCGCGAGCCCGCCCGCCGTGCCGAAGCTGATGATGCCCGAGCAGCCGCGCGCGATCGCATCGGACAACGCGCGTTCGAGCCAGTCGGCGCGCGCCGCGAACACCACATCGACGCCGCGTCCGCGCACGATCTTCGCCTCGAACGCCATGCCCGTCACGGCGACGACAGGCGCGTTCACATTGCCGCCATCACGCGCGTGAGGCCGTCGCGCGTCAGGTTGCGATAGCGCGCGAGCGCCCACAGCGGGAAAAACTTGCGATAGCCGTGGTAGCGCAGATAAAACACGCGCGGAAAACCGGTCGCCGTGAAGCGCGTTTCGTCCCACAGACCGTGCGACTGCTGCGTCCTCAGCAGATAGCCGACGCCGCGCGCAACGGCCGGATGCTCGACCAGACCCGCCGCCATCAGCCCGAGCAGCGCCCAGGCCGTCTGCGACGCCGTGCTCTGCGCCTGCTCGTAACCGCGATAGTCCAGCTTGTAGCTCTCGCCGTCCTCGCCCCAGCCGCCGTCGCTGTTTTGAATGCCGATGAGCCAGTCCGCCGCGCGCTTCATGCGCGGGTCCGTCGGCGCGACGCCGGCGGCGTTCAGCGCGCTCATCGCCGACCAGGTGCCGTAGATGTAGTTCAGGCCCCAGCGTCCGTACCAGCTTCCGTCGCGTTCCTGTCCCCGGACGATGTAGTCGAACGCGCGGCGCGCAGGCTCGCTGTTGAGCGACGTCTCGCCGAGCTGCGCGAGCATCGACAGGCAGCGCGCGGACACGTCGACCGTCGGCGGATCGAGCAGCGCGCCGTGATCCGAGAACGGAATGTTGTTCAGGTAGTACTGCGTGTTTTCCGGCTCGAACGCGCCCCAGCCGCCGTCGCTGCTCTGCATGCCGACGACCCACTCGCGCGCCCGCGCGATCGACTCGCCGTACATTGCCGTGCCGTTCTCGCGATCGGCGCGCTCCATCGCCATCGCGACGACGGCGGTGTCGTCGACGTCGGGATAATGCGGGTTCGCGAACTGGAACGCCCAGCCGCCCGGCCGCACGTTCGGACGGCGCGAGATCCAGTCGCCGTAGACGTCGAGAATCTGCAGCGGCACGAGCCATGCGAGCCCGCGCGCCACCGCCGAGCGGGCTTTCGGCATGCCGGTTTCGAGCAGCGCATGCGCCGCGAGCGACGTATCCCACACCGGCGACAGGCACGGCTGGCAATACGCTTCGCCATCGTCGGCTTCATCGACGATGAGCAGTTTGTCGAGCGACTTGCGCGCGATCGCGCGGTTCGGATGCTCGGGCGGATAACCGAGCACGTCGTACATCATCACCGAGTTGGCCATCGCCGGAAAAATCGCGCCGAGACCGTCCTCGCCGTTCAGACGCTCGTCCACGAAGCGCACCGCTTCATCGATCGCGCGTTCGCGGCCGGCTTTCGGCAACAGCGGATCGGCGACGCGCAGAATCGAATCGACGACGCGGAAAAACGCGAACCAGCCGCGGCCCTGATGCCCCGAGCGCGCCGGCATGCCGGTGTTGACCGGCGGATTCGTGAACACTTCGTCGATGCGCACGCCGCGCGGATTGCGCGCGCGCGGGCGTTTCGCGTTGAGCACGAGCATCGGCACGATCACCGTGCGCGCCCAGTACGACACCTTCGAGAGATGAAACGGAAACCACATCGGCAGGCGCATGATCTCGACGGGCATCATCGGCACCGCGCGCCACGACACGACGCCGAAGAGCGCGAGCAGGATGCGCGTGAACACGTTCACCTTTTCCGCGCCGCCCGCGGCGAGAATCGCGCGGCGGGCGCGCTGCATGTGCTCGGCATCGGGCGAATCGCCGATCATCTTCAGCGCGAAATACGCCTTCACGGTCGCGGAAACGTCCATCGCGCCGTCGGTGAAGAGCGGCCAGCCGCCGTCCTCGCGTTGAATGCGGCGCAGATAGCGGCCGATCTTCGCTTCGAGCTTCTCGTCGGCGGTTTCGCCGAGATAGTGGACGAGCAGCACGTATTCAGCCGGGATAGTTGCGTCCGCTTCGAGTTCGTAGAGCCAGTAACCGTCCGGATGTTGCGCCGCGAGCAGCGCGTCGGTGGCGCGGTTGACGGCGGAATCGAGCGAGGCGCCCGACACCTGCGCGCCAGCGGCCGACAGGGATAAATCGTTCATCAGCGTTCCATCGATGGGTTCAACAGCGCCTCCGCGGCCTTCTGGCCGGAGCGGATCGCGCCTTCGATCGTCGCGGGCAGGCCGGTCGCCGTCCAGTCGCCCGCGAGCGTGAAATTGGGCCAGCGCGTGCGCGTGGCGGCCCGCAGGCCTTCCTGCGCGGGCACGGCGGCAAACGTCGCGTGTTCCTCGACGACCACCTGCCAGGGCGGCGTCGAAGCCGCGGGCATGCGCATCGCCTTGGCCGTTTCCTGCCAGAGCGCCTGCGCGAGCGCTTCGTGCGGCGTCGCGAGCCATCGGCCGGCGCTGGCGAGCGTGACCGACAGCCGGCCGTCCGCCGCGAAAACCCAGTCCGACATGCCGTTGACGACGCAGGTCATCGGCTGAAAGCCCGCCGGCACGTCGACGGCGAAATGCACGGTGACGATCGCGCGCGACGCATCCGGCGTGGTCAGCTCCGGCACCAGCCGGCGCGCCGCGTCGGGTGGCACGGCGAGCACGACGCCGTCGCCCGCTCCGAGCGCGACAGGCTCCGCGCCTTCGAAAGCCAGCGAGCTTACACGCTCCGTCGAATCCGTGCCCGATACCCCGATACCCGCGACGCGCGAGCCGAGCCGAATCTCCGCGCCGCCATACTGCAGATGCCGCAGCGCGGGCTCGACGAACGCATGCGACAGCCCGCTTCTCGCAATCAGCGGACGGCACGCCTGGCCGCCCTGCGCCACCGTCTCGCGCAGCAATCCGGCGGCGAGCTCAGCGCTCGCCTCGGACGGATCGGCATTGAGCATGGCGCGCAGCAGCGGGCGCACGAGAAGATCCCACACGCGATCCTTCCGTCGCACGGATTCCTCGATCGTGCGGCCCGGCTTCGCCCAGAAGAGCGGCAGGAACGGCAGGTAGTCGGCGGGCAGCGTGCCGGGCACGCGCGCTTCGGCGTCGAAGATCCAGCGCGGCAAGCGGCCGGGCGACATGCGGATCGTCCAGGTGTTGCCGGTTGCGGCATCGAAAAAGGGATACTCGGCGTGCGTCGGGCCGATCAGCGTGTCGGTCGCGCCGATTGCGCGCAGATACGCCATCGTCGATTGATTGCCTGACAGCAGCAGATGATTGCCGTTGTCGAGCGTCACGCCGAGCTTTGCATCGAAGAAAGAGCGGCAACGGCCGCCCGCGTGAGGCGCCGCCTCGTGCAGCACGACGCGCGCGCCGCGCCGTTGCGCCTCGACCGCGGCGGCAAGTCCGGCGATGCCCGCCCCGACGACGAAGACCCGCCGGGACATCAGATCAGGTTGCGCGCCACGATCCACAGCAGGCGCGCACGCGGCGTGCGCACGCGCGTGCGCGGCAGGTCGAAGCCGCGTTTCAGATTGGCGTCGAGCACGGTGCGATACGCCGCCGACATGATGCGCGGCGCGCGCACCTGGGCGCGCGGCGACGCCGCCATGATCGCGTCGGACTGGGCATAGTGGCCCTTCGCGCGCTCGGCGAGCACGGCGCACACGCGCGGCAGGCGCGCATCGCCGACGATGCCGGCCGGATCGCTCGTCGAAATGCCTTCGCGCGCGAGCAGTTCGCGCGGCAGATACACGCGGCCGATTTCCGCGTCCTCGTCGATGTCGCGCAGGATGTTGGTCAGTTGCAGCGCGCGGCCGAGATGGTGCGCGAGCCGCCGCCCGGCGTCCTCGTGCATCCCGAAAATTCTCACCGACAGCCGACCGACCGCGCTCGCCACGCGATCGCAATAGAGGTCGAGCGTGGCTTCGTCGGGCGCGACGATGTCGCCGGCGGCGTCCATCGCCATGCCGTCGATCACAGCGTGGAAGTCGTCGCGGGAAAGCTGAAAAGCCTGGATGTGGCGCGTGAGCCCTTCGAGCGATGGCTTCGGCTTGCCGGCGTAGCACGCGTCGATGTCTTCGCGCCACTGGTCGAGCGCGAACGCGCGCTCGCGGCGCGGCAAGGTGCCTTCGTCGGCGATGTCGTCGACCGCGCGGCAGAACGCGTAGATCTGGTACATCGCGTCCCGCTGCTCGGCGGGAAGGATGCGCATCGCGAGATAAAACGAGCTTCCCGACGACGTTTTCGCGGCGTCTGGAGCAGGATCTTCAGCGATGGTGTTGGAAACGGCCAAGACGAACTCCGCTGTGGCGCCCCCAAGGGCAAATTTTGTAAGAGATCGGGCGCTGGTCCCGATACGGCCCGGCGCGCGCGGAACCCACTGGCGCTGTGCGGGACGACCGGGGAGAAAGGCCGGCGCGAGCCGGCTGTGACTGCGCCGGAAGCGGCAAAGAGTATATCAATACTTTGCCCGATTGCGCCGGAGCCGCGCGGGGCAAGGCGCCGCGGATCGAGCGGCGTTTCAGGCGAAGCCGACCGTCCGGTTGCGCCCTTCGCGCTTGGCCGTATAAAGCGCCGCATCGGTCTCGTTGATGAGCGCTTCGTACGACGACGTCACGCCGGTCCGCGCGCGCGCCACCCCGACGCTCGCCGTCACCGGCACGCGCGCGCCCTGGACGTCGATGGGCGTCTCGCCGATCGCGCGGCGCACTTTCTCCGCGACGATCATCGCGTCCTCGAAGTTCGTGCACGGCAGAAGCAGCGCGAATTCCTCGCCGCCGAAGCGACCGAACACGTCCTGCACGCGCACGGTCTTCGCGACGCGCTCGGCCATCACGCGCAACACCGTATCGCCGACGAGGTGGCCGAGGTCGTCGTTGATGCGCTTGAAGTGGTCGAGGTCGAACAGCAGCATCGACAGCTCGCCGCCGTAGCGCTGCCAGCGCGAGAATTCGTCGCGCAGGCGCAGTTCGAAGTAGCGCCGGTTCGCGATGCCCGTCAGGCCGTCGCGGTCCGCGAATTCCTGCAGCTTCGCCACCGCTTCGTCGCGGGCGCGCTGCATCATGCTCGCGTGCGTCGCGTCGGAAATCGTCACGCAGACGGCGCGCACCTCGCGCTCAAGCGTAAGCGGCATGAACGTGCAGTCCTGCTGCATGAAATCGACGCCGCCGGTGATCGGCCGGTCGTGATCGAACTTGAAGAGATACGGCCGCTGCTCCCACGAACTGAACGTGAAGCTGCCGAGCTGGAACACGCTCTCGACCTTGCGCGTGAACCACACGCGCGGCAGTTCCGGAAAGCTCGCGAAGATCGATTTGCCGATCACCTGCTCGGCCGTCCTGCCGCTGTGGTCCTGCATGAACCGGTTCCACATCAGCACGTTCAAGTCGCGATCGAGCACGAAAATGCCGAAGCCGACGCGCTCGATCACGAGTTCGGAGAGTGCGTGGCGCAGTTCGTCCATGCTCACGATGGCGTCCCGTTCAGAGGCTCGACAGAAGCGCGTCGAGCGCCTCGTTCAGATGCGCGATGGCGTCTTCCGCCATCAGCATGACGAGATGCGCGCGGAAACTGTGGTCTTCGAGCGCGAAATTCACTTCGAGCAGAAGCGCCGTCTTCCACGCGAGCATCGCGGGCTGGAAAACTTCGTCGAGGCCGATTTCCGAGCCGAGCATGCCCGGCGGCGAGAAGATCGGCGAGCGGCCGAGGCGGTCGAGTATGCACGACACGCACGCGCCCATCAGCACGGTGGCGACGTCGAAGACGAGCTCGGTGCGGGTCGTCGCCTCGTAGGTGGATTTGGTGTACGGATCGTCGACGAGCGCGCACAACTGATCGACGCTGCCGCTCTTGCACAGCACGATCGCCTCGCCCTTGATGTCGGAGCGAAAGCCCTGGCGCACGGCCGTGACGGTATCGGTGATGCCGGTCATCTCGGCGAGCGCCGCCGACGCCTCGGCCACGCTCACCACGCGCACGCGCGGCACCGAAAGCTCGATGAACGTGCCGAGCAGCTTCGAAAGCCGCGTCGCGGCCTGGCCCATCGCCATGTTGGCGACTTCCTGCAGCGCGTCGCGCTGATCTTCGTTCAGGGCGGGTTCAACCATGGAGTCCGTACTCCTTCAAAACGGGACGCAGCGCTTCGGGCGTCACCGGCTTCGGCAGGAAAGCGATCGCGCCGAGCGCGCGCACGCGCTCCTGGGCCATCGGCTGCACGTCGGCGGACACGACGATCACGAACGTGTTCAGGTCCTCGTGCTGCAACGCGTCGAGCACCTGATAGCCCGTCATGTCGGGCATCGTGAGATCGAGGAACATCACCGAGGCGCGGCCCGCGCGATAGTGTTCGAGCGCCTCGCGTCCGTTGGTCGCGTAGGAGATCTCGACGTCCCAGTCCGGGGGCAGCGCGCGCGTCATCACCTTGCGCGCGAGCAGGGAATCATCGGCAATGACAATCGGCAACGGCATGGTCGGCAGGATCTTTTTGGCTGTTTTCGGGCTGAGGACAGTCGTGTCGGCGGACACGGCCGGCTCTCGTATGGGATTACGGCATCCGCGCGGCGATCTTTAGGCGATCTTCACAGCGGAACCGGCGTGAGCCCTCTTGCCCGGCGGGAATGCGGGCGCTGTCGGAGATGCAGTTCGGCGGCGATGAGCCAGGCGCGGCGCCTGTGGACGTAGGCGCGCCATCCCGCGGGCGAGCGCTGGACCACCAGCGTGCGCGCAGCGTTCGATGCTTCCTGGCTCTCGATCGGCGTCATGTCGACTGCCCCGTGCGTGATCCGCCAAGAGGTTGGCGGACCGTGGCCTTCTTTCCCTCGCTCGGTCGCGCGGCCTGCCGGCGATCTGGCCGGACAAGCGGTCCTTCTCCCCGGCGCGCGCCGCGAGGCTGCTTGTGTCCTCCGCCGACGCTCTCGATGGCGTATCAGGTCGGAGGCTTGCATTGTCGGACGATCAGAATGTCAAAGCAACTCGCGAAAGCGCAGAGCGAGAATTAATCTGATGAAAACTGCCCGTAATGAGGCACGTTTCGCTCCATGTAATCAGATGTGATACGTTGTCATGCTTTTGTGTACGTTTGCGCTTCCAATAATCTCGCTAACTTCGCCGCCCGACCGAGGCTTTCCTCCATATGTCGTGCGCAGCGCAACCTTTTCCCCGGCATGCTTCGTGCGTACTTTTTGCGGTTGCATCGTTCAAGCCCGGCAAGTCCCGTGCGCACGCCCGCTTCGGCGAGCCCGAGGCGCGGGCTTCGGGTAAGTTTTCCAATTCGCTGCCAAAAATGACGCTGCAACGTGAGGAGTCCAACGCCGATCCTGCCGCGGAATCATGGCAGCAAGAACCGCCTTTTCCGGTGGTTCCCGAGCGCAACTTCGCGGCGCAGCGCCTCACGCTCTACGCACTGCTCGTCGCCGCGATCGTGCTGCCGTGCGTGTATGTCGCGGTCACCGCTTTCACCGATTACCACGCGCGCGTCGCCGACGCCTCCGATATCGTCGCGCGCAATGCCCGCGTCGCCGAGGAACACGCGCTCAAGGTCTTCGACCTGAACGTGACATTGAACGAACGCATCGTCGATCTGCTCGACGACCTCGACGCCGCCGCCATCCGGCGAGACAGCCGGACGATCCACCAGCGCCTGCAGACGATCAGCAACACTTATAAGCAGGTCGCGGCCGCTTCCGTGTTCGGTTCCGACGGCACGCTGCTCGCCACGAGCCGCGCGTGGCCCACGCCCGACATCACGGTCGCCGATCGCGCCGACTTCGGCGGCTTGCGCGCGGGGCAGCAGATCGAGCAGATTTCCCGCGTGATGGTCGGCCGGGTCGCCGGCGAGCAGGTGTTCAACACGGCGGTCGCGCGCCGCACGGCGTCGGGCAAGTTCGACGGAATCGTGTCCATCGCGCTGCGGCCTTCGTATTTCGGCGCGTTTTATCGCGAGCTCATCGGCGATAACCCGAGCGTGTCGCTCGGCCTGTCGCGCTCGGACGGCGAAGTGCTCGCGTGGTATCCGCCCCGTCCGCCCGAGCGCATGGCGCTCGCCGCCAGCTCGCCGCTGCGCGAAGCGTACGCCGCGGGGCGCAGGAGCGGCGTCGTGAAGATGGTGTCCGGCCTCGACAATCAACTGAAGATCGTCGCGTTCCGGCGCGTGGGCGCGTATCCGGTCTTCGTGTCGAGCGGCTATCCGATCGCGACGATCTGGTCCGACTGGTGGAAGCATCTGAGCGTGCTCGCGCTTTCGATCTTCGCGCCGTGCGTCGTGCTGTGGGGCGTCATCACGCAGTCGTTGCGGCGGCTCGCGACCGAGGAAGAAGCGTGGGAGCGCTGGCAGGCGGAAGCGTCGATGCGCCGCTCGATCGAATCCGCGTATCGCCAGGCGCGCAAGATGGAAGCGCTCGGCAATCTCGTCGGCAGCGTGGCGCACGATTTCAACAATCTGCTGATGATCGTTTCGACCAACGTGCAGATCGCGCGGCGGCGTGGCGCGCCCGGCCTCGACCGCGAACTGGCGGCGATGGAACGCGCGTTGAAGAGCGGTCAGTCGCTGACCCGGCAATTGCTCGGCGTCGCGCGCAAGCAGCCGCTGAGAAGCGAGACCATCGCCATCGGCAAATGGGTGCCGGCGGGGCGCGAATTGCTGCGCGCCTCGCTCGGCGCGAAAGTGGCGCTCAACGTCGAGGTCGCGCCGGACGTGTGGGCGATCCGCGTCGATCCGGCGGAACTGGAGCTCGCGCTCATCAACGTCGCGGTGAATGCGCGCGACGCGATGCCCAGCGGCGGCACGTTCACCGTTCGAGCCAATAACGTGCGCTTTCGCCACGAGGACGGCTTTCCGATCACCGGCGAATTCGTGCAGATCATGCTGGAGGACAACGGTTTCGGCATGAGCTCCGAAGTGCTCGGGCGCGCGTTCGAGCCGCTCTTCACGACGAAGCCCAAAGGCATGGGCACGGGCCTCGGCCTGCCGCAGGTCTTTGCGTTCTGCGAGCGCGCGGGCGGGCTTGCGACCATCGACAGCGCCATCGGCGCGGGCACGGCCGTGCGTCTGTATCTGCCGCGCGCGGCGGCGGGCGCGCCGGGCGCGGCCGTGGCGCAAGAACAGGCCGCCGCGAAGGACGCGGACGGCTTGCGCGTGCTGCTCGTCGAAGACAACGAGGAAGTCGCCGCCGGCACCGAGGCGCTGCTCACGATGATGGGTCATCACGTCACCTACGTCTTCAACGCCGACACGGCCGCCACCGTGCTCGAAGCCGCGCTCGCGGACGCCGCAACGGATTTCCCGTTCGACGTCGTGCTGTCCGACATCCACATGCCGGGACAGATGAACGGCATCGATCTCGCCGAGATGCTGCAGCGCTGCGAGCCGCGCCTGCCGGTGATTCTCGTCACGGGTTACGCGGAAGAGCTCGACCGCGCGCGGCAGGTCGGCGCGCGCGTGCTCTCGAAACCGTTCGATATCGCGCTGCTCGATTCGCTCCTGCGCGGCATTCTCGAGCGCCCGGACGGCCCGCGCGCACCGATGCGCGGTGCGCGTGCGGCGCGTTCCGTCGATCGCTGAACCGATCGACTTTTGCACGCGCGGTTGTAAAAGCGCCGTCATCCTTTCACACGTTCTCCTGCGCGTGCCGGTTCGCACGCATCCGGCACGCGAGTTGCGTGAACGCCTTCATGCACGGCGACGACGTCGCCGATTTCCGGAATCCGCCCACCGCAGGAGGCGTACATGCGACACACCGTCATCGGAGTTTTCGACACTTATGCGCAAGCCGAGGACGCACGCTCGGCCTTGATCAGCGCCGGCTTCGCGCGGGCGGACATCGAACTTCAGGCCAATCCGAAGCGCGACGACGCAGCCGCGCCGTCCGACATGCCCGACGCCGTCACGCATCAGGAGCCGGGCATGCTCGCGAACATCGAGCGCTTCTTCAGCATGCTCTTCGGCGGGCGCGACCAGCCGCCGGAAGTCGCGCATTATTCGGAGGCCGTGCGGCGCGGCGCGATTCTCGTCGCCGTCGATACACCGAGCGTCGAACAGGCGGACATCGCGCGCACGACATTGAGCGGTCAGGGCGCGATCGACATCGACGAACGCGCCGCGAGCTGGACGACGCTCGAACACGGCGCGTCGGACATGCCTGCCGCTGACGATCGCGATCATTCCGTGCTCGACGAACTCGGCCTCGGACGCGGCAGCGCCGTGCCCGGACGCGAACCGGTGAACAGTCCGGACATGACGCCGATGCGCGCGCGGGCTTATCCGCACGCGGACGCCGGCGATCCGGCAGCGTTGACGCCGCGCGATTACGCCAGCGATCCCGCCGACGATCTGCTGATGCCGCGCGCCGGCATGCAGTCGCAATCGCAGTCGCAGTCTCAAACGCAGTCGATGATGAGCGACGCCGAACGCACGGCACGCGACCCGCTCGCCGGACGCGATCCGGTGACGGGCCGCGATCCGTATGCGACGACCGGCATCGATCCGCTCGCCGATCCGCTCGGCGGCGTGCCCGCCGATCCGCTCGCTGCGCGCGACGGACTGACGGGCGGATCGCTGTCGGAACGCGATGCGCTTGCCGGCCGCGATCCGCTTCGCACGACCGGCGCGGTTCCGTCCGAACGCGACCCGCTGCCCGGCGTGCGCACCGACATGGCTTCGGAATGGCGTTCGGTCGAGCCGCTCGGACCGCTCGACGAACCGGCCGCGCCGTATCAGGCCGGTGCGGCGCGCGCGGCGGGTTCGTCGCCCGATCCGGTGCTCGCTTCCGCCGGCACGCAGGCGGCGGGGCCGGTCGGTCCGGCTTCCACGACCACGGGTCCGGCAACGGTGCCCAACGAGTACATGGAGTACGAAGAAGATTTCCGCGCCGACTACGAGTCCAAATACTCGGCGACGGGCGAGCCGTACGAGGACTACCAGGGCGCGTATCGCTACGGCGCGACGCTCGGCAACGACGATCGCTTCCGCAGCCGCACGTGGGACGATCAGATGGAGTACGAGACCCGCCGCGACTGGGAAAGCAAGCACGGCGAAGGCGATACGTGGGAGCGCTTCAAGGCGGCGATCCGCCACGGATGGGATCGCGTGACGGGACATCATCACGTTTGAGTTTCGTCGAAGAAACGGCCCGCTGAGTGGGCCGTTTTTGCGTGGTCAAAGGTGAGTGCTTATGCCGCCCGATCGCGCACCCAGGCGGCGTACTTGTCCATGAACGTCTGCAGATATTTGCGCGTGTCCTCGCTCACGATATTGCCGCTCGCGTCGATGCGCTTTTCGTCGTGCTTGATATACATCTCCGGCTGATTCATCAGCACGATATCGAGATACGCGCAGACGCCGCGCAGATGCGACTGCGCGATGGCCGTGCCGATCGCCCCGACCGACGTCCCGATGATCGCGCCCGGCTTGCCGCCCCAGACGCTATGTCCCCACGGACGCGAGGCCCAGTCGAGCGCGTTTTTCAGCACGCCCGGAATCGAGCGGTTGTACTCCGGCGTGACGATCAGCAAGCCGTCCGCATCGGCGATCTGCTGCTTGAACGCGCGCGCGACTTCGGGAAAGTCGCTGTCGTAATCCTGGCTGTAGAGCGGCAGGGCGCCGATATCGAGAAACTCGAACGAAAAGTCCCTCGGCGCCAGCGACACGAGCGCATGCGCGAGCTGCTTGTTGAACGAATCCCGCCGCAGGCTGCCGACAACCACCGCAATCTTTAAGGTCATGACATCTTCCCCGTGAAGGATGAAAAGGTTGATGACCCGGACGATGACCTGTCCGGAAACGCCGTCTTCGAACGACGCGCGTGCACATGATAGGCGCATCGCGGGTCGATCGTCTCCGAGGGTCCGCGCATGCGTCCCGGACTATTTTTGCGACGAATTGAGCAATGTACCTTACACCGCCACGCCGCGCGGTTCCCGATGAGCTATCCCCACGGTTATCCACAGAATCTGTGGATAAGTCGGGCGTAACCTCCATTCTGTTTAGTTTTTGATTCGTAAACGAAACATGACGGCCTCCGGGCGCGCTCATTTTGCGTTACGCGGGCCAGCATTCATCCACTCTGGACAACAATGTGTTGGCTCAATCGGTATTTTTGTCCAATAGGAATGCTCCTAGACTGCACTTCAAGCGTCGGTGCCGACGCACCCGCATCCAGGAGACTTCGCATGAAAAACGCACTGATCGGCGGTCTGGTTTTGTCCGCGCTGCTCGCCACCGCTCCGGCTTTCGCGCAATCGACATCGGCGGGAAAGTCTCGCGCGGAAGTGAAGGCGGAACTCGCGAGCGCACGCCGCGCGGGCGATCTGGAAGCCGTCAATTCGCTGAGCTATCCGCAGTTGCGTCCGTATCAGGAGCGGCACGCGCAACTTCGCGCCGACAACCGCGACGCCAGCGCCACGCGATAAGCAGCATCGATTTGAACGAATCAGAGGAAGCAGTCTGAACTGGCCCTCCTCCACCGTCGAACAGAAGGTGGTTTCGCCCGGTGCGCTTGCATCGGGCGTTTTTTTGCGTGCTCAGCGCAACGAGGTAAGACAGAGCGTGACCGTGACGAGCGAAATCACGGTCGAGAAGAGAATGGCGCTCGATGTCACGCCGCCCTCGCGTCGATAAAACTCGGCGAGCATGAACGGGCCGGTCCCGGTCGGCAGCGCGCTCAGAATCACGGCGGTCTTCGCCCACAACGGCGGCAGGCTGAACACATGGAAGGCCAGCCACCAGGTCAAAAGCGGCTGCGCGACGAGCTTGAGCGTCACGAGCGCGCTCGTCGTCCCGACGGCACGCGCTTCGCCCTTCGCGCCGAGAAAAAGACCGAGCGCGACGAGCGCACAAGGGCTCGCCGCGCCGCCCAGCAACTTGAGCAGCGCCTCGGCGCCTTCGGGCACGTGCGCGCCCGAGCCGCTCAGCAACGCGCCCGCCACGGGCGCGATCAGCAACGGATTTTTCACCAGCGACTTCGCCACATGCCCGAGCGTCGCGACGATGTGCTTCTCCGTTTGCAATCCAAGTTCGATCAGCACGATCGCCACGGCGAACATCACGCAGACGGTGATGATCGTCGCGATCACGGCCGGCGCCAGGCTTTCCTTGCCGAACGCGAGCATGCAGAGCGGCAAGCCGACGAAGCCGGTGTTCGGATACGCGGCGTTCAATCCGTCGATGCTGGCATCGGCGAGATGACGCGACTGCATGAGCCGCACGATGAGCGTCAGCAAAAAGATCGCCGCCGACCCGATGCCGAACGCGGCGATGAACGCGGGCTGATCGAGCATGCTCCACGGCGTCTTGGCCATGATGTCGAAGAGCAGCGCGGGTAACGCCAGATAGACGACGAAGCGGTTCAGCTCGGATGCGGCGCTCGGCCCGAGCCGGTTCAGCTTGCGGCAGGCGTAGCCCGCGAAGATGAGACCGAAGACCGGCAGGATGATCGTGGCGAGTGGAGTAAGAAGCGAAGGCAGCGGCGCGAAGGCGTGAGGCAAGGAGACCGGCGAAGGCATGAGGCGGCTGCTTTGGGCGCGAGAAGTGAAGAGCGAGAGGATACCCCGGACAGAAAGGTGAGAGCGTTCGGGAGCATCAGGTGAGAAGTTTCGGGAATGCCGCGACGGTGAGCCCCTTTATGAACGTGCAACTCACTCTTCCACGAGTTATCGAATGGCTTCGATTTCACTCACTCTGTTAAGTGGACGATGCAAGCCATTGTTCTTTAACGTATTCGACATTTTTGCCGTGTAGGCGCTTCGGGCCGCCGTCGCGGCGCGGCGGAGCGCGTTCATTCGACGTGCGCCGGTTAAGGTGAGGCGATTCGGGAGCCGGGCAAATGTCTTGTCGCCGAACATCGACCGCGCGATAAAACCCAATCAGGACAGCCACTTGCGCCTCACGCGGGTTTTTGCGGGCGGCATCGGACGGGGCGAAAGGTGAGGGGTTTCGGGAGCCGCGCGCGGACGGAACGAAGCTTGCTGCTCCGTCTGCCTTCGCATTTCTCACACACCGGGCAACATGAACCTCAGAAGACCTTGGGCATACGGCGCCGCGGCGCTGGCTGTGATCGGCGGCGTCGTCGCGCTGGCTGCGTGCGCATCGAACGGGACGCGCAAAAGCGGTAACGACGACGTGCCCGAACCGTCGAAAGCCGTCGATCTCGATCGCTATCTCGGTCAATGGCACGAGTTCGCGCGCTACGAGAACCGCTTCGAACGCAATTGCGAAGCCGTCACGGCGAATTACGCGCGGCGCGAGGACGGGCTCATCTCCGTCGTCAATGCTTGCCGGCAAGGCGGCGTGAACGGCGCGTACCGGTCGGCGGAGGGACGCGCGAAGATCGTCGCCGGATCGAACGGAACGAAATTGAAGGTGTCGTTTTTCGGCCCGTTCTATGTCGGCGACTACTGGATTCTCGATCACGCCGACGACTACACGTGGTCCATCGTCGGCGAGCCGACCGGGCGATATCTGTGGATTCTGACGCGCGAGGCGAAGCCTTCGGCCGAACTGCGTCGCACATTGATCGAGCGCACGCGCGCGCTCGGTTACGACGTCACGATGCTGCGCGAGACGCAGCAAGGCTGACCGCCTAGCCTCCCTTGCAGGCGATGAGCAGCGAGTTCTGATTGTTCTCGGTCGACTGTCCGAGCACGTCATAGCCGCTCGGGCAGAGCGCCTTCGCGTTGTCGGTGCAATTGCTCCAGCCGCTGTAAGTGGGACACTGGATCTGCTGCGTCGGGCGACCATCGGCGGAAAAAAGGGGCGGCGCGCTGCTGCATCCGGAAAGCGCCCACGCGCCGCCCGCAAGCATGACTGAAAGGCCGATTGCCCTGCCGGTTCTCATCCCGCGTTTCATCCCGTACCCCTTTGATTCTTGGTCGTTATTTTCGATTTCGGGAGTATGCCACGCGCAGCTTTCGCGCCGGTTTGGCGGCCGTAAAAATCCGTCACACGGCGATGCCGAGCGCCGCGATCTTCTTGTACAACGTCGCCCTTCCGATGCCGATTTTCTCCGCCGCATCCGCGACGCGCCCGCCGCTCGCGCGCAGTGCGTCGGACAGGAAGCGTCGCTCGAAATCGGTCATCGCGTCCGCGTAGGACAGGCCCGGCGGATCGCCGGCTTCCTGCGCCGCCGGTTCCGCCTGCGCCGCGATCGCCACGCGCCCCGCGTCGATGAACGCGCTCAACGCGCGGGCGTCGATGTGCTCGGTCTCCGAGAGCATCAGCGCGCGTTCGAGCGTGTTGCGCAACTCGCGGACATTGCCGGGCCACGAATACGCCTCGAGAAGCCGCAGACCGTCCTTGTGCAGCACAAAATGGCCGCCGTGCCCGGGTCGCGTGTCGGCGGACAGATCTTCGAGAATCGCGTAAGCGAGCGCCTCGATATCGCCGAGCCGGTCGCGCAACGGCGGCGCGTGAATCGTGAGCACGTTCAGCCGATAGAACAGGTCCGCGCGAAAACGGCCCGCCGCGACGAGCGCGGAGAGATCGGCGGAAGTCGCCGCGATGATGCGCACATCCGCGCGCACGATGCGATTCGAGCCGAGCGGCTCGAACTCCTTGTCCTGCAAGACGCGCAGGAGCTTGCCTTGCAACGGCAGCGGCATGTCGCCGATTTCGTCGAGAAAGAGCGTGCCGCCGTCGGCCAGCTCGAACTTGCCGACGCGCCCTTTCCGCTCCGCGCCGGTGTACGCGCCCGCCGCCGCGCCGAAGAATTCGACTTCGAGCAGCGTGTCCGGAATCGCCGCGACATTGACCGTCACGAGCGGCTTGCCGGCGCGCGTCGATGCCCCGTGGATCGAATGCGCGAGCAGTTCCTTGCCGGTGCCGGTCTCGCCGAGCAGCAGCACCGGCGAATCGACGAGCGCCGCACGCCGCGCTTGCCGCTTCACTTCGAGACTGACCGGGCTCGTGCCGACGAAACTCGAAAACGTGTACTTGGCGCGCCGCGCCTGCGCGAGCGACTGGCGTGTCGCGATCAGTTCCTGCTGCACGCGCGAGTAGTGCGCGAAAAGCGGCGTGAGCGCTTTCATCTCGTCGAACAGCGCGAAGCCGATCGCGCCGATAATCTCGCCCGCGTCGTCCTTGAGCGGCAGGCGCGTGACGACGAGCGGCTCGCGGTCCGTTTCGAGCACGTCGAGCAGGATCGGCTTGCCCGTCGCGACGACTTCGCGCATCAGGCTGTTCGGAATCACCGCTTCGCAATCGAGGCCGATCGCGTCGAGCGGATCGTCGAAACCGAAACGCGCCGCGTAGCGCTTGTTGATCCACACGACGCGTGCGTCCGCATCGACGATGAAAGTGCCTTCGCTCAGATTCTCGAAGGTCTTGAACAGGGACTCCATCGCGCGGCGCATCACGTCGCTGTAGTCCAGGGGCACGTTGATCCAGTCGTTGAGCATGGCGCCCAATGTCTCCGTTTTCTCCATATAGAGACAAATATCTCAATCACGAGACTCGCCGGCAATCCGCATCTGTACTAGTCTTGACAAGCTGCGCACCCGCATGGGGCGGTCGAAATGTCTCGATCCCGAGACATCCGGTTGAAACGTTGCGATGGCATGCTCGCCCGATGCCCGTCGCGCCAGCGTTTTCACGCTTTGGCACGGAACCTGCATTGTGCCCGCGCGGCGCATTATCCGCGCGCCGTCAGCGCTTCCAGAAGAAGCGCGCTACGTTGCAAAGAACAAACCACTCACGGAGACTCAATGTCGTTCATCATCGTGCTCGCCGCTCTGGCGTTCCTGATGCTCGCCGCCTATCGCGGCTACAGCGTCATTCTTTTCGCGCCGATCGCGGCGCTCGGGGCCGTTCTCCTCACCGATCCCGCCGCCGTCGCGCCCGTGTTTTCCGGCATCTTCATGGAGAAGATGGTCGGCTTCGTGAAGCTCTACTTTCCTGTGTTTCTGCTCGGTGCGGTGTTCGGCAAGGTCATCGAACTGTCGGGCTTCTCCGAGTCGATCGTCGCCGCCGCGATTCGCTATATCGGCAAGTCGCGCGTGAATGCGGTGATCGTCGCGGTGTGCGCGCTGCTCACCTATGGCGGGGTGTCGCTGTTCGTCGTCGTGTTCGCGGTGTATCCGTTCGCGGCGGAGATGTATCGCCAGAGCAATATTCCGAAGCGGCTGATGCCGGGCGCGATTGCGCTGGGCGCGTTCTCGTTCACGATGGATTCGCTGCCGGGCACGCCGCAGATTCAGAACATCATCCCGACGACGTTCTTCAAGACGACCGGCTGGGCCGCGCCGTGGCTCGGCGTGATCGGCTCGCTGTTCATCATCGTGGTCGGCCTGACGTTCCTCGAATGGCGCCGCCGCTCCGCGATGGCCAAAGGCGAAGGCTACGGCACGTCGCTCCTGAACGAGCCGGAGCGCGTGGAATCGACGTCGCTGCCGAATCCGGTGCTCGCGATTGCGCCGCTGATTCTCGTCGGCGTCGCGAATTTCGCGCTGACCAAGTGGATCCCGACGTGGTACGGCGCGAGTTACACCGTGCCGCCCGAGGTGCTGCCGGGCGTGCATGCGCCGGTGACCACGGCGGTCAAGACGGTCGTTGCGATCTGGGCGGTCGAAGGCGCGTTGTTGCTGGGTATCGTGCTTGTCTTGCTGACGGCGTTTTCGCGCGTGAAGGAGCGGTTCGCGGTGGGCACGCGGGCGGCGGTGGCGGGCGCGTTGCTCGCGGCGATGAACACGGCATCCGAATATGGCTTCGGCGGTGTGATTGCGGCATTGCCGGGCTTTATCGTGGTCAGCGATGCGCTGAAGAGCATCCCGAATCCGCTCGTCAATGCGGCTATTTCGGTTTCGGCGCTTGCCGGGATTACGGGATCGGCGTCGGGCGGGATGAGTATCGCGCTTGCGGCGATGTCGGATACGTTCATTGCCGGTGCTCAGGCGGCGCACATTCCTTTGGAGGTGCTGCATCGGGTCGTGGCGATGGCCTCCGGTGGCATGGATACGCTGCCGCATAACGGCGCGGTTATCACGCTGCTCGCGGTTACCGGGCTGACGCACCGGGAGTCGTATCGCGATATTTTTGCCGTTACCGTTATTAAGACGCTGGCTGTGTTTTTTGTTATCGGCGTTTATTACCTTACGGGGATTGTTTGACCGGTTCTTTGGCTTTGGCTGTCGTTGCTGGCAACACCGAAGTTTAAGTTTGAAATCAAACTTCGCGTTCCCACGCCCATCCTTTGCACAGTAAGATTGACCGAATTTCAGTAGTTTCGATGCCTGCGATTCAGTGAGTCGTGGGCATTCCACGTTTACTCAACGGTTCTTGCTGCGCGACGTGAGCTGCCGGGCTCCCAAACCGGATGTCCGCAGTGCGCTGCCGGACGACTAGATGACGAAAAAAAGCGAAGAAGCCAACGACCGGACCGCGAGCGCACGCTTGTCGCGCGCCGTCAAACATGTCCGGGAAACGAAACAGCTAACGCTGGTCGCAGTGGCGGCCGCCACTGGTATAAGTCGAAATACCCTGTTTCTAATCGAAACCAAGGCGGCCAATGTTCGACTGAGCACAATTGATACGCTCGCCAGCCTCATGGGCGTGAATCCGAGTCAGTTACTCGAGAAATCTCCCCACCTGTCCGGCCGCCTTCTGGCCCGTGCCTCGTTATCGCAAACCGTTGCTCACAATATCGCGGCCTTTCGGACATCGATCAATATGTCACAGGAGACGCTTGGTGAGGCTGCAGGTCTAGCCAAGGGCTACTTGTCATTAATAGAAATTTCAGCACCAGATTTGAAAGTTGACACTGTAGATGCCATCGTGGATCGAGAGCACTGTCGTAGCAACTTTGCAAGCCGACACCCGCGTGAAATGATTGGCCGGAATCTACCGTCGGGATGGGCACGACCAGAAACCGTGCCCTTAGCGTCCGTTCTCTTCTTTATGTCGGGCGCTTGCAGTTCTGCTTGGCTAAGCTTCGAACTCATCCGCTGGGCGCGGTCCGGCCCCATGCTGTTTATCGAATTCAAACCCATTCATGCCTTCGAAGCTGCCCTCTAGATAATGCTTGCGATCTTTGCCCTCGCCTCTAACAACATGACTGCACCCCAAACGCTCCACAAGTGGGCTGATTCGGTTGTGCTCCACCAGCCATTCTTCATAGCCCTTTGTCGACGGCCCCCCAACGTTGATAACGAATTCAACGCCATACAGCACAAACGCGAAAAAAGTCTCTGACCGCCGGGTCATGAAGAGCGTGCATCCGAAACCAGCCGTGACCCATTCGTTTGTCGTAGGGTCTTGCATCAATGTGTCGGCAGGAAAGATTGTTCGTTGGCAGAAGGGCCAAATATCTGGTCCTGTTCCATAGCGCGCGAAATTGCGGATGGAATCATAGAACGGCTGCTCCATCATCTCTTCGAGAAGACGGACATCTCGAACAAAGATCTCAGCGCAAGCCTCCAAAGCCATTTTGGCAAGAAACCTCGACATTTCTCGCTGTGGAACGACATCCTCGATAGTAAAGACCAGTGGCATCTGAAAGTTATCCTGCATTGCCTCGCCAAGCACAACTGCTTCACCACGCTTTTCAGTGCCGAGTTGGATGCTCCCGCTTTCGCTGAGTCGCATATTGACCTGTACATCGCTCCCAGCGATACGACCAAGAAGGGAAGGAAGCTTGCCCTTCTTTGATGGCACCTGATGCCACGCGCGTAAATTCCTCATCCAATGATGATTGAGAATCGGTTGCTCGACCTTCCGCGCGAAGTAATTGTTGCACTTGTCGCAGACCACGCCTCGTGGCAGAACACGTCGACGGCTACCGATTGACTCCGGCATGATGTGTTCGACGCTGCGCGATTCACTTGAGTCTTGTTTGCAGAAAATGCAGCGCACGAATGTTGTCCTTATCTTATTGGTGGAGATCATTTGGCCGAGAACATTTTATTATCTCGCGCTGGATAACGCACCAACGAGCATGACTTAGCTGATTGACGTTTTGATGGAAATCGAATCGGGTCGATGGCACAACCGCGACGCTCGATTTTGGGAAGATGAAGGTTGGGTGAACTCCCGTGACACGGCGCTACAATCCGGCATTTCCCGCAGACGTCGACGTCCGCGTGCCCGGTCGGTAGCGAAGGAACTCTTGGCGCCGCGCTCCCTTTTATTCAATGGTAGATCAATGCAAAGTTTTCAAGACGTCGAAGCGTTGCGGTCGAGGTATTTGTGCCACGGCTGCGTGGATGAGTCGTTCCTCAGTCAACGCGTCCGACAGGAGGGTGGACGGCATCGCTGTTTCTACTGCAAGATGCGCCGCCATTGCTTCACTCGACGAGATGTCTGGGATCATTGAGAAGGCATTCGAGCAGCACTACATTCGCAACTCCCAATACCCGGATGCCTTCGAATCTTCGCTTCTCGGAGTCTTGCTGCATAAGGCTCCGACATGCCGACAATCCGTACAAACGTCAAACTTCTTCGAAAATTGAGCAACCAGCCAAACTTTGGCCAGTGAAGTGTGGCTTCAGGCGTCGATTCGGAAAGTTTTTCGCGTGCAACCCGCCAAACTTCACGGCATGTCAAACTTGAACTTCGGTGTTGCCAGGGTAATCCCCCCGCTAATAACGCGGGTCAGAAGTAGACTATGCTGCGGCAGTGAGCCGCTGTTTTGGCGTCACGCCT
>NZ_OGTP01000030.1 GCF_900258035.1 Caballeronia novacaledonica | reverse complement strand
CGATCAGATAAGTGAGGTGGTCGGCAAGCATCGCACCAGAAAGTTAACAGCCCGGCGCTCCGTTTACAACCACTTCTCGCCCCCACAAACAAAAATGCCGTTCAGCGCTAACTGAACGGCATTACCCCATGTGGGTGCTTTTTTCTTTGGTGTGTTCAAATTGAGCCTCCGACAGCCCAGTTCCCCGACCCGTGTCCACCGGAAAGACCTCGACTCCCCGCATCCTCGAACCCGAAAAGATGCCCGTCCTCTCGACGGGTGAGGCACTCCCGCCCATTCCGCCAGAGCGCCTCACGCCGGAAGCCTTGCGCGCACGTTTCGCGATGGATCTCGACTGGACGCAGGAAGAGCGCGAGCAGCGTATCAAGGCGATCGGTGGCGATCCGCGCGTGGCTTCCGTGCTGGTGCCGCTCGTCGTGCGCGAGGGCGGCATGACCGTGCTGCTGACGCAGCGGGCGGATCATCTGTCGGATCATGCCGGACAGATCAGCTTTCCCGGCGGCCGACGCGAGCCCGAAGACGCCGATGCCGCCGCCACCGCGCTGCGCGAGGCCTACGAGGAAGTCGCTCTGGGCGCAGAACATTGCGAGATCATCGGGGCGATGCCCGAATATCTGACGGGCACCGGTTTCAAGGTGACGCCTGTCGTTGCGCTGGTGAATCCGCCTTTCACCCTGAAGGCCGATACCCGCGAAGTCGCCGATATCTTCGAAGTGCCGCTCGCGTGGCTCATGAATCCGGCGAATCACGAAGTGCGGGTCTTCCGCTGGGAAGGCGGCGAGCGTCGTTTTTTTGCCATGCCGTATACCCCGGGCGAAAGAAAGGCTCCTCATTTCATCTGGGGCGCAACGGCCGGCATGTTGCGCAATTTTTATCGCTTCCTCGCGGCTCGCGCGTGATGGCGCGGAAAGTACGCATGCCCGTCACGCCTCGCGCAATGACTCGGCGCGCTAAAGGGGTCGGGCGCTGTGCTATCGTTATGCGAAACTCGAACTAAATCCGACTGTTTCGGCGCTTCGCATGACTTTTTTCTCCGTATTGCTGGCTCTCGTCATTGAGCAAGTGCGCGCGTTGTCGCCGCACAATCCGATTTCGGCGTTGCTCCAATATCATGCGGAATCCACCGCGCACGGTTTCGATGCCGGCAAGCAGAAACACGGCATCGTCGCGTGGCTGGTTGTCGTGTTGCCATGGACGCTCGTCGTCGGACTCGTTTATTACGTGCTGTACCGGATCAACTTCGTTCTGGCGTTTCTGTGGAACGTGGTGATCGTGTACTTCACGCTCGGTTTCCGGCAGTTCAGCCACTATTTCACCGACATCCACCTCGCGCTCAACAACGACGACGTGCCGCGCGCGCGCGAAGTGCTGAACGAGTGGACCGGCATCGACACGGTCGACATGCCCGTCAGCGAGATCGTGCGGCATACGCTCGTTCACGCGGTGGTGGCGTCGCATCGACATGTGTTCGGCGTGTTCTTCTGGTTCCTGATTCCGATCGGCCCGGCGGGCGCGGTGCTCTATCGCATCGCCGAATATCTGGCGCGCGCATGGTCGAAGCCGAATCCGGAGCGCACCGCCGAGTTTTCGTCGTTCGCGCAGCGCGCGTTTTTTGTCATCGACTGGGTGCCGGCGCGTCTGACCGCGCTCGGCTTCGCGATCGTCGGCAATTTCGAGGATGCGATCTATGCCTGGCGCAATCACGCCCGTCAGTGGCCGGATGCGAACGAAGGCGTATTGCTCGCAGCGGGCAGCGGCGCGTTGGGCGCGCGTCTCGCGGGTCCGCTCGCGGAGCCGCTTTCGGTCGAAGCGCTGGCCGTGGGCGATGCCAGTCCGCTGCCCGTCGGCGACGACTGCACGCCGCGCACGCTGCAATCGGCCGTCGGCCTCGTGTGGCGCGCGGTGATCTTGTGGATGCTGTTGCTGCTGATGCTGACGATCGCCGTATGGCTGGCGTGATCAGTCGTCGAGCGGATCGCGCGCCGTCTGGCAATTCCAGCACACGGTGAATTGCGGCTCGAGCCATTCGCCGCAATGCTTGCATCTCCAGGGCCGGGCGTTCGCGTCCGGCCCTTTTCTCGCGCGCTCCAGAAGGCGCAATGCCAAGGCTTCGTCGCGATCGTCGACGATCCATATTTCCGGCGCGCACTGATCCGCCGGAATCTCGCCCATCGCGCCATTCAGGTAACGGTTGTGCAGCTCGCACGGCACGCCGGCGGTCGCCAGCACGTTCAGCCAATGCTGCGCCGTGATCAGGTTGGGGGCGCGCGTGAGCCGCTTCATCGAACGATCTGGCTGGCTTCGTGGACGAGCTGCGCGTAAAGCGCGTGACGCTCCGGGCGAATCTTGCCGGCGTCGACGGCTTCGAGCACCGCGCAGCCCGGCTCGTGCAGATGATGGCAGTTGTAGAAGCGGCAATGCCCGAGGTAGGGCCGGAAATCCGCGAAGGCGCGTTCAAGCTGGCCTTCGGACAGATGATGCAGGCCGAACTCCTGAAAACCCGGCGAATCGATCAGCGAGCCGCCGCCCGGCAAATCGTAGAGACGCGTGAAGGTGGTCGTGTGGCGGCCGCTATTGAGTGCCGATGAAATCTCGCGCGTGGCGGCGTCGGCATCGGGGACGAGCAGGTTCACGAGCGTCGATTTGCCCATGCCGGACTGGCCGAGCAGAATCGTCGAGCGACTTTTGAGGCGGGCGTCGAGTTGCGGATGGACGTCGCCGGGCGCCATCTTCGCCGACAGTTCGATGACCGTATAACCGAGCGCGCGATACGGCGCGAGCCGCTCGCGCGCGAGCGGCAACGCGTTTTCCACGTCGATCTTGTTGAGCACGATGAGCGATTCCAGCCCATGCGCCTCGGCCGCGATCAACGCGCGTCCGAGCAGGTCTTCGCTGAAATGCGGCTCCGTTGCGAGCACGATCAGCAGTTGATCGAGATTGGCGGCGAAGAGCTTCGACTTGAACTGATCCGAGCGATAGAGCAGGTTGCGCCGCTCGCCGATCTCGACGATCACGCCCTGATCCGCCGACGACTGCTCGTAGATCACGCGATCGCCGACGGCCACCTCGCTTTTCTTGCCGCGCGGGAAGCACTGCAGCATGGCGCCGCCATTCTCGGGCGTCACGAGATAGTGGCGCCCGTGCGCCGCGATCACGGTGCCCGCCAGCCGGTCGCCGCGTTTGTTCGAAGCGCGCTGCGTCATGCGGCGTGCTGCATCAGGCGGTCGATGCGCTGCGAGGCGGGCGGATGCGAGTAATAGAACGCGGTGTAGATGGGATCGGGCGTGAGCGTCGACGCGTTGTCCTCGTAGAGTTTCACGAGCGCGTTCACGAGATCTTTCGGATCGGTCTGGCTGGCGGCGAAGGCATCGGCTTCGAACTCGTTCTTGCGCGAAGTCAGGCTGCCGAGCGGCGTGACGAAGAACATGAACACCGGCAGCACGAGCATGAAGAGCACGAGCGCGAGCCCGTTGTTGCTGCCGACGAGCGACGGCCGCACGCCCAGGCCTTCGTAGAACCACGTTGTCTGAATGAGCCAGCCGAGCAGCGCGAGCATCGCGAGGCTGATGCCGAACATGACGACCATCAGCTTCAGCACGTGACGGCGCTTGAAGTGGCCGAGTTCGTGCGCGAGGACCGCTTCGATTTCGCTGCCGGAAAGACGCGCGAGCAGCGTATCGAAGAAAACGATGCGCTTCGCCGCGCCGAAGCCCGTGAAATACGCGTTGCCGTGCGCGGAACGGCGGCTGCCGTCCATCACGAACAGGCCCTTCGCGGCGAAGCCCGTGCGTGCCATCAGATTCGTGATGCGCGCGACGAGCGCCTCGTCCTTCAGCGGCTCGAACTTGTTGAAGAGCGGGGCGATGAAGGTCGGATAGATGCTCATCGCGAGCAACTGGAATGCGACCCACACCATCCACGTCCACAGCCACCAGAACGTGCCGGCGCGGTCCATCAGCCAGAGCGTGAGCAGCAGAAGCGGCGCGCCGATCACGATCGCGAGCGCCGTGCCCTTCACGAGATCGACGAAAAAGAGCTTCTTCGACATGCGATTGAAGCCGAACTTTTCCTCGATCACGAAATGGCGGATGTAATCGAACGGCAGGTCGATGATGCTCGTGATCGCAATCACCGACGCCACCAGCGCGACCTGTCCGACATAGCCGCGGCCGAGCCAGTCCGAAATGGCGAGATCGAGCGCCTGGACGCCGCCGAGCAGCGTCAGCGCGACGAGCACGACCGCGCTCGTGACGACTTCGATCATCGTGAGGCGCGTACGCTCGACGGTGTAATCCGCGGCGCGCTGATGCGCGGTCAGCGGAATCGTGCCGGAAAATTGCGACGGCACGCCGTTGCGATGCGCGGCGACGTAGCGAACCTGCCGCGACGCGAGCCAGAGCTTGGTCGAGACCATCGCGACCAGGGCGACGACGAAGATCGTCGAGAAAGCGAGAGTGAGGTGGGTCATCCGGGACTTCCGATTGAACTATGCGAGAATTATAGGTTCTAGGCCGTGCCGACGCCCTCAGAAACTGTGCGGCAGGGCTTTCCACCTCTCAGACCGCTTTCATGACCGACATCTCCGCCACCCCCGATTCAGCCGAAAACGCGCTCGTGCGCAGCGACATGAACCTCGTGTGGCTCGACATGGAGATGACCGGTCTCGATCCGGACAACGATCGCATCATCGAGATCGCGGTCGTCGTGACGAACTCGACGCTCGACAAAATGGTGGAAGGGCCGGTGCTCGCGATTCATCAGACGGACGAAGCGCTCGGCCGCATGGACGAGTGGAACCGTAACACGCACGGCCGCTCGGGGCTGACCGAGCGCGTGAAGGTGTCGACGGTCGATGAAGCCGAAGCCACGCGCCAGATCCGCGATTTTCTCGGCCAGTACGTGCCGCCCGGCAAATCGCCGATGTGCGGCAACTCGATCTGCCAGGACCGCCGCTTCATGGCGCGCTGGATGCCCGAGCTGGAGACGTTTTTCCACTACCGCAATCTCGACGTCAGCACGCTGAAGGAACTCTGCCGCCGCTGGCAGCCGGCGATCTACAAGGGCTTCCAGAAGCGCGCGATGCATACCGCGCTCGCCGACATCCACGAGTCCATCGACGAACTCAAGTACTACCGCGAGCGCTTCCTGATTCCGTCGGCGCCGGCCGCGGCGTCTTAAGGCTTGGGCGGACGGATCGCGTTTTTCGGGCGGAACGCGGCGACCACGTCGGGCCGCGTTTCGATATACGGTCCGCCGATCAGATCGATGCAGTACGGCACGGCCGCGAAAACGCCCGGCACGGTCTGCTTGCCATCCGCGTCTTTCAATCCTTCGAGCGTTTCGCGGATCGACTTCGGCTGGCCCGGCAGGTTGATGATGAGCGCGGCGTGATCGCCGGTTTCGCGGATCACCGCGACTTGCCGCGAAAGAATCGCGGTCGGCACGAAATTCAGGCTGATCTGGCGCATTTGCTCGCCGAAGCCGGGCATCGGCTTCGTGGCGACGGCGAGCGTCGCCTCGGGCGTCACGTCGCGGCGCGAAGGGCCGGTGCCGCCGGTCGTCAGCACCAGATCGCAGCCGAGCGTATCGACGAGTTCGACGAGCGTCGCGGAAATGGTCGCGGCGTCGTCCTGAATCAGACGCGTCTGGGCGCGAAAAGGCGTAGTCAGCGCCTCGCCGAGCCACGCCTGCAGCGACGGCAAGCCCTTGTCCTCGTAGACGCCTTGCGACGCGCGATCGCTGATCGACACGAGCCCGACGATCAGTTCGTTACGCGTCGTCATCGCGATCGTCCTCGTCGACTTCGATTTCGTCGTCTTCCGCGCCCGACGCGTTCTTGATCCACTGGAACAGTTCGCGGTAATAGCGCGGCGGCTTTTGCTGCTCGCGCTCCTTGCGCGCATTGCGGATCAGCGTGCGGCCTTCCTGCGGATCGACGCCCGGATGAGTGCGGATGAATTCGGTGAGCGCGGCGTCGTCGGCGAGCAGCTTTTCGCGAGTGCGCTCGATCCAGTGCAGCCGCGCGGTTTCGGACTTGTTCACGCCGCGGTGCGTGTCGAGCGCCGTGCGCAGGGCGGCGATCTCGTCTTCGGTCAGCGAGCGCATGACCTTGCCGACGTACTGCAACTGGCGGCGCTTGCCTTCGTGGTCGGTGATGCGGCGCGCCGCGCGCACGGCGTCGTCGAGAACCTCGGGCATCGGCATGCGTTTGAGCGCGTCTTTGGGCAGCGCGATCAGCGCTTCGCCCAGCTCCTGCAGCGCGTGCATTTCGCGCTTGAGTTGAGATTTGCTCGGGCGGTCGTAGCCGTTTTCGTCGGGCTCGCGCGCGTCGTCGCGGCCGGAGTCGATCGGTTGAATGCGGGTTTTACGGTTCATCCCGACATTGTAGCTTGCGCCCGCGCCGTGCCTGAAGCGCATGTCCGCGTCTGCGACAAAGCTTGGCGGGTGAATGCTCGCCGTCCTTGCTATGATCGCGTGACAGGCCAATTCCGTTGCTCGATGCCCCGATTGCGTGCGCGTCCAGCCGGGAATTCCGCAGCAACCACGACATGCGCGGGCGCACGCCGCCCGACTTCCAAAGGCAACCCAAAATGGCAGCAGACATGGACGTCAAGCAACGCTACTTCCCGCATACGCAGGACGAACTCAAGGAGATCGCCTCCGACATCCTGCGTTACGCGAAGGAACTCGGCGCGAGCGATGCCGCCACCGAGATCTCCGAAGGCGACGGCCTGTCCGTGAGCGTGCGGCGCGGCGAAGTCGAGACGATCGAGCACAATCGCGACAAGATGGTTGGCGTGACCGTTTTCATCGGCAAGAAGCGCGGCAACGCGAGCACCGCCGACTTCACGCGCGACGCGCTGCGCGACACGGTCGCCGCGGCGTATAACATCGCGCGCTTCACGGCCGAGGACAGCGCGGCGGGCCTCGCCGAAGCGGACCTGCTCGAAAAGGCACCGCAGGATCTCGATCTCTATCATCCGTGGGACATCGACGCGGAAGAAGCGGCCGAGATCGCGCGCCGGGCGGAAGCCGCCGCGTTCGCCGTCGACAAGCGCGTGACCAACTCGGAAGGCGCGAGCGTCTCCGCGCAGCATTCGCAATTCGTGCTCGCCACTTCACGCGGCTTCATGGCGGGATATCCGTACTCGCGGCATTACATCGCGTGCGCGCCGATCGCGGCGGCGGGCCGCGACATGCAGCGCGACGACTGGTACACCTCCAAACGCGACGCCACCGGTCTCGCCGCGCCCGAAGCGGTCGGCCGTTACGCCGCCGAGCGCGCGCTCGCCCGCCTCGGCGCGAAGAGTCTCGACACGCGCAAATGCCGCGTGCTCTTCGAAGCCCCGCTCGCGGCGGGCATTCTCGGCGCCTTCGTGCAGGCGGTGAGCGGCGGCGCGCTGTATCGCAAGACCACGTTCCTCGTCGACAGCCTCGGCAAGCCGGTGTTCGCGCCGCATATCCAGATCGTGGAAGATCCGCACGTGAAGGGCGGCATGGGCAGCGCGCCGTTCGACGAGGAAGGCGTGCGCACGCAGCGCCGCAGCGTGGTGGAAGATGGCGTCGTGCAGGGCTATTTCCTGTCGACGTACTCGGCGCGCAAGCTCGGCATGCAGACCACCGGCAACGCGGGCGGCTCGCACAATCTGACGATGAAAAGCACGCACACGAAACCCGGCGACGACTTCGAAGCGATGCTGAAGAAGCTCGGCACCGGCCTGCTCTTGACCGAACTGATGGGGCAGGGCGTGAACTACGTGACGGGCGATTACTCGCGCGGCGCGTCGGGCTTCTGGGTGGAGGACGGCAAGATCGTGCACGCCGTCGAGGAAATCACCGTGGCGAGCACCTTGCAGGAGATGTTCCGCCACGTCGAAGCGATCGGCGCGGATACCGTCGTGCGCGGCACGAAGGAAATCGGCTCGGTGCTGATCGAACGGATGACTGTCGCGGGGCAATGATCCGCGTCCGCTGAAAGACGAAGGCTCCGGAGCGCATCCGGAGCCTTTTTCATTCCGAAGCCGCGATGCGCTCGTAGGTCACGAACGCGAACGCGAAATCGTTCGGCGACGCCGCGCGATGCGGCTCGCGCGACACTTCGCGCCACAGTTCCGGATCGGGTGCGGGAAAGCGCGTGTCGCCGTCGAAATCGGCGTCGATCTCGGTGACGATCATCTTGTCGGCACGCCCGACTGCATCGCGATACAACTGCGCGCCGCCGATCAGAAACGCTTCCTTCGCCGGCTCGAGCGCGAGCGCCGCTTCGAGGCTCGTCACGACGTCGCAGCCTTCGTAGCGCCGCGCGGCATCGCGCGACACGACGATATTGCGTCGCCCCGGCAGCGGCCGGCCGATCGATTCATGCGTCTTGCGGCCCATGATGATGGGCGCGCCCATCGTCGTGCGCTTGAAGAATGCGAGGTCTTCGGGCAGGCGCCAGGGCAGTTGGTTGTCGCGTCCGATCACGCCATTGCGCGCGCGGGCGACGATCAGGGTCAGCGTCGTCATGTGAAGGAAGTCGAGGCAAAAAGGCGCGCGGGCCGCGCCATCGGGCCTCGATTCTAACCGACGCGTCCGGCCCAAACCGGCATCGGACTTACGTCTCGGGCGACTCGTCGTCGAGCGGCGGCGCGTGAGCCGACGCGGGCGCGATCTCGTCCCATAGCATCACGCTGACGCCTGTGCCCGTCGGGCGACTGGCGTGCCGCCGTGCGTCGCCGGATTCGTCCGCTTCGTCACGGTTTTGTTGCGCGTCGACTGTTTCATCGCGCCGGTATGAACTATCACGTGCCATCGTAACGACATAACCCAAGGTAACTATTCCCGGAAAGTGAATATCCGGAAATAAAGTAATCGCCCGGCCGGTATGAACGATTAAGCTGAAGATGAATGCAGGGTGAATATGAACGCTCGTTCTACATACAGTATTTCTTACTTCCGGCCGAATCGGAGTCGAGCGAATTGTGTGCCAAGTGTCGGAAAGCTTTGCCGCGCAAAGGGCAACAAAAACGAAACGCAGGCGCACCGCAGAAACTTTCGCGAAAACGTTTCACCGCTGAAACATGAAGGCAGAAAAACATGAAGTTCTCGCGAATCCGGTATAAGATTTTGTCTTATTAAATTGTGCGCAAAGTTTTTAATAATCGTGTGAGAAATTCTTGACAGGCCCGTTCTATCAAGGTTTTGTGGCTAATCCGGCGGTTCCCGCGATATTTGTTTTCGGGCTTTCTGGGTTATAGTAGTCTCTCAAAAACGGCACACAATCAGACATAAAGGGTTTCGTGGAAGAGTGCGTAGTGTGTCGCGCTGTGTCCCGGGGGCGTCGTATCGAATGGCAAGTCCCTCTCCAGGCGTTTGAGAGAAACGTGCGAGGGCAACGAAGTCCGCGATGTAGTGCGAGCCTGAACTACGTGACCTTTTCAACGAATGTTGAACAAAGGATCTGAATAATGGACGTCGCTCGGCGGCAACTCATCTATGTGACTCGCGATCCAAGCGAGACGCTGTGCGCGCGATTCGAGGAGCGTGGCTGGCATATCGAAATCGTCGCGAGCGCGCGCGACACGCGCAAGGCATTGCGCAGCGATCTGGCGACCGGGGGGCTGCTGGATCTGTCGAGTCATTTCGAATCTCATGAACTGGCGGCGTTCGAATCGTCGCTGACGATGACCAACGTGGGCTGGGTCGCGGCCACCGTCGCCGGACAACTGGAGGACGCCGCCGTGCGGCGCCTCATTCGCGACTACTGCTTCGATTACGTGACGCTGCCGACGTCGAACGACCGCATCGTCGATTCCGTCGGGCATGCGTACGGCATGGTTTCGTTGCACGACGCCGCGTCGCACGATGCGCGCAGCGAGGGCCGCGCCGAAGGCGAGATGGTCGGTTCGTGCGACGCGATGCTCGCGCTCTTTCGCTCGATCCGCAAAGTCGCGATGACCGACGCGCCCGTGTTCATCTCGGGCGAATCGGGCACTGGCAAGGAACTGACGGCCGTCGCCATTCACGAGCGGTCCGCGCGGCGCGATCAGCCGTTCGTCGCGATCAATTGCGGCGCGATTCCCGCGCATCTGCTGCAATCGGAGCTCTTCGGCTACGAACGCGGCGCATTCACGGGCGCGAACCAGCGCAAGATCGGCCGCGTCGAAGCGGCCAACGGCGGCACGCTATTCCTCGACGAAATCGGCGATCTGCCGCTCGAAAGCCAGGCGAGCCTGTTGCGCTTCCTGCAGGAACGCAAGGTGGAGCGCCTGGGCGGTCACGGCTCGACGCCGGTCGATGTGCGCATCATCTCGGCGACGCACGTCGACATGCAGACCGCGATGATCGAAGGGCGTTTTCGCGCGGACTTATATCACCGGCTGT
Organism: Caballeronia novacaledonica; assembly: GCF_900258035.1. Lineage (GTDB taxonomy): Bacteria > Pseudomonadota > Gammaproteobacteria > Burkholderiales > Burkholderiaceae > Caballeronia > Caballeronia novacaledonica. The sequence continues at coordinate 63,917 of NZ_OGTP01000030.1, read as the reverse complement.
GCGTGCTGCAGATCGACGAGCCGCCGCTGCGCGCGCGCGGCAAGGACATCGAACTGCTCGCGAAGCATATGCTCGACCGCTTCAAGAAGGACGCGAGCCGGCGTCTGCGCGGTTTTTCGCCGGATGCGATCGCCGCGATTCACAACTACGGCTGGCCGGGCAACGTGCGCGAGCTCATCAACCGCGTGCGGCGCGCGATCGTGATGTCGGAAGGGCGGCAGATCACCGCGCGCGATCTCGAACTCGGCGAGTATGTCGAAGTGGCGCCGGTTTCACTCGCGCAGGCGCGCGAAGCGGCCGAGCGGCAGGCGATCGAACTCGCGCTGCTGCGCCATCGCGGGCGTCTTGGCGACGCGGCGCACGAACTGGGCATTTCGCGCGTGACGCTGTATCGGCTGTTGAGCGCGCACGGGATGCGCCACATCGAGGTCGATGCGCCGTCGGAGCATGCCACGCGCGGCTGAGCGCACGCCGCGCAAACCAGCCACCGGACGGGCGCTTGCGGGCGCCCGTTTTTCGTGGTGACACACTACGCGCCGGCCGCCGCCGCTTGGTAGAATCCCGTCTTTACGCCTTCCGTTCGCGAGGGCGCGCGGCATACCCCAGGGAACATCGAATGAAACAGTATCTCGAGCTCGTCCAGACGATTCTCGATACCGGCACTTGGCAGGAAAACCGCACGGGCATCCGCACGATCAGCATCCCCGGCGCGATGCTGCGCTTCGACTTGCAGCAGGGCTTTCCGGCCGTTACGACGAAGAAGCTCGCGTTCAAATCCGCGATCGGCGAGCTGGTGGGCTTTCTGCGGGCGTCGAAGAGCGCGGCGGACTTCCGCGCGCTCGGCTGCAAGGTCTGGGACGCCAACGCGAACGAGAATCCGCAATGGCTCGAGAATCCGTACCGGCAAGGCCCGGACGATCTCGGCGACGTCTACGGCGTGCAATGGCGCAAATGGCCCGCGTACAAGCTCGTCGATGCCAGCGCGGGCGACCAGATTGCCGACGCCACCAATCGCGGCTTCCAGGTCGTGACGAGCTTCGTCGAGAATGGAAGCGAGCAGGTGCTGCTCTACAAGGCAATCGACCAGTTGCGCCAGTGTCTCGACACGATCATCGAGCGCCCGACCGACCGCCGCATTCTGTTTCATGCATGGAATCCGGCGAAACTCGACGAAATCGCGCTGCCGGCGTGCCATCTGCTGTATCAGTTCCTCCCGAACGCGGTGACGCGCGAGATTTCGCTGTGTCTGTACATCCGCAGCAACGATGTCGGGCTCGGCACGCCGTTCAATCTGACCGAAGGCGCGGCGCTGCTGCATCTCGTGGGCCGGCTGACCGGATTCAAGCCGCGCTGGTTCACGTATTTCATCGGCGATGCGCACATCTACGAGAATCAGCTCGACATGCTGAACGAGCAACTGAAGCGCGAGCCGTTGCCGTCGCCGCAGTTGATCATCTCCGACCGCGTGCCGGACTACGCGGTCACGAAGCGTTACGAGCCGGAATGGCTGGAAAAAATCGAGCCGAAGGATTTCGCGCTGGAAGGCTACAAACATCACGAGCCGCTCACGGCGCCGATGGCGGTTTGAGCGAGCTTTTCGGTTCTGCGTGCGAAAACGCGCGGCTTCGGCCGCGCGTTTTGCGTTTACCGTCGTGTATTCCTTCAGCCGCGATGACGATCGTTGCCGCCGCCGTGTTGCGGCTGCTGGGCCTGTTGAGGCTGCTGACGGGGTTCCTGATGCGGCTGCTGCGGCTGATGGGATTCCTGATGCGGCTGCGGCGGCTGACGCACTTCCTGATGCATCGGCTGATGCTGTGGCTCGGGATGGAACTGGGGCCGCTGCGCTTCCTGCTGCGGACGAGGCTGCGGCATCTCGCGACGCGGCGCCTCGACGTGCGCCGGGCGATACGGCTCGGGCCGCTGCTGTTGCTGTTGCTGTTGCTGCGCGGGCGGCGCGTGTTGGGCGAACGCGGGTTGCATCGGTGGATTGGGTGCGCCGTGCTCGACGTGAGGCGCGTGGTCGAGCGTCGGTTGCTGTGGCTGCGGCGCGTGCGGTCCGTTCCGGACATCGCGCACATGCGGGTGAGGGACGCCGTTCTCACGAGGCTGCATCGGCTGCGCGATGACCGAACGCGCCGGCCCATGCGTCGCCACGAGATGCACCTGTTCATTTCGCGCGCCGGGGCCGTGTGCATCGTGGAAAGCGGGCGGCGCGACCGGCGTGCGCGTCGCGACCACCGGACGCCCGAATCCGCCCTGTGGCGGCCGATAATCCGCGCGCCGCGCACCGGGCGCAACACTGTCATGCGTCGGCGCGATGCCCGGCGCACCCGCGAAGAAACGCGGATTGCGCCAGCGCGACGGATCGACCGCATACGGCTGACGTCCGACCGGCTGACCATGCACGAACATGTTCGCCGGCACGGCCGTGAGCCCCCGTGGCGCGCGATAGTTGACGTACGTGTTGTTCACGCGCACCGAGCGGTCGACATACACATTGCGGTTCACGCGCTCGAAATAACGCGGGCTCCAGCCTTCGCGATGCGGCCGCCACGCCTCGCCCGGCCCGAGCGGAAACCACGCGACGCCCGCCGCCGCGATGCCGCCGACCGTCAGCGCGACGTTCCAGTCGACGCCGCTCCCGCCATCGCCGACGAACGCGACGAGCGCCGGCGAATACGCGGGCGGTGCGCTCGCGGCCATCGGGCCGGGCACCCACGCCCACTGCGATCCGACATACGCCCAGCGACCGTAGTGATACGGCGCGAAGCCCCAGGGCGCGTCGTCGATCCAGGTCCAGCCCCACGGATCCTGCCATGCCCAGTGTCCCTGCCGATACGGCGCCCAGTCGGACGAAACCGCGCTCGGCACCCACACCGGCCCGTACGACGGATCGTTGCGCCACGTGCCGTTGGCGTCGAGATCCTGATAGCCGGGAATGTCGCGCGACACGTAGCGTGCCGAAACCGAGCGATCCTCGCCTGCATCGCGGCTCGCGGCCCATTGGTCGAACGCGTCCGGCGCGGGCGCCGCGTTCGCCGAAGCCTGTTGCAGATTCGTGCCCTCGAACGTCATCTGCTGGCCGCCTGCGAGTTGCACCGAGCCGCCGTCGCCATACACGGTGACGCCGCCGCTTCGCACCGTCACCGTCGTCGAACGGCCTTCGGGCGCGACGTCCACGCGCACGTCGCCGGGCGTCGTGATCGCGAGCGCGGCGTTCGGCGTGTCGATCTCATAGCGCGTGCCGGGCGGCAGTTCGCGCACGCGCGTCGACAGCGTGCCCTGCGCGACTTTGAGTTGCGCGGTGTCGTCGTCGAGGGCGAGGACCGACAGCGCCGTCGATGAACCCAGCCGCACCGCCGTCGAGCCGATGTGCAGTTCCGAGCGCGCGTTTTCGTCGTTCCAGAGCTGATCGCCGGTCGTGAGCGGGCGGTTGATCTGCGCGTAGGACCAGTCGGACGCGCCCGCGGGCTCGGTCGTCACGGCGCCCGCCATGTAGTTCAGGCGCGCGATGCGTCCGGGCGGATCGCCCTGGCCCGCTTGCGCGGCCTCGGCAGGCGGCGTCTGCGCGAACACGCCATTCCCCGATATCGATACGAGCGCCCACAACGTGGCGGCGGCGATGGTCTTGATTTTCATCGTGTTCTCCGGCGGCCGCGCGTGCGTCGTGTGTGTGACGCTTTCGGTGCGCGAGGCCTGTCGGATCAATGTATCGCCCGGGCGTGTATCCGTACGATGCCGTTTGTAACGGCGCGCAGGTGCGCGTAACAAAGGTTATCGCGCGGACAGAAAGCCTTCGAAATGCCGATGTCCCGCCGGCGTCACGCGCAACACGCGCCGTCTGGCCGTGTGCTCGATCCAGCCATGCGACTCGCACGCTTCGAGAAAAGCCGCGCCGAGCGCGCCGCCCAGATGCGGCCGCCGCTCGCTCCAGTCGATGCACGTGCACGCAAACCGGCGCCGCCGCGCGCGCTGCGCCTTCAGGTCGATGCCGAGTTCGATGAACGCCTGCGCACCTTCCGCCGTCGCGTCGAGCGCGGCGGGGCCGTGCATTTGCGCTTGATCGTCGGCGGGTGCGAGCCAGTTGCGCGCAATCATCCGCTCGAAGATTTGCACCGCGAGTTCCCCCGCGAGATGGTCGTAGCACGTGCGGGCGAAACGCATCTCGACCGGCACGGCGGAAGGCGGGCGTTCCGGCGCGCGCTGCGGCGCGCTTGCCCGCGCGAGATTGGCGAGCGCTTCGATGGCCGCGGCGATATCCGGCGTCGCGATGCGGTAATACCGATGCCGCCCGCTCACTTCGAGCGCGAGCAGCCCGCCTTCTGTCAGACGCGCGAGATGCCCGCTCGCAGCCGACGGCGACAGCCCCGCGATCATCGTCAGTTCGCCGGCGGGGCGCGCGGTGCCGTCCATCAGCGACCACAGCATCGCGGCGCGGCCCGGATCGGCGATGAGCGCGCCGATGCGCGACAGTCCGGGGAAATGACGCACGCGGGATTCGGCGTCGTCGAAAGCGGAGTTCATGGCGATATTCCCATCGGGCGTAGTAATCGACCTGGCCACTCTAGCGCGGCTGCGCATCCGATGTTTCATCGCGCGCCGAAATGTCGATGCACGCAACGCGGCGATAGAATGACCGCTGGCATTTCAGGCGGCAGGGGAATTTCCATGTCCAGATTCATTCTCGCGAGCGTGATCGGCGTCCTCGTGCTCTGTGCGGGTTGCGCGGGCGCGCCGTCGTCATCGGCGGGCGGCGGCGGCAGCATCACGATGTACGGCACCATCGATCAGGGCATTACCGTCCACGATTGAATATTGCCGACCCTATAATCGGCATTCATTTCCGCACCAGACGGGCATCCCATGAATACGCCGACCTCATCTCCCATTCCCGCGGTTTCCAAAAGCCGCGCCGAAACCACTTTTCGCTTTCTCGCCGAGCCGACTTCGGTGAACTTCGGCGGCAAGGTGCACGGCGGCGCGCTGATGAAGTGGATCGACGAAACAGCCTATGCCTGCGCCGCGATGTGGTCCGGGCGCTACGCGGTGACGGTGAGCGTCGGCAATATCCGCTTTCGCCGGCCGATTCTCGTCGGCAATCTCGTGGAACTGCGCGCGCGCGTGGTGACGACGGGGCGCACCAGCATGCACATCCACATTTTCGTGCATGCGGGCGACCCGAAAGTCGGCGAGCTCGAGCAGACGACCGATTGCCTGATGGTTTTCGTCGCCGTCGATGAAAAAGGCCAGCCGACGCCCGTGCCTTCCTTCGTGCCGGAAACGGACGAGGAAAAGCGCCTGGCGAAATACGCGATGGACGTGAAGGATGCGCTCGACGCGATCGTCGAACTGAAGCCGGAAGAGGTGGCGGCGGGAAAGGTCTGATCCCGCCGCGTTGCCCGAAAAACGCGCTTATTTGCCGACCATATCGCCCGGCTTGACCCATTCGTCGAACTGCTGCGCGGTCACGTGACCGAGCGCGAGCGCGGCGGCCTTGAGCGTCGTGCCTTCCTTGTGCGCCTTCTTCGCGATCTGCGCGGCCTTGTCGTAGCCGATATGCGGATTGAGCGCCGTCACGAGCATCAGCGATTCGTTGAGCAGACTGTCGATGCGTTTCTCGTTCGGCTCGATGCCGACCGCGCAGTTGTCGTTGAAGCTTTGCGCGCCGTCCGCGAGCAGGCGGACGGATTGCAGCACGTTATGCGCGATCATCGGCCGGTACACGTTCAGCTCGAAGTTGCCGCTCGCGCCGCCGAAGTTCACCGCGACGTCGTTGCCGAACACCTGGCAGCACAGCATGGTCACGGCTTCGGATTGCGTCGGGTTGACCTTGCCCGGCATGATCGAGCTGCCCGGCTCGTTCTCCGGAATCGACAGTTCTCCGAGCCCGCAGCGCGGCCCGCTCGCGAGCCAGCGGATGTCGTTGGCGATCTTCATCAGGCCCGCGGCGACCGTCTTCAGCGCGCCGTGCGCGGCGACGAGCGCGTCGGCGGCGGCCATCACCTCGAACTTGTTCGGCGCGGTTTCGAAGGGCAGGCCCGTGAGCTTGCCGATCGCCGCCGCGACCTTCACCGCGAATTCCGGATGCGCGTTCAGTCCCGTGCCGACCGCCGTGCCGCCCTGCGCAAGCTGATACAGATGCGGCAGCGTCGCCTCGACGTGTCGGATGCCCTGATCGAGTTGCGCGACGTAACCCGAAAACTCCTGCCCGAGCGTGAGCGGCGTCGCGTCCTGAAGATGCGTGCGGCCGATCTTCACGATCTTGTCGAAGGCTTTCGCCTTTTTTTCGAGCGTATCGCGCAGCGTCTTCAGCGACGGAATCAGATGCTGATGGATCGCCATCGCGGCGGCGACGTGCATCGCCGTCGGGAACACGTCGTTCGACGACTGTCCGCGATTCACGTCGTCGTTCGGATGCACGAGCCGCTCTTCGCCGCGCGGGCCGCCCATGATCTCGCTCGCGCGATTGGCGATCACCTCGTTCAGATTCATGTTGGTCTGCGTGCCCGAGCCGGTCTGCCACACGGCGAGCGGAAATTCATCGGGATGCTTGCCGTCGATGATTTCCTCGGCCGCCTGAACGATCGCCTTCGCCTTCTTCGAGTCGAGCACCTTCAGCCCTTCGTTCACCTCGGCGGCCGCGTGCTTGATGACCGCGAGCGCCGTGATCAGTTCGGGCGACTGCTTTTCCGTCGAAATCTTGAAGTTCTGCAGCGAGCGCTGCGTCTGCGCGCCCCAAAGCTTGTCGTTCGGCACGGCGATTTCGCCGAACGTGTCCTTCTCCATCCGTACGTCGCCCTTCGCATCGTGTGACATGGCGTGAGTTCCCTTACGAAGTTGGATCAAAGCTGCTTGTCGACGGGCAGCAGCATGAAGATGCCCGTCATCGCATTGCGATAAAAACCTGCCTCGGGATCGAAATTGTAGGTGACGAGGCCGCCGTTCGCCTCGGTGGTCCACACGAGGCCGGACTGCGGCGATCCCGTGCGCGATAGCTCCTGCGCGACCGCCGCGCTCGCCAGTTGCACGCGCCAGCTCATCTTCGGCGAGATGCCGTTCGCGAAGAGCTTCGCGGCTTCCTCGGCGATCGGCTGGCTGTGAATCACCAGCGCGAGTTCGGTATTGAGCTTGGCCGAGCGCGGATCGAGATTCATCGAGCCGATCACGAGGATACTCCGATCAATCACATAGGCTTTCGCGTGCAGGCTCGCGCGCGACTGCGAGCCGAACAGACCCGCGCTCGGACTGCTTTCGCCTTCGAGCTGAACCGGCTTGAATTCGTACAGTTCGACGCCGTTTTGCAGCATCGGAATGCGATACGGCGCATAGCCGGCCTGTACGGCGACGGCATCGGTCGCGGCGAGCGAATTGGTCAGCACCGCGACGCGCACATGGCGCTTCGTCAGATCTCCGAGCGCCTTCACGCCCGCGTCGTGCGGCACGAAATAGGGCGAGAGAATCAGGAATTCGCTCCGCGCGTCTTTCAGCAAGTCGATGAGGCGCTGCATCGGCGGGCTCTTGTAGTCGTCGCTCGGATGCTCGATCTTCGACGGCGAATCGACATGAAATTCCGTCGGCGCCCACACGAGACCCATTTCCTCGCGCGAAATCTGCTGCGCGAGCGGCGTCGCGTTGAGCGGCTTCGCGTTCAGCGGATCGGCCTGCTGCCGCCAATGCGCGCGCAGGTCGTCGCGGGTCTTGTCGAGCTCGGACGGATCGAACTTCTGCTTGTTCAGTGCGCGCAGCGGATAGGCGAGCGAACTGTTCCAGTAGTCGTCGAAGCTCGCGGAGATTTTCTGCGTCACCGGGCCGGCGGCGAAAACGTCGAGGTCGCGGAATTGCAGCGTCGGGCTCGCGTTGAAGTATTCGTCGCCGAGATTGCGCCCGCCGACGATCGCAATCTGGTTGTCCGCGATCATCGCCTTGTTGTGCATGCGGCGCGTGAAGTGGCCGAGCTTCGTGAAGACATTCTGCGTGCGCTCCGAAAAACTGCGCTGCGCGCTGCCGAACGGGTTGAACACGCGGATCTCGATCTTGTCGTGCGAGTTGAGCGCCGCCATGATCCGGTCGATGTCCTTGAAGTTCAGATCGTCGACGAGCATGCGCACGCGCACGCCGCGATCCGCCGCATGGAGCGCCGCGCCCAGCAGCAGCTTGCCGGTGTTGTCTTCCTCGGCGATGTAGTACTGCATGTCGAGCGTCTTCGTCGCCGCGCGCGCGAGTGCGATGCGCGCCTGGAGCGCGTCGGTGCCGGTCGGCAGAAGGCGCACGGCCGACTGATCCGGATGCCGCTGCTCGAGCGGCGCGAGCGCGTTCGCGAGCGGCGTCACTTCGCTCGCCGCCAGCGCGTGACTCGCCGGCCGGTCGAATGCCGTCGCGGGCGGGCGCGTCGCGCAGGCGGCGAGCGCCGTCGTCAAAAAGACGATCGCCACGTTGCGCACGGCGGCGCTGAATCTTCGTTCGATGCTGGCGTGTTTCCCGCCACGCTCCGTCACTTCCTCCATCCCCCGGCTTTCCGACACTTCGATTCCTCGTTTTTAGTTGTCGCGATTCGGCACGTTCCGACACTTTCGACGAACGGAGCGGTGAAGCAAGGTGCGTTCTCGCCCCGTTCGTCTCGAAAATATTTTATGGGAAATCGGGAAAAGGTCGGACGGAACGCCGGCGAGCGAGGAAAAACGGAAGCCGGGGACGAAAAAAAGCCCGCTGGTCGAAAGCGGGCTGACAACCCCTGTCACAGATGTCTCAAGGAGGAGACGGGTTCATCGTAGCAATGCGCGCCGCGCGGCCCAACCAAGCATTCGTGCTATGCAAATCGGCGCGCGCGTCGTGCGCTTATCAGACGTGACCGTGCGGCGCGGCGTTCGCGGTATCGGCGTCGTCCGGCTTGGGCGCAACGCCCGTCTCGATGAACCGCCGGCTGATGCGATGAAACCGCAGCGTCATCAGCACGGCGACGCTCGCGAGCCCGGCGGCGAGTCCCCACCACAGGCCCTTCGCGCCAAGCTCGAAGTGGAACGCGAGCACATAGCCGGTCGGAAAGCCGACGCCCCAGTAGCCGAACGCGGCGGCGAGCATCGGGATGCGCGTGTCCTTCAGGCCGCGCAGACAGCCGGAGCCGACCGTCTGCATGCCGTCGACGATCTGGAACACGGCCGCGACGCCGAGCAGCGACGCCGCGAGCGCGACGGTATGCGCGTTGGCGGGATCGTCGAGATGCAGATACAGGCCGACGATCGCGCGCGGCACGGTGATCAGCACGAGCCCCGAGCACATCATGAAGCCGACGCCGAGCGCGAGCGCGACGAAGCCCGCGTGCCGCGCCGCGACCGGCACGCCCGCGCCGACCCAGTAACCGACGCGCACGTTCGCCGCCTGGCCGATCGCGAGCGGCACCATGAACGCGACCGACGCGACGTTGAGCGCGATCTGGTGCGCGGCGAGCGGCGCTTCGCCGAGCAGGCCGACCATCATGCCGGTGGCGAGAAAGAGCGTCGATTCGACGCCGTAGGTGATCGCGACGGGCCAGCCGAGGCCGAAGAGCTCGCCCATCAGCGGCAGGCGCGGACGCGCGCGCACGACGAAATGCCGGTAGCGCGGCCGCAGATGCAGCACCGCGACGAGCGCGATCGCGATGCCCCAGACGGTGATCGTGGTCGCCGCGGCGGAGCCGAGAAAACCTTCGCGCGGCAGGCCGTACGCGCCGTGAATCAGCCCGTAGTTGAGGAAGCCGTTGACGAACACGCCGCCGATCGAAATCCACAAAAGCCTGCGCGCCGCGCCGATCGCGGGCAGGAACGCGCGCATCATTCCGACGCCGATCAGACTGGCAGGCGTTCCCCAGCGCAGCACCGCGCAATATTCGCCGACGTTCTTCGCGAGCGTCGCCGGTTCGTGGAACGCGAGCAGGATCGGCTCGGCGTAGCTCAGCAGCACGAACGCGGGCACGGCGAGCAGCACGGAAAGCATGAGCCCCGTCCAGTAGATGCCCGGCACGCGGTCGTCGGCGTTCGCGCCGCGCGCGTGCGCAACCGACACGGAAACCGACGTCAGCACGCCCTGCAGCAGCGTCACGACGACGAAGAAGAGATTCGCGCCGAGACCGCCGGCCGCGAGCGCGTCGGGGCCGAGCGAGCCGAGCAGGATGGTGTCGGTGACGCCCATCGCCATCTGCGAGAGTTGCGCGATGGCGAGCGGCGCGGCGAGGCGCGCCGTGTCGACGGCGTGTCGCGAGAGGCTCGGCGGTCCTTGATGCGCGCGCGCGGCGCGCGTGACTTGCGATTGCATGGATGCCCGGATGGAAACGAAAAGGCCGCGAGAAGATGCGGCCGGACTGGAACGCGAGGGGGAAAGCGGAGCGCACTGCGAAACGTGCACTGACGGGAAAACCGACGCTACGGACCCGGCGCTGAAACCAGAACGAAAGACGACTAGCTTATTGCGTCGCGTGCGGCATGTCGATGACGCGATCGCTTATAGACGGATTTTCTCAAGCGCGCGGCGCGTGCGCGCAAGTGGCGGCGGGCTACTCGGGCGCGCGCACGTGGATGGTCTCGCCGTCGAGCTTCACCTTCTGGCCCGCGCGGATCTTGCAGGTCTTGCGCATCTCCACTTTGCCGTCGACGGTGACATCGCCCATGGCGACGCGCGCTTTCGCCGAGCCGCCGCTGTCCGCGAGGCCCATCAGCTTGAGCAGATTGTGGAGTTCGACGTAATCGCCCGTGAGGGTGAATTGAAGTGGCGGCATGGGACGGTGAACCGGCAAAGGCCTCCATGATAAACCACGCGCATCGAGTTGCCGGGCATGCGCTGTGCTAACGGATATGGCCGGATCGGTAACCGGAATGCAAGCGAGGCGGCGGGCAAATGTAGCCAGATGAAACCGTCGGTAACAATGACTGGTTTTCGAGAACTCGCCTGATCGTCATCCGGTCCGACCGTTTGATCGATGCAGCTTCGGTCATCTTTCCAATCGACAAAAGTCGCGCGGTTCAATTGCTTTCAGAACGCCGCCGACGCCAACTACAGAGAGGACTAGCCTATGACTCGCGCACGAATTCTTCTGATCGGCTCCGCCATCGCCACGCTCGCCGCTTCGGGCGCCTACGCGCAGACCGCGACGCAGGCCGCGCCGGTGCAAGTGCAGACACAAGCGCAGCCGCAGCCGATGCAGCCGCAGACCATGCAGCCGATGCAGGCCCAGCAGCCGATGACGCCGCCGCAGCAAAACGTCGTCGCGCCCGCGCCGACCGATCCGCTCGTCCAGCGTCGCAACGCGAACGCGCAGGCGAACGCTGAATATCGCGCGTCGAAGAAGGCGTCGAAGGCCGAACTGAAGGCGCAGAACCAGCAGGCCAAGGCGCAATATAAGGAAGAGGTGCAGAACGCGAAGATCAACCGCAAGGCGGACAAGGACGCCGCCAAGGCGGAACTGAACGCGACGGAGCCGGGCACGCCGAAGGACGCGGGCCTGCAGCACTGAGCGTGAAGCGCCGCGAGACCGCGCAGCGGTGCTCGCGGCATCGAAAACGGGAGGACACCATGAATCGAAAAACCAACGCGCTTCTGGCCGCGCTGATCGCCGCCACGTTCGCGAGCGTGAGCGTGGCGTCGTTCGCGCAAACGACATCCGACGCACCGACCGCCGCCGATCAAAAGGCCGCGAAGGAGCAGTCGAAGGCCGACAAGAAGGCTGCCGTCGCGCAAGCCAAGGCCGACAAGAAGAAAACGGAGGCGCAATCCGACGCCAACGAAGCCGCCGCCGACGCCAAGCTGAAGAACGCGAAGAAGGCGGAGTAACACGCGCTTTCGTCGCGATGCGAGCCCGGTTCCCGTGAACCGGGCTCGTTGCATTGGGGGCCAAAAGCGTTGTCGAGCCAAAGACTTGCGCGCGCGGGTTGTATGGATATACAGTGTGCGTCACTCTTTCCCGCCGCTTTTCCTCACGTGCTCACGCTCCCCGACACCGCCGACGCCGCTTCCGAATCCACCGCGAAACAGGTCGCCGACTATCTCGCGAAGCTCAACGAAGCGCAGCGCGAGGCCGTGGAGTTCGGCGTCGATCAACCCGGTCGCGCGGGCGGGCCGCTGCTCGTGATCGCCGGCGCGGGCTCGGGCAAGACCAACACGCTTGCGCATCGCGTCGCGCATCTGCTGGTGAAGGGCGCCGATCCGCATCGCATTCTCCTGCTCACGTTTTCGCGCCGCGCGGCGCTCGAAATGACGCGACGCGTGTCGCGAATCGCGATGAACGCGCTCGGCAAGCGAAGCGCCATCGCGCAGGGGCTGACGTGGTCGGGCACGTTTCACAGCGTCGGCGCGCGGCTTTTGCGCGATTACGCCGATCTCGTCGGGCTCGCGCCGTCGTTCACGATCAACGATCGCGAAGATTCCGCCGATCTCATGAATCTGGTGCGCCACGAACTCGGGTTGTCGTCGAAGGAGAAGCGCTTTCCCGCGAAGTCGACGTGCTTCGCGATCTACTCGCGTGTCGTGAACACGGGCGCGTCGCTCGCCAACGTGCTCGATCAGTCGTATCCGTGGTGCCGCGAATGGGAAGCCGATCTGAAGCGCCTCTTCGCCGCCTACGTCAACGCGAAACAGGCGCAAAGCGTGCTCGATTACGACGACCTCCTGCTCTACTGGTCGCACCTCGCGGCGGAGCCTTCGGTGGCGGCGGATCTCGCGAGCCGCTTCGATCACGTGCTCGTCGACGAATATCAGGACACGAACCGCCTGCAGGCGTCCATCCTGCTCGCGATGAAGCCGGACGGGCGCGGCCTCACGGTCGTCGGCGACGACGCGCAGTCCATCTATTCGTTTCGCGGCGCGACCGTGCGCAACATTCTCGATTTTCCGGGCCATTTCGATCCGCCCGCCGCGACCGTCACGCTCGATCGCAACTATCGCTCGACGTTGCCGATTCTCGAGGCGTCGAACGCGGTGATCGGGCTCGCGTCGGAGCGCTACACGAAGAACCTGTGGACCGACAAGGCCTCGGCGCAGAAGCCGCGCGTCGTGTCCGTCGCCGATGAAGCCGACCAGGCGCGCTATGTCGTCGAGAAAGTGCTCGAAGCGCGCGAGGCGGGCATGAAACTCAAGGCGCAGGCCGTGCTGTTTCGCGCCGCGCATCACAGCGCGACGCTCGAAATCGAGCTCACGCGGCGCAACATTCCGTTCGTGAAGTTCGGCGGACTCAAGTTTCTCGATTCCGTCCACGTGAAGGACGTGCTGGCGGTGTTGCGCTGGGCGGAGAATCCGCGCGACCGCGTCGCGGGTTTTCGCGTCGCGCAGTTGCTGCCGGGCATCGGGCCGGCGATCGCGGGGCGTCTGCTGGATAGCGTCGCGCAAGACGAGGCGCCGCGCGCGATCGCCCGATTTCAGGCGCCCGCGCGCGCCAGCGAAGACTGGCCGCGCTTCGTCGGCCTGATGGCGAAGCTCTGCGGCCGCGAATCCGGCTGGCCGGCGGAGTTCGAAATGATCCGCCGCTGGTACGAGCCGATTCTTTCGCTCAATCACGAGGACGCGGCGATCCGCATCGGCGACGTGCTGCAGATGGAAAGCATCGCGTCGACCTATCCCACGCGCGAGCGCTTTCTCACCGAACTCACGCTCGATCCGCCCGACGCGACGAGCGACGAATCCGGCGTGCCGATGCTCGACGAGGACTATCTGATTCTCTCGACCATCCATTCGGCGAAGGGCCAGGAATGGCGCAACGTGTTCGTGCTGAACGGCGTGGACGGCTGCATCCCGTCCGATCTGGGCACGGGCAGCGACGAAGAAATCGACGAGGAGCGGCGTCTGCTCTACGTGGCGATGACGCGTGCGAAAGAAGACCTGCACATCGTCACGCCGCAGCGGTTCTACGTGCACAACCAGACGCATCTCGGCGACCGGCACGTCTGGGCGCAGCGCACGCGCTTCATCCCGCCGCATCTGATGCCGCACTTCGAAGCGGCCGCCTGGCCGCCGGTGATCGCGCCCGCCGCGCCGACGGCGGCGGGACTCGCGGCGGCCGCGAAGGCGAAGATCGATATCGCGGCGCGCCTGAAGGGAATGTGGGATTAACGCTGCGCGCGTGACGGGCGTGGCGCGCGCGGCGCCGGCGCGAAAATGCTGCGCAGCCAGGCGGCGAAACGCGTGAAGCCGTCGTAAGGCTCTTCGACGAACAGCTCCGGCCGCAGCGAGCGCAGATATTCCAGCACCTGTTGCGCTTCCTGCTTCTGGATCGACCCATAGAAAATGCCGAGCCGCAGCAGGCAGCGCAGTTCGCCGAGCTTCTCGCGCGCGGTGGAACCGATGCTCGTCTCCACGGAAATCTTCATCTCGTACACGCGCTGGCGCAGCGAATCGGCGAGACGCCACGCGGGCGTCTGCATCTTTTCCTCGACTTCGCGGATATCCGCCGCCGCCGATTTGATCTGCGATGCGAGCATGTCCACCTGCGACACGTCGCCTTTCGCCTCGGTGACGATTGCCGTCGCCCACGCGCGCGACGCCGCGATGAGATCCTCGGCGGTCCAGTCGGCGCGGATCGCGAACGCGAATCCATGCTCGGCCGCCTGACGAATCAGGATTTCGACGACATCGGGAAATTCCTTGTCGAGCGCGCGCTTGGCCCACGCGTACTGGCCGTGCGTCAGCATGCGCTGCACCGCCTGCTCGGTGAGCGGCGTGTCGTTGTCGAGCAGCTTTGCGCGCAGGAAGTCCTCGAACGTCGGCGTGACGAACTGCGGATCCAGCTTCAGCGACAGACGCATGAACGCTTCGAAATCGCGCTGCAGCGAAGCGATCGTCTCTTCGCGTAACGAAAGGGTGATTTGACGCATGTTGGTTCCCGGTTCCGCTTCCGGCTGGTCCGGACGCGGGCATTGCTTACGGCGCCGCTCTCAGGGCGGAGTCCATTCGTTTCTGATAACGGCGCAATTTCCGGGAACTTGAGGAATCTTCGGTGCTTTTTGAAAGCCGTTTAACGGCCGATTAATGGAACACGTTTAGCGCAGCACGGCAAACTGCCACGCGAAAAACACCGCCAGCGACACCGCAATCGTCAAAAGCGGCCGTTTCGTGAGCAGGCAGACGACGATCGCCACGATCGCCGCGACGAGCTGCGGATTGCGCCACGTGATCTCGGCGCCGTTGCCGTGCGGCGAGACGGTCATCGGCACGATGATCGCGGTGAGCACGGTCACCGGCACGAAGGAAAGCGCGGTGCGCACGATCGGCGGAAAAGGCAGGCGGTCGCCCAACACGAAGACGGCGGCGCGGATCACATACGTCACGAGCGCCATGCCGACGATCAGCCAGACGTAATTCATTGCGTGCGCTCCTTGACGTTCTTCAGGCGGTTTTTCTCATGCGGACGGTTTTCCATCAGCGTGAGCACCATGCCGACCGCGACACCCACGAACACCGCCGCGAGCAGCCCGAGCTTGTACGGCCAGCCCTGCCACGCGAACGACAGCACGCCCGACGCGAGCGCCGCCGCGACGAAACGCACGGCGACCAGTTGCGGCACGATGATCGCGATGAACGTCGCGACCATCGCGAAGTCGAGGCCGAGCGACTTCAGGCCGGGAAACGCCGCGCCGAACAACAGGCCGGCGAGCGTCCACAACTGCCAGTTCAGATACATCGAGACGCCGGAGCCGAAAAAGTAATGCGGACCGGTCTCGCCCGGCGCGCGCTTCTGATAATGCGCGTAGGCGACGGCGAAGACTTCGTCGGTGAGAAGGCCCGCGAGCGCCCAGCGCCAGCGGCGCGGCAGATGCGCGACATAGGGCGCGAGCGTCGCGGAATAGAGCACGTGACGCAGATTGACGACGAACGTCGTCGCCAGGATGACGGCGAAGCTCGCGTGCGACGCGATCAGCCCGACCGCGATGAACTGCGCGGAGCCCGCGAACACCGCGAGCGACATCAACTGGCCATGCCAGAGCGTGAGCGGACTGGCCGTGACGAGCGTGCCGAAGATCACGCCGAAGGGCGCGGCGCCGATCATCATCGGAATGGTGTCGCGCGCGCCTGCGGCGAATTCGCGCAGCGCGGCGCCGGACGGTTGCGTGGACGATTGAGCGGGTGTTGCTTTCAAGATTTCCTCCTATGGAAGCGAGGATACGCAAGACGCCGGTTCCAATGCTTGTACGTTCTTGCGCTTTCCTGGCTCGCCGAAACGCTCAGCGCCAGCGGCCGGGCGGCACGCCGAACGTGCGCTTGAAATGGCGCGTGAAGTGACTTTGATCGGTGAAGCCGCTCGCCGCCGCGACGTCGGTGACGGACGCGCCCGCGCGCAACGCCGGCAACGCGCGCACGATCCGCAACTGATTGCGCCACGCGTGCGGCGCGAGACCGGTTTCGCGCGTGAAGAGACGCGCCGCGTGGAACGTCGAGAGGCCGACCGTTCGCGCGAGTTCGGCGAGCGTAACCGGTTCGAGCAGATCGTCGGCGAGACGGGATTTCATTGCCTTGACGCGTTGCGCATCGGCGGCGAGCGGCGCGATGCCGGGGCGTTCCTGCGCGTGCCGGCCGAGCAGCGTCGTCACGGCATCGACGAGCGCCAGTTCCGCGGCGAGCGGGTCCGCGCCGTTTTCCAGCAGACGGTGCGCATGCAACAGACGCCGCGCCAGATCGGGATCGCGGATGATGTCGTCGGCAAACCACGGCGACGATTCGCGCCGCCCGGACATGTCGCGCGCGAGGCCTTCGACCAGCGGCACCGGCAGATAGAACACGCGATAGCGCCAGCCCGCATCGACGGCCCGCGCGCCGGTATGCACTTCGCCGGGATTGATCACCGGCACCGAGCCGGCTTCGGCCACGTGATGCGCACCGCGATAGTCGTAGCATTCCGCGCCGGCTTCGATGACGGGCACCGTGTACGCGTCGTGCCAGTGCGGCGAGAATTCGTGATCGTAGTATTCGGCCGTGACCATGTCCGCGTCCGGCACGAGCGGCGAGCGCCAGTAGCGTGCGGCATTGCGGAAACGGTCGGCGTTCATCGTTCGGGAATTCTGAGACAGGCGGAATCGCACAGTTTACAACTTTGCTACGCGCCGGGCCGGACAGTTGGCCGTCACTTCACCGGTATGGTCGTGCCTTCGGGCACCGGCACGGCCGTCACGCTGTTTTTCGGGCTGCCGGTCGCGATGCGGTCGCTGTACGTCAGGTAGACGAGCGTATTGCGCTTTGCATCGACGATGCGCACCACGTGCAGCGTCTTGAAGATGAAGGACATGCCGGCCGAGAACACATCGGTTTTCTGTTTCAGCGGCTCCGCGATCTTGATGGGCCCGACCTGGCGGCAGGCGATCGACGCTTCAGTCGGATCCTCGGCGATGCCGAGCGTGCCTTTCACGCCGCCCGTGCGCGCGCGCGACACGTAGCAGGTGACGCCCTGCACGAGCGGATCGTCGTAAGCGTCGACGCTCACGCGGTCCGATCCGGTAAAGCGGAAATTGGTGTTGACGCTGGCGATTTCCTCAGCGTGCGCGATGCCCGCGCCGAAGAGAGTAGCGAGCGACGCGGCGAGCGCAAGGACGGAGGATTTCATCGTCGACTTCCGGAAAAGAGAAAGGGCGTCGTATTGTATCGACGCCCTTGGCTCTTCGATGCATCTCGCGCTCGCATGCGATCAATGAAAGATCAGATACAGGATCACCAGCACGATGACCGGCACGCCGAGCAACCATCCGAGCAAGTAAGGCATATCGTCCTCCTTCGCGTGTTGTTGTTGACGGTTTCAGTATCGCGACGAACGCCGGCGCCCGTTAGCCGTGCATGTCCGAAATCTGTGTAGGTCTTGTCCTATCGGGACTTTCTCGTTGCTTACAGATTCGTAAGGCGATTCAGGCGACGCGCTTTTTCCGTGCCGCGATATCGGCGTAGAGCGTGCGCACGTAATCGAGATGCGCACCCGCGCACTCGCGCGCCCGCGCGGGGTCACGCGCGACGATCGCATCGAAGATCGCGCGATGCTGCGCCATCAGATTCGCCTCGACTTCGTCGTCGTAATCGACGAGGCGGTGCGAAGTCAGCATCGACTCGCGCACCACTTCGTTGAGGCCGTGCATCACGTGCGTCAGCGCCACGTTGTGCGTCGCGTCCGCGATCGCGAGATGGAACGCGGCATCCTTTTCCGCGATGCGCGTGCTTTTCCCGGCGACGGCGGCTTGCAGCGCATCGAACGCGGCGGCGATGCGCGCGATATCGGCGTCGGTGGCGCGCTCGGCGGCGTAGGCGGTGGACAGCGTTTCGAGGCCGTGGCGCAGTTCGAGCACGTCGGCGCTGGCGTTCGGCTGCTGTTCGAGCAGCGCCGCGAGCGGATGCGACACGAGCGGCGCCGTCACATCCGATATGACGAAACCGCCGCGCCCGGCCGCGCGAATGAAGCCGTCCGATTCCAGCCGGATCAGCGCCTCGCGCAGCGACGGACGCGACACGTTCAACTGGTCCGCCAGATCGCGCTCGGCGGGCAGGCGCTGGCCGGGCAGGAGCGTGCCGTTCGAGATCAGCTCGCGAATCTGGCCGGACACGACATCGGAGAGACGCACGCGGGCGTACGAGTGCGCATGGACGGGCTGAAAACTCATCGTTGGACGTAAAAGCCGGTTGAAAGCTGGTGGATATCCGAGTTTGACACGAAACGGGCATCTCATTAAAGTCTTGGTCAGACCAAGCTTACCAAAAATGATTGTCCCACCCCACGATCGGACCTCATGAAAGTTGCCCTGTTCGTTCCCTGTTTCATCGACGCGTTTTATCCGCAGGTCGGCATCGCCACGCTCGAATTGCTCGAACGGCTCGGCGTCGACGTCGACTATCCGCCGGATCAGACGTGCTGCGGCCAGCCGATGGCCAATAGCGGCGCGCACAAGGACGCCGCCGGCGCCGAGCGCGTGTTCGCGCGCAACTTCGCCGACTACGACTATGTGGTCGGGCCATCGGCGAGTTGCGTGCATCATGTCCGCGAACACTTCACCGCAATCGAGCAGACGGGCGCCGTGCAAAAGGTTCGCCGCAATATGTATGAACTCGTCGAATTCCTGCATGACGTGCTGAAGGTGCGCGCGTTTCCGTGGGCCGAGTTTCCGCACAAGGTCGGACTGCACAACAGTTGCAGCGCGGTGCGGCATTTGCGCGAGACATCGAATTCGGAGGTCGCGGGCACGCCGTTTTCGAAACCGCGCGCGCTGCTCGAAGGCGTGAAGGGCATCGAGTTCGTCACGCCCGCGCGTCCCGACGAATGCTGCGGGTTCGGCGGCACGTTCTCCGTCACCGAAGAAGCCGTGTCCGTGCGCATGGGGCAGGACAAGGTGCGCGATCACGTCGGGGCGGGCGCGGAGTACATCGTGTCGGGCGACATGTCATGTCTGATGCATCAGCAAGGCTGCGCGGAACGCATGAAAGCCGATGCGAAGTTCATCCATATCGCGCAAGTCTTGAACGGAGAGCAAGGATGAGCAAAACCGTTCGCATCGATCACGCGAAGGCGGCGGGCGCGTTCCTGCAGAAGCCGGATCACGTCGCGTTCCACGACAAGCGACTGTGGGACTTGCGCAGCAAGCGCGACGCGCAGGCGCACGGCATCCCCGAATGGGAGACCATGCGCAATCTCGCGTCGCAGATCAAGGAGCACACGCTTTCCCATCTCGCCGATTACATCGAGCAGTTCGTCGATCAGGCCGGGAAGAACGGCGTCGTCGTGCATTTCGCGGCCAATGCGCAGGAGCACAACGAACTCGTCTACACGCTGATGAACGAGCGCGGCATGACTTCGCTGGTGAAGAGCAAGTCGATGCTCACCGACGAGTGCTACATGCGCGACTATCTGGAGCCGCGCGGCATCACCGTGATGGAAACCGATCTCGGCGAGCGCATCCAGCAACTCGATCATCAGGACCCGAGTCACATGGTCGTGCCCGCTGTTCACAAGTTGCGCGCGGATGTGGCGGAACTGTTCGGCAAGACCATCGGTACAGATCCGAAGAACAGTGACATTCACTATCTCGCCGAAAGCCAGCGCATGAACACGCGGCCATACTTCGTGCGCGAGAAGACGGCGGGCATGACCGGCTGCAATTTCGCGGTCGCGGAGACGGGCACGGTCGTCGTGTGCACGAACGAAGGCAACGCGGATTTGTCGGCGAACGTGCCGCCGCTGCATATCGCGTCGATCGGCATCGAAAAAATCATTCCGACGATCGCCGATCTCGGCGTGTTCGTGCGCATGCTGTCGCGCAGCGCGCTCGGTTCGCCGATCACGCAATACACGTCGCACTTTCGCGCGCCGCGTCCGGGCACGGAGATGCACTTCATCCTCGTCGACAACGGCCGCTCCGAGCGGCTCGCGATGGACGACTTCTGGTACTCGCTCAAATGCATCCGCTGCGGCGCGTGTATGAATACGTGTCCGGTGTATCGGCGCAGCGGCGGGCTTTCCTACGGCGGAACGTATTCCGGGCCGATCGGCGCGATCATCAATCCCACTCACGATCTGAAGCGCTATAGCGCGCTGCCGTTCGCCTCGACGATGAACGGCAGTTGCACCAACGTCTGCCCGGTGAAAGTGAACATTCACGAGCAGATCTACAAATGGCGCGAGGTGATCGCCGAGAAACACGAAGTGCCGTTCGTGAAGCAGGAAGTCCTGAAGATGGCGGGGCGCCTGCTCGCGAGCCCGACGCTTTATCGCGCGACGGTCGCGTCGCTCGGCGGCGCGTTGAAGCGCTTGCCGAACTTCGTGCTCTACAACCCGCTCAACATCTGGGGACGTCAGCGCGATCTGCCCGAGGCGCCCGCCGAGACTTTTCACGAGTGGTATCGCAAGAACCGGAAGGCCGATCAATGACGACTCGCGAAGCTTTTCTGTCGAAGATCCGCGCGGCGCAGCCTGCATCGCGTCCGCGTCCCGACGTGCCGCTGTTTCCGTCGCCCGAAGGCGATCCGAAGGCGCGCTTCACGGCGGCGCTCACGGCAATGGGCGGCACGTGCGTCGACGCCGAGAGTCTGGGCGATGTGAACGCGCTGATCGCGTCGCGCTTTCCGGATGCAAAGGTGATTGCGTCGGCGGTGCCGGGCGTCGACGGCACGCGGCCGATTTCGTCCGATACGCTCCCGGCGTCGCTGCACGATGTGGATGTGGGCGTCGTGAGAGGGCGCTTCGGCGTCGCCGAAACGGGCTCGGTGTGGTTCAGCGAGCGTGAATACGTCGTGAACTCGATCGGCTATCTTTCGCAGCATCTCGTCGTGCTGCTCGATCCGGCGCTGCTCGTTGATGGCTTGCAGCAGGTTTATCGACGCGACGATTTCGGGTCTGCGCGTTATGCGGTGCTCGTCACGGGACCGTCCGCGACGGCGGATATCGAAGGCGTGCTGATTCGCGGCGCACAAGGCGTGCGTTCGCTGACCGTCGTTTGGCTCGCGTGACGCGTCAGCGCTTCCAGAAGTTCGCGACGGCGATCTCGCCGAACAGCCGGTCCGGTTTCACGTCTTGAGCTGCTTGCCGACGAGCCGGATCGAATAGAGATACCGACGGCCTCGGCGCGGATGGCTTCCCAGTGCGCCTTGATCGGCGCGAGCTCGGGAAAGAGCGTCGGTTGCAGGCAGGGCGTGGACGGCACGCGCGAGAACAGGTAGATGAAACCGTTCAACGGCGACAGGAAAGTGGAATGATCTGAAAGCTGTCGGAAGAAACCGTGCCGCGCCAGTGTGTATAAGCCGCGGAAGCAAGGGAGATCACCCATATCTGCCAGCGCGTTTGTTGCTCCTTTGCGCGCAATCGCCGTCATCCGTGTGCTGGATGAAATTGTGCAAACGTCGATACAAAGCCTGCTTGGATGGCATCGGGCGCGAAAAACAAAAAAGCCCAGTCATTTGACTGGGCTTTTTGCTGGAGCTTTTGGCTCCCCGACCTGGGCTCGAACCAGGGACCTACGGATTAACAGTCCGGCGCTCTACCGACTGAGCTATCGGGGAACAACTGAAACATCTGCAACTGAGATAAAAAACCCAGCCGAGGGACTGGGTTTTTTTGAAACCGACTTGCTGGAGTTTTTGGCTCCCCGACCTGGGCTCGAACCAGGGACCTACGGATTAACAGTCCGGCGCTCTACCAACTGAGCTATCGGGGAACATCTACAGCAGAGAAGCGAAAGTATAGGGGGCTGAGATTATCGTGTCAACGCCGAATCTTCACTCAATAACCAATTTTTGCAATTAAAACTGGAATAATCCGCAGGCGTACGACTGAATCAACGCTCGAGCAGATTCAACTTGTCCTTGACGTCCTTGAACTCGTCCGCTTCGGGCAGCGATCCCTTCGTCTTCGTGATACTCGGCCAGTTACGCGCGAGGTCCGCGTTCAGTTCGGTGAAGTGCTGCTGGTCCCCGGGCACGTCTTCTTCGGCGTAGATCGCGTTCACCGGGCACTCGGCCACGCAAACGGCGCAGTCGATGCACTCGTCCGGATCGATCGCGAGAAAGTTGGGACCTTCGCGGAAGCAATCCACCGGGCACACGTCCACGCAATCGGTGTACTTGCACTTGATGCAGCTTTCGGTCACAACGTGAGTCATTCAGGCTCCTGCATGCGGAATTCTTGGGGGCGGCGCCCTGGGCGGCTACATGGGCCGGGAGGTGCGCGTGTCGAAACGCATATTGTAGCGTAACGGTAAAAACGGGCGCGACCCGCACGGGGCGCGCCTTATATCGATTCGTGATGTATGTATGCGCGGCTTCGTAAAAGGGCGGTGCATGGTCATGACGTCGTGAACATTCGGGTAACATGGCCCTAAAGGCACAAGGCTCGGCGTCGGCAACAAGGCACGGCGCACGGTCAATTCGCGTGGATGTTCCCGTCAGAACCATGATCATCAATTCGCTGCTCGATACCGACCTCTACAAGTTCACCATGATGCAGGTTGTGCTGCATCATTTTCCCGCGGCGCATGTCGAATATCGCTTTCGCTGCCGCACACCGAATGTGGATCTCGTGCCGTACATCGACGAAATCCGCGACGAAGTGCGCCAGCTCTGCAATCTGCGCTTCAAGGAAGAAGAGCTGGACTACCTGCGGCGCATGCGTTTCATCAAGAGCGATTTCATCGATTTCCTCGCGCTCTTTCATCTGAACGAGAAGTCCATTCGTATCGCGCCGTCGCCGAAGAACAATGGCGAGATCGACATCGAGATCGAAGGGCCGTGGCTGCATACGATCCTCTTCGAGATTCCGGTGCTCGCGATCGTCAACGAAGTCTATTTCCGCAACACGCAGCGCAAGCCGGAGTACGAAACCGGCCGCGAGCGTCTGCGCGAGAAGATCAAGCTGCTCGCCACGCCGCCCGAGTATTCCGACTGCAAGATCGCCGATTACGGCACGCGCCGCCGCTTCTCGGGACAGTGGCACGAGGAAGTCGTGCTCACGTTGAAAGACAAGCTCGGCGCGCAGTTCGCCGGCACGAGCAACTGCTTCTATGCGATGAAGCACGGCTTGCGTCCGCTGGGCACGATGGCGCACGAATACCTTCAGGCGTGTCAGGCGCTGGGTCCGCGTCTGCGCGACTCGCAAATCTTCGGCTTCGAAATGTGGGCGAAGGAATATCGCGGCGATCTCGGCATCGCGCTGTCGGACGTCTACGGCATGAAGGCGTTCCTGCGCGACTTCGACATGTACTTCTGCAAGCTGTTCGACGGCGCGCGCCACGACTCCGGCGATCCTTTCGACTGGGGCGAGCGTCTCATCAGGCATTACGAGGAGAACCGCTGCGATCCGCGCACCAAGGTGCTCGTGTTCTCCGACGCGCTCGACATTCCCAAGGTGCTGCAACTCTACGAGCGGTTCCGCGGGCGCTGCCAACTGGCGTTCGGCGTCGGGACGAATCTCACCAACGATCTCGGCTATCAGCCGCTGCAGATCGTCATCAAGATGGTCCGCTGCAACGGCCAGCCGGTCGCCAAGCTCTCGGATTCGCCCGGCAAGAACATGTGCGACGACAAGGCGTATCTCGCCTATCTGCGTCAGGTGTTCGGCATCGAGCAGCCCGTGGGCGACGACTGACGGGTTCGAAGCCGTGCGTTCGGCCTATGCCGTTCGGCCGGGATTCGTGCGCCTAAGTCGCTCGCTATAATTCGAACGCGTCGTCGCTCAGTCCGGCGCGCACGAATCTCAAGCACGCCAACACGAGGACGGCACCATGGACACATCGGCCGCGCGCCGCAATATTCTCGCGCGCATACGCAGCGCACAGGGCCGTCGTGGCGCGCCAACGGAAGCCGAACGCGAGACGGCGCAAGAGTACGTCGAGCGGCATCCCGCGGGTCCGCGTCCGCCGTTGCCTCAGAACCGCGATGAGTTGATCGCGCGCTTCAGGCTCGAAGCCGAGCGCCTTTCGACGACCATCGCCGAAGTGGAATCGCTCGCGGATGCGCCCGCCGAAGCCGCGCGCTATCTGCAATCGCTGAATCTTCCCGTCGATGTCGTCGCATGGCCCGCGCTTGGCGATCTGCCGTGGGCGCAAGCAGGCATTCAGGCGGCACTGCGCAAGCCGGCGAACGCCGATCTCGTCGGCATCACCGGCTGTTTTTGCGCGACAGCGGAAACCGGTTCGCTCGTGCTGCTCTCGGGCGCTGATACGCCCGCATCCGGCGCGCTCCTGCCTCAGACGCATATCGCGATCGTGCCGGCGTCGCGCATCGTCGCGGCCCACGAAGACGCGTTCGCGCTGATGCGCGCCGAGCGGGGCGAACTGCCGCGCGCGGTGAACTTCGTGTCGGGACCGTCGCGCACGGGCGATATCGAACAGACCATCGTGCTCGGGGCGCATGGGCCGTATCGCGTGCATGTGATCATCGTGCGCGGGGCCTGAGCAAGATGCGACGTTTCTTTTCAAACGCGCTGTGCGCGGGACTGACCTTGATCGCTGCGCCCGCCATCGCGGCGACACCCGACGGCGCGACGCTGCCGGCAACGTGGGGCATCCCGTTCATCGGCGTGCTGCTTTCCATCGCGGTGTTTCCGCTCGTTGCGCCGAAGCTCTGGCATCACCACTTCGGCAAGATCGCGGCCGCGTGGACGGTCGCGTTTCTCGCGCCGTTCGCGCTCGCGTTCGGCCTCGGCACGGCCGGCAGCGTACTGATTCATTCGATGCTCGAAGAGTACGTGCCGTTCATCGTCCTGCTGGCGTCGCTTTATACGGTCGCGGGCGGCATCTGCGTGCGCGGCAATCTGCATGGCTCGCCGCGTCTCAATACCGGGCTGCTCGCGCTCGGCACCGCGCTCGCGAGCATCATGGGCACGACGGGCGCGGCCATGCTGCTGATCCGTCCGCTCTTGCGCGCGAACGACAATCGCAAGCACGTCGTGCATGTCGTCGTGTTCTTCATTTTTCTCGTCGCGAATGCGGGCGGCTCGCTCACGCCGCTCGGCGATCCGCCGCTTTTCCTCGGCTTTCTGAACGGCGTGGGCTTCTTCTGGACGACGGTGCATCTCGCGCTGCCGATGGTCTTCGTCTGCGGCGTGCTGCTCGTCGCGTTTTTTGTGCTCGACAGCTTCTACTGGCGCAGGCACGACGCGCGATCCGCGTTTCTCGATCCGACACCCGACAGCCCGCCGCTCGGCATCGACGGCAAGATCAACTTCGCGCTGCTCGCGGTGATCGTCGCGCTCGTGCTGATGAGCGGCATCTGGAAGCCCGGCATCGCATTCGATGTGTTCGGCACCGAGGTGCAATTGCAGAACCTCGTGCGCGACGTGCTGCTTGTCGGCGTGCTGCTCGCCTCGCTCGCGCTTACGCCGAAAAGCGCGCGCGCGGGCAACGCGTTCGACTGGGCGCCCATCGAGGAAGTGGCGAAGCTGTTCGCGGCAATCTTCATCACGATCGCGCCTGTCATCACGATCCTGCGCGCGGGCGAGGCGGGCGCATTCGCGGGCATCGTGCACGCGGTGTCGGATGCGCACGGCAAGCCGATCGACATCGCCTATTTCTGGGCGACGGGGCTGCTGTCGTCGTTCCTCGACAACGCGCCGACGTATCTCGTGTTCTTCAATCTCGCGGGCGGCGACCCCCGCACCCTCATGACCACCGACGCCACGACGCTCGCCGCCATCTCCGCGGGCGCCGTCTTCATGGGCGCGAACACGTATATCGGCAATGCGCCGAATTTCATGGTGAAGGCGATCGCCGAATCGCGCGGCGTGCGCATGCCGAGTTTCTTCGGCTATATCGCATGGTCGGGCGTGATCCTCCTGCCGATTTTTGCCGTTCTGGGCTGGCTATTTTTCTAGGAGCAATCGATGAAGAAGGTACTTGTCGCGCGTCCCACGTTTCCCGATGTGATCGAGCGCCTGAAACAGTATTTCGAAGTCGATGTGAACCTGGGCGACGTGCTTGCGCAAGACGAGTTCGCGCGCCGTATCGCCGACAAGGACGGCGCATTCACGGCGGGCGAATGGGTCGGCGAAAAGGAACTGGCGGGCGCACCGAACCTGAAAGTCGTCTCGAACATGGCGGTCGGCTACAACAACTTCGACATGAAGGCGTTCGACGCGCACAAGGTTCTCGGCACCAACACGCCGAACGTGTTGAACGAGACCACCGCCGACTTCGGCTGGGCGTTGATGATGGCGGCGGCGCGCCGTGTCACCGAATCCGAGCACTATCTGCGCGCCGGAAAGTGGCAGAAATGGTCGTTCGACGCGTTCCTCGGCGCCGACGTGCACGGATCTACACTCGGCGTGATCGGCATGGGACGCATCGGCCAGGCGCTCGCGCGGCGGGCGGGCGGCTTCGACATGCGCGTGATCTATCACAACCGTTCGCGCGTCGCGCCGGAGATCGAAGCGCGGTTGAACGCCGAGTACGTGTCGAAGGAAGACCTGCTCAAGCGGGCGGATCATGTCGTGCTCGTGCTGCCGTACACGAAGGAGAACCATCACACGATCGGCGCGGCCGAACTCGCGCTGATGAAGCCGACGGCGACGCTCACGAATATCGCGCGCGGCGGCATCGTCGACGATGCGGCGTTGATCGTCGCACTGCGCGACAAGCGCATCGCGGCGGCGGGCATCGACGTGTTCGAAGGCGAGCCGGACTTCAACCCGGATTTCATGCTGCTCGACAACGTGGTGCTGACGCCGCACATCGCGAGCGCGACCGAAGGCACGCGCCGCGCGATGGCCAATCTCGCTGCGGACAATCTCATCGCCGCACTCGGCGAGGGACCGCGCGCCGGCAATCCGCCCAACCCGATCAATCCGGACGTGCTGAAGAAATGACGGAATCGTTGTATGGCGTTGTCGCCGCTTTGGCGATCGCGCTCGTGGTGTCGCTTGTCGCGCTCATCGTCGCCATACGGCGCAACTCGAACGCGCCCATTTACGATGAATTCGAGGCGCTCACCGACCGCGTGAACGACATGGGCGAGGCACATGCGCGCGCGCAGGAGCGGCTCGAACGCGGGCTGCGCGGCGACATCGCCGAGCACGCGCGCGTGTCGCGCATGGAATCGCAAACCGGCTTCACGCAATTTCATCAGACGCTCGCGACGCAACTGGCGAGCACGTCGAGCGTGCAGAACGCGCAGTTCGACGCGCTCGCTCAACAACTCGCGCAACAAAGCCAGCAGGCGCGCGAGGATCAGGGCAACGCCCTGAAGCGCTTTGCCGATTCGATGTCGCTGCATCTGTCGCAGCTATCGGAGGCGAACGAGCGGCGGCTCGGCGAAGTGCGCGCCACGCTCGAAGCGCGCCTGAAAGACATCGAGGCCAACAACGCGACGAAGCTCGAAGAGATGCGCCGGACCGTCGACGAAAAGCTGCACGCCACGCTCGAACAGCGGCTCGGCGAGTCGTTCAAGCTCGTGTCGGACCGGCTGGAGCAGGTGCATCGCGGGCTCGGCGAAATGCAGACGCTCGCGGCCGGTGTCGGCGATCTCAAGAAGGTGCTCACCAACGTCAAGACGCGCGGTATCTGGGGCGAAGTGCAACTCGAATCGCTGCTGGAGCAGTTGCTTACGCCAGATCAATACGCGAAGAACGTCGCGACGATTCCGGCGAGCAACGAGCGCGTCGAGTTCGCGATCAGGCTGCCCGGCCGACACGATGCGCCAGGCGCGCCGGGCGATGCCGCGACGCCCGTGTGGCTCCCCATCGACGCGAAGTTTCCGCGCGAAGACTACGAGCGGCTGATCGACGCGCAGGAGCGGGCGGATGCGGCGGGAGTCGAGGACGCGTCGCGCGCGCTCGAAGGCCGCTTGCGCGCGGAAGCGAAGTCGATCGCGCAAAAGTACGTCGCGCCACCGCACACCACCGACTTCGCGTTGCTCTTCTTGCCGACCGAAGGACTCTACGCGGAAGTGCTGCGTCGTCCGGGCCTGAGCGATTCGCTGCAGCGCGACTATCGCGTGACCGTCGCTGGGCCGACCACCTTGACCGCGCTCCTCAACAGTCTGCAGATGGGATTCCGCACGCTCGCCATCGAGAAGCGATCGAGTGAAGTGTGGCGGGTTCTCGGCGCAGTGAAGACCGAGTTCGGCAAGTTCGGCGAGGTGCTGGCGAAAACGAAGTCGCAGCTCGAAACCGTCACGCGCTCGATCGAAGCGGCGCAGACGCGCACACGGCAGATGGGCAAGCGCCTGCGCGATGTCGAGGCGCTACCGGGAGAACAGGCGCCGGGCCTGTTGGACGATGCGTCATCGCCCGAAGGCGACGACGACTCGTGACTTACCGGGCGAGCAGTTCGAGCGGCTCGCCCGTCACGCGCACGATGCGCCAGTCGGGCAGCACGGTCGCGCCCATCTTCTCGTAGAAGTCGATGGCGTTCTGATTCCAGTCGAGCACCGACCATTCGAAGCGGCCGCACTGGCGCTCGACCGCGAGCGCGGCGAGTTTCTTCAGAATCAGCGTGCCGAGACCGCTGCCGCGCATCGACGGACGCACGTACAGGTCTTCGAGATAGAGGCCGCGCTTGCCGAGGAAGGTGGAGAAGTTCTGGAAGAAGAGCGCATAGCTCACGACTTCGCCTTCCTGCTCCGCCACCAGCGCTTCCGCGGCGGGACGCGCGCCGAAGAGGGCTTCATGCACGCCTTCCTCGGTCGCGATGAACAGATGCGTGAGCTTCTCGAACTCCGCGAGCTCGTACATCAGGCCGAAGATCGCGGGGACGTCGGCGGGCGTGGCGGCGCGGATCGTCGCAATATCGTTCGTGGCGCTCACGCTTCCTCCGGCGCATCGGACAGCACGATTTCGATGCCGCCGAAACGCGACGCCACCCAGTTGTACGCGTGGCACGCGATCCACAGCAGGATGAAACCGAGAATCGCGTTGAGCAGCAGCGCGCTCGTGACGGTGCTCACTTCCACCGAGCCGTATCGCACGAACGCGACCACGACGCCGAGCAGCACGATCGGCACGCTGAAGGTCAGGTACACGAGGATCAGCGCTTTCGCGGTCTGTCCGGGTGCAATGAATGAGATCTGCTTTTTCATGGAAGGAAAGCCCCGTCTATCGATGTAGGAATGTTTGTGCTGGCGACGTTCGTTGCTGGCGTGCGTCAGATCAGGCCGTCGAACGGCACGATCTCGATATCGTCGCCTTCGTCGATGTCGCCGCGCGCGTGCTCCAGCACGATGAAGCAATTGGCTTCGCTCATCGAGCTGAGCACGCCGGAACCTTGCGGGCCGGTCGTGACGACGCGAAAGCGGCCGTCGTCGTCACGCGTCGCGATGCCGCGCTGAAACTCCGTGCGGCCCGCGCGTTTTTTCATCGGCTCGGCGGCGCTTGCGCGGATGACCGTGAGCGGCTGGCGCGTCGCGCCCGACATCGCGAGCAGTGCCTCGCGCACGATGAAATAAAACGTCGCCATCACGGCAACCGGATTGCCCGGCAAGCCGAAGAAGAGCGCCGACTTGCCCGTGCCCGCGCGCTCGCCCGACCACAGGCGGCCGAACGCGAGCGGCCGGCCGGGGCGCATCGCGATCTTCCAGAAGGCGACGTCGCCGAGCGAGTTCATCAGCTCGCGCGTGAAATCCGCATCGCCGACCGACACGCCGCCCGAACTGATGACGACATCCGCGCTTTCGGTCGCATGGCGCAGCGCCTTTTCCAGCGACGCACGGTCGTCGCGCACGATGCCGAGATCGATCGTTTCGACGCCAAGGCGCTTGAGCATCGCGAAGAGCGTGTAGCGATTGCTGTCGTAGACACTGCCTGGAGTCAGCGTTTCGCCGACCGAGCGCAATTCGTCGCCCGTCGAAAAGAAGGCGGCGGTGAGCCGCTTGCGAACCGGCACTTCGCCGATGCCGAGCGACGCAAGCAGCCCGAGGTCCGACGCGCGCACGACTCGGCCAGCGAGCAGCGCGGGCTCGCCTTTCGCGAGGTCTTCACCCGAGCGTCGCCGGTTCTGGCCAGCGCGGATTGTCGCGGTGGAGAAGAGAATCGCGTCGCCTTCGCGCGTGACGAATTCCTGCGGCACGACCGTGTCGCAGCACGGCGGAATGAGCGCGCCCGTCATGATGCGCACGCACTGGTGCGTGCCCGGCGTGCCTTCGAAAGGCCGCCCGGCGAGCGCCGTGCCCGCGACCGACAAATCGAGCGTGTCGCCGCCGCGCGAGAGCGCTGCGCCCGCGAACGCGTAGCCGTCCATCGCGGAATTGTCGAACGCGGGGACGTCGATGGGCGAGATCACGTCGTCGGCGAGCACGCGGCCGAGCGCATCGCGCAGGCCGACGCGCTCGATCTGCGCATCCCGCGCGCGCGGCATGGCCCACTGACGCACGATTTCCTGCGCGGCTTCGACGGGAAGCGCGTTTGGATCGTACTGGGCAACGCAGGCGGAGAATTGCTTGGACGTGGTCATGAATCGGCGTGGATCGCGCCGGAACCCGGCGAAGAAGCAGCCACGAGGCCGCGCGGTGGTTGAACGCCCGAACGCCGGAATGCCGCAACGGCGGACGCGAGCGAACAGTCGGGTTGCCGGTTCGGTTGAACGAGTCAGCGGCGTTCCAGTTCGGCCAACTGTTGTAAATCGTTGATATTGTAAAACGCGCGTTCGTCGTGAAATCGGACTTCCGCCGCCTTGTGGCGCGCGTACCACGCGCGGACTTTGCGCTCTCCCTGGTCGAGCCAGGCGTCGAGATCGTCGGCGAGCGAGGTGCGCAGAAGCGCGAAGACCGGGTGCGCCATGACTTCTCCGGACGCATCGATCGTTGCTGCGTAGGCAACGTCGCCGCCTTGCGCGTCGAGTGCCTGCATCAACACCGCGCCGATATGTTCGTCGACGAATGGCGCGTCGCAAGGCGCGGCCAGCACGTATTCCGTGGTCGCGGCGTGCAGTGCGGCCGCGATGCCGGCGAGCGGCCCGGGAAAATCCGCCCGCGCGTCCGGGATGACGCGCGCGTCGAACGCCGCGCCCAGTCGCGCGTAGTCTTTGATGGAACGGTTCGCGCTGATCAGAAGCGCGCCAGCCTGAGGCGCGATGCGCCGCATGACGTGCAAGGCGAGCGGCTCGCCATGAAACGGCTGCATGCCTTTGTCGACGCCGCCCATGCGCGAGCCGCGTCCGCCCGCGAGCACGAGCGCAGTCATGTTCGAGGCGGAGCGGGCGTTCGGCACGAGCGATTCGCCGAGTTCAGCCGCCGATGTACGACATCTCGACCCGACGCGCATCTTCCGCCGACGGCGCCGATGCGCTGCCACGCAATTGCGAGTACCGGTCGCCGCGCGCTTCCCAGATGCGCGCGATGGCCGTCGCGACTTCCTCGTCGCTCGCGCCGCCGCGGATCAATCCGCGCAGATCGTGACCCGACACCGCGAAGAGGCACAGATAGAGCTTGCCTTCGGTCGAGAGCCGCGCGCGCGTGCAGGAGTCGCAAAACGCGCGCGTGACGCTGGAAATCACGCCGATTTCGCCGCTGCCGTCGCGATAGGCCCAGCGCTGCGCGGTTTCGGCCGCCGTATGCGCTTCGAGCGGTTCGAGCGGGAAATGCGCGCCGATGCGCTCGACCACGTGCGCCGACGGCAGCACTTCGCTCATGTTCCAACCGTTCGACGCACCGACATCCATGTATTCGATGAAGCGCAGCACCGCGCCGCTGCCTTTGAAATGGCGCGCCATCGGCACGATTTCCTGGTCGTTCGTGCCGCGCTTCACGACCATGTTCACCTTGATCGGATCGAGCCCGGCGGCCTGCGCCGTTTCGATGCCGTTCAGCACGTCGGCGACGGCGAAATCGGCGTCGTTCATGCGGCGAAAGAGGGCGTCGTCGAGCGCGTCCAGGCTGACCGTCACGCGCGACAAGCCCGCGTCTTTAAGCGATTGCGCCTTGCGCGCGAGCAGCGAGCCGTTCGTGGTGAGCGTCAGGTCGAGCGGACGGCCTTCCGGCGTGCGCAACAGCGCGAGCCGCTCGATCAGGAATTCGATGTTCTTGCGCAGGAGCGGTTCGCCGCCCGTCAGTCGAATCTTCTCGACGCCATGCGCGACGAACACGCGCGCGAGCCGCTCGATCTCCTCGAACGAAAGCAGGGCGGCGTGCGGGAGGAATTGGTAGTGCTTGTCGAACACGTCGCGCGGCATGCAGTACACGCAGCGGAAGTTGCAGCGGTCCGTTACCGAAATGCGCAAGTCGCGCAGCGGGCGCACGAGCGTGTCGGTGAGCAGTCCGGACGGCGACGCCGCCACGCCGGAGAAGTCCGGAACGGCGCTGACGTCGGCGAGGGGAATGATGCGTCGGGACATGATGACTCGGGTCTCGGCTCGGCCGCTGCGGCCTTGTTCGAATAATGGTTTCAACGTCCCATTTTAGCGGAAGCGGGCGTATGGACGCACAGGCGAGGGATCGCGGTTTTCCCTTGGGTTCTCCCTTTTTGCGGCGCCAAAAAAAACGCCATCGACCGGGATCGATGGCGTCTTCTGTATCCGCCGGCTCACCGAAGCGAGCCGGCTCGCGCGAGTGCGCTTAGTGGACGTGCTTGCCGGTTTCCACTTGCTGCATCGGCGTGGCGTCGGCCGGCGGGAGCGCCTTGCGCTCGCGCGGCACGCGCACCGCAGCCGGCTCGCGCGCGGCGGCGGCATTCGCTTCGCGCAGCTTGCCTTCGTCGGTGTTGACCCAGACAAGACCGGCTTGCTCCAGCATCGGCTCGAGCGTTTCGACGGCGATCGGCGTCGAAGTCACGGGCGCGGCGGGTGCAGCGGCCTTTACCGGCTCGGCGACGACGGCGACCGGCTCCTGCGCTTGCGCGCGTTCGATCGATTGCACCGGCTCGACGATCGTCGCTTCCGGCGTCGGCGCGAGCGCGGCGGTCTTCACCGGCTCGGCGACCTCGGCGGGTTCAGCCGCTACCGGTTCGACGGGCGTCGGCGCCGTTTCGACAGCCTTGGCCGCTTCGACAGGCTTCGGCTCTTCCGTCGCGGCGGACACAAACGGATCGGCCGGCGTCGTCTCGGCAACCTTGGGCGACGGTCCGAACGGATTCTCGACAGCCGCCGCGGGAGCGGGCTTGGCGAAGAGATCGAACGTCGTCGGCTCGGGCGTTTGCGCCTTCAACTCGAAAGGCTCGGCTTCGACGGCCTTCGCAACCGGCGCTGCTTCGGCTGCGACGGGCGCGGGCTCTTGCGGTTCCGCCTTGGCTTCGACCGGTTGAGCAACCGGTTGCTCGACCGCGTGCTCGACCGCGTGCTCGACCGGCTGCGGCGCGGCGGGGCGGCTTTCGCGACGCGCGGCCGCTTCCTGCGCAGCTTCGGCATCGAATACGCCGGCTTGCGCGGAGACGTTTTCGGCCGAACCTTCCGCCTCGGCGACATCCGCCGCGTGATTCACCGTCATGCCGTCTTCTTCGCGCTCGCGACGGCCACCACGACGGCCACGGCGACGGCGACGGCGCTCTTCGCCCTCACGCGCCGCTGCCTGATCGGCGGCGCTGTCGATGCCGGCTTGTTGCGCGTCGACATTGGCTTGCGCCGCTTCGACGATCTCCGACGGCACCGTTTCACCCTGCGTCAACGCCTCGACGGCTGCGTCCGGTTGCGGCTTGCGGCGCTCGCCACGTTCCGCGCGCTCGGTGCGCTCGGTGCGTTCACCGCGTTCGGTACGTTCGGCGCGCTCGCCACGGTCGGGACGCTCGCGGCGCTCCGGACGCTCGGCCGCTTCCGGACGGGCGGCGCGTTCCGCGTTGCGCTCGCGGGTTTCGCGCGGCTCACGTGCTTCACGCGGCTCGCGGGGTTCGCGTGCCTCACGCGGTTCACGGGACTCGCGCGGCTCGCGGACTTCACGCAACTCACGTCCTTCACGGCCGCCACGCGCCTCGCGATCTTCGCGACGCGCGCCCTGGCGGCCCGCGCCGTTTCCGCTCGTAGCAGTGCTTGCTGCGGCGCCCTCGCGTCCGGTGTTACCGCCGCTACGCCGATTGCGGTTGCGATCGCCGCCGCCCGTGCGCTCGCCGCGTTCACGCGGAGCGCGCGTGGCCGGCTGAGCTTCCACCGGTGCCGGAGCGGGTTGCGCCTGCGGCTGAATGCCGAACAGATTCTTGATCCACGCGATGAAACCGCCGCTCACTGCCACGGGAGCCTGCGCAGGCGCAGCCTCGGCGGGCGCGGGCTTGACCGGCGCGCTCGGCGCCGGCTTTTCAGGCGTGATGCCCTTGACGGCCGCTTCCTGCTTCGGCTTCACTTCTTCGGCGCGCTTGCTGTAACCGGTCTCCGATTCCAGTTCGCTCGCCGCTTCGACGGCCATCTTCCACGACGCGCGCGGTTCGTCGAGACGCGCATCGTCGTGACGTAGACGTTCCAGCTTGTAGTGCGGCGTTTCGAGATGCTTGTTCGGGATCAGGACGACGTTGACCTTGAAGCGCGACTCGATCTTGTTGATTTCCGAACGCTTTTCGTTCAGCAAGAAGGCGGTCACCTCGACCGGCACCTGGCAATGGATCGCCGCGGTGTTTTCCTTCATCGCTTCTTCCTGAATGATCCGCAGCACTTGCAGCGCGGACGATTCGGTGTCGCGGATATGACCCGTGCCGTTGCAGCGCGGGCAGGTCACGTGGCTGCCTTCCGACAGCGCCGGACGCAGACGCTGACGCGACAGTTCCATCAAACCGAAGCGCGAAATCTTGCCCATTTGTACGCGGGCGCGGTCGTGCTTGAGCGCGTCTTTCAGGCGCTGCTCGACTTCACGCTGGCTCTTCGCCGACTCCATGTCGATGAAGTCGATCACGATCAGCCCGCCCAGATCGCGCAGACGCAACTGGCGCGCGACTTCGTCGGCGGCTTCGAGGTTGGTGCGCGTGGCGGTTTCCTCGATGTCCGCGCCCTTGGTCGCGCGCGCCGAGTTCACGTCGATGGCGACGAGCGCCTCGGTGTGATCGATCACGATCGCGCCGCCCGAGGGCAGCGGCACCGTGCGCGAGTACGCCGTTTCGATCTGATGCTCGATCTGGAAGCGCGAGAAGAGCGGCACGTCGTCGTGATAGCGCTTCACCTTCGAGAGGTTGTCGGGCATCACGATGTCCATGAAGGCGCGTGCCTGGTCATGGATTTCGGTCGTGTCGATGAGGATTTCGCCGATATCCGGCTGGAAGTAGTCGCGAATCGCGCGGATGACGAGGCTCGATTCGAGATAAATCAGCATCGGCTGGCCGGCGACGCCGCTCTGCGACGCGGCTTCGATCGCGCGCCACAGTTGCATCAGGTAGTTCAGGTCCCACTGGAGCTCTTCCGCCGAACGGCCGATGCCGGCCGTGCGCGCGATGATGCTCATGCCTTCCGGCAGTTCGAGCTGCGCCATGGTTTCGCGCAGTTCCTGCCGCTCGTCGCCTTCGATCCGGCGCGACACGCCGCCGCCGCGCGGGTTGTTCGGCATCAGGACGAGATAGCGGCCGGCCAGCGAAATGAACGTGGTCAGCGCCGCGCCCTTGTTGCCGCGCTCTTCCTTCTCGACCTGGACGATGAGTTCCTGGCCTTCGCGAAGCGCGTCCTGGATGCGCGCGGAGCGCATCTCGACGCCATCGCGGAAATACTGGCGGGCGACTTCCTTGAACGGCAGAAATCCGTGGCGGTCCTCGCCGTAGTTGACGAAGCAGGCTTCGAGCGACGGCTCGATGCGGGTGACGACTCCCTTGTAAATGTTGCCTTTGCGCTGTTCGCGCCCGGCGGTTTCGATGTCGATGTCGATGAGCTTCTGCCCATCGACGATGGCGACGCGCAATTCTTCTTGCTGCGTCGCGTTAAACAGCATGCGTTTCATGAAACGGCTCCAGAGCGGCTCCGTCCTTCCTCGTCGGGCGAATCGGCGTCAGTGACCGGAAACGTCACGCGCGCGAAGCGGGAGGGTGGGCGTGCCACGCTTTTTTGTGTGTTGTCACAAAGCACGCTGGAGCGGGACTTCTGGCGGGAGAATTGCCGAAAGCAGGCTTCGGCGCCCGAAATGGGGCGGCCGCGCCGTGGGGCACATTGCAAAACAACTGCGAGGCGTACGAAGCGTCGCGCGGCGAGGATGAACGGCGGCGCTGCGGTTTTCGCGTCTCAAAATAGACGCGCCGAACCGACCCGCGCTCTTGCGAAGAGCCTGATTCCTCCCAACGGCGGCAGCGGGACGAGCGGTCTCGCGCAAACCTGCGCGATGCTTCGTGACCGATCTTCTTCGCTGCCATGCCGCGCGGGCGCGGCCGCGGGCTCGATTGCTCCCGTCGGCTCGCGGCCGTGTGTCTCGCCTCGTTTTGCGGCGTCGCCGCGCTTCGCAGGAATCAGCGCAGCAGCGGTTTCGCCGTCAGTTGTTCGCAAAACCGGCGAGCGTCGACTTGCTTGATTCTCCCGCTCGATAGCAGGGTCGATCCGGGCTGGCATCCGGTTTTGCGTGCCGGGCGCCGTCGCTTCTCGCCGATAAAATTCTTTTTGACCAAAAATCCGTTACCGTCGGCGATCGACTCGACCGAACGCGCCTGTGGGCTCCGTCCCTGCCGGTGATATCGCCGTGCGTGCAACTTGCTGCTCTCGATTTCCGGGTGAGCAACCGACCCTGGGCGCAAGTAAAATGATGGTTTATCGCTTGCACCTATACAGTCTGATCAATCTCGGCCGTTGCTTGATCTTAAGCGTCGACCTTTTCAGGCTGCTCGCAAATTATATTCAGAATGAATGAGTTAGGCAAAACATCCCATAAACAGGTGGCAAGCGAACAGGTATCGATGATCGAAATCGATGAAACCGCCGCCGGTCAGCGAATCGACAATTTTTTGCTGCGCGTCTGCAAGGGCGTCCCCAAAAGCCATATCTACCGCATTCTCCGCAGCGGGGAAGTGCGCGTGAACAAAGGGCGCATCGACGCGGCGTACCGGCTCGAACTGGGCGATCTAGTGCGCGTGCCGCCGATTCGCATCGCGCAGCAGGACGAGGCGCCGGTGTCGTCGAACGCGCCGGCCGCCGAATTTCCGATCCTTTTCGAGGACGACCATTTGATCGTCATCGACAAACCCTGCGGCGTCGCGGTGCACGGCGGCAGCGGCGTCGCGTTCGGCGTGATCGAGCAACTGCGCAATGCGCGGCCGCACGCGAAATTTCTCGAACTGGTGCATCGGCTGGATCGCGAGACCTCCGGCGTGCTGATGCTCGCGAAGAAACGCGCCGCGCTCGTGAACCTGCACGAACAGATTCGCGAGAACCGCGTCGACAAGCGCTACTACGCGCTCGGTCACGGCGACTGGCAGAGCGACTGGGGCCGCCGCCGCATCGTGAAGGCGCCGCTGCACAAGTACGTGGCGGCTGACGGCGAGCGGCGCGTGCGCGTTCAGGAGAACGGGCTGCCGTCGCACACGGTTTTCAATCTGATCGAGCGCTGGCGCGACTACGCGTGGGTCGAGGCGGAACTGAAGACGGGGCGCACGCATCAGATTCGCGTGCATATGGCGAGCATCGGGCTGCCGATCGCGGGCGACGCCAAATACGGCGATTTCGCGCTGAACAAGGAGTTGGCCCGCCCGAGCGCCAAACCGTCGCTAAAACGCATGTTTTTGCACGCATATCGTCTGAAAATTACGCATCCGGCGACGGGCGAGCCGCTGCAGTTCGAAGCGCCGCTGCCCGCCGAATGCAAACGGTTCATCGAGCAGCTAAAAAACGGGGAGACGGCGTAAATGGCGCGGCAGCAATTCGATCTGATCGTTTTCGACTGGGACGGCACGCTGATGGATTCGACCGTCCACATCACCCGCAGCATTCAGGCGGCGTGCCGCGACCTCGGGCTGCCGGTTCCGGCCGACGAATCCGCGAGCTACGTGATCGGTCTCGGCCTGAAGGACGCGTTGCAAATCTGCGCGCCGACGCTCGATCCGTCCGACTATCCGCGTCTCGCCGAGCGTTATCGCTTCCATTTTCTGACGATGGGCCAGAAGACCGAGCTTTTTGACGGCGTGCGCGAAATGTTGCAGGAACTGCGCGATGTCGGCTATTTCCTCGGCGTCGCAACGGGCAAGAGCCGCGTCGGGCTGAACCGCGCGCTCGACGAATCGCGGCTCACGAGCTACTTCGACGGCACGCGCTGCGCCGACGAAACCTTCTCGAAACCGCATCCCGCGATGCTGCACGAACTCACGCGCGAACTCGGCCAGGATCTCGGACGCACGGTGATGATCGGCGACACCACGCACGACCTGCAAATGGCGATCAACGCGGGCGCGGCGGGCATCGGCGTGGGCTACGGCGCGCATCCGGCGGACTCGCTCGCGGCGCTCAAGCCACAGTTTTGCGCCGATAGCGTCGCGTCGCTGGCCGGCTGGCTGCGGGAGCACGCATGAGCGAGCCGGTGCGGGTCTGCGCTTCCGATGAACTCGTCGACGGCGGCGCCGGTGTGCGCGTGCCGGCCACGGACGCGGGCGGCGACGCCGTCGTCTTCTTCGTGCGCTACGACGGCCAGCCGCACGGCTATCTGAACCGCTGCGCGCACGTGCCGATGGAACTCGACTGGAACGAGGGCCAGTTCTTCGAAAGCTCGGGCCTATACTTGATGTGCGCGACCCACGGCGCGATTTACGAGCCGGATACCGGAAAATGTGTCGGCGGTCCATGCCGGGGCGCGCGTCTGCGGGCCGTGACGGTCGAGGAACGCGACACGCCGGAAGGCCGCGCGGTTTTCTGGCTGCCCGACGACGCATTGCGTCCCGCCTGATTCCCTTCTCAACCCATCCATAACGCATGTCCGACAACCTTCCGCCGCGCAACGACAACTGGGAGCGCGAGGCGCTCGAACGCATCGCGCTTGCCGCCATCCGCGAGCAGCGCGCCGCGCGACGCTGGCGCATCTTCTTTCGCTTCGTGTTCCTCGGCGTGATCGCGCTGATCGCGTGGGGCGTCTTCGATTTCACCGGCGACCGCGTCGCGAAAGCGGGCAAGCACACGGCGCTCGTCGATTTGCAAGGCGAAATTTCCGCGAACAGCGACGCAAGCGCCGACAACATCGACGGCGCGCTTCAAAGCGCGTTCGAGGACGAGAACACGGCGGGCGTGATCCTGCGCATCAACAGTCCGGGCGGCAGTCCGGTGCAGGCGGGCATCATCAACGGCGAGATCCGGCGGCTGCGCACGAAGTATCCGAAGACGCCGCTGTACGTGGTCGTCGACGACATGTGCGCGTCGGGCGGCTATTACGTCGCGGCGGCGGCGGACAAGATTTACGTCGATCGCGCGAGTATCGTCGGGTCGATCGGCGTGCTGATGGACGGATTCGGCTTCACCGGTCTGATGGACAAACTCGGCATTCAGCGCCGCATGCACACGTCGGGCGCGAACAAGGGCGCGTTCGATCCGTTCTCGCCGGAAACGCCCGCGATGAACGCGCACGCGCAGGACATGCTCGACCAGATCCACACGCAGTTCATCGACGCGGTGAAGCTCGGGCGCGGAAAACGTCTGAAGGACGATCCGGAGCTCTTTTCCGGCCTGTTCTGGACGGGCGAGAAAAGCGTCGAACTCGGTCTCGCGGACGGTTTCGGCGACGCCGGATACGTGGCGCGCGAAGTCATCAAGCAGCCGGATATCGTCGATTACACGCAGAAGGAGAGCATCAGCGAGCGCGTCGTGAGGCGCTTTGGCGCCTCGGTCGGCGATGCCGCCGTGCGCGCGCTCGCGCTCGGCGGCAAGCCTCACCTGCGCTGATTACGACGCCAGCAAAAGAAAAATCGCCGGACGCTTGTGCAGGTCCGGCGCAGCCTGTTTCTTCCAGTCGGCCGCCGTGCGCGTGACGATGGTTTCGCCCGGCAACGTGAGATCGACGGCGACGCAAATCAACGTCGACGGCGCGCAGGTGGCGATGAGCGTGTCGAGCATCGCCTTATTGCGATAGGGCGTTTCGATGAAAATCTGCGTCTGATTGGCCTTGCGCGACAGTTGCTCCAGATCGCGCAGCCGCTTGCCGCGCTCGCCGGCGTCGACGGGCAAATAACCGTTGAACGCGAAGCTCTGTCCGTTCATGCCCGACGCCATCAGCGCGAGCAGAATCGAACTTGGACCGACGAATGGCACGACCTTCACGCCGCGCTGATGCGCGCGCCGCACGAGCAGCGCGCCCGGATCGGCCACGGCGGGGCAGCCCGCTTCGGAGACGAGGCCTGCGTCGGTGCCCGCGAGAATCGGCGCGAGCAGCTTGTCGATTTCGGCGGGCGGCGTGTTGACGTTCAACTCGCGCACTTCGATTTCCTGAATCGGCCGGTCCGTACCCACTTTTTTGAGAAACGCGCGCGTCGTTTTCGCGTTTTCGCCGATGTAGTACGCGAGCGCCGCCGCCTGCGCGCGCACCGGCTCGGGCAGGACGTGCGCGAGGGCGGCGGCGTCGCCTTCGCCGAGCGTATTCGGGATCAGATAAAGAATGCCGCTCATGCCGCCCCCAGAACCGGATACCCGGCGTTCAACAGCATGCCGGTCAGCGCGATCAGCGGGAGTCCGATGAGCGCAGTCGGGTCGTTCGAGTCGATGGCTTCGAGAAGCGCGATGCCGAGACCTTCCGCCTTCGCGCTGCCGGCGCAGTCGTACGGCGTTTCAGTGCGCAAATAGGTTTCGATCTGCGCATCCGAATAGCGGCGAAACTGCACGCGCGTGACAATGTCGGCGGATTGCACGTCGCCCGTGCGGCTGTCGAACAGACAAAGCGCGCTATGAAATTCGACGCTGCGGCCGCGCATCGCCTGAAGCTGCGCGACGGCTTTTTCGTGCGTGCCGGGCTTGCCGATCTGCTTGCCGTCGAAGGTCGCGACCTGATCGGAGCCGATCACGAGCGCATCCGCGTGCCCGCCGATGCGCCCGGCGGCCGCGCGCGCCTTGGCGATCGAGAGCCGCACGGCGGTCGCTTCGGGCGTTTCGCCGGCGAGCGGCGTTTCATCGATATCGGGCGAAACGACGTCGAACGGCATGCGCAAGCGCTCGAGCAACGCGCGCCGATAGGGTGAACTGGACGCCAGAATCAGGCGCGGCGGCGTTTTTGAAGCTTCGGACATGGAGCGAATCCGGCAAAAATGGGTGTGAAAACGACGGGTGGCAGGTCCGCCCTTAAGTATTTGACTCGAAAGAATAAAGCCGATATGATTTTGGGCTTTTCATCGGTACTTGCGCGGCGAAACTGTCTGCGAGCGCCGATGAGCCGGTGGCGGAAGCGCTTTTCAGCCGAAAATGCCAGGAAGCAGCACCCAGGAAGCAACCAAGAAGCACGAATGTCGGCCCGATGCAAATTCGGGCAAGCCACGCGTGCCTCGATGTAGCATCGCGGTGCATACTGAGCACTCACCGGAAGCACTAACCAAGCAAGGCCAAGCAGGAGCGCACATGACTCAGAATCCTGGCAAACCTGCGAGCCCCGCCGATCTGCGCGCGCTCGACATTTACGACTTCGCCAAAAGCGGCAGACAGGCGGCCGGCGCGCTGCGCTTGTCGCAGATGCCGCGCATGTTAGCCGAAGTGCCGGTGGAAGCGCCAGATCGCGACACCGTGTTCACCTGGCAGGGCGAGGGCTCGACCCAGCCGGAATTGCAGGACGACGGCACGGAGGCGCCGCAGCCGTATCTGCGTCTCGCGGTGCACGGCTCGGTGTGGCTTATGTGTCAGCGCTGTCTTCAGCCGTATTCGCAACATCTCGATGTCGATGCAACGTATCGGATCGTGGCGACGGAAGAAGAAGCGGACGAATTTCCGCTCGACGACGATGAAGTCGAAGTGATCGTAGGCTCGCGCCAGTTCGATCTCGTCGACTTGATCGAAGAGGAATTGCTGCTTTCCTTGCCGCTCGTGCCCAAGCACAACGTGTGTCCCGAGATTCACGAAAGCCTGCTTCCGGGCGATGCGGACGACGAGCCGGATGAAAGCGGTGCGCAGGAAGCGGACGAAAAGCCGAATCCTTTTGCCGTGCTGGAGAAGCTGAAGCAGAGCGGACCCGACGACAAGAAGCACTGAAATAGTTTTGTAACACGCAACAAACTGGTAGCGCGATGTGCGCACCCGATGGCCGAACGGCCGAGGGCTGTCGGCGGATCGGGCTGTGTTAGAATTCGCAAAATTTTTCTGGAGTAATCATGGCAGTTCAGCAAAACAAGAAGTCGCCGTCGAAGCGCGGCATGCACCGTTCCCACGACTTCCTCACGACGGCTCCGCTGGCTGTCGAGCCGAGCACGGGTGAAGTGCATCTGCGCCACCACGTGAGCCCGAACGGCTACTATCGTGGCAAGAAAGTCATCAAGACGAAGAACGACTAAGCGTTCGTCGACGCCTGAAGCTCCCGTCGGAACCGTTCTGCGGGCACGCGGGCGCAACTCGCTCTTGACACTTTCCCGGTACGACGAGAAGGCGGCATTTCACTGCCGCTTTTTTGTGCCCGAAAATCGTCGCTTTCCATGACTGTAAAGATAACCATCGACTGCATGGGAGGCGACCACGGTCCGGCCGTGACCGTTCCCGCTGCCGTCAATTTCGTGCGCTCGCATCCCGACGCACAGCTCATGCTCGTCGGTCTCGAGCAGCCCATTCGCGCTCAGCTCAAGAAGTCCAAGGCTCTCGACGAGCCGCGTCTGACCGTCGTTCCCGCAAGCGAAGTCGTCGCGATGGACGATCCGGTCGAAGTCGCGCTGCGCAAGAAAAAAGATTCGTCGATGCGCGTCGCGCTCAACCTCGTGAAGGAAGGCGAGGCGCAGACCTGCATTTCCGCCGGCAATACCGGCGCGCTCATGGCGGTGTCGCGCTACGTGCTGAAGACG
Organism: Caballeronia novacaledonica; assembly: GCF_900258035.1. GTDB lineage: Bacteria > Pseudomonadota > Gammaproteobacteria > Burkholderiales > Burkholderiaceae > Caballeronia > Caballeronia novacaledonica. The sequence continues at coordinate 20,704 of NZ_OGTP01000030.1, read as the reverse complement.
CTCGCCGGCATCGAGCGTCCCGCCATCGCGTTCGCGATGCCGAGCCAGAAGGGCTACACCACCGTGCTCGACCTCGGCGCCAACGTCGATTGCGAGCCCGAACATCTGCTGCAATTCGCGGAAATGGGCCACGCGCTCGTATCGGCGATCGAGGGACGCGAGCGGCCCACCATCGGCCTGCTCAACATCGGCGAAGAAGTCATCAAGGGCAACGAAACGATCAAGCGCGCGGGCGAGCTCCTTCGCGCGAGCACGCTCAACTTTTACGGCAACGTGGAAGGCAACGACATCTATAAAGGTACGACCGATGTCGTCGTCTGCGACGGCTTCGTCGGCAATGTCGCGCTGAAGACCTCCGAAGGTCTCGCGAAAATGCTCGCCGACATGATCAAGGAAGAGTTCAGCCGCAATCTCGCGTCGAAGCTGATGGCGCTCGTCGCGCTGCCCGTGCTCAAGCGTTTCAAGAAGCGTGTCGATCCCGCGCAATACAACGGTGCGGCGTTGCTCGGCCTGCGCGGGCTGGTCATCAAAAGCCACGGCTCGGCCGAGGCCTTCGGGTTTGAGTGGGCTATCAAACGCGGGTATGATGCCGTCAAAAATGGCGTGCTCGAGCGTCTGGTGCGCGCGATGGAAGAGAATGCGCCCGCCGCGCGCGAGGTCGATGCGACCGCTTCCGCGTCCAATGTGTCGGACCAGCCGGTCCAGCAACTCGACTCACAGCCCAACTCGCAGCCGAACCCGCCGGGCGAGTCCGGTACTGCGCTACATTCGAAGGCATAATGGCTCAATCCAATCTTTACTCTCGCGTGCTGGGCACCGGCAGCTATCTGCCGTCCGAGCGCGTCACGAATCAGGACTTGGCGGACCGTCTCGCGAAGCAGGGCGTCGAGACGAGCGACGAATGGATCGTCGCGCGCACCGGCATTCACGCGCGTCACTTTGCGGCTCCGAATCAAACCACCAGCGATCTCGCGCTCGTCGCGTCGCAGCGAGCGATCGAAGCGGCGGGCATCGATCCTCAGTCGATCGATCTGATCATCGTCGCGACCTCCACGCCGGACTTCGTGTTCCCGAGCACCGCCTGCCTGTTGCAGAACAAGCTGGGCATCAAGAACAACGGCGCGGCCTTCGACGTTCAGGCCGTGTGCTCCGGTTTCGCGTACGGTGTCGCGACCGCCGACAGCTTCATTCGCAGCGGCATGAACCGCACGGCGCTCGTCGTCGGTGCGGAGACCTTCTCGCGCATTCTCGATTTCAACGATCGCACCACGTGCGTGCTGTTCGGCGACGGCGCCGGCGCAATCGTGCTGCAAGCGTCCGAAGAGCCGGGCGTGCTGTCGAGCGCGCTGCACGCGGACGGCAGCTATTCCGACATTCTGTGCACGCCGGGCAACGTGAACGGCGGCATTGTGGAAGGCCGCGCGTTCCTGCACATGGACGGCCAGGCGGTGTTCAAGCTCGCGGTCAACGTGCTCGAAAAGGTCGCGCTCGAAGCGCTCGACAAGGCGAAGCTCGCGCCGGAAAACATCGACTGGCTGATCCCGCATCAGGCCAACATCCGCATCATGCAAAGCACCTGCCGCAAGCTGCATCTGCCGCCGGAGCGCATGGTCGTGACGGTCGGCGAGCACGGCAACACGTCGGCGGCATCGATTCCGCTCGCGTTCGACGTCGCGGTGCGCGACGGCCGCATCAAGCGCGGCGACAACGTGCTCATCGAAGGCGTGGGCGGCGGCTTCACGTGGGGCGCGTCGGTTATCCGCTACTGATCGTTCATCGATTCCCTCTATTCATTCGCAACTGATCCCACTTCATCGCCGACCCCGCGCGCTCGAATAGCGCGCGGTCCGTGAAGGCATCGCGGATCATTCCAATCAACGAGGACGATATGAAATTTGCTTTCGTTTTCCCCGGACAAGCCTCGCAGTCGGTCGGCATGCTCAACGCATTCGCCGAACACGCCATCGTGCGCGAGACCGTGCAGCAGGCGTCCGACGCGCTCGGCCAGGATCTCGGCAAGCTGATCGCCGAAGGCCCCGCCGAAGAACTGAACCTGACGACGAACACACAGCCTGTCATGCTGACGGCCGCCTACGCGATCTACCGCGTATGGGAAAAGGAAACGGGTCTGAAGCCGGCGCTCGTCGCGGGCCACAGTCTCGGCGAATACACCGCGCTCGTCGCGGCCGGCGCGCTCGCGTTCGCGGACGCCGTGCCGCTCGTGCGCTTCCGCGCGCAGGCGATGCAGAGCGCCGTGCCGGTGGGCGAAGGCGGCATGGCCGCGATCCTCGGCCTCGATGACGACACCGTGCGCGCCGTTTGCGCCGAGGCGTCGGCGGCGGGCGTCGTCGAAGCGGTGAACTTCAATGCGCCCGCGCAGGTGGTCATCGCCGGTTCGAAGGCCGCTGTCGAGAAGGCGTGCGAAGTGGCCAAGGCGAAGGGCGCGAAGCGCGCGCTGCCGCTGCCGGTTTCCGCGCCGTTCCATTCGTCCTTGCTGAAGCCCGCGTCGGACCAGTTGCGCGACTATCTCGCGAAGATCGAAGTCAGAACGCCGCAGATTCCGCTGATCAATAACGTCGATGTCGCCGTCGTGTCCGATCCCGCCGCGATCAAGGACGCGCTCGTGCGTCAGGCGGCCGGTCCGGTGCGCTGGGTCGAATGCGTGCAGGCCATGGCGAAAGACGGTGTGACGCACGTCATCGAATGCGGTCCCGGCAAGGTGCTCGCGGGTCTGACGAAGCGTATCGACGGCAATCTCGTCGGCGGCTCGATCTTCGATCCGGCGTCGCTCGAGGAAACGCGCAAACTGATCGCGGGTTGAGGAACAACGACATGAGTCTCCAGAATCAAGTAGCAATCGTCACGGGCGCGTCGCGCGGCATCGGACGCGCGATCGCGCTCGAACTCGCGAAGCAGGGCGCGACGGTCATCGGCACGGCGACGAGCGAGAGCGGCGCGGCCGGCATCGGCGAAGCGTTGCAGCAGGCGGGCGGCAAGGGCCGCGGCGCGGTGCTGAACGTGAACGACGCGGCTGCGGCCGACGCGTTCATCGACGGCATCGTGAAGGAATTCGGCACGCTGAACGTGCTCGTCAACAACGCGGGCATCACGAAGGACCAACTCGCGATGCGCATGAAGGACGACGAATTCGACGCCGTCATCGACACCAACCTGCGCGCGGTCTTCCGTCTGTCGCGCGCGGTGCTGCGCCCGATGATGAAGGCGCGCGGCGGCCGCATCATCAACATCACGTCGGTGGTCGGTTCTTCGGGCAATCCGGGTCAGGCCAATTACGCCGCCGCGAAGGCCGGCGTCGCGGGCATGACGCGCGCGCTGGCGCGTGAAATCGGCAGCCGCGGCATCACCGTGAACTGCATCGCGCCGGGTTTCATCGACACGGACATGACCAAGGTTTTACCGGAAGATCAGCGCACCGCGCTCACCGCGCAGATACCACTTGGCCGACTGGGCGCGCCGGAAGATATCGCGCATGCTGTGGCGTTCCTGGCATCGCCGTTTGCCGGCTACATCACCGGCACGACGCTGCACGTGAACGGCGGCATGTATATGTAAGGCCTGAATAGGCATTTCGCGGAATTTCGCTTAATATCCGCGCCGGGACGGGCGCGCGAAATGCTCAAAAGAGCTTCGTGTGCACCGCTCCAGCGCGGCAGTGACAAATTGATGCAACGCCGGCGGCAGACCTCTTGATGAAGGTCTCCGGACGACGGAGCATGGAACTGACGCGCCGTATTTTGCGGGTCCAAACCTGATAAAATGCGCGCACTCGTATTTTTGAACTTTTTTCCCTCGGAGGGCTGCATGGACAACATCGAACAGCGCGTGAAGAAGATCGTCGCCGAACAACTGGGCGTGGCGGAAGCCGAAATCAAGAACGAAGCTTCGTTCGTGAACGATCTGGGCGCTGACTCGCTCGATACGGTCGAACTCGTGATGGCGCTGGAAGACGAATTCGGCATGGAAATTCCCGATGAAGAGGCCGAAAAGATCACCACGGTTCAGCAAGCGATCGATTACGCTCGCGCGAACGTCAAGGCCTAAGGCCGGACGCGCCAGCGACTCATCGCTCAACCAGCTTGATGCATCGTCGCTGCAAACCGATTTGACAGCCACAGGGCACACAGGGCGGTTTCCTGTGGCCGCTGTGGCTTTTGTTTTTCGTCATTCTATGGATAAGGGGTTACCGTGAGCCGTCGTCGAGTTGTTGTTACAGGCCTGGGGCTCGTTTCGCCTGTCGGCAATACTGTTGCCGACGGCTGGGCCAATCTGGTCGCGGGCAAGTCGGGCATCGCCAATATCACGAAGTTCGATGCGACGAACTTTTCCACGCGTTTCGCGGGCGAGGTGAAGGGCTTCAATATCGAAGACTACATGCCCGCCAAAGAGGCGCGCCATATGGATACGTTCATCCATTACGGCTTCGCCGCGGGTGTCCAGGCCATGCAGGACAGCGGCCTCGAGATCACCGATGAAAATTCGGAGCGCGTGGGCGTCGTGGTCGGCTCGGGCATCGGCGGTCTGCCGATGATCGAAGTCACGCAGACCGAACTGCTCAATCGCGGCCCGCGCCGCATTTCGCCGTTCTTCGTGCCTGCGTCGATCATCAACATGATCTCCGGCCATCTGTCGATCCGTTTCGGTCTGAAGGGCCCGAATCTGTCGATGGTCACGGCCTGCACCACCGGCCTGCACTGCATCGGCGAGGCATCGCGTCTGATCGAATACGGCGACGCGGATGTCATGATCGCCGGCGGCGCGGAAGCCACGGTTTCCCCGCTCGGCATCGGCGGTTTCGCTGCGGCGCGAGCGCTCTCGCAGCGCAACGACGATCCCGCGACGGCGAGCCGTCCGTGGGACACCGACCGTGACGGCTTCGTGCTCGGCGAAGGCGCCGGCGTGATGGTGCTCGAAGAGTACGAACACGCGAAGAAGCGCGGCGCGAAGATCTACGCCGAATTGCTCGGCTACGGCATGAGCGGCGACGCATATCACATGACCGCACCGCCGGAAGACGGCGACGGCGGCCGCCGCGCCATGGTCAACGCGATGAAGAACGCGCGCATCAACGCGGACGAAGTGAACTACGTCAATGCGCACGGCACCTCGACGCCGCTCGGCGACATTGCGGAAACCATCGGCATCACGCGCGCGCTCGGCGATCATGCGAAGAAGGTCGTCGTGAACTCCACAAAGTCGATGACCGGCCACCTGCTGGGCGGCGCGGGCGGCCTAGAGTCGGTGTTCACCGTGCTGGCAATCCACAATCAGGTCTCGCCGCCGACCATCAACATCTTCAACCAGGATCCGAAGTGCGACCTGGACTACTGCGCGAACACGGCGCGGGAAATGAAGATCGACGTGGCGGTGAAGAATTCGTTCGGCTTTGGCGGCACGAACGGCTCGCTCGTCTTCAAGCGCCACTGAGCACGGCGCGCTCGTCATCGCGGGGATCGTTATGGCGAGCGCGCATGTGGAACGGCCGCAGTGTGACGCAGGCGTCGCGCTGCGGCCTTCGCGCTTCTTGCGGGGCGCGATGCTCGGATTCGCGGGCGTCGCGGGCGCTTCGGTGTTTCAGTGCGTCCTTGCGCACACGGAAAATGCCGGGCAGGCGTCCGTGGCGTGCACGGCGACGTTGGCGGCGCTTGCGCTCGCGTCGTATCGATGGCTGCGGGCGCAACCTTCGGCCATCGGCCTTTTGCCGGACGGCCTCGCCATCTGGAGCCGTACCGGGGCGATGCGGCATACGCGTATCGCGGGGTGCGCGCAATGGAGCGGACGGCTCCTCGTGCTGACGCTTCGCGATGCGCGCGAGCGGCGCGAAACGCTCGTCGTCGCGGCGGATTCCGTCGATGCCGGCACCTTTCGGCAACTCTCAGTGCAGGCGCGCCGCGCCGCTCGTTCCCACCTGTAACGACTGTAACGGCGCATGAGCGTACCGGTTGCCTTACAGGCGGTAACGCTACAATAGCCCTCCGCGCAACACCCCAAGTTAAACGGATTTCACAGGTGAGCGAAAAAGAAATCGACCAATTGCTGGTCGAGCGTGTCCAGAAGGGTGACAAGGCCGCGTTCGAACTGCTGGTCGCCAAATACCACCGCAAGATCATTCGACTGATCTCGCGCCTCGTGCGCGACCCCGCCGAGGTCGAGGACGTCGCCCAAGACGCCTTCATCAAGGCCTACCGTGCGCTGCCGCAATTTCGCGGCGAATCGGCGTTTTATACCTGGCTCTACCGGATTGCCGTCAACACGGCAAAGAACTACCTTGCGACACAGGGCCGCCGTGCTCCCACTTCTACCGAGGCCGATGCAGAAGAAGCGGAAACTTTCTCCGACGCGGACCAACTAAGGGATATCAACACGCCCGAGTCGATGTTGATGAGCAAGCAGATTGCCGAAACGGTCAACGCTGCGATGGCGCTGTTGCCGGAGGAATTGCGCACTGCCATCACGCTCAGGGAAATTGAAGGTCTGAGTTACGAGGAAATCGCCGAAATGATGGACTGCCCGATCGGCACCGTCAGGTCGAGAATTTTTCGTGCTCGCGAAGCCATTGCGGCAAAATTGCGTCCGTTGTTGGACACTCCCGAAGGCAAACGCTGGTAGGCGGCGAAAATCCTCGGGGCAGGGACGCGATATCTGGGTTGGTGGTGTCACAACGGGGTGTGGTCAAAAGATGGGGAGCATCATGGGGTCGGTCTCGATGCAGAATCAAACACAGGCGGGTTCGCGCAGCGAGCGCGTGTCGGCGTTCGTCGACGGTGAATCGCTCGAAGAAATGGGTGGCGTCAGCCAGTTTCTCGCGGATCCGAAGAGCGAAGAACGCGCGGCGTGGTCGACCTATCATCTAATCGGCGACGCCCTGCGCTCCGACGATCTCGCGGTCAGCCCGGCGCGCAGCAATGCGTTCATGGCCGCGTTCTCCGAGCGCTTCGCGGCCGAAGCGCATGTGCTGGCGCCCGCGGCGCTGCCGGCCGCAGCGGCGAAAGCGCGTGGCGGCATGCTGCGCCGTCGCGTGATGCCGGCGTTTGCAGTCGCCGCGGCGGCCGCCACGCTGACATGGATCGTCGTGCCGCAATTGCAAGGCGTCGGCGGACACGGCGGGACGCAGGTGGCGAGCATCGCGCCGGCGGATTCGATGCAGCGCGTCGCGCTCGCGTCGGTGCCGGCGGCAACCACACGCTCGCCGATCGTGGAAGCGAACATCATCCGCGACGCCGATCTCGATCAATACCTCGAAGCGCATCAGCAGTTCTCCCAGCAGCCCGCGATGCCCGGTTCCATGCCTTTGATTCGCGCAGCGGCTACGTCGCAAGGCCAATAATTTGATGCTGAATGTGCGGTTGAATAAAAAAAGTTACTGGGGGCGGCTGCCGGCGTTGATGCTCTGCGCAGCCGCGTTGTTGACAGCGGCAACGGGCTCTTATGCCCAGGGAGACGATCCCGCCGCTGCGCGCAAGACCGCCGCCAGCCTGCTCAACCGCATTCATGAAGCGGCACAGCAGCAAAATTACGAAGGCACGTTCGTCTATCAGCGTGGCGCGACCGTTCAGTCGTCGCGCATCACGCATATCGCCACGCGCGGTGACGGCGAATACGAATCGCTCGAAAGTCTCGATGGCGCGCCGCGCAAGATGCTGCGTCACGACGACGACATGTTCACGTTCGTGCCCGAGCGGCATCTCCTCGTCGTGGAGCATCGGCAGAACCGCGATTCTTTCCCCGCGCTGCTTTCCACCAGTGGCGACCAGGTGCTCGCCGTCTACGAGCCGAAGCTGCTCGGCAGCGACCGCGTCGCCGGCGTCGATAGCCAAGTGCTGGAACTCGATCCGAAAGATTCCTATCGATTCGCCTACAAGCTGTGGGCGGACACGAAAACCGGCCTGCTGCTGCGCGCGCAGACGCTCGGTCCGGACGGTCAGGTGCTCGAACAGCTTTCGTTTTCTCAAGTGCGCATCGGCGGGCCGATCGACAAGGCGCCGATCGCGAACGGCATCCGCGGCACGTCGGGCTGGACCGTCGTGCGGCCGCCCGTGCAGTCCGTCGACATGGAAGCGCAAGGCTGGCAACTGACGCCGAATATCGCCGGCTTTCGCAAGATTCGCGAACTTCGCCGTCCGATGGCGTCGAGCCAGCAGGGACAGCCGCCGATTCCGGTCGATCAGGCCGTGTTCTCCGACGGCCTCGCGACAATCTCCGTTTTCGTCGAACCGGTGGAGAAAAATACGCGCAAGGAAGGCGCGGGAAATAGCGGCGCCACGCATGTTCTGGTGAAGCGTCGCGGGGATTTCTGGATCACCTTGCTGGGTGAAGTGCCGCAAGCCACATTGCAGCAATTTGCTTCTACCATAGAATACAAGCCTTCCAAGTAATCCAGATCCCGGCCTCCAACATATGAGCAACTTCTCGCTGCGCAAGTTCATCGCGGCCGCGGCGCTCGCCGTGTGCCTGCCGTTCGTATCGCAATCTGCGTCGGCGGTGCCCACGGTGAACCTGCCGGACTTCACGACGCTCGTCGACAAGGTGGGGCCTTCGGTCGTGAACATCCGCACGACCTCGCGCGTGGGTACGAGCAGCGATCTACGCGGCCTGCCGCCGGGTCTCGACGACGGCGACATGTCCGAATTCTTTCGCCGCTTCTTCGGCATTCCGATGCCCGGCCAGCCTCCGCGCGGCGGCGGCAACAATGGCGGCGGAAGCCAGGGCGACAAGGGCGATCAGGGCAAGGGCGGCAGCCGCAGCTCGCCGGACGACAGCCAGGACAACTCGGAGCAAAGCAGCGGTGTCGGCTCGGGTTTCATTCTGTCGACCGACGGCTACGTGATGACCAACGCGCACGTCGTCGACGACGCGGACACCATCTACGTCACGCTCACCGACAAACGCGAATTCAAGGCGCGTCTCGTCGGCGTGGACGAGCGTACGGACGTGGCCGTCGTGAAGATCAGCGCGACTAATCTGCCCGCGATCACCATCGGCGATTCGAACAAGGTGCGCGTCGGCGAATGGGTGCTCGCGATCGGTTCGCCCTTCGGCCTCGACAACACGGTGACCGCGGGCATCGTCAGCGCGAAGGGCCGCGACACGGGCGATTACCTGCCGTTCATCCAGACCGACGTCGCCGTGAATCCGGGCAATTCGGGCGGTCCGCTCATCAACATGGCGGGCGAGGTGATCGGTATCAATTCGCAGATTTACAGCCGCACGGGCGGTTTCATGGGCATCTCGTTCGCTATTCCGATCGACGAAGCGATGCGCGTGGCGGACCAGCTCAAGACGTCGGGCAAGGTCGTGCGCGGCCGCATCGCGGTGGCGATCGGCGAAGTGACGAAAGATGTCGCGGATTCGCTCGGGCTGCCGAAAACGCAGGGCGCGCTCGTGTCGAGCGTCGAGTCGGGCGGTCCGGCCGACAAGGCGGGCGTGCAGCCGGGCGACATCATCCTGAAGTTCAACGGCCAGAACGTCGAGACCGCAACGGATTTGCCGCGCATGGTCGGCGACACGAAGCCCGGCACGAAGACCACGCTGACGATCTGGCGCAAGGGCCAGACGCGCGATCTGTCGGTCGTCGTGGCCGAGATGCAGCCGGACAAGGTCGCGAAGACCGAGCAGAAGAAATCGCCGCAACCGAAGGAGCGCGCGAGCAATTCCCTCGGGATGGCGGTGAGCGACATTCCGGCCGACCAGAAGAAAGCGCTGAAGTTGTCGGGCGGCGTTCAGATCGATGCGGTCGAAGGGCCGGCGGCGCGCGCGGGCTTCCAGAAGGGCGACATCATCATGCGCATCGGCGATACGGACATCACGAGCGCAAAGCAGTTCCAGGAAGTCGCGCAAGGTCTCGACGCCAGCAAGATGGTCGCGATTCTCGTGCGTCGCGGCGACAACACGCAGTTCGTGCCGCTGCGTCCGCGCGTGCCGGCGCAGAAATAAGCGCATGATTTCGGCTTCGGGCGCGCGGTTTGTCCTGTACGGGCGCGCCTGGTGTCATTTGTGCGAGGACATGCGGGCCGAGCTGGAGCCGATCGCGGCGCAACACGGCCTGGGCGTCGCATGGATCGACATCGACGAAGATCCGCTGCTGGAGGCGCGCTACGACGAGCGCGTGCCCGTGCTCACGCTCGACGGCGTCGAGTTGTGCCAGTACCGGCTCGATCGTCGCGCCGTGTACGCGGCGCTCGGCGCGCGCGGGCGGTGAACCCGCAAAGGCGAAATCCGCCGGGGCACAGCCGTTTTCGGCTAAAATGCAGAAGTTTTCCCCAAATTTTCAAGGCGTGCTCCGCGTTGGTGAGGGCGCGCCTTTTTCGCTTTTTTCGGGCTTGCGGCACTGAATGGATCATATTCGTAACTTTTCGATCATCGCGCACATCGACCACGGCAAGTCGACGCTCGCTGACCGCATCATCCAGTTGTGCGGCGGCTTGTCCGACCGTGAGATGGAAGCGCAGGTGCTCGATTCGATGGACCTCGAACGCGAGCGCGGCATCACGATCAAGGCGCAAACCGCCGCGCTCACCTATAAGGCGCGCGACGGCCGTCTCTACAACCTGAACCTGATCGACACGCCGGGGCACGTCGACTTCTCCTACGAAGTCAGCCGCTCGCTGTCCGCGTGCGAGGGCGCGCTGCTCGTCGTCGATGCGAGTCAGGGCGTCGAGGCGCAGACGGTCGCGAACTGCTACACCGCGATCGAACTGGGCGTCGAAGTCGTGCCGGTGCTGAACAAGATCGACCTGCCGGCGGCGAATCCCGAGAACGCGATCGCCGAAATCGAAGACGTGATCGGCATCGACGCGACCGACGCCGTGCATTGCAGCGCCAAGACCGGTCTGGGCGTCGAGGACGTGCTCGAATCGCTGATCGCGAAAGTGCCGCCGCCGAAGGGCGATGTGGACGCGCCGCTGCAGGCGCTCATCATCGATTCGTGGTTCGACAACTACGTCGGCGTCGTGATGCTGGTGCGTATCGTCAACGGCACGCTGAAGCCGAAAGACAAGATCAAGATGATGGCGACCGGCGCGCAATACCCGGTCGAGCACGTCGGCGTGTTCGCGCCGAAATCGACCAACCTCGCGCAACTGTCGGCGGGGCAGGTGGGCTTCGTGATCGCGGGCATCAAGGAACTGACGGCCGCGAAAGTGGGCGACACCGTCACGCTTTCGAACCGTGCCGCCGAATCGCCGCTGCCGGGCTTCAAGGAAGTGAAGCCGCAGGTTTTCGCCGGTCTCTATCCGGTCGAGGCGAACCAGTACGACGCGCTGCGCGAATCGCTCGAAAAGCTGAAGCTCAACGACGCCTCGCTGCAATACGAGCCGGAAGTGTCGCAGGCGCTCGGCTTCGGTTTCCGCTGCGGCTTTCTCGGTCTGCTGCACATGGAAATCGTGCAGGAGCGGCTCGAGCGCGAGTTCGACATGGACCTCATCACCACGGCGCCGACCGTGATTTACGAAGTCGTGCAGCGTGACGGCACGACCATTTCCGTCGAGAACCCGGCGAAGATGCCGGAGCCGCCGAAGATCGAGGAAGTGCGCGAGCCGATCGTCACCGTGAACCTGTACATGCCGCAGGAATATGTCGGCTCGGTCATCACGCTGTGCACGGCGAAGCGCGGCTCGCAGATCAACATGCAATATCACGGCCGCCAGGTGCAGCTCACCTACGAAATCCCGATGGCGGAAATCGTGCTCGACTTCTTCGACCGCCTGAAGTCGACGTCGCGCGGCTATGCGTCGATGGATTACGAGTTCAAGGAATATCGCGCCGCCGACGTCGTCAAGGTCGACATGCTCATCAACGGCGACAAGGTCGATGCGCTCTCCGTCATCGTGCACCGTACGCAGAGCCAGCATCGCGGCCGCGAAGTGGCGTCGAAGATGCGCGAGCTGATTCCGCGTCAGATGTACGACGTGGCGATTCAGGCGACCATCGGCTCGAACATCATCGCGCGCGAAAACATCAAGGCGCTGCGCAAGAACGTGCTCGCGAAGTGCTACGGCGGCGACATCACGCGCAAGAAGAAGCTGCTCGAAAAGCAGAAGGCCGGCAAGAAGCGCATGAAGCAGGTCGGCTCGGTCGAAATCCCGCAAGAGGCTTTCCTGGCGATCCTGCGCGTCGACGAATGACGCTGGCGCCGCAAGGCAAACAACGATAACAACCGGAAGCGATTGATGAATTTCGCATTGATTCTTTTGATTCTCGTCGTGTTGACGGGTATTGCATGGGTGCTCGACAAACTGGTTTTCCTGCCGCAACGGCGGCGCGCCGCCGAAGCCGCGGTGACCGAGTTCGATCGCCAGCAGGAACGCGTCGGCGAGCGTTTCGCCGATGAAAATGCCGCGCAGACGCGCGCCCGCCTGCGCGACGACAAGCTGCGCCAGCCGTGGTGGCTCGAATACACGGCGAGCTTCTTTCCGGTGATTCTCGCGGTGTTCGTGGTGCGCTCGTTCATCATCGAGCCGTTCAAGATTCCGTCGGGCTCGATGGTTCCGACCTTGCTCGTCGGTGACTTCATCCTCGTGAACAAGTACGAGTACGGTCTGCGCATGCCGATCACCAACACCAAGCTGACGAACGGCAGCCCGCTCAAGCGCGGCGATGTCGTGGTGTTCCGCTATCCGAAGGACGAGTCGGTCGACTACATCAAGCGCGTGATCGGTCTGCCGGGCGATACGGTCGCGTACGAAGACAAGAAGCTCACGATCAACGGCAAGCCGGTGCCCGAGACGCCGCTGCCGGACTATTTCGACGACGAGCGCATCGGCTACGCGAAGCAGTTCGAAGAAGACCTCGACGGCCGCAAGAACCGCATCCTGAACAATCCGCAGGTGCCGCCGTTCGTCGTCGGCGCGGACGACTTCCCGTTCCGCGACAACTGCAACTACAACGCGCAGGGCGTCACGTGCAAGGTGCCGCCGGGCAACTACTTCATGATGGGCGATAACCGCGACAACAGCGCGGACAGCCGTTACTGGGGCTTCGTGCCGGACAGCAACATCGTCGGGCGCGCGTTCTTCATCTGGATGAACTTCAGCAATCTGAAGCGCATCGGCGCATTCCAGTAATACACACGCAACGCCGGCTCGTCTCATGAAGATGACCGGCGTTCGTCACGATTAAAACAAGCTTCGAAACGGCGTGAAGAAGCACGGCTAACACCGTCTCGCCACGCGTTTTCCGGCGCCGTCCGGCGGAATCGTCCGCTTGCGCGCCCGCGTTATACTCTCTCCATGCCATCTTCTCCGTTGGAAAGCCGGCTGCGGTATGAATTTCGCAATGCGGAATTGCTGCGCCAGGCGATGACCCACCGCAGTCACAGCGCCACGCACAATGAACGGCTCGAATTTCTCGGCGATTCCGTTCTAAATTGCGTGGTGGCTGCGCTTTTGTTCCAACGATTCGGCAAACTCGACGAAGGCGACCTGTCCCGCGTGCGCGCGAATCTGGTCAAACAGCAGTCGCTTTACGAGATTGCGCAGGCGCTCAACGTGTCTGAAGGCTTGCGGCTCGGTGAAGGCGAACTGCGCAGCGGCGGTTTTCGCCGCCCGTCGATTCTCGCGGACACCCTCGAAGCCATTTTCGGCGCCATTTTCCTCGACGGCGGTTTCGACGTCGCGGCGACGGTCATCAAGCGGCTCTATACGCCGGTGCTCGATCACATCGATCCGCGCACCATCGGCAAGGACGCCAAAACGCTGCTGCAGGAGTATCTGCAGGGTCACAAGATCGCGCTGCCTACTTATACCGTCATCGCCACGCATGGCGCCGCGCACAATCAGCAGTTCGAAGTCGAATGCACGGTGCCGAAGCTCGACGTGAAGGTGTCGGGTTCCGGTGCGAGCCGCCGCGCCGCCGAACAGGCCGCCGCCAAGAAAGCGCTCGACGAAGTGGCGGCCGCCGCGCCAACGCTCGCCGTGAAGCCGAAGCGTAAAGGCGCGCGCGCCGCGAAGCAGGTCGAACCGGAAGTGGTGCCTGGCGTCATCGGCATTCAGACGGCGCTGGATCTGCGTTCGCCCGACCGGCGCGAGCGCCATCAAGGTCCGCAGGCTGTGCAACAGGCCGCGCCGCTCGCCGTGATCCGCGCGACGCACGTCGAGCCGTCGGCAGGCGCCTATGCCGCCGCCGACAAATCCGAACGCGCCGTGATCCACAAGCCCGAAAAAACAGCGAAGAGCGAGCCTGCGCCGGCCGCCGAACAGCCCGCGCATTCCGACGACCGCGACGACCACAGCAACGCGCGCGAAAGCGAAAGCCCGGATGCTGCGGCGAGCCGCGTCGTGCGCGCCGCCGACGCCGGTCACTGACGCGCCGCCGCGCCCATCGCGCACACGCGCCCCAACGATTTCTTGCCGCACACATCTATGAACGCTCCTACTTCTTCCGGTTTCCGCTGCGGCATGGTCGCGATCGTCGGCCGTCCCAACGTCGGCAAATCGACGCTGATGAACGCGCTCGTCGGTCAGAAGGTGAGCATCACCTCGCGCAAGGCGCAGACCACGCGCCACCGCATCACGGGTATCAATACGTTCGAGGACGCGCAGTACATCTTCGTCGATACCCCTGGTTTTCAGACGCGCCACAGCGGCGCGCTCAACCGCTCGCTGAACCGCGCGGTGACTTCGACGCTGACTTCCGTCGACGCGATCCTCTTCGTGATCGAAGCGGGCCGCTTCGGTCCCGACGACCAGAAAGTGCTCGACCTGATCCCGGCCGGCACGCCGACGCTCCTGATCGCCAACAAGCTCGATCGCGTCGGCGACAAGGATTCGCTCTTTCCCTTCATGCAGCAGATGTCGGCGCTGCGCGACTTCCGCGAGATTGTGCCGCTGTCGGCGAAGAATCCCGACGACATCACGCGGCTGATGGCGGTCGTGAAGCCTTATCTGCCGGAAGGCGAGCCGATCTACGGCGAGGACGACCTGACCGATCGAAGCGAGCGCTTCCTCGCAGCCGAAATCCTGCGCGAGAAGGTTTTCCGCTGGACCGGCGACGAGTTGCCGTACACGAGCACGGTGCTCATCGAGAAGTTCGAGACGGAAGGGCACCTGCGCCGCGTCTTCGCGACGATCCTCGTCGACCGCGACGGCCACAAGGCGATGATCATCGGCCAGAAGGGCGCGAAGCTGAAACAGATCAGCACCGAAGCGCGGCTCGACATGGAGAAGCTTTTCGACGGCCCCGTTTATCTCGAAACCTTCGTCAAGGTGAAGAGCGGCTGGGCGGACAACGAAGCGGGCCTGCGCGCATACGGCTACGAGTGATGCATGGACGACGGCTCGAACGACGCCCGGATGATTCCGCCCGCCGATGATCGTCCCGACGACGATTTCGACGCGGACGAGCGCCCGGCCGCGCGTGCCGTGCCGAAGCGGCGCCGTGCGGCGTCGCCATCCCCCGCGCAGGAAGCGCCGAGAAAGCCGCGTTCCGACTTCCGTATCGCCGAGCAGCCGGGCTTCGTGCTGCACAGCTATCCGTATCGCGAGACGAGTCTCGTCATCGACGTGTTCTCGCGCGACTTCGGCCGTGTCGCGCTCGTCGCGAAAGGCGCGAAGCGTCCGCATTCCGCGTTGCGCGGCGTGCTGCAGACGTTCCAGCCGCTCGGGCTGTCGTGGTCCGGCAAGGGCGAAGTCCGCACGCTGACCACCGCCGAATGGGTCGGCGGCATGCTGCCCTTGACCGGCGACGCGCTGCTCTGCGGCTTCTACGTGAACGAGCTGCTCGTCAAATTCTGCGCGCGCGAGGACGCGCATCCGGCGCTCTTCAATCATTACGTGCTGACGCTCTCGCGCCTCGCGCACGACGAACCCGCCGTGCAGGTATTGCGTTCGTTCGAGCGCGTGCTCCTGCGCGAAACCGGCTACGCGATGAACCTCACGCGCACCGTCACGCGCCAGCCGGTCGTGGCCGAAGGCCGCTATGTATTCGATCCCGATCGCGGCGTGCGCGAAGCGTCCGACGATCTGCCGGCGGCATGGCCGGTGATATCGGGGCAGACGCTCATCGACATGGAGCGCGACGACTACACCAGCCCGCAGACCGCCGCGCAGGGCAAAACGCTGATGCGCTTCCTGCTGAACCACTACCTGGGCGGCACGCCGCTCGCCACCCGTCAGATATTGATCGACCTGCAAAAACTATGAGCTTCTTTCTCTCATCGCCTGCGAGCGTGATCGATCTGGGCGTGAACATCGATCACGTCGCCACGTTGCGCAATGCGCGCGGCACGCCGTATCCCGATCCGATCCGCGCGGCGCTCGCCGCCGAGGAAGCGGGCGCCGACGTCATCACGCTGCACTTGCGCGAAGATCGCCGCCATATCGTCGATGCCGATGTGCGCACGCTGCGTCCGCTGCTGAAAACGCGCATGAATCTGGAGTGCGCGGTGACGCGCGAGATGCTCGACATTGCGTGCGAGATCAAGCCGCACGACGCCTGCCTCGTGCCGGAAAAGCGCCAGGAAGTGACGACCGAAGGCGGCCTCGATGTCGCGGGCCGGTTCGAGGAAGTGAAGGCCGCGTGCAGACAGCTCGCCGACGTGGGCGTGCGCGTGTCGCTTTTCATCGATCCGGACGAGGCGCAGATTCGCGCCGCGCAGGAAGCCGGCGCGCCCGTGATCGAACTGCACACGGGCCGCTATGCCGAAGCGCACGAGGAAGCCGAACAGCAACGCGAGTTCGAGCGCGTCGCGGCGAGCGTCGATCTCGGCAACTCGCTCGGGCTCAAGGTGAACGCGGGTCACGGACTGCACTACACGAACGTGCAGGCGATCGCCGCGCTGCCGGGCATCGTCGAGTTGAACATCGGGCACGCGATCGTCGCGCACGCGATTTTCGCGGGCTGGGACAACGCCGTGCGCGAGATGAAGGCGATCATGGTCGCGTCGCGCCTCGCGTCGATTCACGCCCGCTGAGCGCACGTCATGGCCATCTACGGAATCGGCACGGACGTCGTGCAGGTGAGCCGCGTCGCGGCGGTGATGAAGCGCACGAAAGGGCGCTTCGCCGAAAAGGTGCTCGGCCCCGACGAACTGCGCATCTATCACGCGCGCAACGGGCGTTCGGAAGTGCGCGGACTCGCGTTCCTCGCGACGCGCTTTTCGGCCAAGGAAGCATTTTCGAAGGCGATCGGCCTCGGCATGCGCTGGCCGATGACCTGGCGCGCGCTGCAGACGCTCAACGAGCCGAGCGGCAAGCCGATGATCGCCGCATCCGGCGAGCTGGCGGAATGGCTCGCGCAACGCGGCATCACGGCGAAGGTCACGGTCAGCGACGAGCGCGATTACGCGGTGTCGTTCGTCGTCGCGGAAGTGGCCGATCAGGGCTGAGTTCAATCCAACCAACGCACAATCAATCAATTGAATCCGATGAAACGCACTCCCGGCCCCGTCATGTTCGACGTCGCCGGCACGACGCTGAACGACGCGGATATCGAGCGCCTCACGCATCCGATGACGGGCGGCATCATTCTGTTCGCGCGGCATTTCGAGGACCGCGCGCAACTCGTCGCGCTGACGGATTCGATCCGCTCGGTGCGCGACGACATCCTGATCGCCGTCGATCACGAAGGCGGGCGCGTGCAGCGCTTTCGCACCGACGGCTTCACGGTGCTGCCCGCGCCGGGCAAGCTCGGCGAGCTGTGGGACCGCGACGTGCTCGCCGCGACGAAAACCGCGACCGCATTCGGCTACGTGCTCGCAGCGGAGTTGCGCGCGTGCGGCATCGACATGAGTTTCACGCCGGTGCTCGATCTGAATTACGGGCAGTCGAAAGTGATCGGCGATCGCGCGCTGCATGGCGATCCGCGCGTCGTGACGATGCTCGCGAAGAGCCTGAATCACGGCCTCGCGCTCGCCGGCATGGCGAACTGCGGCAAGCACTTTCCGGGTCACGGTTTCGCCGAAGCCGATTCGCACGTCGCGCTGCCGACCGACGATCGTCCGCTCGACGAAATCCTCGCCGCCGACGTGCGCCCGTATGACTGGCTCGGCATGTCGCTGTCGTCGGTGATCCCGGCGCACGTGATCTACACGCAGGTCGACGACAAACCCGCCGGCTTTTCGCGCATCTGGCTGCAGGACATTCTGCGCGGCAAGCTCGGCTTCAACGGTGCGATCTTCAGCGACGATCTTTCGATGGAAGCGGCGCGCGCCGGCGGCACGCTCACCGAAGCAGCGGCGGCCGCGCTGACGGCGGGCTGCGACATGGTGCTGATCTGCAATCAGCCGGACGAGGCGGGCAAGGTGCTGGAGCAGTTGCGCTATACGCTGCCGAAGGCATCGGAGCAGCGCTTGAGGCAGATGCGTCCGCGCGGCAAGCCGCTGCGCTGGAGCAAGTTGCAGGCGCACGCCGACTACCAGGCGGCGCGGGCGCTCATCAAAGAGACGCTCGGCTAAAACAAAAACGCCACGGCTTGCACCGTGGCGTTTTGCGTTGAGCGCCGCCTCGAATCACGACGATTCCAGCTTCATCCGCTGCAGCTTGTTGTAGAGCGTTTTCGGGCTGATGCCGAGCAGCGTCGCCGCGCGATGACGCGTGCCGCCGACCGCTTCGAGCGTCGCGCGAATCAGCATGTCTTCGACATCCGCAAGCGCGGTGCCGACCGTCACCTGCACGCTGCTGCCGTTCAGGCCGCGTCCGCCGAGGCCGCCCGGTTCATCGACGCGCAGTGTCTCGATCGTCTCGCCCGACGCGTGATACGCGCGCCGCACGCGCTCGCGCATTTCGCGCACGTTGCCGGGCCATTCGCTCGTGATGCACTCGCGGATGAACGCCGGACTGATGCGCTTCGGCGACCCGCTCGTAATCCCGGCGATGTGATTCTCGCGATTCAGCTCATCGACGAGCGTTTCCGCGATCAGCGCGATGTCGTCGTCGCGCTCGCGCAGCGGCGGCAGCATGATCGACGACGCCGCCAGGCGCTGCGACAGATCCTCGCGCAATGCGCCGCTCGCGACCGCCTCGCGCATCGGCAGGCGGGACGCGGCGATCAGCCGGAAGTCCGTCATGATGCGATTGCTGCCGCCGACCCGCATGAAGGTCTGCGAATCGAGCGCGCGCAAAAGCGCTTCCTGCTGCGCGGCGGGCAGCGAATCGATCTGGTCGAGGAACAGCGTGCCGCCGCCCGCCTGTTCGAGCAGGCCCGGCTCGCGATTCTCCGCGCCCGCGAACGCGTTGCGCTCGTGGCCGAAGAGAATGCTTTCCATCGAGCGCTGCGAGCCGTCGTTGTTGCGGCTCGCGGAGCAGTCGAAGGTGACGAACGGGCCTTTGCGCCGGCGGCTCAACTGATGAATCGTCCGCGCCGCGATCTTCTTGCCCGTGCCCGGCTCGCCGCAGATCAGCACGGCGGCTTCGGTCGGCGCGGTGTGCTCGATCAGATCGTAGACGTGCTGCATCGCGGCGCTGCGGCCGATCATGTCGCCGAAATGGCCCAGCTCGCGCAGCGTCGAGCGCAGTGCCTGCACTTCCTCGGTGAGCTCGTACGGCCTCGGAATGCGCGCGAGCAGGCTGCGCAGACGCGGAATGTTCACCGGTTTCAGCAAATAGTCCCAGATGCCGTGCCGCAGGCCTTCGATCGCGCTTTCGACCGTCGCGTTACCCGTCATCACGATCACGGGCAATGCGCCATCGGGCGGTTGCGAGGGCAGGCTCGGCAGCAAGTCGAGGCCGGAGCCGTCCGGAAGATTCAAGTCGATCAGCACGACATCCGGAATGAAGCGAGTGAGCGCGGAGCGCGCTTCGGCGAGCGTCGTCGCGGTATCGACGGAGAAGCCGTCTGCCGTGAGAATCGCGGACAGGCCGGAGAGGCTATTGGGATCGTCTTCGACAATCAGTGCGTGTGGCATGGCGGACCAACGTATCAAAGTGGACTGTAGTGCGCCGTCTCCGCGTGGGATCGGGCGGTTCGTGGGCGGGAACGGCGCCTCTTTCCGGCGTCTGGCGCGTCACCCGCTGCGGTTTTCGTCCTGCGTCATTCGTTCGTCAATTCTTGTGCGCGCGCGTCATTGCGGCCTGAGATGCAATTCGTTGCTCACGGATTGCACGCCCGGCACGCCACGCGCCACGGCGAGCGCTTTCTGAATCTGTACCTCCGAATCCACATATCCCGACAACTGCACGACGCCGCGATAGGTCGCGACGCTCATCGGCAACGCCTTCAGTCCCGGATCGGCGACGAGCGCGGCCTTCACTCGCGCGGCAAGCGCCGCGTCGTCGGTGGCGATCTCGCTGCCGCCGCTCGCATTCGCCGATGCCGCCGGGGTGGACTTGCAGCCGGCGATGAACGCGAATGCGGGCAAAGCGAGCGCCGCAGCGATCAGAAACCGGCGATGAAAGGAAGGCGTGCTTGGCATGTCGGCTCTGAAATCTGGATTTGCACGATCGAGCAGAAATCGTGCCACGCAGTTAATTTTTCCGATGGATGCAATTCCAGCGGGCGATCCGCAGACGCTCGCGTCCACGGGCGTCAAAATTATTCCGGGCGCAACCGGTAAAGTTTGCCTGAATTTGTCAAAAACTTCATGCAAAAGAAAAAGCGCCCGCGATGGGTAATGCCGTTCAGTTAAGGTCTTTTCTTAGATAGCGAACGGTGTACCGTTTGGGGCGGGATTTGACGACCCGGTCGCATGCACGTCCGGGTCGTTTTTCGTTGGGCAGAGACTTGAGCCTTTCGCGCAGACGCTGAAGGCAGGCGG
>NZ_OGTP01000002.1 GCF_900258035.1 Caballeronia novacaledonica | reverse complement strand
TTTTTTTTTTTTTTTTTAATGATACGGCGACCACCGAGATCTACACGAACCGGTACACTCTTTCCCTACACGACGCTCTTCCGATCTCGACGGCATCGTGCGCATGATCGTCATCGGGCATAGTGTGCCGGCCGCGTTTCAGGCCGCGCTCGCGAGCGCCGAAGCGCCGCTCTCCGACTGTCTCCAGCGCGCGCTGCCGATGTTGCGCACCGGCGCGGAAATCGATCACGCGCTCGGCGCGGTCGCGCGCATGTATCGCGTGCGCGAGCTGGAGCTGGTCGGCTCGGTGCTGCGCGTATCGGTGAAATACGGCGGCCGCTCCGACGTGATGCTCGACCGCATGGCCGCGATGATGCGCGATCTGGAGCAGGCGAGCCGCGAGCTCGTCGCGCTCTCGACGGAAACGCGGCTGTCGTCGTGGGTGCTAGGTCTCCTGCCGATCCTGCTCGGCGCGATGGTGATCGTGACCAACCCCGCCTATTTCGATGCAATGTGGAGCGACGCGTTCGGCAAGCGTCTCGTCTACGTCGCCATCGCGCTGCAGATGCTCGGCGCGTGGCTCTTGTACCGGCTCGCGAGGCTCAGGACATGAACATGACGCCCGCCTTGCTCGGCGCGTGCGCGCTCGCCGCCGCCGCGCTCGCGGCCGGTCTGTGCGGCGTGCTCGCGCTGGGCCGATACGCGCGCATGCAGCGCTCGGCGCGCACGCTCGATCACGCGTTGAAGGAGCGCGCGACGGCGCCGCCCGCGCAAGACGCCGCGCCGCGAAAAGGGCTCGTCGCCGCGATCGGCCGTGCGAGCGCCGCGTGGCTCGATACGCCGTTCGGGCGCGTCGCGGTCGCGGAGGAAGATCGGCGGCTGCTCGAACGCTGCGGCTATCTCGACGCCGGCGCGCGCGGCCATTTTCTCGCGGCGCGCATCGCGGGCGCGGTCGCGGCGCCGCTCGCGCTGCTCGTGCTCGGGCACGGCGCGACGCACGGCGCGCGTTTCGTGCTGCTGCTGTTCATGGCGCTGTCGGCGGGATTCATGGCGCCGAAGTGGTTCGTGCGCCGCCGCGCGAACGCCCGTCAGAGCGCGGTGAACGGCGAATTGCCGATGTTCGTCGATCTGTTGCGCCTGCTGCAAGGCGTCGGCCTGTCGCTCGATCAGAGCCTGCAAGTGATGATTCAGGACTTCAGGAACGTGCTGCCCGTGCTTTCGACGGAACTCGCGCTCGCGCAGGCGCAGTTCGCCACCGGCCGCACGCGCGAGCAGTCGATGAAACGCCTCTCGACGAGCTACGACAACGAGGATCTCGCCGCGATCGTGCGGCTCGTCGTTCAGGTCGAAAAACATGGCGGCGCGGTGCAGGAGCCGCTCAGGCAATTCGGCGACCGCCTGCGTGAAACGCGCCGCGCGATGCTGCGCGAGCGCATCGGCAAACTCACCGTGAAGATGACGGGCGTGATGGTCGTCACGCTCTTGCCGGCGCTGCTGATCGTCACGGCGGGGCCGGGCTTCATCGCGGTGGTGCGTTCGCTGTCGGTGCTTCATCGATAAAGGGATGCTCATGATTCGATTACTCGCCGTGCCCCTGATCTGCGCGACGCTCGCCGCCTGCGCGACGAAGCAGGAAAACGGTTATGGCGTCGGCATTCAGGCCGAGCGTCAGGCCGCGCTCGCGCAGGCGCAGCAAAAGGACGCCGCGCCCGATACGCCCGGCATGTACCTCGCGCTCATCGACCGCATGCAGGCGCAAGGGCTGTGGTTCGCGTCGCTCGCGCATATCGACGCATACGAGCAGCAATACGGCGAATCGCCCGACACGATTCTCCTGCGCGCCGACGCGCTGCGTCAGACCGGCCAGCGCGACGCGAGCGCCGCCGCCTACGCGCGCCTCGCCGGCACGCCGCTCGCCGCACGCGGCCTGCGCGGTCTCGGCCTGCTCGCGGGCGAGGCGGGCGATTTCGCGGGCGCGGCGCAACGCTTCGAGGCCGCATCGAAACGTGCGCCGACCGACGCGCTCATGCTGTCCGATCTCGGCTACGCAAGACTGCGTTTGGGCGATGTCGCGGGCGCGCGCGTGCCGCTCATGAAGGCCGCCGAACTCGCGCCGGACAATCCGAAGATCATGAGCAACGTCGCGCTGTTTCTGCTCGCGAGCGGACAGGCGGCGAACGCGCAAGGCTTGATGACGCAGCAGAAGTTTGCCGCGGACGTGCAGCAGGCGATTCGCGGCGATGCGAAGCGCGTCGCCGATGCGGCGCGCGCGAGCGTCGCGTCGCGCTGATATCGACGATGAAGGAGAGGCAGATGACGCGAATCGGCATGTTCGTTCTGTGCGTGACGTTCGGCGCGGCGCAGCAGACGGCGAGCGCGCAGAGCGCAAGCGAGATCGGTCACGCGACGCAAGCGTGGCTCACGCTCCAGGCCGGCAACGCGGCCGCGGCGCCCGCGCAGCCGATGCCCGGCGCGCAGGCGGGCGCGGCCTACGAGCGCTATCTCAGGTCGTTCGAGACGCCGATTCCGGCGCGCTACGGCTCGTCGTTCGAAGACGGCGGGCGGCCTTCGCTCGACGTGAACTATCGCGACATGAACTGACGATCCATGACGACGCATCGATACATCGCATCGGTTCGGCGGCGCGAGCGCGGCGCGGCGGGCACGCTCGCGGCGATCTGGCTCGTCGTCGCCATCGCCGCGCTCGGTGCGATCGATATCGGCAATCTCTTTTTCGCGCGGCGCAGTCTGCAAAGCGTGGTCGATCTTGCGGCGAGTGCGGGCGCGCAAGTCGTCGATGCCGCGTGCGCGCGCGCGCAGGCCAGCGCGAACGGCAGCGCGACGAGCAACGGCTTCGATCCGTCGGCGGCGGGCAACGGGCTGAACGTCGCGTGCGGCCGCTGGGACGCGCAGACCAACGCCGCGCCCGATTACTTTTCGACGAACGGCGCGCCCGCGAACGCCGTGAAAGTGACGGCCTCGCGCACGGTGCCTTACTTCTTTCTCGGACCGGCGCGGCAGGTGACGGCGACGGCCATCGCCAAGGCGACGGGCGTCGGCGCGTTCTCGATCGGCACGACGCTCGCGAGCATCGGCGCGGGCACGGTGAACAGCCTGCTCAACGCGCTGCTCGGCACGAATCTGAATCTCTCGCTGGTGTCGTATCAGGGACTCGCGGATGCGCGCGTGCGCGTCGGCGATCTCGTCGCGGCGGCGGGCGCCGGGACCGTCGATCAACTGCTCGCGACGCAGCTCACCGCCGCGCAGATCGCGAAGCTGATGCTGACCGCGTTGCAGACGACGAGCGTCGTGAACGCGAATCTCTCGACCGCGCTCGGCGCGATGGGCGCGATCGTCGACGCGAATATCCCCGGCAATCAGACGATTCCACTCGGCAGCATCGACGGCGCGCCGGGGCTGCTGTCGGTCGGGCTCGCGAATACGCAAAGCGCGCTCGACGCGACCATCAACCCGCTCGAAGCGCTGTTCGTGGCGGCGGAGATCGCGCAGGCGGGCAAGGCCGCCGCGACCGTCGGCGCGGGGCTCGCGCTGCCGGGCCTGATTTCGGCCGCGCTCAAGGTGCAGATCGTGCAGCCGCCGGTGCTCGCCGTCGGCGAGGCGGGCAAGGACGCGAGCGGCCACTGGCGCACGCTCGCGCGCACGGCGCAGGTGCGCGCGTTCGTCGATGTCAGCGTGCTGCAACTGCCCTTGCCGGCGGGGCTCGGCGGCAGCCAGCCGACGGTGCATCTGCCGCTCTATATCGACGTCGCGCCCGGCGCCGCGTGGCTCGTGTCGACGCAATGTCAGGGCGCGGCATCGGCGCGGCGCTCGATGATCGGCGTGCAGACGGGCATCGCGAACGTCTGCGTCGGCGATACGCCCGCGAACATGGGCGCGTTCAGTTGCACGCGGCCCGCCACGCTCGTCAACGTGCCGAACCTGCTGACCGTGAGTCTCGCGGCGAGCCTGCCGGCGACCATGCCCGCGTCCGCCGCCACGACGCTTTCCTTCAACGGCGTGAGCGGCGACGGCGACGATTATCAGCCGGTGCCGTCCGCGCCGGGCGCGTCGCTCGCCAATGCGCTGTCCGGCCTCGGCGCGAGTCTGTCGGCGCCGGGCGGCCTCTCGGTCAGGTCGCCGATCCTGCCGCCGCTGCTGCTCGATACCGTTGCGCCGCTCTTGCTCGGCCTGCTGGTTCCGGCGCTCGCGAGCGTGCTCGCGGGTCTCGATCAGGCGCTGATGCCTGTCCTGCAACTGCTCGGCGCGCAAGTGGGAACGAGCATGATTCACGACCTGTCGCTCACGTGCGGCGAGTCGCAACTGGCCTACTGAACGACATGAGACAGATCAGCAAAATCGATGGCCTCGACATCCACGTGTGGGAAGGCAAGGCCGATATCGTCGAGCGCGTGGTGCGCGCGATGTCCGGCCAGGACGTGGACGTGCTGCGCGCGGACGGCACGTCGATCAGCGCGCCGCGCGAGTCCGACCGTCCCGCGCTCGCGATCATCAGCGTGAGCGTGATCGACGGCGGCGCGTTCGTCTTGCGCGACTGGGAAGCGCGTCATTCGATGCCGGTCATCTGGGTTGGCGCGGCGGCGCGCGAACGCGATCCGTCGATGTTTCCGCCGGACTACTCGCACATCCTGCCGCTCGATTTCACCGGCGCGGAACTGCGCGCGATGGTCGCGAAGCTCGCGCGGCAACTGCGCGCGCACGGCGAGGACACGCAGGCGTCGCATGCGTTGATCGCGCATGCCGAATGCATGGAGGCGCTGCTGCGCGAAGTCGATACCTTCGCGGATTGCGACACCAGCGTGCTGCTGCACGGCGAGACGGGCGTCGGCAAGGAACGCATCGCGCAACTGCTGCACGAGAAGCACTCGCGCTATTGCGAAGGTCCGTTCGTGCCGGTGAACTGCGGCGCGATTCCCGATGGCCTCTTCGAATCGCTCTTCTTCGGCCATGCGAAAGGATCGTTCACCGGCGCGGTGCTCGCGCACAAGGGCTACTTCGAACAGGCGAACGGCGGCACGCTCTTTCTCGACGAGATCGGCGACTTGCCGCTCTATCAGCAAGTGAAGCTGTTGCGCGTGCTGGAGGATCAGGCGGTCACGCGCATCGGCTCGGCGACGCCCGTGCGGCTCGAATTCCGGCTCATCGCGGCGAGCAACAAGTGCCTGCCGCAACTCGTGAAGGAAGGCGCGTTTCGCGCGGACCTGTATTACCGGCTCGCGGTGATCGAACTGAAGATTCCTTCGCTCGAAGAACGCGGCGCGGTGGACAAGATCGCGCTCTTCAAGACGTTCATCAGCGAGGTCATCGGCAAGGAGAAACTCGATACGTTGCCTGAACTTCCGTACTGGCTCGCCGATGCCGTCGCCGATGTGTATTTCCCCGGCAACGTGCGCGAGCTGCGCAATCTGGCGGAACGCGTCGGCGTGACGGTGCGGCAGCTCGGCGCATGGGACGAATCGCGCGTGAAGCGCCTGCTCGTGCTCGCGCGCAATGCGAGAACCGCGCCTGCGGAAAGCGGGTCGGACCTGCTGATCGATCGAAGCAAGTGGGACATGAACGAGCGCAATCGCGTGATCGCGGCGCTCGACGCGAACGGCTGGCGACGGCAGGATACGGCGCAGCATCTGGGCATCAGCCGCAAGGTGCTGTGGGAGAAGATGCGCAAGTTCCAGATCTTCGACGAAGAGCCGGAGACGCGGACGGTGTAGTTGCGCACGCGGCATCGCGCCATGATGCGCCTGACGTGGACGTAGACAAAAAAAACGCCGACGCACGAGGCGTCGGCGAAGTTCTGGCTTTACGAGGGCTGCCAGAAACGCTTCAATACGTCATGCCGCATCGGCGAGCCGAATGGTGCGAGGACCGTCGCGGCGCGTCGGGCGGCGCCGCGTCATTGCGCGGCCGATACGCGCGCCGGGCACGTTATCGATGCCGAATGCGGGCCGCGCGAGAAAGAAGCCTTGCGCGAGCACATGCGGCCACTGCGCGATCCATTGCGCCTGCGCGGCCGTCTCGACGCCTTCGACGACGATCGACACCTTCAAGCGCGTCAGCAGCGCGACAACAGACGAAAACACCACGCACGCGTTCGGGCAGTGCGGCGCTTCGGCCAGCAGTTCCTTTGCGATCTTCACGGTGCCGAAGTCGATCGGGCCGAGCGCGGCGAGACACGAATAGCCGGTGCCGAAATCGTCCATCGCGACGCTCACGCCTTTGTCCTTCAGATGCCTCACCACCTTCGGCATCGACGGCATGCGCGCGATATCCTCGCTTTCCAGCAATTCGAGTTCGATGCTATCGGGCGTGACGCCGTGCGCGCGGCAAATCGCGTCCATGTGATCCGCGAAGCCGGGCAGCGCCGCCACCGATGGCGGCACGTTCACCGCGACCGAATAATGCGCGCCGCCGCGCGCGCGCCACGCCGCGATTTCGCATGCGACCGTGTCCAGCACGAACCACGTGAGTTCGCGCATGATGTCGGCGTCCTTGAACGCCGCGCTGAATGCGCCTGGCAGCAATACGCCGTACTCCGGATGACGCCAGCGAATGAGCGCTTCCATTTGCGCGAGTTCGCCGTTGTCGACTCGGTAGATTCCCTGATAGGCGATGCAGAATTCGCCGGCCTTGAGGCCGTCGAGTATGCGATGCCTGAATGCATGATCCGAGTTCGGCGCGGCGTTCGCAACAGGCGAGCCGTGTGTCGTTCTGTTCATGCTTGAGCCATCCCTCCCAGTTGGTCGAGCAAGCGCTTGCACGACTCGTGCCAGAGGCGGGCGTCCGTGCGCCCTACGGCGCGTCCAATGCCGGCTTTCAAGGCGGGACAACGTTTGCGGGCAGATTGCAGACGATCGTGACTGGCATCACGCCGCATTCAGGGTTACGTAACGAATGCGTGACACGTTACGGCTTATGTGGGCTTCCGCACATAAGGCACGGTTGCGTCGAACGGCATCGACATGCGGTTTTGCAGTTTGTGCTTAATGATGCGGGAACATTTGTAATCCCGACTAGCGACGCGTGCATGCGGCTCCTGCCTCGATCGTTACGCGGTTGCGGTCTCCGCAACGGGCCGCATGCGTTCGAGCGCGCTGCCGTCCTCGCGAAACAAATGCACGTGACGAATGCTGAAGCCCGCGTTCAGGCGCTGTCCTTCGACGGCCGTCGATTCGCCCGAGCCTTTCACCTGAATCACGAGTTCATTCGGCAGACGCACATGCAGCAGCGTTTCGCCGCCGAGATGCTCGATCACCATGACTTCGCCGGTGAGACCGCTGTCGATATCGCCGCCGCATGCTTCGATGAAATGCTCGGGCCGGATGCCGAGCGTGAGCGTTTCGCCCGCTCTCACGGTCGAGGCCGCGAAGGGCAGCGTGAGCGGTTCGCCGCCCGGCAGTTCGATGGTGACGCCCGCGGCATCGACGCTCATCACGCGCACGTTCATGAAGTTCATCTTCGGCGAGCCGATGAAGCCCGCCACGAAGCGATTGTGCGGCGTGCGATACAACTCCAGCGGCGAGCCGATCTGTTCGACGCGCCCATGATTCAGCACGACGATGCGATCCGCCATCGTCATGGCTTCGGTCTGATCGTGCGTGACGTAGATCATCGTCGCGTTGAGCTGCTTGTGCAGCTTGATGAGTTCGAGGCGCATCTGCACGCGCAACGCGGCATCGAGATTGGAGAGGGGTTCGTCGAAGAGAAAGACCTTCGGTTCGCGCACGATCGAGCGGCCAATGGCCACGCGCTGACGCTGCCCGCCCGACAACGCGCGCGGACGCCGTTCGAGCAACTGGCCGATCTGCAAAATCTCCGCCGCGCGATGCACGCGCTCCTTGATCTGCGCGTCGGGCAGCTTGAGCATGCGCAGCCCGAACGCGATGTTCTCGTACACCGACATGTGCGGATAGAGCGCATACGACTGAAACACCATCGCGACGCCGCGTTGCGATGGTTCGAGATCGGTGACGTCCTCGCCGCCGATCAGCACTTGCCCCGAGTCGCTGCGTTCGAGTCCGGCGATGGTGCGCAGCAAGGTGGATTTTCCGCACCCCGAAGGACCGACGAAGACCATGAACTCGCGATCGGTCACTTCGATGTCGACGCCCTTCAACACATCGACGCCGGCAAAGGCCTTGCGGATCTGCTGCAAATGAACTGCGCTCATACGTTGTCTCCCGTTAGCTGCTGCGGCAATGCAGCATCGGACGCATCGTCGAATTTGTTCTTGACAAGCTGTTCGCGCCCAAATATACAATTGTAAAACCGAAATTACAAGTGAAACGAGGTAAGCGCAGGACGATTCCGCAAGTCACACCCGCTCGATAAAAACCAAGGAGACAGGCATGAAGAAGCGCTTCATTCCGGCCGCGCAGCTCGGGCCGATCAAACACGTCGCGGCCGTCGCGCTGCTGGCGGCGAGCGCGGCGTTCGCCGCATCGAACGCGCACGCCTGGACTTTGAAGGAAGCGGCGCAGCCATACTCGGGCACCACCATCAAGGCCATCTTTCTCGATCGACCCGGCTACAAGGCCGCGCAGCAACTGATCCCGCAGTTCGAGAAAGAGACGGGCATCAAGGTGCGCTGGGAGGTGGTTCCCTACGAGAACACGCGCGAGAAGGAAGTGCTCAACTTCGTCGGCGGCGGCGATCAGGACATCGTGCTCGTCGATGTCGTGTGGATCGGCGAATTCGCGAGCAACAAGTGGCTCGTGCCGATCAAGAAGTTCACCGACGACCCTAAGCTCGCCGATCCGAATCTGAATCTCAAGGGCTTCTTCCCGATCCTGCTCGATTCGTTCGGCACATGGGACAAGGTCACCTACGGCTTGCCGTTCGATAACTACTCGGGCCTCATGTTCTACAACAAATGCATGTTGAAGGACGCCGGTTTCGACGAGCCGCCGAAGACCTGGGACGAGTTGCTCAACACCTATGCGCCGAAGCTCACGAAGGGCGACAAGTTCGCCTTCGCATTGCAGTCGCGGCGCGGCGAGACGCAATCGGCGGACAGCTTCATGCGCGTGCTGTGGCCCAACGGCGGCTCGCTGCTCGACGCGAAGTTCAAGTCGAATCTGATGTCGCCGCAATCGCAGGCGGGCCTCGAATATCGGCAGAAGCTGATGAAGTACATGCCGCCGGGCATCGTCGATTTCGATCATGCCGAAGCGGTCAACGCGCTCGCGCAAGGTCAGGTCGCGATGATCACCGAATGGTCCGCGTTCTATCCGACGCTGACCGATCCGAGCAAATCGAAGCTCGGCAACTGTCTTGCGATCACGACCGAGCCGAAGGGGCCCGCCGGTCTCAAGCCCGCGCTCGGCGGCTTCTCGCTCGCGGTGAACGCGAAGTCGAACGCGAAGAAGCAGGCGGCGTCGTGGCTCTTCATTCAATGGATCACGTCGGAAGCCATGGCGAAGCCTTACCTCGAAGCGGGCGGCGTGCCGGCGCGCACGGCGGTGTATCAGGACAAGGCCGTGCAGGACAAGTATCCGTTCGTGAAGCCGATGGTCGAATCGTGGCAGGGCGGCGTGCCGGATTATCGTCCGCGCTTCCCGGAATGGCCTGCGGTGTCGGAAGTCATCGGCGAATGGGGCAGCAAGATGATGCTCGGTCAGGTGACGGTGAAGGAAGGCGCGCAGACCATCGGTCAGAAGACCGAGGACATCCTGAAGAAAGCGGGCTATTACGACGGCAAGAAGCCTTTGCTGAAGTAGTTTCATTCAAGGAACCGGAGGCGATCGAATGGCATCACCTGCAATGCGTGCGCGAGGGCCGCGCAAGCCCGCGCGCTATTTCGGCGTCGTGCCGCGTTCGCCCGCCTTCTGGTTCCTGATACCGGCGATCGCGGCGCTCGCGATCATCGGCATCTATCCGCTGCTGCTTGCGCTCTATAACTCGTTTCATCAATACAAGCTCGCGGATCTGGGTTCGGGCACGCCGTTCATCGGTGTCGATAACTACGTCGCGACACTGACCGATCCGAGCTTCTGGGAAGCGCTCGGACGCACGGCGTTGTTTCTGTGCGTGACCTTGCCGATCGAGATCGCGCTCGGACTCTTCGCCGCGCTGCTGCTTCATCGCACGGAATTGCCGTGGATGCGCGCGGCCGCACGCGTGAGCCTCGTCATTCCGATGGCGACGACCTATGCGGTCGTCGGCCTCATCGGCCGCTTGATCTTCAACCGTCAGTTCGGCGTCGCGAACTATCTGACGGGACTCATCGGCATTCCGCCGCAGGACTGGCTCGCGGATCCGACGCTCGCGTTCGTTTCCGTGATGATCATGGATATCTGGCAATGGACGCCGTTCTGCGCGCTGATCCTGCTCGCCGGACTTTCGATGGTGCCGAAAGAGGCCGAAGAAGCCGCGCGCCTCGAAACGCCGAAGTGGAGCATGATTCTCTGGCACCTGCAGCGTCCGTATCTGCTTCCGGGTCTCACGGCCATTTTGATTCTTCGCTCCGCCGACATGCTCAAGATGTTCGACGCCGTCTTCACGATGACGCGCGGCGGACCCGGCGCCGCGACGGAATTCATCAGCGTCTATATCCAGCGCGTGGGCTTTCGTCTCTTCGATCAGGGCATGGCGTCCGCGCAGGCGATCATCCTGCTCATTCTGACGATCGTGCTGTCGCGTCTATATATCCGTTTCGTGTATCGGGAGGCCGCGTGAGTTCGATCAACATGCCAGTCACGCAACGCGCGAAGCGCGCCCGCGCCGCAAGAAAACGCGCCACTGTATGGCATTTTCTCGGTCTCGTCGTCGTGTTCATGTCGTCGGTGTTTCCGTTTTACTGGATGGTGACGACGAGCCTGAAAAGCCAGGCCGATGCGCTCGCGTATCCGCCCAAATGGCTGTTCTCGCCGACGTTCCATCACTATTCCGCGGCGCTCTTCGAGCATGACGTGGCGGGCAGCCTCTTGAACTCGCTCATCATCGCGAGCAGCACGACGGTCCTCGCAATCTTGCTCGGCACGCCCGCCGCGTATGCGCTCGCGCGCTACGAATTTCGCGGCAAGGAAGACTTGTGGTTCTGGTTCATCTCGAACCGCATGGTGAGTCCCGTCGTGCTCGCGGTGCCGTTCTTCCTGATCGCGACGAAGCTCGATCTCGTCGATACGCACATCGTGCTGATTTTGCTGTATCTGACGTTCTCGTTGCCGATCGTCGTATGGATCTGCACCGACCAGTTCCGCAACATTCCGGTGGAGCTCGACGAAGCCGCGCGTCTCGATGGCGCGTCGCCGTGGCGCGTGTTCTGGCGCATCAATCTGCCGCTCGCGATGCCGGGCATCGTCGTCTCGGCGATCTTCGCGTTCATCTTCTCGTGGAACGATCTGCTCTATGCGCTCGTGCTGACACGCAGCGACGCGATCACGTCGCCCGTCGCCGCAACGAGCTACATGAGCGGCTACGAGTTGCCGTGGGGCGAAATCATGGCGACAGGCACGCTGATCGTACTGCCGATGGTGGTGTTCGCGCTGCTCGTGTCGGGCCGACTGGTGCAAGGCCTGACGATGGGCGCGGTGAAATAAAATCCCGCAGCCTTTTCATTGAACCACCGGACACTATGAGCAAGAGCGCACCACCCATCGCCATCGCGGAAGCCGAAGATTCCATCGATTCGGAAGAAGAACTGCAGGCGCGCGTCGCGTGGCATTACTACGTCGGCAACCTGACGCAACAGGAGATTGCGCAGCGCATCGGCAGCAATCGCGTGCGCGTGAACCGGTTGCTTGCGGCGAGCCGCGAATCCGGCCTCGTGCAGATCACGATCAACAGCAAGATCGCGCCGTGCGTGGCGCTGGAAGAAGCGCTCGCGAAACGCTTCGGGCTCGAATGCGCGGTCGTCGTGCCGACCGGCGCGAACAACGAAGCGAACAACGCGGCGCTCGGCATCGGTGCGGCGTCGTACTTCGCGAAGCAGATAGTTGCAGGGCAAACTATCGGTCTCGGCTGGGGCCGGACGATTCACGCCGTGCTGCGCGCGATGCCGCAGCGCACGTATGGCGCGGTGTCGGCGGTGTCGTTGCAGGGCGGGCTGTCGCATTGCCCGAGCATCAATACGTTCGATATCGTGTCGGACTTCGCGAACATCTGCCGCGCCGACGGCTATCTCTTCGCCGCGCCGATCTACGTGAGCAGCCAGAAGGCGCGCGACGTGATTCTTCAGGAAGAGACCGTGCGCGAGACATACGAACTCGCGCGCAACGCCGACCTCGCCTTGCTCACGTGCGGCGATCTGACGGAATCGCTCGTCGTGACCTATGGCATCGACAATCCCGAGCAACTGCGCACGCTGCAAAAGGCGGGCGCGGTCGGCGACATGCTCGGTCATTTCATGGATGAAGACGGCGAACTGATCGATCATCCGCTGAACCGCCGCACCGTCGCGATCACGCTGGACGATTTGCGCCGCGTGAAGCGCGTGATTCTCGTGAGCGGCGGCAAGAAGAAATTCCATGTGACGCGCGCGGCGTTGCGCGGGCGCTATCCGTCGGTGCTCGTGACCGACGAAGACACCGCAAGACGTCTCTGCGACGAGCCTTGAAGACGACACCATGACAGCCATCGACAGAAACCGCGAATTCGCGGGCAAGACCGTGCTCGTCACGGGCGCGGGCAAGGGCATCGGTCATGCGACGGTGCATCTTTTGGTCGAGCGCGGCGCGCGCGTGATCGCATTGAGCCGCAGCGCCGCCGATCTCGATGCGCTGAAGCAAGAGACGGGATGCGAAACCATCTCCGTCGATCTCGCCGATGCTCACGCTGCGCGCGAAGCGGCGCGCGCCGCTCAGCCCGTCGATCTTCTCGTGAACAACGCGGGTATCGCCATTCTGGAGCCGTTTCTCGACACGACCGTCGAAGCCTTCGACATGACGATGAACGTGAATCTGCGCGCCACGATGATCGTCGCGCAGGAGTGCGCGAAGAGCATGATCGCGCGCGGCGTCGGCGGGTCGATCGTGAACGTGTCGAGCTTGTCGGCGAATGTGGGCTTTGCGCTGCACGCCGCATATTGCGCATCGAAAGGCGGACTCGATGCGATGACGCGCGTGATGGCCAACGAACTCGGTCCGCATGGCATTCGCGTGAACGCCGTGCTGCCGACCGTCACGATGACGCCGATGGGCGAGCGCGCCTGGAGCGATCCCGCCAAGTCCGCACCGATGCTCGCGCGCATTCCGATGAACCGCTTCGTGCAGCCGGTGGAAGTGGCGCGAACGATCGCGTATCTGCTCTCCGACGATTCGAGCATGGTGAGCGGCGTGAGTCTGTTGGTCGATGGCGGATTCCAGTCCTGCTGATCCCGCATCAATCTCTATCAAAGGAACGACGATGGAAGCACTGGTTCTCGAGGAAGCAAAACGCATCAGCTTGCGTCCGTTCAGCCTGCCGCAGGTCGTGGGCCCGCGCGACGTGCGCATCAAGATTCATACGGTCGGCATTTGCGGCAGCGACATTCACTACTATCAACATGGCCGCATCGG
Source organism: Caballeronia novacaledonica (assembly GCF_900258035.1). Classification (GTDB taxonomy): domain Bacteria; phylum Pseudomonadota; class Gammaproteobacteria; order Burkholderiales; family Burkholderiaceae; genus Caballeronia; species Caballeronia novacaledonica. Next base: position 483,903 of record NZ_OGTP01000002.1, on the reverse strand, counting down.
GCCATTCGTCGTGAACGAGCCGATGGTGCTCGGGCACGAGGCATCGGGCACGGTCGTCGAAGTGGGCGAGGACGTGAAGCACTTGAAGGCGGGTGATCGCGTATGCATGGAGCCGGGCGTGCCGGACATGGAATCGCGCGCATCGCGTGAAGGTCTTTACAACCTCGATCCGAAAGTGCGCTTCTGGGCGACGCCGCCGGTGCATGGCTGCCTCGCGCCTTATGTCGTGCATCCGGCCGCGTTCACCTACAAGCTCCCGGATAACGTGAGCTTCGCGGAAGGGGCGATCGTCGAGCCGCTATCGATCGGCTTGCAGGCCGCGAAGAAAGCCGCGATCAAGCCGGGCGACGTGGCCGTCGTGCTCGGCGCGGGCACGATCGGCATGATGTGCGCGCTCGCCGCGCTGGCGGGCGGATGCAGCCGCGCGATCGTCTGCGATCTCGTGCAGGAAAAGCTCGATCTGATCGGCGGCGTGCAAGGCGTGACCGCCGTGAACATTCGCGACAGGCGCGTCCTCGATGTTGTCAACGAGTTGACGGATGGCTGGGGCGCGGACATCGTGTTCGAAGCGAGCGGCAACGAAAAGGCGTTCGAGGGCATCGTCGATCTGTTGTGCCCCGGCGGTTGTCTCGTGCTCGTCGGCATGCCGCAGCGCGCAATCGCGCTCGATGTGGTTGCAGTGCAGATCAAGGAAGCGCGCATTGAATCGGTATTTCGCTATGCAAATATCTTCCCGCGCGCGATTCAGTTGATCGCATCGGGCAAGCTCGATGTGAAGCCGTTCATCTCGCGCACGTTCCCGTTCGCGGAAGGCATCAAGGCGTTCGAGGAAGCGGCGAGCGGCGTGCCGACCGACGTGAAGGTGCAGATCGTACTGGAAGAATGAGTTCGCCATTCATATAACGACGGGAGACACGTCATGGCCGATGCAGAGATGACCGCGATCGTATGCCGCGCACCGAAAGACTATCGCGTAGAACGCGTACAGCGTCCGAGCGCCGCGAGCAACGAGCTCGTGATCCGCATCGCCGCATGCGGCATCTGCGCGAGCGATTGCAAATGCTGGTCGGGCGCGAAGATGTTCTGGGGCGGCCCGAATCCGTGGGTCAAGGCGCCGGTTATCCCCGGACACGAGTTCTTCGGTTATGTCGAGGAGTTGGGCGAAGGCGCGGCGGAGCACTTCGGCGTGAAGAAAGGCGACCGCGTGATCGCCGAGCAGATCGTGCCCTGCGCGAAATGCCGCTATTGCAAGTCGGGCGAGTACTGGATGTGCGAAGTGCATAACATCTTCGGCTTTCAACGCGAAGTCGCCGATGGCGGCATGGCCGAATTCATGCGCTTTCCGCCGACGGCGATCGTCCACAAGATTCCCGATGGCATTTCGCTCGAAGACGCCGCGATCATCGAGCCGCTTGCATGCGCGATTCATACGGTGAATCGCGGCGATATCCAGTTGAGCGATGTCGTCGTGATCGCGGGCGCGGGACCGCTCGGCCTGATGATGACGCAGGTCGCGCATCTGAAGACGCCGAAGAAGCTCGTCGTGATCGATCTCGTCGAAGAGCGTCTTGCGTTGGCGCGCGAATACGGCGCGGATATCACGATCAACCCGAAAACCGACGATGCGCTCGAAACGGTGCGCTCGATCACCGATCGCTACGGCTGTGACGTGTATATCGAAACGACCGGCGTGCCGGCTGGCGTGTCGCAAGGACTGGAACTGATTCGCAAGCTCGGCCGCTTCGTCGAGTTCTCGGTGTTCGGCGCCGATGCGACCGTCGACTGGTCGATCATCGGCGACCGCAAGGAACTCGACGTGCGCGGCGCGCATCTCGGGCCGTATTGCTATCCGATCGCAATCGATCTGCTCGCGCGCGGCCTCGTCACGTCGAAGGGCATCGTCACGCATGGCTTCACGCTGGACGAGTGGGACGAAGCCATCAAGATCGCGAACTCGCTCGACTCGATCAAGGTGCTGCTCAAGCCGAAGTGATTGCGTTCGCAACTATCGTGGAGTAGGGCGTCGTGACGCGTCAGAAATGCGCTTCGGCCACATGCCACAGCACGCCGGAAGGATCGAACACGAAGCCGACTTTCATTCCCCAGCTTTGCATCGCGGGCGCGCGCGCAGGATTGACCGCGAAGCGCTCGCTCAATCCTTCGGGGTTCATGTCGCGCCACCACGCATCGACATCGCGGACGAGCATTTGCAACATGCAATTTTCCGCGAACTCCTTCACGTAATAGTTCTGCAGAATGAAGCTGAAGCCTTCGGCTTTCAGCATCGCGATGTCGTCGTCCTGAAGCGTGATGCGAAAGCCCATTGCTTCGTAGAAGCGCTTGGACAACTCGAAGTCTTTGGCGGGAACGAAAGGGCGCAGCGCGAGGAGTTGGCTCATGAGGAAGGATCAGTGAGAGGGGAAGGCATAGTGTACCGTCGCCCGATGACCTCACGATTCCGATGCATGCAGGAAGATCTGATTGAACGTCCTGTTCCATTGGCCACGCTCGTGCATCGTCATCGCCGGATCGACGAGCGCCACGTTCACGCCTTGCATCGGCGAGGCGACGTTGCGGTTCGTCGGCACGTAATCGCGCGACACGAGAATGCGCTGCGCATCGACGGATAACAGGTAGTCGTAGAGCAGCAGCGCGGCCGCCGGATGCGGCGCATGCGTCAACAGCGCGACGCCGTTCGCGCGCGCGGCGGCGGGTTGCAGCACGAACCAGTCGATCGGCGCACCGCGGCGCTTCGCCTGCGCGGGCATGTAGTTATAAAGCTCGAGCGCGAGCGGCACTTCGCCCGCTACCACGAGATTGTTCAGCAGCGAGTTGCCCGTGCGCGCGGCCACGCCGTTCGTATCGACGAGCGTGCGAAAGAATTCGATGCCCTTGGAGCGGCCCATTTGCGTGGCGACGGTCGCGAACCAGTCGGAACTCTTCGCTTCGATGCCGAGCTTGCCCTTCCAGTGCGTTGCAAGCAGATCGTCGTAGGTCTTCGGCAAATCCGCGGGCTTGATGAGGCGCGTGTTGTAGGCTTGAACCCACACGGAAAGCATCGTCGACGCCCATTGCCGATGCTCGGGCACGACATTCGGCGCAAGCTCCGCAAGCACCGGCGACGACACGGCCGTGAGCAGCTTCTCGCGGCGCAGCGCATCGAGATACGACGAACCGGTGTGCACCGCATCGACGATATAGCGATGCCCCTGCGATTCCGCGACGATACGCTGCACCACTTGTTCGTCGCCCGCGCGCCAGACGTTGACCTTGATGCCGTAGCGCGCCTCGAACGGTTCGATGAGCGGCGCGACATCCGGCTGCGCGATCGACGTATAGAAGTTCAGCTCGCCTTCTTGCTCCGCCGCCGCGAGGATTCTCGCAGCGCGATCGGGTCCTTCATACGACGCGAGCGCGAGGTTCGGCTGCGGCTGCGATTCCTTCGCGCGAGCCGCGAATGGCAGGCCGGCGGCGCCAAGCGCGAACGTCGCGCCGGCAAGACGCATCACGTCTCTTCTGGTCATTGTCATGGGGACGCGACCCTCCTTCGCTGCAGAATAATTGCATGCGCAACTACATTCGCCATCATGACTCCGTTTCTGCGAAATTGCTTCGCCATACGCGTTCGAGCCGCGCGTTGAGTTCATCGTCGAACGGGCCCATGCCGGACACCGCGCATAGCTCTTTCAGTTGCGCCATCGACGAGAAGCCGCCGAGTGCAGTGGTTACGCCGGGATGCGCGAGCACGAATCGGAACGCGGCTTGCGCGAGCGAAATGCCCGATTCGCGGGCGAGAAAGCTCACGCGTGCGGCTCGCTCGCGCATCTTGTGGGCATCGGCGGCGTTGCCGGAGATATCGCGTGCAAGCGGATGATGCGCCTCGCCCGAGACGCTTTGGTCAGACAGAAAGCCGCGCGCGAGCACGCTGTAGATCGCGGTGCCCGCGCCGCATTCTCGTGCGTCGTCGAGCACGGCGCCGCCGTCTTTATCGACGGCCAGGTTCGCGGGCAGCACCATGCCCGCGCTCGGATTGAGCAGCGTGTACGGCACGTTGAGCAGGCTGAACATGCCGGTGGCGAGCAGTTCGCGCACGTAAGGCGCATCGTTGCCGCGACAGACGAAGCCGAGATGGCCCACCTTGCCCGCATCGACGAGACGTCTGAGGCCTTCGAGCGCGCCGCGCGGCCCAAGAAAATGCCGCACGCCCAGTGTGTGATAGTCGCGTCCGGCAGGCGCGTGCGATCCGCACACGGGCGCATTGTGAATCTGCACGACATCGAGTCGATCGACGCCCAGTTCTTTCAGGCTCGATTCGACGGAACGCACGACATGCGCGGCGATATCGTCGAGATTCTCCGCGCGTATCTCGACCTTCGAATTGAGCAAGGGCCGCGCGTGAAGCGTGCGCAATACGCGGCCCAGGTTCGCTTCTGCGCCGATGTAGTCCGGCGCGACGTCGAAGTAATTGATGCCCGCTTCGAGCGCAGCCGCGACGATGCGCAACTGCTCGTCGAAGCTGCCGCGCACCATGAGTCCCGCATTGCCGCCGCAGCCGAAGCCGATCTCGGACACCTTCAGATCCGTGCGCCCGACGCTTCTGTATTTCATCGCGAAGCTCTCCGCACGTGATCAGGTCGCGCTCGCGCTGGCTTCGCGCGCCGCAATCTCCGCTTCCTCGATGCGTCGATGCAGATCCTTCACGTCCTCGATGATCGGACCATAGCGATCCGCATCGTCGTTGAAGAAGCCGCGATGATAGAGCTTGCGGAAGTTATGTTTGAGAAGCGGCTTGCTGTAATCCGGCGCTTCGCCCGAGCCGTAGATGATGTCCGGCGATTGCTCGCGCCAGAAGTTGATCGGCTCGAGTCCTTCCTCGACGCGACGAATCTGCTCGTCGAGCTGCTTGCGCAACAGCACGATGGGAATATCCGTGCGGCCGAGCAATTCCTTCGAGCGATCGGTGATCGCGCCTTGAGCGTCCCACACGAGCGCGTCTTGCGCGAGCACGTAATCGAGAATCGGCTTGCCGTTCTCGTCGTGACGAGGCGGTTCGTACCACGGCACGCTGTCTTGCTTCGGCGCTTCGACGCCCGGCGGCGCTGCATAGACCTGGTAGCAGATGTGGTACGTGTGCGCGTCGTCGATCGGCACGCGAATCTGATACTCGCTGCGCGGCGCGCCGGTCTTGCCTGTCTGCGTGAAGAACGGGAAGATCACCGTCGAATGTTCGCGCGTGTAGTCCTCTTCCGCGCCAAGATTCTTCGCGTAGCGCACGCCCTTCGAAATGCCGTGCGTGCTCGGGTTCGCATACAGTTCCTTGATGCCGATGCCCGTCTTCAGCCGCGTATGCAACGTGTGCTCGGCGCGCGCCGCCGCTTCGTCATAGCGTCCCTGTTTTTCCAGCACGTACTGGAACATATGGCCGTGCGCCCATGCGCTGTGCGTCGGATCGCCGGTGTTTTCGTGACATTGCAGCCAGTTGCAGTCGATCTTCATGATCGCGATCTGACGAATCGCATTCGGCCACACGAAGAGGTCCCAGCGCGGCAACGCAGGCGCGGGCAACGGCCCCAGATAAGCGAATACGAGCCCGCCCATTTCCTGCACCGGGTACGCCTTGAGCTTCTGCTTGATCTCGCCGCGCGGCGTGGCTTCCATCGGACGCTCGACACACTTGCCGTCTTCGTTGAAGAGCCAGCCGTGATAGGGGCAGCGCAGGCCGCAATTGTCCGGGATGCCGAACTTCAGATCGACATTGCGATGCAGACAGCGATCGCCGATCAGACCGAGCGTGCCGCTCTTGTCCTTGTAAAGCACGAGGTCTTCGCCGAGCACGCGCACCTTGTGCACGGGGTCTTCATCATCGATTTGCGAATAGGGCGCAATGGGAATCCAGTAGCGCCGCATCAGTTCGCCGCCCGGCGTGCCCGGGCCGACGCGCGTGAGTCTTTCGTTCATCGCCGCACTCAGCATGTTCCGTCTCCGTGTTCAGGTGAATGCAGATTAGGGTTCGCATTGCGTTCTGACAAGCGGCACAAATTCTGTTGGACAGAACCAACTGCGACGGCTATAAATTCCGTCATGAACCAAACGTAGCGGAGACGAAGCGATGAACCTCGATCACCCCCTGCAAGCCGCCGACACGGATACGTCACTCGACGAAGCAAACGATATCGATGACAAGCGTCCGCGTGTCGAAGCGGTCGAGCGTTCGCTCGCGCTCCTGCAATGCTTTCGTTTGCCCGGTGAAGCGCTTTCGCTCGCGGTGCTCGCGCAACGTTCGGGCTTCTACAAAAGCACGATTCTGCGTTTGTGCGCATCGCTTGTTCATATGCGTTTTCTCGATCGCGACGCAAGCGGCCATTTCACGCTGGGCCCGGAGTTGCGTCGTCTCGGCGCGCTGAGCCAGGCCGACGTCAGTCTTGAAGACCTCGTGCGTCCCGCGCTGCAGAAGCTATCGACGTTCACGCGCGAAACGGCGTCGTTCTACGTGCGCGACGGCGACGAACGCATCTGTCTCTATCGCGTGAACTCGCCGCGTTCGGCGCGGCATCATCTCGACGAAGGTTCGCGGCACCCGCTCAAGGGCGGCGCGGCGGGGCGCGTGTTGTGGGCATTCGATCCTCAATCGCGCGGTGAGGAAGCGAGCATGCCGGTGCGTTCGCGCGGCTGGGTGGTATCGAAGGGCGACCGCGATCCCGATCTTGCGGCGGTTGCCGTGCCGCTTTTGAACGAGCGCGGCGAGTTGCTCGGCGCGCTGACGGTGTCGGGCTTGCTGACGCGTTTCACGACTGATCAGGTGAAGGTCTTTCGCAAGATGCTGCTCGATACGGCTGTCGCGCTCAAACCGCGTCTGCCGATGAAGAGCGTGCTCACGAGCGCGGCGCATCAAATCAGACACGATTGATCTCGCGGCGCGACGACGCCGCACGTATGGAGGAGTGGTTTCATGTCTTCGCAGTTGAATGCATCCGATGCGCCGGTGAACATGCGCGTCACGGCGATCCGCTATGCCGCCGACGATATCAACGTCTACGAAATCCGCCGTCCCGACAACGCGGCGTTGCCGCGTGTGGAACCGGGCGCGCATATCGACGTGCACATGCCGAGCGGGCTCATGCGCCAGTATTCGCTCGTGACTGCCGATGGCGACGAGCGCGCGTATCTCATCGGCATCAAGCGCGATCGCATGAGCCGTGGCGGGTCGCGCTTCATGCACGAGCAGTTGCGCGTCGGGCAGATGCTCGATATCGGCGGGCCGCGCAATAACTTTCCGTTGTGCGAGACGGCTTCGCATACGGTACTGATCGCGGGCGGTATCGGCATCACGCCGATCTGGTGCATGGCGCAACGTCTCATGCGATTGAATCGATCGTTCGAGCTGCATTACGCGTGCAGGGAACGGCGCGAGGCCGCGTTTCTCGATACGTTGACTGCTTTGCCGCAAGCGCACTTGCATTTCGATTCCGAAGAGAGGCGCGTGCTCGATATCGCGGCGATCGTTGGCAATGCGCCTGCGGATGCGCATTTCTATTGCTGCGGGCCGCAGCCGATGCTGGCGGGCTATGAGGCTGCGACGGCATCGGTTGATTCGGAGCGCGTGCATATCGAGTATTTCGCGCCGCGGGCTGCCGCTGCTTGCGAAGGTGGGTTCGTTGTGCAGTTGCATCGCACGGGGCAGCAGTTTGAAGTGCCTCAGGGGAAGACTATCTTGCAGGTATTGCGCGAGGCGGGTGTGTCGGCGCCTTATTCGTGCGAAGAAGGCATTTGCGGGGCCTGTCAGGTGGATGTGATCGAGGGGACGCCGGATCATCGGGATAGCGTTCTCAGCGAACGCGAGCAAGTTGCGGGGGATGTTATGTTGATTTGCTGTTCGGGATCGAAGAGTGAGCGGTTGGTTATTGATTTCTGATTTTTTTGTTTGTCGCTGGTTCCCGGTTTGTTATTGGTTTATTCGCGTTGCCCCTGTGCGGGGCGGCGGTCACTTTCTTTGATGCTGCAAAGAAAGTGACCAAAAGAAAGCAGCTCTTATCGTGCACGGCGCGGGGGCCTTTCGAGGCTTCGAGGGTCTGAGGGAAACTTGCTTTCGCGTCGGTTTATTGGCGTTGCCCCTGTGCGGGGCGGCAGTCACTTTCTTTGCTGCTGCAAAGAAAGTAACCAAAGAAACAGCTATCCCCATCCAAAGTGCCTCACACCGGCCGCGGCACAGGCGATTGACCGAATGGCCCGGCAGTAGCGAGTGCCCTCAAAGGTCTCACGCGGCTTGGATCGCGCACGGTCTGCCGCAGCGCACCGCTCAAGTTGCGGGTTCAGCCCTTGCAAGCTCCGGCCCGCTACGCGGCCGATGGGTCAATCGGGGGCTGCGTGTGCTTCTTTCTCGCTGGTTTCCCTGGCATACCCAACGGCAGCGCGCAGCGCTGTGCCGGCGCGATTTCGTGCTGAACCAGCGCCCTAAAACATGTTGTGCGGCAGACCGTGCGCGAGCCAAGGCGCGTGAGTTTTGTGGGGGCACTCGCTACTGCCGGGCCATTCAGCCAATCGCCTGTGCCGCGGCCGGCATGAAGTGCTTAGGCTGGGGATAGCTGTTTCTTTGGTTACTTTCTTTGCAGCAGCAAAGAAAGTGACTGCCGCCCCGCACAGGGGCAACGCCAATAAACCGACACGAATGCAAGTTTCACTCACGCAAAGAGCCCCTGTGCCGTGCGCGATAAAAGCCGCTTTCTTTAACTGCCGCCCCGCGCAGGGGCAACGCCAATAAACCAAAAACAAGACGGCATCCGGCGACAAGAAAACAAACTCAAGAATTCACTTCCGCCGATTTATCAAGCGGCAAACCCTGCACAGGGGCCTTCCTCCGATCTCCCTGCTCCGGATACCCATAAGGCCCGAGCCGAATGATCGAAACCACCGACAAAGCTACGAGCCCTGAAAACACCCACAACGCCAGCCGATAAGAATGCGTGAGGTCATAACACAGTCCGGAAAGGAAAATCATGATCCCCGCGCCCCAGCCCCAGCACGCCCACATGCCCCCGCATACACGTCCGAACAAACGCAAATCAAAGTAACGGCTCACAATGAACGTGATGATGTCGGCCTCCGCGCCGATGCTCACGCCGATCATCGCGGAAGCGGCCATCGCCGTATCGCCGGTTGCGCCGGCCGCGAGAATCAGCACGCCGCATAGCGTGAGTCCGAACGACATCGCCGCGACATAAGGCGCGTGAACGCGATCCATCAGATAGCCCGCAAACAGGCGGCCGACAGCGGATGCGAGTCCCGCGATCGAGAGCATCGTTCCGGCAGCGCGCACGGTTTCGCCACGGTCGGTCATCATCGGCACGAGTTGCGACAGCAATGCGAGCAACACCCCCGACATGCAGAAGATCGCGACGCCCAACAAACGAAACGTGCGATCGTGACGAAAGATCGTCCATAACGACGGCAGGTCTGCACGAGCTTCGCGCGCGTGGCGTGAGATCGCTTCATCGACGCCCGGCGGCATCTTCACGAGGAAGTAGAGCGCGGGAATGGATAGCACCGTCATCAACGCCGCCACGCCGAGATAACCCGTGCGCCAGCCGAAATGACGCAGCAGATAGCCCGCATATTGCGGCATCAACATCGCGCCGATAGCCGTGCCGCCGACGGTCAATCCAAGCGCCAGTCCCCGCCGATGATCGAAGCGCGCGCACACGACCTTCGCATAAGGCAACGCGTTGCTGCCCGGCGCAAAGAAGCCGACCATCACGAACACGAGACAGAAGAGCGCGAGCGAAACGGGAATGACGCCGACGAGCGCGATCGATCCCGCGAACAACAACAGAAACAGCATCGTGGGACGTCGTACGCCGAAGCGGTCGATCAGCGAGCCGAGCACGATCGTGCCCGGTCCCATCGCGAACTCGAAGATCGTGAGGCCGAGCGATACCTGCGCGCGGCTCCATCCGTTTTCCGCGGCGATCGCCTTGATGAACGTGCCGAACATGAACGCCGATATCACGCCCGCGCCGACGGAAAGGCAGATCGCGCCGCCGAGGACGGTCCACCATCGATTGATGTCTTGTTGCTTCACAGCCATGTCTCCTGCTCGTTCGCGCATGCGCGCGCAAACGAATTCGTTTTTCATGCGCCGAGCGCGACGAGCAAATCTTCGAGATAGCCTGCGCTCACCGGAAGAATAAGCATCGTGCAATGCGGGCGCAATAAATCGGCGGTGCTGGCGCGCCTGCCGCACACGTCACCGGGACCGATCACGCTCGACACGGTCACGCCACGGCTACGATACGCCTTCGCCGCGACCGCGCCCGCTTGCGCATCGTCGCCTTCCCGGCCTGCGATCACGACGAGATCCGGCGCGCCGAGCCATGCGTTCAATGCGCACGTGTTCGTATCGACGCTGCGCAGAATGCTCGCGGCATCGGTGCCTTCGGTCTGCAACAGCGCGGCGAATTCGCTTGCGCGCACGAACTGCACATCGGCGTGCGCGCGCTCGATGCATCTTCTCACTTCCGCATCGTCATCCGTCAGAGCGATGACCCTGATGCGGCGCGGCACGGAATTCGGCGATCGAACCCTGAAGCGCACTTCCGCAGGCGTGGTCACTTCCATGGATCGATCGTCATGTGAATCGCGCCTTCGACGCCTTCGCCCTGCAAGGTACGCAGCGCGAGATCGGTGTCGTCGAGGCCGAAGGTGTGAGTGCTCATTTGCGTGACATCGTGGCGATTCGCGGCGATCAGTTGCAGCGCGAGCTCGACCGACTGATAGCTGTGCCCGCGCATGCCTTTCACCGTGAGAAAGCGCGCGATGATCATGTCGCTGTTGAACTCGGGAATCGGCACGCGCTTCTGTCCGCCGAGCACGACGGTCCCGCGTTTGCGCGCAAGCCGGATCGCGGACGTGACCGTGGACGGGCCGCCCGATGCGCAATCGATCACGAGATCGGCCATCGCGCCGCCGGTCAGATCGGCGACGCGTTCGAGCACGTCTTCCTGATCGACTTCGATCGTATGATCGGCGCCGAGACGTTTCGCGAGCGCGAGACGTTCGCGGTCCGTCTTCGTCGAGAGTCCCGTCACGATGATCTTCGCCGCGCCCGCTTCACGCGCCGCGACGACGCACGAAAGTCCTTGCTGGCCCGGTCCCTGAATCACCACCGCCTGACCCGGCCCCGCGCCGCCTTGCAGATAGGCCCATTCGACGCCATTGCCAAGCGGTAGCGCAAGCGCAGCATGTTTCGGCGCGACCTTCGAAGGTACGCGATGGAACACCGTGTTCAACTGCAAGTATTGATACTGGCTGAAGCCGCCCCAGAAACGGGGCGCAGTGCGCAAACCGGTCGCGCCATAACGCAGGCCGTTGAGACGCCAGTCGGTTGCATCGCAAAGACGGAACTCGTTCGAGAGACAGTACTCGCAGTGCCCGCATGGCACATACTCTTCGAGCGCGACGTAATCGCCTTCCTTCAGGCCCCAGCGCGCACGCGCGAGTTCGCCCGTTTCCTCGATATGCCCGACCGTTTCATGCCCGAGAATCAAAGGCCCGCGGCTTTGCGGCAATTGACGATAGTAAGGGCCGTCGCTGCCGCATACGCCCGTGATCGCGACGCGCAACAGTCCCGTCGATGACGTGATGTCCGGCCGCTCGAACGTCTGAATCTCCGTGCGCGATGGCTCGACCGCAACCGCCGCCTTGAAGGTGCGTGAGGCCTTGTCATGTCGATGTGCTTCGTTCATGCGTCGTGGCCCGCGAAACCGCCGAGTTTCGCGCGCGCGTCCTCGTCAGATGGTGGTGTGGGCCTTGCCTGCTTCGGCGTGAAGCGCATCGTGCGCGCCTTCCTTGAACGGCTTGTCGCGATGCAGAACAATCGCGACGGAGCGCACTTTCTGCGATTCCGGATCGCGTCCCGGCGGCTCGATTCCCTTCTCCGCGAGCGCACGCGCCGCCTTCATCAGCCGATGACGCACCATGATGATGCCGTTGTCCGTCGACACGAGATTCTCGCGCGTGCGGTCCTGAATCGGCCCCATGCTCTCCTGCAACGATGCGTCCTGCATGGCGATGCCTTCCACGCCGCTATACGTGACGCCCGCCTTCTGCGCGGCGCGGTCCATCAGATAGTTGTTGGTCTTGTTTTGCAGCGGAATGTAGGTGCCCGGAATGTAGCGGACGTGAATGCCCATGCCGTCTTTCATCGCCTGCACTTCGGCTTCGGTGAGATCGCGTGTCGGATGATAGTCGAAGCTCCACGCCCAGCAGTTTTCATCGTCGATGGGCACCCAGAAATGACCGTGCACAGGATGATCGCCGCGCGGCGGGACCATCGTGAAGCAGGGCATGACCCACGGCGTGATGCGCCAGTAATACTGCTCGTCCTCGGCATTGCGGCGCGCGCCGATGAAGAGGCCGCCATCCGACTCCACCACTTCGAACACGGGACTCAGGTCGGCAAGGTTGTATTGATTGCCGCGCGCGCCCTTGAATAGCGGGTCCGTATTGAGGCTGCCGCTGTGCAGGAACGACACGTGGCTCGAATCGACGCCGCCTTCGAGCGCCTGCAGCCAGTTGCATTCCTGAAGACGCTTGCTCATGAACGACTGGCTCGCGGGCACGGTCGAGAATTCGAATGCGGGCAGCGGCGGCTCTTCGTCCTTCGGACCCATATAAACCCAGATCACGCCGCCTTGCTCGACGAGCGGGTACGACTTCAACTTGATCTTGTTGCAATAGCCGCTCGCAGCCGGCTCCGAAGGCACGTCGATGCACTGGCCGCTCACATCGTATTTCCAGCCGTGATACGGGCAGCGGATACCGCCTTCCTCGTTGCGGCCAAACCAGAGCGAGACGCCGCGATGCGCGCAAAACTCGTCGATGAGACCGAGCTTCCCTTCCGAATCGCGGAACGCGAGCATGCGCTCCGACAGCAGTTGCAGACGCACCGGTTCGCCGCCCGGTTCCGCGAGTTCTTCGGACAGCAGCGCGGGGAGCCAGAAGCGGCGGAACAGTTCGCCCATCGGCGTGCCGGGACCGGTTTGCGTGACCAGATCGTTTTGCTCTTTTCTCAACATAGTGCTTGCCTCAGGGTGTGCTCCCGTCTCTCGACGTGTGTTCGTGTGGGCCATGCGCGCGTGCCGCTTCTCGCGATTCTTCTTCACGCCGATGTTCGCGTGTTCCGTATAAAAGAACGCTGTTCATCAAACAGGAACAAAGTTATCATTTGACCCATGCCATGTCAAACGGAGAAGGAGATACCCGATGCATCAAGCTTGCGCATTTGCCCGCCTTTGCAAAGCCGGCGACGTCGCCGACGGTCAGGCCATCAAGGTCGAGAAAAACGGTCTCACGCTGGCCGTGTTCAACATTCAGGGCGAATACTTCGTCACCAACGACACATGCACGCATGGGCCGGGTTCGTTGTCGGAGGGCTACATCGAAGGCGACGTGGTCGAGTGCGACTTCCACAACGGCTCGTTCAACATCAAGACGGGCGAAGTCGTCGCGCCGCCTTGCATGATTCCGCTCAAGACCTACAAGACGCGCGTGGAGGATGGCGAGGTGAGCATAGAGATCGACGGCGAATGAACATATCCGCTATGGCGCGTGCGTTTCCTGCGCGCGTGCCTGGCGTGATGCGCCCGGTTTCACGATCAGCGTCAGACCGCTTCTCACCGTGTTCGCGGTGCCTCGCGTGATATGCGCAAATGCATCGCCGTGAGCGAACTGCACGAGTGCGGGAGCGTCTTGCTCCTTGATCCGCACGAAGCCTTTCAGTCTGAGCAGCGAATCGCCGTATTGGTCGATGAGCGATCGAACGCGCGCGTGCAATGTATCGAGATCGATTGCGTCGTCGATGGCGATGAAGTGCGTAATCGCATCGTGTGATCGGGGCCGCGAGAGAGGGCGCGCAACGGCGCGTTCGATATCGGGTGCGGGCAGCGCGAACATCGAAAGCGCATCGTGCAGGCCCAGGCTCGCATTCGCCGAATGCGCGACACGCGCGCCGGGCAAATGCGCTTCCACGGCTGCGAGTTCTTCCGAGCTGACGAGATCCGTCTTCGTGACGATCACGACATCCGCGCCTTCTAATTGCGCGCGCGCCTCGGCAAAGCGCGCGAGGGTATCGCGCGCAGTCGGCGCGGCGATCGTCGTGAACGTGCCCGCGATGCAATAGCGTTCCTTCACGAACGCATCGAGACTCAGCGAGGCGATGAGCGGCCCCGGATTCGCCAGCCCGGTAGTTTCGATGACAACCATTTCGAAGCGCGCGATGCTGCGATGCAGCCGCGCCCAGAACAATTGCGCGAGCGCTTCGTTGAGCGCGGGCAGGCCGCTGCAACAGACGCACGCATCGGCGAGCAGCATCGATGTGTCGCCCGCGAATCCGAGCATCGCGTGATCGATGCCTATCTCGCCGATCTCATTGACGATGAGCGCCGCATTGCAGAAGGGCGTTTCCTTCAGCCAGCGCGCGAGCAGCGTGGATTTGCCGCTGCCGAGAAAGCCGGTCACGACATAGACCGGTATGCGTTCGCGATGCATGCGATACGACGGTCAGTCGCGTGCGCCGAGCTTGCCCGCGTGATAATCCCAGACCTTTTGCAGCAGATTCGGCTTCCATAGATTGCGTTGAATCACTGCGATCTGATCGGCATCGAGCACGGCGGGGTCGCCGATCTGACTCGCGAGATACTGGCGATGCGCGTTCTCTTCCAGATAGAACGCGAGCACGAACGCTTCGAGAATGCTCGACGCTGCGATCACCGAACCATGCGACTTCAGCATGGCGACGCGATGCGGCCCGAGCGCTTCGGCAAGCTCCTCGCCGAGTTCCTTGCGATTGATCGACGCCGTCTTGGGAAAGCGCTGGATCTCGCCGAGCACGGCCGCCTGCATGATGACGGGCTGCACCGGCTTGCCCGTCATGCTGAAGAGCGTCGACCACAACGGATGCGCGTGAATCACGGATCCCACGTCCGGACGTCGGCGATAGATCTCCGAGTGAATATGAAACTCCATCGGGGGAACGGCATCGCCTTCGATCAGATTGCCATCGAAGTCGATGATGACGATATCCGCCGCCGTGAGCGCGCTGCGCACCGACGCGCCGGAGTTGATCAGCATGCGTTCCTGACCGGGCACGCGCCAGCTTGCGTGCCCGTTGAAGTCGATCACTTCGGCGCGTTCCAGCATGAGGATCGCGTCGGACAGCATGCGCTTCTGGCCGGTATGGTTCTGCGTTTGAATCGTTGCGGTCGAATTCATGACGTGACGAGATGATGAAGCGGGTTCAACGCGACGACTTCCATGGAATCAGCTTGCGTTCGAGTTCGGTCAGCACGACAGAGATGAGGTAACCGAGCGCGGCGATGACGAGCAAGCCCACATACATCTGCTCGACGGACAGCAGTTCCCACGCGTTCCAGATCATGTAGCCGAGGCCGCTCTTGGAGCCGATCATTTCCGCGATCGCGATCAACATCAGACCGAGACCGATGCCGAGCTTGATGCCGCTCATGATGTGCGGCACGGCGCCGGGCAGCGCGATGGTGCGGAACACCTGCCAGCGGCTTGCGCGAAAGTTGCGGCCCACGTCGAGATAGATCTTGTTGATTTCGAGCACGCCCGTCGCGGTATTGATGAGCACCGGAAAGAACACGCCGATCGCGACCATCACGATCTTCGATGCTTCGCCGAGGCCGCAGATCAGCAGCAGGAGCGGAAAGATCGCGCTCTTCGGCACGGGATACGTTGCCGCGATCAAAGGATCGAATACGGCGCGCAGCGGACGTGAAAGACCGATGGCGACGCCGAGCATCAACGCCGGAATGCCGCCCGCGAGCGTACCCCAGAAGAGGCGTTGCAGCGTAGCCCAGGTGTTGTCCCAGAGCGAGCCGTCGTTCACGAGCGCGATGAACGTGCCGAATACTTTCGACGGCGCAGGAAAGAAGCGTTCGTCGATCACGCCCGTTTCCGCAAGTATCTGCCAGACTATAAGAAGCACGATCGGCGACGCGATGCTGATCATGCGATCACGATTGTTGCCCGAGAACCAGCGCTTGAGCCGGGAAGGGGAAGACTTGTATTGCATCGCGGGTGCGGTCAGTTTTTGCGCGGTTTTCATGCGTGAATCTCGCCAAGGTCGCGTGAACGGGCGCGCTGCACTTCGTCGCGCAATTGCCCCCAGATGGAATAGACGAACTCGCCGTACTCGGGCCGCGAACGCAGTTCGAGCACCGAGCGTGGACGCTCGAATGGCACATCGACGATCTGCTTGGCCGTGCCCGGTTGCGCGGTCATGATCATCACGCGATCGCCGAGCGTCACGGCTTCGTCGACGCTGTGCGTGATGAAAAGCACCGTCTTGCGCGTCTCTTCCCAGATGCGCAGCAACTCTTCCTGCAACAGCACCTTGTTCTGCTCGTCGAGCGCGGAGAAGGGTTCGTCCATCAACAGGATGTCGGGATCATTCGCAAATGCGCGCGCGATCGATACGCGCTGGCGCATGCCGCCCGATAGCTGATGCGGATAAGCCTTCGCGAAACGCGTGAGCCCCGTGCGGCTCAGATAATGACCGACCACTTCGCGGATCTGCGCTTTCGGCACGCCGCGCAACGTGAGGCCATAGGCGGCGTTGTCCCACACCGTCATCCACGGGAAAAGGGAATCGCCCTGAAACACCATGGAATTGCTCGGGCGCTTTTCAGACGGCGCGCTGATTTCGACGGTGCCGCTCGTCGGCGCATCGAGATTCGCGAGCATGCGCAACAACGTGGATTTGCCGCATCCGCTCGGGCCGACGATCATGAAGAAGCAGCCCGTCGGAATGTCGAGCGACATGTTGTCGAGCGCGGTCACGGTGCCGCCGCCCGATTGAAACGACTTGGTCAGATTGCGCAGACGGATCTTGACCGGCGCGTCATCTGAAAGAGAGGGAATCGACATGAAGGCTCCTTATCGGGTCGGTTTATACGGGCCGAGTTCCTTCACGGCGTTTTCCGCGAACGACGTATCGAGCACTTGTGCGACCGTGACGTTGCCCTTCACGACACCTTCGCTCTTGAAGAAGGCGAGATCGTTCTCCAGGCTCGCGACGTTGAGCTTGCCGTCCGGGTTCGTGCCTTGCGGCACGATCGTGCGATAGATGCCGGGGTCCTTGATCGGCGTGTATTCGGTGAGAATCGAGATTACTTCGGGCGCATTCGGGCCGGCGAGCTTGCCGTTCAGAAGTGCATTGTTATAGTCGCGGACCGCGCGGATATACGCGCGCATGAAGGCTTTCGCCGCTTGCGGATGGTCCTTGATGAAGCCGGTCGAATAGAGCACGACCGCGAGTTGATGATTCGGATAGATTTGATCGTCACCGGCGACGCGCACGGCCGCGCCGCGTTTCACGGCTTCGGTGGCCGAAGGCTCGGTCGTCAGCGCGGCATCGACGGCCTTGTTTTGCAGCGCCATCACATGCTGCGGAAACGAAAGATAGATGCGCTCGACATCGCTTGTCTTGAGGCCGGCTTTCTTGAGCGCCTCGTTCATCGTCGAAGTCGATGCGCTGCCGGTCGCGCTGCCCGCCACCTTCATGCCCTTCAGATCGGCGAGCGACTTGTAGCGGCCGTTCGCAACGAGATCGGCGCGCACGAGCAGCGGCTGATAGCCATAACCCGGCGGCGTGGATCCTTTATCCGCGACGATCTTGATGCCGATGCCGCGCACCACCGCGTTATACAACCCGGCGGAAGGCGACCCGCCCGCGACGTCGAGTTGGCCCGCGCCGAGCGGCGCGACCATTTTCGCTCCGGAGTCGAACGGGATGAACTTCGCGTCGAGCCCTTCCTGCCGGAAATAGCCCTTCTTCTCCGCGATGAAGAACGCCACGTCGCTGCTCGCGTTCGCGATGCCGATGCGCACCGTCGTAAGATCGGCCGCGAGGGCGGCGCCCGATCCTGATCCAACATACACGGCGCACGCGACGAGCGCCGCGCACAATACCCTGACTCCTTTCACTGCTTGTCTCCTTGATCGAACATCGGTCGCGCGGTGTTTCTGCTGCGGTTCCTTTATGTGGAACGACGTTGCTATTTATGGAACGACATTAGCATCGACGAAATCGCGGTGTCAATTCAAATTGTCTAAAAGCGATGACGCAGCGAGAGCTTGACCGCCACCTGATTCGGCGTCGACGACTGGCCGAGCGAGCCGATCGCCGCGACGGCGGGCTTGCCGGTCGAATCGATGCCGGATGCGTGCTGCCACACACCGACCAGGTTCAGGTCCGTGCGCTTCGAGATGAAGTAGTCGGGCCCGAAATCCACTTGCTCGTATTTCGCGGATTCCGCCTTCGTATAGTCGAAAGAAGCGGCGAGCTGCAGCGTCGGAATGACGAACCAGCGCGCGTTGATTTCGTAGCTGTTGAAGGTGGCCTTGCCGGTGTTGGGCGTGGTCGGGGTGCGCAGGATGTCGTTGAAGCGCGTGTTGGTATAGACGAAACCGACCTTGCCCGCGCCGAAGCTATACGAAATGCCCGCACCGAAGATTTCGACCGAATTCGCCGATGCGTAGCCGCTATACACAGGGCTCTTTCCCGGCGACGTGTAGCCGGGCTGGCCGGGGCTGACCGTGCCGTCGTATGCGGAGACGGACGGATTGTTCACGTTGTCGTAGGCGATCGCTGCGGTGATCGGACCGTTCGCGTACGACGCGGCGAGCGTGTAAATACGGCTCGACCCGAAGTTGCCCGCGACGCCGCCGGGCGCGAAGATGCCCGACAACCTCAGGCCGTACAGGTTGGGAGACATGTACTTCACAGCATTGTTGACGCGGAAATTCGAGTTGAGGTTGTCGAAGTCGCCAGGGTGCGTGCCGACCCATGCCCAGATCGACGTGGCCGCGATCTCGCCGATCCATTCCGTCATCGGATCGTATTGACGGCCGAGCGTGACCGTGCCGTAAGGACTCGATAAACCGACGAACGCCTGGCGGCCGAACTCGCGGCCGCCTTGCAGCAGCTTGCCGTTGGAGGTATCGAATCCGTTTTCGAGCGTGAAGATCGCCTTCATGCCGCCGCCGAGGTCTTCGGAACCGCGCAAACCCCAGCGACTGCCGTTCGTTTGTCCCGTCACCGTCTCGATGTTCGAGTGGCCCGACTGGTTGTTGATGTAGACCAGACCGGCGTCGAGCAGGCCGTACAACGTCACCGAGCTTTGCGCGTGCGCCACGCCGGCGCCCGCCAGCATGGGAAGTGCGAGAAACAATGCTGTCTTCTTCATGGGGTCTCCGTCCCTTGTTTCATAGTGATGCCGGTTGCCTTGGAACCGGGATGCTTTGCTGCGGAACCTTTAACGTCGACGCTTAAGTGTTTTGGATGACTAACTGTGCGCGCGTGTTTCGCACTTCATCGAGTGCTCTCTTCTGAACGAATGTTCGGTCGCTTCTGGTGTCTGACGCCGTGGGTGTCCACGGCTTGACGACATAAATTGGGGATTGCTAGTTTGTTCCTCTATACAGAACGTTGGTCTGCTAAAATGGGACGATCTGAGTTTCGCTTTGTTTAGGTCCCTAAGTCAAGCGGAACGAAAGCTAGTCAGGGTTAGTCCGCATGTTCGTCAAAAGCAACTGACGCGGCAAACAGAAACAAGTAGCTCCTATCGTTCCTTTATGCGGAACGCTATTCCATATTCGTTTTTCCTGGAGTATATTTCGATGAAGTCAGACGCAACGCAGATCGATGCGGGCACGGCGCAGGAGAAAGAGGAAGGTCCGCAGCGGCTGTCGTCGGTGACGGCGGCGCTTCAGTTGCTGAAGGTGTTTTCGGAGCACGAGCCGGAGTTGGGCATCAGCGTGCTCGCGAAACGCATGGGCATTGCGAAAAGTACGGCACACCGGCTCGCGAGCGCATTGCTGGCCGAAGGCATGCTGGAGCAGAACGCGGAGAACGGGCGTTATCGGCTGGGCATTCAGTTGTTCACGCTGGGCGCGCTCGTGCGGCGGCGTTTCGATGTGGCGAAGCAGGCCGTGCCGTTTCTGCACGTGCTGCGCGAGCACACCGACGAAACGGTGCACCTTGCGGTCCTGGACGAAACGAGCATCGTGTACCTGTTCAATCTCGAGAGCGATCAGGCGATCCGCATGCGTTCGTACATCGGCGTGCGCAAGCCTGCGTTCTGTACAGCGGAAGGGCATGTGCTGCTTGCATCGCGCACGCCCGATGTGATCTCGCGTGTGCTGAAAGAAGGACTCGTCGCGCGCACGCCGAAGACCAACACCGATACGCAGGTCTTCCTGAAGGCGCTGGACGCGGCGCGCCGCGAAGGTTATTCGATCGACGACGAAGAGTCGGAAGTCGGCATGCGTGGCATCGCGGCGCCTGTGCGCGATATCACGGGCAACGTGGTGGCGGCAGTCGGTATCGGCGGGCCGGCGCAACGGCTCACGAAGAAGGCGCTGCGCGCAGCGGTGCCGCATTTGCTTACCGCGGCCGAAGGTATCTCCGCAACCCTCGGATACCACAGGTCGCTATGAAATAACTCTTGAAACAAGGTGGATTCATGCATTCGGACGGCCACGCTCATCGCATCACGCTCGCATCATCCGATCAAACGTTCGTATGCGAACCCGGCGATGTGATGCTGCGCTCGGCCTTGCGAACGGGCATCGCGTTTCCATACGAATGCAACGTGGGCGCGTGCGGCAACTGCAAGTTCGAATTGATCGAGGGTGATGTCGAAGTCGTGTGGCCCGAGGCGCCCGGCTGGACCGCGAAGGATCGCGAGCGGCGCCGCTATCTCGGTTGTCAGAGCGCACCGCGCGGAGATTGCACGATCAAGATGCGTCCTTCCGCGCACTACGCGCCGAAGCATGCGCCGCGCCGCGTGAGCGGCACGTTGACTGAGCGTCGGGCGATCACGCACGACATCGAGGAATTCCGCTTCACGCTCTCCGATAACATGCCCTTCGAACCGGGCCAGTATGCATTGCTGACGCTGCCCGGCGTCGAAGGCCAGCGCGCATATTCGATGAGCAACATCGACGAGGGCATCGTCGAACCGCGCGAACTGCACTTTCAGGTTCGCCGTGTGCCGAATGGACGAGGCACGGGCGTGCTCTTCGATACGCTGGATATCGGCATGCGTATCGACATCGACGGACCTTATGGCATGGCCTATCTGCGCCGCGACGTGAAGCGCGACATCCTCTGCATCGCGGGCGGTTCCGGTCTTGCGCCGATGATCTCGATCGCGCGCGGTGTCGCCGCCGAGCCCGCGCTCGACGGCGTGAAGTTGCATTTCCTCTATGGCGGCCGCACGCCACGCGATGTCTGCGGACGCGACATGCTCGAAGCATTGCCGGGATGGGCGGAGCGCCTGCATTTCCAGGCGGCCGTGTCGGACGTCGCGCCCGATAGCGAAACCGTTTGGGACGGCCATGTCGGCTTCGTGCATACGGTCGCGGAAACGCTCTTCGGCGAGAAGCTGCGCGATATGGAGATCTACTTCGCCGGTCCGCCCGCGATGGGCGCTGCGATTCAACGCGCGCTCATCGCATTGAAGGTGCCGTTCGAGCAGGTGCACTTCGATCAGTTCTACTGATGTGCATGACGCTCGCGTGCGCCGCATGAATCCCTCACGCTGCCAGGAGCAGACCTTGTCCAAGCTTAGACTCACCTTCGGATGCTGGAATTACGACCGCACGCGCGCCTTGATGGACGGCAGCGTGCAGCCGGACGGCATCGATCTCAACTATCTGAACATGCCGGTGGAAGAAACGTTTTTCCGCATGCTGCGGCACCACGAGTTCGATGCATCGGAGATGTCGCTGTCTTCCTACACGATGTCGTGCTTTCGCGAGCCGCGTCCGTTCATCGCGATTCCGGTGTTTCCGTCGCGCTTCTTTCGCCACTCGTGCATCTATGTGAATGCGGATTCGGGCATCGAAAAGCCGCAGGATCTTATCGGCAAGCGCATTGGCAATCCGGAGTATCAGATGACCGCGCCCGTGTGGATTCGCGGCATTCTGTCGGATCATTATGGCGTGCCGGTCGATAGCGTCACGTATTACACCGGCGGCGAGGAAGAGCCGAATCGCCCTGAGAAGCTGAAGCTCGATCTGCCTTCGAACATTCGCGTCGAACAGATCGGGCCGGACAAGACGTTGTCGCAGATGTTGCTCGACGGCGAGATCGATGCGCTCTATACGGCGCGCATGCCGTCGTCGTATGTGAATGGAAAGGGGCGCGTGAAGCGTCTCTTCGAGAACTATATCGACGTGGAGCGGCAGTACTATCGCGATACGAAAATGTTCCCGATCATGCATACCGTCGTGCTCAGGCGCGAGGTCTACGAAGCGAATCGTTGGGCCGCGCAATCGCTCTACAAGGCGTTGATCGAATCGCAGCGGCGCACGTATGCGGATCTCAATGAGACGGCCGCGCTCAAGTCGATGTTGCCGTGGCTGAACGCGCATGTCGAACAGACGCGCAAGGAAATGGGCGACGATTTCTGGCCTTACGGTCTCGACAAAAATCGCGAGAATCTGCGCACGTTCCTGCGCTATTCGTATGAACAGGGCTTGTCGAAACGACTGCTCGAACCGGAAGAAATCTTCGCACCGGAGACGTTCGAGTCGTTCAAGATCTGACGATGTGATCGATGCATCGCGCTTCATGTCGCGCGATGCATCGATCACGAAAGCGACACGCCGAGCAACTTGCCGAGGCCGAACGTGCAGCCCGCGGCGATCATGCCGATCAGCACTTGCCTCGTTGCTGAGAACATCGCGCCGCGTCCATTGAACAGCGACGTGAACACGCCGATACCCGCCAGCCCGAGCCCGCTCAAGACGATGCATTGCGCGATGCCATGCGCGCCGCTCGCCCACAGAAACGCAATCGCAGGAATAATCGCGCCCACCGCGAACAACGTGAACGATGCGAGCGCGGCGGTCCAGGGATTGCCGCCGAGTTCGCGCGGGTCGAGGCCGAGTTCTTCGCGCGTGAGCGTATCGAGCGCCTTGTCCTTGTCGCGCATGATCTGAGCGGCCACGCGCTTCGCTTCGGCGGCTTCAATGCCTTTCGCCTGATAGATGAGCGCAAGCTCGTGACGTTCCGCATCGGGCATGTGATCGAGCTCGTCCTTTTCTTTCGCGATCTGCGTGCGTGCCAGTTCGCGGGCGTTGGTCACGGAGAGCCATTCGCCGAGCGCCATCGACGCCGCGCCCGCCATGAGTCCCGCGAACGCCGCGAGAAGCACCGTTCTGCTGTCGGTGCCCGCGCCCGCGATGCCCATGATGAGACAGAAATTCGACACGAGACCATCGTTCGCACCGAGCACGGCCGCGCGCAAATCGTTGCCCGACGTCACGCCGCGATGCCACGATTCCGCCGCTGCGATCGCGCCGCCTTTGCTCAGGCCTTTGCCGCGATTGGCCACGTCCTGCACGATGTCGGCGTGATGCCGCTCTTCCGCCGACATCTGCGCGGCATCGGGTTGCCCTGCGTATTTGTCGCGATCGGCCATCTCGTTGGCGGCGACCGAGCGCAACACGAAGTCCGGGCCGAACGCGCGGGCGAGCGTGCGCATGATTCGCGTTTTCGCGCCGATGCGATGCGCTCGAACGGATACGCCGTTCGCCCGCAATTTCGCGGCCCATATGTCCGCGTGACGCCGTTCCGCGTCGGCCAGTTCCCTGTACACGCGCCGCTTGTCGTCCTGCTTTTCGGCTTGTGCGAGGGTGTCGTAGAGCGCGGCGCTGTCGAGTTCGTCGGAGAGATTGGCGGTGAAGCGTTTGAGTTCGGCCTGGGACGCCATGACGTCACCTTTTATCGTTCGTCTCGTTGCTTCAAGAGTAAAGACGAACGCGGTGTCTCGTGGCGAATAACCTTAATTTATGCGATGAACGCGAATGGAATCGCGTCTGATCCTCTTCCTTGTTTCGGCGCGCCATCAGATATCGAGCACCAATGTATCCGACCGCGCGCGCGATACGCAGATCATGATCTCCGAAGTCTGTTCATCGTCGTCGAGCACGAAGTCGCGATGATCGGCTTCGCCCGCGAGCAAACGGGTTCTGCACGAACCACATGTGCCCGCCTCGCACGAACTGGGCGTGTCGATACCGTTTGCTCGCAAGGCATCGAGGATCGTTTCGCCTGGCGCGACAGTCACGCATCCGCCGCTGCGAGCGAGTCTCACAGTGAACGCCGTTTCGCTTGATGTGTTCTCGCGCGTGCTCGTGCCGAAGTCTTCGAAATGCACGGCGGAAGAGGGCCAGTGCGAGGCGGCGTCGCGCACGGCCTGCATCAATGGACGAGGGCCGCAGCAATAGATGTGCGTATCGCCGGTGCGATCGGCGACGAGCGGTGCGATTTCGAGTGATCGCGTGCGGTCGCCGAAATCGTGATGCACACGCACGCGGGATGCAAGCTCGCCTGCTTTTAACTCGTCGAGAAACGCGGTCGATTCGGGTGAACGCGTGCAATAGATCACATCGAAATGCGCGCCGCGTGCGGCGATTTCGGCCATCATCGCGCGCATCGGCGTAATGCCGATGCCGCCCGCGATCAGCAAATAGCGCGATGCATCGTTGGCGAGCGCGAAGTAGTTCAACGGCGACGACACATCAAGTGTAGTGCCGACGTGTACATCGAGCGCCATGCTGAGCGAGCCGCCGCCGCCCGCCGCATCGCGTTTCACGGCGATCACGTAGCGATCGCGTTCGGCGGGATCGTTGCAAAGCGAATAGCGTCGCGCAATGCCCGCGGGCGTATGCACCAGCACATGCGCGCCGGCCGTGAAGGGCGGCAGCGCGCCGCCGTTTTCATCGCGCAATTCGAACAGGAAGATGTCTTCCGCGATCTCGCGTTTATTCGTGACCGTGAGTGCAAGCACTTCATCGGCCTCTTCAATTCGATCAGGCATGCTAAGTGTATTCATGATTCTCATGCGGACTCTTTCACCGCCTCACAGTTCGATCAAGTTATCACGCGACGGCTCGAGCGCGACCTGATGTTCCAGAAATACTTCCGCGCCACGTTCGGACGATGCAATCGCCGCCGCGCACACTTCGAGATTGGCCAATCCCCAGCGACCGTCGTGAATGGCGCGCTTGCTTCCGCTGATTGCATCGTGGAACTCGCGCATCACGAGTTCGCGCGGCGATAGATCGGTCGGCAATTCGATTTCGCGCTTGCCGTCACGCGTATAGACGAGCAAGCCTTTCGGCGACTGGCGTATTTCGCCGCGCTCGCAACTCACGATGGTAAGGCCGAAGAACGGCTGATTCGGCGCGCTCGCTGGGATCGCATTGCGCGCGCGTTCGGCCTTGGCGCGCAATTCGTCTTCGAGGCTTGCAGGCTTTGCAATCGCGCGCGACTGCGCGGGAAAGCCCCATTCGCCGACGTCGAAGCACAACTCCGCGCTCGCGAACCGGCCATAGCCGTTGTAGACCGCCGTGGCCGCGGCGCCATTTTCGAATTCGATGAACACCGTATGCGCGCCGATCGCGCGGCGCTCGGCATCCCAGTCGAAGGTCCTTGCGCGCACGCTGCGCGCCGCGCCACCCGCGAGCAGACGAATGATGTCGAACTGATGCGAGCCCTGGCGCAGCGTCACGCCGCCGCCTTGCGATGCATCGAGTTCGTCGGGGCGGCGCGGGCGGTAGATCCAGTCCGTGAAGCACCACGTATGCACCATGCGCACGCGGCCGAGTTCGCCCGAAGCGACAAGCTCGCGCATCGCATGGATCGGCAAATCGTAGCTGTGGGAGTGTCCGACGAGCAGCACGACGCCTGCCGTCTCCGCGGACGCGACCATTGCGTGTGCATCGTCGAGATTGGCGGCCATGGGCTTTTCGACGAGCACGTGCTTGCCCGCGCGCGCGGCAAGCTCGACATGCGCACGATGAAGCGTCGTTGGCGATGCGACGTACACGGCATCGAGCGCGCCATGTTCGATGAGCTCGTCGATGCTGTCGTAAGCCGCGACGCCGAACTCCTGCGCACCGCGTTCGCGCACCGACGCCGACGGATCGGCGAAGCCCGCGAACACGAAGCCGTCATGCTTCTCGATCGCCGGCACGAACGCACGCCCCGCCGTGCCGAAGCCGACGATGCCGATACGCACGCTCTTCGCCGCGTCACCTTGAGTCGTCACAATCAATCCTCGCTGACGTCGCCGTTGGCCGCATCGCGGCCGTTCTTCGAAGCCGCGACGTCGTCGCCGGCCAGATTCTCGATCATCGCCAGCAACGTGCGCCGCGTCGCCGCGATGTCTTCCGGTGCGATGCCCGCGAGCGCGATGCGGTTCACATCGATCGCGTAAGGCACGAGCACGCTGCGCAGCGCGACGCCCTTTGGCGTGAGAAAGACGCGCACCTGTTTGCGATTGTCGGGCAGCTTCTGTCGCGTGAGATAGCCGAGGGTTTCCATCGTCTTCAATGCGGAGAACGTGGTCGGCTCGGCGACACCCGCCTGCTCGCTCAATTGCCGCTGCGTGAGGCCGTCCGTCTGCCAGAGGATGCGCAGAAACGTCCAGTGGCCATAGAGCACCGAATGCTCCTTGAGGCGCGCCTGCAGCGAACGCGAAAAGCCGCGCGCCGCGTCCTTCACGAGATGCGCCATGCGCTCTTCCGGCAGCGCTTCGCGCCAGTGCTTGAGCGTGCCCGGCTGCGGGTCGCGTGGAATCTTCTCGCTTTTGTTCATCCTCTCACCTGTTTTCGGCATCAGCGCGTGCCCTTTTCGTAAACTTAGTTAACTAAGATAAGTTTGTCAATGATTCGCGTATCAGGGTGAATCCCGATCCGGGGATTCGTGATGTTTGAGGCGAAAACATCGCTTCTTGTAGGCCCATCGCGTCGCAGCGGAATTCCCGGTGCCGACCTAGTACTTTCCATTATTTTTAAGTTAGGTACCTAAGAATAGTATCGTTTCAAGGCTGGCGGCATGACAGTGCCTCCGGCGCGCTTTTTCCAACATACGGGAATCGACTCATGCTCACGGCAGAACAAAACGAAACCATGACGCGCATCGGTCCAGGCACGCCGATGGGCAACCTGTTGCGTCGCTATTGGCAACCCTTCGCGGCGGCATCGGAACTCGACGACAAGTGGACGCGTCGTGTGCGTCTGCTCGGCGAGGATCTCGTGCTCTTTCGGGATCGGCAAGGAAGGCGCGGCTTGATCGCGGAGCAATGTCCGCACCGGCGCGCATCGTTCGCGCACGGCATCCCTACGGAGCAGGGCATCCGCTGTCCCTATCACGGCTGGGAGTTTAGCGCAGAGGGAAAGTGTCTCGATCAGCCGAACGAGCCGGACAATTGCGCTTTCCGCGACAAGGTGGCAACCGACGCGTATCCGGTCGAGGAACTCGGCGGCGTGCTGTTCGCGTACATGGGGCCGGAGCCGCGTCCGCTGCTGCCGCGCTTCGACGGCTTCGTCGCGCCCGGCGCGATCCGCATGATGGGCCGTGCGCTGCTGCCGGTGAACTGGCTGCAGATCATGGAGAATTCGGTAGATCCGATTCACACCGAGTGGCTGCATGGTCACCACTACGAGTTTCAGAAGGAACAGGAAGGCATCAAGGTCGCGATCAGCGCGAAGCACGAGAAGATCGCCTTCAACGAGTTCGAGTTCGGCGTGACGAAGCACCGCCTGCTCGCGGGACATCCGGAAGACTCGGACGACTGGCGCATCGGCCATCCGATCGTGTTCCCGAACATGCTGGCCGTGGGCAATGGCGACGAGGCGTCGCGCTACTACTCGTTTCAGATTCGCGTGCCTGTCGATGACGAGCACACGCTGCATCTCTGGTACAACGCATACCTTCCGCCGAAGGGCATCGACGTGCCGACGCGTCTCACGGATCGCCTGCATACCTACGACGTGCCGTTCAAGGACGAGGACGGCGAGTTCATCGTCGATAACGTCGATGGTCAGGACATGATGGCGTGGATCACGCAGGGCGCGATCGCCGACCGGACGCGCGAAAACCTCGGTGCGTCCGACCAGGGTCTCGCGATCTACCGCCGCATGCTTCGTCGCGAGATGAAGAAGGTCGAAGCGGGCGAAGACCCGATGGGCCTCGTGCGCGATCCCGTTCGCAATCAGTGCATCGATCTGCCCAACGAACGCAAGAAGCACCACAAC
Organism: Caballeronia novacaledonica; assembly: GCF_900258035.1. GTDB lineage: Bacteria > Pseudomonadota > Gammaproteobacteria > Burkholderiales > Burkholderiaceae > Caballeronia > Caballeronia novacaledonica. The sequence continues at coordinate 455,769 of NZ_OGTP01000002.1, read as the reverse complement.
AGCGACGGCTTCTCGAGCTTCATGCTGCGCACGCATGCGAAATATTCGCCGATCGCACAGGATCTGGTGCGCATCTTCGAATAGGCGCCCGCGCCGCCGCCGCCGCGCTTGCATGTTGCATGCAAAACGCATAACTCAGAAGGCAATCGTGAATGCGTAATGCAAAACACAACATGCAAACACGCAGTGCGGTTCGCGGTTCGACTTGCTTTTCGACGATAAACGCCCGGTCACGTAACCGGGCGAACTACCGGAGACTTGAGATGCGACCCCCATGCACTCGATCGCGCTGTCACGACGGCCGTCCCGCCGCGGGCAAAGTCCACCGGGAGGTGTGCTGATGCTCGACGCCGCCCTCCATGCGCTGACCCTGATCCTTGATCCGCTGCGTCTCGGGATCATGCTGGGCGGCGTGCTGCTCGGACTCGCGCTCGGCGTCGTGCCAGGCTTGGGCGGCATCGTCGGGCTCGCGCTGCTCATTCCATTCACCTATCACCTCGACGGCTACACGGCGTTCGCGCTTCTGCTCGGCATGGCGGCCGTGACGACCGTGTCCGACTTCATCCCCGCCGTGCTGTTCGGCGTGCCCGGCACCGTGGGCGCCGCGGCCACGGTGCTCGACGGCCATCCGCTCGCGAAGCAGGGTCATGCGCGGCGCGCGTTCGGCGCGGGCTATGCGTCGTCGCTCGCGGGCGGCATCTTCGGCGCGCTGCTGCTCGCCCTCGCGATCCCGGTATTGCGCCTGATCGTCCTCTACATCGGTTCCGCCGAGTTGCTTGCAATGTGCATCTTCGGCCTTTCGATGGTCGCGACGCTGTCGGGCAAGGCGCCGATGAAAGGACTTGCCGTCGCGTCGTTCGGTCTGATGCTCTCGCTGATCGGCTCCGATCCGCAAACGGGCACGTTGCGCTGGACGTTTGGTACTTTGTATTTATGGGACCATCTGCCGATCGTGCCGGTCACGCTCGGCATCTTCGCGCTGCCCGAGCTCGCCGACATGGCGATCGAGCGCACCGGCATCGCGCGCGAGCGTCCGCAACCCGGCGTACGTGCGAGCACGCAATGGGATGGCGTGCGGGACGCCGCGCGCCACTGGTGGCTCATCTTGCGTTGCAGCGGCCTGGGCGCGTTGCTCGGCGCGGTGCCCGGCATCGGCTCCGCCGTGATCGACTGGATGGCGTATGGTCACGCCATTCGCACCGAGAAGAACCCGGAGAATTTCGGCAAGGGCGATATTCGCGGCGTGATTGCGTCGGAAAGCTCGAATAACGCGAAGGAGGGCGGACATCTGATTCCGACGGTGGCATTCGGCATGCCCGCCGGCGCATCGATGGCGCTGCTGCTTTCTGCATTCATCATGCACGGCTTCACGCCCGGTCCCGAGATGCTGACCAAGCATCTCGACGTCACGTACACGATCATCTGGACGCTGACGATCTCGCACATCATGGGCGCCGTGATCTGTCTCTCGGGCAGCAGCATGTTCTCGCGGCTCGCGACGGTGCGGGTGGGCGTTCTGATTCCGCTCGTCATCGCCATCGTCTATCTCGGCGCATTCAATGCGAGTCAAAGCTGGGGCGACCTGTGTTCGCTGGTGTTGTTCGGTGCGGTGGGCTGGATCATGAAGCGCCTGAACTGGCCGCGTCCGCCGCTCATTCTCGGCCTCGTGCTCGGCAGCATCTTCGAGCGCTATTACTTCATTTCGCACGAGATCTACGGCATGGGTCTTTTCGCGCGGCCCGTCGTGATCGTGATTCTGCTTGCCGCGTTGTGGGTCGTGCTCGGCCCGACGATCAAGGGCTTGCGCAAGACGCTGCGTATGCGTTCGCACTCGACTTCTCGTCGTACAGCGCCATCCTTCAAGCTGCGTTTGCGCGGTTTCGACTGGCAGATTGTCTTCACGCTGGCGCTTACCGCACTCGTGATCGTCGCGATGATGGTCGCACGCGACTGGGCCTTCGCCGCGCGCCTCATGCCGATGACCAGCGCATGCGCCGCGCTCGTGTTCTGCTGCATCGTGTTGATCGAGCAGTTGTTCACGCGCGACGTGCCCGCGACCGAGACGACAGTATCTCCTTCGTTCGATGCGGCTGCCCCGATGGGCGATCTCGCGATGGCCGGCGCCAGCGCGCATTTCAGCGGTCTGCAATCCAGCGTGGACCCGCAATCCAACGTCATCGCGAAGGCCAATGCAAACGCAAACGCAAACGCAAGCGCTGGCGCGAGCTTCGGCGCGCATGGCGATCCTTCGTTGCATGACGGTCTCGCATCGTCGCTCGATACGCGGACCATCTATCTGCGCGGCGTGCGTTTCTTCGCATCGGTCGCGGGCGCGCTCGCGACGGCTGCGGTCATCGGCCTCCTGCCCGCATTGCTGATCTTTATGTTGCTCGTTGCGCGGTTCGAATTCGGCGAGCGCTGGCGCACATCGGCTGTGTTGTCGATAGCGATGACCATCGCGTTGTGGCTCGTATTCGGCCGCATTTTCTCGACGCCGTGGCCGCAATCACTTATCGGCGACTGGTTGCCGTGGCTGCGTCAGCTCGGCGGACTCGTTTGATCTCGCATGCAATCACAAGAGGCCGGCGGCCGGCCCACATCGGCCAGCCTGTCATAACTGGTGGACACAACATCATGAACGATCGACTCTCGCAGTCCTCATCGCGCAAAGGCCTTAAAAGAAGGGGTCCGCGCATGGTTGCGCACGCAACTATCTCCGCAGTCGCGGCCGTGTTGCTGTGCGCACCGCTCGCGGGCCGCACGGCGGCCGAACCGGTGGCGGACTTTTACAATGGCCGCAATGTCACGATGACCATCGGTTATTCCGTCGGCGGCGGCTACGATACCTATGCGCGGCTGCTCGGCAAATACATCGGCAACTTTCTTCCGGGCAAGCCGACTATCACGCCGCAAAGCATGCCGGGCGCGGGCAGCCTGAAGGCGGTGAACTATCTCTATGGCATCGCGCCGAAAGACGGCGCGACCTTCGGCACTTTCGGTCGCACGATGCCCGAAGAGCCCCTTCTCGGCGATGCGAGTTTCGACGCGCGCAAGCTCACGTGGCTCGGCAGTATCACGAGCGATGTGAGCCTGTGTGTGACGTGGAATACGTCGCCGGTGAAGACGTTCAAGGATCTCGTCGACAAGGAAGCGCGCATGGGCGGGCAGGGCGCCGGCTCGGACCCCGATGTGATCGCGTCGACGATCAAGAACCTCTTCAATTCGAAGCTGAAACTCGTGACCGGTTATCCGGGTAGCAATGAAACGGCGCTCGCGATGGAGCGCGGCGAGATCGACGGCGAATGCGGCGTGTCGTGGAGCACGATCCAGACGCGTCATCCCGACTGGATCACGGGCAAGAAGATCAACATTCTCGTGCAGGTTGCGCTGGAGAAGCATCCCGAACTGCCCGATGTACCGCTGCTGCTCGACCTCGCGCCCAACGATCAAACGCGCCAGGTGCTGAAGGTGATCGTCGCGAGCCAGGTGTTCGCGCGCCCGTTCGCGGCGCCGCCGGGCATCCCGCCGGAGCGCACGGCCGCATTGCGACAGGCATTCGAACAGACGGTGAAGGACCCGCAGTTCCTCGCGGAAGCGAAGCGCATGGGTCTCGAAGTGCGCCCTGTTTCGTGGCAGCGCATGGACCAGTTGCTCGACGAACTCTACAAGACGCCGCCCGATGTGCTGACGAAAGCGAAGGCTGCGGTAGGCGGGCGCTTCTAGCCGATTCATCACGATCATCACGATCACGCGGCATGCAGACGGCTTCGGCCGTCGTCGCACGTTTTCACTCGAACGCAGGACGACATCATGACTCTCAACGAAGCGAAGCAAAAACTGATCGACGCCGGGCGCATTCTCGAAGCGGAAGGTCAGGGCGATCTTACGCGCGGGCACATCTCGGTACGCGTGCCAGGCGATCCGACGCATTTCCTGATGAAGCCGCATAGTCACGGCTTCGACGAGATCACCGAGGACAACATCGTCGTCTGCAATCTCGAAGGCGAGAAGGTGAGCGGCGGCGGACGCCGTCATAGCGAGGTCTTCATCCACTCGGAGATTTTCAAGGTGCGCCCCGACGTGACGAGCGTGATCCACGCGCATCCGACGCACGCGGTCGCGCTTTCCGCAACTGGTCAGCCGCTCGAAATGATCAGCCAGCCGAGCGTGCATTTCGCGGACGGCTTGCCGTACTACACCGAAACGATGAATCTCATCCGCACGCAGGATATGGGCGCGGGCGTCGCGCGGGCGCTCGGACAAAGCAAGGCCGTGCTGATGCGCAATCACGGCGTCGCGGTGGTGGGGCGCTCGATCGAGGAATCGGTCGTGCTTTCGCTGCTTCTGGATAATGCATGCCGAATTCAATTGCTGACGAAAGCGGCGGGCGGCGCCGGCGAGACCTTCTCGCCCGAGGACATCGATCGCCTGCACGACGCCGTGACGCGCGCCGAGCAGTTCGCCGTCAATTTCGAATTTCTGCGGCGCAAGGTCAACCGCAATCTCGTGCATTCGCTGGTTTGATGCACTTTGCATGCAATCGACATTTTGGCCTTATGTACACAAAACGCAGGAGACTTACACGATGATCGGAAAACTCAGACTCTCCGTCGCGATGGGCGACTACGACAGAACGCGCCCGCTGCTCGACGGTCAGGTGCAGATCGACGGCGCCGAGCCTACGTTCATGACGTTGTCGCCCGAAGAGATGTTCTTTCGCGCATTCCGTCATGAGGAATTCGATATCAGCGAACTGTCGTTCTCCAGTTATGCGGTGAAGACCGCGGACGGTTCGTGTCCCTATGTCGCCATCCCGGTGTTTCTTTCGCGTGCGTTTCGCCACACGTCCATCTACGTGCGCAGGGATCGCATCGAGCGGCCCGAAGATCTGAAGGGCAAGCGCATCGGCCTGCCTGAATATCAACTGACGGCCAACGTGTGGGCGCGTGCCGTGCTCGAAGACGACTTTGGCGTGAAGCCAAGCGATGTGAAGTGGATTCGCGGCGGCATCGACGAGCCGGGCCGGCCTGAGAAGATCAAGCTCGATCTGCCATCCGATATCCGTCTCGAAGCTGCGCCCGAGAACGACACGATTTCAGCGATGCTCGATCGCGGCGATATCGACGGCTTCATGGCGCCTCGACCGCCCGGCTGCGCCGCGACGAACTCGGATGTCGGCTGGCTGTTTCGCGATCCGACCGCTGCGGCGAAGGACTATTTTCGTCGCACGCGCGTGTTCCCGATCATGCACGTAGTCGGCATTCGCAAGACGCTAGTCGAACAGCAACCGTGGCTGCCTGCAGCCGTGCTCAAGGCATTCACCGAAGCGAAGCGCATGGCGCTCGCGCGACTGTCCGATACATCGGCGACGAAGGTCACATTACCTTTCGTCGAAGAGCAATTGAAAGCCGCGCGCGAATTGATGGGCGACGATCACTGGTCCTACGGCATCGAGGCGAATCGCGCTACACTCGAAACGTTCCTGCGCCATCATCATTCGCAAGGGCTGTCGAAACGCCGTTTAAGTGTCGAAGATGTCTTCCACCCGGCTACGTTCGAAACGGCCAGGATATAAGCGCCACTTCCCGACGACACGCATCACGATGACTGCCCATACGATCCGCGCCGGTACTTCATTGAGCGAAGTGAACACGTCCGGCGTGCCGCCCGTGCCCACTTCGTTCGCGCTTTTCAAGGCTTTCTTTTTCATCGGCCTCACGGGCTTTGGCGGCGTGTTGCCGTGGGCGCGCCGCATGCTGGTGGAGCGTCTGGGCTGGCTCACGAATCGCGAGTTCGCGGAGTTATTGCCGCTCGCGCAATTGCTGCCGGGGCCGAACGTCGCGAACATCGCGACCGTGCTCGGACGGCAGTATCGCGGCGCGAAGGGCGCGGCGATCGCGGTGTTCGGGCTCTATCTCGCGCCGACCATCATCACGATCGGCGTGGGCTATGCCTATGCGCGATGGGGACATGCGGCAATCACCGCGCATCTCTTCGCGGGGCTCATGCCCGCAGCGACGGGACTCGTCATCGCGACCGTGCTCAAGCTCGTGACGAGCTTGCCGCGCAGCATGGCGAGCATCGTGCTCGTGGCGGCGACATTCATCAGCGTTGCGCTCATGAAGATCCCGCTTCTTATCGTGCTAGCCGTGCTCGGTCCGCTCGGCACGATCGCGATGCTGCGCCGCGCGCGTGGAGAATGACACGATGTGGCGCACACTCGCCGATCTTTTCGTGCATGGCTCGATCTGGTCGTTGCTCGCCGTGGGCGGCATGAATGCGACGCTCGCCGATATCCAGCGCTATGCAGTCGATACGCGGCATTGGGTCACGGGCGAGCAGTTCGTCACGTTCTTCTCGATCACGCAGGCCGCGCCGGGTCCGAATGGCATGGCGGTCGCGTTGATCGGCTTTCAGGCGGCGGGGCTTGCCGGCGCGCTCGTTTCGACGGTCGCGAAGATCTTGCCTTCTTCGTTGATGGCTTACTTCGTGAGCGCATGGGTCGAGCGCCGGCAAGACTCGCGCATCGTGACCGCAATTCGCAAAGGCCTCGCACCCGTGACCGTGGGCCTGCTCGTATCAGCCGCTTATGTGTTTGCGCGTGAAACGGATGTGAACGTGTCACGCGCGCTTTGCACGGTCGTATGCGCGGCGGTCGCTTATCGAAGCAAGCTCAATCCGATCTATCTCGTCGCGGCCAGCGCGCTCCTTGGACTGGCGGGCGTATTCGGTTGATTGCCTATCCGGCGAGCGTTGCATCGACATCGACGACGATCTTGCCGCGCGCCGTGCCATCCAAGAGCGCTTCATAAGCACGCTCCGCACTATTCAGATCGAAGCGTCTTGCATCGACGCGGGGCGATAGCTTGCCCGCTTCGGCGAGCTGCTTCGCCTCGTACGACATCTCTCCATGATGCGCGCGATGCTCTCCTGTCAATAGCGGATGCAGCGTGAACACGCCCGAATAACTCGCCTCACGAAACGACAGCGGCGCGAGTGCATGCGTGCCCCATCCCAACGCGCTGACGACATGGCCGAAATGCTTCACCGCTGCAAACGATGCATCGAGTGATGCTCCGCCGACCGTATCGACGACAAGATCGAAGCCTGCGCCATTCGTATGCGTAGCGACGTATTGCTCGACGCTCGTCTTGCGGTAATCGATCGGCGTCGCATCGAGGCTATGAATGAAGGCGTGATCGCGCTCGCTTGCGGTTGCAAATACTTGCCCGCCGAGTGCGCGCGCAAGTTGCACGGACACGTGCCCCACGCCACCGGCGCCGCCTTGCACGAGCACGGTCTGTCCAGCCTGCAAATGCGCGCGATCGACGATACCCGCATAAGACGTGATGAAAGCGAGCGGCAGCGCCGCCGCTTGACGCATGGAAAGATTCGCGGGCTTATGCGCGAGAAGCGCGGCGTCGACGCAAGCGTATTGCGCGAGCGAGCCCTGAATGCCGCCGACACCGCCGGTCATGCCATAGACCGCATCGCCCGGCTTGAATGCATCGACGCCCGCACCGACTGCTGCGACGACACCGGCCATATCGATGCCGAGCACGAGCGGAAGCGGATGTTTCGCATGCGCCGCGGCGCCCGCGCGAATCTTCGTATCGAGTGGATTGAGCCCGCTCGCGGCAATGCGCACGAGTACTTGCCCCGGTCCCGGCTCGGGACGATCGATCTCGACAAGTTCGAGCGGGCCGTTGTGACGATCGAGAACGAGTGCTTGCATGGTGGACATTGTCGGTTTCCGTAAAGTTTGAAGGTTGATTGCAATGCGCTCATACTCCGCCATGCATACGCGCATGTAAATCGACATAACTGCACGGCGATCAAACGAAAATGAATGGACCGAATCTCGAGTGGAGTGACGTGCGCATCTTTCTCGCGATCGCGCGAAGCGGCACGCTGGGCGCTGCCGCAAGAATGATCGGTCAAACGCAGCCGACGATGGGACGGCGACTGCGCGCGCTTGAAGAATCGCTCGGTCACGTGCTTTTCCAGCGTACGAGCGACGGTTTCGTATTGACCGACGAGGGCGCAGTGGTGCTGTCGTTCGCCGAACGCATGGAAGAAGAGGCGCTTGGCTTCACGCGCGCGCTCGCGGGTCAGGATGCGAAGCTCACGGGTTTGCTGCGGGTGTCGTCGTCGGACTGGTTCGGCGTGCACGTACTCACGCCGATATTCGCGCGCTTTCTCGCGAAACATCCCGAGGTATCGATCGAACTTATCACCGATGCCCGGCGTTATAGCCTTGCGCGACGCGAGGCCGATCTCGTGTTTCGCATCACGCCATTCGACGAACCGGATGTCATACAACGCAGGCTCATGCATATCGATTACGCGCTGTATGGTCGCGTTGATCTGGAATCGCCGAAAGTCGGCGATGGAAAAGGGCAGACGCTGATCAGCATGGATAGCGCATTCGGTCAATTGCCGGACGTGTTATGGCTGAAGCGCTTGTTGCCAAACGGGAAGATCGTGTTCGGCAGCAATAACCGCGACGCGCAAGCGCATATGTGCGCTCAAGGCACGGGCTTCGCGGTTTTGCCATGCCCTTTAGGCGATGCCGATGCGCGCCTCATGCGCTTCGATCTCGGGGAAGCGCCGCCCGGCAGGGACGTGTGGCTGGGTTATCACCGTGATCTCAAGCGCGTCGCGCGACTGCGTCACTTGCTCAACGAAACGATGGCAGTACTCGGGGGAAAGCCAATTGATTAGCGATGCAACTAACTGTCTTGTTTTTTTCGAACCTGCGAATTGTTGGCCCGTCGGACTGATATCGGACAATCAGGCAATCAGGAAATTCGAAACGATGCGCACCAATGAGAAGCACAAGCGCAAAATCAAGCATAAACGCGCCACCATCCAAGCCTGATTTTTTGAGCGGCGCTACAATCCCGTTGCCTGAAATCCGACTGCCGCCCCACGCAGTCGGCCATATGCGATATCCGCCGACACCTTATAAGCCGGAGCCGCTCATGACCAAGCTTTCCATCAACGGCCAGGATCATACGATCGATGCGCCACCCGACATGCCGCTTTTATGGGTATTGCGCGACATCGTGGGACTGACAGGAACCAAATTCGGTTGCGGTATCGCGCAATGCGGGGCGTGCACCGTTCATCTCGACGGCGTCGCTGTCCGTTCATGCGTGTTGCCGATCGCGGCCGTCGGCGATCGCAAGGTGACGACGATCGAAGCTATCGGCGCAACGCCTGCCGGCAGGAAAGTGCAAGAAGCATGGCGTCGGCTCGATGTCGTGCAATGCGGTTATTGTCAGTCCGGACAAATCATGTCCGCGACTGCATTGCTCACGACAGTTCCCGATCCCAACGATTCCGATATCGACGCCGCAATGGCGGGGAATATCTGCCGCTGCGGCACCTATCATCGCATCCGCGCTGCCATCAAGCAGGCCGCGAAGGAGGCATGACATGTCGCAGGGATTGATCGAAGCGGGACGTCATATAGGTCGCGCGGGGTTATCGCGTCGTGGGTTTCTGAAGTTCGGCTTGACGGCAGGTGTTGCCGCAAGCGGCGGATTGCTGATCGGATTCAGCTTGCCGGCCGCGAGCCAGGATCAGCGCACCGGAAAGTCGGTGATTGGCGGCGATGGCGTCGAGTCTCCGCAAGACGGCGTATTCGCGCCGAATGCCTTTGTGCAGATCGACAAGAGCGGCAAGATCGTGCTCATCATGCCGAAGGTCGAAATGGGTCAGGGCGTCTATACGGCGCTTCCCATGTTGATCGCCGAGGAACTCGACGTGCCGCTCGACAGCGTCACGATCGATCATGCGCCCCCCAACGAAAAGCTCTTCACGGACCCGCTATTGGGCGGCCAGTTGACGGGCGGCTCGACTTCAGTGCGCTATGCATGGGAGCCGTTACGTAAAGCGGGAGCGGCCGCGCGCATGATGCTTGTCGCGGCGGCGGCGCAGCAATGGCAGTGCGATCCTTCGTCTTGTACGGCGCAGGGCGGCAAGGTGATGCATGCATCGGGCGATCGCAGCGCAAGCTATGCCGATCTCGCCGAAGCGGCTGCGAAATTGCCCGTGCCGCAAGACATCAAACTAAAAGATCCGAATAACTTCAAGATAATCGGCACGCCGGTCAAACGTCTCGATTCGCCGGAGAAAGTCGACGGCACCGCGATGTTCGGCCTCGATGTTCGCTTGCCCGACATGGTGTACGCGGCGATCGTAAATTGCCCTGTATTCGGCGGCACGCTCGCATCCGTCGACGATAGCAACGCGAAGAAAATTCCCGGCGTGCGGCAGGTCGTGAAGTTCGACAATGGCGTCGCGGTGATTGGCGATCATACATGGGCCGCCAAGCGTGGCGCTGCCGCATTGCAGATTCAATGGAATGAAGGCCCGAGCGCGGGCGTTTCGACAAAGCAGATCGTCGATGACATGGCGAATGCATCGCAAGGCGCGGGCGCAATTGCGCGCAAGGACGGCGACGTGAACGACGCGTTTTCCAAGGCGAAAACGCGTGTCGATGCAGTCTATGTTCAGCCTTTTCTCGCGCATGCGACGATGGAGCCGATCAATTGCACCGTACATGTGCGTCCCGATGGCTGCGATATCTGGCTCGGCACGCAAGTGCCCACGCGTGTTCGCGATGCAGGAATGAAAGCGACCGGCTTGCCTGCCGATAAGATCTTCGTGCATAACCATCTGCTTGGCGGCGGCTTCGGCCGGCGGCTCGAATTCGACATGGCCACGCAAGCGCTCAAGATCGGCAAGGCGCTCGGCGTACCCGTCAAAGTGACATGGTCACGTGAGGAAGACATTCAGCACGACATGTATCGACCGTGCTATTACGACAAGTTGTCCGCCGGGCTCGATGCGAACGGAAAGCCGGTTGCATGGACGCACCGCATCGTCGGGTCGTCGGTGCTCGCGCGCTTTGCGCCGCCCGCGGTCAAGAACGGTGTCGATCCCGACGCGGTCGAAGTGGCATCCGATCTTCCCTATGATCTGCCCAACCAGCTCGTCGATTATGTGCGGCTCGAACCGCATGACGTGCCCACCGCGTTCTGGCGCGGCGTGGGACCGACGCGCGGCACCTTTGTCGTCGAAAGCTTCATCGACGAGCTCGCGGTTCAGGCGAAAGCCGATCCTGTCGAGTACAGGCGCGCTCTACTCGGCAAGTCGCCGCGCGCGCGTAACGTGCTCGACGTCGCGACGCAGGCGGCAGGCTGGGGAAAGCAATCGGTGCCGCAAGGACAGGGACGCGGTGTCTCGGTCATGCATGCGTTCGGCAGCTTCTTCTCGATCGTCGCGGATGTCGCGGTCGACAAGGATGGCGCGGTGACGGTGAACCGTATCGTGTGTGCGGTCGATTGCGGCATGGTCGTGAATCCGAATACAGTCGAGGCGCAAGTGCAGGGCGGCATCATATTCGGCATCACGGCCGCGCTTTATAGCGAGATCACGATCAAGGACGGGCGCGTCGAACAAAGCAATTTCACCGACTATCGAATCTTGCGCATTCACGAAACGCCGCCGGTCGAAGTGCATATCGTAAAGAGCACGGAAGCGCCTGGCGGAATCGGCGAACCGGGCACGGCGGCGCTTGCGCCGGCTATCACCAATGCGATTCATGCCGCGACCGGCAAGCGGATAAGACAGTTACCCGTAGGCAATCAACTGCGTAGCGCTTGAGGAGGCCGTGATGAACAATGCATTCAAGCCTCTCTTTGCGGTGCTGTTCGCTTTCATGTCCACGGCTCATGCAGCCGATGATGCCCTCGTCGCGCGCGGCGCGTATCTTGCCAAGGCGGGCGATTGCGTCGCGTGTCATTCGGCACCGCGCGGCAAGCCACTTGCGGGCGGCTTGCCGATGATGACGCCGATGGGCGCGATCTACACGACCAATATCACGCCTGATCCGGACACGGGCATTGGCCGCTATACGGAAGAAGATTTCGCGCGCGCATTGCGCGAAGGCGTGGCGAAAGACGGCCACAATCTTTATCCGGCAATGCCTTATCCATCTTATGCAAAGATCAACGACGAGGACATGCATGCGCTATACGCGTATTTCATGCACGGCGTTACGCCTGTCAGGCAGGTCAATCGGGAGCCGGGTTTCAAATGGCCGCTGACTATGCGCTGGCCGTTGAAGCTATGGAATGCGGTGTTTCTCGACAAAGGGATTTATCGCAGCAAGGCCGGCCAGGATGTCGCCTGGAATCGCGGCGCCTATCTGATTCAGGGTCTCGGGCATTGCGGATCGTGTCATACGCCGCGCGGCATCGCGTTTCAGGAAAAAGGACTGGATGAAAGCAGCAGCGCATATCTGACGGGCGGCGTGCTCGACAACTGGTTCGCCTCCAATCTGACTGGCGAACACAACACGGGACTCGGACGCTGGTCCGAACAGGACGTCGCGACTTTTCTAAAGACGGGCGCGAATGCCCATGCATCGGCATTCGGATCGATGACGAGCGTGATCAATAACAGCACACAGGAGTTGAGCGACGCCGATATCGGCGCGATGGCGCGCTATCTGAAGTCATTGCCTGCGTCGGGCGGCAATGGCGGCGCGCCCTATTCATATGATCCGAAAGCGACCAGAGTGTCATTGACACGCCCGGCCGCGTCGGACTCGGGCGCGCGCGTCTATACCGCTTATTGCATGCACTGCCACGGCGTGGATGGTCACGGTTTTGCGCCGATGCTCGCACCGCTTGCGGGTAACCCGAACGTGCTGGAAAAGGATCCGTCGTCTCTCATCAACGTGACGCTGAACGGCACCGAGGATATCGTGCTACACGGCGTACCCGCACCTTATCCGATGCCTCGTTATGCGCCCGTGCTGAACGATCAGCAAATCGCCGATGTGCTGACGTTCGTTCGCGGCGCTTGGAACAACAATACGCCGGCGGTACGGCCCGAAGATGTGGCGAAGATGCGCAAGGCAACACAAGCCGCGCGCTAAGAAGAAAAATCGATGACATCCAGATGAACCGAACTGGATGGATGCGCGAGAAACTTCCGATGCACGCGAGCGCTGATCCGTTCATAGCCGTCGCTCAGCGCTTTGAGCAGGCGCTCGTCGCTCGCACCGGCCGGCGCCCAGAAGCACTGCTCCAGCGCCTTGCGCGTGATGTTGCATTGAATTGCCTGCTCGCGAGAAAACGCGACAAAGCTGACGGACGCGCGGTCCGCCGAGATGGTGGCATGGATCGAGAGCTTGCTTGTCATCTTTCGACAGGAGAAATGCGATTCGCTGGTTTTTATTGTGTCAGAAATCCGTGAGTTCGCGCATCCTTCAATCGGGGGGAAACGTGCGCAAACGGCCAGAAGCAAGCGTCGGCGAGGATGCGGCGCAGAAATTTGGCATTATCATCAGAAGATTAAATAGAACGTTTGTTCGTGCCAAAGCGCCTTGAATGCCACGCGAGCAGTTCGGGTTGCACCTCCCCGGCGCTACACTGCGCGCGACTCGAAAATGTCAAATCTGGCGCGCATCTTGAACTATGTCCAAGAAAAATGAAAAGAAAAGCATGCTCAGGTGTACTACTCTAGGAACGATCATCCGAAGCGGCGCGACAGACTGGCTCAGGGAGCGGGTCGCGCGGCGCATTTCCCGGAACTCCACCGGCAACGTCCCCGACTTCTTTCTCGGCGGGCGTTGTCGCCAGCAGGAGCGGAACATGAAGCATCCATCATTGATGGATCCCTGGAGCCGTACCCTGGCATTGCTCGACAACCGTCCGAGCCGCCCGTCGGAAGCAAAGGAAAATCTGGCGTTGATGACACGATCCCTCGTGCGCAGTGCGCCGGGCAAGAGTGCGTGTATGGGAGTCAATGAAGAGCATTGCGTCAATATTCGCGTGCTGGAGCGCCTGAGCGAATCGACGCTGGCGCTCTCATGGCACGATCCCACATCGTTCAACTATTCGGAGCAAGTCTGGGCGCTTTGCACCGCCCGCAAGCGCGGCACATGCGCATTGAGCGGGCAGGCGATCAGGCGAGGACAACCGGTCTACAGGCCGAGGCGTGTCGGCAGCTCGGTACCGCTCAATAGCGGCGCGATGATTCTGGCGCTTGCATTGACACCGGCGGAACAAGAGTCGAGCGTCGTTTCCGAGTGATCGAATCATCTGCACATGACGCAAGCACACCGCGCTATACAGCCTGCGCGATTTCACTAATCGTCTTATGAGCGTGCGATAGAGAAATCGACCAGCTTGCATAGCTTGCAAGCATGCATATGAACGCGCATACGTATGTGCCGTGCAAATAGATGTACTCGAAAGCGATCTTTTCGCAAGCGTGCTGACATCCCACTAACAATATAAGATTTGCTTGTGGCGGAAAACGGGCGTCGAACTACTCTTTGGACGAACGCCTCGTGACCCACGACAGGACGATCCGGGAGGGGACATGGCTACATTGGCGCAACTGGAAGATCAGATTCGGAAATTGCAGCGCCGCGCGGATGTATTGCGAGGAAAAGAGTCGGTCGAGGTGATCGCCAAAATACGCGCAATGATGGATGAATATGGTTTGACCACGGCGGATCTCGCCAAAGCAGGCGCAGGGGCGGGTTCAAAGAATGGCGCAGTGAGGCCCAAGCTTCCACCGAAGTACCGTGATCCGCTGTCGGGCGCGACCTGGAGCGGTCATGCGCGCCCGCCGGCATGGATCAAGGATGCGCCAGACCGCAGCGTGTATCTGATCGATGCCGTATCCCGCAAGAACGGCGCAACGAAGAGAGCTTCGCGCAAGAGTGGGCGTAGCACTGCCTAAAGGTTATGTGCGTCAAGCTGCTTGCATTAGCCAAGCAAGGGACTACGCGCGTGGGACAATCCACTTGCCCGATCGTAGGCAAGTCCAAGCTGCAACACGCCCAAATCGCGCTGTGTCGGGCCGATGATCTGCAGTCCTGCGGGCAAACCGCCGGGGCCAAATCCGGCCGGTGCGCTCAACGCGGGCAGCGAAGCCATTGTTGCTGGAACGACGGCTTCCATCCAGCGATGGTAAGTATCCATCTCCCGGCCAGCGATAGCTTTTGGCCAGTCGAGTTCCGCATCGAAAGGAAAGACCTGCGCCGATGGCATCAACAGATAGTCGAAGCGATCGAACAACGCGTTGATCGCCTGATACCACGCCGCGCGGTCGCGAACCGCACGCGAAACATCTTCTCCCGATAACTTCAGACCTCGTTCTATTTCCCATACCGCTTCAGGTTTGAGCAGCTTGCGCTTGACGCTATCACGATATAGCGGCGCGTTGGTACCCGAGAACGTGAGACTGCGCAGATCAATCCATGCGTTCCATAGACGATCGAGATCGAAGTCGATACTGGCCGCCTCGATTGTGCAACCCGCCGTTTCGAAGTGACGCAATGCCGCTGCATATGTGTCCATCAGACCTGTTTCCATCGGAAGATGTCCATTCAGATCGCCCAGCCAGCCGATGCGTGTGCCGCGCATGTCGCGTTCGAGCGCATTGGCGAAATCGGCGGGCTTGTCGCTTCTGCGGGACAGAGGAGCGCGCGCATCGAAGCCCGACTGAACCGACAATAGCAAACCGAGATCAGGAATGTTTCGCGCGATCGGACCCGCTACGCTGAACTGCTGAAAGAACACATCGTCACTGGGCGCATAGGGTACGCATCCCGGCGTCGTGCGAAAGCCGAAGACGTTATTGAATGCGGCGGGCGTACGCAAGGATCCCATCATGTCGGACCCATCCGCGAACGGCAGCATACGCAGCGCGACCGAGACAGCCGCGCCGCCGCTGCTGCCGCCGGCGGAACGCGATGGCTCGAACGCGTTGCGCGTGGTGCCGTACACAGGGTTATAAGTGTGTCCACCCAGGCCGAATTCCGGCGAATTAGTGCGGCCGATGAATATAGCGCCCGCTTTGCGCATGCGTTCGAATACGATTGCATCGACGCGAGTGATTTCGCCTGCAAATATCGGCGAGCCTTTTGTCGTGACCATGCCGGCAACGGGCAAGATATCTTTGGGCGCCTGCGGAAAGCCGTGCAAAGGTCCGAGGCTCTCGCCTTTGCATAACTGCGCATCGCGTTCGGTGGCGAGTGCGTGCAGCGCATCGCGATTTTCCATCGCTACGATTGCATTGACCGCCGGATTGAGGCGATCGATTTGCGCAAGATATGCGTTCATAACTTCAACGCAGGAGACGTCGCGCGTGTGAATCGCTCGGGAGAGAGCGATGGCGTCGAGCGAAACGATATCGTCGGGTGCGGGCATGGTATTGTCGCAAACAAAAAACGGATTCAACGATGAAACGCGGGAAGCACATGCGCGGCGACTTCTTCAATGATATCGCGCGCGGGCCTTCGTTCCGACGTGATGTTGAGCGTCACGTGATGTGTACCGCTCTCGCGCATATCATGCAAGAGCGCCACGAGCGCGCGATGCCCCGTGCGGTAGCCGAGCGGGACATCGGTTGCGGGCTCGTCGGCATTGTCGCTGAGATCGAGCCGCATCGCGACCCCGAACGCACGAAAGGCCCCGGCAGCCGCGCGATCGACCGCCGCGCGCCACATGCTATATCGACCGCGCTGCGCTTGCGGTTCGCGATGGTAAGTCATCCAGCCAAGCGAATGACGCGCGATCCAGTCGACGCTCTGTCCGCCGGAACCCACGGCGAGCATCGGAATGGAAGCGTTCTGACGAGGTAAGAGATAGAACTCCGGAGCGCCTTCGGGTGCCCGGTCGGGAATCACGCGAGACGGCACGTTGACGGCTTCTGCGAGCGTGGCCCAATGCTGTCGGTACAAATCTCGCCGCCCATCAGGATCGCGGCCGAAAGCTGCATATTCCGGTGGCCGATCTCCCGAACCGACGCCGAGAATGAAGCGTCCTCGCGAGAGCGCATCGACGGAGATCGCACCCTTCGCGACATGAAGCGGATGTCTGAGCGTCAGCACGATCGCACCGCTGATCAACGCAATGTTTTGGGTATTCGATGCAAGCGCGCCGAGCAGAACCCATGGGTCGAGATGTCCGACCGGGTCAGGATAGTCGATGCTATTGAGCGGCACGTCGCGAACCCAGACGGCGCGAAAGCCGAGTTGATCGGCGAGTCGCGCGAGTGCTATCTGCTCGGTAAAGTCGACAGCGCTTTGATTTTCGCGCGTGATCGGCAATGTAATGCCGATGGACAGCTTGTCGTGCGCAAACACTGCTTTCGCGATGGAAGACAATGCCGGAGTGTTTTCACTTGCGGTCATAACACGCATTGCGTCAAGGAAAGGTCTTGACGCCGATGGTATCACTGCCTTTGCAAACAATGCCCGGCGTAAGCGAAACGCCGGGCATTGTCGAGCTTTCGCCTTCAGGCAGCGGCCACCACGCTGCGTCTCGTGACGAGCGAAACGACATATGTCACGACGATATTCACCACGAGTGCAATCAGGCCGATATAGATCGGCCAGGACGCGTCACCGAGATGCACGACATACACCGGCTTCAGTCCTTGCGAGATCGCGAGGCCCGTGCCCAATACGATGCCGAACAGCCAGCCGAGAAAAAGGCCGGGCGTCGTGAGCCGGCGCGTGAAAAGCGTGAACACAATGGCCGGAAATATCTGCAGGATCCAAACGCCGCCGAGCAACTGGAGGTCGATTGCATACTGCGTCGGCAGGAACACGATGAACAGCAACGCACCGAACTTTACGACCAGCGACACGAGTTTTGCAGTCGATGCTTCGGCCGAAGACGACATGTCCGGCGAAACGAGCGGACGCCACAAGTTGCGCGTGAAGAGATTCGCCGCGCCGATCGACATGATCGCGGCCGGCACGAGCGCACTGATCGCAATCGCCGCGGCCGCAAAGCCCACGAACCACGACGGAAACAGTGTGCCGAACAAGGCCGGTACGACATCCGATGCCGATTTCACATGCACGCCCGCCGCGATCGCCATATAGCCGAGCAGCGCAATGAGACCGAGCAGTAGCGTATAGGCGGGCAGAAAGATGGCGTTCTTGCGTACCGTCGTCGCGGACGACGACGACAGTACTGCGGTCATCGTATGCGGATACATGAACGCGGCAAGCGCCGAGCCTAACGCAAGCGATGCATATGCCGTGAATTGACCCGGCTTGAGAATGATGCCCGTCGGACCGCCCTTCGCCTTGAAGTATTGATCGGCCGAATCGAACACGTGCGCATAACCGCCGAGTTTCGCAGGAATGAGCCATATTGCCGCGATCACGACGATATAGATCATGATGTCCTTCACGAAGGCAATCATTGCAGGCGCGCGCAGGCCGCTCGTGTAGGTATAGAGCGCGAGTATCACGAACGCGACGATGAGCGGCAGTTCGCCCGCCACGCCGAGGCCTTTGATGACCACTTGCATGCCGACCAGTTGCAGCGCGATATAGGGCATCGTCGCAACGATACCCGTGATCGCCACCGCCGCCGGGAACCACTTCCCGCCGTATTCACCCTGCACGTAGTCGGCGCCGGTTATGTGATTCTTTGCATGCGCGATCTTCCATAACTTTGGCATCACCGCGAATACGAACGGATAGACGATGATCGTGTAAGGCAATGCGAAGAAGCCATACGCGCCAACCGAATAGACGAGAGCCGGAACGGCAATCACGGTATAGGCGGTATAGAAATCGCCGCCGACGAGAAACCATGAAATCAACACGCCGAACTGGCGGCCACCCAGCCCCCATTCGTGAAGCTGCGTGAGATCGCCACGTTTCCATCGCGCGGCAAAGAAACCGACTACGGTCACGAGCACAAAGAACGCGATGAAGATTGTCATCGCAACCGGATCGACCGGCGTGAGATCGTTCATTTCAGGCCCCTGTACACGACATAAAGCAGGAGCGACGTGAGCGGCACCCACAAGAACTGATACCAGTAGAAGAACGGGAATCCCGCGATCGAAGGACGTGTATCGTTATAAAACGGCAACCACAACAGGGCGACGTAGGGTATCAATAGCGCGACCCAGAGCCATGGGTTGCCGGGCGCATCGTTGTTGGATTCCAAAGCTTCTCTCCTCATGAATCAGCGCTGACAAGAACGTGTCGGCGCGCAGCCTCGACATGCATTTCGCTGATGCGAGCAAAAGCCGCGCCGCTAACGGCTGCGCATTATCCAACGTATTTGGTTTTGTTGCCCGAGAGGCAGGGCGACGCAAAAGTTATCTTGCTTTCACGAAAGCATTCGCGACACTTACGATTCGATGACCAATCGAGATTGCGCTCGCCTGCCAACGAGCATCGCGCGCTTGCCGCCGAAGCCGCGGACCTTGCGATAGTCGAATCCGTTATCGACGAGCACGCGTTTCACATGGCCCGCGCTGGTATAGGTTGCGAAAGTCGCATCGCCTTTTGCGATGCGTGCCAGCGACGCGAATATGCCGGCTGTCCACATGTCCGGGTTTCTGGCTGGCGCAAAGCCGTCGAGATAAATGGCGTCCGCTGCGAGTCCGTGATCGGCGAGGCGCGGCAAGAGATCGCCTGCGTCGCCGAAAGCGAGCGTCAACATGATTTCACCAGCGCCGAATGAAAGCCGATGCACGCCGGCAACGAGCGGTGGCCATGCGGAAATGAGCGCGGCGGCGAGTGGCGTAATAGCGGCGTCGTCGATGATCGCCGCATGCGCGGCGCGCAAATCGTGCGCACTAAATGGATGCTTCTCTATCGACATGAATTCCAACAGCGGCGGGCGTTGCGGATCGTCACGCCATGCCGCCCATGTCGCAAGGAAATTGACGCCCATGCCGAAGCCGGTTTCCAGCACGGTGAAGCGCGGCTTTTCGCGCCAACGCGCGGGCAAGCCGTTGCCATCGAGAAAGACGTGGCGCGCCTGCGCCAGTGCGCCCGCCGCGCTGTGATAGATGTCGTCGTGACGAGGTGAATACGGTGTTCCGTCGTCGCGAAACACGAGCGGCGCGCGAATCAGCGGCGCATCCATCGTTCAGGCATCGGACGATGGCGAATCCAGCGTGATACCCAATTCGCTCGCCATTTGCTGGACCATGGCGCGCAATTGCGCGACTTCATGCGTAAGGCGCTTTTGCTCGGACTTCAGTGCTTCGAATTCGGAAAGCGAGTAGGACTCTGCGCCTTGCGTCTCGCGCAGGGGCATGTCGCTGACACTCACTTCGCCGCATAGCAAATGCATCCAGCGGCTCTCGCGCTCTCCGGGCGTGCGTGACAGTTTGACGACGCGTGGCGGATCGTTTGCGGCGAGTTCGTCGAGAAAGCTTTCGACCGATGATATGTCCGCAAACGAATGCAGCCTCGCGCTATTTGCGCGCAATTCCGCTGCCGTCTGCGGCCCACGCAGAAACAAGGTTGCAAGAAGCGCAACCGACTGGCTCGGCACGCCCAGCACGCGGTTCACGTTATGTTCGAAGCGCGGCACCCGGCTGCTGCTACCTTCAAAGACGAGGCTCAAACGCTTCAGGCCATCGATGGTTGTCAGCACTTCGTCCTCGCTCACGTTCATGACGGGCGAGCGCGCGGTCTTCTGATTGCACCCCGAGGTTAGGGAATTCAACGAAAGAGGATAAGTGTCCGGCACGGTATGCTGTTTCTCGACAAGCACGCCAAGCACGCGCGCTTCGAGCGGCGTCAGTTCGCGCAGAGTGGGACGGGGTGCGGCTTCGGAAGACGTGTTCATAGGGGTGATTGACGTGCAATGAGACGCCTATGATACCGGCGCCACGCGAGGTTGCCGTATGTTGCGCACCGTCATGCAGCATGAAATTCAACCTTCGACTGTGCAACGCATGTTGTAAGTGCGCTGTTTTGGTGCAAATAATTAACAAATCGCGATTTAGACGTGCTCTATTTGAGGAGGTGAAGCGCTCATATCATTGGCATTGAAGTTGCTTTTTCTCATTTGGCACTGGGCTGCCCGCGCAATCGATGCAGGACAAAAAGAGCATCGCGCTACAAGGTCGCCTATCGGCGTATCCAGAACTCGGATACGCCGCGTCTTTCGGGCTCTTCAAGCGTTTCGCGAGTGCAACCAGTAATACGAGCGACGGGAACCGCCACCCCGGCATGCACTTCATTTGGAAGACCGGCTATGACGCAAGCATTCTTCAACGAGATGTTCGAGCGCAGCGATCTGGAGGCGCGCGGCGTGACGGCGGTGGCGTTTCGCGGCGTGGCCAATCCACGCACGCACTACCGTGACTTCATGGCCTGGCTCTCTGCGCAAAGCGAGCAGCAGATCGATATCAAGCGCGCGGAAGCGGATCTCAACTTCAGACGTGTGGGCATTACCTTCGCGGTCTATGGAACGAGCGATCTGCCGGGCATCATTCCGGAGCGCACGATTCCTTTCGATGTCATTCCGCGCATCTTTCCCGCAGACGAATGGCGCGCACTGGAGCGCGGCTTGCGACAGCGCGTGAATGCGCTCAACCGCTTCATCCACGACATTTACCACGAGCAGGACATCATTCGCGCGGGCATCATTCCCGAGGCGCAGATAGTCGGAAACTCGCAATATCGTCCGGAGATGCGTGGCGTCGATGTCGCGCGCGATATCTATGCGCATATCGCCGGTATCGATATCGTGCGAGCCGGGCAAGGCGAGTTCTATGTGCTCGAGGATAACCTGCGCGTTCCGTCGGGCGTGTCGTACATGCTGGAAAACCGCAAGATGATGATGCGGCTTTTCCCCGATCTCTTCGCGCGCAATCGCGTTGCGCCCGTCGCGCATTATCCGGACTTGCTGCTCGATACCTTGCGTGCGGCCGCGCCGGCCGGCGCCGAGAATCCGACCATCGTCGTCATGACGCCGGGCATGTATAACTCGGCCTATTTCGAACACGCGTTTCTCGCGCAGCAGATGGGCGTCGAGCTCGTCGAAGGGCAGGATCTTTTCGTCGAGAACGACTGTGTTTATATGCGCACGACACAGGGACCGCAGCGTGTCGATGTGATCTATCGCCGCGTCGACGATGATTTCCTCGATCCGCTCGTGTTTCGCCCGGACTCCGCGCTCGGCGTGCCGGGACTGATCAGCGCGTATCGCGCGGGCAATGTGTCGTTGTGCAATGCGGTGGGCACCGGTATCGCAGACGATAAATCGATCTATCCCTACGTACCGGATATGGTGCGCTTCTATCTCGGCGAAGAGCCGATTCTGAACAACGTCCCGACATGGATGTGCCGCAAGCCCGACGATCTCGCATACGTGCTCGATCATTTGCCTGAACTCGTCGTCAAGGAAACGCATGGCGCGGGCGGTTATGGAATGCTGGTCGGCCCTGCGTCGACGGCGGCGCAAATCGCGGAGTTTCGGGCGGTACTCGAAGCTCATCCTGAGAAGTACATTGCGCAGCCGACGCTCGCGCTTTCCACATGTCCGACGTATGTCGAGGCGGGCATCGCACCGCGTCATATCGACTTGCGTCCCTTCGTGTTGTCGGGCACTGAAGTGCGGATGGTTCCGGGCGGCCTGACGCGAGTCGCGTTGCGGGAAGGCTCGCTCGTCGTGAATTCATCGCAAGGCGGCGGCACGAAGGATACGTGGGTACTCGAACGCTGAGGAAACGTCCTGAAGAAAGCACTGCGACTAAAGACAACGACAATCAACCGGGAATACCCATGCTGAGCCGTACCGCGGATCATCTCTTCTGGATGGCGCGCTATACCGAGCGCGCTGAAAACACTGCCCGGATGCTCGATGCGAACTATCAGCTTTCGCTCTTGCCTCAGTCCGACGAATACGCGGAACTCGGCTGGCGCGCAATGTTGTCGATATCGGAATTGAGCGGCATCTACTCAGCCGCGCACCACGGCATGGAAAGCCGCGACGTGATCGACTTCATGGCGCGTGATCTGTCGAATCCCTCATCGATCGTCAGTTGTTTGCGGGCCGCGCGCGAGAATGCGCGAGCCGTGCGCAGTTCGACGAATAGCGAGTTATGGGAATCGCTCAACACGACGTGGCTCGACTGTCAGCGCATGCTCGCCGACAGCATTCTGGAGCGCGAGCCCTATACGTTCTTCGAATGGGTGAAATTCCGCTCGCATCTTTCGCGTGGCGTTCAGCTCGGCACGCTCGTCAAGGACGACGCGTTTTATTTCATGCGTCTCGGGACTTTCATCGAACGAGCGGACAATACGGCGCGCATTCTTGACGTCAAATTCGAAATGATGGAACAGCGCGCCGATACTTCCGCACAACCGTTCGATTATCACCATTGGGTGGCTGTGCTCGGTTCGGTGTCTGGCTTCGAGGTGTATCGCCGGGTTTATCGCGATGTCATTACGCCGGAACGCGTCGCGGGCCTTCTGATCCTTTATGGCGACTGGCCGCGTTCGCTTGCGGCAAGCATCGCCGAAGTCGAACAACTGATCGGCCAGGTGACGAAAGGGCGCGATACGGAAGCGACGCGACTCGCCGCGCAACTGAGCGCGGAACTGAAGAACGGGCGCATCCGCGACATTCTCAGAGGCGGATTGCATGCCTATCTCGTGGACTTTCTCGCACGCGTGAATGATCTCGCGGGCCGCGTGAGCCGCGAGTTCCTGTTGCCGATTGCGCCGGAGCCGCCCGCGCAAACACAGACGCAATCGCAGTCACAAACGCAAACGCAGACTCAAACGCAGTCGCAAGGCAACGGCTGAGCGCATGTCATCAGCGCTTGGCCGCCGCCGCGACGACGCGATGCACGAAGCGCAGCTTGTCGATGACGGCCGGCGCAAGCGTGAACGGATATCCGTCCGGCATGCCGAGGCTGCGATTCAAACTGTTCAGGACATAAGTGAGCGGAAACCAGCGTTTCATCAGGTTATCGAAGGTCGTTTCCTCGACCGGCGTCTGGTCGGTGAGCGTGGGCTCGTGCGGGCTATCGGGCACGAGCACGAGGCCGCACGATACGGCGGTGTCGAGCGTATCGACGATATGCAGGTAATGCGCCCACGTTTCCGCCCAGTCTTCCCACGGATGCATCGTGGCATAGGCGCTGATGAAGTTGTCCTCCCATCGAACGGGCGGGCCTTCCTTGTAGTGGCGATCGAGCGCGGCGGCGTAGTCGGCTTGTTCGTCGCCGAATGCGGTGCGAAACGGCGCGATGCGCGCGGTGTCGGCAATCAGGCGATCGAAGAAATAGTGCCCGGATTCATGACGGAAGTGACCGAGCAACGTGCGATACGGCTCGTGAAGCGAAGAGCGTATCTTCTCGCGATGCGCATCGTCGGCTTCGGCGATGTTCAGCGTGATGATGCCGTTGTTATGACCCGTCATCACGCCGTGGCCTTGCGCATCGCCTTCGAGGAACTGAAATTCGAGGCCGCGCTCCGGATCTTCCTGACGCGACTTAACGGGCAGGCCCAGTTCCGCGAAGGTGTACAGCAGGCGGCGCTTCGCGGCTTCGATGCGATACCAGTAGAGGCGATTCTCCGGATTCGAGAGGTTGGGAATGGTGCTCGTCAGCTCGCACGAACAGCAGAGCGCATCGGACATATCGGGCGTATCGACGGCGGGCGCGGGGACGACCCAGTTGCAGACGTTTTCGACCGCGTAGTTATGGCACGGCCGGTAGAGAAGATCATTGGCGAGGGGATGCAGGCTGCGCCAGCGGCCGTCATCGGTTTGCTCGAAGGCGCTGATCTGATTGATCTCGGGCACGTAGCCGAGCTGCGCGCCGCAGTTTTCGCAATACGTGTTTTCGAAGAACACGAGTTGATTGCAACGATTGCAGTGAAAGGTCTTCATCGTGTGGTCGGTGGAAGTGTTATCGCGCGAAGTGCCGTGCGCGTTGTCGGCAAAGTCGTCGCAAACATCATGCCGCGAAAAGGCCGTTTTTCCATGACAAACAGAAATTGCGTTGCAGCGCGCCTTGCGTGCAGGGCGTCAATCGAACAAAGGAGTCCGGTGTGTCCATTCGTGTCGCATTGAATCATGTCACGCACTATCGTTATGACCGGCTCGTCGGACTTTCGCCGCAGGTCGTTCGTTTGCGGCCCGCGCCGCATTGCCGTACGCCGATCGTGTCGTATTCGATGCGCGTCGAGCCCGAGGATCACTTCATCAACTGGCAGCAGGACGCGTTCGCGAACTATCAGGCGCGCCTCGTTTTCCCCGAGAAAACGCGCGAATTCAAGGTGACGGTCGATCTCGTCGCCGAAATGGCCGTGTATAACCCGTTCGATTTCTTTCTCGAACCGGCCGCGGAAAAGTTTCCTTTCGCGTATGCGCCCGAGCTGCTGCACGATCTCGCGCCCTACATGGTCAAGCGCGAGCCGACGCCGCGCTTTTCCGCATTCGTCGAAAGTATCGATCTCTCGCCGCGCGTCACAATCGATTTTCTCGTCGAGCTGAATCAACGGCTTTCGCATGAGATTCGTTATCTGATCCGCATGGAGCCGGGTGTGCAGACGCCCGAGGAAACGCTCGAAAGCGCGGCCGGCTCGTGCCGCGATTCGGGCTGGCTGCTCGTCGAAACGCTGCGCCATCTCGGCCTCGCCGCGCGCTTCGTGTCGGGTTATCTGCTGCAACTCGCACCCGATACGAAATCGCTCGATGGCCCGAGCGGAACAGAGGTGGATTTCACCGATCTGCATGCATGGTGCGAAGTGTTTCTGCCGGGCGCGGGCTGGATCGGTTTCGATCCGACCTCCGGCTTGCTCGCGGGTGAAGGACATATTCCCGTCGCATGCACGCCGGAGCCGGACAGCGCGGCGCCGGTCTCCGGCGCAGTGGACGAATGCGAAGTCGAATTCGATCACGCGATGTCGATCGAGCGCGTACTCGAAACGCCGCGCGTCACGAAGCCGTATAGCGACGACGACTGGAACGCGGTGCTGCGCATGGGCGGGCACGTCGATGCGCAATTGAATGCATCGGACGTGCGCCTCACGATGGGCGGCGAGCCGACTTATGTTGCCGTGCGCGACCGCGACGAGCCGGAATGGAACACCGACGCGCTCGGACCGACGAAGCGCGCCTACGCTGTTTCGCTGATGGACAAGCTGCGCGCGCAGTACGGTGCGCGTGGCTTCCTGCACATCGGACAGGGCAAGTGGTATCCGGGCGAGCAGTTGCCGCGCTGGGCGCTGTCGCTGTTCTGGCGCGCGGACGACGAACCGTGCTGGCACGATCCGGCGCTCTTCGCGGATGAACGGCAACCGGCGTCGTACACGTCGGATGACGCCGCGCGCTTCATTCGACATCTCGCAGGCAAGCTCTCCTTGGATGCAAAATACATTCAACCGGGATACGAGGATACGTGGTACTACCTGTGGCGCGAGCGCCGCTTGCCGGTGAATGTCGATCCGTTCGATTCGCGCCTCGGCGACGAACTGGAACGCGCCCGCCTGCGCCGCGTGTTCGATGCGGGTTTGCCGTCCGTCACCGGTTACGCATTGCCCATCGCGCGTGAAGATGGCAAAGAGGCGCAGCCGAGCCGCTGGGTGAGCGGCCCGTGGTTCTTCCGCGACGAGCGCATGTACCTGGTTCCGGGCGATTCGCCGATGGGATACCGCGTGCCGCTCGACTCCCTGCCGTGGGTGTCGGAAGCCGACTATCCGTGGCAGCACGCACACGACCCGTTCGCGCCGTCGACGCCGTTGCGCACGGCGACTGAATTACGCATGCAATATGCGGATTTGGACAATGAATCACGCATGCAAAATGCCGATGCGCGCGTGACGGGGCGCACCGGAGCATCCGGCGAACCGGGTGAACCGGGCGCATCGGGTGACGCACGCGATCGCAAGCCGCAACGAGGGGAGTCGGCGGGCTGGATCGCGCGCATTGCGCTGTGCGTGGAAGCGCGCGATCCGTCGCGTGCGGCCGGTCCCAAAGCGGAAGCCGATGCCTTGGAGAAACTCGGCAACGGCAACAAGCTCATGCATGTCTTCATGCCCCCGCTCACCTCGCTGGATGACTATCTCGATCTTCTGACCGCCGTCGAAGCGACCGCCGCCGATCTGAGGATTCCGGTCATCGTCGAAGGTTATCCGCCGCCGCGCGATGCGCGCCTCAAGATGTTGCAGGTGACGCCCGATCCTGGCGTGATCGAAGTGAATATTCATCCTGCGGCGAACTGGAACGATCTCGTCGAGCACACGGAGTTTCTCTACAACGCGGCGCACGAGTCCTATCTGAGCCCGGAGAAGTTCATGCTCGACGGTCGTCATACCGGCACCGGCGGCGGCAATCACTTCGTGCTCGGCGGCGCGACGCCCGCCGACAGTCCTTTCCTGCGCCGTCCCGATCTGCCCGCGAGCCTGATCCGCTATTGGCACAACCATCCTTCCTTGTCGACGCTGTTCTCCGGCCTGTTCATCGGTCCGACGAGTCAGGCGCCTCGCGTCGACGAAGCGCGCAACGATCAGGTGTATGAACTGGAAATCGCGTTCGCCGAATTGCAGCGTCAACTCGACCTGCTCGGCGGCCGCGACAGTGCGACCGTGCCGCCGTGGCTCATCGACCGCATATTGCGCAACATTCTGATCGATGTGACGGGCAATACGCATCGCGCGGAGTTCTGCATCGACAAGCTGTATTCGCCCGATGGTCCGACTGGCCGGCTCGGCTTGCTGGAATTGCGCGGCTTCGAGATGCCCCCGCACGCACGCATGAGTCTCGTGCAGCAACTGCTGTTGCGTGCGCTCGTCGCGCGCTTCTGGAACACGCCTTATACCGCGCGCCTCACGCGCTGGGGCACCGAACTGCATGACCGCTTCATGCTCGGCACTTTCGTGCAAATGGACTTCGACGATGTGATCGCCGATCTGCGCGAAGCGGGCTTTGCATTCGAGCAGAGCTGGTTCGCACCGCACTTCGAGTTCCGCTTCCCGCTCGCTGGTTCATACGATACGAACGGCATCGCGCTCACAATCCGCAATGCGCTCGAACCGTGGCATGTGATGGGCGAAGAGGGCGCGATCGGCGGCACGGTGCGTTTCGTGGATTCGTCCGTCGAACGTCTCGAAGTGCGCGTGCTCGGTCTGAATGGCAATCGGCATGTCGTGACCGTGAACGGCGAGACCTTGCCGTTGCAACCTACGGGACGCGTCAGCGAATATGTCGCGGGCGTGCGCTTTCGCGCATGGTCGCAAGCGGCCTCGCTGCATCCGACGATCGACGCGCATGCGCCGCTCACTTTCGATATCGTCGATACATGGACGGGACGCGCGATCGGCGGCTGCCAGTATCACGTCGCGCATCCGGGCGGACGCAACTATCAGACCTTCCCCGTCAACGCATATGAGGCGGAGAGCCGCCGGCGCTCACGTTTCTTCGCAACGGGCCATACGCCCGGCGCCATGCATGTCGAAGCCCGCAAACGCAGCCTCGAATTTCCGTTCACGCTCGACCTGCGTTATCGTTGAAGTGCAATCATCATTCGAATAAAGAACAGAGACGACATTGGCTTATCAATCGACCTTGCCCTTCGATATCGCCGCGGCACGTATCGATGCGCTCGCGCTGCTGCGTACGCTGCCCGCGCGCGAAGGGCATTGGGACGAATTGCGCGATGCCGCGGGTCAGTTGCGCGAGCCGTGGCGACACTTCTTCGAGTTGCTCGGCGAGCAGGGCATCGCGCGGCTCGACGACGGTGTCGGCGCCGTTGCGCAGCAAGTGCGCGACAACGACATCACGTACAACGTTTATGCCGATAACGGCAAGCCGCGCGCGTGGTCGCTCGATCTCTTGCCGCTCATCATCGACGAGCAAGAGTGGGCGGTGATCGAACGCGGCGTCGCGCAACGCGCACGGCTGATGGAAGCGATCGTCGCCGATGTCTATGGCCCGCAGGCACTGCTGCAACGCGGGCTCTTGCCGAGTGCGCTCGTGTTCGGACATCCCGGCTATCTGCGCGCGGTGAAGGGCTTCGTGCCGCCGCTTGGCCGCTTTCTGCAGATCGTCGCGGTGGATCTCGCGCGTGCGCCATCGGGTGCGTGGACGGTCATCGCGCATCGGACGGAAGTGCCTTCGGGACTCGGCTATGCGCTGGAAAATCGATTGATCGTCGCGAGCCTGTTCGCCGATCCGTTTCGTGCGATGCGCGTGAGCCGTCTCGCGGCGACTTATTCGCAACTCATTTCGACCATCGCGCAGGCCGCGCGCGCGACGATGCGCGATGACGAAGACGGCCGCAGCGATGCATCGAACGAAGCGCCGCATATCGCATTGCTGAGTCCGGGGCCTTTCAGCGAGACTTATTTCGAGCATGTGTTTCTCGCGCGCTATCTCGGCGTCACGCTCGTCGAAGGCAAGGACCTCACGGTTCGTCACGACAAGCTCTATCTCAAGACGCTCGCCGGCTTGTCGCGCGTGCACGCGGTCGTGCGGCGGCTCGACGATGCCTTCTGCGATCCCGTCGAATTGCGCGCCGACTCGACAATCGGCGTGCCCGGCCTGTTGCAGGTGATGCGCGCGGGCAACGTGATGGTGTCGAACATGCCGGGCGCGGGCTTCACGGAATCACCCGCGCTCAATGCATTTTTGCCGGGCATCGCACAAGCGTTGCTGGGCGAAGGACTCGAATTGCCGACCGTGCCGACATGGTGGTGCGGCGAGGAAGCCGCGCGCCGCGAAGTCTTCGAGCACGTGGAAAGCGCGCTCATTGCGCCGACATGGCCGGGTTCGCAGTCCGACCAGGCGCCGGGAATCGATGCGGGCGTGCAGGACATCGCGGCGTGGAAGGAACGCATCGAACGTGCGCCGGATATTTTCACGATACAGCAGAATCTGCCATTTTCCACCGCGCCACGCTTTCACGATGGCGCGCTCGGTTCGCGTCCTTGCGTGTTGCGCGCTTACGCGATCGCGAACATCGACGGAAGCTGGAGCGTGATGCCCGGCGGCTTCACTCGGCTCGCGGCCGGCAAGCGCGCGACGGTATCCATGCAATTCGGCGGCAGCAGTGTCGATACCTGGGTGATGTCGAGCCAGCCGGGCGGCGCGGTTTCGTTGCATCCCACGCCGATGAAGCCGGGAGATTTGCGCAAGCATCGCATCGTGTCGAGCCGCGCTGCCGAGAATCTCTTTTGGGCGGGCCGCTATGGCGAGCGCGCGGAAAACAATGTGCGCTTGTGCCGTCTCTTGCTCGGAATGCTCGACGGCAGCGTCGCCGAAGAACTCTTTCCGACGCTCACGGAACTCGCATCGGAATGCGGACTGATTCCATCGGCCGATACGCTTGCGCGCAGCACGCCACAGGCCTTCGAGCGCGTGCTCGTTGCGGGCCTGCCGGAATCGGGCAGGGCGACGGGCATCGGCAGCAATCTCGCGGATCAGGCGCGTGTATGCGGCGAGATACGCGACCGGCTTTCCACGGACCACTGGCGCGCGATTCTCGCGTCGCGCAACGACTTTCGCGAT
Organism: Caballeronia novacaledonica; assembly: GCF_900258035.1. Taxonomy (GTDB): domain Bacteria; phylum Pseudomonadota; class Gammaproteobacteria; order Burkholderiales; family Burkholderiaceae; genus Caballeronia; species Caballeronia novacaledonica. The sequence goes on along the minus strand of NZ_OGTP01000002.1, from coordinate 425,437 downwards.
GCGCTCGCACGCCTCGTGTTCACCGATACGGATGACGAAAGCACCGCGCGCATCGGTCGCGACTATGATCGCCTGATGCTTGCTAGCGCGCTCGAACAACTTGCGACGCAACTGTCCGCAATCAGCGGCGCGCAGGGCGATCGCATGACGCGCGACGAAGCATGGCGGCTCCTCTTCATCGGGCGGCATATCGAACGCGTCTCGACGATGGCGACGATTCTGCGCGTGGTCGCCGAGCGCGGCACGCTCGCATCGCCCGCGGGCTTCGATCTGCTTCTGCAACTCTTCGACAGCACGCTCACCTATCGTTCGCTCTATCCAGGCAGGCTCGAAGTGCCCGCGCTGATCGACCTGATCGTCGTCGATCAAACCAATCCGCGCGGACTCTATGGCGTGTATGCGCGTCTGCGCACGAAGCTCGATGAGATCGCGGCCGCTGCGGGCGGCGCGCGCCGCGCACAAGCGACGCGTTTCGCGGACCTGCTCGTTCACGACGATGCATTGCCGGATCTCGCCGCGCTGTGCGATACGCACGAGAACGGCCGGCATGATGCGTTGATCGCGCTATGCGAAAGACTCGTGACATCGGTGTTCGCGGCATCGAATGAAGTGAGCGCGCGCTACTTCAGTCACGCGAATACCCTTTCCGCGCAGGTGTCGTCATGAATCTCGGTGTGAACGATACCGTGCTCGCGGTGACGCATCGCACGACCTATCGCTATTCGACGCCCGTCGAAATCGCGCAGCATCTCGCTACCATTCGACCGTTGCATTGTCCGTGGCAGCAGGTGATATCGCATACGGAACGCATCGAACCCGTGCCGTCGTATGTGCATAGCCGTGTCGATGCATTCGGCAATGACGTGCTGTATTTCTCGCTCGACGCACCGCACGAACGTCTTTCGATGACCAGCGAAACCACGGTGCGGCTCACGCCGCGCTGGAATGCGCTCGATGCAGAAGCCACGCCGCCGTGGGAAACCGTCGCGCAACGGATGCGCTATCGCGCGGGCGAATCGTTTTTTCCGGAGAGCGAGTTTTGTTATGCGTCGCCCAATATCGCGCTCGATCACGCATTGCGCGCCTACGCGCAGGCGAGTTTCGATGAGGGCACGCCGCTCGTCGCGGGCGCCATCGATCTGATGCATCGCATACACGAGGATTTCGACTACAAGCCCTCGGCCACCGCGTTCGATACGCCGGCATTGCGCGCATTCGAATTGCGTCAGGGCGTATGCCAGGACTTCTCGCAGGTGATGATCGGTTGTCTGCGTTCGCTCGGGCTGCCGGCGCGCTATGTGAGCGGCTATTTGCGCAACGATCCGCCGCCGGGGCATGCGCGGTTGATCGGCGCGGATGCATCGCATGCGTGGGTGTCGGTGCATTGTCCGCAAAGCGGATGGATCGATCTCGATCCGACCAACGATGTGCTCGCGGACCTCGATCATGTCACGCTTGCAACGGGGCGCGATTACAGCGACGTGTCGCTATTGCGCGGGATGATTCTTGGCGGCGGTGCGCATCATGTGGATGTGGCGGTGAATGTGCTGGCACTGTGAGGGCGAGCGGCTCGCCGCCACTGATTAATGCACGCCATGCCAACGTGAGTTAATGTCTGGCGTTCGCCGCCATGCGCAAGCATTCGCACATCCCTTTCGCTTTGCAAGGAGATTCGCACGATGGACTACGTGAAACTGGGTTCGACCGGCCTCGACATCTCGCGGCTTTGTCTCGGTTGCATGACTTACGGCGTGGCCGATCGCGGCACGCATCCGTGGACGCTCGACGAGGAAAAGAGCCGCCCGCTCATCAAGCAGGCGCTCGAAGCGGGGATCAATTTCTTCGATACGGCCAACACGTATTCGGACGGCACTTCCGAAGAAATCGTCGGACGCGCGCTGCGCGATTTCACGAAACGCGACGACATCGTGATCGCGACGAAAGTCTTCAATCGCATGCGTCCCGGCCCGAATGGCGCGGGGCTGTCACGCAAGGCGATCTTCAACGAAATCGATAACAGTCTGACGCGCCTCGGCACCGACTACGTCGATCTTTATCAGATCCATCGATGGGATTACACGACGCCGATCGAAGAAACGCTCGAAGCGCTGAACGATGTGGTGAAGGCGGGCAAGGCGCGTTATATCGGCGCGTCGTCGATGTATGCGTGGCAGTTCAGCAAGGCGCTCTACACGTCGCGGGCGAACGGGTGGGTCGAGTTCAAGACGATGCAGAATCATTTGAATCTGCTGTATCGCGAGGAAGAGCGCGAGATGATGCCGTTGTGCAAGGACCAGGGCATCGGCATGTTGCCGTGGAGCCCGCTCGCGCGCGGACGTCTCACGCGCGATTGGGACGCGACGAGCGCACGTCAGGAATCGGATGCATTCGGCAGCACGCTTTATCGCACGGACGATGCCGATCGCGCGGTCGTCGAAGCCGTGGCCGCGGTGGCGAAGGCCCGTGGCGTGCCGCGTGCGCAAGTGGCGCTCGCCTGGGTCGCGCAGAAGGCGCCGGTGACCGCGCCGATCATCGGTGCATCGAAGCCGAATCATGTGAGCGATGCCGTCGCTGCGTTGACGCTGAATCTCACGGCGGACGAGATCGCGCAACTCGAAGCGCCATACGTTCCGCATGCGGTTGCGGGTTTCAAATAAAACGCCTCACAATTGCGATTCGATCGGCAGGATGCTCAGCATCCAGATGCTCGCGCGCCTGAACGCAGACACGTCCGGCTCGCTGTCGAGGCGGGTCGTGTTGCCATTGGCATCGGTGTCGATCCACACCATGCGCGTGCCGCCGTTTCCGTCGTCCTGCAACTCGACACGCCACGCGATGCGATCGATATTCGTGCCGATGGTATTCGCCACTTGCTCGGCCGCCGCCGCGCTTTCGCAATAGACGCCGATCTCCGTATTCAACTCCACGGAACGCGGATCGAGGTTCATCGAGCCGATGAAAATGCGCTTGCGGTCGAACACATACGTCTTCGCATGCAGCGACGCCTTCGACGATCCGAACGTCGACTTCTTCGTGCTCTTGCCTTCATCCGTCGATGCGACCGGCTTCAGCTCATACAACCGCACGCCCGCTTCGAGCATGTCCTTGCGATAGCGTTGATAGCCCGCATGCACGGCGGCGACATCGGTGGCCGCGAGCGAGTTCGTCAGCACGGTCACGTGCACGCCGCGCGCTGTCATCGATCGAAGCCAGCGCACGCCTTCATCGCGCGGGACGAAGTAGGGCGAAACGATCAGCATGTCCTCGTCGGGATCGAGCTTCAATGCCTTGATCTGCGACATCAGATGGCCTTCCTTGTCGCCCGGCGCGCGCGTGATCTTCGCGGGATCGTCGTAGAGCAGCGTTGCCTTGCCCCATGAGAATTCGGTGTCGCGCTGATGAATCACGCTCGCGAGACGCTCGCGCACTTGCGCCACATAAGGCGAATGCGTCTCCGACAAGAGATAGGCATCGAGCTTCTGGCGATAAGCCGCAAGCGCGTCGGGATCGGCGTGACGTCGCATCAGGTTATCGATCGGATAGGCCGCATCGGAGTTCCAGTACAGATCGAATGCGCTCGACACTTCGCGCACGACAGGCCCGTGCACGAGCACGTCGAGATCGCCGAACGCGACCGTGCTCGATGCGCCGAAATATTCATCGCCAATATTGCGGCCACCGAGAATCGCGGCCTGGTTATCGGCAATGAGCGCCTTGTTATGCATGCGACGATTCACGCGAAAGAACTCGGCCGCGGAGCCGAGCTTCTTGAACGTGCGATTCGCCACCGGATTGAAAAGCCGCACCTGTACGTTCGGATGCGACGCGAGCGCGAGCAGGAACTGATCGTCGGCGTTGGTGCCGAGGTCGTCGAGCAGAAGGCGCACGCGCACGCCTCGATCCGCCGCACGCATGACCGATGCGGCCATTTCGCGGCCCGTCAGATCGTCGTGCCAGATGTAGTACTGGAGATCGAGCGTGCGATCGGCGGTCTCGCTCAGGATCACGCGCGCGCCGAGCGCGTCCGTGCCATCCGATAGCAAGTGAAACGCGTTGTCGCCGGGATGCGCGGCCTCGCTCGGCGCGAAGGTCGTGCCGAGGCGTGTGTTCGTCGTGTCGGCGAGTGCGTGTGTTTCCTCGCGTCCGGTTTGCGGCGGCAGGCTCGCGCAGGCCGTCATCAGCAGCATCGACGCAACGGCAAACCATGTACGAAGTTTCATCGCGCATCCTTGGGCTATGTCGTGCTCGTCCAGGCCATGCTCTTGTCGCGCCGCGGCGCTTCGGTCAAACGCGCGCGCACGAAGCTGACGTGCTCGCGCAGCACGTAGAGCGCATCGGCATGAGCAAGCGGCAGCTTGAGCGTATCGAGCGATTCCTCGATGTAATCGAGTTCGACGAGCAACGCGCGCCGCTCGTCTTCGTTGGCGACGCGCATCGCGCTGCGCTCCACCGCGATCAGCGCGCCGTAATAGCGATAGATGCGCGAACGCACGCGCCATCGATATAACGCGGGCACGAGACGCAGCGCGGGAAAGATCAGCACCGCCACGGGCAGCAGCAGCACGAGCGCGCGGTCCGCGATGTTCGCGAGCCAGAACGGCAGCATCCGATACAGGAAGCTCTTGCCCGAACGGTAATAGCGGCTCGCATCTTCGCTGATGGGAAACTCGTGCGCGACAGCACTCGGAAACTGCCCCGAACGCTGCAGCAGACCCGCCGCGCCGTGTACTTCCTGCGCCGCTTCGATGAGCAAGTCGGATAGCGCCGGATGCAGCGTCGGCCGCGCGATCAACTCGACTGTCGGACTGATCAGGTGCACGGTCTCGGGCGGGATGCGCCGGCCGAGGTCGAGCACGCCGGGCGGCAACTCGATCTCGTCGAGATAAGGGAAAAGACGCGTGTATGCGCGGGCTTCCTTGAAGTCCATCACGGAGATGCCGGGCACGCGCAAGAGACGCAGCATGAGGGCGCGCGTCGCGGAGTCGCCGGAGAGAAAGACCGCGTCGGCTTCATTGCTGACGAGTTGCGTGGCGGCTTGCAGTCCGTCCGTCGGCAGAAGCGGCGTGTCGCCGCCCGGATAGATGCCGTTGGCTTCCAGCAGCTTCAGCGAAAGCGTGCGCGTGCCGCTTCCCTCGCGCCCGATCGCAATGCGCTTGCCTTCCAGTTGCGAAAGCAGCGTGAGCCCCTTGCCACGATAGAACACCACGAGCGGCACATACGACACGCTGCCGAGCGACATCAGACTCGACGCTTGTTCCTTCGTCGCGATGCCGCCTTGCACGAGCGCGAGATCGACATGCTGTTTCGGATCGAGCAGACGTTCGAGGTTCTGCACCGAGCCATCAGACGGCAGCACTTTCAGCGTGATGCCGTTGCGCGCGAGGAGCTTCGCGTATTCCTGAGAGATGACGTAGAACGAGCTGTCGGGCTGCCCCGCGCTCATCGTGATGGTTTTGGGCGGCGCGGGATCGACGAGCCAGTAGACGAGCCCGACGACGATCGCAATGACCAGCGCGACGGGACCGGCGGTCCACGTGATGTCGTGCAGGACCCCTTTCGCATGATCGCTAGGCAGATGCGGGCGTTTCATGCGATGCCTCGTCATGAGCGTGCGTTCGTGACCGCGTGCGTGCCGGGAAAGACATGGAGCATGTCGTGTGTGTTGGAAGCGGCGTTGATTCGCAGTGTAACGCGATGCGCGCATAAAACGAGAAGGCCGGCGCGCATGCGGCCGGCCTTTGTTTCTCATCGATGCCTGGTCAAGCCCAGTGTGCAGGAATCCAGAACCGGCCGACCCAATGTCCCGGAATCAGGACCGCGCGGTGCGGCACGACATAGACCACCTTCGCGGGCGGCGGCGGTGCGACATACACCGTCTTGACCGGAGCGGGAGCCGGCGCGACGACCACGGCTTTGACGGGCGGCGGCGGGGGCGGCGTGACTACGACCGTCGATGAAGCCGGGGGCGGTGCGACCACCACGGTCGTCGAAGGCACCGGGGGCGGCGGCACGATCACGGGCGCGGCGACGACCGTCGTTCCGGTGACGACCGGCGCCGTGGCGACGACCGTCGTGCCCGACGTGACCGTGCTGCCGCCACCGACGACCGTCGTGCTATGCGAGCCGCTCGTGACCGTCGCGGTGCCCGACGTGGTGACCACGCCCGGCGCGACGCTCGTCGCGCTGCCCGAATGCGTCACCGTGCCGCCGTTCGCCGTGTCGACGGTGCCGGAGCGGTTGCACGTGTAGCCCGCGCAGTTCGTCGATGCCGAGTGCGTCGACGTGTTGCCGTTCGGTCCCGTCACCGAACCCGACGACGAGTATTGTCCGGGCGCATTGCGCGTCACGGTATCGCTGCCGGTCGCGGTCTTGCCGTTCGGACCGGTCGCGCTGCCGGTGTGCGTGCAACTGCCGCCCGCGCAGCTCGTGTCGCCCGCGTGCTGCACCGGGCGGCCGTTCGGGCCGTAGGCGGTGCCGGAGTTGGAGAACTGGCCCTGCGCGGTGCGCGTCACGGTGCCCGAGTTGGTGGCGACGCGGCCCCACGGATTCTCGACGCCGCCCGCATGCGAGCAACTGCCGCCGCCGCAGGAGCCGACGTGCGCGCCCTGATATTCGCCGCGGCCGGTGTAGGCCGTGCCGCCGCGCGCCCAGCCCGCGAAGGCGGAACTGCTGCACAGCGTGAGGGCGGCGGCCGCCGCGACGACGAGCAACGGGCGCACGCGGCGCTTGTTGGAAGCCGTGCCGGAAGCGAACGCAACGCGGTCGTCTGAAGCGAAAGTCGATCTGTTTTTCACGGGATGTCCTTCTCGGTTCTTTAGGCCACGTTGCGTTTCGTGTGGCGACGGAAGTGACTATAGAGAAGGCCGTGCGTGAAGTCCCGCGGCAACTTATTTCACGCGATGTCATGCATTTGGAGATCGTGTTCGGGCTTACGTAGCAAGGCTCTGCGGGATTTCATCGGCGCTCGCCGAGGGATGCGCGCGACATGAATCCGCGCATTGCGTCACACTGGCGGTTCCCTTCCGATTCATTCGTCATAACAAATCGACGAAGCAACTCGTCGACAAGGACACGCTCTTCACGACTTCCGATGTGCTCTCGGTTCACGTGCGCCTGAGCGAGCGCACGCATCATCTCGTCGGCGCGAAGGAAATGGCGCGGATGAAGCCGACGAGCCGTATCGTGAACACGTCGCGCGGGCCGATCGTCGATCGTGCGGCGCTCGTCGATGCGCTGAAATCCGGCACGCTCGCGGGCGCGGCCATCGATGTCTACGACGAAGAGCCGCTCGCTGCCAACGACCCGCTGCGCGCGCTGCCGAACGTGCTCGCGACGCCGCATATCGGCTATGTATCGGAGGAGCTGTATCGCACGTTTTATGGCGATACGGTGCGCAATATCGTCGAATGGCTCGACGCGCTATGACTGTTTCGATTCGTCGGGCGGCAGCAGCGAGAACAAGGTTTCGATTGCGCTGCTCGCGCGGCGCTTGCCGTCCGCGCGGCCCATCGCGAGGTCGATGACCGCAAGCCCGACGACGAGCGCATGCACCATGGCCACATGCTCTTTCGTCACGGCGAGGCCCATCGATTCGAGCATGCGCGTGATGCGCACCGCGACGCCTTCCGCAAGCTCGCGAAAGAGGCTGCGTATGGTCGGCTCTTCGTCGGCGGCCTGCGCGAGCGCCATCAATACGCGCGTGTTCTCGTGGCGTATCGCGACATTGGCGATCGACGCAGCCGTGACTTTGCGCGATGTTTCGCCCGCAAAGGCATCGACGGCGGCGAGCTGGCCTTCGATCGCGGTGCGCGCGACGGCTTCGATCAATGCGAGACGCGTCGGAAAATAATACGTGAGATGACTCTGACGCAAGCCCGCGCGCGCAGCGACGCGCGGTTGCGTGAAGCCCGAATAGCCTTCTTCGCGCAACGTGGCGAGGGCGGCTTCGAGTATGGTTTGTCGACGATCCTGCACGGGGCGCGATCCGGTTTGGTTGATTTACCAAACCTTAGCGTGAGCGATGCACGGCGTCAACCTCGTGAATCCTTATACGAAGGTGGTTGCGGATTGTTCGCGGGATTCGTGTCGAGCTTGCGGATATCGATGATCGCATCGCTTGCGAGTGAACGAAGATCGGCTTCCAGCGCGTTGGCGAGCGCCTCGTCGTAGACTTCGTCGCCGTGCACATGGAGCGTGAACGCTTCGAGATATTTCGCTTTTTTAGCGGGATTTTCGATGGTCTCACGCGTCCATCGATAAAGCGGATAGTGCTCGATGCCATCGCGTTCCGCTTGCGCCACGTAGTCGGCGAAGGCGTCGTACTGGCATTTCATTTGGGTATCGTGCCTGATGAGCAGCGCGTTGAGCGGCGCGAGCTTTTCGTGCGCCGGATCTTGACGCGCGAGGTGCGCGTAATCGGGCGCGAGCCGGATTCGAACTTGGTATTGCCAGGATTCGGTCATGATGTCCTTTCAGCATTGAAAGCGATAAAAGCACGCGCATGTGAAGAGTGCAGTTCATGCACTACACTTCCTCTCGCATCGCGAAGCAAGCCGACCATCGATGTTCATCATTGCAGGCGACGAACAAGAGGAGGGTAACAATGAGTCTTCGACACTCGATGTACTGCCCATGTTGCGACATGACGCCCGGCGTTGCAAGCCGTCGCCGCTTTCTCGCACTCGCGGGTCAAAGCGCCGCAGCGCTCGCGCTCTTTCCGCATCTCGCGTTCGCCGCCGACGACGTGCCGGCCATAGCCTACGACTCCGTTCCCGATCCGGTGCGTTTGCCGCGCGACATCTATTTGGGCGAATGCTCCGGCGTTGCACTCAATTCCGCGGGACATATCTTCGTGCTCTCGCGCGGTAACAGCATTGGGCCCGCATACGGCGCGGCGGCGGCGCAATTGCTCGAGTTCGACCGCAACGGACGTTTCGTTCGCGAGATCGGCCATAACCTTTATGCCTGGTCGTTCGCGCATACGGTCAAGGTGGATCGGCAGGACAACGTGTGGGTCACGGACAAAGGCTCGGACATGATCATCAAGTTCACGCCCGAAAGCCGCGTCGCGATGGTGTTCGGACGCAAGCAGGAGGCGTCGGATGAAGAAACCGCGCCGCTCAAGCATCCGAATCCGCCTTTGCCTTCGGAGCCGGGCCGCTTCAGGCAGGTGACCGATGTCGCGTGGGATGCCGCCGGCAATACCTACATCAGCGACGGCTATATCAATTCGCGCGTAGCGAAGGTCGATAAGGACGGCAACTGGCTTAAGTCGTGGGGCGAGCGCGGCAAGGAGCCGGGGCAGTTTCATACGCCTCATAGCATTGCCGTCGATAGAAGCGGACTGGTCTATGTCGCGGATCGCAGCAATCGCCGCATTCAGGTCTTCGACGGAGAAGGGAATTTTCAGCGGCAATTCACGATCGACGTGCCCGTGCCTTCCGATGCGCGTCCGGCTATCGGCAACATGCCCGATGAAGCGGCGATCGCGGCGGGCACGTTCGCGCCGGGATCGCCGTGGGCCATTTGCATTTCGCCTGGGCCGAATCAGGTGTTGTATTGCGCCGATGCGTTTCCCGGCAGGATCTACAAGTTATCGCTCGATGGAAAACTGCTCGGCGTGCTCGGGCGATCGGGCAAGCAACTGAAGCAGTTCGGATGGATTCACGAGATGGCGTGTCCGGCGGAGAATACGCTGTATGTCGCGGAGTTGCTGAACTGGCGCGTGCAGAAGCTCGTTCTGCATGGATGAAGCGATCGTCATTTTTTCGCGGCCTTCGCACGCATCGACATGATCGGCTTGGGCTGCGCATCGCATCGATTTTCGCGCCATGCGCGCAGCGTATCGAGCGCGACGGAATTGCGCACATAGCGATGCCACACGAACGCGAGATCGAAGATCAGTATCGCGAGCCACCATGCATAGAGGAAGAATGCACCGCCGAGCACGACGGGCCATATAGGCTTGCCCGCCAGATCGCCCCATAGCCTCACGCCGACGATCAACACCATCATCAGCGTGCCGAGCGCAACGAGAATACGCCGTCCCCAATGGGGTTTTCGCGGCGCGAGCCAGCCGCTGATCGCGCACACGAATCCCGCGAGCACGAAGACCGCCTTGCCGACGACAGGATCGGCGTTATCGCGATGCAGGATGTCCGCGAACGGACTCGCGAGAAAGGCGGCCACGCCACTCACGAGCACGAGCCAGAACAACAGCGCGCCCGCGATGAACGCCAGCAGCGCGACGATGCGCCAGCGCAGCCACGCTTCCGTGCGTCTCGCGCCGCGCGCCTTGACGAGACGCGGAAGGCGCGCGGCGACTGTCGTCCCCATCAAGAGGCATGCGAGCGCGAACACCGAGCGTGTGAGATAGATGAACTCGGGCGCCGTGCTCGTGCCGCCGGCGCCCGAATCGGACGAAGCCGTGACGGCTTTATAGATGAAGAACACCGCGAGAAGATGCAGCGCGAAGCTCAGCAGATAAGGAATCGCCGTGCTCACGATGCCGCGAAAACGCCTGTTTTGCGGGACTTTTGCGGTGTTTCTGTCGAGCACCACGTTTTCGATGAAGTGGCCGAAGACATCGCCGTCGGTCCAGTAGTCCGTATGCGCCTTGCCCGGCAGCCAATAGCGCGAGAAGCCGATGTCGTGCTCCGGTTCGAACTCGAATGCACGACAGCCATGATGATCGAGATAGGCGCGCGCCGTATCGAGCGCGAAGCCGACGGGATCGCCGAAGTCGTAATAGTTGCGCCATTCGATACGCGAGGGCAGCGTGATCGGGCCGCCCGAACGTTCCACTTGCGTCAATGCATCGCCCTGCATGTCGCTTCGCAGCGCCATGCCTTCCCAGAGCTTCGGCCATAGCAGAATGTGCTTGTCGATCGGCGAGCCGATGGTCATGAAGCCGCGCAGACTTTGCACCCATTCCGTGCTGATGATCTGCTTGCCGTCCTTCGGGTCCGACACGGTCGATGCGGACAGCGCCTGCAGGATGCCGAGAAAGCTGATGACGGTCCCTTCGCTATGCGCGACGATGTACACCTCGGGCGCGCATTGGCAGCGCGCGGTGGCGAGCGCGACGAGCCGCTCCATCACGCGATGAAACCGGAAGACGATCGTCTCGCGATGCTTCCTGAAATCCGCGACGAGCTGAACATCGCCGACATAATCGCGCAGCATGGGCGCGAGATCGAACTTGAAGATGCCGGCTTTTTCCGTGACGGCGAGCAGGCTCTGCATCACGGCCACCGTCTCGACGATCTCCTCGACGACACCCGACGCCAGCGAGAAATCGGCGGGCTCCAGCTTGCGTTCGTCGACGTTGAGCATGTAGGCCGCTTGCGCGCGACTCACGATTGAAAGTCCCCACGCCTTGCTTTCCTCGAGCGTGTCGTCCTGCTTCACGACTTCGCGCGGAATGTCGGCCCAATAGACTTCCGCGAAGCCGAGCGCGGAATAGAAGTCGCGCTGTTCCGCCGTATAGGGACCGCCTGGCGGAAGATCGAGTTGACGAACATCCACTTCACCGACGCCCGCGATGTCGAAATAGCCGAGCGGCATGACGGGCAGCGGTGGGTCATAGCGCGCGCCGAACTGGCTTGCCACGGAACGCACCGTGTCGCTGTGCAACTGATTGCCGATGCCGTGTATCGCGACGACGATCTTCTGCACGCGCGGCGCGATGGGCATATCGGACGCGGGCGTCGCCGGCGATGCGTTCATGAGCGTCTCCCGATGGCGTTTCGTCGGCGCGGGGTATCTCGAAGCAGCTTAGTCTATTTTTCAGACGAGAGAAGATGGGATTTTGCATGCAGCGTTTCGCACGCAAGATGCAATCGCGGCCAACTGCATGCAAGATCAGCCGCCGCGCGCAAGTCCCGTTTCCATCGCCACGCCGTTCCACAGGTGCATCGCCGCATAGGCGCGCCACGGACGCCAGCGTTCGGTGCGCGCCCGCTGCTGGGCGGGCTTCGCAAGCGACGGATCGCGCCGCGCGATCGCCTGCATGAGAACGAGATCGGCGTCCGGCCATGCGTCGGGATCGCGTAGCGCACGCATCGCGACATAGCCGACGGTCCACGGCCCGATGCCCGGCATCGCAAGCATGTCCCGTTTCAGGAGTTCGATGTCGGCGCCCGGTTCGTCGAGCGGCAGCGCGCCCGTCGCCACCGCCTCGGCGAAGCGTTGCACGGTCTCGATGCGCTTCGTAGGCATGCCGATCTTGTCCAGATCGGCGGCGGCGAGCTCGGCGGGCGTGGGAAAGCGCCACGCGGTGCCTTCGTGCGGATGGCCCGCGATTCTCTTTCCCGCGCGCTGCACGATGCGGTTCGTGATCGTCGACGCGCCTTTCACGCTCACCTGCTGTCCGACGATCGTCCGAACCACGAGTTCGAAGCCTGACCACGCGCCGGGCACGCGCAGGCCGGGCGCGGCCGCGACAAGCGGCGCAAGCACCGGGTCATCGCCGAGACAACGGGCGATTTCGCGTGGATCGGCATGCAGATCGAACATGCGCGCGAGCGGCGCGGCGAGCGCGTCGGCGTGGCGCGCGACCGCGCCCTCGACATTCACGACGAGCCGATGCCTGCTCTCGTGCCGCCTGACTTCGACGGTGCCGTCATCGCCTTGCCATTCGATCGCGCGCCGGTACACGCCATCCTCGACCGACTCGACGCCTGCGGACGCGCGCCCGGCGATGAATTTCAGCATGCGCGTCCAGTCGAACGGCCGCTTGAACGCCAGCTCGAGCGTGGCGGTGGATATGTCGATGGTCGAATGCATATTGAATGCCGTTTGCGCGATGGTCGATTGCATGCCGATCTTACCCCGGCGGCCTGAATGATCGCCCCGTGGCGATGCTCATTCCTCGCTAACTTTGGACGAAGACAATGCCTCACATCGACAGCAACGATTCATCGAAATCAGCCACTCAAAGGAGCCGAACATGAACGCCTTCTCGATCAGCATCGCCGCCATCGTCATCACCGCCGCGCTCGCGGCCATCGCGCCGGTCAAGCGTTACACGCAGCATGAAATCGCCGTGCTGAGCGCGCATGCGGCGAGCACGCGCGCCGAGGTTCGAATCGGCGCAGGCAGCGGACTGACGGCGTGATCGATGCGCGCCGGATCAGGGGCGCTGCGCCAGCTCTATCGTGCTCGCGTTGAGCAACTGCCTGAATTCGGGATCCTGGGAAAGAGCCTGTTGCGCGCTCGTGACGAGTTGCGGACGACGATCCCATTGATCGGAACGCACCACGCAACGCGCGAGAACATCGCTGTAAATGGGGCGGAGCCCTTCGCGGTCGTGCCCCGCGGTGAGTTGGGCGATGCGGACTTTCTCGTCGCGCGTGAGTCCGCGTGTGAGGCAGTCGACGGTCTCGCGGTCCATTGCGGCCTGCGCGGTGTCGAAGTCCGATGAGTGATAGAAGGTAAAGCCCGTGACGACGAGCACCGCGCCGAGCGCGATGCCTGCTCCTCGAGTTCTGGTCATTGTCTCCCCCGCCTGAAGGCTCGGACGGCCGTTGGCCGGCACCGTGCCCTACCTTCCGAGGAATCGCGCGGCCGTTCTATTCGCTAGCGCTCATCCGACGTCGACTTGTCCGTCGCGCGCTTTTTCTGCGTTGCGGGCTTCACTGTCGTCAACGTGCGCTCCGCGAGCACCGCATCGCGCTTCGACAGCAAATGCTTGCGCAGGATATCGCCCATGCGCCTCCCGTCGCGCGTCTCGAGCGCCTCGATCATCTCCTCGTGATCGCGAATGGCGCTATCCCATTTCGGCGTCTGGAAATTCGAGCGAAAACGCAGCGCCATCAAACGCCGGTTGATCGACACATAGGTCTGGCGCAAGGCCGTGTTGCGCGCGGCTTCGTTGATCTTGTCGTGAATGGCCTGGTTACGGCTGTAGTAGCCGGAGAGATCGTTTTGCGCGCGGCACGCGAGCATCGCGTAATGCAGCGCCTTGATCTCCGCGATCTCGAGCGGTGTGATCCGCTCGCACGCCAGTTCGCCCGAAAACGCTTCAAGCCCGCTCATCAACTCGAACATCTCGCGTATCTCGAACTCGCTCATCTGCGAAACCGACGCGCCCCGATTCGGCGAAATCTCGATCAGGCCCTCGGCGGCCAGCACTTTCAACGCTTCGCGAAGCGGCGTGCGGGAAATGCCCAGCGTCTCGCATAGCTTGCGTTCGTTGAGCTTCACGCCCGGCGCCAGCAAGCCCTCGACGATGAAGCCGCGCAAATGATCGACCACGGTGTCGTGCAGACGCAGCCGCTCGACCTTCGGTAGCGAGGAGGACATGTGCATCTCAGGTAAATCGGGATTTTGCATTCAATACCTCTAATTTCATTTGCGGCAATTTTAACCCGGCGCTAGCGGAAAAAACCGCCAGCGGGTTATCCCTAGGCCGTTCGGCCTATGAATTCCTTTACGTGCGTCGATCGCCGCGTTATTGTATTTTGCATGCAAAATTACATTTAAGAGGACGCGGACTCATGCCAAAGCTCGATTTCCATCCTGCTGGTCGTCACTTCCTGCAGATTCCGGGGCCGAGTCCGGTACCGGATCGCATTCTGCGTGCAATGAGCTATCCGACGATCGATCATCGCGGCCCGGAGTTCGGCGCGCTGGGGCTGAAAGTGCTCGACGGCATCAAGAAGATCTTCAAGACGAACCAGCCGGTGGTGATCTATCCGGCATCCGGCACGGGCGCGTGGGAAGCGGCGTTGTGCAATACGCTGAGTCCCGGCGACACGGTGCTGATGTACGAGACGGGCCACTTCGCAACGTTATGGAAGAAGATGGCCGAGAACCTCGGGCTCAAACCGGAATTTCTGGGTTTGCCAGGTATCGAAGGCTGGCGGCGCGGCGTGCAGGCCGACATGATCGAAAAGCGTTTGCGCGACGACATGCAAAATGCAATCAAGGCCGTTTGTGTCGTGCATAACGAAACGTCGACGGGCGTGACATCCGATATCGCCGCGGTGCGACGCGCCATCGATGCCGCGAAGCATCCCGCGCTGCTGCTGGTCGACACGATCTCGGGTCTTGCATCGGCGGATTACCGCCACGACGAATGGGGCGTGGACGTGACGGTCTCCGGCTCGCAAAAAGGCTTGATGCTGCCGCCGGGAATCAGCTTCAACGCGGTGTCGGAGAAGGCGCGCGAGGTGTCGAAACGCGCCACGCTGCCGCGCGCGTTCTGGGAGTGGAACGAGATCATCGAGATGAACAAGCAGGGCTATTGGCCGTACACGCCGAACACGAACCTGCTGTACGGGCTCTCGGAAGCGCTCGACATGATTCTCGGCGAAGGGCTCGACAACGTGTTCATTCGCCATCAACGGCTCGCGGCCGCATGCCGCGCGGCCGTCACGGCATGGGGGCTCGAGATTCAATGTGCCGATCCAGCCGTGTATTCGCCGGTGCTCACGGGCGTGATGACGCCCGAAGGCGTCGATGCCGATGCGGTGCGCAAGCTCATCTACGAGCACTTCGATATGTCGCTCGGCACGGGCCTGGGCAAGTTGAAGGGGCGCATGTTCCGCATCGGCCATCTTGGCGATTGCAACGATCTCACGCTGATGGCCGCGCTCAGCGGCTGCGAGATGGGATTGAGGCTCGCGGGCATCGAACTGAAGGGCAGCGGTGTCGCGGCGGCGATGGACTATTTGACGCGCCCGGCGCGGCTATAGGCCGCATCGAGGGTTTGCCTCCCGTCGAATTGCATTTCGCATAACGCATTCATAAGGCCACGAACCGCACAGCGCTCTGGCACTCACCGACAGCGACGATGCTCAATTCCCCCACAGACCGTCTCGTCAAGCCGATCCATCTGATGCCCGCTTCCGCGCGTGCGCGGCCCGGGTCCACGCCGACGCCGCTGCAGGCGCGACTGCAACGCGAACTGAAAGGCGATGTGCTGTTCGATCGCGCGTCGCGCGGGCGCTACGCCACCGATGCGTCGATCTATCAGATCATGCCCCTCGGCGTCGTCGTGCCGAAGGATCAGGAGGATTTGCGCCTCGCATTGCAGATCGCTCGCGAGAGCCACGCGAGCGTGCTCGCACGCGGCGCCGGCACGAGCCAATGCGGGCAGACGGTTGGCGAGGCGCTCGTCATCGATACAACGAAGTGGCTCAACAACATCGTTCATTTCGATAAAGATGCGCGCACGGTCACGGTCGAACCGGGCGTCGTGCTCGATCATCTGAATGCGTGGCTCAAGCCGCACGGCCTGTGGTTTCCGGTGGATGTATCGACGAGCGCGCAATGCACGATCGGCGGCATGGCGGGCAACAATTCGTGCGGCTCGCGCTCGATGGAATACGGGATCATGGTGCATAACGTCGACGCGATCGATACGATCCTCGCCGACGGTCACGAAGCGCGCTTCGGCAAGCTCTCGACCATGACGAACGATGCACGTACGCGCGCGCTCGTCGATGGTGTGCGTGGCATCGCGTTGCGCGAGCAGCACGAAATGCGCGAGCGCATCCCCAAGGTGCTGCGACGCGTGGCGGGTTACAACCTCGATCTCTTCGATTGCCAGAGCCCGCTCGCTTTCAGCAATGACGGCGAGCCGAATCTCGCGAATCTGCTGGTGGGCTCGGAAGGCACGCTTGCGTTCAGCCGCCAGTTGACGTTGAAGCTTGCGCCGCTGCCTGCGCACAAGACGCTCGGCGTGGTGAACTTCCCGAGCTTCTACGATGCGATGGAGATGACGCAGCACATCGTCAAGCTCGGACCGGTCGCGGTGGAACTCGTCGATCGCACGATGATCGATCTCGCGATGTCGAATCCCGCGTTCCGCCCTGTCATCGAACAGGCGTTGGCCGGCGAACCGCAAGCGATCCTGCTCGTCGAGTTCGCGGGCGCGGATCGCGATGTGCAAGTCGCGAAGCTCGCGCAACTCGTCGAGTTGATGAGCGATCTCGGCTTGCTCGGCTCCGTCGTTCAGATGCCCGATGCCGGTCCGCAAAAGGCGCTGTGGGAGGTGCGCAAGGCGGGCCTGAACATCATGATGAGCATGAAGGGCGATGGCAAGCCGGTGTCCTTCATCGAGGATTGTGCGGTGCCGCTCGAACATCTCGCGGAGTACACGAGCCGGCTGACCGAAGTCTTCAGGCAGCACGGAACCGAGGGTACGTGGTACGCGCACGCGAGCGTCGGCACGCTGCATGTGCGGCCGATTCTCGACATGCGCCGTGACGGAGCCATCAAGATGCGGGCGATCGCGGAAGAAGCGGCGGCGATGGTGCGCGAATACAAGGGCGCCTTCTCGGGCGAACACGGCGATGGCTTGTGCCGTGGCGAATGGGTCGCATGGCAGTATGGCCCGCGCATCAACACGGCCTTTCGCGACATCAAGCAGCTCTTCGATCCGGAGAATCGTTTGAGTCCGGATCGCATCGTCGCTCCGCCGAAGATGGACGATGCGCGCAACTTCCGCTTTCCACCGTCTTATCGTGAGCGCGCGATGACGCCGCGGCTCGACTGGTCCGCATGGAACGTGACGCGCGATCCGTCGACAGGAGAAGAGGGTGCGGCGGGATCGGGCGGCGATCTGTCGGGCGGACTCGCGAAGGCGGTCGAGATGTGCAACAACAACGGCCATTGCCGCAAGTTCGATGCGGGCACGATGTGTCCGAGTTATCGCATCACGAAGGACGAGCAGCATCTCACACGCGGCCGCGCCAACACGTTGCGGCTCGCGCTGTCGGGACAGTTGGGCGATGACGGTCTCGCGAGTCAGGACGTGAAGGATGTGCTCGACCTGTGCGTTTCATGCAAGGGTTGCAAGCGCGATTGCCCGACGGGCGTGGACATGGCGCGCATCAAGATCGAGGCGCGCGCCGCCTGGACCGAGCGACATGGCGTGCCGTTGCGCGAACGATTGATCGCGTTCCTGCCGCGCTATGCGCCTTATGCGAGCCGCGTGCCGGCGCTGTCGAACGCGCTCGAAGCGAACATGCCGGGCATTGCACGCTGGCTCAAGTCGAAGCTCGGCCTCGCGCCGCAGCGGACGTTTCCGCGCTTCGCGAAACCCTTTCTCGCCGATGCCGCCCGCAAACAAGTTGCATCCGCAACTAATGAAGTCCTGCTCTTCGTCGATACCTTCAACAACTACATGGAGCCCGAGAACGCGCGCGCCGCAAAGCGCGTGCTCGAAGCGGCCGGCTATACGGTTCATCTGAACGTCAAGGCGGGCGAGCGGCCCTTGTGTTGCGGACGCACGTTCCTCTCGGCCGGTCTCGTCGATGAAGCGAAGGCCGAAGCGCGCCGCGCGCTCGATGCGCTCATGCCTTACGTCGAGCGTGGCGTGGCGATCGTCGGACTGGAGCCGTCATGCCTGCTGTCGTTGCGCGACGAGTTTCTCGGCTACGGTTACGGCGACAGCGCTCGCGACCTCGCACGTGCTTCGTTTCTATTCGAGGAGTTTCTCGTGCGCGAAGAGGCGGCAGGGCGCCTGCGACTGAAGCTGAATGCGCTGGATCGACAGAAGGCTTTGCTGCATGGCCATTGTCATCAGAAGGCATTCGATGCCGTGCGCCCCATCGAAAAAGTGCTCGGCTGGATTCCAGGCCTCGACGTAAAGACGATCGAGTCGTCGTGCTGCGGCATGGCGGGCAGCTTCGGTTATGAAGCGGAACATTACGCCGCATCGCAGGCGATGGCGGAGCTGTCGCTGCTGCCGACGGTGCGTGCGGCCCTCGATGCGCTGATCGTGGCGGACGGCACGAGTTGCCGTCATCAGATCGCGGATGGCGCGCAACGAGAAGCGCTGCATGTCGCGCGCGTGCTCGCGATGGCACTCGATGCAAACGATTGACGACGGCTGGACGAAAGTTTCATTCACCGAAGCAAAACAGCGGACAGCGACGAGCCGCGATCAGGAGACGAGCGATGACATCACCGCGTAAGCCACGCATTCGCAAGCTGCACCGCAGAACGCAATAAGCGGCCTCATCTCGAGCCGCATTCCTCATCCGACGTACCCACGCGAAGTTCCGCATGCCGTGACATAGGGCGCCTTTCGGGATCCGAAGGCGTCGCGCACGCACGCGGCCAACAAGGAGACGATGATGTTCCGTCGAGCCACGACGCGCGTTTTGCTGCTGCTATGCGCGATGTATTTCATCACCTATATCGACCGGGTCAATGTCAGCACCGCGGCGGCCCAGTTCGGCGCGGAGCTTGGTCTCTCGCACACGCAGGTGGGCTTTGTGTTTTCCGCCTTCGCGTATCCGTATCTTGTATTCCAGATTATCGGCGGATGGGTGGGCGACCGCTTCGGGCCGCGCCGCACGCTCACGCTGTGCGCGATCATCTGGGCTGGCGCCACCGTGCTGACCGGTCTCGCCGGCGGCTTCGCGTCGCTGATCGTGGCGCGCGTGCTGCTCGGCCTCGGCGAAGGCGCGACGTTTCCGACTGCGACGCGCGCGATGTCCAACTGGATGCCCTCTGACCAGCGCGGCTTTGCACAAGGTATTACGCATGCAGCATCACGCATCGGAAATGCCGTCGCGCCGCCGCTCATCGTCTGGTTGATGGTCGCGACGAGCTGGCGCGGCGCGTTCATCATCACCGGGATCATCAGTTTCCTGTGGGCGCTGGCGTGGGTCTTCTACTTCCGCGACAACCCGCGCGATCATCCGCGCATCACGGAATCCGAATGCGCGACGCTTGCGTCCTACTCGGGCGTGAAACAACGCGCGCCGGTGCCGTGGCGCACGCTGCTCGGCCGCATGGCGCCCGTCACGGCGGTGTACTTCTGCTATGGCTGGGTGCTTTGGCTCTTCCTTGGCTGGATTCCGCAATACTTCCTGCATAGCTATCACATGCAGCTCGGCAAGTCGGCGCTGTTCGCGTCGGGGGTGTTCTTCGCCGGCGTGCTCGGCGACTGGCTCGGCGGCTCGCTCACCGACCGCATCCTGAGAAAGAGCGGCAACGTGCGCCTCGCGCGCAACGTGATGGTGGGCGTGTGCATGCTGCTGACGCTGCTGTCGCTCGCGCCGATCATGCTGGTCTCCGACATCTCCATCACGCTCGCGGCGGTGTGTCTCTCGGCCGGCTTCTTCTTCAACGAAATGACGATCGGCCCGATGTGGTCCGTGCCGATGGACATCGCGCCGAAACACTCGGGCACCGCGTCCGGCATCATGAATTCCGGATCGGCGCTGGCGGCCATCATCAGCCCGGTCGTGGGCGGCTGGCTGATCGATCGAACGGGCAACTGGAACCTGCCGTTCACCGTATCGATGATCCTGATGGCCGTCGGCATCATCCTCTCGTTCACGATGCGGCCGGACCGCGCGCTCGAAGTCGATGAGGAAAAGAAAGACGCGGCGGACGCGCGCAAATTCGTGTGAGCGGGCGGGCGCGGCGGTTCAATGCATTTTGCATGCGTTGAACCGGATCGAATGACGCATTTAGCATTCAGCATTCAATCCAAGGAGGCGACGTGGCTGAACCATCCATCCTGATCGAGCGCGATGGCGACATCGCGACGGTCGTGATCGACCGGCCCGAGAAACTCAACGCGATGACGAAGCCGTTGTGGCGCGCGCTCGGCGAGACCATCGAAACGCTTTCCGGCGACGATTCCCTGCGCTGCATCGTGCTGTGTGGCGCGGGCGAGAAGGCGTTTTCGCCCGGCAACGACATCGGCGAGTTCCGCACGGATCGCTCGAATGTCGGGCAGGCGCGCGAGTACGGCGCGATCATGCATCGCACTTTGCATGCATTGCGCGAGTGCCGGCATCCGATTGTCGCGATGATTCATGGCATCTGCGTCGGTGGCGGCCTCGAGATCGCGGCGATGTGCGATCTGCGCATTTGCGGCGAATCGAGCCGCTTCGGCGTGCCCATCAAGAATCTCGGCCTCGTGATGGCGCATGCGGAAATGGAAGGGCTCGTGCGTCTCGCGGGGCCCTCCGTCGCGCTCGAGATTCTGCTCGAAGGACGTATTTTTGATGCAAAAGAAGCGCTTGCGAAGGGACTCGTCACGCGGGTCGTCGCGGATGATGAAGTCACCGCGCACGCTCGTGAAACCGCGCGGCGCATCGCGGATGGCGCGCCGCTCGTCGCGCGCTGGCACAAGCAGTTCGTGCGCCGAGTGATGGACCCCGCGCCGCTCACGGACGAAGAGCGCGACGAAGGCTTCGCATGCTTCGGCACGGAGGATTTCCGCACGGGCTATCAGGCCTTCCTCGACAAGGTCAAACCCCAATTCGAAGGACGTTGACATGACAGACACGAAACCGGCGGTTGCACCGGGCGCGGGGCCGCTTGCAGGCATGCGCGTGATCGAGCTCGCGCACATCATGTCCGGGCCGATCTGCGGGATGATGCTCGCGGACATGGGCGCCGATGTCATCAAGGTCGAAAAAATACCAAATGGCGACGATTGCCGGCGTTTCGCGCCGATTCTTCCGAGCGGCGAGTCCGCGTCGTTCATGATCGTGAACCGCAACAAGCGCGGCATCGCCCTCAATCTGAAGACGGACGGCGGCAAGGAAGTGCTCGGCAAGATGCTCGCAAGCGCGGATGTGGTGACCGAGAACTACCGGCGCGGCACGATGGAAAAGCTGGGCATGGGCTACGAAACGCTCAAGTCGATGAACCCCGGCCTCATTTATTGCGCGATTTCGGGTTATGGCCGCAGCGGGCCGATGGCTGACAAGGGCGGCTTCGATCTCATCGCGCAGGGCATGAGCGGCCTGATGAGCATGACCGGCGAGCCGGGACAGGCGCCGATCAAGGCGGGCTCGCCCGTCACCGATATCAACGCGGGGATTCTCGCGGCGCTCGGCATCAGCGCGGCCTATGCCAGAAAGCAGACGACGGGCCTCGGCCAGATGGTCGATACGTCGCTCTTCGAAGCCGGCCTGCAACAGATGTACTGGGCCTTCGCCAACTATTTCGCGGACGGCACGGTGCTGCCGAAAGCAGGCTCCGCCAATCCGACGAGCGCGCCGTATCAGGCGTTTCGCACGCGCGACGGCTGGATCAACATCGGCGCGGCGAATCAGAGCAACTACGAGCGGCTCGTCGGCGTGCTCGACATTCCCGGCCTCGCCGACGACGAGCGTTTCCAGAGCAACGCGGGACGCCTGAGGCATCGTGAGGCGCTCGTCGAGATCATCACCGCGCGCCTCGCCGAACGGACCACCGACGAGTGGCTCGTCACGTTCGACGAAATCGGCTTGCCGAGCGGCGCGGTGCTCGGTGTGCCGCAGGCGTCGTCGCACGAACAGGCGATCGCGCGCGGGATGATCGTCGAGACGGAGCATCCGCTCGCGGGGCCGATGCGCGGCATCGGCTTGCCGATCCATTTCTCCGAGGGAACGACGAACGCTTCGCGGCCCGCGCCGTTGCTCGGGCAGCACACCGGCGAAGTGCTAAACGAATACGGTTTCGACGACGCACGCATTCAGGCGCTCAAGGACGAAGGCGCGATCCTGGAAACGGAAATCCCGGCATGAAGCCGACTTCAGGGCAACTGGTTTTATGCATTCGACATGCAAAATTCAGCGCTATGATCGATGCCTGATCGCATTCCATCGACACGACCCGCCATGACGCTCGTACCTCCACCCGCCGCCCGCGTGGGCGATTCACTCGCCTCCGTCGCCACGCCTTCCTTGACCATCGATCTCGATGCCTTCGACGCCAATCTTGCGGCGATGTCGGCGTTCGCGATGCGCCACGGCGTCGCGTTGCGTCCACATGCGAAGGCGCACAAGTCCAGCGAGATCGCGAGGCGTCAGATCGAAGCGGGCGCGGTCGGCGTGTGCTGTCAGAAGTTGTCGGAGGCTTATCCGTTCGCGGCGGCTGGCGTGAAGAGCATTCACGTGAGCAACGAATTCGTTGGCGTGGACAAGCTCGCGATGGCGGTCGAACTGGCATCGCATGTGCGTCTTTCGGTTTGCGTGGATGCGTTGCCGCAGGTGCAGGCGCTCGGCGATGCGGCGGCGCGCGCGGGCGTGACGATCGACGTGCTGCCGGAAGTCGATGCCGGGCAGCATCGCTGCGGCGTGACGAACGAGGACGCGTTGCTCGCAATCGTCGATGGCATCGCATCGCAGAGCGCGTTGCGCTTCGCCGGCATTCAGGCGTATCACGGCGGCATACAACATGTTATCGACTGGACCGCGCGCAAGGACGAAGCAAGCCGCGCTGCCGACGTTGCCGCACGCTACGTGCGCGCGCTCGATGCACGCGGCGTGGCTTGCGCTATCGTGACGGGAGGCGGCACCGGCACGGTCGAGTTCGACGCAACGAGCGGCGTCTTCACCGAGTTGCAACCCGGCTCGTATCTGTTCATGGACGGCGACTACGGCGGCATCGGCTGGAGTGGCGACTTGCGCTGGCGTCATAGCCTCTTCGTGCTGTCGATGATCATGAGCGCGACGCGCCCCGGCATGGCCGTATGCGATGTCGGCCTGAAAGGGCTCGCAGTGGATTCAGGCCTGCCGCGCAGCGTGCAGTGGCTCGATGCGAACAGCGAGCCCGCGCTGACCTACCTCTGCGCGAACGACGAGCACGGCATGTTGAAGGCGCAGCGCGAGCCTGAAGTCGACTTCGCGGAACGCGTCGGCAAACGTGTTCTATTGCCGCCCGGCCATTGCGATCCGACCGTCAATCTCTACGATGAATACGTGTGTCATCGAAACGGCCGCGTGACGGATATATGGCCGATCGATGCGCGCGGCCTTTCACGCTAGGCCGATGACTCCTTGAGCGGATAGATCGTGCCGATCAGCGCATCGAGATCCGCGACGATCAGGCCGACGACGAACTGCGCCGCTTCCTGCGCGCCATGCGTCGCTTCCTGCTGCGCGAGCATGCTCTTGAGTTCATCCACGCAGGAGCGTGCGCGCGCGAGTCTCGCATCGTCCCGACGATTCGATGCAAGCACGCTCGCGAGCGTCTCGAACAACGACTGCAACGCGCGGCCCGTGGTGCCGAGCCGCGCCGCGCAGGTCTCGCTATCGAGGCGCGATACCGCCTTCGCGAGAAAGAGCGCATCGCTATGCAGACGACGCAGAAAAGGCGCGGCCTTGTCGATGGCATCCGAGCGCTGGTTCTGCACGAGCACGATAATGTGTTCGCGCTCGGCTTCCTTCAACGCATCGTCGAACGCTTTTTGCGCGTCGGTGCTCTGCGTTTCGAGGCGCGTCGCGCGCGCTTCGTCCTGTTCGCCCGACAGATACAGTCCGATCAACTGACCGAGGCTTCTCAACGTATCGGCGACGCTTGCACGAGCGGCCGCGAGCGCGCGATTCGGCCACAGCGCCGACACGACGAACGACGATGCCGCGCCGATCAGGATCTCCAGCACGCGATGCATCGGCCGTTCGAAAGGCGAGCCGGGTCCTGCCGGAATCAACACGACGATCACGAGCGTCACGCATGCAAGCCTGAACGCGGGACGTTTGGCGCTCAACGCGGCCAGCGGAACGAGCGCGACGGAGAACACCACCAGCGGCGGCGTGCCACGTTCCATCGCGACGATACCGAGCACGCCCGTCACCGCGCCGATGAATGCGCCGATGATCTGATCGCGGGCAATATCGACGGCTTGCGTGAGGCTCGGTTGCGTCACGATGACGAGCGTCGTGATGAGCGCCCAATACCCTTCGGGCAGCGCCGCGAGACGCGCGGCGGCGTAGCTGATCGCGCAACTCATCAGCGTGCGAAGGAGGCGTCTGGCTTCCGGTGCGCCGAAAAAGGCGCGTACGCGTTGTCGCGTGCGGATGATCGCTGTCATGCGGTCTCGTTCGGTGATGAAGCGGAATGATCGGCCATGCACTTGCTGCTGCATTATGCCAATGCGTACGGCGCGGGATGGAAGAGGAGAAGGGTGAAAAGAACGAAGGCGGTACGCATGCCGGCCATGCGGGCCGATTGCCGCGCTGACGAGCTTCGGATGCTAACGATCGAGTTTGATGCGGTTATCGAGCGGCAAGCCGAACTGAAACCGCGCAATGCGATTGGCGGAGAGAAGACGGCCGTTGCAGATGTCTCCGACCGTTCGTGCGTCTTGGGAATCATCGCTTCTTGTGCAAGTGCCGGTCGTCTCGCCGGATGCTTGAGCGCCGGTAAAAGGCAAGTCCGGCGTCAACGACCGTAAGCGAAACGAAACGATGCGAGATGTCGTCGTGACGCCGACACTGCCGCGCACAGTGTGTTGGTGCGTGTCTGACTTGCCGCGTCGATGAACAGTGCGTCTCTACATCCCAGGGGCCCACGGAGTAAGGCGCTACGGGCTTCAAAGCCTTGTGCATCGCGCGTTGGCATAACGAATGCAAAAGACTGCAGCGAGTGCTTTCGCGCTCGATTCGATTCCAACGAACACCCGCTTACGCACCGCAAGGAGAAACGCCATGGCGAACCTGAAGCTCGACGATCTGCAACACGCCCAGAAACTGTCCTCTGCCGAGATGTCCCGGATCGTCGGAGGCGACAAGAAGGAGCCGGCCGGCAAGCCCATTCACATCGACGCTCAAAGCGGCGTGCTGACGTTCAAGGACGGCTCACAGTGGACGATGGACCTCGACGGCAAGCTGCATCCGCTGTGATGCGGACGCTTCGAGTCTGCCAGTGAGCGAAGGCCGGACGTGCCTCGCGGCGCGCCCGGCCTTCTGCCTTTCGTCTTTTGCATGCGAAATGTTTGATACCAGTTTGCGTTATGTCTTTTGCATGCGACATCACAAACCGGTTCTACCTGCGGTGAGCACGAGCCGCAGCCCGAGCATCGCGATCACGCTCGCGGCGATTCGGTCGATCCATTTCCTCGCGTGCAGATACATCTCGCGCGGGCGCTTGCTGGAGAATCCCAGAGCGACGACCGTGTACCAGCCCGTCTCGATCGCGAAGACCATCGGCGGGAGCACGAAGTAGCACCACAGCGGAGGATGTTGCGGCAGGAGCGCTGCGAAGATGCTGCCATACCAGATGGCGGTCTTCGGATTGCTCAACTGTGTCGTCAGGCCGAGCCAGAACGACTTGCGCACGCTCGTCGTGAGCGGGGGCGCATCGTCTTGCGTCGTCGGCATTTGCAGCGGCTGCGCGGCGCCGCGCCAGATCTTCGACGCGATGTAGATCAGATAAAGGCCGCCCGCGACCTTCAGCCCGACGTAGAGCCACTCGACGGCGACGAGCAGCGTATAGAGTCCCGCGAGCGCAATTCCGCCGAAGAAGATGCCGCCGACGCCCATGCCGAGCGCGGTCGCGAGACCATCGGCGCGCGATATGCCGATCGCATTGCGCGCCACGACCACGAAACTCGGGCCGGGAATCATCGCGCCAAGCAACAGCGAGAACAGTATCGCGAATACGGCGGTGGATGCAGGCATCGGAGTGTCTCCTTCTGTGCTGAATACGCTCGAATGTAGTTTGAATGCGGCATGCAAAATGCACGATTGCATTCACGATGCATGATACGCGCGATGTTGCGTGCCTCGCTCTACGCGCCGCCGCTCGCGACACTGTCTTCATGGATCGAGCGATTGCGTCCGGTTCGTTTGGCGAGATAGAGCGCCGCGTCGGCATTATTGAGCAGCTTGAGCGCGTCTTCCACCTGACGCGGCGAGCCGGTCGCGATGCCGATGCTGATCGTCAGCACGCCCCTCGGCGCCGCGCTGTTCGCGATGGCGAGATCTTCCACCTTCACGCGCAGGCGTTCGGCGAACGTGAGCGCGCCGCTCGCGTCGGCGCCCGGCAGCACGACCACGAATTCCTCGCCGCCGTAGCGCGCGACGATGTCGCCGGGCCGTTTGGCGGAATTTTGTATGCAATCGGCCACAGCGACCAGCGCATCGTCGCCCATCGCGTGACCGTAGGTGTCGTTGTAGAGCTTGAAGTAATCGACGTCGACGAACAACGCGGACAACGGTTGATCGGCGCGACGGGCACGCCGCCATTCTTCGTCGAGCCGGCGGTCCAGCGCGCGGCGGTTGCTCAAGCCCGTGAGCGAATCGGTGCCGGCAAGCCGTTGCAGTTTCACTTGCGCGATCGCGCGCGACCTTAGCGAGATCGCGAGCAGCCAGGAGATGACGACGAAGCCGCCGCCGAACATCATCGTCAAGCCGCCAATGACGATGCTGCGCTCGTGCCACGCGGCCAGCACTTCATCCTCCGCGGGCGCGACCGCCGCGATCAGTTGCGTGCCGGGCACGTGCTGGAAGGTATAAAGCCGCCGCACGCCGTCGAGCGGCGATCTCGATATATACGAGCCGGACGGTGCGTCCCGCATCACGGCGAAGGTCGGCGACCTGGCGACATACCCGCCTCCGTCCGAGGGCAGCGCAGGCTTGCGCGCGATCATCACGCCGTCCTGCTGCACAATGAATACCGAGCCCGACCGGCCTATGTCCACGCGCGAAAGCAGGTTCTTGAAATAGGCGACGTTCAACGCGATCACGGCGACGCCCGCGAACGAACCATCCGGCGCATCGATGCGCCTGCTCAACGCGAGCGAGTCCGCGCCGTTGCGCAGACGCGACGCGTAGGGCCCGGAAATGAAGAGGCCGGCGTCGGGATGGTCGGCGTGAACCTTGAAGTACTCGCGATCGTTGAAGAGCAGGTCCGCATGCTTGGAAGGATCGCGTTCGACGACGATGCGTCCTTCGCGATTCATCACGAACGCGCCGCCGACATAGTTCATGCCGGTGGCGCCGTCGAACAGGACGAGCTTGCGCAGGTCGGGAGGAAGCGCCATCACTGCGGGATTTTGCATGCCGCTGACGATGGTGCGCAGCGAGAGGTCGCTCGCTTCGACGTTGCGCGCGATATCGGCGCTCAAGGTGGCGACCAGGTTGGCCGCCGCCTGATGCGCGTTCTGCAGCGCCTGCGCGCGTCCTTGCCATAGCGCGGCAAACGACAACACGGCCATGGAAATGGCGATGGCCGTGCCGATGAGCCCGGCGAGCGCCGGAAATCGCGAGAACGCATCGGCGAAGCGCATCGCGGCGGTGCTGTTGCGTCGCATCAGCCGGCGACTGACCATGCGTCCGGTCTTGCGAACGGCGTTCAATCTGGCGGGCATTCAGGTTCTCCGCGTGACGCCATTGCCGCACGATCTGGCGCGCGGCAATGGCGACGCTTCGCATCGAAAACATCGTGATTCAAGGGCTCATTTGCCTATGACGTGCATCTGATGAATAGCGCTGAGCGTGTTCGCACTCGATTGTAGTCGTTCGGGTCGCGATGGTTTCGCACGGACGTCCGCTCATGCGTTCGCGCGTGATGTCAAGTTCCTGGCGATGGTGCGAGCATGCTGACGGACAGGTAGACAAAGTCGTCTACTCCGACCTATTTCACGAGGTGCAAGCGCTTCGTGATGATCGTGCCTTCCTTGCTGTCGATGAGCCACGCCGCGTCGACCCTTCCATTCAACGTCGATGTCCTGCGGGTGATGTCCGTGGGCTCTTCGTCGGTGGGAGCGCTGTGCTCGATGTCGTCGGTCAGATAGGGTGGCGCGAGCGAGCAGATGAGCACGATTGCGAAGTCGCCGTTACCGCGTTCATGATCGAAACGCGGCAGCATGACACGGCCGCTGACGGTCGTCTTGAGGCCGCTTTCCGGCTTCAACTGGATGACGTCGACGGTCTGAACGAAGCCCTTCTCCTTGGCCTCGGGCGCGACGACGAGCTTGCGGCCGCTTTGCCCCTTCACCGTCTGCTTGAGCAGAATGGCGTCGGGATTTTCGGGCGCCGCCAGTGACACGTTCACCGAAAGCACCTTCTTCTTCGACAAATAGCGCACGCCATACGAAACCGGAATCACGAACGTGAACGTGCGATCGGTCTGCCCGGGCGGCTGACTGGCGCCCGCAGGCGCGGACGCGCCTTGCGGCTTGCGAAACGGACGCGAGAGAAACGCCCGCACGCGGTTCGTGATCGACGCCGGCTGTCCCGGCGCAGGATGCCCCGCGAGCGCGTCGCGGACGTGCTCGGGATCGTCGCCGGTGAAGTTGGGCGGAAGCGCATCGGCGGACATGATGCCTTGCATCGATATGCCGCTCGCGGCTTCCACGGCACTCGCCGCCTGGCCAGCACGCGGTGTGGCTGCAAGCGCGCACACGGTTCCGCATGCCAACGCGAAGCTCAGGCACAGCGCCGCGCCATGTCCACATTTGAATAGAAACACCCTGCCGCTCCTGGCGCATCGAGCCGGTTGCGAAGAAGTGGCTATCTTAAAACGAAGCGCGCGGATCGGCATCTTGCATGCGACATATTGAATGCAAATGGTCCGCGCATGCTCATCGCCGATACTGCCGCGTTCGTCGCATCGCTGGACGAGGTGCCTGTCGGACGTCGTGATGCCGCGCTCCATCATCCGCGCGGAATCACGCCTCGCGTCTGCGTTGCGCGCAGAAAATCGAAATCGACGCCCTTGTCCGCCTGCGTCACCGTGTCGTAAAACAACTTCCGATAACCACGATCCGCACCCGGCACGTCAACGGGCGCTTCCTTCGCACGCGCAGCGAGTTCTTCATCGCTGATGAGCAGGCTGATCTCGCGCTTCGACACGCTGAGCCGAATGCGATCGCCGCTTCGAACGTGCGCGAGCGGTCCGCCCACCGCCGATTCCGGCGTCACATGCAGCACGATGGTGCCGAAGGCCGTGCCGCTCATGCGTCCGTCGGAGATGCGCACGATATCCTTTACGCCCTTCACCGCGAGCTTGCGCGGAATCGGGATATAGCCGGCTTCCGGCATGCCCGGCGCACCCTTCGGTCCGATGTTCTTCAGCACGAGAATATCGTCGGGCGTGACGTCGAGATCGTCGGAATCGATGCGCGCCGCGAGATCCGCGCCATTCTCGAACACGACCGCGCGGCCTTCGTGCTCCATCAACTTCGCATCCGCCGCCGATTGCTTGATGATCGCGCCGCCCGGCGCAAGATTGCCTTCGAGCACCGCGATGCCGCCTTGCGGATAGATCGGCTTGTCGAAGGGACGCACGACATCCTGCTCGAATGCCGGCCCCGCGGCTTCGATCTCTTCGCCAAGCGTGCGCCCGGTTACGGTCAACGTGTTCAGGTTGAGCAGCGGTTTCAATTCGCGCAAGAGCGTCGCCATGCCGCCCGCCTTGTGGAAGTCCTCCATGTAATGCGAGCCGGACGGCTTCAGATCGACGAGCACGGGCGTTTCGCGTCCCATGCGATCGAGCGCCTTTAGATCGACGTCATAACCCATGCGTCCCGCGATTGCGGTGAGATGCACGATGCCGTTCGTCGAGCCGCCGATCGCAAGCAGCACGCGCATCGCGTTCTCGAATGCCTCGGCGGTGAGGATCTTGTCGATGCTGAGGTCATCGTGCGCCATCCGCACCGCTTGCGTGCCGGTAAGCTCGGCGATGCGCATGCGATCCGACGTGACCGCGGGCGGCGATGCGCCGCCCGGCATCGTCATGCCGAGCGCTTCGGCGATACAGGCCATCGTGCTTGCCGTGCCCATCACGGAACAGGTGCCCACGCTCGCGACGAGTTGATTGTTCACGGCGGCGATTTCCTCCGCGTCGATTTCCTCCGCGCGAAAACGGCCCCAGTAGCGGCGGCAATCCGTGCATGCGCCGACGCGCTCGCCTCGATGCGCGCCCGTGAGCATCGAGCCCGTGATGAGCTGGATCGCGGGAATGCCCGCCGATGCCGCGCCCATGAGTTGCGCCGGTACGGTCTTGTCGCATCCGCCGATCAACACGACTGCGTCCATCGGTTGAGCGCGAATCATCTCTTCCGTGTCGATCGACATCAGGTTGCGCAAGTACATGCTCGTCGGCTGCGAGAACGATTCGGCGATCGATATCGTCGGAAAGTCCATCGGCAAGCCGCCCGCCAGCATCACGCCGCGCTTCACCGCTTCGATCAGTTGCGGCGCATTGCCATGACACGGGTTATACGCGCTGCCCGTATCGACGATGCCGATCACCGGACGATCGAGCGCGCTGTCGGTATAACCCGCACCCTTGATGAACGCCTTGCGCAAGAACAGCGAGAAGCCGTTGTCTCCATAGCTCGTCAGGGATTTGCGCAGGCCGCCTGATTGCGCGGGCTTTTTCTTGAACGTGTCGGTCATGGTTGCGCCACCGTTTGATGAGCGTTGAATGTCTCCGTGCCGCCATTATCGCGGTTTTGCGCTCAGCGAATCATCCGTCGATCGTTTCGTGCACGCCTTGCTCGCCACGCTTCCAGTAAGCGGAAGCACGAATGCGCTTTTTGTCGACGCCGCGTTCATCGCAAAGCAGCTTGCGGACCGCGCGCATCAGCGTGGCTTCGCCCGCGGCCCACACGTAGCCTTCGCCATCGGGCACGTAGGTTTCGCGCAAGGCGAGCAGCAGCGCGCCGCCGGGATGCTCGCTCTCGTTGCGATAGCGCCATTGCGCGTAAAGATCGGCGCGCGTATCGAATTCGATGCGCGCCGATTGATCCGCAACTTCGATCAGCGTCGCGGCGCGCGTGCCTTCAGGCAGTTCTTCCAGACGACGCGCGATGGCGGGCAGCGCGGTTTCATCGCCGATCATCAGATGCCAGTCGAACTGCGTCGGAATCACGAACGACCCGCGCGGTCCGCCGATGCCGAGACACTGCCCCGGCGCGGCTTGCGCGGCCCATGCCGTCGCGGGCCCGGCTTCGTGCAGCGCGAATTCGATATCGAGCTCGCGCGCTTCGCGGTCGAAGCGGCGCGGTGTGAAATCGCGCGCGATCGGACGCGGCTTCGCGGGATCGAACGTGGGGCCATCGGGGCCGGCTTGCGGGATTGCGGGCATCGTCTCGCCGGGTTGCGGGAAGAACAGCTTCACGTGATCGTCGAAGGAGGCGCTGACGAAATCGTCGAGCGAATCGCCCGTGAAAGTCACGCGCACGAGAGACGGAGTGAGCGGCTTCACGCGCGTAACGTGCAGCAGGCGGAACTTGAGCGCGTGGCGTACGCGCGTGACTTCGAGATCGGGCCGGTCTTGCAGGATGGAATCTGTCATCGTGAATGGCTCCTTTTTATACCTGCTTCGGCGCGGGATTCTGTTCGATTTCGGCCGTCGCACGGGCAAGGATCGCGGCGATGCGGCGTTGCTCGTCCGGCGATGCATCGGTACGCAACAGCAGCGCTTTTTTCAGCGCGCGGCGCGCGGCGATCAGCTCGGGCGCCCAGGCGCTGTCGCTGGCCGTGTCGTCGACTTCCTCGCCCATGTAGGCGCGGCGCACGAGATCCATTTTGCGTGCGAAATGCGTGAGCTTCGCGAGCATGATGTCGACGCGCTCGCGGTTCGACGCGAGATAGTCGCGGCCCGCATCCGAGAGCGCGTAGCGCTTGCGATTGCCTTCCAGTTCGACGGTCGCATAGCCCAGTTCTTCCAGATACGTGAGCGCCGGATAGACCATGCCGGGACTCGGCGCGTAGAAGCCGTTCGAGCGG
The DNA here is from genome assembly GCF_900258035.1 of Caballeronia novacaledonica. Classification (GTDB taxonomy): domain Bacteria; phylum Pseudomonadota; class Gammaproteobacteria; order Burkholderiales; family Burkholderiaceae; genus Caballeronia; species Caballeronia novacaledonica. Next base: position 393,011 of record NZ_OGTP01000002.1, on the reverse strand, counting down.
TCTTCAAGCGCCTTGATGAGTTCATAGCCATGACGCGGCGCTTCGGCGAGCATCGCGAGCAGCAGCAGTTGCAGATCGTCGGACGAGAACTTGCGGCCGCGCGGCATGCCGTCTTCGCCGCCGAATCCACCCATGCCGCCCATTCCACCGGGGCCGCCGCCGAAACGACCGCCGCCACCGTGGCGATGACGGCCGATCATGCCCCAGCGTTCGAAAATCGAGCGCTCGGCCCACTCGGGCGCATCGAAGGGAAAAGCCGATCCGAATGCGCGGAAACCGGCTTCACGCGCGCGTTGAAAGCAACGGGATTTCATAGGAACACTCCAGATATGTCGTAAAACATATCTAAAGATATATATCGTAAGAGCGTCTGTCAAGCGAATCTCGAACCGGATTCGACCACCCACCGACGCGCGCATTTTGAATGCCACATACAATCACGCGAATTGTCCTTTGCATGCATAAAGCCATGAGCCACTTTCGTCCCGTCAAGCTGGAGCACGCCAGCCGTCTCATCAACCACGGACCGACCGTCCTCGTCACCAGCGCGCACGGCTCACGCCGCAACGTCATGGCCGCCGCCTGGTCGATGCCGGTGGAATTCACGCCGCCGCGTATCGCCGTCGTGATCGACAAGCGCACTTACACGCGCGAACTGGCCGCGGCGAGCGGCACGTTCGGCGTGATCGTGCCGGGCGCGGCGATGATCGACGTCACGTACGCGGTCGGCTCGACGAGCGGCCGCGAGATCGACAAGTTCGAAGCCTTCGGCATCGAAACGATGGAAGGGCCGGTGCTCGGCCTGCCGCTCATCGAGACCGGCTGTGCGGCGTGGCTCGAATGCAAACTGATCGACGAAAAGCATACGGAAGACGCCTACGACACCTGTTTCGCGGAAGTCGTCGCGGCCGCCGCCGATTCGCGCGTGTTCGTCGACGGGCACTGGAACATCGACGAAACCAATCAGCCGCTGCACACGATCCACCATCTGGGCGCGGGCAAGTTCGTGCGCGCGTCGTCCATGGAATTCGCGAAGCCGCTCACGCGCTGACATTCATCCCCGCCGAAGCCCGACGCACACGGGCTAAAGATTCCCCGTTTTCCCGTCGATAAAGAGACGTCGACCGCGAAAGACCGAAAGGCTATTCGCGGCGGCGCTTTTGAGCGCGCGATCCGTCATTCGAATGCGGACGCGAGCGATAGATGGGCGAAGACAGGTGCCATAAGGTCTGCAGCGGCGCGCCACGCCACCGGCGCGCGGCAGAGCGACCGTACCGGCGACCGCTCGCACCATCCGGGGAAAGGGGTGAGGTATGAAGCAGCGTTTTTCGGTTGTGCGGTTCCTGATTTTTCTGATCGGCTTCACGAGTCTTCTAATGCTGAGACTCGCCGTTTCGCCGGCGGGAGAGGGTGGCATCATCGCGTTCGTCGCGTGCGTGGCGGCGATGGCGGCGGGGTACATGGTGTTTTACGCGTCGTCGGAAGGTTACTTGCGCAATCTGATGAGCGGCGTCGTGGTCTATCTCGCGCTCGCCGCCGTGGTGGCGGCGTGTCCGCCTTTCGTGCTCGTGCTCGCGTTCTGGTCGGTCACCGGGCTCCTGAAGCAGCGGCGCGCGCTGCTCGTTCACGCGATGTCGAGCATCGTCCTCCTGGTTCTGATTTTTCCGATGCCGCTCGCGCAACGTATCGGCATGCCCGAACTGGCGGGTGCGCCGGCGGGCGTCGCTTACATGGGATTCGCGATCGCGTGGTCCGCGTGGGCGTCGCAAAGTCCGCTGAAACTCGGTCTCTTCAAGTTCGCGACGATGCTGCTCGCGGTGCCGCTCATCGCATCGTTCGTCGCGTTGGTCGGCGGCGGCATGTTCAGCCGCCCGGAGCGCCGCGTGCGCAACTCGCTGATGCGCGCGCGCAAGGCGATGACGCTGGCGTTGCCCGCACCCGATATCGCCGCGCCGCGAGCGGTCGTCGCGAGTGCGACGGCGGAAGTGCTGGCCGCGATCGCCGAATGAACTGTCCTGTGATAAAAACGTGCACGGCGGCTTGCAGGCACACGAACAGTCACAGGAGACGCGATGACTTCACCCCGGCGCGAAGAGATCGACCCGATCGACCATAAAGCCCCGCACGAGCCGCTCACTTCCTACTACGCCGACGAATCCGGAAGGCGTCTCTGGCTGCGCGGCATGTTCGATCGCACCGCCTCGGACTACGACGCCATCGAACGCGCGATGGCCTTCGGCTCCGGCCCGTGGTATCGCAACCGGGCGTTGCGTTCGGCGGGTCTCGCGCGTGGCATGCGCGTGCTCGACGTCGGCATGGGCACCGGGATCGTCACGAAGGAAGCAGTCGCGATCACGGGCGATCCGGCGCTCGTCACGGGCGTCGATCCGAGTCCGGGCATGGTGGGCGAGGCGCATTTGCCGGTTGGCGTGGAGACGCGCATCGGCACCGCGGAGGATCTGCCGTGCGAAAGCGCCGCCTACGACTTCCTCAGCATGGGTTTCGCGCTGCGCCACGTCGGCGATCTCGCCAAAGCCTTCGATGAATATTTTCGCGTGCTCGCGCCCGGCGGACGCCTTTGCGTGCTCGAAATCACGCGGCCCGCGCATGGCATGGGCGTCGCGGCACTGAAGTTCTACATGCGCGGCGTCGTGCCGATGATCGCGCGCATCGTCGGGAAGAAAGGGGAAAGCGTCGAGCTGATGCGCTATTACTGGGACACGATCGAGGCTTGCGTGCCGCCGGACACGGTCATCTCGGCGATCGAGCGCGCGGGCTTCGTGAACGTGCGCCGCGACGTCGAGCTCGGCATTTTCTCCGCTTATTGCGCGACGAAACCGGCAGCCTGAGCAGCGTCGAGAATCACGGCGGCGCGTCCGTTCAACAGCAATCGTCCGGCGCAGTGAACGGTGAAGCGGTAGAGCACCGTGTTCTCGTCGCCGCCCAGGCGCTCGGCTTCGATATCGAGCGGGCCGTCGAGCGTGTCGAGCCTGTCGACGTGCGTTTGCACGCCGCGCACGCTCGTCAGCATGCCGACACGCGGGCGCTTGCTTTCGTCGCCGACGAGCGCGCCGTGCGTCGCCATCGCCTGCGCGGCGTATTCGATGCCACACACCGACGCGAGCCGCCCCTTCGAGCGCAGCGGATTGTCCGCGCGAAGATGGCTCGTCGCGGCGCAGCGGATGTGTTGCGCATCCCACGCGACGACGCCATCCAGCAGACACATCGCGCCGCTGTGCGGAATGCGCGCGGCGATCCACTCGCGATCGAAAATGTGCGCGGCCGTCATGATGGATCGATATTCACGGCGAGGCGCGTGTCGTCGAGATAATCGAGCACGACGCCCGATGCCTTCCCGCACGCCAGCGCTTCGAGCAACGGCAAAGCGCGCGCGGCGGGATTCGACAGACGCAGCGCTTCGAGACCGGCATCGGCGAAAGTGAACGCGTGCGCGTCGGTGAGATGCGCCTCGATGCGCGCGAGCGTGCACTCGCTCTTTTGCGGCGCGAGCACGAGCGCGACGCCGAACGCGTCCGCGATCGGGCGCGCGTGGCGCAACGGCTCCGGATAGTCCGTGTCATACGCGACGAGCAGCGTCGCCGCGCCATCGACGCTCACTTGCGCGAGGCTTTCCAGCAAGCCCGCCGCGAAGCTGCCGTCGTACGCGCACAGCACGTTCGATGCGGCCATCGCGCGCGTCGCGATGCTCCAGTAGCCCGCGGGCGCGTTGTGGACGGAGTTGTGAAAGCGCGTCGGCGAAATTTGCGGATCGTCGCTCGCGAGGGTTTCGCAGATCGCATGAAAATTCCCGCCGTCGCCGCCGGATGCCGCGAACACGGCGGCGAGCGTCGCGGCATCGCGCCCGCTCTGAGCGGCCGCTTCGTGCGCCGCCGCGAGCGCCGCGCGCACGACCGGCCCGGTGCGGCGCCGTTCGGCGGAAGGCAAGGCGGCGGGCGCGGGCAATACGGTCGGCGCGACGGTCCGCAACGCGCGATGCGTCAGCACATCGGCGGTGCGAGGCCAGTCGGCGAGTCCCGGCCCGATCACGCCGACGCCTTCGATATAAGCACGCAATGGAGTCATGCCGGGCCCGCTCCCTTGCGTCCGAACACGAGACTGCAGTTCGTCCCGCCGAAGCCGAACGAGTTGGACAGCACCGCGCGCAACGGCGCGTCGCGTGTCGTGAGCACGTAGTCGAGGCCGAGCGCGGGGTCCGGCTCGCTCGTGTTGGCGCCCGCCGGAATCATCTGGTGCCGCAACGCGAGCGCCGCGATCACCGCTTCGAGCGCGCCCGCCGCACCGAGCGTATGACCCGTCGCGCCCTTGGTCGAGCTGCACGGCACGCGGTCGAACAGGCTCGTGAGCGCGCGGCTTTCGGCGGCGTCGTTGCTGGGCGTGGCGGTGCCGTGCAGATTCACGTAGCCGATATCGCGCGCGTCGAGTCCGGCGTTCGCGAGCGCCTGTTCCATCGCCATGCGCGCGCCGAGTCCTTCGGGATGCGGCGACGACATGTGATACGCATCGCTCGATTCGCCGATGCCGAGCAGGCGGATCGCGTCGTCATGGGCGTGGCTGGCCGAGTCGCGTTCGAGCAGCCCGAACGCCGCCGCCTCGCCGATGGAAATGCCGTCGCGCTTCACGTCGAACGGTTTGCACGGCCCCGGCGCGAGCAGTTCGAGCGAGTTGAAGCCGTAGAGCGTCGTGAGACAGAGCGTATCGACGCCGCCGACCACGGCTGCATCGATCAGACCGGTTTCCAGCATGCGCCGCGCCGAGCCGAACACCTTCGCGCCCGACGAACACGCCGACGACACCGACACCGCCGGCCCGCGCAGCCCGAAGTACGCGCGCACGAAACCGGCGAGCGAATAGGGATTGTGCGTGGTCGCGTAGTTGAAGTCGGCGGGCAGCGCGCCGGTTTTTTCATCGCGCCGCCGGTAGGCGAGTTCCGTCTCCAGAATGCCCGCCGTGCTCGTGCCCATGAAAACGCCGACGCGTGGCGCGCCGTAGCGCGCGATCGCTTCGCGTATGCGCTCGTGAAAGCCGTCCTGCGTCATCGCCAGTTGCGCGAGGCGGTTGTTGCGGCAGTCGAATTCGGCGAGATCCGCGCGTACCGGCGCGTCTTCGATGCCGGCGACGCGGCCCGTGAACGTGCGCAGCGCGGCGCCTTCGAAATCGCACGGCGCGAGTCCGCCGCGTGCCTCCGAGAGGGCGGCGAGCGTCGCGTCGAGGCCGCGGCCCGCGCAGCTCGTGGCGGTGAAATGCGTTAGCAGAAGAGGGTTCACTACGGGCTGGAGCCTAAAAGTCCGATGGCGTTCGAATCCGATGAATTGTAACAAACGAGACCTTTCGGACCCGGCGCGCGTCAGTCGGAGGCCCGCGCAATCAGCAGACGATTCGCCGCGTGCGTGCCGTTGCCCATCGGACGAATGGTCACGTGAAAGCGCAGGCCGGCGAGCAGCGCGAGCCATTGCGACTCGCTGCGCACCGTCAGCCCGTTCGTGCGCCCCGAACGGGCGAGCTGCATGCCGAAATCGACGGCGCGATCGACGCTCGCACGCCAGCCCGCGCCGGCGTCGCTGACGCGCAGCAGAAGCACGCCGTCCGGCGCGAGACTCGCGCGCACGCGGCGCAGCACGGCTTCCTGCGCGTCCGAATCGACGTAATGCAGCACATCGCACGCGACGACGACATCCGCCTGCGGAAACGGTGCCACGCGAATGTCGTCGCAGACGAAGCGGATGCGCGCCGCGTGCTCGCGCAACGCGATGCGCGCCCGGTCGACGTCGCGCGGCGTCAGGTCGATGCCGTGAATCGATCGCGGCGCGGGCGGCGCGGGCCAGCGCGCAGGCCACGCGCGCTGCGCCTCGTCGCGATGCCACGCGTGCGCGCCGACCAGCCACGCGGCGAGCAAACCCTGGCCGCTGCCGAGATCGAGGATGCGCGCGTCATCGGGAATCAGGCCGTGCGCGAGAACGTGGGCGAAGAACGGATCGTGACGCAGTTTCGCCGACGCGAAGTGCCACGCGAAGCGGCCTGCGGCGCGATAGGGACGGCTGGCGGTTTCGACGAGCGCGTTCGGCACCATGCGGGCGACGGATGAACGGAGGGCTCGTGCAGTCTAGCCTACGATCGCCTCGCGCAAGGTCACGGTCGCGAGTCCGCGATGCGCCGCCTCGCGCAACACCGTGTCGAGCGCGGCCAGCGCGACGGGCGCGCCGTTCGCGTCGCGCGCGGCGTGGCCGTCGTGGACGAGCAGAATGTCGCGCGCGGCGAATCCGTTCAGCAGACGTTGCGCGACGAGCGCCGCGTCGCTGGTGCACGTGTCGAAGCCGCGCCGCGTCCAGCTCGCGAGATGAAGCCCGAGACCGCACAGCACCGGTTCGAGAAACGGATTGCGCAGCCCGGCCGGCGCGCGAAAGAAGAGCGGCCGCACGCCCGTAATCTCGCGGAGCGTCGTTTGCGCCGCGTCGATTTCGCGCCGCATCGCGCCCGGTCCCGTCAGCGAAAAATGATGCCGATGCCGCTGGCTGTGATTCTCCACCGCATGCCCGCGCGCGACGATCGCCTCGACGATGCGCGGATGTTCCCGCGCACGCTCGCCGATGCAGAAGAACGTCGCGCGCGCGGAATGCGCGTCGAGCAGATCGAGCATGCGCGGCGTGACATCGGGATCGGGACCGTCGTCGATCGTGATCGCGATGCTTGCGCCCGCCGATTCCGGCAGCGTCGTCCAGTTGTGGCCCAGCAGCGCGCTGCGCGGCCAGAGTCCCGCCCACGCCAGCGCGCCGTGCGACGCGATCACGCCGCCCGCCGCCCACGGCCACGTCGCGGGCGATACGGCGAGCGCCGCGAGCGCGCCCGCGTGCACGGCGGCCGCGCCGCCGATCAGGGGCGTCGGAATCCAGCGGCGCGGCTGGCCGGGTGCGGCGACGGCTGCGTTCATCGCGGGAATTCCGAACGTGGCGCGAGGATCGCGGAGAACAGGAGAGCGAGAATCGCGCCAGGGCCGACCGTCAGGCCGAAAGTCTTGAGCATGGGTACGTTGGAAAGCGCGAGCAGGCCGAAGCCGAGCACGGTCGCGAGATTCGCGATCACGAGCGACACGAGCGTCTGCGGGGAAATCGGGTTGCGTTCGGCGTGCGCGCGATAGTTGAAAAAGAGCGCGTAATTCGAGCCGACCGCGACGATCAGCAGCATGCCGATCAGATGCAGAATTGTCAGCGACTTGCCCGCGAGCGCGAGCCCCGCGATCACGACGATCACCGCCGCGACGAGCGGCGCGAGCGTGCGCGCCGCGCGCACCGGCGAGCGCAGCGCGACCACGAGCAGCACGACGATCGCGGCGAATCCGCCCAGCGACAGGCGAATGTCCTCGTGCACGTAGTTCTGATAGAGGCGGTCGGCTTCGGCTTTCATGTCGACGAAAAGCGCGTCCGGCACCTGCGACGCCGCCACCGCCGCGCGAATCTTTTGCGCCTCGACATCGGTGCCTTCGGCCGCGCGCAAGGGCAGCATCGCGGTCCAGCGGCCGTCGCGTCCGGTGAGGAGCGAATCGACGGCAAGCGCCATCGACGTGCCTTGCAGATCGGCGCGGCGCAGGTTCGGCTGCGCGCGAGCCGCTTCGACATCGGCGATGAACGGCTCGAAGACTTCGGGTTTTACGCGAATCGTCTGATCGCGCAGCGCGACGGCGAGGCGCGTGCGCAGATCCTCGGCGGAAGGCAGGCTCGCGATCCGCGCGCGCTGCGCGGCGTCGCTCGGCAGATAGCGCGCCGGACTTTCATAGCCGGCGATCACGTGGGCATCGACGAGCGGCTGCAGCCGATGCGCGACCGCTTCCGCTCGTTCGAGCGCCGCCTGCTCGCTCGCCGCCGACACCACGACGAGATAGCGCACGTCCGGCGCACCGACGTCGGCGCGCAGGCGTTCGTCGAGATCCTGGCTCGCCTTCGGAACGGGACTCAGCGCCGACAACTCCTGACTCCAGAGTCCGTGCCGCTGCATCAATAACGTGGCCGCCGCCGCCAGCAGCAGCACGGCGAGCGCCGCGCGCAGCCGCGGCGCGCGCGCGGCGAAACGCGCGAGCCGGTTGCCGAGACGCGAGACGTCGCGGATGGCAAAACCTTGCGGCAACGCATGCGGCAGCACGAAGCGCGTGACGATGCCCGCCGTCGACAAACCGACGATCGAATACAGCCCGAGTTGCACGAGGCCCGGAAAGCCCGAGAAGAGCATCGACGCGAAGCCGCAGATCGACGTCAGCACGCCGAGGCGGATCGTCGGCCAGAAGCCCGCGACCCAGTCCGCGAGCGATTCGCGCCGCTGCACGCCCGCCGACTGCACGAAGAGATAGATCGAATAATCGACGGCTTCGCCGATCAGCGTCGTGCCGAAACCGAGCGTGAGACCGTGCACGGTGCCGAACGCGAGGCTCACGGCGGCGACGCCCGCCGCGACGCCGGACAGCACCGGCATCAGACCGAGCAGCAACGTGGGCACCGAGCGATACACCGCCAGCAGCAACACGACGATGAGCACGATGCTCGCCGCCGACAGCCAGCGCACGTCGTGCATGATCGTGTCGCGGGTTTGCACGGCGAATACGCCCGGCCCCGTCATCAGCAACCGATACGGCGATGCGCCCGGCGCGGCTTGCGCGAACGCAGCGCGGATCGCGGCCATCGCGCGGGCTTGCGCATCGGTGTCGGAACCGGCGCTCGCGGTCTGCGCGAGCAGCACGGCGCGCTGGCCGTCGCGCGAAGTCCACACGCCGTCGTTCATCGCGGGCTGCGCGCCGCTGTCGAGTTGACTGACGAGCGCCGTGACTTCGCCGGTCGGGTCGTGCGGCAGCAAGTCCTTCGTCATCATGCCGGCGGACGAGCTCAGCAGATCGAGGCTGTCGGCGAGGGCGGCGGTCAGTCCGGCGACGCTGAAGCGCTCCGGCGTCACCGCCGGACTCAAGCGATAGCGATGCTCGAACACGAAACGCTCGTCGCGCGCCGCGCCCACCGGCTCGCCGTTGTTGATCGCGGAGAAACGCGGATCCTGGCGCAGCTTCGCCGCGACTTTGCGCGAGACATCGGCGCGGCCGTTCGCGTCGCCGCTGTCGATGCCGACGAGAATCAGCCGCGAAACGAGCCCGTCGCGCAATTGCTCGACGAGCACGCGTTGCTGCTCGCTCGGCGATCGCGGCAGGAACGCGGAGAGATCGGCGGAAAAACTCGCGCGCGCGATGATCGCGGCGCACGCCGCGAGAAAGCACAGCCAGACGATGACCGCAGGCTGACGAAGAACCGTGCGCATGCCGCGTTCAGTGCGCCGATGCGTCTTGCAGGCGCATCAGCGAACGGTCGCCGTCGGCCTGTCTGATTTCGACGCGCGCGAGCGCCGCGCCGCTGCCCGCGAGCGTGATCGAGCTGACTTTCTGCTTCATGCGCGAATCGGTCGGCACGAGCGTCATCGTCCAGTCGTCGCCGTGGCCGTCGATCGACACGGTGTACGCGTTTTCCAGCGCGAAACGGTTGCCCGCGAGCGTCGCGCGAATGCTTTCGATGAACGCGCCCAGTTCCGGATAGTTGCGCAGCGCAATCGTGACTTTGCGGCCATTGCGATCGACGGTGAGCATGTCGCCATCGACGACGAGATTCTCCGGCTTCGGGCTGACCGTGTGTTTTTCCAGATGATCGGGCGCGACGAACACCAGTTCGCCCGACGATTCGAGCGGTTCCTGCGCGATCTTCAGATAGCGCGTCTCGGTGAAATGCGCGCGGCCGGATTTCTTCGCGCCGAGCGTGTTCATCAGGCGATCGAGCGTCCAGGGCGCATCGGCGGCGAAAGCCGGCGCCGACGTGACGCAAAGAACGGCGGCGGCCAGCGCCGCATAGAAAACTCGCATGAGATCAGGAATCCCTCGTGACTTCCTGCAGCGGGGCGACGCGCGCTTGCGCCGGTTCCCGCGCGGCGTTCGCCTGCCAGAAGTCGAAATAGTTGAACCAGTTGTACGGGGCCGCGCGGCAATATTTTTCCAGCAAGGCGACGTAACGCGTGAGCGCGGCATCGACGGCGGCGGCGCGTTCGGCGCGGCCGATTTTCGAAAAATCGGCGAGCGTTTCGAAGTGGATATCGTAGCGATTGCCGCCGAGATATAGCCCCGTCATAAACACGACCGGCCGCCGCAGCACCGCCGCCATATGCAGCGGCCCGAGCGGAAACGCGGCGGGCGTGCCGAGGAAATCGCGTTCCTTCAGCGCGTCGCCGGCCTGGCGCAGCGTGCGGTCCGCGAGCATGCCGACGAGCGCGCCCGCATCGAGCCGCTCGCGCACCTTGAGCATCGCATCGACCTTGCCGAGCCCGATCACGTCGTGATGCGCGGCCGGATTCACGGCGGCGAGAATCGCGTTGATCTTGCGCGCGTTTTCTTCGTACATCGTGATCGCGATGCGGATATGCGGCTGCGCCCGCCCGATCGCGCGCACCACTTCGAAGCTGCCGAGATGCGCGCCCATCAGGAACGCGCCGTGTCCATCGGCGAGCGCGGCCTCGACATTATCGACGCCATGCGTGCGGATATCGAACAGATCGAAGCGTTCGTTGAGCAGATAGATGCGGTCGTGAATCGTCGACGCGAACGAGAACACGTGACGATAACCATCGCGCCAGCCCGCATGCCGCCCGAGCGCGCGATTCAGATAAGCACGCGACGCCCGCCGCGCGCGCGGCGCGAACACGACGAAATACGCGGTGATGATCCGCAGCAACACGCGCCCGGCGCGCCGCCCGAAGCGCAGCGACACCCACGTCATGAAGCGCAGCAACGCGAGGTTGCTGCGTTCCTGACGGTCGGCCCAGTCGTCGCGGTTGCGCGGCTCGTTCACGATGCTTGCATGTCCCTGGCGAGCGCGCCGCTCGCCACCGCGCGCACGCCGGCGCGAATCGTGAAGCGGATCGCGCCGCTCGCGGACGTTTCGTAGGTGATGTCGAGCGCTTCGCCCGGAACGGCCGGGCTCAGGAATTTCGCGGATTCGATCCGGCAGGCGCCGAAGTTCGTTCCGAGCGCAGAGCCGATTGCATCGAGCGCGTGATCGAGCAGCACGACGCCCGGCACGATCGGGCGTCCGGGAAAATGTCCGGCGAGCGCGGGATGCGCCGGCGGCACGGTGAAGGTCAGCGCGGCCTTGCGGTTACGTTCCTGTTCGATCAATTGCGTCAGCACTTCGCGCGGCAGCTTGCCGGTCGCGTTGCGCGGCAGCGAATCGACGAACAGCAGCGGCCGTGGCATGAACGCGGCATCGATGCGCTCGCGCAACGCACGCTGCAAATCCGCCGCCGCGAGTTCCGGGGCCACCACGAGCGCCATCAGGCGGCGCACGGTGTCAGTGTCGGCGTCGCTTTCGTCGGGCATGTAGAACACGCCGTCGATCACGCCGGGCACCGCGTTCAGTTGATGATTCAGATACGCGAGCGACGTGCGCTTGCCCGCGATGTTGATCAGATCCGCCTTGCGCCCGTGCAGCAGAAAATGCGTGCCGTCGATGAGTTCGAGCGCGTCGCCCATGGGCACCGGCACTTCGACGTGGCCGCCGGACGCCCACATCGTCTGTTCGCCGGAATCGTCGGCGCGCGGCGTCAGCACGATGTCCGGAAACAGTTCCCACGCGGCGGTGCGCGCGGTGCGGCGCGTCGCGATCTGGCCGGTTTCGGTGCTGCCGTAGATTTCCATCAGCGGCGCTTCGAGGCGCGTTTCGGCGTCGAGCGCGAGCTTTTCGGCGAGCGGCGCGGTCGCCGACAGCACGAGCGACGCGCGCGGCAAGGCTTCCTCGTTCGCGAACAGCGCGCGCAGATGAATCGGCGAACTGACGAGCACGCGCGGCTCGGGCACGGCCGCGAGTTCCGCGCGGATATCGACGGGATAGAACGGCTGGCGGTTGCTGAACGCGAGGCCGCCGATGAGCGCGAGCAGCACCGTCGATTCGAAGCCGTACATGTGCTGCGGCGGCACGGTGCCGATGAGCGTCGCGCCCGCCTGGCCGAGCAGCCCGAGACGCGCCGCCGCCGCGCGAACGTTCTTCACGAGAAAGCCCCAGGTCTTGCGATGCGGCACCGGCACGCCCGTCGAACCCGACGTGAACACGTAGGCCACGACGCGCGCGCCGTCGATGTGCGGGACTTTCGCCTCGCTCTCCACGCGCGACGCGGCCAGCTCCGGATAGCGGAAGCGCGGCAGGTCGATCGCGCAATCGTCGTTGTCGTGCAGGCAGAACGCGTCCGGCGCGAACGAGGCGAGCGCGCGGACCATTTCGGGCGTATGCGTCGACGGCAACAGGCTCGTCTTGCCCGCGACGAGCGTCGCGCACAGGCTCACCGTGAATCGATAGCGATCCGTGCAGACGTTGAACACGTGTCCGCCTTCGGGGAGCGCATCGGCGAGCGCGCGCACGTCGGCGAGAAACGCGCGCACGGAGACGGGCGCGCCGTTGCGCCACGCGATCATCTGATCCGGCGACGCGTGAAAAACGAGCGGAAAATTCTGCATGCGCGATGAATTCGACGACATCACTGCGCTCCGCTGCGACGCATTTGCATCGAATGCGTGTAGGCGCGAACGGCGTCCATGATGCTCGACGGCTTCATATCCGGCAGCGCGAAGCGGCGGCACGCGTATTCGGCGACGAACATCAGCCCGACGAGCGGCAGCGCGAGATAGTTGGCGAAGGTGGACCACGCGACGATGGAGGCGCACGCGAACAGCACCGTCGACACGAGCGCGGTCGCGATGAAGAAAAGCGTCCACGCCGCCGTGACGCGCCGCGTGTAGCGCGCGGCGCGCGGTTCAAGCTTGCCGTGGACCAGCGTCGCGAACTGCGTGCACAGCGGCTCGCGGCCGTGAACGAGCGTGCGGCCGAACATCCATGCGAGCGCGAGATTGAAGCACGCGTGTTCGAGCCACAGGCCCCAGCCGAAATGCGCGGTGAGCGGCGCGCGCTCCACCCACAACGCAGCGCAGGCGAGCGCCCAGAGCGGCAGCAGCCAGGCGCGTGCCGGCGAGCGCGTCGAGGCGTTCAGCGCGATCAGCAGGATCGGCGCGAGGACGAGCGCCAGCCCCAGCGCGTGCGCGCCCGGCGTGGAAGCGGCGTGATGCGCGGCAAGCTGGTACGCGGCGATCGCGCCGACGACGCCCGCCGCGCGCAGAAATCGGGCGGCGTTCATCGGCGTAATTCCGCTGCGCGCGGGGCGCCTGAAAGAAGGAAAAAGGTACGCAACATGAATGCGGCTGCGGCGCTCGTTACGGAACGCTTAGTTGTTGAACAAAAACCCGGCAGTCGCCCGGCTGACGATCATTTTCCCGCGCGGGTGCGCGCCCGGTCTGTAACCGATTGTTCGATGATCTTACATTCGTCGGAGCGGCGGATTTTACCCTACCGGCGCAGGGGTCCCGCCCGGCGGCGAAACCGCTGATTTTTCTCGGAAATTTCGCCGTGCGGCATTCATTCCGGCCGGTTACCTTTCCTACTAGGCGGGCCAGAGGGCATCGTCTAGAATTTCGCCACTGCAATTATCTCGAAACAGGCAGCCGATGGCGTGCGGAGAACCCGGGGCGCACGTCTTTGCGCCGGCCCGCACGCACACGATGAACGAACTGGAAAGAGAGCTCGCCGAGCTGATCGTCGCCGAACTAAATCTCGAAGACGTCGATCCCAAGGCCGTCTCGGCCGATACGCGCTTGTATGAAGAAGGTTTCGGGCTCGATTCCATCGACATCCTGGAGATTGCGCTCCTGATCTCGAAGAAATACGGCTTCGAGCTGCGCTCCGACAATCCGGACAACCAGAAAATCTTCGCGAGCCTCGGCGCGCTCGCGGCGCACGTCGCCGCGCATCGCACGAAATAAGGCGGGGCGCGGCTTCACGCGCCGGCAGCCGCTGTCATGCAAGTGAAATCCGCCGCATCGAGACTAACGACGCGCACGCTCGTGCGCTCGCCGATGCGGCCGCGCAACACGGGAAACGGACAGGCGCAATGCAATCGATGACGGGAACCACGCGATGCGCGCGCTCGTGACAGGCGGCAGCGGCGCGATCGGACAGGCGATCGGCCGCGCGCTGGGCGCATCCGGACACGAAGTCTGGATTCACGCGAACGGCGGCATCGAACGCGCTGAAAGCTGCGCGCAAGCCATCCGCGCGGCGGGCGGCACGGCGCATGCAATCGCCTTCGACGTGACCGATCCCGACGCCACGAACGTTGCGATTACGCGCATCCTGGCCGATGGCCCGGTGCAGATTCTCGTGAACAACGCGGGCATCCACGACGACGCGCCAATGGCCGGCATGACGCGCCAGCAATGGAAACGCGTGCTCGACGTCACGCTCGACGGGTTTTTCAACGTCACGCAGCCGCTTCTGATGCCGATGATCCGCACGCGCTGGGGACGCATCGTCAACATGTCGTCGCTGTCGGGCGTCGCGGGCAATCGCGGGCAGGTGAATTACGCGGCCGCGAAGGCGGGCCTGATCGGCGCGACGCGCGCGCTCGCGCAGGAACTCGCGTCGCGGGGCATCACGGTGAACGCGGTGGCGCCCGGCATCATCGATTCGCCGATGCTCGGCAGCGCTTTTCCGCCCGAGCGCATCAGGCAACGGGTGCCGGCGCAGCGCGCGGGCTCGGCGGAGGAAGTCGCGGGCATGGTGGCGTATCTGGTGTCGGACGCGGCGGCCTATGTCACCGGACAGGTTCTGTCGATCAATGGCGGAATCGCATGAATCGAATCAAAGGAGTGCAATGAGCGAAGCGACGCAAACCTGGGACGTGGCGGTGATCGGCGGCGGGCCCGCCGGATCGACCGCGGCGACGCTGCTCGCGGACCGCGGCTATCGCGTGCGGGTGCTGGAGAAGGCGCGGCATCCGCGTTTTCATATCGGCGAATCGCTGCTGCCGGCGAATCTGCGGCTTTTCGAACGCCTCGGCGTCGCCGATGAAGTGCGCGCCATCGGCATGGTCAAGCTCGCGGCCGAGTTCGTGTCGCCGCAGCACGGCGATCGCATGCAGCGCTTTCTCTTCGCCGACGCCTGGGACAAGTCGATGCCGAGCGCGTATCAGGTGCGCCGCTCCGAACTCGACGAAATCCTGCTGCGCAACGCGGCGAAACACGGCGCGCACGTGAGCGAGGGCTGCTGCGCGCGCGACGTCGCGTTTGCGCCGGACGGTTCGGGCGCGACGATCGACGCCGAGCACGACGACGGCCGCATCGAGGCAGTGCGCGCGCGTTTCGTCGTCGATGCTTCCGGGCGCGATACGCTGCTCGCGAACCGTTTCAAGACCAAGCGCCGCAACGAGCGCCACAATTCGTCGGCGCTTTACGGCCATTTCCGGAATGCCCGCCGCAACGACGGGCAGAACGAAGGCAATATCACCGTGTTCTGGTTCGAGCACGGCTGGTTCTGGTTCATTCCGCTCGCGGACGGCGCGACGAGCATCGGCGCGGTCGTGTGGCCCGCGTATCTGAAGCGGCGTCCGAAGGGCACATCGGTCGAAACGTTTTTTCGCGACACCATCGCGCTGTGCGCGCCGCTCGCCGAGCGGCTCGAAGAGGCCGAACTGATCAGCGAAGTCCACGCGACGGGCAACTATTCGTACACCGGCGACATGACGCACGGGCGCAACTTCCTGCTGCTCGGCGATGCGTTCGCGTTCATCGATCCGGTGTTCTCGTCCGGCGTGATGCTCGCGATGCAAAGCGCGTTCGCGGGCGCGGAAGCGATCGACGCGGCGCTCTGCAATCCCGCCGACGCGCCCGCCGCGCTCGCGAAGTTCGACCGCGACGTGCGCCACGGCCCGCGCGAGTTTTCCTGGTTCATCTACCGCATGACCTCGCCGACCATGCGCAATCTCTTCATGGGCCCGCGCAACCCGTTGCGCATGAAGGAAGCGCTCTTGTCGCTGCTCGCGGGCGATATTTTCGGCAGCACGCCGATCTGGCATTCGCTGCGCGCGTTCAAGGGCGTCTATTACGTTTCGGCCGCGCTCGACTGGCGCAATTCGCTGAAGGCGTATCGAATGCGCAAGCGCAATCTGAGCGACGCGGAGCCATCGGCCAATTGATGACGATGCGATCATGTCTTGCGTTTCTGATGCTGCTCGTCGCGAGCGCGGCAGCATGCGCCGATGAACCGCCGCCGAGCAAGCCGTTGTGGGAACTGGGCATCGGCATGGGCGTGGCGGCGTTCCCGCATTATCCCGGCTCGGACCAGACGCGCGCGTGGCCCTTTCCGTTTCCCTACGTGATCTATCGCGGCAAGTTCTTCCGCGCCGATCGCGACGGCGTGCGCGGCCAACTGCTCGATACCGACCGCGTCAACTTCAACATCAGCGTGCTCGGTTCGCTGCCCGTTTCCAGCCGCGACGACAACGCGCGCGCCGGCATGCCCGATCTCAAGCCGACCATCGAAATCGGCCCGTCGGTGGAAGTGCATCTGTGGCGCTCGCCGTCGCGCGACGTGCTGCTCGATCTGCGCCTGCCGGTGCGCATGGGCATCACGCTGGAATCGTCGCCGAAGACGGTCGGCTGGCAGTTCGAGCCGAACCTGAATCTCGATCTCGTCGATGTCGCGGGCGTGCCGGGGCTGCGCGTCGGCATGCTCGCCGGTCCGATGTTCGCCGACGGCAAATACAGCGACCACTACTACACGGTCGCGCCGCAATACGCGACGCCCGGCCGTCCCGCGTTCCAGGCGAACGGCGGCTACGCGGGCACGCAGGCGCTCGTGTCGATGTCGCGGCGCTTCAGCCGTTACTGGGTCGGCGCGTTCATGCGCTACGCGAATCTCGCCGGCGCGAGCTTCGCCGACAGCCCGCTCGTCCGGCAAAAGAGCGCGCTGTCCGGCGGCGTGGCGGTGGCGTGGGTGTTCGGGCAGTCGTCGAAAATGGTGGCGAGCGATGAGTGACGCCCATCGGAAAATCGGCGGCGCGGGCGGGAAGGTGTCGGCTGGCCGGGCGCTCGAATCCGCGCGGCAGTGCGTGGCGTTCTATTTCGCGCTCGTCGTGCTCGCGCTCGTGTGTCTCGCGTGGTGTCCGTTCGCGTGGATCTTGCGGCGCGTGCTGTCCGCCGATGCCGGGCGGCGCGTCGGACGCATTGCCGTGCAGCGCGTGTGGCATGGCTACTTCGTGCTGTTGCGCACGCTCGGCGCATGCCGCTTCGATCTCTCCGAACTCGACGCGCTCGCGCACCAGCCCGCGATGATCCTCGCGCCGAATCATCCGTGCCTGCTCGACGCGCTCTTGATCGCCTCGCGCGTCCCCGATACCTGCTGCGTGATGAAAGGCGATGTCGCCGGCAACGTGTTTCTCGGGCCGGGCGCGCTGCTCGCGGGTTATATCGTCAACGACACGTCCGTCGGGTTGATCCGCGCCGCCGTCGCCGAATTGCAGCGCGGCTCGCCGCTCCTGCTCTTTCCCGAAGGCACGCGCACGGAACAGGCGTCGGTGAATCCGCTGAAGGGCGGCATTGCGCTGATCGCGGGGCGCGCGCAGGTGCCGGTGCAGACGCTCATCATCGAGACGGATTCGGGCTTTCTCGGCAAGGGCTGGCAGATTTTCCGAAAGCCCGCGCTGCCCATCACCTACCGCGTGACGCTCGGCCGCCGTTTCGCGCCGCCGGGACGCGATCACGCCGCGCTGCAGGCGTTCATCGCCGAATTGCAGCGCTTCTATGCGGGCGAACTCGACACGCATCGTCCGCGCGACTGAAAGCCGCCGCGCCGGCAGACGTTAAAATTCGCCGTATCTCTTTCGCTCCCCGCTTTTCTCAATGCTTTCGACACGCGCTTCGTCCACGCATCTCGTCCTCATTCCGAGCTACAACCCCGGCGAGAAAGTCGACGAAACGGTGCGCGGCGCGCGTGAGCAATGGAATCCGGTGTGGGTCGTCGTCGATGGCAGCACGGACGGCAGCGCAGAACGCCTCACGAAAATGGCCCAGGCCGATCCGGGCCTGCGCGTGATCGTGCTGCCGGAGAATCGCGGCAAGGGCGCGGCGATCCTCGCGGGCCTCGACGAAGCCGCGAAACTCGGCTTCACGCACGCGCTGACGATGGACTCGGACGGCCAGCATCCCGCCGCGCTGATCGGCGCGTTCATGGAAACGTCGATGCGCGCCCCCGACGCGATGATCCTCGGCCGCCCGACCTTCGACGCGAGCGCGCCGCAATTGCGCGTGCAGGGCCGGCGCATCTCGAACGGCTGGGCGAATCTGGAAACGCTGTGGATGGGCATCGGCGACTCGTTGTA
This sequence comes from Caballeronia novacaledonica, assembly GCF_900258035.1. GTDB lineage: Bacteria > Pseudomonadota > Gammaproteobacteria > Burkholderiales > Burkholderiaceae > Caballeronia > Caballeronia novacaledonica. Next base: position 374,726 of record NZ_OGTP01000002.1, on the reverse strand, counting down.
CGGATTTCGCGTCTACCCGATCGCGCCGCTCGCCGCGCTGATGCGCAAGCAAACCTGGATGCGCCGCTTCGACTTCGATCCCGAAGCGGTGGTGCGTCTGTGCTGGCGCGGCGTGCGCCCGATCAACCTCGACGCGCCCGTGCGCTATTTCAAGCCGGAAGAGGGCGGCGTCTCGCATTTCCGCTATGGCCGCGACAATGCGCTGCTCACGTGGATGCACGCGCGCCTCCTCCTCGGCTTTCTGCTGCGCCTGCCGATGCTCGCGTGGCGCCGCCTCGGCTTCAGCGCGGATCGCTGACCGTCGAGTTCATCGTTACGCCCGCGATCACGGTGTTCTTCAACACGATGTCGTGCACGTTGTACGCGTAGATCGGGCCGGGCGTCGTCGCGCTGGCGGGGCCGGCCGCGACCGGCGTGCCGAAATCGCAATCCGTGATCGTCACGCCGGTGATCGCGGGAATCGCGGGCGTGGGCGCGGGGCCGTTGTAATCGAACGCGACCGGACCTTGCGCGACGATCGCCTGAAAACACGAACCGTTCACGCCGTTCAGCGAGACATTGCTCGCCTTCACGTTCGAAATGTTCACGTTCTGCACGAGCGCGGGCCGCGTGCGGATCGCGTCTTTCGAGGGCTGATAGTCGCAGTCGAACGTGATGATCCCGCCCTGCGCCGCCGACGGATTCGCCGCCGTCGCCGTCGCGACGCCGAGCGGCACCGTCGCGTTGATCGGGCTGCCCGCGAGCAGGCTGCTGCCGTAGCCGGAAGGCGTGAGGCTCACGCCGTTGGGCAGCGTGACGTTGTCCACGTAGAAATCCTTCACGAAGCCGCCGCGATTCATGTTCGTCTTGATGCGGATCGCGATGTTCAGCGAATTCGTCGCCCAGAACGTGTTGAGCATCTGCAGATTGCGCGCGTAGATCTGCTGCACGCCGCCGCCCATTTCGCTGCCGAGCGTGATGCCGCCGTGGCCGCTGTTCATCGTGCAATTCTGGATGACGTGGTTTTGCGCCGGGCCGTATTGCGTGTCGAGATCCTTGCCCGACTTGATCGCGATGCAGTCGTCGCCGGTGTTGAACGTGACGTTCTCGCACAGGACCTTGTCGCAGGCGTCGGGATCGAAGCCGTCGTTGTTCGGGCCGATGCTGTCCACGGTCACGCCGCGCATCACGACATTCGTGCAATCGGTCGGATGGTGCTGCCAGAACGGCGTGTTGTTCGTGCGATAACTCTCCATCAGCACGTTCGTGCAGCCGATGAACTCCACCATGCAGGGCCGCAAGTAATGGCCGACGCCGAAGATGCGTTTCTCGATCGCGACGCCCGCCTCCGACAGCGCCGGCAGATAGTTCTGGTCCTGCTGCCAGGGCGTGGCGGGATTGGTCAGTTCGGCGTAGAGCGCATCGGAGATGCCGGGCACGGCGGTTTTCAGATCGACGTTGTTCGCATTGCCCGATGCCTGGGAAGGCGTCGACGAACTCACGCAGCCGTAGACGCCGTTATTGCCTTTCCACGTCCACCAGCACGTCGCGGTGTTGCCGCTGCCGGCGAAGGGCGTCATCGCCTGGCCGTTGAGCACGGACGTATTACCTTCGCCCGTGACCGCGATGTTGTTCTGGTTGCGCGCGTAGACCGGCGGGCCGTAGTTGAGGCAGTCGTTCGCCTGCCAGCGGCTGTAGTAGAGCTTGCCGTTCGGGCCGCAATCGATCGGGCCGTCCTTCGCGTAGTCGGCGGGATTCGGGCTGAAGTAGATCGTGCAGTTCGCGGACAGATGAAAATCGACGTTGGACAGCAGCACGACCGGGCCGGCGCAATACCATGCGCCCGCCGGCACGACCACATGTCCGCCGCCCGCCGCGTTGCACGCCGCGATGGCGGCGAGAAACGCCGGGCGCGAGTCGAAGGAATTGGGCGCGTGGGTCTGGTCGGCGCCGGAGCTCAAGGGCGATTTGGCCGGATCGGTGTACGGATTCGCCGCCGCGACGACCGCGCAGGGCTTCGCGCCGTAATCGGTGACGAGGAACTGGCGGCCCGGAAACATCGACGTCGATACGTTTTGCAGCGCGTTCACGATTTGCGTCGCCGAACCGGACGGGCCCCAGATCGGGTCTTGCGCGGCGGGCGGCGGCGTCGAGCCGGAGCCGGAATCCGAATCGTCGTGGCCGCCGCAGCCCGCGAGCGTGCCGAGCGCGCCCATCGCCCCGATGAGCGGCGCGCCCGCCGAAATGCCCGCGAATTTGACGAACGTGCGGCGCGCGGCGGATCGCACCGCCGATGCATGTTTCGGTTGTTTCATGAAAGTCTCCTCGATGCGGATTTTGAGCGCGCGCACAGGCGCGCGGACGCACGGCGCGGCGTCCGGTTTGAATGTCGAAGGGAAGCGTGAAGCGGGCGTCAGCCGGGCGGCTGCGGCGGAGAAAACAAACGATGTCGTACAACATCGGCGGGGCGGGGCATGGCGTCTCCAGCAATGTCCGGTGCGCGCGTAGGTTCGCGCGTCATGGAGCAAACGTTAGCGGAGATCGCCATCGAACGTCAAGCGGGACTAACGTGTAGTCCTCGTTCGATATAGGACATCGTATTTTAAGCCGCCTTTTTCAGGACGAGACGCGCTTCCAGCCCGCCGCCTTCGCGATGATGCAGCGTAAGCGACGCGTCCATCGCGAGCGTGAGCTGCCGCGCGATGGCGAGCCCCAGACCCGTGCCGCCGGTCTGCCGGTTGCGCGAGCCTTCCAGCCGGACGAACGGCTCGAACACCGCCTCCAGCGATTCGTCCGGAATGCCCGGCCCGCGATCGAGCACGGCGATCACGGCGCGGCCATCCTTGCGCGTGGCGACTTCGATTTCCGCCGCGCCGGAATACTTGATCGCGTTGTCGATGAGATTGCCCACGACGCGCTTCAATGCCTGCGGAGGCGCCATCAGCGCGCCGCCGATGCCGCCGCGCAACGTCACCGGCTGCCCGGCGTCGAGATAGTCGTCGACGATGCTCTCGAACAGCGCATCCGCATCGATGCGGCGCGGCGCTTCGTTCGTGCCGTGCAGCGTGCGCGCGTACGTGACGCCTTCCTTCACGAGCGATTCCATTTCCTTCAGATCCTGCTGGAGCTTCGCGCCGGCTGCCTCGTCGTCCATGACGTCGACGCGCAGGCGCATGCGCGTGATCGGCGTCTGCAGATCGTGCGTGATCGCCGCGAGAATCTGCATGCGCTGGGTCATGTACGTCGAGACGCGGTCCTGCATCGCGTTGAACGCCTTCGCCGCGCGCGCGACTTCCTCCGGCCCGGATTCGGGCAGGCGTTCGGCCTTGAGATCGGGGCCGAGCGTGTCGGCGGCATTGGCGAGGCGCTTGAGCGGGCCTGTCGCGAGGCGCACCGCGAGCCAGCAGCACGCGCCGAGCACGATCAGTTGCAACACCAGAACCAGCGGCAGCCAACTGGAAAGCGGCGTGCCGACCATCGGACGCATGTCGATGGTGAGCGGCGAGCCGTCCGACAGCCGCAGATGCACCTGAAAGCGTTCCCTGTCGCCGGGCACGGCGTTGACCGTCAGCGGATAGCGCTTGCCGATGCCTTCGTCGATCGAACGCGCGAAACGCTCCGACAGCGCGGCATCCGGCGGCGCGCCGGTCACGCCCGGCCCGAGGATGAATTGATAGCTGCGGCGCGCGAGACGCGGCAGCCACTGCGCGCGCTCGTCCGGCGGCAGATGATCGAGCAGCGCGACCGAGCTTGCCACTTCGCGCTCGACGTAGCCCATCATCATGTGAGTCATCGAATCGTCGCGTTCGCGCATCGTCAGAAGGAACGAGAACGTCTGCGCGAGCGCCAGTCCGACGACGAGAATCAGCGCGAGCCGCGCGAACAGCGTGCGCGGCCAGTGCAGCAGGGAAGCGGGCGACACCGTGCTCATTGCGAAGACTCGATCGGTTTGACTTCGGCCGAAAACACATAACCTTCGCTGCGCAGCGTCTTGATGTAGCGCGGCTCGCGGGCGGTGTCGCGCAGACGCTGACGCAGACGCGACACGAGCAGGTCGATGGAGCGGTCGAATGCATCGGCCTGACGTCCTTGCGTCAGGTTCAGCAACTGATCGCGCGTGAGCACGCGCTGCGCGTTGTCGAGAAACACGCGCAGCAGGCGATATTCCGCGCCGGAGAGCGCGACCATCGTGCCTTCGGCATCGAGCAGATGGCGCGCGGTCGTGTCGAGGCGCCAGTCGCCGAACGCCAGCATTTGCGCGTCCTCCGTCACTTCCATTCCCGGCGGCAACATGCGCGTGCGGCGCAGCACCGAGCGGATACGCGCAAGCAGTTCGCGCACGGCGAAGGGTTTCGGCAGGTAATCGTCGGCGCCCATTTCGAGGCCGAGAATGCGATCGGCTTCCTCGTTGCGCGCGGTGAGCATCAGCACGGGCACGTCGCGGTACTTGCCCGCGCGCAGTTCGCGGCACAGCACGAGACCGTCTTCGCCGGGCAGCATCAGATCGAGCACGATCAGATCCGGCGCGCCTTGCTGCTCCAGCACGGCGCGCATCTGCCGTCCGTTCGCCGCGAGCGACACACGCATGCCGTTCTTTTCGAGGTACGTGGCGAGCAGTTCGCGAATGCCGCGATCGTCGTCGACGATCAATACGTGATCAGTGGTTTCCATCGATGGATCGTTGTCGTTGTCGCTTGAGTTGCAACCGGCTCGGGCTGACCAGCAGACACTGAACCGGATGGGCCATTTCCGTCGCGATGCCGCCCACGAGAAAGGCGAGAACCGCCAGCATGCGTTTCATTCGAAGCTCCCGCCGATGATGCGATGTCTGCGTTATAGCGCTATTCGGCGGAAGTTTTGTATCGCAGTGTATCCCGCATCTCGCGCGATACATAACATTGCACGAGCCGCCTTTCCCCGACACAAGCGGGATACGCGCGCGCAGTCCAATGCGGTCATGCCGATGCGAACGTCGGCCAGCCGGGGCGACGGCTTCTCGTCGCGCCGCCCCGATTCTTACCGCATTCAGAGGACTTCAACATGCTCGCCGCCATCAAGAACGCTGCCGCATGCGCCGGACTGGCCGCCTGCGCGGCCATTGCGCCCGTGCACGCCGCCGGCACCAACGCGCACGCCAACGCCGCGCCGGAATTCGCCGGCATCGACACGTGGCTCAACAGCCCGCCGCTCACGCTCGCGCAGTTGCGCGGCAAGGTCGTGCTCGTCGATTTCTGGACCTTCGCGTGCGGCAATTGCGTCAACACGCTGCCTTCCGTGAAGTCGTGGCATCGGAAGTACGCGGACAAGGGGCTCGTCGTCATCGGCGTGCATACGCCAGAGTTTCCGTTCGAGCAGGACACGAACAACGTGAAGCGCGCGATCGAGCGCTTCGGTATCACGTACCCCGTTGCGCAGGACAACCGTTATGCGACCTGGGCCGCGTATGGCAATCAGTACTGGCCGGCGTTCTATCTGATCGACAAGCACGGCCAGGTGGCCTACACGCATGTCGGCGAGGGCGATTACGCGCAGACCGAAGCGGCGATCCAGAAGCTGCTGGCCGAGCGCTAAACGGGGCTTCGTATCGCAATGTATCTGAATCGCACGCGATACAAAACATTGCACAAGGCCCCGTTCCCGGACACAAGCCAGATACCTGCGGGGCTTCAAATACACACAACGACGGCTCACGAGTGAAACGCAAGACGAACACCGCGAAGCCCGAGTGCCTCAACTCTTTCAGTTCATTCAACTGACCGATCCATCCGCCAAGGAGAAACACCATGAAATCCACTCTCGTTGCTTTCGCTCTCGTCGCCAGCGCTGTCGCGGGTGTCGCTCACGCCGCCGTGCCGGCCAGCCCGGTGAACGTGCAGACGCAACAAACCGCCGCGAGCCAGAACAATGTCGGCAAGACCCGCGCCGAAGTGAAGCGTGAACTGGTTCAGGCGCAGCGCGATGGCCAGATCGCCGCGCTGCGCAGCCTGTATCAGGGCAGCTAACCGGCTCGCCAGTCTATTACTAAATATCGACCGACATTACTCATAGAGAGCCAATCATGATCAAGCAATTCGTCACCGCCGCAGTCATCGCCGTCAGCGCCGTCGCCGCCGGTTCCGCGTTCGCCGGCAGCGGCTACGGTCCCGCGCCGCACTACGACCCGCTCGTGGGCGCGCCCGCCTCGCAGCGCGGCGTAAGCGCGCAGACCATCGCCAGCGAAAGCGCCGCGATGCCGATGCAGGCGTACGGCGGCATGACCGACACGGTCTCGCAATCGGGTGCGCGCGGCACGTCGACGCACGACGTGGCCAAGCTCTTCGCGCATCACTAAGCAATCCAACGTTCGAACCCACACGAGGAAAACATCATGACCCAGATCGACACCGTCCTGTACACCGGCAAAACCCGCGTCGTCGGAGGCCGCGAAGGCCATGCGAAGAGCACCGACGGCCGTCTCGACGTGAAGCTCTCGACGCCCGGATCGGCGGGTGCGGGCACCAATCCCGAGCAGATGCTCGCCGCGGGCTGGTCCGCGTGTTTCATCGGCGCGATGACCAAGGCCGCCGCGAAGCTGAAGACGCGCCTGCCCGCCGACACCGCCGTCGATGCGGAAGTGGACCTCGGCATGGCCGGCGAAGCGTATCTGCTGCGCGCGCGCCTGAACGTGAGCCTGCCGGGCATCGAGCGCGCGGTGGCCGAGGAAATCGCGAACCTGGCGCATCAGACCTGCCCGTATTCGAAGGCGCTGAAGAGCAACATCGACGTGACGATCACGGTGGTATGACGCGTTTCGTTCATGCGATCCGGTCCGGTAGACTTGGCGCTTCATCGATCAAGCGAAGCACCGAGCCGACATGGACCGAATCGACGCGATGAAAGTGTTCATCGCCACGCTGGACGAGGGCAGTCTGGCGGGCGCGGGGCGGCGGCTCGGCCGCTCGCCCGCCGCCGTGAGCCGGGCGATCGCCTTTCTCGAAGCGCATACCGGCACGGCCTTGCTTCATCGCACGACGCGCACCATCAAGCTGTCCGAAGCGGGCGAGCGTTACGCCGCCGCGTGCCGCCGCATTCTCATCGATCTCGAAGAAGCCGATTTGCTGATCGCGCACGAACGCGCCGCGCCGCGCGGGCTCTTGACGATCACCGCGCCCGTCGCGGCGGGCGAAGACTTCCTGCGCCCGATGCTCGACGATTTCATCGCGCGCTTTCCCGCCGTTTCCGTGCGCCTGCAAATGCTCGACCGTCCCGTGAGTCTGATCGACGAGGGCATCGATGTGGCGCTGCGCATCGCGCATCTGTCGGACTCGACGCTGGCCGCGATTCCCGTGGGCGAAGTGCGGCGCGTCGTGGCCGCATCGCCGCGCTATCTCGTCCGGCACCCGCGCATCGGACAGCCTGCCGATCTCGCGCAGCATCAGATCATCTCGATGACGCACTTCGGCCTCGATTCGTGGAGCTTCCCGACGTCGAGCGGCTCGACGATTCCGCAAGTCGTGCAGTTCACGCCGCGTTTCATCGTGAACACGGTGCGGGCGGCGGTGGCCTCCGCCGTCGATGGTCATGGCCTCACGCGGCTCTTTTCGTATCACGTCGCGAAGGAAGTGAAGGACAAGACGCTGCAGATCGTGCTCCCGGACAGCGAGCATGCGCCGTTGCCGGTGCATCTGCTGACGCCGCACGGACGGCTCTCGGTGCCGAAAGTGCGCGCGTTTGTCGATTTCGCGACGCCGCGTCTGCGGCGTCACTTTAAGCAATTTCAGATCGATTCAACCGCATAACGGAAGATTATCTTCCGATCGCCGTCGATTCTCTCCCGATTCGATCGAATATAGACTGGCCTTCATCGAAAGGCGCGTAGACCGCGCCGAAGCCGTGGTGGAGGTGCTATGCGATACGCAGTCTCGAATCAGTTCCAGCGCTGGCGCAGCGTGTTCGCCGGTGCGCTTGCGAGGTCGAAATGAGCCAGGTTATTTCAGCATCCATTCCGCCCGGCTACGCGGAACGCAACGGACAGCACTGGCGGCGCAATCTGGCCGTCTGCGTGTTCGGTTCGTTCACGACGCTCGTGAGTCTCAGCATGCTGCTGCCGTTTTTGCCGTTGTATGTCCGGCAGCTCGGCGTGCAATCGCAGGCGGCGGTGATCGAATGGTCGGGCGTCGCGTTCAGCGCGACGTTTCTCGGCACCGCCGTCACCGCGCCGCTTTGGGGGCGTCTCGCGGATCGCTATGGCCGCAAGCCGATGCTCGTGCGCGCGGCGGTCGGCATGGCTATCGTGATGTCGCTGATCGGCGTCGCGCATTCGGTGCATCAGCTCGTTGCGCTGCGTCTGCTCGCGGGGTTGATCGGCGGCTATGCGTCGGCGTCTACGGTGATGGTCGGCACGCAGGCGCCGCGCGAACGCGCCGGCTGGGCGCTCGGCATTCTGTCGACGGGCGCGCTCGCGGGCAATCTCGCCGGGCCGCTGATCGGCGGCATGTTGCCGGGATTGATCGGCATTCGCGGGACTTTTTTCGCGGGCGCCGGGATGATCGCGGTGGCCGCGCTGGCGACCATCTTTCTCGTGAAGGAAGATTTTCATCCGGACGATGCGAAGAAGCGCGCGTCGCATACGGCCTCGACGCATGCGCATCGCACGAACCACGTCGTGGTCGCCGCGTTGCTCGCGACCGCGATGATGGTGCTGCTCGCGAACATGTCGATCGAACCGGTCATCACGGTGTATATCGGCAGTCTCGGCGTGAAGCCCGACAATGTGGCGCGCATCGCGGGCATCGTGATGGCGTGCTCGGCGCTCGGCAGCATGTTGACGGCGGCGCGGCTCGGCGCGCTGGCGGACCGCATCGGAAGCTGGAACGTGATCGTCGGATGTCTCGTGCTGACCGGCATCGCGATGATTCCGCAGGCGTTCGTGCATCAGTGGTGGCAACTCGCCGCGTTGCGCATGCTGATGGGCATGACGCTCGCCGGTTTGCTGCCTTCCATCGCGAAACTCGCGCGCAGTGCCGTCGATGAAAACAGCAGCGGACAGATGCTCGGCTATCTGCAATCGGCGCAGTTCAGCGGGCAAGTGGCCGGGCCGCTGATCGGCGGGCAGATCGGCGTGTGGCTCGGATTGCACTCGGTGTTCTTCGTGACGGGAAGCCTGCTGATTGCGTGCGCGGGACTCGCGCATTGGGCGCGCACGCGATAGTGCGTGTTGCGGGGTTTAAGTTTCACTTAAGCCGCGCAACTTACGGTAGCGGACTCTTTCGCCAGCCGCTGCCTCATGACGCCACATGCGCCGCCATATTCGCCGCCAATCGTTCCGATGACGCGCATCTGATCGCGTCATGCTCAAATTCCATCTCTTCTTCATCGTCTTCATCTTTGCGAGTCTGGTGCCGCTGATCGCGCACGCGAAGCGCATCGTCGCCAGACCGGTCGTGCAGGCGCGCGCCGCGATCGCCGTCGATATGAACACCGGCCGCACGCTCTACGCGAAAAACGCCGACGCGCGCGTGCCGATCGCATCGCTCACCAAGCTGCTCACCGCCATGGTCGTGCTCGACTCGAAGCGCTCGCTGCTCAAGCCCGCGCGCATCACCGATGCCGACGTCGATCGCCTCAAGTGGTCGCGCTCGCGCTTGCCCGTCGGCTCGCTTCTGCTGCGCAGGACGATGCTGCATATCGCGTTGATGTCGTCGGAAAATCGTGCCGCGTTCGCGTTGAGCCGCGATTATCCCGGCGGACGCGCGGGCTTCGTGCGCGCGATGAACCGCACCGCGAAGCGCCTGCATATGAACCGCAGCCATTTCGTCGATCCGACGGGGCTGTCGCCGCACAACGTATCGACCGCGCGCGATCTCACGAAACTCGCGCGCGCGGCGTATCGCTATCCGGCGATTCGCGAATACGCGACTTCGCATCACAAGCTCGTGCTCGGCGGCGCGGGGCCGCTGATGTATCGCAATACGGATCCGCTGGTTTATCGCGAGTCCTGGCAAATTGGATTGCAAAAAACGGGGTTCACGAACGAGGCGGGGCATTGTCTTGTCGTCGTCACGCAAGTGCATGGACGTCCGGCGCTTTTGGTGATTCTCGGTGCGCCGAATGCGCAGGCACACTTTCAGGATGCGGCGAATTTGCGCGGATGGCTGATGCGGCATCCGCGCCATTAAGCGGCCGCGAGCGCCGCTTCGCCGACGGGCCGGTCGTCGATAGGAAAGTGCAGCAGCGCCGCGACGAGGCCCGCCACGGCCGTCGCGCCCCAGATCAGCGAGTACGAACCGGTCGTGTCGAACACATACCCGCCGAGCCACGCCCCGAGAAACGATCCGAGCTGATGACTTAAAAACACGACGCCGAACAGCGTGCCCAGATGGCGCGTGCCGAATACCTTCGCGATGAGCCCGTTGGTGAGCGGCACCGTGCCGAGCCACGTCAGCCCCATGACGGCGGCGAAGACGACGACGGACACGCTCGTCGTCGGCAGCAGAACGAACAGGGCGATCGCGCCGCCGCGAATCAGATAGAGCCACGCGAGCACGTGATGCTGCCGCAAGCGTCCGCCGAGCCATCCGCATCCCCAACTGCCGATCATGTTGAAGAAGCCGATCAGCGCGAGCGCCGTCGCGCCGAGTCCGACCGGCATGTGACAGAGCATCAGATAACCCGGCAGATGCGTCGCGATGAACGCGAGCTGAAATCCGCATGTGAAAAAGCCGAGCGTCAGCAGCCGGTAGCCGCGATGACGCGACGCATACGCAAGCGTCTCGCGCAGCGGCATCGCGCGAGTTTCATCCGATGCCGATACCGGCGCCGATGCCTTGCTCCGGCGACTCGCGCGATCGAGCACGATGCCGAGCGGCGCGGCGAGCAGCAACACGAAGGCGAGCGCGTATAGCGACGCCGCCACGCCCGCATGCACGCGCACCTGCTGCGCGAACGGCACCATCAGCACCTGCCCGAGCGAGCCGCCCGCGCTGGCGAGACCCATCGCGACGCTGCGTGTTTGCGGCGACGCGACGCGTCCGACCGTCGCGAGCACGACACCGAAGCTCGTGCAACTGATGCCGATGCCGACGAGCAATCCGAGCCCGAGCACGAGCATCCATCCGGAAGTCGCGGCGGCCGCGAGCGCGAGTCCCGCCGCGAACGTGGCCGCGCCCATCGCCACGACGGGCGCGGCGCCGTACCGGTCGGCGGCGGCGCCCGCGAACGGTTGCGCGAAGCCCCAGACGAGATTGTGCAGCGCGATCGCGAAAGCGATCAGCGTGACGGGCAGGCCGCGATCGAAGGAAAACGGCCCGATGAAAAGCCCGAAAGTCTGGCGCACGCCCATCGCGGCGCTCAGGATCAGCGCGGCGGCGCCGATGAGCGCCCACGTCGTTGCGCGGTTCGTATGAGTAGTGGTCGACAGGGACGACATGGCGTTTCCTCCTTGCGGTCATCGTCGCAAACGAACGCCCGTGCCGACAAACGAAAAGTTTTCGCGGACGGTTGAGCGCAGTTCAACCGTCGCCGTTGTTTTCGGCGAACTCCGCCGCCTGCCCGAGCAGCCAGTTGCGGAACGCGACGAGATCCGCGCGGGCGCTCGCTTGCGGTGTCTCGCAGAGCCAGTACGCGGTCTGCGTCTCGACGCTCGTTGCCGACGCCTCGACCAGCGTGCCCGCAGCCAGTTCGCGATCCACGAGAGGACGCCGGCCGATGACCACGCCGAGCCCGGCCGCGGCGGCATCGAACGCGAGCTGGACCGTATCGAAGCGCAGGCCGCCGTGGAGATCGAGTCCGTCGATGCCCGCGCCGTCCATCCACGCCTGCCAGTCCTGGCTCGCCGTATCGACATGGATGAGCGCGGCGCGCGCGAGATCGGGGATGCCGTTTGCGCCCGTCAGCGAAGCGCGATAGGCCGGGCTGCACAAGGGCACGAGCCGCTCGCCGAAGAGACGCTGCCACGATGCGCCATCCACGGGACCGCGCGAGAGGCGCAGGCCGAAGTCGAAGCCATCGACGGGAAAGCCTGCCTGACGGCGCGAAGTGTCGATCGTCACGTCGATGTGGGGCCAGCGCGCGCGGAAATCCGCGAGGCGCGGGACGAGCCAGCGAGCGGCGAGCGTCGGCGCGCACGTGACCGCGATCGAGCGGCGCTTGTGCTTGCCGGGCAGCGTCTGCGTGCCGATCGCGATGAGCGAGAACGCTTCGGCGATATACGGCAGATAGTGTTCGCCCGCCGCGCTCAGCGACAGCCCGCGCGGCTCGCGCACGAAAAGCTCGACGCCGAGCATGTCTTCCAGCGCGCCGATGCCGTGGCTCACCGCGCCCGGCGTCACGTTGAGCTCGGCGGCGGCGAGCTTGAAACTGCGATGGCGTGCAGCGGCTTCGAAGAGACGGAGCGCGTTGAGCGGCGGAAGGCGCTGGGGCATGTTGGCGTGTGGGATCGACGGCGTGTGTGTCTATATTGCCATCGTCGATGCGGGCGATGTCAGCGGGCCGCCTGACGCCGCGCCTTCCACCACGCGAGCGAGCGCTCTGCGATGAGCGCGAACGGCGGATTGGCGAACAGCACCGCCGCGCCCAGCGCGATGCCGCCGCAGACGAGAAACGTGCCGCGATAACCGAGCGCCGCCACGAGCGCGCCGGACAGCACGCCGGAAAGAATCGATCCGACGCGCGATGCGTTGAAGAACAACGCCGTCGCCGCGCCCGGCGTTCGGGGCATGAGATCTTGCATGTACGTCATGCCGAGGCACGAAATCACCGAAACGACGAACGCGTTGAAGGCCTGCATCGGAATCAGGAAGTGGACGCTTTGCGATGCCGCGACCGCGATGAAGTAAATCGTGTGCACGGCCGCCGCCGACGCGAGCCAGCGCTGCTTGTCGAGACGCGAACCGCGTGCGCCGAGCGCGAGCATCATCGGGATTTCGAGGAGCGCACCGAGTCCGAGCATCACGGACACGTCGATACGCGTGCCATGCATGCCGTGCACGACGTAAAGCGGCAGGACGATCATGGTCGCGCTCGCCGCGAGCCCGATGAGCGTCATCGCGACCGTGGCGCGCCATATCTCCGCGCGCGAGTGTGATACGCCCGCGTGCGGCGGCACGAGTTCATCGGTATCGGGCGCGGTCACTTCGAGCAGCGACGACGGGTCGCCCGCATAGTGCGCGGGCGCGCTGTGCGGATCGCCTTTGGGCGAATCGTGCATGCGCCACACAATGCCGCCGCACGCGATAAAACACGCCGCCGCGAACAGAAAGAGGCCGTAGAAACCGGCTGCGGCCAGCACGAGCGCGCCGACGGAAGGACCGAATACCCATGCCATCGAAAGCACGGTTCTCAGCGTCGCGAGGGCGAGGGACCGCTCGGCTTCGTCATCGACGGGCAGTGCGGCGCGCGCGAAGGAAAACACGAGCGACATGGCCGAGCCGCCCGCGCCGAGAAACACGACGCCGATCGCGACCAGCGCAGCGTAATTGCGCACCAGACACAGCAGCAAAAAGCCGAGCGCCGACGCGATGAGCGCCGCCAGCAACAATCCGCGATGATGACCGTGCCTGTCGGACCACTTGCCCGCGAACGCGCTGGCAACGACGCCGCTCGCAGCGATGACCGTCATGAAGACGCCGAGCCGCAGGGGGCTCATGTCGGCCTGCTCGACGCTGAACAACGACAGATACGGCGCGGTGAACGACATCGCGACGCCGAGCATCAACGTCGCGCCGGAGAGCGGCAGAAAAAATGGAATGCGGGTGAGACTGAGGAGGCGTGTGTTCATCGGGACGTCGGGCGGCTTGTGAGCGACAGGTGTGCGGGCAGTTTGCCACCTCGACCGCCGATATGTGTGGCAATCGGTCGCTCATGAAATTGCTCGTTACCGCGCTTGTCGCCTCAGTGCGCTTTCAGTCCGTTGCGCCCGCTGCCCGTTCCTTGCACGAGGCGTTGAATACACGTTCGGTCGAGGGCGGAAACTTGGCCAGCTTCGCGGCGGGCCGTCGCGGGTGAGGCACGAGTTCCCCGCCGCAATTCGGGCAAGTGCCCTTCAGCACGTTCTCCGTGCAGTCACGGCAGAAGGTGCACTCGAACGAGCAGATCAGCGCATCGGTCGATTCCGGCGGCAAGTCCTTGTCGCAGCATTCGCATCCGGGGCGTAGTTCCAGCATGGCGTTCTCCTCGAGACGGGCATGTCGATGTGGGGCGTTCGTCGCGTCAGACCGTCGCCGCTGCCTTCGCGCATTTCGCGTGACCGGCGGCGCTGACACGCCAGTTGGCAACCTCCGAAAACACCAGCGCCAGGACGACGAGCGCGCTCGCGAGATAACCGAGATTATGACTTCCGATCACCGGAATGGCGGCCGCCCCGACCACGCCCGCGATCGACACGCCCACGTAAGTCGCCGACGTGTTGAGCCCGACGAGCACGGCGGCCATCGAAGGATTCAGCGACACGAGGCGGTATTGCTGCGGAACCAGCACGCCCCAGCAGCAGACGCCCCAGACGAAGACGGCGATTGCGGCGCTGGCGAGATGCGTGCTGGTCCACGGCATCGTCACGATGATGGTCATCACGGCGATCAACATGAAAATGACGACCTTGCGCGGACCGATCTTGTCGAGCGCGCGGCCCGCGACGAGATTGGAGAACGTGCCGGCCAGCCCCCACAGGACGAGCAGGCCGCCCAGCACGTTCGCATTGCCGCCCGTGGCGCGATCGAAGACGACGGCGAAGTAGTTGTAGATGATGAACGTGCCGATCTGCGCGAGCACGGTCGTCGCGAGGATCAGGCCGACGCGCGAATCGGCGAGCGGCGCGAAACGCTTGCCGAGCGAAATGGCGGGCGGCAGCGGCACTTCGGGCAGCAGCGCCCACACGCCGGCGAAGCCCGCGACGCCCAGCGCGGCCACGAACGCGAGCGTCCATCGCCAGTCCGCGAGTCCGCCGATCACCGCGCCCAGCGGCGTGCCGAGCGCGGTCGCCGTGGTGAGACCCGCAACGATCACGGACAGCGCGAAGCCGCGACGCTCGGGCGGTACGAGCATGGTGCCGGTGCCGCTCGCCGTGGGCGAGAACATCGCGGCGCCGACGCCCGCGAGCGCGCGCGTCGCGAGCGCGATGCCGAGATTGGGCGACAGAATCGTGCCGATATTGGCGACGATAAAAAGCCCCATGCCGCCGAGCAGCAGATGCTTGCGCGGGATGCCGGCTGCGAGCGCGGCGATCGTCGGCGCGAGCAATGCGAACGTCAGGGCGTAGACGGTGATCAGTTGCCCGGCAGCGCCGATGCTCACGTGGAAGTATTGTGCGATCGAAGGCAGGATGCCTCCGAATACGAAGCTGTCGGTGCCTAGCGCGAACATGCCTAGGGCGAGCGTCAGAAGACGGCGGTCCATAACGAATCCTCTCGGAAAAAGGGCGTTTGCTGCGTTATTTGATAGAAGTGCATTGGGTTGCGTGACGAAACTATACGCAACAGAGTTTTCTCAAGCTACTTTCAATAGTGAGGAGCAGTTAATCGAAAAGTGGGGAAGTCGCGTCCGGTGAAAGTTGCTTGAAGAAACTCTCGGTGATAGAGTCGAAAGCATGTATAGAAAACGCTTCGATGGAATGAATTGCTCGATCGCTCGCGCCCTCGATGAGGTCGGCGAGTGGTGGACGCTGCTTATCGTTCGGGAGTGCACGCAAGGCTCCACGCGGTTCGATGAATTCCAGACGCAACTGGGCATCGCACGCAACGTGCTGACGGCGCGCCTGGAACGGTTGATCGAACTCGGCATTCTCGAGCGCTATCCGCTGGCCGAGCGGGCCAATACTTATGGTTATCGGCTGACGGAAAAGGGCGACGAGTTATATCCCGTGCTCGTTGCACTCATGCAATGGGGCGACCGCTGGCTCGCGCCCAGGGGCAAGCCGCCCGTCGCGCTCGTCGATCATGCGAGCGGTCAGCCCGTCAAGCCGATGGCGGTGCATGGAAAGAGCGGCAAGGCGTTGTCGTTCCGCGACGTGCGGTTCGCGCCGGGACCGGGGGCGACGTCCGCTACGCGGAGTGTCATCGAGGATCGGAATCGGCGGGTGTTGGGGGATGACGTCAAGAAGCGCTGAATGGCGGCGAGGATCTCGCCGCTCGTCGCGTGTTATCCCGACGGTCCCACATCGGCGGACCGCATAGCTACAACCCACTCGCAAACGTTTCCTTACGTATCGGATTTAATCCGTCGACAAAGCGCTTTCCGTTGTTGCATGGTTCCTTGCAATTTTCGTCGCTCGAATGTGGGCCAGACAACATTGCAATTACCGGTTATTACGGAGAATCCGTTCCATCGTACAAATACAAAAAGAAGCGCTTAAGACAGAACGTCCGAAGACCGCACCATAGCGGTCATGGGCAAACGGGGAAGTCATGCAGCGAGAAAAAAATAATCTACGCTTGAAAGGATGTGTGATTGCGGTGTGCGTCGGCGCATCGGCCGTCGCTACGCATTCGATGGCGCAGGATGCGGAAGCGCCGCCGGCCGTGCATATCAATTCGACGCCTCAGGCTCAACCGCTCATTTCGCTGCCCAGCACGCCGACTCCCAGTCCGGTCGGCAACACCACCGCGCAGCCTGCCGCGAACGGCGCGCCGCTCACGCCGCGCGGCACCGTGAATGCGGCGTCGTCGCTCGACAAGAGCGCCACGCTCTCGGGCACGCCGCGCGCCCGCACCGCGGACATCGAAGGCAAGCAGCCGCTCGCCGACGAACTCGGCGGCGTCGTGACAACCGACACGGTGACGCTCGCGGGCCAGGACTTCTACACGTGGTTCGCGCAGGCGTGGGGCACGATTCCGTTGTCCGACCGATACATCGTCTCGGTGCACGAGCGGCCGTCCGCGCGCTACGGCAGCCTCGTGTGGGTCGAGTACAACCAGCGCCGCGTGTTCCAGGCTTTCCTGCCGATTGCCCGCTCGAACGTGAAGCCGGTGGCGGAAGGCGCGGCGCAGATCGCTTTTCAGAATGTCATGCAGGCGGATCTGACCCGCCTGCTGTTCCGTGACGCCGACATGGCCACGGACGAACTATAAAAACGCATCAAAAAATAAAGCAGCAAGGCCAAAAAAACATACGGGGAATCACGATGAAAACGAATGCGCTCCCGCAACGCGCGCTGATCGCTTGCGCCCTCGCGATGCCGCTCGCCGCGAACGCCACCGCGCTCGTGTACGAGCCGGTTAATCCGAACTTCGGCGGCAATCCGCTGAACGGCACGAATTTGCTCAACGAAGCGAACGCGCAGAACAAGTACAAGGATCCGTCGGCCGAGAGTTTCGGTGCAAGCAGCCAGTCGACGCTCGATCAGTTCAACACGCAATTGCAGCAGGCGATCCTGTCGCGCGTGGCGTCGTCGATTTCGAGCTCGATCGTCGGCACGGACGGCACGCTGCATCCGGGCACGATCAACACGGGCAACTTCTCGATCGCGATCACGCAAGTCACGGGCGGCAATCTGCAAGTGACGACGACCGACAAGACCACGGGCGCATCCACGACGTTCGTCGTCGGCAACGGCAAGTAACGAGAGCACACACGCAATGAACAAGAACGCTTTCAGGACCGCCGCGCTGGGCGCCGTCATCGTCGCATCGGCGCTGCTCACGGGTTGCGTCACCGCACCGATGCCCTCCGCCGGCAACGCCACGCTCACGCCGCCGACGCGCGTCACGCGAGACCTCACGCATCTGCCGTCGCCGAAGGGCAGGATCGTCGCGGCCGTGTACGGCTTTCGCGATTTGACCGGGCAGTACAAGCCCTCGCCGGACAGCTCGTTTTCGTCGCAGGTGACGCAGGGCGGCGCGTCGTTCCTCGTCAAGGCAATGCGCGATTCCGGCTGGTTCACGCCGGTCGAGCGCGAGAACCTTCAGGACCTGCTGACCGAGCGCAAGATCATGCGAGCGCTGGAAACGCCCGACGACAAGAAGAACGCGATCCCGCAAATCGGCGCGCTGGCGCCCGCGAGCATCGTGCTGGAAGGCGGCATCGTCGGGTATGACACGAACATCCGCACGGGCGGCGCGGGCGTCGCGTATCTGGGGATCTCGGCTTCGCAGCAATATCGCGTCGATCAGGTGACGGTGAACCTGCGCGCGGTCGATATCCGCAACGGCACGATCCTGAACAGCGTATCGACGACCAAGACGATTTATTCGATTCAGATCGATACCGGCGTGTACCGCTTCATCGGCTTCAAGGATCTGTTGCAGGCCGAAGCCGGCATGACGCGCAACGAGCCGCAGCAGTTGTGCGTGAACGAGGCGATCGAATCGGCGCTCGTGCATCTGATCGTGCAGGGCGTGGCGAACCAGACATGGGCGCTCAAGGACATGAAGGACTGGTACGACCCGACGATGCAGCGCTATTTGCAAGAGAACCAGGGCTACGCACAAACGATGGAAAGTGTGAATCCGCCGTATAGCCCGGAGCGGGTCGATCCGCCGAAGACCATCGGCAGTTGAACCGGTAGTTGAACCCATTTGAAAAGGAGGAGACCAGCATGAAATCACTGCGCGCCTCGAAAGCCGCGCTGTGTGCAGCGCTCGGCGCGGCCGTGTCGCTCGCGGTGTATGCGGCGGATCTGTCGTCGGTGTCGGATTTCGGTCCGCCTGAACCGGGATTCGGCGGCGCGACGCAAGTCGCTCGTGTATCGCAGCGCGGCGAAGGCAATCGGCTCAACGCGATTCAGGCCGGACAGAATGGTTTGATGGCGAACCAGATGGGCATCGCCAACGCGGCGGCGACGGCGCAGGCGGGCAGCGACAACTGGACGATGCTGCAGCAAAGCGGCGTCGCCAACCAGTACGCCGGCTATCAGGCGGGCCAGTACAACCGTTCGATCGCGGTGCAGAACGGCAGCGGTAACGAAGCAACGGTCACGCAGATCGGAAACTCGATGTCGTCGCAAGTGACGCAGCTCGGCGCCAACAACGAGATCTCGATTCTGCAGGGCCGGAGTGGCTCGGGACTGTCGGTCACGCAGACCGGTGGTGCGAGAGCGGCAGTCCTCATGAAGTAGGCAGCGATCCTTCCCGGCGATATGCCGGGGCGAGGAGACCAGGCAATCCGGTTTCGGTGTGGATGTGTTGGGTAGGGTGGAATCGGTCGTCGGCGGGGGCTGGCGACCTTTAGGGTAACTAATTGCTGTAATCAAAACATCAATCAACGAGGCATAAAAATGAAAGTCAAGGCAATCACCATCGCTATGGGTCTGGCAGCACTGGCATCGACGTCGGCATACGCTGATTCGAGCTTCGAAGGCGCAACCGTCAATCAGTTCGGCAACGCCAACACCGCAGGCGTGACGCAGACGAATTCGCACAACGACAAGGTGAACGTGCTGCAAACCGCGGACGGCGCGACCGCCAGCGTCAGCTCGGAAGCGGGCGGCTACAACGTGACCGACATCCAGCAAAACGGAAACGTCAAGGGCATGTCGAAGCTGAACGCGACCGTGACGCAAAAGCAGACGGTCGGCGAAAACACGACGGTCCGTCAAAACGGCAACAGCCTCACCGCGACGATCTCGCAAACGTCGTCGATGTACGACACCGACACGGTCAAGCAGGCCGGCAAGAACGCATCGGCGACGATCACGCGCACCGGCTCGGGCTACAACACGGTCAACATCGACCAGGGCACGGGCATGACCTCGGGTCAGACCGACGGCGCCAAGGCGACGGTCACGCAGACGAACACGGTTGCCAACACGGTCGACATCCTGCAAGGCAACAAGTCGGGCATCGCGACGATCGAGCAGCGTGACGGCGGCTACAACCATGCGCGCGTCGAGCAGACGGGCGGCGGTACGGACGCGACGATCGAACAATGGTCGGAAGTGGGCGATCACGCATCGATCAAGGAAAGCGACGCGGCCCGTTCGCGCATCCACTCGGAATACGGCGGCAACAACACGAACACGATCGTGCAGAGCGGCGCCAATGCAC
This sequence comes from Caballeronia novacaledonica, assembly GCF_900258035.1. Classification (GTDB taxonomy): domain Bacteria; phylum Pseudomonadota; class Gammaproteobacteria; order Burkholderiales; family Burkholderiaceae; genus Caballeronia; species Caballeronia novacaledonica. Next base: position 354,795 of record NZ_OGTP01000002.1, on the reverse strand, counting down.
CGCACTACGCTCAGATCAACCAGAGCTACGCCACCAACGACACGACGACGATCATTCAAACGGGCTCGCAATACAACGAAGGCTACGTCGACCAGATCCGTTCGTCGAACGACACGGCGCTCCTGGTCCAGGACGGCGACACCAACAAGGCCGCGGCGCGTCAGAACTTCGGCGGCGGCAACACCGTCATCGCGGCGCAAGTCGGTGGACACAACAAGATGGATCTGACGCAGCAGGCCGCCTTCGAATCCACGCTGCTGGCAGGCCAGATCGGCGGCTATAACAACATCACGGCGTCGCAGTCGGGCACGAAGGAAGAGATGACCATCGCACAGGTCGGCGACCTCAACAGCGTGAACGCTTCGCAAGCGGGTTCGTACAACACGGCGTTGATTACGCAAGTCGGCTTCGCCAACACGGCCACGACGGCACAGAGCGGCGTGGGCAACGCGACGCTCGTCAACCAGGCCGGTGCGCTCAACAAGACGAACATCGTTCAGAAGTAAGGATAACGAAGGTTATAAATATTGGCGGGCGGGGAGCGGCTTTTCAGAGCGGCTCACCGTCCGTTTTTTCGTTGGCCGTCACCTTCGGGTCATGACGAGTGCGCGGTGCGGCGCAATCGCGTCACTGATGCCCTGTGCGCAACTGGAACCGCCAGCGCTCCAGATTGTCCGGATGATCCACCGTCGCTTTCTGAATCTCGCCGCGTATCAAGTGGCAGATCGTGAGCTGCCCTTGTTGCGTCTCCAGAATCTGCACGCAGCGCGCGCGTTGCGCGTGACCCGAAAAGCCGAGATCGAAGTAGATGACGCGCCGCCGCGTATCGCCGGTGACAAGGCTGTCGCCGCCACCGCCGCCCGAGCCGCCGAGAATCCCCATCGCCGGAACGTCGCGGATGGCGAGATTCCACGCGAAGCCGTTGCGCGCGATCCAGCGCTTCGCTTCCTCGTCCGACGAGAGGGCCTTCAGTTCCGCGGGAGGGTTGTTCGTGACGTCGGTCGCCAGCAGGTAACGGTACGAATGCCACACCCTGAACGTATGCGAGGTCGGCTTGTACTCGTACATATCCTTCGAATTATCGCCGACGAAACGCCATTTCTGCGTCGCACTGTCGTAGTCGAACCATTCGATGCGCTCGTTCCATTGCAGCACCGGACATTCGATGTCCTCGCCCGAGATGCGCCCAAGCATGCGCGGCTTCACCTCGACGCGAAAGCTCAGATCGAAGTGATGCCCCGCCGGCGCCGTCGTCAGACGCCCGCCGACCATGTCGATGCGTTCGGAGGGAATCGAAAGGTTGGAGATCGTCATTCTGGCCCTCATCGTCGTTTCATCCGCTAAAAATGGCAACTGAACAGAAACAGCCGGCGGGCGCGAACTATTCCCTCGCGTGCGCGGAATAGTTCGTCGGTTTGAGGTGTTGTGAAAGAGCAGTCCGATCCGTACCCGCCCACACGCAAGCACCAGCAAGGAGCATGGCCATGATTCGCCTGACGACCGGACCGAAATTGGGAACACGTCTTTCGATAGGAGCCGGCTTGATGCTGGCGGCGAGCGCGTGGTCGGCGCGAGCGGAATCGATCGACCCACCCGATGCACATGCGAGCTTCAGCGCCAAAGCATCAGGCGTGCAGATTTACGCCTGCGAATACGACGCGAATCACGCACTCGGCTGGGTCTATAAAGAGCCGCGCGCGACTTTGTTCGACGATCGCGGCGCCGCGGTGATCGAGCATTCGGCGGGACCGTCGTGGGAAGCACGCGACGGCAGCCGCATCGAAGGACGCGTGCTCGCGCAGAGCCCGAGCAATACGCCCGACAGCGTGCCGCAACTTTTGCTGCGCGCGCGCTCGACGGGCGCGCAAGGAACGCTTTCCCCCGTGCGCTACGTGCAACGCGTGAAGACGATGGGCGGCATGAAGCCGTCCGCGCCATGCACGGCGGAGCATGAATCCGGAAGCTCGCCGTATCTCGCCACTTACGTGTTTTATCAGTAGCCGTATCGCCTGACGAACCGGATCGGCATCGATGTGGTTCGCATCGAAATCGTTAGTAGTGCGACTCTAAAAACAATGACGGAATAAACGCGCTGCCCAGATGTTTTGATCAGCAAGAGGCACGTCAATCGTTTGCATCACGCTCCAACCAACCTGTTATGTCGACCGAACTCACTGCACATCACGACTGGAATGCATGGCTGGCTCCGCTCGATCACGACGCACCGTGCGGCCCTGATCTCGAATTCGACGCGCAGTTCCGCGAACTCGACGAAGCCGTCAGCGGACGCCCCGACGCCGAATACGGCGACACGCTGGTCGCCGCCGTGCCGCCGGACTGGAAAACCGCTGAGGCCATTGCCACGGCGCTGATGGCTCGCACGCATGATCTTCGCGTGATCGCGCATCTTTCGCGGGCGAGGCTGGCGCTCGATGGCGTCGAAGGCATCGCGGACGGACTCGCGTTGAGCGCCGCGTTGCTCGAAAGCCAGTGGGATCACGTGCATCCGCAGCTCGATACCGCCGACGACAACGATCCGACCGCGCGCATCAACGCGCTCGCTTCATGGATCGATGCACGCGGCATGCTCGCGGAACTCGCGGATGCGCCGCTCCTGCATCGCGGACCCGTTGTGACGTTGCGCGAGTGGTCGTATGCGAACGGCGATGCGATCGCGCCGGATGGCCGCGTGACGACGAGCGTCGCGGAGATGGAAGCAGCCATCGCGGCAAACGCCGAAGATGCGCATCGCGCGAACGCCGCGCTCGACGCTGCCTTGAAGCACGCCACGGCGATCGAGCAAATCATGAGCGCACGCGTCGGCGCCGAGCACGCTCCGGATTTCGGCGCGTTGAAAAGCATGCTGCAAAAGGCGTCGTCGCTGCTGAAGGCGTGCGTGGTCGAACAGCCGGATGCGCAACCGCCGGCGATCGAATCGAAGCCATTGCAGGTCGCCGCATCGGGCGATGTCATCGGCAGCCGCGCGGACGTCGCCGCCGCGCTGGAGCGCATCTGCGCGTACTACGCGCGTCACGAACCCGCGAGCCCCGTGCCGTTGCTGCTCGATCGGGCGCGCAGCCTCATCGACAAATCTTTCGTGCAACTGATGAAAGACCTCGCGCCGGAAGGGCTCGGGCAACTTACCCAGGTGATCGGAACGGCGGCGGTCGAGTAACGCGCGCACACCGTATCGCCTATCAACCAGGAGAACCGTCAGATGGCCAAGGAGAGCAGTCAGAAATTCATTGCGCGCAATCGGGCGCCGCGTGTGCAGATCGAGTACGACGTCGAAGTCTACGGCTCGGAAAAGAAGATCAACCTCCCGTTCGTGATGGGCGTGCTGTCCGATCTCTCGGGCCAGGCGCGGGAAGACCTGCCGCCCGTCGCGGACCGCAAGTTTCTCGAGGTCGATATCGACAACTTCGACGAACGCCTTCGTTCGATGAAGCCGCGCGTCGCGATGCAGGTCGACAACACGCTGACCGGCGAAGGCAAGATCGGCGTCGACATGACCTTCGAAAGCATGGACGACTTCGAGCCCGCCGCGATCGCGCGCAAGGTCGAACCGCTCGCGAAGCTGCTCGAAGCGCGCAGCCAGCTTCGCAACCTGCTGACCTACATGGACGGCAAGACCGACGCGGAAAAGCTCGTCGCTCGATTGCTCGACGACCCCGCGCTGATGAATGCGCTCGCCGCCGCGCCGAAGCCCGAAGACAACGCGTCCGACTCTGAATAAAGGAATCACGATGGCAGACACCAACCTCGATCCATCCGCCGGGCTGCAACAGGCGCAAACGCAGGAAGCCGACGCATCCGGCGAGTTCCAGCGGCTGTTGCAGAAGGCGTTCCGTCCGCGTTCGGACAAGGCGCGCGAAGCGGTGGAAAGCGCCGTGCGCACGCTCGCCGAGCAGGCGCTGCTCGACACGCACCGCATCTCCGATGACGCGCTCGCGACCATCGAAGCGCTGATCGCGCGCATCGACGAGAAGCTCAGCGCGCAGATCAACGTCATCCTGCACGCGGAGCCGTTCCAGAAGCTCGAAAGCGCGTGGCGCGGCCTGCATTACCTCGTCACCAACACCGAGAGCGACGAGAGCCTCAAGCTGCGCGTGATGAACGTGTCGAAGGCCGACCTGCATCGCTCGTTGCGCAAGTACAAGGGTGTCGCGTGGGATCAAAGCCCGCTCTTCAAGAAGCTGTATGAGGAGGAATACGGCCAGTTCGGCGGCGAGCCGTACGGCGCGCTGGTGGCCGATTATTACTTCGACAACAACGCCCCCGACGTCGATTTTCTGACGCAGATGGGACGGATCTCGGCGGCCGCGCATGCGCCCTTCATCGCGGGCGCCGATCCGGCGGTGATGCTGATGGACTCGTGGCAGGAACTCGCCAATCCGCGCGATCTGACGAAAATCTTCCAGACGCCGGAGCATGCCGCGTGGCGCTCGCTGCGCGACTCGGAGGACTCACGCTACATCGGTCTCGCGATGCCGCGCTTCCTCGCGCGCACGCCGTACGGCGCGAAGACGAATCCGGTCGAGGAGTTCGATTTCGAAGAAGACACCGCCGGCACCGATGCATCGAAATATGCGTGGTCGAACGCGGCGTACGCGATGGCCGCCAACATCAACCGCTCCTTCAAGACCTGGGGATGGTGCTCGCGCATACGCGGTATCGAGTCGGGCGGCGCGGTGGAGAACCTGCCGGTCCACGCGTTTCCGACCGACGACGGCGGCGTCGACATGAAGTGCCCGACGGAAATCGCCATCAGCGACCGGCGCGAAGCCGAGCTCGCGAAGAACGGTTTCATGCCGCTCGTCCACAAGAAGAACTCCGACTTCGCGGCGTTCATCGGCGCGCAGTCGCTCAACAAGCCGATCGAATACGAAGATCCGGACGCGACCGCCAACGCGAATCTCGCCGCGCGTCTGCCGTATCTGTTCGCGTGCAGCCGCTTCGCGCACTACCTCAAGTGCATCGCGCGCGACAAGCTCGGCAGCTTCAAGGAAAAGGACGACATGCAGCGCTGGCTGCAGGACTGGATTCTCCAGTACGTCGATGGCGATCCGGCCAACTCGTCGGAAGAGACCAAGGCGCGCCGGCCGCTCGCGGCGGCGGAAGTCGTGGTGGAAGAAGTGGAGGGCAATCCTGGCTATTACACGTCGAAGTTCTTTTTGCGTCCGCATTACCAGCTCGAAGGCCTGACCGTTTCGTTGCGGCTCGTCTCCAAGCTGCCTTCTGCAAAAGCCGCATGAGCGCTTAATTTTTTTCGCACGCAGTCAAACATTCATCGATAAGGAAACGTCATGGCAGTCGATATTTTTCTGGACCTGGGCACGGTCAAGGGCGAGTCGCTGGATTCCCAGCACAAGGACGAGATCGACATACTCTCGTGGAGCTGGGGCCTGTCGCAATCGGGCACGATGCACCTCGGCACCGGCGGCGGCGGCGGCAAGGTCGCGGTGCACGATCTGTCGATCACGAAGTACACCGATCGCGCGACGCCTTCGATCATCTCCGCATGTTCGACAGGCAAGCACTTTCCCACCGGCAAGCTCACCGTGCGCAAGGCGGGCGGCACCAAGCCGCTCGAGTACTACACGATCGAACTGGAAAAGGTGCTCGTCACGAACTATTCGACGGGCGGCTCGGACGGCGAAGACCGCTTCACCGAAACGGTCACGCTCAACTTCGAGAAGTTCCACGTGACCTACCAGCAGCAGGATCCGACCACCGGTTCGGCGCAAGGCGGCGTGGTCGAGAGCAAGTGGAACATTCCCGCCAACGCGACCGCATGAGCGCGCCACGCCCATGAGAAACGCAGACCGTCTTCAGCCCTCGCTGCTCGAGCGCCTCACCGATCACGCGCCCGACGCGACACGCGAAGGGCGCGAGCATCGGGCCAGCTCGGCGCGCGCGCACCGCAAGAGCGTCATGCGCGATCTCGGCTGGCTGCTGAATGCGCAGGGCATCGCATCGGCGCAGGACATCGCGCGCCATCCGGGCGTGGCCGATTCGGTGCTCAACTTCGGCTTTGCGGATCTCGCGGGCAAGAGCGCGTCGAATCTCGATGTCGCGCGCATCGAGCGGCTGATGACCGAGGCCATCATCGCGTTCGAGCCGCGCATCGTGTCCGGCACCTTGCGCGTGCGCGCCATTCAATCCGATGACGCGGCGATCCAGCACAACGCGCTCGCGTTCATCGTCGAAGGCGATCTGCATGCGCATCCGGTTCCGGAGCGGCTCTATCTGCGCACGGAATTCGATCTCGAAGCCGGCAAGGCCAGCGTGTTCGAAGGGACTTTGCAGCGATGAACCCCGATCTCCTCCAGTACTACAGCCGCGAGTTGCAGCACGTCCGCGAGATGGGCGGCGAGTTCGCGAAGGCGTTTCCGAAGATCGCGGGACGGCTCGGTCTCGAAGGCTTCGATTGCGCCGATCCTTACGTCGAGCGTCTGCTGGAAGGTTTCGGCTTTCTCGCGGCGCGCGTGCAGATGAAGATCGACGCGGAGTTTCCGCGCTTCACGCAGCATCTCGCGGAACTGGTGTATCCGCACTATCTCGCGCCCACGCCCGCGATGACCGTCGTGCAGCTGCAGCCCGACATGACCCATCCCGCGCTCGCGGATGGCGTCGCGGTGCCGCGCGGCACGGCGCTTCACGGCAGGCTCGACGGCGAGCGCGCGACGCGTTGCGAGTTCCGCACCGCACACGCGCTGACTCTTTCGCCCGTCGAACTGTCGGAGGCGCGGCTTTTCACGCACAGCGGCGCGTTGCACGGCGTCGAAGCGGCGCTGCCGCGCGGCGTGAAGGGCGGCTTGCGTCTGAAGCTGCGTGCCATCGGCGAGCGCAAGATCAGCGACTTTGCCATCGATCATCTGCCGATTTATTTGCGCGGCAACGACGGCATCGCCGCGAAGCTCTACGAATTGCTGATCGGTTCGACGCTCGGCATCGCCACGCGCGATGCGGTGCTGCCGCCTTCGTCGCTGCGTCCGCTCGGCTTTTCGGACGACGAAGCGCTGCTGCCGGTGAGCGAGCAATCGTTTCCGGGTTATCGCTTGCTGCAGGAGTATTTCGCGTGCCCGCAGCGTTTCATGTTCCTGGGCATCGACGGCCTGCGTTCGCATTTCGCGCGCTGCGACGACAACGAAATCGAGCTGACCGTGCTGCTCTCGAAAGCCGATGCCGCGCTCGAACGGCTCGTCGATCAGGCGAATTTCGCGCTCCATTGCACGCCCGCGATCAACCTGTTCGCGCGCCGCGCGGATCGCGTCGCGGTGACGGGCGAGCAGTTCGAGCATCACGTCGTCGTGGATCGCACGCGCCCACGCGACTTCGAGGTCTATCGCGTGCAGGGCGTGACGGGTTATCGCTCGGGCGGCGGCAAGGAGATCGTGTTTCAGCCGTTCTATCGCATGCGCGATCTCGGCGTGGAACATGCCGATGCCGCGTTCTATCAGGTGCGGCGCGAAAAGCGTCTGCCGTCCGCGCGCGAGGACGAGCGCGGCGCGCGCTCGTCGTACGCGGGCAGCGAAACGTGGATCGCTCTGGTGGACACGCGCGAAGCGCCGTATGCCGACGATCTGCATCAACTCGGCATCGGCGTGCTCTGCACCAATCGCGACCTCACGATCACGATGCCGCTCGGACGCGGCGAAACCGACTTCACGCTCGAACTCGAAGCGCCCGTGTCGAGCGTGCGATGCGTCACGGCCCCGAGCCGTCCGCTGCCTTCGTATGCGCAAGGCGCGGTCGCGTGGCGCTTGCTGAGCCATCTGTCGCTGAACTACGCATCGCTCGTCGACGATCACGACGGCAGCGGCGCGCGCGCCATGCGCGATCTGCTCGCGCTCTATGCGCCCGACGGCGACAGCGCCGCGGCGCGACAGATCGACGGTCTGCGCTCGATCCGCTCGCGCGCCGTCACGCGCCGCTTGCCGTCGCGCGGACCGATCGTGTTCGGACGCGGCCTCGCGCTCGACGTGCTGCTCGACGAAACCGGCTTCGAAGGCGCGAGCGCGTTTCTGTTCGGCGCGGTGCTCGCGCGCTTCTTCGAGCAATACGTGTCGCTGAATTCCTTCACGGAAACCATCGTGTCGTCGACGACGCGCGGTGAAATCATGCGCTGGGCGCCGGGGAGCGGGCAATGCCGGACGCTGTGATGCTCTTCGAGCGTTTTTCCGCCGACGCGAATCGCTTCGACTTCTTTCAGGCGGTGCGGCTCGTCGAATGCGCGCATCCGATGCTGCCGCGCACGGGCGCATCGATGCGTCCGCGCGATGACGCGGTGCGCTTCGTTCAGGAGCCGGAGCTGATCTTTTTCCCGACGACGCTCAAGCACTTCGCGAACGCGCAGGAAGCCGCGCCGAAGCTCGCGATCAACTTTTTCGGCCTGCTCGGCCCGAACGGCCCGATGCCCATGCATCTGACCGAATATGCGCGCGACCGCGCGCGCAACGCGGCCGATCCGACCTTTGCGCGCTTTCTCGACGTGTTCCATCACCGCATGGCGTCGCTGTTCTATCGCGCGTGGGCGGCGGCGCAGCCGGCCGTGAGTCTCGATCGCGATGACGACGACCGCATGTCCGCGTATGTCGGCACGACGTTCGGCCTTAACGAGGCTTCGCTGCGCAATCGCGACGCCGTGCCCGACTTCGCGAAGCTGCATTTCGCCGGACTGCTTTCCGGACCGACCCGTCACGCGGCCGGTCTGCGTCTTGTGCTGGCGCGCTACTTCGGCTTGCCGGTGAACGTCACGCAGAACGTCGGCCACTGGATGAAGCTGCCCGCCCATTCGCTGTCACGTCTCGGCGCAAGCGACGACGGCGCGCGCATGGGCGTCGGCACCATGCTCGGCGCGCGCGTGTTCGACCGTCAGCACAAGTTCCGCGTCGTGCTCGGCCCGCTTTCGATGCGCGATTACGAGCGCTTCCTGCCGGGCGGCGCGAGCCTCACGCAACTCGTCGACTGGGTTCGTCTCTATGTGCGCGATCCGCTCGACTGGGACGTGAACCTGCAACTGCAACGCGCGGACGTGCCGCGTCTCGCGCTCGGGCGGCATCGGCGGCTCGGCTATACGACGTGGCTGCACGCGCGCGCCGCCGTGCGCGACGCGACGCAGCTCATGCTGCGTCCGCTCGCCTCATCTCACGCAAAGGACTAGTTCAATGGCAGACATCAGCCGCGCCGTCATGTTCGGCAAACTCGATACGCTCAGCTTCCGCGCGATGGAAAGCGCGGCCACGTTCTGCCGTTTGCGCGGCAATCCGTATGTCGAGGTCGCGCACTGGCTGCATCAGATCGTGCAGTTGCCCGATTCGGACCTGCATCGCGTGATCCGGCATGCCGGCATCGAACCGGCGGCGCTCGCGCGCGATCTGACCGATGCGCTCGATCGCCTGCCGCGCGGGGCGTCGTCGGTCACGGATATCTCGTCGCAACTGGAGGAAGCGGTGGAGCGCGGCTGGGTGCATGCGTCGCTGCTCTTCGACGCGCAGAAGGTGCGCAGCGCGCATGTGCTCGTCGGCATGTTGCGCACGCCCGCGTTGCGCAATGCGTTGCGCGGCATCTCGCGCGAGTTCGACCGCGTGAAGGCCGACGATCTGATCGACGCCTTCGCCGACGTGCTCGACGGCTCGCCGGAAACATCGGGCGATGCCCCGGCGCAGCAGGCAAAGGCGCCGGCCACGCCACATCAAGCGGACGACGCGTTGCAGCGCTTCACGGTCGATCTCACCGAAGACGCGCGTTCCGGCAAGCTCGATCCGATCGTCGGCCGCGACGAGGAGATTCGGCAGGTCATCGACATTCTCATGCGTCGCCGTCAGAACAACCCGATTCTCACGGGCGAAGCGGGCGTCGGCAAGACGGCGGTGGTGGAAGGGCTCGCGCTGCGCATCGTCGCGGGCGAGGTGCCGCCGGCGCTGCGGCACGTGAGCCTGCGCACGCTCGACGTCGCGCTGTTGCAGGCCGGTGCGAGCATGAAGGGCGAATTCGAAACGCGGTTGCGGCAAGTGCTGGAAGCTGTGCAATCGGCGGAGAAGCCGGTGATTCTCTTCATCGACGAGGCGCACACGCTGATCGGCGCGGGCGGCGCGGCGGGCACCGGCGACGCGGCCAATCTGCTCAAGCCGGCGCTCGCGCGCGGCGCGGTGCGCACCATCGCAGCGACGACGTGGTCGGAGTATCGGCGGCACATCGAGAAAGATCCGGCGCTCACGCGGCGCTTTCAGGTCGTGCAGGTGCATGAACCCGACGAAACGCGCGCCGTCGCGATGATGCGCGGTGTCGCCTCCGCGCTCGAAGCGCATCACGGCGTGCAGATTCTCGACGAAGCCATCGAAGCCGCCGTGAAGCTCTCGCATCGCTATCTGCCCGCGCGGCAGTTGCCGGACAAGTCCGTGAGTCTGCTCGATACCGCTTGCGCGCGCGTCGCGGTGAGCCAGCACGCGACGCCGCCCGCCGTCGACGATGCGCAACGCCGCATCGAAACGCTGAATACGGAACTCGACGTGATCGCGCGCGAGGCGGCCATCGGCATCGATACGGCTGCGCGCCACGAAGCGGCAGCGGCGGCGCTGGAGCAGGAGCGCGCGCGTCTCGCCGAACTGGAAGCGCGCTGGCGCATCGAGGGCGACATGGTGCGCGACATTCTCGCGCGCCGCGACGCCTTGCGCGACAACGCGCCCGGCGCGGATCTCGCGGCACTGCGCGAACGTCAGACGCGGCTCGCCGAACATCAGGGCGAAACGCCGCTGATTCTGCCGGGCGTCGATCGTCACGCGGTCGCGGCGGTGGTGCAGGACTGGACCGGCGTGCCCGTGCTCAACATGCTGAAGAACGAAATCGGCAACGTGTTGCGTCTCAACGAATTGCTCGATCGCCGCATCGTCGGTCAGCAGCACGCGACGCGCATGATCGCGCGGCGCGTGCAGACCTCGCGCGCCGGTCTCGACGATCCGGACAAGCCCGTCGGCGTGTTTCTTCTCGCGGGGACTTCGGGCGTCGGCAAGACCGAAACGGCGCTCGCGCTCGCCGAAGCGCTGTATGGCGGCGAGCAGAATCTCATCACCATCAACATGAGCGAGTATCAGGAAGCGCATACGGTGTCGCTTCTGAAAGGCGCGCCGCCGGGATATGTCGGCTTCGGCGAGGGCGGTGTGCTGACCGAAGCGGTGCGCCGCCGTCCGCACAGCGTCGTGCTGCTCGATGAAGTCGAGAAGGCGCATCCCGACGTGCACGAGCTGTTCTTCCAGGTCTTCGACAAGGGCCGCATGGACGACAGCGAAGGCCGCTCCATCGACTTTCGCAACACGCTGATTCTGTTGACGACCAACGCGGGCGCCGAATGCATCGCCGACTTGTGCCGCGATCCGCGCGAGCCCGCGCCCATCGACGTGATCGAACGCGAACTGCATGCGCAACTGCTGAATACGTTTCCGCCGGCGCTGCTCGGACGCATGGTGACGATCCCGTACTACCCGCTGTCCGACGAAATGCTGAAGGCGATCATCCGGCTGCAACTCCGGCGCGTGGCCGATCGCGTGACGGGCACGCACCGCGTGCCGTTCACCTGCGACGACGGCGTGATCGCGCAGATCGCGTTGCGTTGCACGCGTCTGGAAAGCGGCGGCCGCATGATCGACGCGATTCTCACCAACAGCGTGTTGCCGCGCATCAGCACGGAATATCTGTCGCGCGTGATGAATGGCGAGACGCTGGCGCGCGTGCATGTCGGCGTCGCGAACGAGGAGTTCACCTATGCCTTCGACTGAGCGCCACATCCGCATGACCTGCGCGCCGCTCGGCGACGACGCCGTGTTCATGCGCATGTCCGCGAGCGAGGCGCTCGGGCGTCTGAGCCGCTTCGAGATCGCGTTTCTCTCGACGCGCAACGATATCGATCCGGGCGCGGTGCTCGGGCAGAACCTGTCCGTCACGCTCGACTATCCGGCGGGCGGCGCGCGCGAGTTCAACGGCATCGTGACGACGCTGCGTCTGCTGATTCCCGGCGACGCCACGAAGAACCGCATGGCGCGCTACGAAGCGATCGTGCATCCGCGCATGTGGCTGCTCACGCGCGCGATGCACCAGCGCTTCTTTTATCAACGCACGGTGCCGCAGATCGTGTCGAAGGTGCTCGAATCGTATGACATCGACTTGCGCAACGCCTGCACCGCGAGCTATCCGCCGCTCGAGCATTGCGTGCAGTATCGCGAGTCGGATTTCGACTTCGTGAGCCGTTTGATGGAGCGCGAAGGCATTCACTATTTCTTCGAGCACAAGGGCGGCAAGCACACGCTCGTGCTCGCGGATTCGGGCGCGGAGCATCGGCCCATCGCGCACTACGAGACGGTGCCGTTTCAGGCGTGGGATTCGCCCGAACAGGACGAGGAATGCGTCTACCGCTGGGTCTCGGGCGCGACGCTCGAAACGGGCCGCTACGAAGTGAACGACTACGACTTCGAGAAGGCGTCCGTCAGCAACAACGAAGGGCTCGTGTCGCGCGCGACGCGCAGCGCGCCGTACGATCCGCCGCGTTATCTGATGCAGGAGCATCTGACCGGTCACCTGAAGGCGGGCGACGGCGAGCGGCTCGCGCGCATCAACGTCGAGATTCACCAGACGCGCAACGACGCGATCGACGGCCGCGCCACCGCGCGCGGCATGACGGCGGGCGGCCTGTTCCGGCTTCAGGATCATCCGGGCGGCAAGCAGAATCGCCAGTATCTGGTGATCGAAAATCACGCGGAGATCGTGTCGGATGCCTATGTTTCCTCGAACGATCCGACGCAGCCGATCTTCGATTGCAGCTTCAGGGCGATCCGCAGCGACAACACGTTCCGCTCGCCGCGCGTGACGCCGGTTCCGCGCGCGGGCGGTCCGCAGACGGCGGTCGTCGTCGGTCCGCCCGGAGAAGAGATTCTCACCGACCAGTACGGCCGCGTGAAAGTGCGCTTCCACTGGGAGCAACTCACGCAGGACGATCGCGCGAACCCGCTCGAGCGCTGCTGGGTGCGCGTCGCGCAGGGCTGGGCGAGCCGGCGCTGGGGCGCGATGTTCCTGCCGCGCATCGGGCAGGAAGTGCTGGTCGAATTCATCGAAGGCGATCCGGACCGGCCGGTCATTGCCGGCGCGCTCTACAACTCGACCAACATGCCGCCGTATGAACTGCCCGGCGAAAGCGCGGTGTCCACGTTCAAGAGTCAATCGACCAAAGGCGGCGACGGCTACAACGAAATGCGCTTCGACGACCGCAAGGGCGACGAGCAAATGTTCTTTCACGCCGAGCGCGATCACGAAACGTGGATCGGCCACGACGCGCTGATGAACGTGTCCGGACAACGGCACGTGAGCGTCGGCGGCGACGAATTCCGCGCGACGCGCGGCACGCGCAACGATTCCGTCATGGGCGGCAGCACGTCGCGCGTGCTCGGCGGCGTGTCGGCGGCGAGCATGACGACGCACGACCAGTTCGTCGGCGAGGCGTACTCGCTCGACGCGGGTGCGGCCGTGCGCATCAAGGCGGGCGCGGCGGTGGAGATCGAGGCGAGCGCGACCATCGCGTTGCGCGCGGGCGCGTCGTACATCCTGATCGGTCCGGAGACGATCGAGATGTCGAGCTTTCCGATTCCGCTCGGTCCGGGCGTGCCGCCGGTGCCGCTCGCGATTCCGCCCGCGCCGCCCACGCCCCCGCGCGATGCCGACGACGGCACGAGCCGCGGACGCAAATAGGAGAGCACGATGACTTTGACGCTGACAGTGCAAAGCGGCGACGGCAACGGACACGACGCTTCGCGCACGATCGAAATCGGGGAGAGCGCCACCATCGGCCGCGCGCCGGAATGCACGGTGGTGCTGGACGATGCGCAGCGCGGCATTTCCCGTATCCAGGCACGCATCGAGCGGCGCGACGACGCGTACGTGCTCGTCGATGCGGGCAGCAATCCGACCCTGCTGAACGACGAAGCGCTCGACGGTTCGCGCGAGGCGACGCTGTCGAACGAGGACCGGATCGGAATCGGCGCTTATGCGCTCGTCGTGTCGATCGAGGCTGAAGCGGCTGAAGCGGCGATCGATCACACGCTGATGACGCGCCCCGCGCCGTCCGCGCCGACGCCCGTCGCGGACTTGCCGGAGACGCCGGAATTCGAAGCGCCGCCGCCCGCGCCGCTGATTCCCGACGACTGGAATGCGCCGCACGCGCGCTCGATGCATCGGGCGCAGCCTGTGCCGCACGACGAAGACGTCGCGTTCACGCCCGATCCGCTCGCCGCGACGCCGCTGCTGCGCGAGCCGGGACGATTCGGCGGCGAAGCGGATCAGGCGCTGATGGACGCGCTGAGCGCGATCGATCCGCTGCGGGAGGCTGGCGCGGGTGGCGTGCGTACTGCGGCCGCGCCTGCGCCTGCGCTGTCGCGGAGTCTGGAGCATTCGTCGCCGGAGCGCGTGATGGCGGCGATGCCGCAGGCTGTGGCGCCCGAGCAACCGCGCCGCGACGCTTCAGGCGCCGCGTCAGCGGACAAGCGCAGCGCACCGCGTCGCGATGCGCACGAGCACGAGCCGACGCCATCGCCAACTTCAACGCCATCGCCCAACGCCGACAACACGCTCGACGCGCTGCTTCAGGGCCTCGGCATCGCCCGCGCCGACGTCGCTCACATTCCCGCACCGGACCTCGCGCGCCTGACCGGCTCGATGCTGCGCGAAGCCGTGCAGGGCACGATGTCCGTGCTCCGCTCGCGCGCGATGACCAAACGCGAATCCCGCATGGCGATGACGATGATCGAGGAACGCGACAACAACCCGCTCAAGTTCTTTCCCGACGCCGACCGCGCGCTCACGCAGATGCTCGGCGCGCGCTCGCGCGGCTATCTCGCGCCCGAGGAAGCCTTGCGCGCCGCGTTCCGCGACATTCAGGCGCACGAACTCGCGCTCATCGCCGGCATGCGCGCCGCGTTCGACGACGCGATGTCGCGCTTCGATCCCGCCGTGATCGAGCGCTCGCTCGATGCGCCGGGCCGTCTCGACGCCCTCATCGGCAATCGCAGGGCGCGGCTGTGGCAACGCTTCGTCAAGACCTGGGACACGCTGTCGCACGATGCGGGCGACGACTTCCAGCAACGCTTCGGCGAGCCGTTCGGCCGGGCGTACCAGGCGCAGCTCGATGCGCTGCAATCCGCGAAGGACTGAATCACCATGTACTGGAACAACAAGGTCATCTGGTCGGAGGGCATGTTCCTCCAGCCGCAACATCTTCAGCAGCACGACCGTCATGTCGAAGCGCTGCTCGAAGCCCGCGCGGGCGGCCTGCGTGCTTACGCGTGGGGCTTCACGAAGCTGGAAATCGACGAAGCCCTGCTCAAGCTCGGCAAGCTCGCGTTACGCGCGGCCTCGGGCGTGCTGCCCGACGGCACGCCGTTCGATCTGCCCGCCGACGACGATCTGCCCGAGCCGCTCGACATTCCCGAGAACGCGGCCGACGTCACCGTGATGCTGGCGCTGCCGGTGCGGCGTCCGGGCGCGCCGGAGTCGGGCGGCGACGAGCGCGCGGACAATCTCGCGCGTTATCGCGCCGGCGATTTCGAAGTCCACGACAGCAACGACGCCGACGCGCTCGCGACGCTGCTGCAAGTCGGCAAGCTGCGTCTGCGTCTCGCGCTCGCGCCGGACGTCGCGCATGCGCATGCGTGCGCGGGCGTCGCGCGCGTGGTCGAGCGCAAGAGCGACGGCCGCGTCGTGCTCGACGACGACTACTGCGCGCCGTGTCTCGACTATCGCGTGGCGGGCCGACTCGCGCGCTTCTCGACCGAGCTCGCCGGCTTGCTGCAGCAACGCGGCGAAGCGCTCGCGGGACGGCTCGCGCAACCCGAAGGCGCGGGCATGGCGGAGATCGCGGACTTCCTGCTCCTGCAAATCGTCAATCGGGCGCAGCCGCTCGTCGCGCATTTCAACGCGATGAGCGGCCTGCATCCCGAGGCGTTGTATCAGGCGTGCGTCGCGCTGGCGGGCGAACTGGCCACGTTCAGTCAGGCCGGACGAAGGCCGCCGGTCTTCCCCGCCTACCGGCACGAGCGGCTCAAGGAGAGCTTCGAGCCGGTCATCGTGGCGTTGCGGCTCGCGCTGTCGCGTGTCGCGGATCCGCAAGTCGTGTCGATTCCGCTCGAAGAGCGCCGCTACGGCTTGCGCGTCGCGCTCGTCAACGATCGCTCGCTTTTCGGCGGCGCGACCTTCGTGCTCGCGGTGCGCGCGCAGGTGCCGACCGACACGCTGCTGTCCGCGTTCGGCAGCCAGGTGAAGATCGGCAGCATCGAGAAGATCCGCGATCTCGTGAATCTGCAACTGCCGGGCATCGCGCTGCGCGCGCTCGCGGTCGCGCCGCGCCAGTTGCCGTTCCATGCGGGCTACAGCTACTTCGAACTCGACGACCGGAACGAAGCGTGGTCTTCGCTGGCGTCGTCGGCGGGCATGGCGCTGCACGTCGCGGGCGAATTCCCCGGCCTCGCGATGGAACTCTGGGCGATCCGTCACTGACGGCCATGCCGCAAAAAGGAGGTACTCCATGACCAACGACACCAATCCGCCGCTCGACGACGCAGCGTTTCTCGACGCGGCGCGCACCATCCGCATGCCGACGCCGGGCCGCAAGCGCGAACGCGTCGCGGATGCGGAAACGAAGCCGGACCGCACGCCGCCGTCGAGCGAGCCGGTGCTCGCGCCGCTCGACGCGGCGATCGCGGGACGCAATCCGCTGCTGCGCGCGGCGGGTCCGCTGCTCGAACTCGCGTTGCCGCTGCGGCGGCTCGCGAGTCATCCCGACCTCGACGCCTTGCGCACGCAGTTGATCCAGATGGTGCGCAGGTTCGAAGCCGATGGCCGCGCGTTCGGCGTGCCCGATGCGCAGCTCGGCCCGGCGCGTTATTGCCTGTGCACCTTCATCGACGAAGCGATTGCCGCGACGCCGTGGGGCGCGGGCGTGTGGGGCCGCCGCAGCCTGCTCGTCACGTTCCACAACGAGGCGTCGGGCGGCGAGCGGCTGTTCGTCATCCTGCAACGGCTGGCGCAAACGCCGGCGAACGATATCGACATGCTCGAACTGATCTATGTGATGCTCGCGCTCGGCTTCGACGGGCGCTACCGGCTGATCGAGGGCGGCAAGCGGCAACTCGACGAGATCCGCGAACGCCTCGAACAGATGATCCGCGCGCAACGCGGCCCGGTCGAACGCGCGCTGTCGCCGCACTGGCGGCCCGCCGCGCGCCAACGCAAACGGCTGCTCGGATTCCTGCCGCTGTGGGTCGCGCTGGCGTTCGCGGCCGTCGTGCTGATGGGCGCGAGTCTCGTGCTCGGTCTGCGCATCAACGCGTTCTCCGACCCGGTGTTCGCCGCGATGCGCGGCATTCGCGTCGAGCCCGCGCCGGTGCTCGCCGCCAAGACGCAGGCCGCGCCCAAGCTCGCGTCGGCGCTCGCCGGCTTTCTCGCGCCGGAGATCGCGCAGGGACTCGTCACGGTCGGCGAGTCGGCGGACCGCACCACGGTCACCATCAACAACACGGCGCAGGGCACGCAGATTTTCGCGTCCGGCAGCGCCGATCTCGACGCGCATTTCGCGCCGCTCGTGCAGCGCATCGGCGAAGCCTTGCGCGACAAGCCGGGCAATGTGGTCGTGATCGGACATACGGATAACCAGCGCATCGTGTCGGCGCGCTTTCCGTCGAACGTGGCGCTGTCGCAGGCGCGCGCCGACACCGTGCGCGCGATGCTCGCCGCGAAGCTGTCCGATCCGGCGCGCGTCACCGCCGAAGGACGCGGCGACACGGAGCCGGCCGCGCCGAACGACACATCCGCCGGGCGCGCGCGCAATCGCCGCGTGACCATCGACATTCTTGCGCCGGGAGCCGCGTCATGAAGTGGATCAATGCGTTGAAGAAGCCTGCCGTCGTCTCGTTCGCGGGCGTGCTGGCGCTGGCCGCGCTCGTGTGGTTCTACGGGCCGCTCGTCGCGTTCGACGGCCGCGCGCCGCTCGACCGTCCCGCCAGCCGCTGGCTCGTCATCGCGCTGATCTTCGCGTGCTGGGCGGCGTATTGGGGCGTGCGCTTCGCGAAGACGCGCATCGCCGGATCGAAGTTCGTGCAGGGACTCGTCGCCGATGCGCTCGATCCCGCCAAACGCGCCCCCGATCCCGCGCGCCGCGCCGCGGACGCCGACCTCGTCGCGCTGCGCACGCGTTTCGAAGACGCACTGAAGACGCTGCGCGAGACGCGCGGCGCAGCGAGGCCCGGCGTGCTTTCCTGGCTCAAGCCGCGCCGCGAGACGCTCTACGACCTGCCGTGGTACATGTTCGTCGGCGCGCCGGGCGCGGGCAAGACGACCGCGCTCGCGCACTCGGGCCTGCACTTTCCGCTCGCGGACCGGCTCGGCGCGCAGGCGGTGGGCGGCGTCGGCGGAACGCGCAACTGCGACTGGTGGTTCACCGACGACGCCGTCCTGCTCGATACCGCCGGCCGCTTCACGACGCAGGACAGTCACGAGGAAGCCGATCGCGGCGCGTGGCTCGGCTTTCTCGCGCTGCTGCGCAAGTACCGGCCGCGCCGTCCGCTCGACGGCGTGATGGCCGTCGTGTCCGCCGCCGATCTCCTGCGGCAGTCCGACGACGCGCGCGCGGCGCATGCGGTGATCATCCGCGAGCGTCTGTCGGAGTTGAACCGGCAACTGGGCGTGCGCCTGCCGGTGTATGTCGTCGTCACCAAATGCGACATGCTCGCGGGCTTCTCCGAATACTTCGACGACTTCGGCCGCGACGAGCGCGAGCAGGTGTGGGGCGTGACGTTTCCGCTCGTCGCGGAGGCGAATGCGCTCGACGGCGAAGCGCCCCTCACGCGTTTTCCCGATGAATTCCGGCTGCTTCATCAGCAGTTGCAGGAGCGCGTGCTGCAACGCATGCAGCAGGAAACCGACGTGCGGCGCCGCGCCCTGATCCACGCGTTTCCGCAGCAGTTCGCGGGCATCGAGCACGCGCTGCAGCGCTTTCTCGAAGACGCATTCGGCGATTCGCGTTTCGCGCGGGCCGCGATGCTGCGCGGCGTCTACTTCACGAGCGGCACGCAAAGCGGCCGTCCGCTCGACCGCATGATGAGCGCGATGGCGGGCTCGCTCGGCCTGCGCCGCGAGGTCGTCGCGGCCGATGCAGCGGGCGGGCGCGCGTACTTCGTCAAGCGCGTGCTGCGCGAGGTGATCTTCGCGGAGCAGGGCATGGCGGGCAGCGATCCGCGCGCGGAGCGCCGGCGCACGCGCATTCAGCAGATCGCGATCGGCGTGATCGGCGTGTTGCTGGCGGCGGGGCTGATCGGCCTCGTCGCGAGCGACCGCGCGAACCGGCGTTTCGTCGATGAAAGCCGTCAGCAGATCGCCGCGCTCGCCGAACGCGCGAAGCAGACCAGCGCCGGCGACAGTCCGCTCGCGGTGCTGCCGCTGCTCGACGCCGCACGCGAGCTGCCGGGCGGCGAAGCCGCGCGCGATTCGCGCGATGCGCGGTGGTGGCCGGGCTTCGGTCTCGATCAACGGCAGAAGCTCGGGCTGGAAGCGGAGCGCGTCTATCAGCGGCTGTTGCGGCAGACCTTGTTGCCGATCGTCGTGCAGCGCATGGAGGATCAGTTGCGTCACGCCAACGACGAAGATCCCGCCACGCTCTACGAAGCGCTGCGCGCGTATCTGATGCTCGGGGATCCGTCGCACTTCGATCCGGACGCGCTGCAAGTCTGGGCTTTGCGCACCTGGCGCGAGGGCTCCATGAAAAACGCCAGCGACACGCAGCGCGCCAACATCGAGCGTCACTTGCAGGCGCTGTTCCGGCGCGGACAGTTCGATTCGAACCTGCCGCTCGATCAAGGCCTGATCGCGCAGGCGCGCGCCGTGCTCGAACGCGTGCCGCTCGCGCAGCGGCTCGACGGGCGCATCCGGCAACAACTCGCGCAGCAGCGTCTGCCGGAGTTTTCGGTCGCGAAGGCGGCGGGGCCGAGCGGACAGATCGTGTTCGTGAGGAAGAGCGGCGCGCCGCTTACGCAGGGCATCGACGGCGCGTACACGCATGCGGGCTTCGACGCATTCGTGCGTCTGCGCGAAGCGGCGCTCGCCAATTTGTCGAAGGACGACTGGGTGCTGGGCAATGTCCAGACGCGCGCCGACGCGCAAAGCGCCGATGCCTTGCGCACCGCGCTCACGCGCCTCTACAGCGAGGAGACGATTCGCCAATGGGACGCGCTGCTCGCGGATATCGGCGTGGTGCCGTTCGCCGCGCCGGATCAGGGCGCGCGCGTGGCGAACCTGCTCGGCGCGCCGAATTCGCCGCTGCGCGCGCTGATTCAGGGTATCGCGCGCGAGACGACTTTCACGCCCCCCGCTGCTCAGCCCGGCAAGCTGGATACGATCAGGAAGAGCATCGGCGTCGATGCGGATCAGCCCGCCGCGCCCACGCTCGTCGATACGCATTTTCAGGGGCTGCACGATCTCGCGGGCGCGCCGCTCGACGAGTTCATCAACGCGCTGAAGGACGCCGCATCGACGTTGCAGGCGGAGGACACCGCGCGCAAGCAGTCGCTGCCGCTGCCCGCGACGGGTCCGCTCGACCGCCTCAAGCTGATGTCGCAGAACGCGCCCGCGCCGCTCGCGGCGGTGCTGCAAGGCGTCGCGGGCAACGCGGACACCGTGCAGATTCAGAGCCAGCGCGCGCAGTTGCAGTCGCAATGGGCATCGACGGTCGCGCCCGCGTGCCGACAGGCGCTCGACGGTCGCTATCCGCTCGTCCGAACCTCGACGCGCGATGCCGCGCCCGACGACTTCGCCCGCATTCTCGCGCCGGGCGGCCTGATCGACGCGTTCTTCCAGAAGAACCTGCAGAACCGCATCGACACGTCGGGCGCGGTATGGAAGTGGCGCCCCGAGGCGAAGGCGCTCGGCATTCCTGACGACATTCCCGTGCAGTTTCAGCGCGCCGCGATGTTGCGCGACGCGCTTTTCCGCGACGGCGGCCGCGACATCTCCGTGCGCTTTTCGGCGAAAGTCGCGTCGCTGGATCCGTCCGTCACGCGCTTCGTGCTGGATGTCGACGGCACGCAGCTCACCGCTTCGAGCACCGCGCCCGATGCCACCGCCGAGTTTCAGTGGCCGAGCGGCAAGGGCACCGGGCAGGCGCATGTCGAGCTCGATCCCGCCGGCGGCACGCCGCCGCGCGCGGACGGTCCGTGGGCGCTGTTCCATCTGTTCGACAGCGTGCGCGTGCAGCAGTCGGGACAAGCCGATCACTTCAAGGCGACGTTCGACGGCGGCAAGGTCGCGCTCGCGCTCGTCGCCAGCAGCGTGAACAATCCGTTCCGCGCGGGCGTGCTCAATGCCTTCCGTTGCCCGGTCTCGTTATGAACGCGCGAGAGCAGATCGATGCCGGTTTCTACGGCAAGGTTCGCACGCATGGGGATTTTGTCGGGCGCGGCTTGTCCGATGCGTTCGTCCGCCGCTGGGACGCGTGGCTGCAACGCGGCTTGCTGGCCGCCCGCACGCGCTATCCGGACGACTGGCTCGACCGCTATCTCGCGATGCCCGTGTGGCGCTTTTCGGCGTGCGCGTCCGTCGCCGATGAATGCGCGTGCACCGGCGTGCTGATGCCGGGCATCGATGCGGTGGGCCGCTATTTTCCGTTCGCGATCGCGCGGCGCATCGACGGCGAGCCTCGTGGCGGCGCTTCGCCGTGGCACGACGAAGCCTGCGCGCTCGCGTTGTCCACGCTCGCGCCGTCGTTCTCGCTGAAGGCGTTCGAGGCGCGGCTCGCCGCGCTGAGCGCGCGGCCCTTCGGCTGCGTGGCGTGCGACAGCGGCAGCGCGTGGTGGACGGAACGCGGCGCGCCGCATCGTCATGATGGCGCGCTCGATGCGGACCTTTTCCTGCATCTGCTCGACGATGCGGCCTAGTCGCCTTCGATGCCCCATTCGCGCCGCAACGCTTCGCGATGCTGCTCCGGCACCGCATCGAGGAGCCGCGCATAGAAGGTCGGAAGGTCGCTGGCATTCGCGGCGGCGCGACGCGCGACGATCCGCGCAATCGGCCCGAGATACGTCGTGAGACGCGAGGCGGCCTCGCTCACGCTGTCCGCGCCGATCTCCCGCGCAATGACCGAACGTGATGCGCCGGCGGCGAGCCGCGTCAACAGCGCGTCGAAATCGCGGCGTGCGGCTTCGGTCGGCAAGTGCGCGGCGAGCCGCTCGCGCAACGTGTCGATGTCCGTGGCGTTCGCGCGGGCGCGCCGCATCAGGAGCGACGCGACCGGTCCGACGTGGCTCGCGAGGCGCTTCTCCAGTTGCTCGATCAGGTCTTGCGGAAAATCGGCGGAAGCGGGCGGCGCGTCGAGCGTCGCGTGCGGGCTGGCATGCGCGAGCACGGTGCGATCGGCGTCGGCCTGCGCGTCGGTCGCGAGCGCCGCGAAGAGCGCGTCGCGCCATTCGCGCGCCGAGCGATAACGCGCGTCCGGACGCTTCGCCATGCCCTTCATCACCAGATCGTCGATATAGGAAGGCAGTTCCGGCGCGATGGCCGTCGGCGCGGGCGGCGTGTCGTCGAGAATCTTGCGCATTACCGCGCCGGGCGTTCCCGTGAACGGGCACACGCCCGTCAGCATTTCATAAAGCACGACAGCGGCGGAAAACAGGTCGGAGCGCGCATCGACCGGATCGCCGGTGAACTGCTCCGGCGACATGTAGCTCGGCGTGCCCAGCAGCGTGCCGGTTTGCGTCAGCGCGGACGTGTCGAGATGCGCGATGCCGAAATCCGCGATCTTGCATTCGCCGCGCGGCGCGATCAGCAGATTGGCCGGCTTGATGTCGCGATGCACGATGCCCGCGTCGTGCGCGTAATCGAGCGCGTCGAGCAACTGCGCGAACCAGCGCAACGCGCCCGCCGCGCTCATGCGCGAACCGGCGCGCGCATGCTGCGCGAGGCGCGCGGCGAGACTTTCGCCGCGCACGTATTCCATCGTGATGAACGCGCTGTCGCCGGATTCGCCGTAGTCGTAAATCGCGACGATGTTCGGATGCAGAAGACGCCCCGCCGCGCGCGCTTCGTTCAGAAAGCGCGCGGTCAGATCGTGCGCGGCGGCATCGCCGTTCGAATCCACATGGATCGTCTTGATCGCCACGCGGCGCTCGATGCGCGGATCGAACGCCAGATACACGACGCCCATCGCGCCGCGCCCGAGCACGCGCTCGATGACGTAGCGGCCGAGCGTCGCGGGCACGTCGCCGGTGGAGGACATCGGCTAGGCCTGCTCTTCGTCGAGAATGCGGAACGCTTCGACGAGGCTCGTCTGCATGCGCCCGAACGACACCGCCAGCGACGCGATCTCGTCCGAGCCGCCCGCCGGCAGGATCGCGGTGTCGAGCTTGCCGAGGCTCATTTCGTCGGCGGCGTGCGACAGCGCGCGGATCGGCCGTGTGATGAGCACGTGCATCATCACGTTCATCACGATCAGCACGACCGCGAACACGCCCGCGAGCGACAGCATGAAGGTGCGCCACACGGCGCGGCCGCGCGCGACGGGCTGCGCCATCGGCACCGAAACGAACTCCGCGCCGATCACCTCGTTCATGGTCCAGCCGAAGCCGTTCGCGGTGCCGTATTTCTCGATAACGGTCGCGGGCGCGGCGCTCGGCGTGCTGTGACACTGCATGCACGCGGCATCGGTGATGCGGCTCGGGCGCGCGAGAAAGAGCGAGCGGCCGCCGGGCGCATCGCGCTCGCCGGACAGCAGCTTCAGTTGCGGATGATCGTGCAGATGACGGATGACATCGGCTTCCCAGTCGGTCGGGCGGTCGCGCGGATTGGTCGGATTGAGCATCGTCGACTTGTAGGAGAACTCGGGAAAATCCTTTTGCAACAGGTTGAGCATCTCGATGGCCGAGAACGCCGGAATCGACTCCGGCACGAAGCGGTATTTGATCTGCGTCGCGAGCAGCGGCGTGATGTGCGCGGCGGTGTAGTTCTGCATCGACGATGCCGCGCTCGCGAGAATGTTGGCGTCGTGCACGGTTTCTTCCATCGCCTGCTTTTGCAGAAGACGGTCCGAGACCACGCCGATCGCCGCCAGCGCGACCGCGAAGATGATCAGGAAGACGAGATTGAACTTGACGCTGAGCGAGAGTCTGAGCTTCATGGCGATGACGGATCGTGCTTAGGGATAGCGCGCGCGGCGAACGCCGGAACGGGCAGGCGGATAGAGCAGGGCGCGCCAGTCGGGCAGCGCTTTCAGATGCGCATCGATGTCGCGGCGAAACGCGGGATCCGCGACACGTGAACGGAAACGCGCGGGAAAGCTCTTGCGTTCGGGCAGCGTGCTGACGAGCCACGGCGCGATGTCGTCGTAATTCACGGCGCGCGACGGCGCCGCGCCCGGCGGCGGCTTCGGCGGCGAAAGCGGTTGCAGCGCATCGCGGAACGGCACGGGCATGGCCGCGATGAACGCATCGGACGGACGCGCCGACTGTTGCAGATGCACATGCGCATCGATGCTGGCGAAGCGGCCGCTCGCGATCGTCGCGGGCGGCTTTGCCGCGAAGGTCTGCGCGCCGGTTTCGCTGAAGAGGTCGATGGCACCGGCGTCGTCGCGCGTGGCGATGATCGCCGCAGCGTTCGCGCCGATATCGACAGGTCCGCGCTCCGTATCGACGCGCGGTGCCGGGCAGGCCTGCGAGACGCACGCCGTGGCCGCGATCTTGAGCCAGCCGTGGAGCAGGGCGACGCGCGTATCGGCGGCGAGCATTGCGCGCGTCTGCGGACCGAGTGCGACGAGCGTGCCGTGCTCGCCTTGAAGATGCGCGACGCCTTCGTGCGTTTCGAGCAGATCGCCGTCGCGCAACGTGTCGCCCGCGCGCGCCGTGCTCAGGTTCGTGCCGCGCACCAGGGCGACGGGCGCATCGGTGCGCGCGAGCGTCCAGTCCGCGTGCGCCGGCGACGCCGGCATCGACGTCAACGTCAACATCGATGCGATGACGAGCCCCGCCGTCCAGAGGTGCGATCGATCAACCATGCTCTGCTGTCGAGTGAAGAAGCGTTGTGATCCGGCGTTTTGCCGGTCTTCTCAACACAACAGCCGGGCGGCGCGATTATTCCGTCCTGTCGCGCTCTATTGCGCGTAGGCGAGCATCGCGCGCATCTCGTCCGGAGCGCCGTTGGCGCCGAACAGCGGCGTCGTATCGCCATCGGCGATATGCCGCGCGAGCGCCTTCAGGCCCGCGCTGTCCGATGCGCCGATCAGTGCGTAGCCCGCTTCGGAGCGCCGCCACGTGACGACCGTCATCGACGCGATCACGTGATCGGCGATCGTCGCGTCGGGTTGCGTTTCACGCATCACGCACAGCGCGACGGGGTCGCCCGCGTCGGGCAGATAGACGATCTGCACCAGCAAACGGCCATCGAAGCGCAGGCGCTGCACGCGCTTGAACGTAAGGCCGTATGCGCTCAGATCGGGGATGCTCACGGCGAGGTCGTCGTTCCGGCGAATCTGCGAGACGGTTTCTTTCGACAGCGCGCGATCCGCTTCGACATTGGCGAGCGTGTCGCGGCTGTAGAGCCGTTGATAGTGCGCGGCGGCTTCGACCCACGGCGCGGCGGCATCGGCTGCGTCGGCGTTATGCGTATTCGAGGCGACGCCGGGATGCGCGTCGTTGAGATCGAAATACTGCGCGATTCCGCAGACGAGCACGCCCGCGATGATCGTCGCCGCGATCCAGTTCGAAACGACGGTCTCGCGGAGCCCTTTCCGTGGGTGAGAAGCCGAGTTGTGCGCGTCCGCGTCGTTCGCGCCCGCGCGGCGCTCGATGCCGGCTGCGGACGAGGCGGCGGACGCGTCGAGCCGCGCGGCACGCGCGATGCCGCCGACCATCCGTTCGAGCGACGGCGGGACCGCCGGCAGACGCTGTTGCGCGAACGCCTGCGCGTAAGGCAGGCGGGACGCCGCGAGCCACCTGACGCGCAATGCCGCGTCGGGCGATTCGGCGAGCTTGCGTTCGACCGCCTCGTGTTCGAGCGTGGACAGCGAGCCGTCCACGTAGGCCAGCAGTTCGATGTCGTCCGAATTCATAAGGCCGTCCGGCGCTGGTCGTGGCTTGTTGTTCAGCGCTGTATTCCGCGCGCTCCCCCCATATGGGGGGAGTCACTTACATAACACTCGTGCAGCGTGTTTATTCCATTCACTAAAAACGCCGTGCCGCGCCTTATCCGGCGCGTTCCGGCGTCGCGGGCGCGGCCTTGCTGAAGAGCGGCGCCAGGTCGGAATCGGCGATGCGCTTGCCGAGCGCACCCAGATCCACGTCGCCCGCCTGGCCGATCAACGCGTAGCTCAGTTCGCCCTGCCGCCAGGTGGCGACGTCCATGGCTTCGACCGTGCGGGACGCGACGGATTCGTCGGGGCGGGCGTCCTTCATCACGCACAGCGCGACCGGCGGCCCCTTTTGCGGCAGATAGACGATCTGCACCAGCGGCTTGTTGTTGAAGCGCAGGCGCTGCACCGACTTGAAGGTCAGCCCCGCGCTGCTCAAATCGGGCACGCGCAGCGCGAGGCGGTCGTTGCGGCGGATGTCGTCGACCACCCTGGCGGCCAGCGCGGGATCGTCCTCGCGATAAGCGACGGTTTCGCGCGTGTAGAGCTTCTGATAGCCGACAGCGGCGGCGATCCACGGCGCGACATCGGCGCTCGCCATCTGCGCGCCGCCCGCGTTCGGGCGCGCGGGATTGAACAGCGCGCCGAGCTGCACGAACTGGCCGGCCACGAACGCGCCCGCCACGCACGCCGCCGCGAGCCAGACCGGCATACCGCGCAGGCGCGAACGCACCGGCGCGGCGGTCATGTCCGGGCGCTTTTCGCTTGCGGGTAGCGCCGGTTCGTTGGCGCCGCCCGCGCGATGCGCGCGCACCATTTCCTCGATGTTGAGCCGCAGCGATTCCGGCACGGGCGGCAGCGGCTGCTGCGCGAACGCGTGCGCGTAGTCGGCCTTCGATGCGCGCAGCAGCGCGATCTTCTTGCGCGCCTCGGCGGATTCGCGCAATTGCGCCTCGACCGCCTCGCGCTCTCCCGGGGAGAGGCCGCCGTCGACGTAGGCGAGGAGTTGAGCGTCGTCGGCCATCATGCGAATGAACCCTTTTGAGTCGGAGCGGGGCGGGACTTCGACGTCTCCTCCCCGAACATGGCGCCGATGGACTGCCGGGCCCGCGAGAGCCGGCTCATCACCGTGCCGATGGGAATGTCCAGCACGTCGGCGGCTTGCTGATAGGTGAGTCCCTCGACCGCGACGAGCAGCATGACGACGCGCTGCGCTTCCGGCAAGCGCTCGATCGCCTCGACGATCTGGCCTTGCATCAGTTGCGTTTCCGGGCTTTTATCGACCGGATCGGGAAGATTTTCGAGGAAATCGTCGTCCCATTCGAAGCTCGCGCGCTTGCGCACGCTGCGGGCGCGCAACTCGTTGATCCAGGTTGAGTGGACGATGGCGTACATCCAGCTAAGCGGCGCCGTATCGGGCTGAAGCTGATGCGCGCGTTCGAGCCCGCGCACGCAGGCGCGCTGCACGAGGTCTTCGGCGTCGTGCTGGTCGCCCGACAGCCGTAGCGCGAATGCCCATAGGCGCGGCAGCATTTCAGGAAGCATGCCGGGCAGGTCTGCACCGCTCATTTGAACGTATCTCTCCATGTTCCCCGTGCGGACCCATGCCACGCGTGCTGTTGCGATCGTGTGCGATCGTCTGCTTGCCGGCATCGGCGCGAGGTACGGACGATAAAGTTTAACTTGGGATGAAACACTCTGCCGGACCGGTTTATTCCACGGCGCCCCGCTTTTTTCAACGTACGTTCGCGCGCGCCTGCTCCTGGGTGCGGCGCGCGAACGACTCCGCATAGGCCGCCGAGCGCGCCGCGAGCAGCGGGTCGTCGGAGGGCGAGATGCCCGTGGGCAGCACGACGGGGTCGAAGTTGATATCGCGGCACGCACCGTCGATCTGCGCTTGCGCACGCGTGATGACCAGCGTGCCCGCATCCACGCGATGCAGTTCGCGCTCGGGCGGCCAGGCGCGCGTCGCGTCGTCGACGGGGTCGCCGGGGTCGGCGGGCGTCAGCATCAACTGCCATCGCGCCGGATGTTTTTGCAGCCGCGTTCGCAGTCCGTGGGCGAGGAAATCGGGGTCGTGTGCGACATCCGCGCGCGCGGCCGATGGCGCATAGGGCGTCTCGGGCACGACGCTCCAGCGCACGAAACGCGTGTCGCCGCGCGCATTCGTGAAGCGGAACGCGTTAATGCTGTAATAGCTCGCGTCATAGAACGCCGACGACGGCGGATGATTCGCTAGCCAGTTGCGCAGCGCGCCGGTTTCCGGATGACGCGCGAAGAAGGCATCGAGCCTCGCGGGATCGGCGCGTCCGGTGCGATGGTCGCGTTGCATCGCTTCCTGCTGCTCATACACCGCTTCCGGCGTGCGCACCGCGAACACCGGCGCGGAGTTCATGCCGGTGCGCCATTGCTCGCCGTCGCTCGTCGTGAAGCGCAGCGCGAAACTGCGCACGGTGGTGAATGCGTCGTCTTCCGACGGGTTGCCGCCGGGTGCGGAAAAACGCCCGACTACCGGCGTGCGCCCGCGTTCGAACACGCTCGCGCGCGATAGCGCGAGGCCGTTGCCGTTGCTGTCGAAATAGCCGCTCACGCAGATTCCCTTCGCATGATTGCGGCGAAAACCGGGATGCCTTCCGCTCGCGCCCTCGAACGCATCGATGAGCCGCGCGGCGGAAAGCGCGGGCGATGCGCCGGGCAGCCGTATCCATCCCGCGACCCACGCGAACGACGCGACGAGCGCCGCGAGCGTCATCGCGATGCAGGCATACCGGAGAGCGAGCTGCGTGTGCCGGAGTGGAGACATGAGGCCGCCGAAGTCCAAAGCGACGAAGCGTCGATTTGAAAAGTTCAGCAGTATAGGACAGCTCTCGCCGCATTGCTTGCATGCGGATTAAGCAGTCGTTGACGGAATAAGCGAGTTCGCTTCGGTGTTCTGAATGCACGGAGTTTATTCATCGGGCACCGAAGAAAAGCGCCTGCGACATGTCGTGCGATACCCATGCGGCTTCGGCGCTCCTCGCGAAATCCATCACTCAAAACTTGACCATCATGGCGAACGGCATCAACCGATATTTTCTGCAAGACACGAAATCGTTCATTCAGTCGAACTATCTCACGACCGCCGGCATTTTCCGTCCTCCGCAGGGCGCTTCGAAGGTCGATCTCGTGCGCGAGGAAGGCGTCGAACCGAGCGTGGTGCGCATCGTGCCGCGCGATCAGATCGAAGCCGACGAAGCGATCCGCGCGCACTGGGTGCCGCAAGGCGGATATTGCGATGTTCCGATCATCGGCGGCGAGAAGAATTTCGTGTTCACGCCCGACTTTTCGGGCTGCTCGCTGCTCGTCGATCAGCGCGATGCAACGACTTATCGCGTCTATCACGTGACGGGCGGGAGCCAGTATTTCACGAGCGAATACGCGACGAAGCGCAGCGCGGACGATCGCCTGGCCGCCGCGATGACGTACGAGTTCTACGGCACGGCGGGCGCGCCGCGTGCCGTGATGTTCATGAAGTTCGAGGAGAACCGCTGGTGGATCTATTACCAGTCGCAGACAGGCGCGGGTTACGGCCTCTCGGGCGGCAACGCCGTGGCGCGCGTGCAGGGTTCGCAACTGACCGATTCGATCCGCCTCGCGGGACGCATGCCGGTCTCGCGCCCCGAGCGCGAAGTGCCGCTCTATACCGGCGACAGACTCTGCGACGGGCAGCTCGTGATCCCGGACGCCGACCGCAACGTCAAGCGCGACGGCAGAAGGCAAGACCTCTTGACGGAGATGTGGATCTACTGATTCGTAGTGCCGCCTGACCTTAAAACCCGCTCTCGCGAATCAGCGCCCCGAGCACATGCCGGCCGCCTTCGATCAGCAGACTTCGACGCGCGCCGTCGATCTGCAATTGACCGCGCGTTTCCCACATGTTGACGGGCGGCGCATCGAGCGCGACGAGCACATGGAACAGCGACGGATTGGGCACCAGCGCGCCCCGTTCCGACGACACGGCAAGCGGCCCTTTATAGCGCGACGCGAGCATCGGGTGATCGAGCTGGCGCACGCGCGTGGTGTCGATCGCGATCACGCGCCCCGCGATCGGCGCAATCTGTCCGACGGGATAGAAGCGCGCCGTGTCGCCGACCGCGAGCCGCTGCACCGCGTCCTGCCGGACGAACGCGTCCACCTGCCAGCTATGCGGGTCGATCAGCACACCGACCGGCACCTTCGGGTTGATCCATTCTCCGGCGCGCCATTGCGGATCGATGTCCGTCCAGTGCCCGGCAAACGGCGCACGCAGACTCAGTCGGGCGATCTCCGAATGCGCGGCGGCGGCTTCCTCGTACTGGACGCGCAGCCGCTCGCGCACGGAGCTTTGCTGATCGAGGCCGTTGGTATCGGCGATCAGGCCCGCGAGGCGCGCTTCATAACCGCGAATGCCCGCTTCGCTGCGGCGCATCTGCGCGGCGATGTCGGGTTCGTCCATCTCCATCAGCGTATCGTCGGTCTGCACGGAACCGGCGGGCCGTATCGCGCGGATGCGCGCGGGAATCGGCACGAACACACGCAGCACGCGTTCCGCGCGCGCGACGCCGTCCGCGTGGATCTGCGTGCGCCAGGGCATCGCGAAGAGCAGCAGCGCGCCCGCGACGATCGCGCCGAGCGCGAGCCGCCGCCCGTGCGCCACGCGACGGCGGTTCGCCCACCAGTAACCGAGCTCGCGCCACACCGGAAGCACCACGAACCAGCTCACCTCGACGCAGAACAGCACGATGCCGAGCAGCTTGAAAAAGAACAGATACACCGTGACCGCGATACCCAGAAACAGCACGAGCCGGTATAGCCACGTCACGAATTCGAAGGCGACGAGCATGCGCCGCTGCGCGAGACCGAACGGTTCGGGCCACGGATCGTCGAGACCGAGGATCGTGCGTCTCAGCGCGACGCGCGCGAGCGCCGAGGCGCGGAAGTGCAGGTTCGGAAAATCGAGCAGATCCGACAGGATGAAGTAGCCGTCGAAACGCATGAACGGACTTGCGTTGAGCGCGAGCGAAAGCACCCAGCTCGTGGTCGCGAGATAGAGCAGTGCGTTGCGCAGCGGTCCGGGATCGCTCAGCGCCCAGCCGAGCGTCGAAAGTCCCGCGAGCGAAAGTTCGCAGAGAATCCCCGCCGACGCGATCGCGAGCCGCTGACGCGCGCGCCTGAGCTTCCAGCTTTCGCCGGTATCGGTGTAGAGCATCGGCCAGAGCACGACGAACGCGATGCCCATATGCGCGACCTTCAGCCCGAGCCGCGTCGCGACGATCGCGTGCGCCATTTCGTGCAGCGTCTTGGCGACGATGAGCGCCAGCGCGAAGCTCAGCATGCCCTCGACCGAAAACGATTCGACCACGGCCTTCGTGAACACGTCCCACTGCTGAAGCACGAGCACGATGCCGACGACGCTCGCGAGCACGACGAGGATCGGCGTGGCCGGCGTGAACAGCCAGTCCAGACGCTTCGCGATCCACGCGAGAAAGCGCTGCGGACGCACGAGCGGAATGCGGAAAAACAGATAGTGATGCAGCCACCAGCGCCACGTGAACCACTGCGCGCGCTGGGCAAGCCGCAGGCGGGCGAGCGTTTCGGAGGTCGGCTTCAGCAGTCCGTGACGTTCGAGAAACGCACGGAATGCGATCACCTGCTCGATCACCGGCCGCAGCGCGGTTTCGCGCTCGATCTCGCTGCAGATTTGCGCGGGCGGTTTGTCCCAGCGCAACAGACATTCGAACTCCAGCCAGCCGATCCGATAAAAGCGATTGACGACGATGTCCTGGATCACCCACGCAGGCTCGCCGTTCCTTCCCGGCGACGCTTCCGAGAGTTTCAGGTCTTCGCGCAGCGCGGGCGAGGGCGCGTCGGGATCGATGTTCATCACAGTCCGGACCAGGCGCGCAGCGCGGCGAGCGGGCGGCGCAGCAGGTAATACGCGAGGCTCACCGGCCGGCCATACAGCTTCGCGGTGCCGTGCAGGCCGAGGCGCGCGTGCTCGCGCTCGCTTGCGCCATCGTCGACGCTCGCGAGCAGCCGGTACGCGACGATATCGTCCTCCGTCGTCTTCGCTTCGTAGCTCGTCTCCACGATGCGCCCATGCAGCGGCGCGAGCGGCCACGCCGTCAGATAGAGCGTGACTTCGTCGCCGGGATCGAGCGCGATTGCGTCCGCGACGGCGAGATGCACGAGGATCGCGGGCTTGCCCGGATCGGCGAGCTGCAAAATGCGCTCGCCGGTGATGACGGGCTTGCCGATCCAGTCGTTCGGATCGCCGAACACGGCCACGCCGCTTTCCGGCGCGAACACTCGCGTGCGCTGCAGTTGCGCGGTCACGGCGGCCAGTTCCGCGCGGCGCTGTTCCGCGACGCCGTTCAGCACGGTGAGTTCGTTCTTGCTCTGGGCGTTGTCGAAGGCGCGCTGGCTCGCGGCGGTCAGTTCCGCATCGGCGACGGCGACCTGACGTTGCAGCACCTCGACGCGGCTCTTGAGCGACGTTTCATCGAGCGAGAAGAGCAGCGCGCCTGCCTCGACATGCTGATTGGGGCGCACGGCGAGCGAAGCGATGACGCCGTCGATCGGCGAACTCACGATACGCGCATTGCTCGACACGATTTCCGCAGGCGCGAGCACGGTTTGCCGCACCGGAACGAACAGCAGCAGCGCGGCCGCCGCGCACGCGGCGAGCACCTGCCGGCGCGTGGGACGCCAGCCGAAGCGCAGGCTGCGGCGGGTGAGCGCCCACCAGCAGTAGCCCCAGGTCTGCACGACGCTGCGCAGCACGGTCGCGAAGCCTTCGCCGGGCGGCTCGTCGAGCAGCACGAGCAGCAGCGCGAGCCGCTTGCCGTTCGGCGCGTGCACCGGCACGCACCACACGCCCTTCGGCCACCATTCGGCCCAGCCATCGGCGATGTCGGGCGGCGGATCGACGGCATCGCGTGCGAACCATCGCGGCGCGTCCGTGTCGAGTTGCGCGGCGATCCACGCGCTCGCGCGCCCGAGCCAGACGAGATAGGGCGAATCCTCGCCCGGCAGCGCGAGACCGGATGCGCACAGCAGCTCGCAACGCTTGCCGCGATCCGCGAAAACGAGCGCCTGACGAAACGGCTGCACGGCATGCAGATCGTTGGCCATCGTGAACGCGAGCGCGTCGATGGATTCCGCCGCCATCGCGCGCTCGCGCAGCGCGTCGAGATAGAGCAGCAGCGGGGCGGGCGGAAAAGGCTCGTTCATGGGCTGGCCGGAATCCGCGCGACGCCGCTCATGCCCGCGACGAGATCCTGCGGCGCGCCGTCGAGTTGCGCTTCCAGTTCGACCGTCTGCGCGACCGCATCGACGCGCGC
This sequence comes from Caballeronia novacaledonica, assembly GCF_900258035.1. GTDB lineage: Bacteria > Pseudomonadota > Gammaproteobacteria > Burkholderiales > Burkholderiaceae > Caballeronia > Caballeronia novacaledonica. Next base: position 321,294 of record NZ_OGTP01000002.1, on the reverse strand, counting down.
GTTGACGGCGCTCACGTGCGCCGGATAAGTCTTGCCCGTTTCGTGGATGGTGACGTCGAGGCGGCTGCCCGAGCGCAGTCTGACGAGCAGCGCCGACGGCACGTTCAGCCGCACCTTGAGCGCGCCGTCGCCGACCAGATCGACGATCGGCGTGCCCGCGCTGACCGTCTGATACGGCTTCACGTACACCTTCGCGATGCGTCCGCTGAACGGCGCGATCACCTGGCAGTAGCCGAGTTGCGCCTTCGCGAGCGAGAGCGCGCCCTTGGCCTTTTCGACATCGGTGGACGCCATCGCCACCTCGATGTCGCCTGCGGCCTTCAGTTCGCGCAGGCTGCGTTTGGCGACCAGATTCTGGTTCGCCATGTTCAGTTCCGCCTTCGCGACGCTCGCGCGCGCCTGCACTTCGGCGCAGTTCATCTGCGCGATCACGGCGTTTTTCGCGATCGATTTACCGAGCGATGCGTGCAGGTCGGTGACCGTGCCGTTCATTTCGCTCGATAGCGTGGTTTCGAGGTTCGGCGCGAGCAGCACGCGGATCGCGTTGGGGTCGTCGTAGTTGTCGGCGTTGCCGGAGGGTTTCGCGGCCTGGACGAGCGGCACGGCAAAGAGCAGCAGCGCGGCCGCGAGCCGGATGCGTTCATTGCACGGACGTCGCATCGCTCGCTCCGGCAGGGTGGGCGACAAGGGGTTGCGGCATGGGCGCGGGCTGCGTCTGTCCGAAAGGCGGCAGCGGCGCCGCCGAATCCGGCGCGGGCAGCCGCGGCAAATAGGTCTCTTGCCGTGTCATCGTGTTCTTGATCTCCTGGGCGAGCGTATCGACGTCGTCTTTCGCGATGGCATCGGGCATGACGTCGTAGCCGAGCGAGTTGTAGAGACGGCCCCACGCGGCCTGGCAGTCGGAATACGCCGCCTCGCGCAGATAGCGCGACAGCAGGAAGCGGCCTTCCGCGCGGATCACTTCGAGCTCCGAACCGAGCGACGCCGTGCGCGCCGCGTTCGCATAGTCGAGCAGATCGTGATCGACGCGCAGGCTGTCGTCGGCGAAATCGAGTTCCTGACGCGCGAGCTGATAGCGCAGCGAGCCGATTCGCACCTGAGTGAGAATCGCCATCGAGAGCGCGAGGCGCCGCGTTTCGTCGGTCTTTTCCTGCGTCACCGCCTGCTCGTTGAGCGCCGGCAGTTGCAGCAGCCGGAACAGGTTCAGCGACACGCGTACGCCGATCGCCGCCCAGTAGTTGTTGTAGAGATAGGCGTTGGAGTCGTAATTCACATTCATGTCGATGCCGATATTCGGCCACAACTGCGCCTTGGCGATCTTGATGTCGTTCTCGTTGACCCGCTTGCGATACGACTCCTCCATGATCTCGGGCCGGTTCTGCAGCGCGATCAGTTCGAGCGTCGGCTGCGGCGTGGCGAGCGGCGGCATCGGCAGCGCGCCTTCCTGCGTGTCGGCGAGCACGAGCGGCGTGCCGGGCGGCAGCGACATCAGCGCGACCAGTTCGGCCTGCGCGAATTCGAGATCCTGGCGGCGCACGGTCAGGAGCGAAATGGCGTCGAGCAGCGCGCGCTGATAGGCCAGCACGTCCTGACGCGGCATCAGCCCCTTGTCCTGCGCCTCGTGCGCGTTGCGCAGCGCGGCCTGCGTGCGCGCGATCAGTTGATCGACCTCGGGCTTCAGACGCTGCGCGGACAGCGCGCGCCAGTAGGCGTTGCGCACATCCTGAAGCACGTTCTGCGCGACCTTGCGGCGGCGTTCCTCGGCCATCAGCATCTGGTCGGCGCGCTGCTGCGTGCGGTAGTACGCCATGCCGAAGTCGATCAGATTCCACGTCAGGCCGAGCGACGCCAGCTTGTGATAGCGCTGCTCGGAAGTGGACGGACGCAAGCTCACCTGACGATCCTCGATGCCGATCGACGTGCCGCCCGAGTCGTTGCTGCGATCCGTGTAACCCGCCGACGCCACCAGTTGCGGCAGGAGCGCATTGGTCGAGACGTCGCGCAAATTCGAAGCGAGCGCGCTTTCCATCAGCTTGAGGCGGTAGTCGAGGTTGTACTTCAGCGCCCGCGCCGCCGCCTGATAAAAGGTGATGGGGCCTTTCACGGGCTCCTGCGCGTCGTACATGGCGAGCTGGTCCGTGACCACGCGGTCGCGGATCTGATCGGTCGTCGCGGGTTGCGGCTGCAGGGAGGCGCAGCCCGCGAGGACGGACAGCGCGCAGGCGACCGCGGCTCCGAGCAGCGGCGACGGATGTCTTTGCATGGCTATGATCCTCGTTCGAACGCTAGCGCCTGACCGCGCCGCCGCGCATGGCGGGCAGCTTGCGCGCGGCATCATGCAGTTGCGATGCGAAGCCCTGGGCCGTCTTTGCAGGCTCCCTTTCCACCGGCGGATGCATGCCCTCCGTGAGATGCCCCGCGAGCGCCGCGAACACCGACGGATCGGGCAGCAGGCCGTCCGCATCCAGACTGACACGGCCGTGTCTGCCGAAGATCCACGCGTGATCGAACGCGCTGACCAACTGGCTGTCGCGTACCGCCCGGCCGATGAACTGATCGGGCTGAAGCTCGGGCATCGTGCGCGACGCGAATGATACGCCGGGATCGAGCGGCCAGTCGATCTGGCTGCCGTCCGCCTCGCGCGACAGTTCGGTCGCGCGCACGGCGTTGGCCTCGACCACCGGCGTCACGAACACGGTCGGCACGAAGTTCTGCTCGGTCTGCGGCGTGGTGATCGTCGCGAGCGCTTCGCCCCAGTGCGGTCCGACGCCCGTCGGCGGGATGTAGGGCGTGGCGATGTCCAGATGGATGAGCAATTGCGCCTGCGCCGTCGCGCCCGCCGTGTCGGCCACCGTGTAGGTGAAGGCGTCCTGAAGCACCTGGCCCAGGCCCGCCGCCGCCAGCACCTGCGGATTCGTGAGATCGATCGAATAGGTGTAGCTGCCGTCCGCGTTCAGGTTCAACGTGCCGTAGCGCCCCGCGAGCGCGTGCCCCGGCGCTGCGGCGGCGCCCGTCTGCGCCTGCACGCCGGTCACGCTCAGATGATCGTTGGCGTCCACATCGCCATCGTTGACGAGCACGTTGCCGCGTGTCTGCGGCGCGGGCGTCTGATCGCTGGCGACGCCGCTGTCGTCGCGCGCGACGGGTGTGTCGTCCGCGCCGTGGATCGTGACCGTGAGCGTCGCCTGCGAGGCCGCGCCGGCCGTATCGCGCATGCGGTAGACGAAGGTTTCCGCAAGCGTCTCGCCGTTCGTGCGCAGCGCCTGCACGGCGGCATTGGCGTTGTCGACGACATAGTCATAGCTGCCGTCCGCCTTCACGACCAGTTCGCCGTAGCGGCCCGTCAGCACGCCGCCCGCCATGGCGCTCGCGCCCGCTTCGTTCGAGATGCCGACGACCTGCTTCGTTTCGCCGTTCGCGGCGCTGTCGACGTCGGTGTCGTTGGCGAGGACGTTGCCGGTCGCATCGCGGCCCGGCGTGCCGTTGTTCACGCCGCCGGCTTCGAGCGCGGTGCTGGCGTCGTCGTGCGCGACGGGCGCGTCGTTCCGGCCCTCGATCGTGATGCGCAACTGCGCCGTGCCTTGCGCGCCGAGAAAATCCTCGTTCGTATAGGTGAACACGTCCTGCAGCGTCTGGCCGCTCGTGCGCAGCGCCTGCACCGCGGCCGACGTATTGTCGACGGTGTAGTGCCAGGTGCCGTCGGCGTTCATCGTCAGGGTGCCGTACTCGCCCTGCAACGGCGTGCCGACCGCGCTGCTGCTGCCTTGCACGCCCGTGACATGGATGGCGTCGCCGTCGGGATCCGTGTCGTTGGTAAGCACGTTGCCCGATGGATCGACGCCCGGCGTCGCGTTGTTCACGCCGCCCGCTTCGACGGCGGTCGCGGCGTCGTCGCGGGTGACGGGCGCATCGTTGCGGCCGCGCACGACGATCGTGAGCTGTCCGAGATCGGTGAGATTGTTGTTGTCGCGCACCTGATACGTGAAGACGTCGTTGACAGTTTGCAGCGGGCCCAGCGCGACGATCGTCGGGTTGGTCGTATCCACGCGATAGACATAGGAGCCGTTCGCGCCGATCACGAGCGTCCCGAACTGCCCCTGCAGAATCGTTGCATCGACAGTGCTGGTGCTGCCGGGCGCAAGCCCCGTCAGCGGTCCGCCAAGCCCTTTCGCGCCGGTACGGATCGCGTCGCCGGTCAGCGAGTCGGTCTGATCGACGTCGGAGTCGTTGGTAAGGACGTTGCCGGTCGCGTCGAACGGCCGGCCGTTGCCGTTGTTCGCCGCGGCGATGGCGAAATCGTCGTGGGCGACGGGCGCATCGAATGCGCCGCTGATCCGCACGGTGATCTGCGCCGTATCCGCCGCGCCGGCGGTGTCGTGCATGTGGTAGGTGAAGGTTTCCACCACGCTCTGGCCGATGATCAGGCGCTGCACCGCGGGCAGGCTGTTGTCGACGACGTAGGTATAGCTGCCGTCCGGATTGATCGTGAACGTGCCGTAGGTGCCCGCAACCGAGGTCGCGCCCGCGACGGCGGTGAAGTTGCCCGGCACGGCTTCGGCACCGGTGCGCACGCCATCGACGGTCCTGGTGTCGCCGGCATCGACGTCCGTGTCGTTCAGCAGCACGTTGCCGGACGGATCGACGCCCGGCGTCTGGTTGAGCGTGCCGCCTGCTTCCATCGCGCTCGCCAGATCGTTTTGCGCGACGGGCGCATCGTTCTGGCCGGTGATGACGACATCGAGCTCGGCTTGCGCCGTCGCGCCGTGTGAATCCGTCACCGTGTAGGTGAAGCGCTCCGTGAGGGTGTCGGCCGCCGTGCGCAGTGCCTGCACCTGCGCATTGGTGTTGTCGACGACGTATTGCCACGCGCCGTTCGCGCCGAGCGTCAGCGTGCCGAACGCGCCGCGAAGCGGCTGGCCCAATGCGCCCGCCGTGCCCGCACCGGACGATGCGCCCGTGCGGATCGCCGTCACGGACAGCGGGTCGCGGTCGGGATCGCTGTCGTTCGTGAGCACGTTGCCCGACGGATCGACGCCCGGCGTGGCGTTGTTCACGCCGCCGGCCTCCACCGCGCGGCCGATATCGGTTTGCGGCGTGGGCGCGTCGTTGGCGCCCGTCACGGTGATGACGAGTTGCGCCTGATCCGTGAGACCGGTCGTATCGACGATGCGGTACGTGAAGGTTTCGGTGAGCGTCGCGCCTGCCGCGAGCGCGCGCACCGTGGCGTTGTTGCTGTCCACCGCGTAGTCGTACGAGCCGTCCGCGCCGATACGCAGCGTCCCGAAGCTGCCCGCGATGCTCGTGCCGCTCGCCGCGTTCGTGCCCACGGCCACCGCCGAGAGGCTGCCGCCCGCCGCTTCGGTGCCGGTGCGAATGCCATTGACATTGAGCAAGGTATTCGGGTTGTCCGTATGGTCGACGTCCGTGTCGATGCCGTTGCCGCCCGGCTGCGTCGCCGGGCCGGGACGGCTTGCCTGCGTGACGACGTTGCCGGTTGCATCGACGGGACTGACGCCGGTGCTCACCGAGCCGGCGGTCGCCGCGCCCGCGTCGTTGCTGGCGACGGGGTTGTCGTTCGCGCCGTGAACCTGGATCGTCAACTGGGCGAGATCGGAGAGGCCGCCCGCGTCCGCCAGCGCGTAAGTGAAGGTCTCGACGAGCGGGGCGTCGGCGGGCACGAGCGCCTGCACCTGCGCATTGTTGTTGTCGATGACATAGCGATACGAGCCGTCCGCGCCGATGGTCAGCGTGCCGTACGTGCCGGCGATGACCGTGCCGTTGCCGCTCGTCGTGCCCGCCGCGACCGCCGCGAGCGGGCCGTTGACGGCGCTTTCGGGCAGATGCGTGATGCCCGTCACGCGATGCGTTTCGCCGTTCGCCGTGCTGTCCACGTCGGTGTCGTTGGACAGCACGTTGCCGGTCGCGTTGCTGCCGGGCGTGCCGTTCGCGACGCCGCCCGCTTCCGTCGCCGAGCCGTTGTCGTCTACGCCGATCGGCGTGTCGTTCGCGCCGTGGATCGTCACCGTGAGCGTCGTGGTGGCGCTCGCGTTGGCGCTGTCGTTCACGACGTAGGTGAAGCGTTCCGTCAGTGTCTGGCCGGAAAGACGCAGCGCCTGCACCGCGGCATTGTTGTTGTCGACGAAATACTGGTAGCCGCCGTTCGGGCCCACGCCCAGCGTGCCGTAGAGGCCCGCGAGCGTGACGGGACCGATGGCCGGCACCGCGACGCTCGCGCCGCTCGAATTGCTGATTTGCACGACATGCAGCGCGTCGCCATTGGTCGCGATGTCGACATCGGTGTCGTTCGTGAGCAGGTTGCCTGTCGGATTGACGCCCGGCGTGTCGTTGGCGTTGCCGCCGGCTTCGGTCGCGCTCGTCGTATCCGCATTGGCGACGGGCGGATCGTTCACGGCGATCACCGTGATCGGCAGCGTGCTGACCACGACGCGCGCATCGGCCGCTTCGCCGGGAATGCCGTTGCCGTTGAAGTCGCCGAAATTGCCGCGATCGTTGGTGGTGACGGTCAGCGTGTCCGGGCCGTTGAAGTTCGCATTGCCGAGGTATTGCAGGTTCGCCAGTGCGCTGTTGAGCGAGGCGAGCGTGCCCGTCAGCGTGAGCGTCGCGGTGCGCTCGCCCGTTTCGGTGACGCCCGCGGGCAGCGCGGCGAGCGAGAGCGTGCCGTGCAGCACGTTCAGCGTGACCTGAAGCGCGCCGCTGCCCGCGTCCACGTCGCTTACGCTGATGCCCGCGAGGCTGAACGTGGTGTCTTCGAGGCCGGTCGGCGCCGCGCCCGGCAAGGTGTTCACGGGCGCATCGTTCTGTTCGACATAGCCCGCGTTCGCGCTCGCCGTGCCGCCATCCGCGAGCGTGATGCCGATGGTGCCGAGCGGCGTGGCCGCGTCGCTGTCGATGCGCACGGCCAGCGCGCCGACCGGCTGCGGATACGTGATCGTGCCCGTGGGCGACTGGATCTGGTAGACGCCGAGCGGCAGCACGCCGAACGCGTAGTGTCCGCTCGCGTCGGTGGTGGCGGTGAAGGCGAGGTTGTCGGCAGTGGTCGCGAAATTGCCGTCGATGCCCGCCCACGTCAGCGTGACGGTCTGTCCGGCGAGGCCGGGGCCGTCCGGCGTGGCCGATGAAGTCGCGGATGCCGTGTCGTCCCACAGCGTGCCGCCGATCACGCCGAGTCCCGCCGCGCTCGTGCGGATGTAAGTGTTGGGACTCGTGCCCGCGCCGGTGCGCTCGCCGGCCGCGCTCCCCGTCGCGCCGACCGCCGAGCCGCCCCAGGTCGTGAAGCTGTCGGGCAGGCTGGTCCACGTGAGCGTCGCGTTGGTCGGCGCGATGGCCGCGTTGTTCGGCACATCGGCGGAATAGAACACTTGCACCTGGGCGTTCGCGGCGAGTTCGGCGAAGGTGATCCGCAGGCCGTTGCTCGTGTTCACCGTCGCGCCGATCCCGGCAAGCTGGGCGGCGGTAAAGCTCGTGCCGTTGAGCACGAGGTGGTCGAAGGTATAAGCCGTCGCGCCCGTGAAGCTGTCGGTCAGCACGACGTCGTAGGCCGGCGACGTGCCGCTCTGCGTGAAGCGCACGTCCACGTCGGCGGTGCCGCTGGCCGTGCCCGTGCCCGGATCGAAGCCGAAGACCTGCTTCTGCAGGCCCGTGAAGGTCGGCTCGACGACGTCCTCGCGCACCGTATCGGCGGTTGTGAGCGGGTTCGCGCCCGAGCGATCGATGGCGCTCGCCGTGAGCACCGCGCCCGCGGCGTTGGACGCCTGATTGAGCACGCGCGCGTTGAATTCGAGCGAGATGCCTTCGAGGTCGGCGTCGTTGTCCGGATTGACGATATTGCCGAGACGGAACGTGATGATCTCGTTACCGCCGGCATCGGTCGAAACGACGATGTTCGCCGGGTTGAACACGCCCGTGGGCGCGGCGCCCGACAGGTTCGGCGTGATCGGCAGCGCTTCGGGGCTGGTCTCGTTGCCGGTTTCGTTGAGCGCGCCGCCCGTGACGAGATTGGTGATATCCGTCGTGATGCCGTTGGTCGAGATAAAGACGATGCGCACCGTGCCGTCGTTGATGAACTGAAGGCCGTTTTGCAGCGTGATCTGCACGGAGTAGTCGTTGGTCGCGCCTTCGGCGAGCAGCGATACCACGCGATAACGGATCAGTTCGCCGACGGTCACGCTCTCGTCCGGGGCATCGGTGGGCGAGGGCGCGGGCGTGTCCGTGAGGCCGCCCACGCGCGAGATCGTCACGACCTGCGCGACCGGCACGGTCAGCGTGTTGGCGGTGCGATAGTCGTTGAGCGCGCCGCTGTTGAGCAGGCCGTCCGCGCCGGTGCGCTCGCCGGCGGGATCGGCGGTGGCCGATGTCGTGCCGTCGAGGCTCGTCCATTGCACCGTCGCGGTGTTGTCGAACGAAGGCACGCTCGCCGCCGACGCGAGCACCGTGCCCGAGACGCGGATGGTGACGCTGCCGCCTTTGGCGATGTCGATGTTCGCGCCCGCCGCCGTCTGCAACTGGCCGTTCACGAGCTGAAAGTCCGGGCCGCCGTGATTGGTCGCGCCGTTCTGGTACGTGACGCCGAGAATCGACAGACCGCCGAGCTGTGCCGGCAGCGCATCGAGAAAACCGATGTCGAAGGCATTGAAATCGCTGGCCGCCGAGCCGTTGCTGATGGTGATGTCGTACTCGACCGTATCGCCTTCGTCGACGCCGAAGCGCGGCAGCGGCGGCGTCGTCTGCGTGACCTGGAGCGTCGGCTCGCGAATGACGACGGTCGGCGCGGCGCCGCTCTGCGCGACGGTGCGATCCAGCGCCGTCGCGCCGTTGGGCGTGTCGCCGTCCGGGTCGCTGTAGACCAGCCGCCCCGGATTCGCGAGCGTCACGCCCGCCTGATTGCTGGCCGTATCGCTCGCCACGAGATGCACGCGGATCACGAAGGCATCGTTGCCGGCGATGTTGTCGGCGACGGCGGACGAAGCCGCGAAGGTCCAGCGCGCGCCCGCGCCGTCCGCGCCGAGCTGGCCTGCGAGCGCCGCGAGGCTCGCCACGCTCACCGTGCCGTTGAAGTTCGCGCCGAGCGCGGCGCTGCCCGCCGCGGTGGTGATGATCTGATAGCCGAGCCCGCCGTTGAAGCTCGTGTCGAGACGCAGGCCGGCGGGAATCAGGTCGTCGATGCGCAGGTTGCGCGTCGTGCCTTCGGGCAGCGTCACGACGATGTCGTAAGTCATGTTCTCGCCGATCACGAGGTCGCTGCCGCTCGTGTGGCTCGCGCTCGAATCGGCGTCGTCGAGCGTGCCGCCGCCGTATTGCACGCTGACCGTCGGCGCGGTGACCTGCGCGCTGGCCGTATCGACGAGATCGGTCGGCGTGAAGTCCGTGCCGCCCTCGACGCTCGCGTAATGCGTGAGCGCGGCGTTCGTCTGCAAGGTGCTGCCTGCGGCGATGCTGCCGATCGCGGCCGCATCGTAGGTGATCACGACGACGTTCGAACCCGCCAGATCCGCCGCGGTGCCGCTGCGCCCGGCGATGAGCGTCGCGGCGTTGCCCGCGTCGAGAAAGGTGATCGTGTTGCCGCTCACGCTGTAGTCCACGCCGGCGACGAGCTGCGTGCCGTCGCCGCGATAGATGGCGAGATCGGCCGCCGCGAGACTGCCGCCGACGAACTGGAGTCCGCCGGGCAGCGTGACCGTGGTCGCGACGTCGTACGCGCCGCCGCCGCCCGTGTTCTTGATCGCGGTGGCGAGACGCACCGTGTCGCCGCCGTCGATGCCGCTCACGTTGCCGTCCACGGCGGCGACGCTCGTCACCGTTCCCGTGAAGGGCACGCCGGCGCTGCCCGGCGCGTTCCAGGTGCCGGTCGTGCCGGTCACGGCGCCTTCGCTGCTCGACACCACGCCCTGGCGGATATCGAGCACCGGCTCGGCGACCGAGGCGACCACGGCGACATCGGACGAGACGAGCGGCGTATGCGCGATCGTCGTGACCTGGCTGGACTGCGCGAGCACGTCGAACGGACGATGGTCGGCGTAGGGCTGATCGCCGACGCGCATCGTGAAAAGAACCTGGATCGTGCTGCCGCCGACCGCGTTCGTCGCGAAGCTGCCGAAGTTGAACACGAGCGAGTTGCCGCCGCCTTCCGCCACGCTCACGAGGCCGCCCGCGTTCGTGTTGGCCGCGCCGAAGCTCCACTGGCCGACGCCGCTGCCCTGCGTCCAGGTGATGCCGGTGGCGTTCAGAAGCGGCAGCGGCAGATAGGCCGCAATCGAGAAGCGTTCGTAGTCGCCGGTGACGAGGTCGTAGTTCAGGCTGAAGGTGACGATGTCGCCCGGATTCAGCTCGCCGCTGGCCGGAGGCGTCGCGCCGTTGACCGTGACGAGCGCGATATCCACGTGACCCGCCGGCACCGTGCTCGTGGTCGAGGAATCGTCGCTCACCGAGCCGCCCGTCAGGTTGAGCCGGTCGAGCAGCAACGTCGCCGCGACGTTCGCGTGATTGCCGAACGAATCGCCTTCGTTGATGTCGCTTTGCGTGTAGGTCGTCGCGTAGCGCTGACCGACCACCGCGAGATAGTCGATGCGCGCGACGGTCGCGCCCTGCTGGATGTCGTCGGAAGCGATGTCGCCCGCCAGCGCGCCCTGCTGCAGCGGGCCGGCCGCCGCGATCGATGCGCCGATGTCGAAGGCGAGCGTGGTCGTGCCGTCCGCGTTGACGGTGCGCGTCGAGACGAGCGCGACGGTATGCACGACGCCGTCCTGCGTCCAGGTGAGCGTGGGCGTGCCGGTGAGCGTCTGGCCGTCGCCCAGTTGATCGGTCACGACGAACTGCCCCGCGCCGAGTTGCGTCTTGCCGAGCGCGAAGTAATCCGACAAGGCGACATTGAGCGCGTAGGCGAGCGTGTCGCCCGGCGTGACGCCCGCCGTGCCGGTGTCGGTCTGATCGGTGACCTGCTTCTCAAGCGTCGCCGCCTTCGCGACGAAGGTCGTGCCGGTGCCGTCGGCGGTGCCGGAAAACGCAACGCTCGTATTCGGCGGCGTGATATCGCGCGGATCGAGCGGCACCCATTGCCCGCTCCCCGATACCGTGCCGAAGGCGATCGTGACCGGCGCGCCGGTGGTCGGATTGATCACGCTGGCGCCGGTCGCGTCCGTTTGCGGCACGTAGAAGCTGACGACCGTATCGACCGATCCCGTGATGCTCGCGTACTCGACGGAATACGAGCGGATGAACACCGTGTCGCTGCTGATCGCCGCGTTGATGAGCGCGGCGTTCGTGAGGACCGAGCCGTCCTGCAAGGTGAGCGAGGTGATCGTGCCGCCCGCGCCCGGCGTGATCGCGGTGAGTTGAACGTTTGCGGGGACGTCCTGATTGATGACGACATCGGTGATCGTCTGCCCCGGCGCGGCGGTCGCGGTCACGGTCTCCGAGCGCACGAAGTTCGGTCCGGTCGCGGTTTCGCCTTCGGGCGTGTTGACGGTCTGCGTGAGCGACACGACCGTCGGATGCACGAGGAAGTTGTGAACCCCGCTCTCGACGATCGTCGGGTCCACGGTGGGATTGTCGAGCGAGTCGTTGCCGTATTGAAATCCGCCGTGCGCGCCGATCGTCAGGTCGGGGCTGCCATCGGAGAACGCCGTGTCCGCGAGGTTGCTCAGTTGCGCGTTGACCTGCACCGTGATGGCGGGCTGACCCTGCGCGACGCTCGCGAAGGGCAGTGCCAGCACCACGAGTTCGTCGCCGGGACGCAGGCCGTAGGTCGAGGCGTGGATCACGAGCGCGTTGCCGCTCGCATCTTTCGCGAGCGGATGCACCGCGTTGCCGTTTGCATCGAAGGTGATCGCGAAGGACGTGACCGCCTGCCCGAGATAGCTCGCGGAAACGAAGCTCACGCCGTCGTTGCCGTCCTTTCCCGTGGCGGGCATCAGGAGATCGACGTACGGCGCGAAGCCGACCTGCGTCGAGGTGTTCGCGAACGAAACGTCGAAGGTGAACTGATTGCCGAGCAGGACGTTCTGTCCGGCCGTGGCAATCGTCACGGACGGGCTCGCGTCGGCGAGCAGGTGGTCGTAGTGCGCGAGCGCGTAGGCGGACAGCGCGATCGGCTTGTCGAGTGCGCCGCTCGTGACTTCGAGCGTCCAGTCGCCGCCGAGCGCGGCGCTGCCGGTTGCGTCGTCGGATGCGCCGACGGTCGCGCCCGTCGTGCGCGCGAGCGTCTGCACGAGCGCCTTGCCCGCGTCGCCCGCGCCGATGTCGCAGCCGTAGAGTTCGATATCCGCGCCGTGGCTCAGATGGTTGCGCCATGCGCCGAGCGCATCGGCCATCTGCGAGAGCGTGGTGCTGGTGAAGGTCTGGTTGCCGAGCGTGAACTGGCCGGCCGCGCCGTGCGAGAAGATTTGCACGGATTCCGCCTGGCCCATGCTCGCGAGCGCGGCCGAAATGGCGTCGATGGCGTTTTGCCCCGGCTGAATGACGAGCACGCGCGTTCCGGCGGGCGTCTGCGCGAGCAGTTCGTTGTCGTTCTCGACGCGGCTGTCCATGACAACGAGATTGCGCGGCGCGACGGGCTGGGCGGCGGGCGGCGGGGCGGTGCCCGTGCGCGCATCCGGCGCGGGCGCGGGTTCGCTGGCGACGGCGGCGGCCGGATGCGCGGGGTCTGCGTGATGCTGCTGATCGGCTGCCGACGCAGCGGCACCGTCGAAAAGAATGCGCTGCTCGAGAGCCAACGCCTGAATGCGCGGTCGGAGATGATCGGCGGTGCTCGACAAACGCGAGGTAATGGCCATTTTTTGTTCACCTCCATGTTCGTTTCGCCACCGATAAACAATACGCGTTCGAACTGCTCAACAGTAGACGGCGCGAATGTCTCGGAATCGGTAACGAATCGAATGAAAATTCAGGTTTCGCGAATAATCAAGCCGCAATTTCACCGACATCGTATGGATTCAAACTTATTGATATAAATAATTGCTTGGAGGTCAACTCACAAGCGTTTTTTCGACAGAAAGCGAATGCTATGGATCGTTGCCGGCGATTGAAAATCACCTTTTGACATTTTGGCGTCACTAGCGCTTCGGATTTTCAATTTCGGACGATCGAACGAAGTCACCTTTCTTTTCGCGGCATCGGCCACTAAATTGGGCTTTACCGTCGACCACGGCGGCATGAATCGCAATACATCGTCGTGAATGCGCCGTGCAAGGCGCCCGGAGTTCGGCCGCGGAGGCACATTGATGAGCACGCTGACTGAAAAAATCAAGCACGAATTCCTCAAGGCGCTTCCGCCGACGATCTTCTTTTTCGTGATTCTCCACATTGTCGCGCTGATCCGCGCGTTGATGATTCGAGGCACGGGCATTTCGTTTCCGACGTCGGGTTCGGTACTGCTCGCATCGCTCGTGCTTGGCAAGTCGGTCTTGGTGGCCGATATGCTTCCCTTCATCAACCGCTTTCCCGACAAGCCGCTGGTGTGGAACGTATCGTGGAAAACGTTGATGTATGCGCTCGTCGCGCTAGTGGTCCACTACCTCGAGCGCTTGTACGAGTATTGGAAAGAGGCACCGGGTCTCATGGCTGCGAATCACGACTTATGGGCCGAGATCAACTGGCCGCGATTCTGGGCCGTGCAGATCCTGCTCGTGACGCTGATATTCAACTACTGCGTGATCGCGGAACTAGGAAGGGTAATCGGGCGCGGCAGGCTCAAGACGATATTCTTCGGCCCGCTCCCTCCGCCGCGCGATTGAAGCGTCACGGTCGATCGCGCAAAAGTTCAGACGAGGGTTCGCGAACAGAAATGGAAACGTGTTTGCCCCGAAGGTAGCGAAACAGCAATGCCGCTCCTATACTGAGGAGCGGTAGTCGCCTCCCCGAAGCATCCATTATCTGGACGCGCACTGTTGCCGCGCGCTTCAGCCCAACTCACTGTTCCATTGAAGCCGCACAGCGCCCCTGTGACCGATCATGGCCAAACGAGCAACGGGAGCGATCGAGGACTCGCGCGGTACCGGCGAGCCTTCGCCCGCCCAAGGCATGGTTCGCATTCTTGGCGGCACCTTCATGATGGGCTCGAACCATCACTATTCCGAGGAAGCCCCCGCGCACAAGGTACGCGTCCGCGACTTCTGGATCGATTCCCATGCGGTGACGAATGCGGAGTTCGAGCGCTTCGTGAACGCCACCGGTTACGTCACCTGCGCCGAACGTCCGGCCAATCCCGAAGACTATCCAGGCGCACTCCCTGAATTGCTGGAGCCATCTTCGGTCATGTTCGCCAGACCGCCGCATCGCGTCGATCTGCGCGATCACTTTAATTGGTGGGTCTACGTGCGCGGCGCGAACTGGCGGCACCCGCGCGGACCGGACAGCTCGCTCGCCGGCCTCCGGGATCATCCGGTTGTTCACGTGGCTTACGAGGACACCGTGGCCTACGCACACTGGGCGCGCAAGGATCTGCCGACGGAAGCGGAATGGGAATTCGCTGCGCGCGGCGGTCTCGACGGCGCCGAGTTCGTCTGGGGCGACGAACTCATGCCCGGCGGCAAGTCGATGGCCAATACATGGCAAGGGGAATTTCCCTGGCAGAACCTTCTGGAAGACGGCTACGAGTGGACCGCGCCTGTCGGCTCATTCCCGCCGAACGGATACGGCCTGTACGAGATGGCCGGTAACGTGTGGGAATGGACCAGCGACTGGTATCAGGATCACGGCAAGATCGTGAAAGCGTGCTGCACGCTCGACGATCCGCGCGGCGGCTCGCGCGACGCGAGCGTGGATGCGCGCAATCCGCAGATCCGTATTCCGCGCAAGGTGATGAAGGGCGGTTCTTTTCTTTGCGCGCCCAACTACTGCAGGCGCTACCGTCCCGCCGCGAGGATGGCGCAGCCCGTCGACACTTCCACGTGCCACGTGGGCTTTCGTTGCGTCGTGCGCGATACCGCAACCGATTGAATCCGATTGAATCCGATCGAGTCAGGCATGAGAGGCAGCCTCTCGCAGACCCGTCGAAGACAGGTCCGAAGGCGATCCGCCGCCGGCACCGGTGGCTCTACGCAAAGGAGTGATACATGGCGGCCACGAAGAAACCCAACTTCCTGATCCTCTGGGGCGACGACATCGGTCAGTCCAACCTCAGCATCTTCACGAAGGGGGTGATGGGATATCGCACACCCAACATCGACAGCATCGGCGAAGGCGGCGTGGTGTTCACCGATTACTACGGAGAGCAAAGCTGCACCGCTGGACGCGCCTCTTTCATCACGGGCCAGTGCGGTCTGCGCACGGGCATGACCAAGGTCGGTCTGCCCGGCGCGCCGCTCGGCATGAGCGACGAGGATCCGAACATTCCTGAACTGCTCAAGGATCTCGGTTATGCGACCGGCCAGTTCGGCAAGAACCATTTCGGCGATCGCGACGAACATCTTCCGACCATGCACGGCTTCGACGAATTCTTCGGCAACCTCTATCACCTCAACGCCGAGGAAGAGCCGGAGTTGCCCGATTATCCCGATCCCAGCGAGTTTCCCGACTTTCATAAGAAGTACGGCCCGCGCGGCGTGTTGCACTGCTGGTCGGACGGCAAGGGCGGCCAGAAAATCGACAATACCGGCCCGCTGACCAAGGAGCGGATGAAAACCATCGACACGGAGTTTCTCGCGTCGGCCAAGGAATTCATTCAGAAAGCGCATAAGGAGGACAAACCGTTTTTCGTCTGGTTCAACACCTCGCACATGCACTTTCGCACGCATATCGAGGACCGCATTCGCGGGCAGGCGGGGCGCTGGCAGTCGGAATATCACGACTGCATGGTCGAACACGACAAGCACATCGGCGAGATGCTGGCGCTGCTCGACGAACTGGGCATCGCCGACGACACGATGGTCATGTACAGCACCGACAACGGCCCGCACATGAACTCGTGGCCCGACGCCGGCATGACGCCGTTTCGCAACGAAAAGAACTCGAACTGGGAAGGCGCGTACCGGGTGCCGTGTCTCGTGCGCTGGCCGGGTGTCGTGAAGCCGGGCACGGTGTGCAACGACATCGTCAGTCACCTCGACTGGCTGCCCACTATCGTCGAAGCCGCGGGCGATCCCGACATCAAGGAAAAGCTGAAGAAAGGATTCGAGGCCAGCGGCAAGACTTTCAAAGTGCATCTGGACGGCTTCAGTCTGGTGCCTTATTTCACAGGGAAGTCACCGAAACCCGATCGCAAGGGCTTCCTGTATTTCACCGACGACGGCGACCTCGCATGTCTGCGCTATGACAACTGGAAAATCGTCTTCATGGAGCAGCGCACGACGGGCACGCTGCGAATCTGGGCCGAGCCGTTCGTCACGCTGCGCGTGCCCAAGATCTTCAACCTGCGAACCGATCCTTACGAGCGCGCGGACGTCACCTCCAACACCTATTACGACTGGCTGCTCGATCACGTTTTCATCCTGGTGCCGACGCAGGCGGGCGTGGCCGAATTCCTGCAGACCTTCAAGGAATTTCCGCCGCGGCAAAAGGCCGCCAGCTTCGGCGTGGACCAGGTGATCGAAAAGATGACGGACGCGGCGGGCGGAGGCCAACGCTAGGTGCTCGCGCGGGGTTCTTCGGCGAGTCCGGCCCGGGCGGTGTCGTTGCTGGCGCCGCCCGGCCTTGTCGATCATCGGGATACGAAATGACTACCGCGGCACTGGTTGTGCTCGCGATTCAGATCGCCATCGTGGGAACGGTGTTCACGTACGGGTTGCAGGCCACCCGCGGCGATCTGCTTTACATCGTCCATCGGCCGGGCCTGCTATTGCGCTCGCTGATGGCCATGCTGTGCGTCATGCCGATGCTGGTGGTCGCATGCGTCTATTTCCTCGACCTGCCGCAGCCGACAGCCGTCGTGCTGACCGCGCTGGCCATCTCGCCCATGCCCCCGCTTCTGCCCAGAAAGCAGAGGAAGGCGGGCAGCGTCGCGCCATACGGCCTCGGCATGCTCGTGGTGCTCGCGCTGGTGTCGATCGTGACGGTGCCGTTGTCGCTCACGTTATTCAGTTGGCTCTTCGAGCAGCCGCTGAAGGCGGGGCCGGCTGCCATCACGAAAATCGTACTGACGATGATCGTCGCGCCGCTCGCGGCCGGCATGCTGGTCTCGCGGTTTGCGCCGCGCGTGGCGCCGCATCTCGTCGTGCCCGTGCGCCGCGTGGCCATGCTGCTGCTGATCGTGGGCGTGCTCGTGCTGCTCGCGGGCACCTGGCGCGCGATCGGAGCCTCGGCCGGGCACTGGACGGTGCTGGCCATCGTGATCTTCGTGGTCGCCGGTCTTATCGTCGGGCACTGGCTCGGCGGACCGGAACCGGAGCACGCCGCGATGCTGGCGCTCTCGACCGCCTCGCGCCACCCGGCCATCGCGCTGGCGCTCGCTGCGACCAACTATCCCGGCGAGAAGTTCGCTCCCACGCTCGTGCTCTATCTGATCGTCTGCACGATTCTGGCGCTCCTCTATGTGAAGTGGCAACGAAGCCGCCCGGCGTTGTCCTCCGGCGCACGATGAAGGTAACGACATGAACCTCCCTCCCGGCAGTGATCCGCGTGAGATACCGGACACGGACCCGTCGGCCCCCTTGAAGCCCGACGAGGCAACGCTGCAAACGCGAGCCCGCACCGCGCTCGCGGTCGAGCGGACCTTCTTCGCGATGGAACGGTCGTTGATGGCGTGGCTGCGCACGTCGCTGTCCATGATCAGCTTCGGCTTCACGCTCGCGAAGTTCTTCGAATATGTGGAAGGCCAGCGCGGTGAGCACATCGTCGGGCGGTTCGGCGCCACATGGTCGCCGCGTGCGGTAGGCACGGCCATGGTCGTGATTGGCACCGTCGCGCTGCTTTTCGCGGTGATTCAGCATGGACGCCGCGTGCGCGCCTTGCGCCGCGAAGGTCTCGCACAACAATGGAACCTTGCGTACTGGGTGGGGATTGCCATCGCCGCGCTCGGCGCGTTCGCGCTTGGGGCGCTTGTGCTCTGATCCGGTGCGCGCCTCACTGACCGGGATTCCGCCAGTCAGGTTCGAATCCGTGCGCAACGGAACGCTCTTTCGCAACGCGAGCCGGAATCGCATCGCGCCCGGCGTCCATCACGCCCCCCGACGAGGGTAGTGCTGTCTCGTCCTCGCTCGGGCTTACTGCTACCACGGCGAGATTTGTCACTGTGCAGATCGCCGCAATCAGCCGCGCGTACAACGCGCAATCGAGAAAGGGGGAGTAATGGGTGTACTCAGCGGCATACGCGTTCTGGAATTCGAAGCGATAGGGCCGGGGCCGTTCGGCGCGATGCTCCTCGCCGATATGGGCGCGGATGTCTTGCGCATCGACAGGCCGGTCGCACCGGACGATCTGGGACCGAAGTCAAATGGCAAACGCATCGATGTCACGGGGCGTGGCCGGCGTTCGGTGACGCTCGACCTGAAGCAGCCGGAGGCCGTCGAGTCGGCCCTCACGTTGATGTCGCGCGCGGACGTGGTCATCGAAGGCTTTCGGCCCGGCACGATGGAACGTCTCGGACTCGGTCCCGACAGCGCCTTCGCGCGCAATCCGAAACTGGTCTACGGCCGCATGACCGGCTGGGGGCAGACGGGTCCGCTCGCCGCGCGTGCGGGACACGATCTGAACTACATCGCGTTGTCGGGCGTGTTGTCGGGCATTGGCCGCGCGGACGCGGCGCCGGTCGCTCCGTTGAATCTGGTCGGCGACTACGGCGGGGGCGGCATGCTGCTCGCTCTGGGCGTCGTCTCCGCGTTGCTGAACGTGCAGCGCGGCGGCGCAGGGCAGGTGGTCGACGCGGCGATGATCGAAGGCGCAGCGCAACTCGGTGCGGTAGTGTGGGGCATGCTGGCCTCGGGCAACTGGCGCGAGCAACGGCAAAGCAATCTGCTCGACGGCGGTACGCCCTGGTACGACAGCTATCGCACGAAAGATGGGCATTACATGGCCGTGGGCGCCGTCGAGAGCCGCTTTTACAAGGAGCTGATCGACAAGCTCGGTCTCGCGGACGCGAACCTGCCCAAGCAGCACGATCGCAATGGCTGGCCCGTGCTGCGAGAGCGTTTCGAAGCGGCGTTTCTGAGCCGCACCCGCGACGAGTGGTGCGCGGTGTTCGAAGGCAGCGATGCGTGCGTCGCGCCGGTGCTGGCTTTTTCGGAAGCGCCGGCTCATCCGCAGCATCGGGCGCGCGGCAGCTTCGTCG
This sequence comes from Caballeronia novacaledonica, assembly GCF_900258035.1. Classification (GTDB taxonomy): domain Bacteria; phylum Pseudomonadota; class Gammaproteobacteria; order Burkholderiales; family Burkholderiaceae; genus Caballeronia; species Caballeronia novacaledonica. The sequence goes on along the minus strand of NZ_OGTP01000002.1, from coordinate 302,078 downwards.
AAGTGGCGGGCGTGGTTCAGCCGGGCCCCGCGCCGCGTTTTTCCGCGACGCCATCGAAGATCGCGCGTCCCGCGCCTGAACGCGGCGAACACGGACTCGACGCGTTGCGCGATTGGGGTTTCGACGCCTCTTCCGTAGCCCGGCTGCGCGAAGGTGGTCTCGGCTACCAGTCGTGAAGCCTGTGCGCTAACGCGCGAACGCGATGAAAGGCCGCTGCGTCCGCAGCGGCCTTTTTTTTGCTGCCGCGCTCCGCGAATCATGCGCAAAAAAAATCGCCGCATAAGCGGCGATCTGAATGCAGCCAGCCACGCGAACGGGTCTTACTGCAGATTTCCCGCGACCGCAATGGTCTGTCCGGTGATGTAGTTGGACTCGGGCGAGCAGAACAGATACACGCCGCCCGCCGCTTCTTCCGGCGTGCCGCCACGGCCGAGCGGATTGCGCTGCGCATGCGTCTTCAGCATCTCCGGATTCAGTCCCACGCGAATCTCGCGCCCTTCGATCTGCACGGTTGCGCCGGCCTTGGCGTCGGCGGAAGTCATGCGCGTATGAATCAGCCCGAACGCCACGCAATTGACGTTGACGTTGAAGCGTCCCCACTCGCGCGCGAGCGCACGCGTCATGCCGATCACCCCGGCTTTCGCCGAGGAATAGTTCATCTGCCCTGCGTTGCCGTTCAGCGCCGAGGTCGACGAGATGTTGACGATCTTGCGATACACGTCGCGGCCCGCTTCCTTGTCGGCGGCGTGCAGCGCCTTGACGTGCGGGTAGGCCGCCCGCAGGATGCGGAACGGCGCGGTCATGTGGCAGTCGATGATGGCGTACCACTGCTCATCGGTCATCTTCTGCACCACGTCGTCCCACGTATATCCCGCGTTGTTGACGATGACGTCGATGCCCTGAAAGTTGCTCATCGCGGTGTTGATGAAGCGGTCGGCGAAATCCGGCGCGCTCACGTTGCCCACGCAGGCGACCGCTTGCGCGCCCATCTTCTTCAGGGCTTCGACCGTTTCGTGCGCCGGATCGGCGTCGAGATCGTTCACCACCAGACGCGCGCCTTCGCTCGCCAGTTTCTCCGCGATCGCGCGGCCGATGCCGCGGCCTGATCCCGTGACCAGTGCCACCTTGCCGTCGAGCTTACCCATGAATCCTGCCTCCTTGATTGAACGTGTTAAAGCGCGATGACCGCATCGCCGACGATGCGCGTCTCGCCATATTGATTGGCGGTCGAGATTTCCACTTTCACGCGGCGCTCGCCATTCGTTTCGAACTTTTCGACCACGCGTCCGCTGCAGGTGATCTGATGCCCGATCTGCGTGATGCCCACGAAGCGCACGCCGAACTGGCGCAACTGGCGCTGATCGACCCACTGCGTCAGCAGACGGCCGAGGTAGGCCATCGACAGCATGCCGTGCGCGAACACGTCGGGCATGCCGGCGCGACGCACGGCGTCCAGGTCGATATGTACCGCGTTATGGTCGCCCGACGCGCCCGCGAACAATGCGAGCGTCGTGCGGCTGACGGGTTCCAGCCGCAGCGGGGGCAGGGTGTCGCCCACGCTGACGGCATCGAAAGTGATTGTGCTCATTGCCGTGCTCCGTTTAACGCTGAACGATGACGCTGCGCAGATCCGCGACGTGCTCGCCATGCTGATTCGTCACGCGCGTTTCTCTCACGATGAACCACAGCGCGCCGCCTTTCTTCTCGTAGATGTCGCTGATATGGCTTTCGTACAGAAGCGTGTCGCCCGCATAGGCCAGCCGGTGATAGGTGAAGGTCTGTTCGCCGTGCAGAATGCGCGAGGTCTCGATGCCGAGGTCGTCCCGCCACTGCGTGTCCGGCTGCTCGAACTCCAGCGAGAACAGAAAAGTAGGCGGCAACGGCAGCGCCCGATGCCCCGCATCGTGCGCGGCCGATTCGACGAAATAGACCGGATTGGTCTCACCGATCGCCTTCGCGAAGAAGCGCAAACGCCATGCATCGGCGCTTGCCTTGAAGACCGGCAGCTTCCTGCCAATGTGCTTTTTGTCGATCATTCGAGGACTCCGTCAACAGCGCGCGTCACGCCGACTTGTACACGGTCACGACGCAGGCGCCGCCGAGACCCACGTTATGGGCGAGCGCGACCTTTGCGCCTTCCACCTGCCGCTGTCCCGCGCTGCCGCGTAGCTGATGGGTCATTTCGTAGCACTGCGCAAGGCCGGTCGCGCCAAGCGGATGACCCTTCGACAGCAGGCCGCCCGACGGATTGACAACCCACTTGCCGCCGTACGTATTGTCGTTGTCGTTGACGAGCTTTTCTCCCTCGCCTTCCGCGCACAGCCCGAGCCCTTCGTAAGTCAGCAACTCGTTCTGCGCGAAGCAGTCGTGCAGCTCGATCACGTCGATGTCGCCCGGACCGACGCCAGCCTGCTCGTAGGCGATCTTCGAGGCCGAGCGCGTCATGTCGAAGCCGACCACGCGGATCATGTCGCGCGCGTCATAGGTGCTCGGCAGGTCGGTGGTCAATGCCTGGCCCGCGATCAGCACGTCGGTGCGCAGGCCGCGCTTGCGGGCAAACGCTTCGGACACGACGATCGCCGCTGCCGCGCCGCATGTCGGAGGGCAGGCCATCAGGCGCGTCAGCACGCCGTCCCACAGCATCGGCGCGGCCATCACGTCTTCCGTCGAAACGACGTTGCGGAACACGGCAAGCGGGTTGCGCGCCGCGTGCTGGCTCGCCTTTGCGCGGATCTTCGCGAACGTTTCGAGTTTGGTGCCGTACTTCTTCATGTGCGCCATGCCCGCGCCGGCGAACTGGCGAATCGCGTTGCTGAGGCCGTCGGTCTGACCGACGAGTTCATTGACCACATCGTTCGCGCGTTCCAGCGCCGACGCACGGTCGGTCCAGACCGACTTGAGCGCGCCCGGATTCATGAACTCGAAGCCGAGTGCCAGCGCGCAGTCCACCGCACCGCTTTGCACGGCCTGTCGCGCGAGGAACAGGGCCGACGAACCCGTCGCACAGTTGTTGTTCACGTTGATGACCGGCACCCCGGTCATGCCCACGTGATAAAGCGCCTTCTGGCCGCAAGTCGAGTCGCCGTACACATAGCCTGCGTAGGCTTGCTGCACGTCGGCGTAGTCGATGCCTGCGTCGGCGAGCGCTTCGCGCACGGCGCCGGCGCCCATCACGTCGTAAGGCTCGCTGGTACCGGGCTTCTTGAAGGGAATCATGCCGACACCGGCGACGAAGACGTTACGGGTCATGAGGTTGCTCCTGATAGATTGTCGGTTCGATGAACGGGATAGCGCAGACGGTTAGGGTCTGGATTTACAGCTTGCGCGAAATGAGATCGCGCATGACTTCACTCGTGCCGCCATAAATGCGCGTCACGCGCGCGTCGACGAACGCTCGCGCGACCGGGTACTCGAGCATGTAGCCGTATCCGCCATGCAGTTGCACCATGTCGTCGAGCGCCTTGCCGAGCGTTTCGGTGGCGAACAGCTTGACGATGGCGGCTTCTTCGAGCGTCAGGCGGCGGCGCACATGTTCGTCCAGGTAGTGATCGACCATCAGACGCACTGCAATTGCCTGGGCCTTGATGTCCGCGAGCTTGAACTTGGTGTTCTGGAAGTCCCACACCGTCTGGTTGAACGCGCGGCGGTCCTTCACGTAGTTGATCGTATGTTCGAGGCACGCTTCGAGCTTGGCCGCTGCGCCGATTGCGATCGACAAGCGCTCCTGCGGCAGCTCCGTCATCAGATAGGCGAAGCCTTTGCCTTCTTCGCCGAGCCGGTTGGCAACCGGCACGCGCACGTTGTCGAAGAAGAGTTCGGCGGTGTCCTGCGCATGCTGGCCGACCTTGTCGAGCTTGCGGCCGCGCCGGAAGCCCTCGCGGGTCGCCTCGACGACGATCAGGCTCACGCCCTTCGAACCCGCGCTCGGATCGGTCTTGCAGACCATGACGATCAGATCCGCGGCCAGGCCGTTGCTGATGAACGTCTTGCTGCCGTTGATCACGTACTCGTCGCCGTCACGGACCGCGGTGGTGCGAATTGCCTTGAGGTCGCTGCCGGTGCCCGGCTCGGTCATGCCGATCGCAAGAATGGCTTCGCCGCTGCAGATCTTCGGCAGCCAGCGCTGCTTCTGTTCCTCGTTGCCGATACGCGCGATGTACGGCGCGATGATGTCCGAGTGCACCGAAAAACCGAGGCCGCTGATGCCGCAACGGTTCACTTCCTCGTTGAGCACGGCGGCATGTCCGAAGTCGCCGCCGCCGCCACCGTATTCGGTGGGCAGCGTGAGGCAGAGCAGGCCTTCGCGGCCAGCCTTCAGCCAGGTCTCGCGATCGACGCACCCGGCCTTGTCCCACGCTGCCTGTTTCGGCAGGCATTCGCGTTCGAGGAAGCGGCGCGCGGTGGTACGCAGCATTTCGTGATCGTCACGAAAAACGTTACGGCTGATCTGCATTGCTGTAGTCCTGTATGTGGATGTGACGATTGTCTCGACCGGGATTCATCGCATGCATGCGACATGTTCCGGGGGAACTGTGCGATAGAGCTGATCGATCAGATCGGCGCGGCGCGCGCGCGTGACGGCCTGGTTCACGTAGCCTTTGTCCGCGATCTCGTTGGCGTCCATCGAAGGCGGTTCGGCCATCAACATCAAACGTTCGATCTGGAGACTGGCGCCGCCCGCGCTTTGGGACCGCAGCCGCTCGCGGAGTGCCTCGACCAGCAGCGGGTGCCGAACCAGCGCGGCGGCGTCGAGACCGGCGAGTTCCGGCGCGAGGCGCTGGCAGGCCGCCACATTGGGCCATGCGAGGGCGGCGAGGTATGCGTGATCGTGACCGCAGATGACGGCGTCCGTGATCAGCGGCGCGCACTGCTCGATCAGCCCGAGACGCACCGCGCCGGTCCGCACCCAGGTGCCGTTGGTCAGCTTGAAGTCCTCGACGACGCGGCCCGCGAACAGCATGCCGCGCGCCGGGTCCGCAGGATCGGCGAGGCGCACGGCGTCACCGAGACGGAAAAAGCCTTCATCGTCGAACGCGGCGGCGGTCAACTCCGGGTTGCCGATATAGCCGCCGAACACGTGCGCGCCGCGCATGCGGATTTCGTACCGGCCGTCGCCGCCTTCGAGCGGCAGCAGCTTGACTTCCGTGCCCGGCACCGGGTTGCCGATGTTGCCGAGGTGATCGCCCGCCAGGCCGCAGTACGTGCCCATGCCGCTCGTTTCGGTGGACGCGAGCCCTGAGCAGAACGCGATCCGCTCGCCGACGGTTTGCTCCGCGACGCGCTGGATGCGTTGCCACACGGCGCGTGGCAGGCTCGCGCCGCCATAGCCGAGGAATGCGACTTTGGAGAACAGGTTCCGGGCGACCTCCGGGTCGCGTTCGAATTCCGTCGCGAGCGCGGCCCAGGCGGACGGAACGCTGGTGAAGATCGTGGGCGCGATTTCACGCAGGTTGCGCACGGTACGTTCGATGAGTCCTGGCAGCGGGCGGCCGTCGTCGATATAGTGGGTCGCGCCGAACTGGACCGAGCGGCCGAGATTCAGCACGCCTCCCAGACCGTGGTGCCAGGGCAGCCAGTCCAGAAACACCGGCTGCGAGGCTTCGAGCCAGCCCAGGTTGTCCGCGTAGTAGGAGAGCACCGCCTTGAAATTGCCGTAAGTCAGCCGCACGGCTTTGGGCAGTCCTGTCGAGCCCGATGTGAACAGTACGCGGACCGTGTCGTCCTGACGGATCGCGGAATGAGCCGCAGCGATCGCGGCGAGCCGGGCTGACGTCAGATCGGTTGCGACGAGATCGGCCCAGGCGAGCGCTCGGCCTGCCTTGCAATCGACGGCGATCACGGGAACGTCGCCGGTTTCGAGGGCGGCGATCGCGCGCTCGAACGGCTCGAAGCTTTGCACGAAGAGCGCGGCCGGCGGCAAGAGCGACTGCACGCCTTTCAGACGAACGAAATCCTTGCTGATCGACGCATACGCCGGCGACACCGGCGCGGTAGGAATGCCGACATATTCGGCGGCGAGCAGCAGTACGGCCTGTTCGACCGAATTGCCCGACAGCAGCATCAGCGGTCGGCCTTGGCCAAGGCCAAGTTCCAGCAGCGCGGCGGCCACTGCCTGCACCTGTTGCCAGAGATCACGCCAGCGCAGCGTGCGCCACTCGCCTTGTTGATCGCGCGCGCAGAACGCCAGCGAGTCGCCGCGCCGTTGCGCCCACGCGGGTACGAAGTCGACGAAGCTGGTCACCCCGACAGCGGGCGGCGGGTTCGCCGAACGCAAGATCAGCGTGCCGTCGGGACGGCGCTCGACCAGCGTGCGCCGCTCGGGAAACCGTACCGGCCGATAGGGCGCAGCCGGTTGTTCATTTGCCGTGAGCGTTGTCATTGACGCTTGTCTCCTGAATCGGGCCGCCTTGTGCCGGCTGTCCCTGTTTGTCTGCGGGGGCCCTACGCACGCGCGGACGTGGGCCACCTCTGTGTTCAAGAATAGGAGTTTGCAGACGTGACGAGACCACCCGCGGCGGGTAGCGCCGGGTGGCCGAAGACGAGGATGGGGGAAGCGCGAGGGTGGGCGGCCGAAGCCGTCCTTCAGAGATCAGGCGGACTGGAGCGTGCTGCGCGGACGGTGTCCGCCAATCCCAGGCTCGAACGCAAGGCGCACAAACGCGCCGCGTCCGCTCAGAGTTCGTCGAGGTCGGCTGACCAGGACGTCATGTTCAAGCCGAGATCGCGCACGCGGGCCACCGCTTCGTCGCGGCACGACACGCCCAGCTTGCCGTAGATGTTTTTCAGATGCCACTTGACGGTCTCCGGCGAGATACCGAGCGTGCGGGCAATTTTCTTGTTCGGCAACGCCTGCGCGAGCAGGCTCAGGACTCTCGTTTCGCGCTCGCTTAGTGTTTCCGCGCCGCTAGGCGGCGCATTGCGCGGCGCGCCGGGTTCCGCGGCGGCCTGCCGGATCCCGGCCGCTTGCCGGTGAGCCGCTTCCAGACGGCTGACGTAGAACGACAGCACCGGATCGTCCGGCGCGCTTGCCAGAACCTCGGTGATCAGGCTCAGGACGTCGCTGTCGGCATCGAGAATGCTGCGTACAAGGCCCAGCCGGTGCCCCAGACGCAGCGCCGCCAGTAGCGACTGGCGCGCCGTGTCGGTCCGGCCGCGCCGGAAATCCACCACGGCGCTTTGCGTCTGGAGATGCGCGACGTGGCGTTGCCAGCCCCGTTCCCCGCAGACCGCGATCAGTGGACCGAGCCGGCTGGCCGCCCCCTCGAAATCCTCATGCGCGATGCACCAGTTGATCCGTGCGCGCGCCGTCAGCATGTCGATTTCGGCCAGCGTGCTCACGCGCTCCGGCGGCACGCGGCTCGCCAGCGCGTCGAGTCGCGCGAGCACGTCCTCGGCGGCATCGAACTGATCGCTCTGCAGATGGCGAAGCACCTGTTCGCCCAGACTGTGCGCAACGAGGCGATGCAGGCTGCGCTGCGATGCATATTCTTCGAGGCGTTCGAGGTACGCGAATGCATCGAGCCGGTGGCCAGCCACCCAGTGCGCCGACGACAAAACCGTCAGCACGCGCAATACGGAATCGGGAATCGAAACACGTTCGAGCACGTCGATCCGATCTTCGAGCAGCTTGCGCGCGGCGTCGAGATCGCTGAACTCGTAGAGCACCTCGCCGAGCAGCGCCGCCGCGAGGCACGCCGCTTCCGCGGCGGCGCTGCCGCGCTGATCGGCGTCGAACAGCACATCGCGGCAAATTCGCTCGACCTGCACGAACTTGCCCTCCAGCGCGTAGCTGAATCCCATGATGCAGCGCCCGTTCAACGTGCCGCCGGCGGTTCCGGCGAGCGGCACGCCATCCCAGAGGATAGGCGCGGCATCGAGCTGGATGCGCCGGGCGTGTTCGTATTCACCGCGCCGCATATAAATCCACGACAGCAGGTTGTTGCGGCTGCCGACCGTGAACCCGTCCGCGCCGGCGGGCGCATGCAGCAACGCCGGCGCCACTGCGCTGGCGGCCTCGGGATCGTCCTGCTGAACGGCAAGCGCCGCCTGCAGCAGTGTCAGCCGGTAGCGCGAGTCGAGATCGTTTTCGGCCACTTCGGATTGCAGCCGCGTGATGCCGGCCGCGCACGCGTCGAATTCGCGCGCGTACAAATGCAGATGAAGCATCCACAGCTTGAGCGCGATACGGAGCTGGATTTCCGATTGCGGCAGCAGCCGTATGAGGCCGACGAGCTTGCGCAGATCGCCGCTGATCTGCATCGAGCGGGCGACGCGCTGCACCAGATCGGCCGCCGCGCCTGCTTCGCCCGCCAGGAGCGCGTGACGGACGGCTTCGTCGGGCTGGCCGTGGTCGCGAAACCAGAGCCATGCCGCGTGATGCACCTGCGCCTGATGAAACTCGCTGCGCGCCCGGAAGCGTTCGAGCAGCGTTTCCCGAAAAAGCGGGTTCAGCCGATACCACGTCTCGTTGCCGGTGCGCTCGACCGGAGCAATGAACAGGTTCTCGCTTTCCAGCCGCGCAAGCAGCGGCACCGCCTCGCCCGGCGGCTGCTCGTCGGCGGTCAGCGCGACTGACAGCGATGCGCACGCGCGGGTGCACGTGGCCAACCGTACGAGCAGTTCGACTTCGGCCGGCGAGAGCCGCGACAAGACCTCGCGTTCGAAGTATTCGGCGAGCGCGCGTGCATCCTGCAGATTGGCGTGGATCGGCGTCGCGGCGGCGCCGCTGTCCGTGGCGCCGGACTTCCTGCGCTTGTGGCGCATCGCGATCAGTTGCAGGCCCGCGACCCAGCCATCGGTCATTTCATGCATTTGCCGCGCTTCTCGGCGGCTGATATCGCCCAGTTGCGCCCGCAGAAACGCCTCGGATTCGTCGACCGTGAAGCGCAGATCGCGTATGTCGAGTTCGAGCACGAGACCCTGGTCGCGCAATCTGCCGAGCGAAAACGGCACCGCGCCACGCGATACCAGCGCCACGTGCAGATTGGGCGGCGCGTAGTCGAGCAGCCACTGCAACGCTTCGTGGCTGCGTGCACTGGTCAGATGATGCAGATCGTCGAGCACGAGCACGACTTCGGCGGGATGGCTCGCGATGCCGCGCACCAGCGCAATCACCGTTCGCTCGACCGTTTCGTCGTCGCTGCCGCGGCCGCCGAGCAACATGGCTTCGCCGCAGATGGCCGGATCGATCTGCGCGAGACTGGCCACCAGATACTCCAGACAATGCGTGACATCGTTGTCGTCCGGTACGAGGGTCAGCCACGCGACGTCGAAACCGAGCGGGAACAGCGCCTCGCGCCATGCGACCAGCGTCGTGGTCTTGCCGCATCCTGCGGGACCCTGAAGCACTACGCACCGTTTGCGTCGTGCGTCGAGCAACTGCGTGAGAAGACGTTCGCGGGCGACGATTCGAGTCGTGCTGCGCGGCGGAGTCAGGCGCGGATCGGCAAGGGTTTCGTCGCTCGCGATTTTCGACGCGCGGGGGCCGGGAGGAGGGGAAGTGTGCGACATGGTGCATGCGCCTCGCGCTGAGCCGCTGCTCGCCGAGCGGGGCCGCAAAGCTGAAGTAACGATCGGCCTATTGTATAGCAGCCCGATTCACCGACAGGGCGCCGGAAGGCATGGGGAATGCCCTGCTTGCGGGACGCGCCGAGTGCCCGGCGGACCGCTTCCGATAGGCGCAAAAGGCTCGTGCCGCGCTGCCTTGCTATCGCGATGCGTCGGACAGCGAATCGACCTCGCAACGCCCGTCGGCCGGCGCGCTCGTGTGATTCTCGCGCGCGCGCAGTCCGCGCGTCACCGCGACGACTTCTCCGTCTTGCCGCCATGCATGGCAGGTGTTGATCATCGGGTGGCCGCGCGTTGCCGACGGATCGCGGGCCGGTGCGGCCTTGCGCTGCAGACCCATCAAGGTCTGAATCGCGGTGGTGGCGAGCGGACCCAGCAGCTCCGACAGATGCGTGCAGCCCTGCGCGCCGCCGAGCCGGCGCTTGATTTCCCTGTTGAAACCCGGCCCGATAGTCACGCCCTTCAGCCCTTCATAAGCCGCGTTGATCTCGTGGCAATAGGGCGTGGGACCGACCTCGGTGCGAGCTTCCACGCGCTGGATCACGAGATCCCGGTCGATCGTGACGACCAACGTCATTGAGTGAATCGGCTGGCCGGCCTGGACGTGTTTGAACAGCAGATCGCTATCGTGGGTTTTCGTGTCGAGCATGTTCGCTTCGATGTCGAACAGGCCGTCGTTGCGCGCATAGCCGGTGCAGACGATACGGCGTGTATGGACCAGCCGCCGGGCCGGGACGTCGTCATTCTTCGTGGTCATGGCGTTCTCTCTGCGGATTTTCGTGCATGGCGAATAGCGCATATCGGCGCGTGAGAAGTGGACAGATAAATCCTAAACAAAGGCGTCACGCTTGCGGCCCCCCCGCATCGGGTAAGGAGGCCGCCGACTCGCGCTATCTCGCTGTTCTGCGCGCTGGGGTATTCCCCTCCCCACCCTGTCCGGGTAGGTTTGCCGCGCGAACACAACTGCAATATCCCCCCATTCCGCAATGCCTGGAGCCTGCAAGTCACCGACGCGACAGATAAGCGCGATGCGTCTCTTCATCATCGGTCGACAGGTGTCCGGCGTCTGCCTGAGTTTGCTTTACCCCGCGTCCGCCGGACGCGGCAAACATTGAAAGGAGACGTGCATGCGTGTGATGTGTCGTGGGATTTACGGAGCCGCGTTGCTCTTTGCCGCCGGAGGCGCGGCGGCGCAATCGAGCGTGACGCTTTATGGCGTGGCCGATACTTTCGTCCAGTACCTGGACAACGGTGGCAATCATTCGTTTTCTCTGCGAAGCGGCGGCTCGACCGGTTCGCAGTTCGGGTTCAAGGGCGTCGAAGACCTCGGTGGCGGCCTGAAGACCGTGTTCGACCTCGAGACGGGTTACACGATCAACAACGGCGCGTATTTCGCCGATTCGACTGCGATGTTCTATCGACAGGCCTGGGTGGGACTGAAGGACGACACCTACGGTTCGCTGACACTCGGGCGCCAATACCAGCCGAGTTTCTGGGCCGTCTACTTCACCGATCCGTTTCGCGGCAATGAAGTCATGTCGCTGCTCGCGGCGGCCGATCTCGCCGGCGCCACCGACAGGTCGACGCTCGCGACTCAATATGTCTCCGGGCGCACCAGCAATGCGATCGTGTATCAGTCGCCGGACCTCAGGGGCGTGCATCTCTACGCAATGTACGCGCTGGCCGCCACGGTGACGCAACCGCTCGCGATCAGGTCCGGGAACATGCTCGATCTCGCGGCGAACTACTCGGGCTACGGCTTTTATGCGGGCGTCGGCTATCAGTTCCAGCATGGCGGCCAGGAGAGCGCGCCGCTGGTTCCCGGTACGCTGTCCACCTTCAACCTTCAGTCGATGGAGCATTTCACCGGCGCGCTGGCTTACCGTATCGGCATCGTCAACCTTCAGTTCAACTACTCGTATAACCGGCCGAAAGACGTTCCGTCAGGCTCGCTCGTGACGGTCACGCCCACGGCGAGGATCCCCGCGTCGATGCTGGTGCATGCGTACAGCATTCTGGGCGTCGGCGCGACGATTCAGGCCTCGGCGGAGGACGTCATCGAAATCTCTGGCATCGAGCGTGACGTGCGCGATGAGCACGACAATTCCCTCGGTATCGAGATCGGTATCGATCACAGTCTGTCGAAGCGCACGAGTCTCTACGGGCGCGCGGGCTATATCAAGAACAACGGCAGCGCCGCAATGAGCTGGCCCGGCGTGACGGGCGTGCCAGCGGGATCGAAGCAGGTGCTGGCCGTCGTGGGGATGACGCAACGTTTCTGACGCGGGACCGGACGGTCGATTTCCGTGAACACCGCGGATCGCGATCAGGAGTCCGATCCGTAACAACGAGACTTATCAATCAAAGGGGAAGAACTGGTGAAGAAGAATCTGACGACGTGCATCGTTGCAGGCACGATGTTCATGCTGGCGGCGCTCGATACGCAAGCCCAGAGCCGTGAGCCTGCGTCGATGCCGGCGGCGAGCGCCACACCCGACGCGAAAGCGATGAAGGCCGCCAATCGCGCGCTGCAAAAGGACGTGCTGCGCGCATTGAGCAGGACCAAGGGTCTGCGCAACAGCACGATCACGGTGCGCGCGAACAATGGCGTGGTGACGCTGGAAGGCACCGTACCCGAGCAGTCGCAGGTCGAGATGGCCACGCATGCAACCGAAGGTGTGACGGGTGTGACCGCGGTCCGGAACGCGCTGACGTTGTCGTCGTTCTAAAGACAAAGCGCTGGCCGATCGCGAGAGCGCGGATCCCTCATGCCCGCATGAGCCGGACCGCGCTCAGGCCGCATTTCACGACCTGTTCCGCGTCTACGCCTGTTCGGACGAGCGGACTGCCTGCATCTCCTTATCCTGCAACTCGCGCCAAGCGATCTTCCCGGTCGCGGAACGCGGCAGGCGATCCGTGATCTGCACGATGCGCGGCGCCTTGTACGTCGCCATGTTGGCGCGGCACCACGCCAGAATGGCCGCTTCGTCGATAACGCCGCAATCCGACTTGAGCACGACGATCGCCTTCACGGTTTCACCGCGGTGCGGATCGGGCGCGGCAATCACACACGCTTCCTGAATCGCCGGATGAGTATGGAGCATGGCTTCGACCTCGGCCGGCCAGACTTTGTAGCCGGACGCGTTGACCATGCGCTTGAGCCGGTCGCGCATCATGAAGTAGCCGTCCGTGTCGACGCTCGCGAGGTCTCCCGTGCGAAAGAAGCGCTTGCCGTCGATGGCGATGAAGCTTTCCGCATCGGCTTTCGGCTTGTGCCAATAGCCGAGCATGACCTGCGCGCCATGCACCACGATTTCGCCGACCTCGCCGCACGGCATCTCCTCGAACGTCACAGGATCGACGATGCGTGCGTCGACGCCATAAGTCGGTACGCCCAGATAGCCGGCCCGTGCCGCGTGCAGCGGATTGGCGATCAGAAACGAGGCGGTTTCGGTGAGACCGTAGCCTTCGATGAACTGCAGGCCGTAGCCTTCCTTCATCAGCTTCGCCGTGCCGGCGGGAACGGCCGCGCCGCCGCCGAGCACGACGCTCAGGCTGCTCAGATCGAAGGTTTCGATGCCCGGCTGCGCGAAAAACTCCACCAGCATCGGCGGCGGCGCTGCCCAGAACGTCACGCGATGGCGCGCGATCAGCTCGGCTGCGGTGCGGCAATCCCAGCGGGGCAGCAGCACGATCGTGCCGCCCATGAACACCGGAGCGTTGACGCCGTTTTGCAGGCCGAGCAGGTGGAACATCGGCGCGACCGCGAGATAGATCGATTCGGCGTGCGAGCGCCGCCACAATTGCGCGCCCGCGACGGACGCCATCACCGTGCGGTGCGTATGCATGCAGGCCTTCGGCGCGCCGGTCGTGCCCGACGTGTAGGGAAGCATGCAGAGATCGTCCGCGACGGCGCGATGCGGGGCGGGCGCCTGCGCTTGCGCCAGCGCGTCGGCCCAATGCACGGCGCCGCCCGGAAGCGCTTCGGCGCGCGAACGTTGGCGCACCCAGTCCGGAACGTTCAGGCCGGCGTCGTCGCCTTTCAGCGCGTCGCCGTAGCTATGAACGACGATACTCCGCAGCGGCGTGCCGCCGGCTGACGACACGAGCCGGTCGAGCAGTTCGCGCGCGGCGAATCCGGCGACCGCACCGCTGTCTTCGATGATATGACGCAGCTCGCCCTCGACGAGCATCGCGTTGACGGGCACGACCACCGCGTCCGCGCGCAGGATCGCGAAGTAGGCAGCGACGAACTGCGGACTGTTCTGGCTGAACACGAGCACGCGGTCGCCGCCGGCGACCCCGCAAACATGCTGCAGATAGCCGGCCATGCGCTCCACTTCGGCGAGCAGGGCGGCGTAGGTGATCGTCGTGCCGTAGAACTCGATGGCGGCCTTGTTGGGGAAGCGCCGCGCCGAGAGTTCGAGATTGTCGAACAAGGTGGTGTCCGGCACGTGAAAGCGCTCCGGCACGCCGGGCTGCACGACGTGCGGTGCGACCGACAGCGGGTTGCCGGGACGTTCGATGACGTACGGTTTTGGGTCGAGATGCACCATGCTGTGTCTCCTGTGGAATGAATGCTCTCGTCAGAACGCGGTGTCGCCATTGAGCAGCCGGCGCGCGATGGTGCAGCGCTGGATTTCGGACGTGCCGTCGGGAATGCGCATCGTGCGAGCCCAGCGATAACCGGCTTCCAGCCGCAATTCGTTCGTAAGCCCCATGCCGCCGTGAATCTGGATCACGCGATCCATGACCCGGCTCACCATCTCCGTGGCCGACGCCTTGACGATCGACACTTCCTTCGCCGCCGGCAGGTCTTTGTCGACGAGCCATGCGCAATGGCGGATCATCGATTTGCACGCGTAAATGTCCATTGCGCATTCGGCCAGCATGAACTGCACGGCCTGGTGATCGGCGATCGTCTGACCGAAAGTCTTGCGCACCTGCGCATAGGCCAGCGCCTGGTCGAGCGCCCAGCGTGCAAGGCCGACGCACGATGCCGCCATGCTCAGCCGGCCTGCATTCACGCCGTCGAGCGCGACCGCGAGGCCACGGTCGACGGCGCCGAGCCGGTGAGTGTCGGGAACGCGCACGTTGTCGAGCGTGACGATGCCGATATCCGCGCCCAGATGCCCCATCACCGGAATGACGCCCGGCACCGAAAAGCCGCTCGTGACGGTCGGAACGAAGAAGCCGGTGATGCCGCCACGGTGCGCCCGCGCCTGTTGTTCGTCGGTAATCGCGAAGATCATCGCATAGTCGGCGTAAGGCGCGTTCGTGATCCACTGTTTGGTGCCGTTGATCACCCAATGATCGCCGCTGCGTTCGGCGCGCGTGCGCATGCCGAAGACGTCGGAACCGGCGTCGGGTTCGCTCAGCCCGAAGCACATGGTTTTGTCGCCGCTGGCGAGTGAATCGCGATACGTGGCGAGCACGGAAGGATCGAGATGCCGCAGCACGGGCGACAAACCGTTCGTGAACGGCGACGGCAACACGACTGTCTGGACCAGATGCCGTTCGGGGCCGCAATGCGCGTTGAGGCGTTCCTGGACATAAACGGCCGCCTGCGCATCAAAGCCGCCTCCGCCCAGCGACTCGGCCGCGAGCGCGGTATAGAAACCGAGTTCGGCCGAGCGCATGCGAACCTGGCGGCGCAATGCCAGCACGGCGGGACTGTAGCGGCCGTCCTCGCCATACAGCGTGCGCTCGCTGCCCAGCAGCGCGCGATGCTCGTGCTCCAGCGCCGCGACTTCACGGTCGATGAAACGTATCAGCGCGTCGCCGAAATCGACCCATTCACTCGGGGTATCGAAATCCATTGGAATGTCTCCTTGTTTCTGCGCGCGACCGCGTGGCGGCTGG
This sequence comes from Caballeronia novacaledonica, assembly GCF_900258035.1. Lineage (GTDB taxonomy): Bacteria > Pseudomonadota > Gammaproteobacteria > Burkholderiales > Burkholderiaceae > Caballeronia > Caballeronia novacaledonica. The sequence goes on along the minus strand of NZ_OGTP01000002.1, from coordinate 286,649 downwards.
CCGCTTTCGATGGAAGATTGCCGGGCGACGGAAGTCTTCAGGCAAGCGTGAAGGTCGGCACTGGCGCGCCATTTTCCGTCGGCGAAAATTGCAACTGGACACGCTGGCCTATTCGCACCGTGTCGAGATCGCAGCCGACGATATGGGTCATCAGCGTCACGCCTTCGTCGAGCGTCACGTAGGCGATGCAGAACGGCGCAGGCCCGGCACGGCGCGTGACGCTGAACGAATAGATCGCGCCGCGTCCGCACGCCTCTTTCCAGTGTGTGGCGCCCATGCAGAACGGACACAGTACGCGCGGATACCAGTGGGGCTTGCCGCAGGCGTCGCAGTATTTCAGCAGCAGGCGGCCCTCGCGCGCGCCTTGCCAGAATGCGGCGTTGTCGGGCAATTCGGCGGGAGACGGCAGGGCGGCTGCGGTCGAATCCGGACTCATGTCATTGCTCCCGTTCCAGGATCAGCGTGGCGCTGCCGTGACGCGAGCCGAGATAGCCGCCCGTGCCCTGCGCCAGCGCGAGATCGCAGTTCCGGACCTGCACGGCGGGGTGGGCCTCGCCGCGCAACTGCCGGACTGCTTCGATGACTTTCGTGATGCCGCCGCGATTGGCCGGATGGTTGTTGCACAAGCCACCGCCGTCGGTATTGAACGGCAGACGGCCGACGCCGGAGATCAGATTGCCGTCGGCAACGAAGCGGCCGCCTTCGCCTTTCCTGCAAAAGCCGAGGTCTTCCAGTTGCATCAGCACCGTGATCGTGAAGCTGTCATAGATCGACGCATACTTGATGTCGGCGGGCGTGACGCCTGCTTCCGCGAACGCCGCCGCACCGGATATTCGCGCGGCGGACCAGCTCAGATCCACTGCGCCGCCGAGCTGCCCCTTGACGGCTTCTCCTGCGCCGCGAATCTTGACGGCGCGCGAGCCGAGCGCAGCCGCGATTTCGGGCCGCGCGACGATCAGCGCGCCGCCGCCGTCGGAGACGACGCAGCAGTCGAGCCGGCGCAACGGATCGGAGATCATCTGCGAAGCCAGTACGTCTTCCACCGTGACCACGTCCCGCAGCATGGCGTGCGGGTTGTGCTGCGCGTGATGCGAGGCGGCGACCTTGATCCACGCGAGCTGCTCGCTGGTCGTGCCGTATTCGTACATGTGGCGCATGGCCACCATCGCGTACAGATTGACCGTCAGCGGCCTGAACGGAGCCTCGAACGGCAGGTCCGGCAAGTCCTTGCCCCAGTTGCGGGCCTGAGTGCCGCTCGAACCTTCGGAGCGCGGGCGGCCCGCGAGCGTGATCAGGGCGACGTTGCACTTGCCGGCAGCGATGGCCTGCGCGGCATGCGAAACGTGCGCGAGATAGGCGCTGCCGCCCATATCCGTGGAGTCCACGTGACGCACATTCAGGCCGAGGTAGTCGATCATGTTGAGCGCACCCAGCCCCGGCGCATCGCCGGCGCAGAAGTAGCCGTCGACGTCGCCGATTGAGAGGCCTGCATCGTCGAGTGCGCCTTTCGCGCATTCCGCGTGCAACTGCGGCACGGTTTTATCGGGCGCCTTGCGAACGGGATGCTCGTAAGCGCCGACGATCCAGGCACGGCCCTTGATGCTCATGCAGGTCTCCTCCGGTTGAAAGGGTGCGCCGCGCATGCAAGATCGCGTTGCGCACCCTGCGGCTCACGGCTTCTCTAAGCCGCCGTCAACTGGCGCTACAGTCCCGTCACCGACTTGATCTCGAGAAACTCCGCGAGTCCTTCGGCGCCGTACTCGCGACCGTTGCCCGACGTCTTGTAGCCGCCGAACGGTGCCGTGACGTCCAGCATCGCGCCGTTGATCCGAACGGAGCCGACCCGCAGACGCGCCGCAACGCGCCGCGCGCGCTCGGGATTGCCCGACGCGATGTAACCGGCGAGGCCGTAATCGGTGTCGTTGGCGATGCGGATCGCTTCTTCTTCGTCGGCGTACGGGATGATCGCCAGCACGGGACCGAAGATTTCCTCGCGCGCGATCGTCATGTCGTTGTGCACGTCCGCGAAGATCGTCGGCTTTGCATAGAAGCCGCGCTCGAGTCCCACCGGACGCCCCGGACCGCCCGCAACCACGCGCGCGCCTTCCTCCATGCCGATGCGGATCATCCGCTGAACCTTCTCGTATTGCGCGCGATTGGAGATCGGGCCCATCTTCGTTGCGGGATCCGCAGGATCGCCGACCGTCAGCGAATTGGCCGCCGCCGCCGCGATCGCGACGGCCTCGTCGTAGCGCGCCCGAGGCACCAGCATTCGAGTCGGCGCGATGCACGTCTGTCCGGAATTGACCATGCATTGAGCCACGCCTGTCGATACCGCGGTCTGCAGGTCCGTGTCGTCGAGGATCAGCAGCGGCGACTTGCCGCCGAGTTCCTGAGCGACCCGCTTGACGGTCGGCGCCGCGCTGATCGCGACACCGACGCCGGCTCTCGTCGAACCGGTGATCGACACCATGTCCACGCCCGGATGCGACGCGAGCGCGCTGCCGACCACCTTGCCGTCGCCGTAGATCATGTTGAACACGCCTGCGGGCGTGCCGGCATCGTGCATGATCTGCGCGAAGATCAATGCGTCGAACGGCGCGATCTCCGACGGCTTGAGCACGATGGTGCAGCCCGCCGCCAGCGCCGGCGCAACCTTCGCGGTGATCTGGTTCAGCGGCCAGTTCCACGGCGTGATGAGCGCGGCGACGCCGATGGCTTCACGGCGAACATAGCTCTTGCCGCGGACCGATTCGAATTCGAAGTTTCGCAGCGTCGCCAATGCCGCCTGCAGTTGCGCCACGCCGATGGCGGCCTGCAGGTTCTTGCACAACGTGATCGGCGCGCCGATTTCTTCGCGCACGGCTTCGGCGATCTCGTCGAGCCGCGCGGTGTACTGCTCGATGATCCGTTCGAGCAGTGCGATCCGTTCCTCGCGGCTCGATGCCGACCACGCGGGAAACGCCGCTTGCGCAGCGGCGACGGCGCGCTCGACATCTTCGGCGGAGCCCATCGCGAGCTGACCGGTCACGGCTTCCGTGGACGGGTCGACGATCTGCGCGAAACCGCCGCCGGCAGACGGTTCCGTCCATTCGCCGTTGATATAGAACTTGTTGAGCATCTTCATATCGGCTTCCTCGTGCCCGCTCAGACCGGTTTGTCGCCGATGACGGTGGCGCGCATCATGCGGCGCACGGCCGGGAAATAGTCCTGCACGGCGTAGTGATGCGTGGACCGGTTGTCCCAGACCGCGATGGTGTTCGGCCGCCACTTCAAGCGGACTTGATATTCCGGCGCGGCGGCCTGCCGGTACAAATACTGCAGCAGATCCAGTTCGCCGAGCCTGAAATCCGAGCCGATGCGAAAGCCCGTTACCTGGCTGTAATTGGCGAGGTGCGTCACGAACGCCTCGTTCACGTAGAGGATTTTCTCGCCGCTCTCCGGATGAGTACGAACGACGGGGTGCGTGACCGGCGGGAAGTTTCTGCGAATCTCCTCGAATTTTTCCGGCGCGATCGCGACGCTGAACGTCGGAATGATGTCGTGGACCGCACGCAAATCGGCGATGCGGGTTTTCACGTCTTCCGGCAGGTTCGCGTAAGCCTGCGCCATGTTGACCCAGATGGTGTCGCCGCCGACTTCCGGGCACTCGACGCAGCGCAGGATCGCGGCCATCGCGGGCAATTCGCGCCACGAGACGTCGCTGTGGTAAATGTTCTCACGCCCGCGGTTTTCGCCCGATTTGTCGAACATCACGAGTTCCGGATGGTCCGGGTGATGGCGAAACACCGGATGGATTTCCAGTTCTCCGAAGCGTCTTGCAAAAGCCACATGCTGCGCCGGCGTGACGTCCTGGTCGCGGAAGAACAGCACCTTGTACTTGACCAGTGCGCGGCGCAGCGCGAGATAGGTGTCGTCGTCGAGCGGCTTACGGAGGTCGATGTCACTGATTTCCGCACCGATGGACGGAGTCGAGCGCTCGACGGTGAACGGCCAGCTCTCAGCGCCGGAAGCCAGTGTCGTGGTGGGTTGGGGTGCGGCAGCTACGGCTTGCATATCAGATCTCCATGAGAAAGCGCCGTTATTTACGGGCATTGCCGGGTTGCGAGCGCAACATGCGTTCGCGGAATGTTGTCCTGAACGTCAACAGGTTTCTGCGGTGCCGCTTTCGGCGGCGTGCACCGTGGCCGTGACTCGATTCGACATGCGAATCATATCGGCGGCCTTCTCGCCGATCATCATTGCCGGTGCATGGGTGTTGCCGCCGATCAACGTCGGCATGATCGATGCATCGACCACGCGCAGTCCGTCGATGCCGTGCACGCGCAGAGTCGGGTCCACCACGGCCATGTCGTCGCGGCCCATCCGGCACGTGCCGATCGGGTGATAGATGCTGTCCGCGTGACTGCGGATGAACGCGCGGATTGCCTCTTCGTTCGAGTCGTCCGCGCCGAAGTCGTCGGTCAGCAGTTCCTTGCCGCCGATCTCCGCCAGCGCCCGCTGCGCAAAAATGCGGCGGATGATCTTCACACCCGCGACCATCGTTTCCATGTCGGCTTCCTCGGACAGAAAGCGCGGATCGATGAGCGGCACATCGCGCATATCGGGCGAATTCAGCCGGACCGTGCCGCGGCTCTTCGGCCTGAGCACGCACGCATGGCAGGCGAAGCCGTGACCGAGCTTGCTGCGCTTTTCCATGTTGCGGTTGCCGATCAGCGCCAGCACGAAGGCGAGTTGCACGTCGGGCACGGGCAGTTCCGGCCGGCTCTTTACGAACGCGCCCGCCTCGACGAAGTTCGAACTGACCATGCCGGTGCGGTCGCGCCGATAGCGCAGAATCTCGCGGGCGAGCCGCAGGAAACCGGCCGTCGAATGGCCGTACAGGTCGAGGGACTTCACCTGCTTGTTGATCGCGATGTCGAGATGGTCCTGCAGGTTTTCGCCCACGCCGGGAAGATCGTGGACGACATCGATATTCAGATCGCGCAGATGCGCTGCGGGACCAATGCCGGACGCCATCAACAATTGCGGCGAATTGAACACGCCCGCGCTGACGATGATCTCCCGCCGCGCCCGCAGGGTTTGCACCTGGCCGCCGCGCGAGATGACGATGCCTGTGGCGCGCTTGCCTTCGAAGACGAGGCGCAGCGCCTGCGCGTGGGTCAGCACGGCGAGGTTCCGGCGTCCGCCGGACAGCGACTTGTCTGCCGGATTGCCGTCGTGCAGGTAGGCGCGCGCGGCATTCCAGCGCTCTCCCTGATACTGCGTGAACTGATAGAGGCCCGCGCCTTCCTGCTCTTCGCCGTTGAAATCATGATTCAGCGGCAGACCCGCCTGAAGCGCAGCCGCGACGAAGCGCCTCGAAAATGGATTGAGCGAACGCGCGTCGGCGACATGCTGGGGTCCCGCGCCGCCGTGCAGGTGGTCGTCGCCGCCGGCGATCCAGCGCTGATTGCGTTCGTTGCGAACGAAGTAGGGCAGCACGTCGCTATAAGCCCAGCCATCGCAGCCCAAGGCCGCCCATTCGTCGTAATCGCGACGATGGCCGCGGATATAAATCATTCCATTGATCGAAGAGGAGCCCCCGAGCCCGCGTCCGCGCGGCTGATACGAGGGACGTCCGTCGAGCCCCGGCTGCGCGATGCTGTAGTAGCCGTAATTGCGCGGACCCGCCTTGGGCACGGTGGCCGCGAGGCCGATCGGCGTCCATACGCTGAAGTGGTGATCGTCCGGCCCCGCTTCGAGCAGCGCGACCGTGGCGGATGAATCTTCCGCAAGGCGCGCGGCGACGGCACAGCCGGCAGAACCGGCTCCGATGACGATGTAGTCATACTCGGCAGCGACACGAGTCGAATGGCTGTTGCGTTGTGGTGAATTCATGCCGTCTCAAGTCCTGAACAGCCGCAAGTCGCGCGGCGAGAAGCGCGGCGAACGTCGGCCGCGCCGTTGGCGTCGTGATTCATGCGGTGACCGCGGGCGTGGAGCGCTTCAGCGCACGATTCGAGTGTTCGGGATGCAGCCAGCGCAAGCCGATCAACGCCGTCGCGATCAATAGCGCCGCTCCGGTGACGAAGCCCAGTTCATAGGCTTGCTCGCCGACGCTGCCGCGCATCTGCACGATGCGCCCCATCACGACCGGGGAAATCGCGGCGCCGAGACTGGCGACCGCCGTATTGATCGCGACGATCGCGCCGCGCTGGCTGGATGGCACGACTTCCGCGAGCAGGGCCGGGGCGAGGGTGAAGCACAAGGTCGGCAACGCGCCGGCAATGGTGAGCAGAATCACCCGCTGCACCGGAGACAGATGCAAGAGCGGAAGGAGCAGAAACAGCGCGGCGCCGGTGATCATCATCAGGCAGACGAACTGCGCCCGCGCCTGACGTGTCGACGCGCCGCGCTGGAGCATCCTTTGTGACAACCAGCTCAGTCCGATGTTGACCGGCGCGGCGACCTCGGTGACCACCGCGAACCAGCGGCCCGCCTGGATGCTGTTGAAGCCGAGGCCCTTTTCCAGATAAGTGGGCAACCAGGTCAGGTTCTGGCCCAGCATCCAGTAGGCCGCGAAGCCGAGCAGAAACGTGGACACGACGGACGGATCGGTCAGGATCGTCCGGTACGGCAAACGCTCGACGAACTCCGCCCCGTTGCCGCGTCCGCCGGATTGACCCGTCTGTGCGCCGAGATTGCCCTCGCGGCCGATATACAGCCAAAGCAGACTCCAGATGACGCCGACTACACCCAGAATAATGAAGTTGGCGCGCCAGCCCCATTCGCGGGTCACGAGCGGAATGAGCAGTCCTGCCAGCAGAAGCCCGAGCGCCGCTCCCTGAGCGATGATCGAGACCGGCAGATTGCGTTTCTGATCGGGAAACCATTTGTACAGCGCGTGGATGGAGACCGGGAACGATGGCCCTTCGGCGGCGCCAAGCAGGACGCGGCACACGAGCAGCGCGATGGCACTGGTCGCGAGCGCTTGAGGCACCTGCATCACGGCCCAACTGACGCCCATCGCGAGCAATATCCAGCGTGTCTGGACACGGTTCGAAAGAAATCCCACGGCGACGGTCGACGTGGAGAAAAGCCAGAAAAAGCTGCCCGCGATCAGCCCGAACTGGGCCGGAGACAGTTGCATCTCGGCCATGAGCGGTACGGCCACCATGCCGAACACGACCTTGTCGAGAAAGTTGATGGTGGCAAGGCCCGTGAGCATTGCCGTGATTACCCAGGCGGGGCGTCGCTGGAAGCCGGGCGAATCGTTCATGGCTAGTCTCGTTGACATGCTTCGATTGAGGCGAGAGTGAGTCGTCGCGCCGGGAGCCGGAAGGAAGCGGTCGCTTTCAGATGGACGCGCACGGGGCGAACGAAGTCGGCCCGATGCGCAGTGGTGTGGATCGCGGCGCGGCTAGGGTGCTCGCATGACTCGACTGCCCCATTTTGTCTCCAGAATTTTTGATACCCCGGCTCTCGCACGCTTTGCGTGGGGCCGGGTAGTGACATCACCATAAAACCTGGGGGGAGGGAGGCAACCACCCGTAACAGGTAGGTCAGGGAAAACCTGAGTCGCTGCGCCTGGCGGCCTCTTTTCCGCTCCCTTCACCGTCCACGCCGCATTCCTTTTGCCGCGTGTTCGTGCGTACCGCGCTTATCCTCCAGTCGATGGAAGAAGGTATGAAATTGCGTGCGCTCTCAGGCCGGCGCGTCACGATCCCAGTCGTAAAACGACGGTTCGCCACGCAGGAACCGTTCGATCGCATCGGCGTGATAGCGCGAGCAGGTTTCCACGGCCTGCGCGTTCGATTCCATTTGCGCCAGTGCGGCGTAGGGCGTCTCGAAGCTCATGTTCAGCAGGCGCTTGGTGACGCCCGCCGCGCCGCGCGGGGCGTTTTGGAAGCGGCGCGCGAAACGGCGCGTCTCGGCAAGCAGCGAGTCCGCGTCGAATACCGAGTGGACGAGCCCGATCTGCCTCGCCTCCTGCGCGCCGACGCGGCGCGCTGTCAGAAAGAGATCGCGGGCCACGGTCAACCCGACCACACGCGGCAGCGTATAGAGCGCGCCCATGTCCGGAATCATGCCGACCTTGTGGAACGACATGCAGAACGCGGCTCGATCCGTAGCCATGACGAAGTCGGCGGCCAGCGACAACGATGCGCCCGCACCATAAGCGGCACCGTCGACGGCGGCGATGACGGGCATGTCCAGATTGCGCAAGCGCGAGAGCCACACATGGGCGCCGGCCAGATTGTCACGCATCGCGAGTGCCATGTTGCTGTGCGGATCGGGACTCGACCTGCGCTCCATGACCGCTTTCAGATCGCCGCCGGCACAAAACGACCCGCCGGAGCCGGTGATGATCAGGGCGCTGATCGTCCGGTCGGATTCCAGCCGGTCGAGCAGGTCGACATAGTCCTGACGCAATTCCGCAGTCAACGTGTTGCGTTGCTCGGGACGCTGATGAGAAAACTCGGCGACGCCATCGGAAAGCCGGAGCTCGGCATGTCTAAGGCGGATGGTTTCTGTTGGCACGGCGTGCTCCTGTGACGAGGGGTGACCGGATCGCGGGCTCGGCGGCGTCGCCGCGCGCGACCCGGTGCGGCAATTCTGCTGCGCCGGCCAGCCGGTCGGCCCCCCCGAATCGGGCAGTCGGCAGCCTCGGTCTCATCGGGGAAAAGCCGCGTTCGAGTCCACCCGAGCGGGGTAGTGCCCGCGTTGCGGCGCCCGGGTCTACTTGGAGGACCACCATCGTTGGTCACGGAGACACGTTGTGAAGACAAGAATCACGGAGTTGCTGGGTGTGAAGTATCCGATCGTCGAAGGCGGCATGCAGTGGGTCGGGCGCGCGGAACTGGCGGCTGCGGTCTCGAACGCGGGTGCGTTCGGGATGGTGACGGCGCGCACGCAGCCGAGCCCGGAAGCGTTGCTGCGCGAGATCGCGCGCACTCGCGAACTGACCAGCCTGCCATTCGGCGTAAATCTCACGCTATCGCTGACCGCGCAGGACGTGTCGTACGATGGCTGGATCGATGCCATCATCGAGAGCGGAGTGAAGGTGGTCGAGACGGCGGGGAACAAACCCCATGCGGTGATCGACCGTCTGAAGACGCGCGGCATCAAGATCATTCACAAGTGCACGTCGGTGCGCCATGCGTTGTCGGCCGAGCAGGCGGGCGTGGATGTGATTTCGATCGACGCATTCGAGGCGGCTGGCCACCCCGGCGAGGACGACGTGCCCGGCATGATTCTGTTCCCCGCCGCGCGGCGCAAACTCAAGGTGCCGATGCTCGCCTCTGGCGGTATCGCCGATGGAAAAAGCATGGCGGCCGCGCTTGTGCTCGGGGCGGACGGCGTGAATCTGGGCACGCGTTTCATGCTGACGCAGGAGAGTCCGATTCACGACAACGTGAAGCGCAAGCTGCTGGCGTCGAGCGAACTCGATACGACATTGATCAAGCGCACGCTCAAACGGACCGCGCGTTTCTTTTCGAACGCGGTGACGGACGAAATCGTCGCGCTTGAACGGCGACCGGGCGGCGCGACTTATCATGACCTGCAACATCTGCTGTCGGGAACACGCGGCAACGCGGCACTCGCTGCCGGCGATATCGACGGCGGGTTGATTTGTGCAAGCCAGGTTATCGGGCTCGTCGACGACATTCCGACTTGCGAGAACGCCGTCTCGAGCATGGTTGCGGATTGCCGCGCGAGTCTTCGGGGCTTGGCTCACGCGTTTATCGAGTAGTCGTGCGCGGTCGGCAGTATGCGGATGCCGCGGAGTCGGAACGGGTTCGTCGTCCTCAAAAGAAACGATTGGAGACGGCGATATTGAGGAGATGCTGGGAATCAGGACTGTCTTTGACCCGCGCGATGGGGTCGAAAATCTGTGCGATGAACATTTGACATAATCAACATGATCAATGTTTTGTCTGTAGGTCCCAGATAGAAATGTCGCGTTTCTGCCAGATAGAAATGTCGTGTTTTGACGTAGGTTCATTGCCAGGCAAGCGTTTCGGGAGCACGGGCGATGAACACGACCGGGACCATCACCATGTCGATGCGCGAACTGGACCGACTCAGAGTGATTCAGGCAGTCGCCGAACGCCAACTCGAGCCAGGCCGTGCCGCCGAACGACTGGGCCTGTGCGAGCGCCAGATCGAGCGCTTGGCCAATCTAAAGTCGGATGCCAACGCTTCGTAAGCGAGAGAAACGATGAATCGAATCCCAAGCGCGGTCTACACGCAGGAATTTCGTGATGACGGCACGGCGATCCACGAGCCGCAGCCGCGTCTGAAGGCTCTCGGTGAGATCACCGCTTTACGAGCGAACTTCTTCCTCTGATGCTCACCGACCCCATCGCAGCATGACGCCTTCGGAGCGACCTCTCATCGACTCGCCTGCTTCACAACGCTTCTTGCGAAGCCACGACAAGCTGCGCCGTCCGCAGCGTATGCCGTGCGATCATGCACTCCTCGTCCGTACATACGCGCAGCGCGAGCACGCGCGACAAGCCCGACGAGATGATCGTCTCGTTAGCCCGGTTGCGCGCCTCGTCGATCTCGACGCCGATCCACGCCATGCCCGCCAGCACGCGTTCGCGAACCGGCGCCGCGTTTTCGCCGATGCCGCCGGTGAACACGATCGCATCGAGCCCTTCGAGCGTCGCCGCGAGTCCGCCTATTTCCCGCCGCACACGCGAAACAAAATACGCGATCGCCTCGCTCGCCTCCGGCCGCTCCGACGAAAGCAGTACGCGCATATCGTTCGAAATTCCGTCCGAAAGACCGAGAAGTCCCGAGCGTTCGTAGAGCATTTTCGATATGTCCTTCACGTCCATGCCGAGTTGCATCAGATACAGCAGCACGCCGGGATCGAGCTGGCCGCAGCGCGTGCCCATCGGCAAGCCGTCGAGCGCGGAGAAACCCATCGTCGAAGCGATGGACCGGCCGTCGCGCATCGCGCACATCGACGCCCCGTTGCCCAGATGCGCGACCAGCACACGGCCGCGCGCGTGATGCGGGAAGTGCGTGCGCAGGTACTGTGCGATGTACTCGTACGACAGCCCATGAAAACCATATCGGCGCACACCCTGATAGAACAGTTCGCGCGGCAGCGCGAAACAGTCGTTCAGGAATGGATGCGCGCGATGGAACGCCGTGTCGAAGCAGGCGACCTGCGGCACGTTTCCGAAGGCCTCGCGCGCCGCCTCGATGCCCGCCAGATTGTGCGGCTGATGCAGCGGCGCGAGCGGCACCAGCGTGCGCAATTGCTCCAGCACGTCGTCATTGATGAGCGCCGGCTGGTCGAACAACATGCCCCCGTGCACGACCCGGTGCCCGATCGCGGCGATGCCGACGCCCGCCATGTCGCGCTCGAGCCATTCCAGGATCGCGCGCAGCGCACTGACATGCGCCGGCGCTTCGATGGCGTCGTCCCACTTGCGCTCGGCATCCTTCGCCTTGAAGCGCGCAGCGCCGCCGATGGCTTCGACCATGCCCGTCGCCCGGCGCTGCAGGCCGTCCACGTCGTAGAGCGCGAATTTGATCGACGACGATCCGGCGTTGAGCGTGAGCAGCGCCGAGCCACGGCCAGCCTGCGATGCCGCCTGCGCGCGGCCGTCCTGAACGAGGTCCGCGTTCATGGGCGATTCTCCGTCTCGTCCGGCGCCGTCACGGCACTCTCGCCCTCGCGGCGCCAGTGCTCATAGAGAATCGCGACCGCGCAGGAGGCGAGCCGCGCATGATCGTTGTCGGCCCGGCTCGTCAGCATGACCGGCACGCGTGCGCCGACCACCAGTCCGGCGGGCTGCGCGCGCGACACGAACGTGAGCTGCTTCGCGAGCATGTTGCCCGCTTCCAGATTCGGCACGATCAACACCTGCGCGGCGCCCGCCACCTGCGACACGATCTTCTTGCTGCGCGCGGCCGCGGCATCGATCGCGTTGTCCATCGCGAGCGGGCCGTCGACCAGTCCGCCGGTGATCTGCCCGCGATCGGCCATCTTCGCGAGAATTGCCGCATCCATCGACGACGGAATGCTCACGTTGACCGTCTCGACCGCCGACAGCACCGCCACCCGAGGCTGCGGCACGCCGCATGCGCGGGCCAGATCGATCGCGCTCTGCACGATGTCCGCCTTGGTCGGCAAGTCGGGCGCGATGTTGATGGCCGCGTCGCTGACGAAGAGCGGATGGTCGAGCGTGGGCACGTCCAGCACGAAGACGTGCGATATGCGCCGTCCCGCGCGCAGGCCGCCGTCCTTTTTCACGACATGCGCGAGCAGTTCGTCGGAATGCACGTTGCCTTTCATGATCGCGCGCACTTCGCCGCTATGCACGAGCTGCACGGCTTTCATGGCCGCCGCGTCGTGATCCGGCGCATCGATGACGAGCACGTCGCCCAGTTGCTCTCCGCATTCCGCCGCGGCCGCTTCGAGCCGGGCGCGCGAACCGATCAGCACCGGCGTGATGAGGCCGCGCCGCATCGAGAGCAACGTGCCCCGCAGCGAGTTGGGATCGTCGGGCCAGACCACGGCGGTCGGCAACGAAGGCAATGACGCGGCGATGTCGATGAGCCGCTCGAAATGTTCGTGCTCGTCCATCAGCAGCGCGGGGCGATCGGATTCGTTGGTCACGACGCGATGCGTCGGCGCGATGACTTCCGCGCGTCCTTGCGCGACGACGCGGCCATCGGCCAGGGTCACGCGCGTGTCGAGGACGGCGCGCGGCCGGTCGTGCTTCTCGACGACGCGCACCGAGACGCGCAGGGTATCGCCCACGCGCGCGCGTTCGCCGAACTCGAAGTTCTGGCTGACGAGCAGCGTGCCCGCGCCCGGCAGCAGATTGCCGAGCACCGCGGACACGAGCGAGCCGAGCCACATCGAGGGCGCGACGGTGTCGCTCCTGCCGTCGCCATCGACATCGACGCCGGGCATGTGCATCGGATTCAGATTGCCCGATGCGTGCGAGAACAGCACGATGTCGCGCTCGGCGACCTTGCGCTCGACGCTGGCCTCGTCGCCTTCGCGAAGCTCGTCCCAGGTCTTGTTGCTGTGGCCTTCCATGGCGATCACCCCGTCACGCTTCCGTTGAGCCGTGCGCGAGCCTGCTCGACCCATCCCTCGCGCATCACGCGGCCTCGCGCGCCCAGCTTCAGGTCGAGCCAGGCTTCCTCTTCGGGTTCGAGCGCCGCAAGCTGCGCGTACCGGTCGATACCCAGTTGGTGCAGCTTTTCCGCCATGCGCGGACCGACGCCCATCAGGCTTTCGAGATCGTCGGGCGCGGCGCCTTCCGTGCCCGGTTCGATCTTCGGCGCACGCGGCACGGGCGTCGCGGAGGCGCCCGCCGTGGGAGCCGCGTCTTCAGCGGAACCGACGAGCAGCGCGTCTTCCACCTCGGGGTTCGCAAGCGTGGCCGATTCCAGCCGCGCAACCGGCGCTTCCGGCTCCTGCACGCCGAGGATTTTGTGGAAGCGCTGCATCAGAACCAGTGCGGCGGGATGCATCGTCTCGACGGAACCCGACACTTCCTCGACGGCGGCGAGTGCGTTGCGGCGCTCGTCATCGGTGTCGAGCAGCAGAGGCAGCGTCGCGAGCGCCTGCTCCGGCTCCAGATCGACGATGATCTGCTGTTGCCGCAACAGCTTCGAAAGCGCCGCCTGATCGTATGTGCCGAATTTGCTCGTATGCGTGATGAGTTCGAGCATCCGTTCCATGCGCGAGCGGCGCAGATAGCCGCGCGCCTTCGACATCAGCCCCAGCATGCGCACGGCGCCCTCGGCGGCGCCGCCTTCGGTCATCGCGTCGAGAGCGGCGCGCACTTCGGGAAGCGTGCGCAGGTCCTTGCCGCGGCGATGCTCCGCGCCTTGCAGCTCGTGCCTGCCGATGCCTTTGACGAGCGGCGCGCTGTAGATCGAGTGGAAGATCGTTTCCATCCACGCGTCGCGCGCATTGCGATAAAAATTGAGCTGGCTTTCGACGAGACCGGCGCCGATGCGCTCCATCGCCGCGAACGGATTGTCCACATCGACGAGCTGACGCTGGTTGCGCGCCGTCCCGGCCCAGCTCTCGACCGTTCTCATGAATGGATTGAGGTCCGAGAACATGCTGCGGCGCAGGCGGATGGGCTGCAGGTCGCGCGTCGCCTGCGCGCTCTCCGGCGTGACGGCCGCCCGCACCAGCGGCCGCGCCGTCATTTCATAAAGCTCCGTGCCGAGTTCCGAAAGACGTGCGACCGACGCGAACAGTTCCTCGTCCTCGCGGCCGTCGTCGATGCCGAGAATGTCGTCGATCGTGCGGGCTTCGAAGCGAATATGCACGCGATCGGCGGCATCGTCGAGCTTCATCTCGTAGAGGCCGGGCGGCAGGCCGTCGATGGCGTGCAGCGTGTCGGTGATCGCGTCGTGCTCACGGTTCGCCACTTTCGCCGACACGAAGATGCCCAGATGCCCGATCGACTTATGAATCATGTACACGATGCGCTGGCCGCGCATCTTGATCTCGTCGACGTTCGCGTACAGGTCCGCGATCCAGTTGAGCGCCTGTTGCGGCGGCGTGATGTTGTCGCCGTGCGAAGCGAACACGATGATCGGCGAACTGATGCGGCGCAGATCGATCGCCTCGCCGCCGAGCCGCGCTTCACCGCGCGCGAGCCGATTCCCGACGAACAGGTTCTCGACGATCCAGCGGATCTCCGCTTCGTTCATCAGATAGAAGCCGCCCCACCAGCGTTCGAAACCGAGATAGCGCGACGATTCGCTATCGATGTTCGAATACAGGTGGTAATACTTCTTGAACAGATGGTTGGCCGGGTCGAGATTCTCGAAGTTGAGCACGAGCCAGGCGCCGTCGAATACGCCGCCGCCGATGTCCGAGGCGATCAACGCAGGCAGTGCGCCGCCCAGAAGCCCGCCCGAGTAGCGCATCGGATTCTCGCCGGTGCAGCCGGCCCAGTACGACATCGGCGCGCCGTTGATGACGACGGGACCGGCCAGTTCCGGCGCGGAGGCCGCGAGCAGCATCGCCGCCCAGCCGCCCTGGCAGTTGCCGATGACAGCGGGACGCGGCGCGTCCGGATGACGCCGCGCGATCTCGCGCAGGAATTCCACTTCCGCGTCGCGCACGTCGGCCATCGTCTGACCGGGCTCCGGCACGGGCCGGAACACGACGAAGTAGACCGGATGACCGTCCTTGAACGCTTCGCCAACCTGACTGTCGGGCTTGAATCCGCCGATGCCCGCGCCATGCCCGGCGCGCGGGTCGATGATCATGAACGGCTGCTTGCTGTTATCGACGACAACGCCCGCCGGCGGCACGATGCGGACCAGAGAATAGTTGACGGGCGACTCCAGCTCGCGTCCGTCGATCAGCATTTCGTACTGGAAATCCAGAACCGGCGGCATGCCCGCCTTCAGATGCGTGACGTAATTGTTGCCGCGCTGGCGCAACGTGTCGAGCGTCAGGAGCTGGCGTTGCGCGGCGTCGGTCAGATAACGGAACCAGTCGGTAAGCCAGTCGGCAGGAGCGCTCGATGCACGCGAGCGCAATCGCGTCATTTCACGATCGACGTCATGTTGAAGGTCGTCGGCGAATCCTGTGGCTTCGCGCCGCAGACGGTCCATGTGATTCCATGCGACGTTCTGCACGGAGCCGCTCGCCTTGCGCTGATCCGTGAGCGCATGTGTCAGGGCTTCCAGACCCTGCCAGTAACGCGAATAGAACGTTTCGAATGCATCGAAGCCTTGATCAACGCGGCTGTCCATCATCGCTTTCTCCTTGGGCGTGTCTGTCCGGAGCCGTGACAGGCCGTACGTCCGGACGAGCGCCAACGCGGGTTTCACCAGTCGACATCACATTAATCGTGTGCGGTGACAGTGAAATGTCCTTTCCACCGGGCAACGTCATACATTGCCGAGACGGAATACCGGATTTTCGCTATCTCGCCTTCCGCGACCGAAAGCGTTTCGCCCGACAAGGAATGCGCAGGCGTAGCCGCCCACGACGCGCTGCGGCCCTGATGAGCGTCAATGAGTCCGGGGCGTGATGTCCCGCCTACGTCACTCACGCGGCTTGAGGCTCGAACGGAAATTGCTCGACCTCGCCGCCTTGCGCCACGACGACCGTGCTCTCCGGAATCTCCTGCCACCAGCCGGGCAGATCGGCGAGCGGCTCCGACAGAACCAGAAACGCATCCTGCCCGGCCATCGCGATGCGCGGATCGTCGGGATATAACTCGTGCAGATGACGAAACGACGTGTTGTGAAACAGCGAGCGCGACTGCTTTTCGCTCGAATAGCGCACCGCGACGATCTGCTCGCCGTCCGTAGCGCAGATCGTCATGTTCAGCGGATCATTCACGCCATGGCGGCGGCCCGTTTCCTCGACGAACGCGACCATCCGTTTGAGCGCGGTGACAGGCGCCAGCTCCATGCCGAACGTGAGCGCGAGGAAGAACAGCACTTCGGAATCGGTCGATCCCTCGATCAACGGGAACAGTTCGGGGGAGATCGCGACCATCAGATCGCGGCGCATCACCGGGAAGTTGCGCACGAGGCCGTTGTGCGCGAATAGCCATCGGCCGTGGCGAAACGGATGACAGTTGGTTTCCTGCGACGGCGTGCCGGTCGCCGCACGCACGTGCGCGACGAACAGCGGTGCGCGGATCGCGCGCGCGGCTTCACGCAGATTGCGATCGCTCCACGCCGGCTGAATGCAGCGATAGCGAAACGGAATGTCGGTCGGATGCCCATACCAGCCGATCCCGAAGCCGTCGCCATTCGTGGTGGTGTGTCCGAGCCGCGAATGCAGGCTCTGATCGATCAGCGAATGCTTCGCGTTGAACAGCACCGTTTCGAGCTGAAGCGGATTGCCGGAATAAGCGAGCCAGCGGCACATGGGTTATCTCCTGTCTGATTCCTTTGAACCTTCTTTATGATGTCTGCTTCGCGAAGGGGAAATCCCGTCATGCCGGCCGACTTCTGATTCATGGCGATCGACCAGCAGCCTGTCAGAGATCGATCCGCCGCAATGGCAGCGGTCCAAAAAACATTACTCTGAGTCTTTCTCGACCTAGCACCCGCGCCAGTTCGGCCAATACGCAGTACATCGCGAGAAGCGTCACCAGCAGAAGATGAATGCCCCAGAAACGCGCCCAATTAATTTCGAGAGCCAGAGCGTGGCTCGCATCCAGAAAGCCGAACCCCGGTTTCCAGAAGTGATACAGGCGTTCGATGAAACGCGCCACGATTGCGACCAGCGCATAGATGCCGGTTTTCCAGAGCACGTTCCACATGAGTGGTTTCTCCGGAAAGCGGTTCACGAAAGGAAGCAGATTGGCGAACAGCACCGATTTGCCCATAACCAGCGCAATCAGCGCGACCGATCCGAAGACGTCCAGTGTAATCATCGTTCCATACGTAACCAATGAAACAGCGATGGCGATGACCTGCAGGATCACGAAAAAGAAAATCGTCGGAGGCAATGCTTCAACGAAATTCCGCTTTATCGTTGCCGTCCAATTTCCCATGTCGCTCTCCTGACGAAATTAAGGCTTCCTCAGTCGCGCGCGCAGTCCACGAAGTATCGGATTTTGCCGTCGACAACTTCAGACGCGAAGCCGTGAATGTCGGTCTGGAATCCCGGAAAGCGCTCATTGAACGCGACCGCAAAGCGCAAATATTCGACGATCGTCCGGTTAAAGCGCTCGCCTGGAATCAGCAGCGGAATGCCCGGCGGATACGGCGTGAGCAGAACAGTGGTCACGCGCCCTTCCAGTTTTTCGATCGGCACGCGGTCGATCTCACGGTGCACGAGCTTGCCGTAGGCATCCGTAGGTTTCATGGCCGGCTCCATGCTCGACAGATACATCTCGGTCGTGAGGCGCGCGACATCGTTCTCGCGATAGACACCGTGGATTTGAGTGCACAGATCCTGCAGCCCGATGCCCTCATACGCGGGATATTGAGCGGCGAACTCGGACAGCACGCGCCAGAGCGGCTGATTGTTGTCGTAGTCGTCCTTGAACTGCTGCAACTCGGTGACCATCGAGTTCCAGCGCCCTTTGGTGATGCCGATCGTGAACATGATGAAGAACGAGTAGAGCCCCGTCTTCTCGACGATGATACCGTGTTCTGCAAGATACTTCGTCACGACCGCCGCCGGAATGCCGGTTGCGCCGAATTCCCCATCGACATCGAGTCCCGGCGTGATGATCGTCGCCTTGATCGGGTCGAGCATGTTGAAGCCTTCCGCGAGCGCACCGAAACCGTGCCAGTGGTCGTTCGGGCGCAACATCCAGTCTTCGCGCGAGCCGATGCCCTCTTCCGAAAATTTTTCGGGTCCCCATACCTTGAAAAACCAGTCGTCTCCGTACTCGGCGTCGACCTTGCGCATTGCACGGCGGAAATCGAGCGCTTCGGCAATCGATTCCTCCACGAGCGCCTCGCCGCCGGGCGGCTCCATCATCGCGGCGGCCACGTCGCACGACGCGATGATCGCGTATTGCGGACTCGTCGACGTATGCATCAGATAAGCCTCGTTGAAGCGATAGCGATCGAACATGCCGCTCTCGGAGTCCTGCACGACGATCTGCGAGGCCTGGGAAATGCCCGCGAGCAGCTTGTGCGTCGAGTGGGTCGCGAACACGAGCGCGCCCGTGCGCGGGCGTCCCGCGCCGATCGCGTGCATGTCCTGATAAAACGAATGAAACTCCGCGTGCGGCAGCCATGCTTCATCGAAATGCAGCGTGTCGACGAGGTCGCCAAGCAGATCCTTGATCATCTCCACGTTGTACACCACGCCGTCGTACGTGCTTTGGGTGATCGTGACGATGCGCGGCTTCACCTTCGGGTTCTTCGCGAGCGCCTCGCGCGCGAACGGATTCTCTTCGATCTTGCGGCGAATGTTATCGGGTTTGAACTCGTCGCGCGGAATCGGGCCGATGATGCCGAAGTGATTACGCGTGGGCATCAGAAAGACGGGTATGGCTCCCGTCATCGTGATCGCGTGCAGAATCGATTTGTGGCAATTGCGATCGACCAGCACGATGTCGCCAGCCGCGACGGTCGCATGCCACACGATCTTGTTCGACGTGGACGTGCCGTTGGTCACGAAGAAGAGATGGTCGGCGCCGAAGATGCGCGCCGCGTTGCGCTCCGACGCCGCGACCGGCCCCGTGTGATCGAGCAACTGGCCGAGTTCCTCGACCGCGTTGCAAACGTCCGCGCGCAGCATGTTTTCGCCGAAGAACTGGTGGAACATCTGCCCGAGCGGGCTCTTCAGAAAGGCGACACCGCCCGAGTGGCCCGGGCAGTGCCACGAATAAGAGCCTTCGTCCGCATACTTCACCAGTTCCTTGAAAAAGGGCGGAGAAAGCGAGTCGAGATAAACCCTAGCCTCGCGGATGATATGCCTCGCCACGAATTCGGGTGTGTCCTCGAACATGTGGATGAAGCCGTGCAATTCACGCAGGATGTCGTTCGGCACATTGCGCGAAGTGCGCGTCTCTCCGTACAGGAAGATCGGGATATCGGCATTGCGGTGCCGTACCGCCTCGACGAATGACCGCAGATCGACGATGGCCGGCGCGAGTTCGGCCGGCTCTCCTTCTGCGTCCTTTTCGAGGTATGGCAGCAGCTCGTCATCGTCGATCGACAGAATGAAGCACGACGCCCGGCTCGATTGATGTGCAAACGTGGTCGGATCTCCGTAGCTCGTCAATCCCACCACCGCCGCGCCCTCTTTTTCGATTGCTTCCGCAAGCGCGCGGATCCCGGAGCCCGAAATGTTATCGGCGCGAAAATCTTCGTCGATGATAACTACAGGGAAGCGGAATTTCATGGAGAACCTCCTGCAAGCCCCTACGCTTGATCGACATGTCTACCGCATCAGAGCCACCCTGACTTGCGGAATCGCCAGTAAAGAATGACATCGATGATCAGCATGAGCATCAGACATACCGGATAGCCATATTTATAGTGCAGTTCCGGCAGGTTCTCGAAGTTCATGCCGTATACGCCGGCGATCATCGTCGGAACTGCAAACAATGCCGCAAACGCACCGAGGCGCTTGGTCACTTCGTTTTCGGCAAGGGCAATCATGCCGAGATTGACTTCGATCGCCGTAACGATCATCTCGCCGCGTCCTTCTATTGCTTTCACGATTCGCGCGAGATGAAGATAGACGTCCTTGAAGTAGGATGCGAGCCCTTTGCAAACGCGCGGAACCCGACCGCCTGTCAGCTTGCCGATTCCTTCGAGCAGCGGAACGACGTGGTGTTCCATCAGCACGAAGCGTTGCTTCAACGAATAAAGATCTTCGATAATCAGCCGCGAAGCCCCAAGGCTATGCCCTTCGAAGATGCGGGCCTCGATCTTTTCGAGTTCCGTGGAAAGCGTCGCGATGATCGGAAAGTATCCGTCGACGACATGATCGATCAGCGCATAGAGAATAAAACCCGATCCCTTCTTCAGCCGCTTCGGCTCACGCTCGCAGCGGGCTCGCACCGACTGAAGGCCGAGCTGCGACCGGGTGCGCACCGACAGCACGTAGTTCGATCCGGCGAACACGTCGACCTCGCCGATATGCAGTTCGCCATCCTTGTCGAGTTCCACGGTGTGCAGCACGGCAAGAAGCGAGTCTTCATACTCTTCGATCTTCGGCCATTGATGACCGTTGCGCACGTCTTCGATAGCAAGGTCGTCGAGGCCGAATTGCTGCTTCATCGTGTCGAGCTCGGCCGGATCCGGGTCTTTCAGTGCGACCCATACGAAGCATTCCGGCTTCTGCACATAGCAGCCGATTTCATCGATCCGGATATCTGCAAGCTTGGTGCCTGCCTGGTAGGCCACGCAATTGACCAGCATTCCGCGTCACCTCCAAAGTGTAGGCATACGAAAGTCCGGTCACCCGCTTGGCTCGTACTCACACGCGTGCCGGTGGCGCTTTGACGGAAATTCTGCCTGTGTTTCGCGCAAATTCGATTGCCGCCTGCATCTTTGGTCCCATCGAACCGGCTGCGAAACCCAGTGCGTTCAGTTGGAACGTTCGGCGTCTTTCCTGGTGTACACCGGACCGATTGGCTTGCTCAGGTCCACTTCGACATGCGTGAGGATCGTTGCGAATGGTACTTCGAACGGCAGCAGATTGCCCAACTTCTGCTCGATCACGTAACGGATTATTCATTCCGTGTGCGAAGACGAATTCGTCGCCTGACGACACCCGCGAAAACATATAGGAAGGGCTTTGTAATTTCAGTCATCGAGTCGCATAACGTGCACGTAATCACAAATCATTCACGAAAACGATTGTTTCGGGTTGTATGCTAGCTTTGGTTCGTCGTGCGGCGAGGTCATCATGACAACAGGTGTTTTCCCTCAGAAGGAAGCCGTCAGCGAACGCACGCGACGATCAAGCCTCGCAGTGTTTCTGCTAATCCTTCTAGTGGGCGTCGCATACGTTGCACGGAATCTCGCGACAGATCTCGAGTCCGTACGCGGAAGTTCTGCGTTTGCTTATATTCTGCTCGGCATCGCGTTATTCATTGCGCTCGGATTCGAGTTCGTCAATGGCTTTCACGACACCGCCAATGCCGTCGCCACGGTGATCTATACGCATTCGCTTGCGCCAAACTATGCGGTGGTGTGGTCAGGCGCGTGGAACTTCGCCGGCGTGCTCGTATCGAGCGGAGCGGTGGCGTTCGGCATTCTGCAACTGCTTCCGGTGGAACTCATTCTGCAAGTGGGCAGCAGCGCCGGCTTCGCCATGGTGTTTGCACTGTTGATCGCGGCGATCATCTGGAACCTCGCGACGTGGTACTTCGGCTTGCCGTCGTCGAGTTCGCATACGTTGATCGGCTCGATCATCGGGGTCGGCCTGATGAACCAGATACTCAGCGGCACTTCGGGTACAAGCGGCGTGGACTGGGCCCAGGCGCTCGGCGTTGGCAAGGCGCTGCTATTCTCGCCGGTTGTCGGCTTCGTCTGCGCCGCCCTGTTGCTGCTCCTGCTCAAGGCGCTGGTTCGCGTTCCCGCGCTCTACAGCGAGCCGAAAGCCAATCAGCCGCCGCCCCTCTGGATCCGCGCGCTGCTGATCCTCACCTGCACGGGCGTTTCGTTCGCGCACGGGTCCAACGACGGACAAAAAGGCATGGGCCTCATCATGCTGATCCTGATCGGAACGGTGCCGACGGCCTACGCGCTGAACAAGGCGGTGAGTCCCGACGAGACGCGGACCTTCGTGACCGTTGCACATGAAGCATCCGCCGTGTTCGCGAAGCTCGACAAGGGCGCCACGCCATCGACCGATCCGCGCGGCGACACCGAAAAGTATGTGCAAACGCGGCAACTCGGCCCGTCGACGCTATCCGCCGTGAGCCAGCTTTCCGCGACGATTGCCAAGGAAGTCGAAGATTACGGTTCGCTTGCCGATGTTCCGCAAGGCATGGTCGACAACGTGCGCAACAACATGTATCTCGTTTCCGAGGCCATCCGGCTGATGGAGAAGTCCGGCACGCCCACATTCGACGCGAGCGACCGCCAGGCTGTCGACGCTTACAAGCACGTGCTGGATCACGCCACCAAGTTCATCCCGACGTGGGTGAAGGTGGCTGTGGCCATCGCGCTCGGCCTCGGCACGATGGTGGGATGGAAGCGGATCGTGGTCACGGTCGGCGAGAAGATCGGCAAGCAGCATCTCACCTATGGACAGGGCGCATCG
The DNA here is from genome assembly GCF_900258035.1 of Caballeronia novacaledonica. Taxonomy (GTDB): domain Bacteria; phylum Pseudomonadota; class Gammaproteobacteria; order Burkholderiales; family Burkholderiaceae; genus Caballeronia; species Caballeronia novacaledonica. Next base: position 263,947 of record NZ_OGTP01000002.1, on the reverse strand, counting down.
GCCGAACTGGTCGCGATGCTCACGATCGGCGCGGCAGACATGTACGGCCTGCCAGTCTCGACCACACATGTGCTCTCGTCCGGCGTGGCCGGAACGATGGCGGCGAACGGATCCGGGCTGCAATGGAATACGGTACGCAGCCTCGCGCTCGCGTGGGTGCTGACTTTGCCCGTGTCGATCGTCCTTGCAATGGGGCTTTATTGGCTGTTCAAGACGCTTTTTTGAAGGGAGACGCCGAAGAAAGCGCGCATCCCTTATGTGTCTTGCCGCCGTGATCACCTGCAATCCAGTCCGTGCGATTGCATCGTCGTTGCTGGAACGAAACGCCGAGTCGCTGCAACGCCACGGATCGTTCAGCTTTCTTCACTCGCGTTTTCTGAAACAAGACGAGACCCCGGCGATCGTGCCGCGCTGCACATGCTCTGCGATGCCGCGAAGAGCCAGGTTCCGGGTCTCGGCTACACGCTGCTCACGTTCCGGCTAGCGTGGACGAGACCAAGCTTCAATAAGCGCTGCCCCTCCCGAAACGGCACCGCTGCATCAATCACCCTCACCCACGCCCTGAACCAAAGCCGCCAAAAAACGCCCGCGCATTCGCCTCGAGGCTTTCCAGGTGATAACCGCCTTCCTGCACGATCACCGACGGCAAGCCTAACGCGCCAATCGCCGATCCAAGCCGCCCGAACCCTTCGGTCGTAACGGAAACCTGCGCTTGCGGATCGTCCTTATAGATATCGAACCCGAGCGCCAGCACAAGCGCATCGGGCTCGAAGCGTTTCAACACGCGCAGCGCATCATCCAGTTTCTCGAAGAACACCGCTTCGGACGCGCCATGCGGCATCGGCAGATTGACGTTGAAGCCTTCGCCCGCGCCCGTGCCGCGTTCGTCTTCGTAACCCGCGACGACCGGATAAAAGTTCGTCGGATCGCCGTGAATCGAGATATACAGCACGTCGTCGCGTCCGTAGAAAATCTCCTGCACGCCCTGACCGTGATGCATGTCGGTATCGAGAATCGCGACGCGTTTGAATCGACTGCGCAGCGCCTGCGCAGCAATCGCCGCGTTGTTCAGGTAGCAGAAGCCGCCGGCAGCATCGGCGCGTGCATGATGTCCGGGCGGACGACACAACGCATACGTCTCGCGCGCGCCATCGTTGACAGCGGACGCCGCCGCCAATGCACTCTGCGCCGACCAGTACGCCGAACGCCACGTGTTCGCGCCGACTGGACAACTTCCATCGGCGAGATAGCGCGCCGCCTTCGCGAGAACGCCTCTCAGCGGATTCGGATCCCGCACGTAAATATTCGACATGATTTCATCGCCCCAGTCGTCAGGCATCTTCTTCCATTCGCGATGCCCTTCTTCCAGAAAGCGCAGATAGTTCATGTCGTGAACGGCGGAAATCGCAGCCATGCCGTGATCGTTCGGCTCGATGACATCGAATTCGAGCGACCGGGCCGCCGCGACGAGTCGAGCCGCGCGCTCGGGCACTTCTTGCGGCGCGCGCATCTGGCCGCGCGACATATAGCTGCGCGGATGATGCAGCAGTTGTTCAGGGTGAAAAAATGCTTTCATCAGGATTCCTTTTAATGTGCATTCGCGGTGGCGGCGACGCCCGCGCGCGCGAGCACCGCAGGAAGCAGCACGTTCGCGCCGCGCGTCACGTCCTCGGGCAAAGCGTCTTCGGCCTCGTTGTGCGAAAGACCATCGACACACGGAATGAAAACCATCGCCGTCGGGCAATAGCGTGCGAGATGAATCGCATCGTGGCCCGCGCCGCTGACGATGCGCTCGTTCGAATAACCCAGCGTATCGACCGCCTGCGCGACCAGCTCGACGCACGCCGCATCGAACGGCGTGGCGGGACTGCGCCAGTATGTATCGACAGATACCGCCACGCCGCGCGTCATCGCCACGTTCGCAAATGCCGCGCGCAAATCGTGCTCCATCGCATCGACTTCGCTGTCGTCGTGATGACGCAGATCGACGGTGAACGTGACCTTTCCCGCGATCGTATTGCGCGACGCATTCGCGATGCCGATCTGCCCGATGGTCACGAGCCCGCGTGGCGCATAACGCGCGACGAGTTGCTCCAGTTCCATCGCCATCCGGGCCGCCGCGAAACAGGCGTCCTTGCGATACGGCATCGGCGTCGTGCCCGCGTGCGCGGCGACGCCCGTCACGGTGACGTCGAGCCAACGGATCGCCTGGCCGCCCGTCACGACACCGATCGTCGTGCCGTTCGCTTCAAGCACCGGTCCTTGTTCGATATGCGCTTCGAAGTACGAATCAATCTTGTGTCCTTGCACCGCGCGCGTGCCGCGATAACCGCTTTGCGTGAGCGCATCCGCGAGCGTGATGCCTTGTGCATCCTGTTTCGCGAGCGCATCGTCTAGCGACGTGACGCCGGTGAATACCGCGGATCCGAGCATCGCCGGCGTGAAGCGCGCACCTTCCTCGTTGGTCCACGAGACGATTTCGATGGGCTTCTCCGTCGCGATGTTCGCATCGTTCAACGCGCGCACCAGTTCGAGCGCGGCGAGCACGCCGTACACGCCGTCGAAGCGCCCGCCTTCGGGCTGCGTGTCGAGATGGCTGCCGATCAGAACCGGCGCCGCGTCGGTTTGCGTTCCTGCACGGCGCGCGAACAGATTGCCGATCTCGTCGACCGACACGGTCATGCCCGCGTCGCGGCACCATTGCGCGAACAGGTCGCGGCCGCGCGCATCGTCTTCGGTCAGCGCGAGACGGCGCACGCCGCCCTTATCCGTCGCGCCGATTCGGGCCATGTCCATGAGGCTTTGCCAGAGGCGCGCGCTGTCGATTTTCAACTGCTTTTCCATATCTGATTCCGTATCGTTCGAAATATCGCGATTCACATTGCGCCAACGGATTCGGCCTGTTCGGCATGCGACGCCCGGCGCGCATCGAGCCCGACGATGCACAGGAACGACACGCCGGCGAGACACGTATAGAACACGGCAAGCGGCCACCATTGCCCCGTATAGCGATGCGCGAGCCACGTGCCGACGAGCGGCGTGAGCCCGCCCGCAATCGCGCCGCACACCTGATACGCGAGCGAAATGCCGGAGTAGCGCACGCGTGTTGGGAATACGCCGCTGACGAAACCGGCGATCACCGAATAGAAGCTCGCCATGCAGATCACCGCGATCGCGATGCCGATCACCATCGGCACGGCCGAGCCGCTTTGCACGAGCACGAACATCGGATAAGGCGAGATCATCGCGAGCAATGCGGCGAGCTTCAGGAAACGCGCGCTGCCCATGCGTTCCGCGAGCCATGCGGCGACCGGCTGCGAAAGAAGCTGAACGATCGCGACGGCGAACAGGCAATCGAGAATGAGCGAGCGCGTGACGCCGACATACTGCGTCGTGTACGCGATCATGAACGTATTCGTGAAGTACACGCCCGCGATGCCGATCGTGTTCGCCCCGATGCACAACAACACGAGGCCCCACGCGGAACTGAATACCTCGGCGATCGGCAGCTTCGCCGTGCGGTTCGCCTCCTTCATGCGCGCGAATTCCGGCGACTCGTTCACGCCGAGACGAATCACGATGCCGACGATCAGCAGCACCGCGCTCGCAAGAAACGGAATGCGCCAACCCCACGACATGAAGTCGGCCTTGTCCATCGACGTAACCGCGCGAAACGCGATGAGCGACAGAATCAGCCCGGCGGGACTGCCGAGTTGCGCGAACGATGCGAAAAACGTGCGGCGCCCCTGCGGCGCATGTTCGCCCGCCATCAGCACCGCGCCGCCCCACTCGCCGCCCACCGCGATGCCCTGCACGACGCGAAGCAGCACGAGCAGCACCGGCGCGAGCATGCCGACCTTCGAATACTCCGGCAGCAGGCCGACGCCCACGGTCGCGACGCCCATCATCATCAGCGTGGTCATCAGCGCCTTCTTCCGGCCGATTCTGTCGCCCAGATGGCCGAAAATGATGCCGCCCAAAGGCCGTGCGAAGAAGCCCACGGCAAAGGTCGCGAACGATGCCATCGTGCTCACGAACCGGTCGCTCGACGGGAAGTAGAGTTCGCCGAACACGAGCGCCGCGGCGGTCGCGTAGATATAGAAGTCGTACCACTCGATCATCGTGCCGATGAACGCGGCGGTGGCCGCGCGTCCCGGCTGACGGGTCGTGACGATGGCTTGGGTCATGCTGGCTCCGATGCACCTGACGTGCGTTGACGGTCAATACGCGTCTTTATCGTCAGCCATAAATTATTAGTCAAATTTCGCGTTATTATTCACCGCATAAATTCAGCTAATAGTTATGAGTAAGACGCCATGCGTACCGACATCGCCCGCTTTCTGAACGACCGGCTCGACTGGAACCTGTTGCGCACCTATCTCGTGATCATGCAGGAGCGCAGCCTGAGCCGCGCGGCGGCGCGCCTGTACGTGACGCAGCCCGCCGTGAGCCAGGCGCTGCGGCGGCTGGAGGAGACGCTGGAACGAAAGCTGATCGAGCGGCGCGGTCCGTATTTCGCGCCGACGCAGGCGGGCGAAGAGGTTTATCGAATCGCAAGCGATATTTACGGAAATATTTCCCGCCTCGAAACGGAGCTGGACGACCGCACCGAGGACATCAACGGCTCGATTCGCCTCCTGACGATCAGTCGCATCGAATCGCCCGTCTATGACGAATTTCTGGCGGATTTTCACCGGGCGTATCCGCGCATCGACTTGCAGATCGAAGTGATGCGTTCATCGGACATCATCTCGTCGCTGTTGCAGAAGACGGCGACCGCGGGTCTCGGCCTGTGCCGAACGCCGCACGAGAAGCTGGAGATGCGCTGCTTCCTGCGGCAGCGCTACGCGATTTTCTGCGGCAGGCATCATCGCCTGTTCGGCAAATCGACGCTGACGATGGACGATCTGCTCGCCGAGAACTTCGTGTCGTTCACGAGCGATCAGATCGGCGACAGTCTTTCGCCGCTCACCGTGTTTCGCGATCAGAAGGGGTTCACCGGGCGCATCGTGGCGTCGTCACCGAGTCTCGATGAAGTGCGCCGGTTGATCTTCGCGGGCTATGGCATCGGCTGCCTGCCGGAACACATCGTGCGCGACGACATCGCGCAACAACGTCTGTGGCGTTTGCCGCCGGAGGAAGGTCTCGTCGATGTCGACGTGCATCTGCTGTGGCATCGCGATAAAAAAATGAATGCGGCGGATCATGCGTTTCTCGACAGCATGGAGCGCTGCATGCGGCGCTATGCGCTCGCGGAACGGCTCGGCAAATAGCGCACGCGGCTGTTCAGGCGCATTTTTCTTTCGCGCATTCGGCATTTGTCACCGTATGTCCGACGAGCAGGCCGAGATCGTAGGCACGTTCGAGCGCACGCCCGATGTCCTCGACGCGGCACATGCGGATGTCGGCGCTGGGCTTGCCCATCGGATCGAACGATTGAATGCCGAGTTCGTCGCGGGCGATCGTCAATAGAGGCTCCCAGTAAGCTTCAGTTTTGTTGCGGTAGATCATGATGCATGCTCCTTTCGCTTGCAGTTTCTACTTAACAAGCTTAGTGGGGTAGCGCCGCAAGTCCTGCGACGGATCGCCGCATTTGGAGCATGGTCTCTAGAAACCGTCGATCCGCTGGGAAACAATAGCGCGCTTTTTGCCGGCACTGCTCCCAAAACGGGCATGCGGCGTTTCAGAACCCGAATCAATGCAAGCATCGCCGCACAAACGGCGCGCTGTTGCGAACGCACATTCATTCGGTCAGCGAATCATGAAGCCGTTGCCTATGATTTACCTCAGGCCGGTTTCAGCTCATATCGTCAAGGAAAAGGAGTCGTTCACATGAAAGCTCCTCAGCGTTTGGCACGAATCGAGTTGATGGCGCCGCTCTCCGGCGTGATGGTGCAACTCGACACTGTGCCCGACCCCGTTTTTGCACAAAAGATGGTCGGCGACGGCGTGTCGATCGACCCGACATCCGACGAATTGCTCGCCCCGTTTCCCGGCACGGTCACGCAGTTGCATCGCGCGGCGCACGCGGTGACCGTGACGGGCGAAAGCGGACTCCAGGTGCTGATACACATCGGCCTCGATACGGTGATGCTGCGCGGCGAAGGCTTCACGCCGCTCGTCAAGGAAGGCGACACCGTCGCGACCGGCCAGCCGCTGATCCGTTTCGACCCGCTTATCGTCGGCGCGCGGGCCGTGAGCCTGCTCACGCAGATGGTCGTTGCCAACGGCGAGGAGCGCGTCACGCGCTACATGCCCGCGACGGGCCTCGTCACCGCGGGCAAGGACGTCGCGCTGACGGTCGAGATCGTCGGCGGCGCGCATGACGATGCGAGCGGCGGCACGGCCGCCTCGATCCTGTCCGACGAAGTCGCGCTGCCGAATCCGCAAGGACTGCACGCGCGGCCCGCCGCCGTTTTCGCGGCGGAAGCGAAGAAATACAAATCCGATATCCGCCTCGTGCGCGGCGCCGACAGCGCGAACGCGAAATCCGTCGTCGCGCTGATGGCGCTCGCGACGAAGTTCGGCGACACGCTGCATGTCGAGGCCGCCGGCCCCGATGCGGCCGAAGCGGCTGCGGCGCTCGCGCGCCTGCTCGCGTCGGGCTCGGGCGAAAAGCCCGGCGATGCGCCCGCGCCCGCCGCACCGGCAGCCGAAGCGCTTGCGCCGAAACCCGCCGCGCCCGCCGACGCGAACGAATTCACCGGCGTCTCGGCGTCGCCGGGGCTCGCGGTCGGCAAGATCGTGCAGTTCCGTCAGGAACTCATCGACGTGGCGGAAACCGGCGAATCGCCGCAACGCGAGCGCGCACGGCTCGACGCTGCGCATCACGAAGCGCACACGCAGATCGAGGCGCTGAAGGCGAAGCTGACCGATCCGTCGAAGGCGCAGATTCTCGACGCGCACCTGGAACTGCTCGCCGATCCCGATCTCAACGACGCGGCCATCGCGGGCATCAGCGAGGGAAAGAGCGCGGGCTTCGCGTGGCGCGCCGCGTTCGAGACGCAGGCGAGCAATCTGGAGAAGGTCGACAACGCGCTGTTGCGCGAGCGCGCAGGCGATATCCGCGATGTCGGCCGCCGCGTGCTGGCGCTGCTCGCGGGCGTGAAGCAGGCGCATATCGACGTGCCCGACGAATCGATCCTGATCGCCGAAGAGCTTTCCCCTTCCGATACCGCGTCGCTCGATCGCAGCAAGGTGCTCGGTTTCTGCACGACGACCGGCGGCGCGACGAGCCACGTGGCGATCCTCGCGCGCTCGCTCGGCATTCCGGCGATCTGCGGCATCGACGAGAATGCGCTGCAATTGCCCGACGGCACGCTGGTCGTGCTCGACGGCTCGCACGGCAGCCTGCGGCGCAATCCGAGCGCGGAAGAGCTGGCGAAGGCGCGCGAACGCATCGAGCGTCAGACGAAGAAGCGCGACGAAGAGAAAGTCGCCGCGAGCAAGCGCGCCGTCACCGCCGACGGTCATCGCGTCGAAGTGGTCGCGAACATCCGCAATGCGCAGGAAGCGCGCGATGCGGTCGCGGCGGGCGCGGAAGGCGTCGGCCTGCTGCGCTCCGAGTTCCTGTTCGATAACCGCGACACCGCGCCCTCGGAAGACGAACAGGCCGCCGAATATTGCGCGGTCGCCGAGGCGCTCGGCCGCGAACGTCCGCTCGTCGTGCGCACGCTCGATGTCGGCGGCGACAAGCCGCTCTCCTACCTGCCGTTGCCGAAGGAAGACAACCCGTTCCTGGGATTGCGCGGCGTGCGCGTGAGCCTCGACCGCCCCGACTTCTTCCGCACGCAGTTGCGTGCGATTCTGCGGGCCGCGCCGATCGGCAATCTGCACATCATGTTTCCGATGGTCGCCGCGATCGAGGAAGTGCGCGCGGCGAAGCGGATGCTTCAGGAAGAAGCCGGCGATCGCATCGGCGACGTGAAGGTCGGCGTGATGATCGAAGTGCCGTCGGCGGCGCTGATCGCCGAGCCGCTCGCACGCGAAGTCGATTTCTTTTCGATCGGCACCAATGATCTGACGCAATACGCGCTCGCGATGGATCGCGGGCATCCGAAGCTCGCGAAGCAGGCCGATGCGCTGCATCCGGCCGTGCTGCGTCTCATCGGCATGACGGTCGAGGGCGCGCACAAGCACGGCAAGTGGGTCGGCGTGTGCGGCGGCATCGCCTCGGACGCGATGGCCGTGCCGGTGCTCGTCGGCCTCGGCATCGACGAGCTGTCGGTCAGCGTGCCCGCCGTCGGTTCGATCAAGGCGCAGCTCGCGCGCCTCACGATGGACGAAGCGCGCGCGCTCGCGGCAAAAGTCATCACGCTCGGCACGGCCGAGGAAGTGCGCGCCCTGCTCGCGCCTTACGCAGAATAAGCGGAGACCTTTCATGTTCAAGAATGCATTCGGCGTGGTGCAGAAAGTCGGCAAGTCGCTGATGCTGCCGGTGGCGGTGCTGCCCGTCGCGGGCCTGCTGCTCGGCCTCGGCGCAACCGATTTCCACGGCTATGTGCCCGCGATCATCCTCGAGTTGATGAAGAACGCGGGCGATGTGATTTTCGGCAACCTACCGCTCATCTTCGCGATCGGCGTCGCGCTCGGCTTCACGGAGAACGACGGCGTGTCGGGCATCGCCGCGACCATCGGCTTTCTCGTGATGACGGCGACACTCGGCGTGATCGCGAAGGCCGAAGGCGTCGAGACCAGCCTGATCATGGGCATTCCGTCGATCCAGACGGGCGTGTTCGGCGGCATTCTCGCGGGCGGTCTCGCCGCGTGGATGTTCAACCGCTATTACCGGATCACGCTGCCGCCCTATCTCGGCTTCTTCGCGGGCAAGCGCTTCGTGCCGATCGTGACGGCCATCGGTTCGATCGTGCTCGGCGCGGTGCTGTCGGTCGTGTGGCCGCCGATCGGCGGTGCGATCAAGGCGTTCTCGCAATGGGCGGCGGTCTCCGATCCGCGCACGGCGGCGACGTTGTACGGCTTCGTCGAACGTCTGCTGATTCCGTTCGGCCTGCATCACATCTGGAACGTTCCGTTTTTCTTCGAAGCGGGCAGTTTCCTCGATCCGACGACCGGCAAGGTCGTTCATGGCGACATCAACCGCTTCTTCGCCGGCGATCCCACTGCGGGTATTCTGTCGGGCGCGTTCCTGTTCAAGATGTTCGGCCTGCCTGCCGCCGCCATCGCGATCTGGCATTGCGCGAAGCCGGAAAAGAAAGTCGCGGTCGGCGGCATGATGGTGTCGGCGGCGCTGACGTCGTTCCTCACCGGCATCACCGAGCCGATCGAGTTCGCGTTCCTGTTCGTCGCGCCCGTGCTGTACTTCATCCACGCGTGCCTCGCGGCGTCGGCGCAATTCGTCGCCAATACGCTGAACATGCACATGGGCTTCACGTTCTCGCAAGGCGGGATCGACTTTCTGATGTTCAACCTGATCGGCAACAAGGCGACGCACGCGTGGTACGTGTTCATCCTCGGGCCGATCTACGCGGCGATCTACTACTGCGTGTTCCGTTTCGTGATCACGCGATTCAACATGAAGACGCCGGGACGCGAAGACGACACGGTGGCGAGCGCGCCGGTGAGCACGGGCGTGGGCGGACGTTCGCGCGATCTCGTGCTCGCGTTCGGTGGACGCTCGAACATCAAGAGCCTCGATGCGTGCATCACGCGGCTACGCATCACGGTGAACGATCCCGCGCTCGTCGACGATGCGAGGTTGAAGGCGCTTGGCGCGGCGGGCGTCGTGCGCGTCGGCAATGGCGTGCAGGCGATCTTCGGGCCCTTGTCGGAAAACATGAAGACCGACATGCAGGAATACCTGAAGACAGCGGGCAGCGACGCCGATCTGCCGGTGGCCGGCATGGCCGCGGCCACGACGGAAACCGTGGCTGCGCCGGCTGTCGTCGCGGCGCAGGACACGGCGCAGCAGAAGGCGCGTGCGGAAAAAATCCGTGCGGCGCTGGGCGGCGCGGCCAATATCCTGAAGCTCGAACCGCTCGCGGCCACGCGTTTGCGCGTCGCGCTCGGCGATGCATCGCGGCTCGACGGCGCCGCGCTGAAGGCCGCCGGCGTACCCGCGACGCAAGCGCTTTCGAACGGCGAAGTCGATCTGATCGTCGGGCTGGAAGCGGACAATCTCGCGGGCGCGATGCGCTGATTTACGCGCGTGCGTCGCGCAGGAAACGACGCACGCGCGACTATGCGATGATTCGAGGCTCCGTCACGAGTTCTCGAGTCATGCCCTCCACCGCCGTCACGCGCACGAGCCACCTGCCGCTTGCGAGCATCGGATTCATTCTTGCTTCGATGCTGTGCTTCGCGATCGTCGACACGCTCGCGAAAGCCATCGCGCTGCACTATCCGGCGAACGAACTCACGTTCTTCCGCATGCTGTTCGGCCTCGTTCCGGCGATTGCGGCGTGCTGTGTCGGCAAGCGCTCGCTGATCGATCGCGTGAAGCGTCTCGACATCAAAGGACAGACGTGGCGCGCGCTCACGCTGCTCGGCGCGTCGGGCTTCTTCTTCGCGGGCTTGCCCTATATTCCGCTCGGCGAAGCGGTGGCGATCGCGTATTCGGAGACGCTGCTCGTCGTCGTGCTCGCACCGTTCATGCTGAACGAGCGTCTCACCGCGCGCTCGGCGGTGGCCGCGCTCATCGGCTTTATCGGCGTGCTGCTCGTCGTGCGGCCGGGCGGCGGCGAATCGAACTGGCTCGGGCCGGTATTGCTGCTGCTCAGCGCGCTGTGCGGCGCACTTTCCATCATCCAGATCAAGCGGATTCGCCCGACCGACGATTCACGCACCACGGTGTTGTTCTTCACGGCGGTCGGCACCGTCGTCAGCGCGAGCACGCTCGCTTTTAGCTGGACGACGCCGACGTTCGACGCGCTCGTGCTCATGGCGCTGCTCGGCGCATTGGCGACGGCCGGCCAGATCCTGATGACCGTCGCTTTCCGACGCGCCGACGCCGGCACGCTCGCGCCGTTCAACTACACGAGCATCGTGTGGGCCGCCCTGTTCGCGTACATCGCGTGGGGCGAGATCATTGCGCCGCTTTCGCTCGCGGGCATCGCGTTGATCGTGGGCAGTGCGATTGCTGTCGCGTTGCAGCGCAAGATTCCCGAAGGACCGATCGCGTAACGGCGATCATCCCGCGAGGCCGTGCGCCGGTTGTCGGGGCAAGCGCGCAGTCGTTCGAGATCGCGAAGCCATCGGCCCAGAAAAGCTCGCGATGTTTGTCAAGGCGCGGAGAAGCGCTCGTAAGCGATGAGGCCGCCATAGACGAGGCCAGCGGCAAGACTCGTGCAGCCGCTATAAGTGACGAGACCGAGCGCCCATCCTTCATCGCCGACGATGAAGCGCAGCGCGAGCACGAGACCGCACCACCCCGCGATGCGAAACCCGCGCGATTGACCGGCGCGAAGCTCGCCGCCGAACAAGTTCATCTGATGGCGATCCATCGAGACAGCCAGAAAAGTGAACGCCATCACGCAGAAAACGATGCACAGGAAATGCGTCATACGCTTTCCTTCTCACGCTCGGACGCCGCGGCGCGTGCGGCGATGCGCTTGCCCGCGGACTTCACGCGCGGACGATGCTGCGTCGCGCGTAACGCCAGTGCCGCATGCAGCGCGGCGAACGCCCACATCATCAGATCGAAGCCTGCGAAGACCCAATCGCCTTGCGCGATGCTGCGCCACAATGGCCGGTCGGTGGTCAATGCGTTGAGCACGGGCAAGAGCGCGAGCATCGCCGTGGCGAGCCACAACAATTCGATCCACGCGCGCTTCGCCGACCGCACGAACGCATAGAGCAGCGTCGCGCCCCACACGGCGAAGAACACGTTGATCTCGGCTTCGTCGCGCGCGGCGATCCCGAGCGGCAGCAGACGATTGCCCCACAGAAAGCCTGTCATCGCGACGGAAAGCCCCGCGATGCTCGCGATATTCAAGCGCTCGACGAGCCAGAAGCCGAAATAAGGCCGCGCCGGATCGGCGAGCTTCTGACGGCGTTTGACGGTCCACATGACAAGACCGGTGCCGACCATCGCCGTGCCCGCGAGACTGACGATGAAGTACAGCCAGCGCAACTGCAGATCGCTGAAGCGTCCGAGATGCAGCGCATACAGCACGCCGCGCGTTTCCGCCGCGCCGCCGACATGGTCCTTCACTTCGATGAGCTTGCCCGTCACGCCATCGAAGAGCATGTATTGCGGGCTCATCGATACGCGTAACGCTTCGCCGCGCGAGACGGCCACGCGCGCGGTCGTATCGCCCGGATTCGTGATCGTCACGCGGCCGACCTTGTCACGGCCCCAGCGCGCTTGCGCTTCGCGCACCATCGCATCGACGGGCGCGAGTTCGGCCTTCTCTCCGGAAGGCTTGCCGGGCTGAATGAACGCGCTCAATTGCGAGGTCATCGCCTCGCGTTCGGCGGGCGTCTTGAACGCGGTCTGTGCGCCCCACGGCATGTACATCGCCATCAACGTGACGAGGCCGGTGTACGTGATCATCGCGTGGAACGGCAAGCCGAACACCGACAGCGCGTTATGCGCATCGAGCCACGAGCGCTGACCCTTGCCCCATCGGAACGTGAAGAAATCGATAAATATTTTCTTGTGCGTGATGACGCCGCTCACGATCGCGACGAGCATGAACATCGCGCACAGTCCCGCGAGCCAGCGGCCCCACAGCACGGGCATGTAATAAAACTGAAAATGGAAGCGATAAAAAAATTCGCCGCCCAGCGTTTCGCGCGCGCTCGTGCGCTGGCCCGTCACCGGATCGAAGCTCGCCGATTCGAAAGTGCGCTTGCCCGCAGCCGCGTTCGGCGTTCGCCAGAAGGAACCGATGACGCTCGTGCGCTCGTCCGGCAAGTCGAAGCTCCATTGCGAACTGCCCGCGGCGATCGTGCCGAGCGTCGCCGTGACGCGCTGCGCGACGCGCGCGGCATCGGGCATGTCGCGCTGATGCGGCTGCTCCGGCCGCATCCATTGCGAGATTTCGTCCTTGAAGTAGCTGACGGTGCCGGTCAGGAACATCGCATAGAGAATCCAGCCGGCAAGCAGGCCGGCCCACGTGTGCAGATCGGACATGCTCTGACGCAGGCCACGCGCTTTCGATTCCGGATCGCGTGCGATTTTCACGAGACGTGCCCTCCCGTCCACACGCTCCACGACGCGAGCAACAGCGGCACGGCGACGATCACGAGCCCCGTCCACGCGCGCCGCGCGCTGCGAACTGCGAACACCCAGATCACCGCGCATGTATAGACGACGAAGCTCGCGAGCATGCCGGTCAGCACGGCTTGCGGCTGGCTCACCGGGAGCGCGAGTGCTGCCACGCTCGCGAGCGCGGCGAGCGCGTAGCCGCCGGCGATCGCCGCGACGATGCGAGAGACGAGCGGCCCGTATCTGACGATCGCGTTCATTGGTCGGATGCGCGTCGCCGCGTCATGGGTTTCCACGTGTTGGTGTCTGCGATGGGTTTGGCCGAAGGAATCTCCGCATCGACGGATGCGGGATACGGCGCGAAGAAGAAATGCCTGGCGCAAATGATAATAATTATCAATAACGCAGGGCAAATTTGTCAAGCAACGCTTAAAACGGGAGGGAACGCGAGGAGGACGACGCGGACGTGATATGAGCGGCCTATTCCTCGCCGGTCACCCACTTCTTGGTGGCGTGATAGCCGCGCTTGGATGTGTCCGCGATGGCATGGCCGGCCGATTTCGCGCCGTCGCCGATCGCGTGCGCGGCATCGCGGGCCGCGTGGCCCGTTTGACGGCCCGCCGATTTGGCATCTTCCTTGAACTGATGCGCGCCCGATTCGAGGCTCGCGTGCGCGAGCGGGCTGAACGCGATCAACAAGGCCGCAACGATGAGCACAGGGTTCTTTTTCATACCGGCGATTTTCGCATATTGCGCGGATCCTCTCTCGCTGGCGGCACGGCGCTTGCACCGCCGGTCCATCGGAACCCTTTCCCGCCTGGAGAAGATCATGCATATCGTCTGTCACATGATGTCGTCGATCGACGGCCGCAGCCTCACCGACAACTGGAATCTCGATTTCGCGTCGCCCATTTACGAAGACACCGCCGCGCGCTTCGAGGCCGACGCGTGGGCGTGCGGCCGCGTCACGATGCAGGAAATCTCGCACGGCAAGGACCGCGACTATCCGCGCGGACTGGCGAAGGGCGCTGTGCCGCGCACCGATCACTTCCCCAAACGCGATGCCAGCCAGTACGCGATTTCCATCGATCCGAAGGGACGCGTCGCGTGGAAGAGCGATACAGCGCTCGACTCGCACATCGTCGAAGTGCTCGCCGAAAGCGTGGAGGACGATTACCTCGCGTATCTGCAATCGATCGGCGTGTCGTATGTGTTCGGCGGCAAGGACGACATCGAACTGAAGCGCGTCGTCGATACGCTGGAGCGCGAACTGAAGATCGGCAAGCTGATCGTCGAAGGCGGCGGGCATGTCTCGGGCGCGTTCGTGAATGCGCAACTTGCCGATGAAGTCAGCGTGCTCGTGATTCCGCTCGTCGATGGACGCGAAGCGCATACGTCGTCGTTCGAAGTCGCGATGGACAAGTGGCAAAAGCCCACGTATCTGAAACTCGAATCGATCGAAAAACTGGAACACGACGTTGTCTGGCTGCGCTATACGCGCAAGGCCTGACGCCTCGGGATTTACCCGCGCCGCCCGCCGCAAGCCGCAAAAAAAGCGGCTTGCATTGTTATAATCCTTTCATCGAACGACCAAAACCTAACACTCCTCGCGCGACACGCCGCCATCAAGAGCGCGCCCCTCGCGCCATCCCGATGGCCAAGACCGACCGCATGCGCGCCCTTTCCGGCGCGCTCGAAAAACAGAACGTCATGCGTCTGCGCGATGCGGCCGCATTGCTCGGCGTATCGGAAATGACAGTGCGCCGCGATATCGCCGCGCATCCCGGCCAGTTCACTTATCTCGGCGGCTATATCGTCAGCGCCGCGGATGTGCCCAACGCGGGCTACACCATCGAGGAAGAGAAAGATCATTTCGCGCAGGCGAAAGCGGTCGCGTCGAGTCATGCGGCGCGCTTGCTCGTCGATAACGAGACGATCTTCATCGATTGCGGCACGACCCTGACGACGCTGGCCCGGCAGATTCCCGCGGAGATGCATCTGACGGTCGTGTGCTATTCGCTCAATGTCGCGGAGATTTTGCGGCGCAAGCCGAATGTGCGCATGATCCTGCTCGGCGGCGTGTATGTGCCGTCGTCGGAATCATTTGCCAGCGACGAGAGCGTCGAAACGTTGCGGCGCATGGGCATCAACCAGGCGTTCATGTCGGCGGGCGGTGTCGATGAAGCGCGCGGCGTCACGTGCTGGAATTTTCATGAGGTCGCGATCAAGCAGGCCGCGATGGCGAGCGCGGTGGAACGGCATCTCGTCGTCGATGCGAGCAAGTTCGGCAAGGTGAAGGCGGTGCGGTTCTCGCACCTTTCGGAGTTCGATTCGGTCATCACCGAGCAAGGGCAGGCGCCTCGGAAACGCACCTGATTCGTTCCGGTAAAAAACAGAAAGGCTCGTTCAGGATTTGAACGAGCCTTTTTTGTTCCGTTTTTTCGAAGCGCGTTACTGCCTGCGCCCGAGTGCGAACAGCGTTCCCGCGACGAGAATGAACGCGCCGATGATGACCTTCTGCCAGGTGCTCGGCACGCCGACGAGAATCAACACGCTGTTGATGAGCGTCACGAGCACGACGCCCAGCAGCGTGCCGATCACCGTTCCCGTGCCGCCTGTAATGCGCGCGCCACCGAGAATCACGGCGGCGATCACGTCGAGTTCCGTGCCGACGAGATCGAACGGATTCGCGAGCCGGTTGGTCGACACATGCAGAATGCCTGCGACGCCCGCCAGCAAGCCGGTGTAACCGAACACGAAAAGATGAATCGCGCGCAGGTTGTAGCCGAGCCGTTCCGCGATGGCCAGCGAGCCGCCCATCGCGAAGACGCCGCGTCCCATCATCGTGCGATTGAGCAGCCACCACGTAACCACCGCCGCGATCACGAGCGCCAGCACGGAGACCGGCAACACGGCGCGCAAGCCATCCGGCGTGTGATAGAAAAAGAGCGGCAGGCGCCCGAACGTATCCATGCTATGCGGGATGTTCATGAAGAACTGCGTGCCGACGAAAGTCAGCAGCAAGCCGCGATACAGATACTGCGTGCCGATGGTCACGATCAGCGAAGGCGCCTTCAGCCGATGCACGAGCATTCCGTTGATCACGCCGAGCACCACGCCGCCGATGGCACCCGCAAGCAGGATCAGCGCGAACGGGCACTCGGGCCACCAGGCGAATACGGCTTTGGTGATCGAGTACATCGTCAGCGCGGCGATGGCCGTGAACGACACGTCGATGCCGCCCGACGCCAGCACGACGAGCGTGCCGAGCGCGAAGAGCGAGACCGTCGTCGCGGAATGCAGCATGTCGAACAGCGTGGCGAACTGAAAGAAGCGCGGATTGATGCTGCCCACGACCAGACATGTCACCACGATCAGCCCGACCGTGAACCACTCGGGATTGCGCATCAGTTGCGCGTACAGGTTGCCCTTGCGCACACGCGGCGCGATTTCGGCCGCTTGTTGCGGCATCGACTCGCTTCCCGTGCGGCGGATGGATTCGCTCATGCTCATGCTGCCTCTGAAAGTAGCGCGTGATAAAGATCGGCCTCGTTCAGCGTGTCCGCGCGATATTCGTTCGCGACGCGGCCCTTCTTCATCATCAGAATGCGGTCGCAGTTCTGCAGCAGTTCGGGCAAGTCATCGCTGATCAAAATGATGCCGATGCCCTCCTTCGACAGCCGCTGCATGATGCGATAAATGATGTCCTTCGATCCCACGTCGACACCGACCGTCGGGCCATGCAGGATCAATACGCGCGGATCGATCGCGAGCCAGCGGCCGATCAACACGCGCTGCTGGTTGCCGCCCGAAAGCGATTGCACGGGCTTGTCGACATCGGGGGTCGCGATCTGCAAGTCCTTCACTGTGCGTTCCGCAAGCGCTTGCGCGCGCTTTCGGTCGATCTGGCCGAAACGGTCGCGCAGGCTCGCGATCATCGCGGTCACGACGTTGTCGCGAATCGGCTTGTCGAGAAAAAGCCCTTCGTTTAAGCGATCTTCCGGCACATAGCCGATGCGCTGCGCCTTCGCATCCGCGGGCGAATGAAGACGCACGCGCATGCCGTCGAGCGTCACGGTGCCCATGTCGGCGGGCGCGACACCCGCAAGCGCACGCGCGAGTTCGTTGCGTCCCGAATCGAGCAGACCGGTCACGCCGAGAATTTCGCCCTTGTGCAGCTTGAGCGAAACATCGGCGAACTGACCTTTGCGGCCGAGGCCCTGCACATCGAGCACGACTTGCGACGCGCCTTCTTCCCCTTGCGCGCGGTAGCGTTCCGTCGAGAGATGCTTGCCCGTCATGAGCTCGCTGATCTGCGCCTTCGTATAGTTTTCGATCGGCCCTTGCGCCATCTTCTGACCGTCGCGCAGCACGATCACTTCGCCGCCGATCGCATAGCATTCGTCGAGCTTGTGACTCACGAACAGCACGGCGACGCCCTCCGCGCGCAGACGTGCAAGCACGGCGATGAGGTTGTCGACTTCCTTCTGCGTGAGCGATGTCGTCGGTTCGTCCATGATGACGAACTTCGCCTCGCTCGCAATGGCGCGCGCGATCGCGACGAGCTGACGCGTCGCGAGCGGCAACTGCTCGATGAGCGTCTTCTGAAAATCCGCGTCGCCGGGCAAGCCCACTGCTTCGAGCGCCCGCGCGGCGGTCTGCGCCAGCGCTTTGCGATCGAAGGTGCGCGCGAGCTTGCCCGCATGCTCCGCGAGCTCGGATGTCAGCGCGACGTTCTCCGCCACGCTCATGTTCGGCAGCAACGACAAGTCCTGATAAACAGTCTCGATGCCCGCCGAAAGCGATTCGAGCGGCGAGAGCTTTTTGTGGCGCACGCCTTCGATCACGAGCTCGCCTTCATCGGGCGGCTGCGCGCCGGAAATGATCTTGATGAGCGTGCTCTTGCCGCAGCCGTTCTCGCCCAGCAAGTGATAGATCTGGCCGCGCTCGAACGCGAGGCTCACGCCGCGCAGCGCATAGACGCCGGTGAAGCGCTTATGGATATCGACGACTTCGAGAAGCGGTGTCGTAGTGGTCATGTCGGTCCAGTGCAGGCGGCGCGCTCGTCAAGAACGCGCGCCGCGCGCGTCACATCAGAAGTTGTATTGCTTGTAGTTCGTCTTGTCGACGTCGACCCATCCGGTGCCGCGCACGATCACGCCCTTGCCCGGGCCCTTCGTCACGGTCACCTTGTTGTAGCCGGTGATGCCGAGGTCCGCGCCGTTCTGCACTTCCTTGCCATCGACGAGCATTTGCGCGACCTTGTTCATCGCGAGACCGGCGAGCTTCGGATCCCAGAACGCGATGCCGTTGATCGCGCCGCTTTCGAGGAACTTGGCCGCTTCGGTCGGCAGGCCCGTGCCGTACACGCAGATCTTGCCGACCTTGCCCGCTTCCTCGACCGCGCGGCCGATGCCGATCACATCCAGCGACGACGAGCCCTGGAAGCCCGTCAGATCCGGATGCTTGCGCAGCACTTCCTTCGCGACCTGATACGCGCGTTCGCCGTCGTTATTGGTCTCGAGCTTCGGCTCGACGAGATCCATCTTCGGATACTTGGCCTTCGCGTTGCCGATGCCGCCATCGGCCCATTGAACCTGCGAGCGCGAGCCGAGCGAGCCGACCAGCACTGCCCACTTGCCCTGCTGACCCATGCACTTCGAGAGGCGCTCGTTCAGGCCCGCGCCGTATGCGGTGTTGTCGAAGGCTTCGATATCGACCATCGTGTTCTTGGCGTTGTCCGCTTCATGCGTGACGACCTTGATGCCGCGGTCCATCGCTTTCTTGAGCGCGGGTTCGAGCGTCGGCGGATCGTACGGCACTACCGCGATCGCCGTGACCTTCTTCGCGATCAGGTCTTCGATGATCTTCAGTTGTTGCGCGGCATCGGCGCGGCCCGGTCCGGTCTGATACGCGTTGATGTTCGGGTTCTCCTTGCCGAACTCCTTCACGCCCTCGTCCATGCGATTGAACCAGTTGATGCCGGTCACCTTCACGACCGTCACGATGGTTTCGTTCGTCGCGGCCTGCGCTGCCGCAATCGCGCCGGCTGCGAGTGCGATCGCAGTGAGCGCGGTGCCGAATCTGCTGAGCTTCATTGTCTGTCTCCTTTATGTTTCGATTGGTCTCTTAACGAATCACACGAACACTAGCGTCCCGTCGATGCGGGCGGCGGTGGAACATTGCTTTTGGGCGCGGCCCCGCCGATACCGAAGATCGCGCGCACGCGATCGCCACCCGCGAAGGCGAGCGATGCGAGCAGCAGAAAGCCCCACGCGCAATCGCCGAAAAACTGCGATACGCCGAGCAGGTTGAACAGGCTCGACAGAAACTGCAGCACGGTCGCGGCGAGAAACACGCAGACGATGCGTCCATAGCCGCCCGCCGGATTCACGCCGCCCATCACCGCGATCAGGATCGCGATCAGCAGATACGAATTGCCGTAGTCCCACTTCGCGCTCGACGTATGCGTCGCGCTGATGAGGCCCGCGAGCGACGCGAGCACGCCGCACATGCCGTACGTGAGAATCAGCATGCGTGCGCGCGGAATGCCCGCATAGAACGCGGCTTTCGGATTCGTGCCCATCAGATAGAGACGCAGGCCGAACGGCGTGCGCTTGAGCACCCAGCCGAGCAGCAGCACGGCGGCGATGAAGATCCACAATGAAATCGGCACTTGCAGGAAGGTGCCGTTGCCGATGTTCGACAACGGATCGACATATTCCACCCGCACCGATGCGCCATTGCTCAACACGACCGCGATGCCGGTGAACAGCAATTGCGTGCCGAGCGTGCAGAGTATCGGCGTGAGCTTCAGCTTCGCGATCACGGCGCCGTTCAGCAAGCCGCCGATCGCGCCCATCGCCATGACGATGCAAATGAACACCGCCGTGTAGAGCGCGGGCGAATCGTCGGCGGAGACCATGTGCGGCAGGAGCATCGCGGCGACCATGCCGGAGAGATTCGCAAGCCCGACGCCCGACAGATCGATACCGCCATTGCCCGACACCATCGACAGCATGATGCCGAGCGCGAGGAGGCCGAGCTCGGGCAACTGGCCGCCCATCGACTGGAGATTGTCGATATCGAGGAACTGGCCGTGCGACATCCACGTGGCGACGATCACGACGAGCACGTTCACGCCGACGAGAAAGTTGAACTGGCGATCGGCGAGCCACTTCGACGCGTTCATTGCGTGACGCTCCCTTGTTCGAGCAGCGCGTTGATTTCGGCGAGACGCGGCATCGAAGGCGCGGTGCCCGGCCGCGTCACGGAGATGCTCGCGAGCGCGCAGCCGAAACGCACCGCATCGACGGGACTTTCTCCTCGTGCGAGCGCGGCCGCGAAGCCGCCGGTGAAGCCATCGCCCGCGCCGGCCGTTTCAACGACGCGGCCGCAGTCGAATGCGGGCACGAGCGTCGATTCGTTCGACGTATGCAGGAGCGCGCCCGCTTCGCCGAGCGTGATGATCGCCGCGCGTGCGCCCTTCTTCAGCAACACGTCGGCGGCGCGGCGCGCATCATCGACATTGGCGATAGGCACGCCCGTCAGCGCCGTCGCTTCCGTTTCGTTCGGCGTGATGTAGTCGCACAGCGGATAGATGTCGTCGGAGAGCGGCAAGGCGGGCGCCGGATTGAAGACGGTCGTCACGCCATGTTTGCGCGCGAGTTCGAGACCGCGACGTGCGGCCGGAATCGGCTGTTCGAGTTGCGTGACGAACACGCCCGCGCGCGCGATGTCGTCCTCGATCGCATCGACGTCTTCGGGCGCGAGCGCGCCGGCCGCACCCGCCGCGACGATGATCGCATTGCCGCCCGTGTTCTCGTCGACGTAGATGTGTGCCGCGCCTGTCGCGACATCGTTCATCACGATGGCGCGCGACGTGATGCCTTCCGCGGCCCAGGTCGCCTGCGCGATCTCGCCGAACGCATCCGCGCCGATGCGCGTGCGGAAGATCACGTCCGCGCCCGCGCGTGCAGCGGCCACCGCCTGATTCGAGCCCTTGCCGCCCGGCCCCATCTTGAACGCGGAGCCCGCGACCGTTTCGCCGGGGAGCGGCATGCGTTGCGCGCGAAACGCGAGGTCCGTCACATAGATGCCGAGAATGACGACGCTTTTCATCGCGCGCCTCCTTCCGGCGCATCCGGTGCGAGCTGCACGCCCTTCTTGAAGATGAAGCAGCCATAACCGCGCGCTTCGCCTGTCGCGATCACGCAATAGGCCTGCTTCGCGCGCGCGTAGAACGCGAAGCGCTCGATCGGCGCGAACGGCGTTTCGCCGCCTTGCGCATCGTCCACTTCGCGTTGCGCTTCGCGCTGCACGGCGGGCAAAGTAGTTGCATCGCCAACTATCTCCATGCGGCCCGCCGGATCGTCGACGAACGTATCGAGCGGCAGCACCGACAACACCGCGCGCACCGCACGCGGCGCGCTCGCGCCGTCCATGCGCAGCACGCGGCCCAGTACGGTTTGCCGGGCGACGGAATCGGCGGGGAAATGAGCGTCGCAGATCACCACTTCGTCGCCGTGACCCATCGCGGCGAGCGCGTACAGGACGTCGGCGTTCAAGAGCGGATCGATGTTCTTCAGCACAGCGTCTCCTCCATGCGTGAGCGCGTCTCGTATCGAAATCTGCGCTCTGTCAAATCCGGAATCAGTCTCCGTACGGCACCCAGATGTTCTTCACCTGCACCGCCTGGCGAAGGAACGGCAGCCCTTCGCTCGCGGCATCGTGCCAGTCGAACATGCGGCCCTGATCGACGAACGTGCGCTTCAGGTTGCCGGCCGATTCACGCTCGGCCAGCGCCGAAAGCGAAGCACCGTGGAAGCACCAGAGCGCATCGACGTCGTCGTGTTGCGCGAGCGTCTGCGTCAGAGCGCGCGCATCGCCGGTGACGATGTTCAGCGCGCCGCCCGGCACATCCGACGTCTCGACGACCTGATAAAAATCCGTCGCCATCAGCGGGCATGTCTCGCTCGGCACCGCGACCACGCGATTGCCCAGCGCAAGCGCGGGCGCGACGAGCGACACGAAGCCGAGCAACGGCGCTTCGTCCGGGCACACGATGCCGATCACGCCGAGCGGTTCGTGCATCGCGAGCGCGACGCCGTGCAGCGGCGGCGCATGCACCGCGCCGTCGTACTTGTCGGCCCACGCGGCATACGTGAAGAAGCGGGCGATCGACGCATCCACTTCGCGCTTTGCATCGCGTTCGCTCGAACCCGCGCGCGCGACGAGTTGCTTCGCGAATTCATCGGCGCGTGCGCTCAAATTTTCCGCGAGGTAGTACAGCACTTGCGCGCGATTGTGCGCGCTCGCCGACGACCACTTCGTCATGCCGCGCGCGGCGGCCACTGCATTGCGAATGTCCTTGCGGCTGCCCTCGCCCACTTCACCCACGATATCGCCGGCGGGCGAATGCACGAGCCGCGAGTAGCCGCTGTCGGGCCGCGCCTGCTTGCCGCCGATGAAGAGCTTCGCGGTGCGATCGAGCGCACTGACGTTGCCGGCATCGACGAGCGAATCGGGTTGCGCCTGCAACGGCTTCGTTTCGCCGCGCACCGGAAGTCTGGTCCACGCGCGCGGCTTCAGATATTCGTAGATGCCCTCGCGTCCGCCTTCGCGACCGAAGCCTGATTCGCGATAACCGCCGAAGCCGACGGCCGCATCGAAGAGATTCGTCGCGTTGATCCACACGACGCCGCATTGCAGGCGCGGCGCGACATCGAGCGCGCGGCTGATGTTCTCGCTCCACACGCTCGCGGCGAGACCGTAGCGCGTGTTGTTCGCGAGCGCGACGGCTTCTTCGGGCGTGCGGAAGCTCATCGTCACGAGCACCGGCCCGAAGATTTCTTCCTGCGCGAGCGTCGACGCGGGCGCGACGTTGGTGACGAGCGTCGGCGGAAAGAACGCGCCGTGCTCGGGCAACGTCGCACGCGGCGATTGATAGATTTCGCAGCCTTCGCTCTCGCCCTTGTCGACGAGCGCGCGAATGCGTTCGAGCTGTATGTCGTCGACCACCGCGCTCATGTCGATGCCCTTGTCGAGCGACGTCCCGACGCGCAGCGTGTCCATGCGGCGCTTGAGCTTCTCGACGAAACGCGCTTCGATGCCTTCCTGCACGAGCAGACGCGAGCCCGCGCAGCACACTTGTCCCTGATTGAACCAGATCGCATCGACAACGCCTTCGACGGCGCTGTCGAGATCGGCGTCGTCGAACACGATGAAGGGCGACTTGCCGCCGAGTTCGAGCGTCAGCGATTTGCCGGAGCCCGCTGTCGTCGCGCGAATCTGGCGGCCCACTTCGGTCGATCCGGTGAACGCGATCTTCGCGACGCGCCGATGCTCGACGAGCGCCGCGCCCGTGCGTCCGTCGCCGGTGACGACGTTGAGCACGCCCTTGGGCAAGCCCGCGCGATGCGCCAGTTCAGCGAACAACAGCGCGGTCAGCGACGTGAATTCGGCAGGCTTCAGCACGACCGTGTTGCCGAGCGCGAGCGCCGGCGCGATCTTCCACGCGAGCATCAGCAGCGGAAAATTCCACGGCACGATCTGCCCGATCACGCCGAGCGGCGCCCAGTCGGCGAACTCCTTGTCCTGCAACTGCGCCCATCCCGCGTGATGCAGAAAGTGCCTTGCCACAAGGGGGATATCGATATCGCGCGACTCGCGAATCGGCTTGCCGTTGTCGAGCGATTCGAGCACGGCGAAGAGACGGCTATGCCGCTGCACCATGCGCGAAAGCGCATACAGATGCCGCGCGCGGCCCGCGCCGCCGATCGCCTGCCAGCCTTCGAGGGCGGCATGCGCGGCTTGCACGGCGGCATCGACATCGGACTCCGTGCCTTGCGCGATCGATGCGAGCGTGCGGCCCGTGGCCGGTTCGCGCGAATCGAACCGGTCGGCTTCGTCGCTGTCGCGCCAGGCGCCGTTGATGAAGTGACCGAAGCGCCCGGCATGCTGATCGAGCCATGCGCGCGCGGCGCGATCGTCTTCCGGTGCGGGTCCGTATTCCATCGAAGAGAAGTATTCGGCAACGCTCATGAGGCTGTGTAGTGAAGTGCCCTGAATCAGGCGACAGGATGACGATTGAACGCCGAATAGCGTCCGCTCACATGATGTTCGAGCTGGCGTTCGATATCCGCGAGCAGGCTCGAAGCGCCGATGCGGAACAGGTCCGCTTCGAGCCATTCGCGGCCCAGCTCTTCCTTCATGAGGATCTGATATTCCAGCACCGATTTCGCGGTCGATACGCCGCCCGCCGGCTTGAAGCCGATCGCGACGCCGGTGCGCGCGAGATATTCGCGGATCATGCGCACCATCACGAGCGACACGTCGAGCGTCGCGTTGACGCCCTCCTTGCCCGTCGATGTCTTGATGAAATCGGCGCCGGCCATCATGCAGATCATCGACGCCTTCGCCACGTTCGACAGCGTGCGGATATCGCCGGTGGCGAGAATCGCCTTGACGTGCGCATCGCCGCATGCCGCGCGGAAATCGCGCATCTCGTCGTAGAGCGCCTGCCAGTTGCCGGTGAGCACATGCTCGCGCGTCACGACGATATCGATCTCGGATGCGCCATCTCTCACCGAGGCTTCGATTTCGCGCAGCTTGAGTTCGTGCGGAATGAGCCCGGCGGGAAAGCCTGTCGATACCGCTGCGACCGGAATGCCGCTGCCTTCGAGCGCATTCACGGCGGTCTTCACGTAGCGATGATAGACGCACACCGCGCCCGTTTTGATCGATTCGGGCGGCATGCCGAGCGCGTCGAGCAGATCGTCGCGCAGCGGACGGCGCGCCTTTGCGCACAGGCGTTCGACGCGGCCGTGCGTGTCGTCGCCGCTGAGCGTCGTGAGGTCGATGCAGGTGATCGCCTTCAGCAGCCACGCGGCCTGCGCATCTTTTTTCACGGCGCGGCGTGTGCCGAGCGTCGATGCGCGGCGCAGCACCGCCGATTGATTTACGCGCAAACCGTCGAGCCAGGACAGATCGAACGGCACGCCGGGATTGCGGGCGCTGGCGTGAACCTGAGCCTTTGCGGGCCACGGAACAATGGACTTCGATGCAGTTTCCAGCATGGGATCGGTATGCCGGCGTCTTGTGCGACGCACAACAATTTTTGAGAGATTGATCTCAGTTTATAACATTGTTGTGAGGATCGTAACATAGGGAAAGTTCGGAGGCGGGACGCGCTCCGCCGATATCAGCCGGGTCCGCGCTTTGCTCGGGATCGTGACACCCCACTTTTTTTCGAAACGGAGGACACGATGCCCCGCTCGACCCCCACGCAGGCGACAACCGCTGCCGCTTCCCGCGCCCCGCAAACCCAGGACGCCATTCAGGTGTTGATGGGCGATCATTGCGCCGTCGAAAAGCTGTTCGATGCGTTCGAGAAAACGGAGAAGGACGATCTCGATGCGAAAACCACCCTCGTGCGACGCGCCTGCGAAGAACTCACAGTCCACGCGATGATCGAAGAGGAATTGCTTTATCCGGCCGCGCAGGAAGCGCTGGCCGAAGACGACCGGCCCGATGTCGAGGAAGCGTATGTCGAACACTTTTTGGTCAAGGTGCTGATCGAAAAATTCACGACGCTCAAGGCGGGTCAGGCCGGCTTCGACGCCACGTTCAAGGTGATGAGCGAGATGGTGCGTCATCACATCGAAGAGGAAGAATCGGATCTGTTCCCGAAACTGCGCAAGTCCGGCGCGGACCTCGATGCCCTCGGCGCGAAGTTGGTGCAGCGCAAGCAGCAACTGGAGGCGAAGATCCCGAAAGATGCCGGCGATAACACGATGCGCCTGCACTGATCCTGGAGCCGATGCATGAAAAACCCTTGGGTGAAGAAGAATCCGTTCCTCAGCATGTGGCTGTCCGGTGCGAATGCGATCATCGGTTCGACGCGAGGCCGCGCCACCGCGCAAGCGAAGCGGCAAGCGTCGACCTTTTGGACCGCCGCGCTCACGCCGGGCAAGCCGAAGAAGCGGCGCGCGCGGCGTTGAGCGCTTGTTCGCCGACAGTCATTCGCGCAGCGCGTTGAGCACATCGGAGAAGGCCCGATGTGTCGACGCGCTCAATCCCGCGCCGACAGCCGTCTGCACCGTGCGGCGCACGCCGAGAATCGCGATGCCGACGAGCGCCAGCGCGATCAGTTCGGCGTTGGGCGTGCGCAGGAACCACGGCACGGGCCGCGTCGTCGTCGCCGGCAGCGCGCGTGGGATACGCGGGGCACGCGTGACACGCAGGGGTTCATCGGCAATATGCGCGGCGATCAGTTCCGCACGCGATTCGGCCATGCGCGCGAGCACGGCTCCCTGAGCTTCGGCATGCTTCATTGCGCGGCCTCCCTGATGGCATCCATGTCGCGTTGCAATTCTTTTCGCAACAACTGAAACGGCTGCGCCGGTTTGCGCGACATCATGATGAGGACCGCGATCACCGCGACGGCGAGCCACGCGCCCGCCACGCACCACGCGGTCAGCACGAGATACGGTGTGCCGACCGCGGTTACGATCACCGCGATCGACACGAAAGACAGCGTGAACAGCGCGCCGATTGCGAGCGCGATGAGCGCGACCGCTTCGTGCAGCACGCGCTTCTTGGTTTCGGCGAGTTCGATAGGAATGAGCTCGCCATAATCGACGAGACGTCTCGTGCAGAAATGGCCGATCCTGCGCCAGTTGGCGATCTTTCTCTGGATTGTCATCATTGCTTCTCCAGCGAGGTTTCAGGCAGGACGGAGTGCCCGCTCACGATGCAGAGCAGTGCGCATGCCAGCGATGCGTGCGGCCGGCGGCACGCATCGGCACAGCCATTGCTGAGTGCGATGCGCCATGCCCGCCGATTTTTTTCGACGAGTTCGCGTGGCCCTCTATCAACGAAGCGGTTCGTTCAGGCCGCTCCATCGCCAGCGCGAGACCTCGCGCTGAGACTCGCGGCATCGCGACTGCAAGTGACGAAATCCGCTCCTCTCAGTCGCCGCGAGGCCCACAACATGTGCAACCCAAGAGCGCGCCGGTTCAAGGCAAGGACCCCGCTCGCCCTCACGAAAGGAACCATCATGTTTGCTCACAACAAGCGCCTGCAATACACCGTGCGTGTCGCCGGTCCGAATCCGGGTCTCGCCAATCTGATGCTGGAACAGTTCGGCGGGCCGCAAGGCGAACTCGCCGCGGCGTGCCGTTATTTCACGCAGGCCGTCGCGGAGGACGATCCGGGCCGCAAGGATCTGCTTTTCGATATCGCAACCGAAGAGTTGAGCCATCTCGAAGTGATCGGCTCGATCGTCGCGATGCTGAACAAGGGCGCGAAAGGTCAGCTCGCTGAAGCGACGGAATCGGAAGCGGAGTTGTATCGCTCGCTCACGGGCGGCGGCAACGATTCGCACACCACCGCGCTGCTCTACGGCGGCGGCCCCGCGCTCACGAACTCGGCGGGCGTGCCGTGGACCGCGGCCTATATCGACACGATCGGAGAACCGACCGCCGATCTGCGTTCGAACATCGCGGCCGAGGCGCGCGCGAAGATCGTCTATGAACGTCTTATCAATGTCACCGACGATCCCGGCGTCAAGGAAGCGCTCGGCTTTCTCATGACACGCGAGATCGCGCATCAGAAGTCATTCGAAAAGGCGTTACACGCGATTCAGCCGAACTTTCCGCAGGGCAAGCTGCCGGGAAATCCGGCGTTCACAAGCGTTTATTTCAATATGTCCAAGGACGCCGAGGCGCGTGGTCCGTGGAACGAAGGCGGAGACTGGAAGTTCATTGAAGACCCGCAACCTGCCGTGGATGGAGGCGACGGCACCGCGACGGTGAGCGTATCGGAACAGGACGTGCAGACGCTGCAGGCGATGGTCTCGCGCACCGCATCCGATCCGTCGAGCGACCCGATGACGGGCGCGGACCTCGGCGCGGGCAAGGCGAGCTAAAACGCGAAGATGATTTGCGCGGCGACGGCGAACCGTTTTCCGGTTCGCTTCGCCGCGTCTTTTTTGCGTGTTACTTGAGATCGTCCGGCACCTTGCCGCCGTTTTCCGCGAGCTTCTGCATGACCTGCTTGTGCAGCCAGATGTTCATCGAGGCCGAATCTTCCATGTTGCCGCTGTAATGCAGTTCCGTCGCAAGTTCCTTACGGGCGGAGAGGCTGCTGTCGAGGCTGAGCAGCTTCATCAGATCGACAATCGACGTGCGCCAGTTCAGTTTTTCGCCCTGATTCGCCTGCATTTGCGTCAGGACCGCTTCGACGTCGACTTCCTGCATCGGTGCTGCGGCCGGCTGGCCAGGGGCGGCAGCGGCTGTCGAGGTAGCCGGTGCGGTGGCGGGCGCTGCATCGGGACTCGCGCTGGCCGGTGCACTGTCGTGGTGAAAAATTTTGTTCAGGATATTCGAAAAAATACTCATGACATCTCCTTTTGAAGTGAGCCCACTGAGGTGCAAGTGTCGTGCCGTCACGCCTCCGATGCAACCGTCATTTGATGCAATTTGACGGTTGCGAAATAACGCTTCCGCAATCAGCGTCGTGTCACAGAAGCACGGTAGCGCAACTTCCTCACAATTACATCAGCCACGCAAAGCGGCGAGAGTCCGTCATGGATATGTCATCCTGCTCAATTTCACTACGACGATGATCCGCGTAAATCGGCGATGTTTCGTCGCTGAACACCGGTCATGTGCAACAACTACACGCATGCGCCGTTCTTGCGACGGCAAAGCCTTCGAGGCCCGCGCGATTACCGCTGAACGCCCGGCTGCAACGCCGGCGCATCGCGCCCGGCACGAGGCGTCACGCGCGCGAAGAACACGACACCCGCGGCCACGACCGACATCACCGCGAGCCCCGTCAATCCGCCTTGAATCGAACCTGTCTTCTGTTCGAGGAAACCGAACGTCGCCGGCGCGACGAAGCCGCCGAGATTGCCGATCGAATTGATCAGCGCGAGCACGGGCGCGGCGATGCGCGCATCGAGATAACCTTGCGGAATCGGCCAGAACAGCGACGACGCAGCCTTGAAACCGATCGCCGCAAAGCAGATCGCGACGAACGAAAAAACCGGACTGCCGAGACCCGCCGCATACATGCCGGCCGCCGCGATCAGCAATACGCACGCGACCCAGGCCTGCTGAAACTTGAAGCGCGCCGCGAACGCCGCGAACAGATACATCGCGACGATGGAAATGAGCCACGGAATCGAGTTGAAGAGACCGACCTGAAAATCGTTGAGATGCCCCATCTTGCGGATGATGCTCGGCAGCCAGAACGTCGCGCCGTAAATCGTCAGCGAAACGGAGAAATAGATCAGGCAGAAGATCAGGATTTGCGGATCGCGCAGGAGACTCCACGACGACGGCTTCTTCGTGTGCACGGCATCGCGACGGCGCTGCTCGTCCTCGATCTCGGCGACGAGCGCATCCTGCTCGGCGGGCGTGAGCCACTTCGCGTCGCGCGGCTTCGAGTCGAGCCAGAACCACACGAAGCCGGCGAGTACCACAGAAGCCATGCCTTCGATGATGAACATCCACTGCCAGCCATGCAGCCCCACGCCTTCGATCAGCATCAGCCCGCCCGAGATCGGCCCGGAGAACACCGAAGCCAGCGCGGAGCCGCTCAGGAATACGGCCATGGCCTTGCCGCGTTCATCGCGCGGTAGCCATTGCGTGAAATAGAACACGACGCCCGGAAAGAAGCCCGCTTCGGCCGCGCCGAGCACGAGCCGCATCGCATAAAACGAGGTCTCGCCCTTCACGAAGGCCATGCCCACGGCTGCAAGTCCCCACGTGATCATGATGCGCGTGAGCCACGCTTTCGCGCCGAAGCGCTGCATCAGCATGTTCGACGGCACTTCGAACACCGCGTAGCTCACGAAGAACAAGCCCGCGCCGAGCCCGTAGGCCGCCGCGCCGATGCCGAGATCCGCGCTCAAGTGCTGGCGCACGAAACCGATGTTCACGCGGTCGATGTAATTGACGATGAACATCACCACGAAAAGCGGCAGCACATGCCACTTGATCTTGCGAACGGCGCTCGACAGCGCGCTGGAAGTGCTCATGAGGTTGTCTCCGTGATTGCGCGTATTTTTTCCATGTCTCAGAAGCGCGGATTCTTGCCGGTGAAATCCGGCTGATACTTGCGCATCTGCGAGAGGTCGTCGCGATTGCGCACGCCGCACGTCAGGTATTGCGCGTGCAATTCGGCGAGCTTCTCGCGATCGAGCTCGACGCCGAGACCCGGCGTCGTCGGCACGCGCACCGCGCCGTTGTCGAAACGGACGCGGCCACCCTTGATCACTTCCTCTTCCTGCCACGGGTAATGCGTGTCGCACGCATACGTGAGGTTCGGCACGCTCGCCGCGACATGCGTCATCGCCATCAGGCTGATGCCGAGGTGCGAGTTCGAATGCATCGACATGCCGAAGCCCCACAGCCGCGCCATGCGCGCCAGTGTTTGCGTGGCGCGCAGGCCGCCCCAGTAGTGGTGATCGGAGAGCAGCACCTTGATCGATCCCATGTTGCAGCCGCGACGGAAGTCGTCCATCGTCGTGATGACCATGTTGGTCGCGAGCGGCAGCTTCGTGTGCTTCTGCAGTTCGGCCATGCCTTCGAGACCGGGGCACGGGTCTTCGTAGTATTCGAGGATTTCGTCGAGCTCGGGCGCGGCCGCGATGCTTGTCTCCAGCGTCCAGTTCGCGTTCGGATCGAGGCGCAGCGGCACACCGGGGAATGCCTTCGCGAGCGCCTTCATGCAGGCGATTTCATGCGTGGGCTCGAACACGCCGCCCTTCAGCTTGATACTTTGGAATCCGTACAAATCGATCATGCGCTGCGCCTGCGCGACGATCTGCTCCGGGCTGATGCCCTCGCCCCACGCATCGGGCGCGTACGGCTTGTCGATATGCTCCGCGTACTTGAAAAACAGATACGCGCTGTACGGCACGGCGTCGCGGACCTTGCCGCCCAGAAGATCGACCACCGGCGCGCCCACGATCTGCCCTTGCAGGTCGAGCATCGCCACTTCGAACGTGCTGATGACCTTCGGCGCATTTTTCGCGGCATGCGAGCCGGGCGCGAGTTCGAATTCGACCGCGCCGGGCGTCGCCGTGATCGTCGCGCGCACGCGCTCTTCCATCTGGTTCAACTCGAATGGCGAGAGGCCGATCACGAGGTCTTTGGCCTGATCGAGCACACGCAGCATCGGCTCGTCGCCATAGGTCTCGGAGATGCCGACACGTCCGTCGCTCGTCTCCAGTTCGACGATGGCGCGCAACGCCCACGGCTCGTGAATGCCCGCGGCGTTGAGCAACGGGCCGTCGCGAAAGGCGATCGGGGTAATGCGAACGTGGGTGATGGCGATGGCGCGGGTCATGTCGAAAAATCCGGAAGTGGCGAGAGTAACCGCATGGTAAAGCACTAATGTATTAGTGTGTCAGTCGGGTATACGCGGACCTTCTCGTATGCTTTCGTGCTGCCGCACGGCGCATTGCGCGGCTATAGTACTAATGTTTCAGTTATTTATCGTTTTCCGTCTGACATGAAAAACGGCTCCGTCCATCGCCTCGACCGCTCTCGCCACGCCGCGCCGCAAGTTTTCGAACGATTGCGCGAAATGATCCTGTCGCTCGAACTTGCGCCCGGCACGGTGCTGTCGCGGGTCGAACTCGCGACGCGCTACGGCTTGAGTCAAACGCCCGTGCGCGACGCGCTGATGAAACTCGGCGAGGAAGGACTCGTCGACATCTTTCCGCAGCACGCGACGGTCGTGAGCCAGATCAGCGTGGCGTCGGCGATGCAGGCGCACTTTCTGCGCCGCTCGATCGAACTCGAAGTCGTGCGCACGCTGGCGCGGGAGCACAAGGCGTCGCTGGTTGCACGTCTGCGCGCGACGATCGCGGAGCAAACGGAGTGGCTGGATCCGACGGACATCGAGCAGTTTTCATTGCTCGATCAGGCGTTTCACAAGCAGATGTACGAGGCTGCGGGCGTACCGCAGCTCTGGGACCTCGTGCGCAGACTGAGCGGCCATATCGACCGCTTGCGCCGTCTGCATTTGCCGGTCGAGGGCAAGACGATGGCCGTGGTGCGCGATCACACCGAAATCGTCGATGCGATCGAAAAAGGCGACGCCGATGCTGCGGATGCTGCGTTGCGCAAGCATCTGTCGGGCACGCTCAGTCAGGTGGACGAGATTCGTACGCGTCACCCGACGTTTGTGACTGATCACTGAGTGCGGTGGCTTTATCGTTTAGCTTTAGCGTTGGACAGGATTCAGGTTTTCGCCGGATCCCGATTTGCTTTTGGTTTATTAGCGTTGCCCCTGTGCGGGGCGGCAGTCACTTTCTTTGCTGCTGCAAAGAAAGTAACCAAAGAAAGCAGCTCGTTTAGGCCCGCGGTCACACGCAGTTTGGCCATGCTTGCCAGCCGCCGGTGGCACTCGCCTAAGTGTCGCCCTCGAAGGACTTACCCGGTTTGGCTCGCGCACGGTCTGACGCTCCAAACGTTTAAACGCGCTGGTTCAGCACCAAATAGCTGCGGCACAGCGCTGCGCGCTGCCGTCGGGTATGCGAGGGAAACCAGCGAGAAAGAGGCGCGCGCAGCCCGATTGACCCATCGGCCGCGAAGCGGGCCGGAGCTATTTCGTGCTGAACCAATCTGGCGTGTGGTGCGATGTCTCAGATCGTGCGCGATCCAAGCCCGATAAGACCTTTGAGGGCACTCGCTACTCTGGGGGCCATTCAGCCAATCGCCTGTGCCGCGGCCGGCATGAAGCACTTTGGATGGAAAAGCTGCTTTCTTTGGTTACTTTCTTTGCAGCAGCAAAGAAAGTAACTGCCGCCCCGCACAGGGGCAACACTAATAAACCAATAACAAATCGGGATCCGGCGACAAGCGCTTTCGCCAAGAACCCTAAAAAAACCTAGACGCCATGCGCGCCCAACCGAGCCGCGTACCAGCGCGAAAACTGCTCCACATAACTCTCCGTAAACGGCGAGAACACGGCAGGCCGATACGCCGGATCCTGCGTACCCTCGTGCGTGATTTCGACGAGATGCTTGTCCTGCGCGTTCGTCGCGACCCACACTTCGGTCAGATCCTGGATCTGATAATCGACGCCCTCCACCGCATCCGCGTGCACGAGCCATTTCGAGCGCACGAGCGTTTTATCCGGCGCGAGCGGAATGATGTACGACACGACCGCATGGTCGCTCATCACGTGCGTCCATGAGTTGTGCGTCCAGAGATGCGTATCGCCGAGATCGCGCCGCTGCAGATTGCCCAGCAGCTTTTCGCTCGCGACCTTCGTGCTCATGGTCTGCGACTCGCCGTGCCCCGCAATGACGAGCTGCTGCGTTCTGAACTGCGTGACGGCGTCCTCGTCCAGCCATTCGACGGTCGCGCTCGTAAAGCCATCGCGCTCCCAGCTTTCCTGACACGCCGCGTTGCGTTCCCTGTAGGCTTCGATTTCACGAAGCGCTTCCTCGGTAAGATTCTCGGGGCAAAAACCGAAATCCTCGGGCAGAAACGAGGCGGTCAGTTCAGGATGCGTCGCCGCGCAGTGATAGCACTCGCGATTGTTCTCGATCACGAGCTTCCAGTTGCCGTTCTCGATGATCTCCGATTCGAACGCGATCTTCGTATTCCGCAAATCATAGGGCGCAAGGCGCGGCGCCATGGCGTCTTCGAGCTTCGCGATGTCGGCCGGCGTTTCGTCGGAGAGACACACGAAAATATGCGTGCCGACGATGCGCGTATGCACCGGCAGCAGGCTGCGGCACTTCGCATCGAAATCACGGCCCATGTGCGCGGCGTGGCGCAGGCTGCCGTCGAGATCGTAGGTCCACTGGTGATACGGGCAAACCAGCATGCCGACCGTCGATTTCCCCGCCTCCTTCAGACGCGCCCCGCGATGCCGGCAGACATTGCGATAAGTGCGGATATTTTCGTCGTCGTCGCGAACGATGAGGATCGAAGCCCGGCCGATATCCACCGTCGAGACATCGCCCGGCTCGGGCACATCCGCCGTCACGCCGACCAGAATCCAGTGCTTGTGAAAAAACACCTCGACATCCGTCTCGAACACGTCCTGCCGCCCGAACAGCTCGCCGGGCAATCCGTGGCCGGGCTCGCGGCTGCGGATCAGTTCGCCATGCGTCTTGACTTGCACTTCGGACATCGTCGCTCTCCATCGTCACGGATCGGGACTACGAATGGTCCCGCAATAACCCGAGTATTGGATCGCTGAAAAATAGCGTCAATGCGCTTTATTTTCTATCTCGGATTACTTTGGATTATGCGTGCGCAGCATCGCGCAGCCAGTCGATCAGACCGGCGATGGCGGGCGTGATCGTGCGGCCGTGCGGCACCACGGCAAAGTAGGAATCGCCCGGCTTGAACGACGCCACGTGCAGCCTGACCAGTTCGCCGCTCTCGATAAAATCCTGAACGAGACGGCCCCAGCCGAGCGCGACGCCCTGGCCGTACCGCGCGGCCTGGATCGCATCGGTATAGAGGCTGCAACGCAGCGCGAAATTCAGGCGCATCGGCCGGATGCCGACCGCATGGAACCACTCTTCCCAGCCCATCCAGCCTTCGGACGTCGAATCCGATTCGACCAGCACGGCGCCCGCAAGCTCTTCCAGCGATGCCGGCGCCGGCTGCTTCGCGAGCCACGCGGGGGAACAGACCGGAAAGACTTCCTCGTCGAAGAGCAGGGTCGCCGTGCCGTCCGGCCAGACGCCATTGCCGAAGCGCACCGCGACATCGATTTCCTTGTGCCGCAGATCCGCCGTGAACATCTGGGTAGACAGCCGCAATTGCAAATCGGGCTGGGCGGCCTTGAGCGACGCGAGCCGTGGCAGGAGACGGAAGTGCGAGAACGCGGAGGTCGCGGCCAGCACGAGTTCCTGCTGTACGGGACCGCGCGCGATGCGGTCGAACACGCTCGCGATCTTCTGCATCGATTCCGCGACGACGCGATACAGCGCCTCGCCTTCTCCGGTCAGTTCGATCGCGCGATGCAGGCGACGAAAAAGCCGCGTGCCGAGCGTTTCTTCGAGGAACCGGACCTGCCGGCTCACGGCGGCCTGCGTGACGCCCAGTTCATGCGCCGCGAGCGTGAAGCTGCCGAGCCGCGCGACGGCTTCGAATTCGACCAGCGCCGTCACCGACGGAATGAGCCGCCGATAACCCTTCGTTTTTTCGGTTGCCGGTTTCATGCGACGCTCAGAGAATGGCCTTCGATTCGGCCGCGGGCCAGCCCTGCATCATCGTGGCGATTTCCTCGTCGAGCCATTGGCGAAACTGAATGTATTCCGGGCGCGATTTCGCGTTGCGATGCGTGATCACATAATGATGACGATCATGGAACACGAGCGCATCGTCCACGGGCCGAACCAGTTTTTTCTGCTCGACCTGACGATGCACGAGATGATGCCAGCCGAGCAATGTCCCTTCGCCCGCTTCGGCCTGCGCGACGAGCAGCCGATAGTCGTTGCTCTCCAGATCGTCGTGCTGATCGAGCCGTTCGGAGCCGTCGCCCTGCTGATACCAGTTTTTCCACACGCGCCAGTCGACGTGCTCGCACACCTGCGCGCGCCCGAGCAGCGACAGACTCAACGTGGGTTGCGCGAGCAGATCGAGCGGCTTCAACGTGCGGCCATGAAAATAGCGCTCATAAAACGGAACGCTGCATACCGGATAAACGATGTCGTGAAAGAGCGGCTCGACTTCATACTCCGCTTCGCGCGGCGGATTCTTCGTGATGATGACATCGGGCTCCATGAGATCGTCGAGCTCCATGAAGTGCTCGGTCACCATCACATGCAGGCGAATATTTGGAAAGCGCTGGCGAAACGCGGGCAGTCTGAATGAAAGCCAGAGCGCCGAAAACGTATGAGAGATGCAAAGCGTCAGCGCGTGACGATCGACGCGCCGCACCGCCTGCGCCGCCTCCGCGATATTCATGATCGAAAGATACGACGCGTTGTAGAGAATGCGGCCCGCGTCGGTCAGCGAGATGTGCCGGCCCGTGCGTTCGAACAACGCGACTTCGAGCGTGTCTTCGAGCTCCTTGATCTGCCGGCTCACGGCCGCCTGCGTGACGCACAGCACTTCCGCGGCTTGCGTGAAGCTCTCGTAACGCGCCGCGGTGACGAAACACCGGAGCGCGCGCAGCGACGGCATCTGGGCGAGAAGCCGGTCCGCGAACTGCTGTTTCTTCTGCATGTGACTCACCTTCGAGGGCCGCGATTATCGTTTGTTCTTCGTTCTCCGCGCGCTCATCCGCGACCTTGCACGCGGCGCATGATGTTGTCGAGTGCCTGTGTATAGTCCGCGTACGTGCCCCGCTCCGACAGCTCGCGGTTGAGTTGCTCGTTGAGACCGCCGGGCGTGCTTGCGTGGCCGATCATCGCCGAGAAAGGCTCCGCGCTTTCGGTCGTTTCGTGAGCGAGACCCACATGATAGCCCGACAAAAACGAACGGGCCGACGCATACGGCACGCCCTGCGCCACGAGCCACGACACCTGTTCTTCCAGCAGCGCGAAGAAGGCCGCCATCGTCGCGGTTGCGGCGGACAGCGCGTCGAACTGATGTTCGTCGTCCACTTCGACTGCTTCGCCGAGCGGCGCGAACAGCGCCCGTGCGATGTCGTCGCGCGGGCAGATCGCCGTGCTGCCCTTGCCTGCGGCCACGGCGGGCAGCGGCACGGCGCGCAGGACCTTCGCCGAACGTCGCACGAATGCCCGAACACGATCGAGCGACGTTCCCGCGATGAAGCTGATGACGTGATGCCGCGCATCGAACGTGAGTGCGCTCAATACGTCCGCCGCGATTTGCGGCACGACCGCGAGACAGACCACGTCCGACGCATCGAGCACGTGCTGATTGCTTTCGCAGACTTCGATGCGCGCGTCGAGCGCGGCCAGTCGCGCCGCGGTACCCGCATTGCGGGGCGACAGCGCGACGCGCTCGAAAGCAACGCCGAAACGGATCATGCCGGTCACGACCGCCTCCGTGATCGTGCCGGTGCCGATGAAGCCAATGCGCATGGTGCCTCGTCCGATGATCAGTCGAGCTTCAGCCAGGTCGTCTTCAGCTCGCAGTATTGATCGTGCGCGTAGACCGACTTGTCGCGTCCGCCGAAACCGGACTGCTTGAAGCCGCCGAAGGGTGTCGAGAGATCGCCCTCGCCGAAGCAGTTCACGGTCACGGTGCCGGCGCGAATGCGCGCCGCGACCTTATGCGCCTGGTTCACGTTGTCGGTCCACAGCGATGCCGCGAGTCCGTAGCACGTATCGTTGGCGATACGCACGGCCTCGTCGACGTCAGCATATTCGATAAAGCACACGACCGGGCCGAAGACCTCTTCGCGCGCGATGCTCATCTCGGGCGTGACGTTGTCGAAGATGGTCGGCTCGACGAACCAGCCGCCCGTTTCCGCAAGCGTCGCGTTGCCGCCGCTCGCAACGCGCGCGCCTTCCGCCTTCGCCTTCTCGATGTGGCCGAGCACCTTGCGGTAATGCGCTTCCTCGATGAGCGAGCCGAGCTTGACATCGGGATCGAGCGGATCGCCGGTCTTCCAGCCTTCGAGCACGGCCTGCACCTTTTGCAGCAGTTCGGCCTTGTGGCTCGTGTGCACCAGGATGCGCGAGCCCGCGCTGCAGTTCTCGCCCATGTTCCAGAACGCGGCGGCGACGGCCTGCTCCGCGACGGCATCGAGATTGGCGACGTCGGGCAACACGACTTGCGGATTCTTCCCGCCGCATTCGAGCACGACGCGCTTCAGGTTCGTATCGGCGGAATAGCGCAGGAAGCGCTTGCCGGTTTCGGTCGATCCCGTGAACGCGATGAGATCGACATCGGCATGCGTGCCGAGCGCCTGTCCCGCGCTCTCGCCGAAGCCCGTCACGACGCTCAACACGCCGGGCGGCAGGCCCGCTTCGAGTGCGAGGTCCGCGATACGCAGTGTCGAAAGCGAGGTCTGTTCCGCTGGCTTCACGATGACGCTATTGCCAACCGACAGCGCCGGCCCGATCTTCCACGCCAGCATCAGCGCCGGAAAGTTCCACGGCAGCACCGCGCCGACGACACCGATCGGCTCGCGCGTAATCATGCTCACGACGCTCGAACCGGACGGCGACAACGCATCGTAGCGCTTGTCCGTTACTTCGGCATGCCAACGAATGCATGACGCCGACTCGGGAATATCCAGCCCCATGCATTCGCTGATCGGCTTGCCCGCTTCGAGCGCCTCGAGCAAAGCGAGTTCTTCGGCGTTGTCGTCGATCAATTGCGCGAGGCGCAGCAACACGGCCTTTCTCTGCGATGGCGCCGCCTTCGACCACACGCCCGATTCGAACGCGTCGCGCGCCGCGACGACCGCGCGGTCGATGTCCTTCGCGTCGCACTTCGCGACTTCCGCGAGCACCTTGCCGGTCGAAGGATTCAGCGTGTCGAACGTTTCATTCGATGCCGCATTGCAGCGTGCTCCCGCGATGAATGCGCGGCCGTCGAGCGACAGGTCTTCTGCCTGACGTTTCCATTCCTGATGCGTCGTCATGTCATGTCCTCACAGATTCAAAGTTCGGCGCCCGCCGAGAATTCCTTCATCCAGATTGCCGCCGACACCGCGACATCCGCAATCGGCCGCATCGGCAGCGAACGCGGATGCGGCTGTTTCAGCAGTTGATCGATCAATTCGTTCGATTGCCCGAGCGCGTATTCGGCGATGAGCTTGCCCGCCGCCGATCCACGGCTCAGGCCAAGTCCGTTGCAGCCGACGGCTTCGAACACGCCGTCGTCGCGTTGCCCGAAGAGCGCGCCGTTGTTCGCCGAGAGGCACAGCGCGCCGCCCCATGTGTATTGCAGTTCGACATCGTCGAGCATCGGAAAACGCCGGTCGAACGAGCGTTGATGCAGATGTTTCGCCTTCGCGAGATCGCCTTGCGATACCGACAGATTCGGCCGGAACGCGAAATGGTTGCGTACGCAAATACGGTTCGTCGCGAGACGGCGCACGGTGGTGCCCATCGGATCGGCGGGAATGAGCGCCCAGGAATTCGTGCCGCCGAGTCTTGCGATTTCGTCGTCGGTCATGACGCGCGACATCGACGCGAACGTATAGACCGGCAACAAGCCGTTCGGATGGCCGCCGAACGTCGCCGCATAGGCATTGGTGCACAGCACGACGCGCTTCGTTTCGAGCTTGCCGTTCGCAAAGCGCAGGAGCTTCGTCTGTCCGCGCGTTTCCATGCCCTGTACTGCGCTCAATTCGAACACCGTCACGTTCGAAGGCTGCGTCGCGGCGAGGCCGCGCATGAGCGCAGCCGGCTGCACGGTGCTGCATCCCGGCGTGAAGAGCGCGCTTTGATAGAAGCGCGTGCCCGTCACTTTGGCGATGGCGGTTTCGTCGAGCCATTCGCACGGTTCGTCGATGCGCGCGAGCCCATTCGCGAAATGAGTCAGCGCCGTATGGCCCTTCTTGTTCACCGAGGCGTGATACTTGCCGTCGTCGCGCCAGTCGCAATCGATGCCATGTGCTTTGACCGTGCCGCGCACATAGCCGATGCCATGCCGTTGCAGGCGTACGTCCGCCTTGTCGGCCTCGACACTGCGCGAATAACTTTCGCTGCTGATGTCATGCGGCAGATCGACGAAAAAACCGGAATTACGCCCCGCTGTCGAGCGCCCGATGCGATCCGCCTCGACGAGCGCGATCGATGCATCCGGCGCGAGTTCGGCCAGCCGCCGCGCCGCGCACAAGCCGGTGATGCCGCCACCGACCACCACGAAGTCGAAGCGCCGATCGCCCGTCACGCCTTTGGCGGGCGCGGCGGGCGGCAGGCTTTCCCACCAGCCGTTCACACCATCGGGTGCGGGAAACCGCACGAAGTCCAGTTTCGAGGCCATTCACGTTACTGAGCGTTGCGCAGCAAGGGTTGAACGATCTTGGCGAAGGCACTGCGCTCTTCGTCGTTGAGCGTGCCGAGCGGCGCGCGCGCATTGCCGACGCGCGTGCCCGCGAGTTCGCATCCATAACGCACATACTGGATGAATTTTCCGCTGCGCTCCAGCAGTTCGAGCACCGGAAGCAGTTGCGTCATCAGCTTGCGGCCCGTGTTGAAATCGCCGCGTTTCACGCATGCTTCGAGCAATTCGGTATGCGCTTCGGGCAGAAAATTCGATGCACCCGCGACCCAGCTTCGCACGCCCCACGTGAAGAATTCGAGCGCCTGATCGTCCATGCCGCAACTGAGGACGAAGCGCTCCGGCAGATGCGTCGCGAGATGATGCAGATGCGCGATATCGCCCGTGCTCTCTTTCATCGCCGCGAAGTTGGGGCGCGCGAGCAGCTTATCGAGAACTTCGTCGCCGATCGCCGTGCCGGTGCGCGCAGGGAAGTTGTAGAGCATGATGGGCATGTCGAGCGCGTCATCGACCTTCAGCAGATGATCGAGCAATTCTTCCTGCGTCGGCTGCGCGTAATACGGCGCGGCGACGAGCAACGCGTCGTAACCCGCACGCTTCGCTTCCTGGCCGATACGAATGACTTCCTTCGTCGTGGTCGCGTTGATGCCTGCGGTGAGGTACGTCTTGCCGCCGACCGCGGACGCCACGGTTTCGAACGTCTTCACGCGCTCGTCGAAGCTTAGCGCGTAGTACTCGCCGGTCGTGCCGCCCACGCCCATGCCCGCCACGCGGCCCACGAGACTGGCGGCATGCTTGCCGAGCATCTCGTGATCTATTTCGCCGTCGTCTTTGAACGGGGTGACGAGCGGAGTATGTACGCCTTCGAAGCTCATGATTGTCTCTCTGATGAATGAAGTGTTTGTGGTCATGCGCGATGCTGCACGTTGGCGAATTCGGCGTCGAACAATGCTTTCACGCGATCGATCGCAAGTGCCTCGATGCGATCGACATGCTCGCAGCGCAGCAACGGATACCTTCGGCGTACCTGTTCGCGAGGACCGCGCCCTGCGCTTCCAGCACCGCCGGCGACACGATATTTTCGGATGCAACCAGTTCGATCTGCGTTTGCTGATGCCGCAACGCCAAAGCGATCTCCGATGCGATGACCGGATAGTGGCTCTGCAGGCTGTCGCCGAAGAAGCGCGGATACTCGTTCACGGGAAATACTCCGAGGGTGTCGTGCAATACGGCTTTACGAAGCATTCAACTCGAGCTTCATTGCGCGAGCCATGCCTTCACCTTGTCCGGATGCGCGTCGACGAACTTCTTCGCGGCGCTCGCGTAATCGTTGGTCGAATTGCCTTCGAATTCGATCGACTCGACATCCGCGAGCGTCAGCTTGAAATGCTTGAAGAATACATCCGCACGCGGAAACTTGGTCGCGAACTGCTTCGACGCGAAAGCGTGAACCTGCTCTTCACCGCCGAGCGTGCCCTTCGGGTCTTTCAGATAACGCATCTGCCACTTCTGGAACAGCCAGTGCGGGCTCCATACCGTTGCGACGATCCATTGCTTCGATCCATATGCGCGCTGAATGGCCGCGAGCATGCCGGCCTCGCTGGCCGATTGCAGCTTATAGCCCGACAGGTCATAAGCCTTGATGGTCTTCTCCGACGCCTGCATGAGACCGCCGCCCGGCTCGATGCCCTGGATCACGCCATCGAGCTGCTTCTGCACGTCCGGTTTCTTCAGATCTTCGATCGAAGAAACCTGCGACTCGGGCACATAGGCGGGCACCGCCCATCCGTTCTTGCCGCCTGTATAAATGATGCCGACGTCGTCGAGCGTGTCCTTGTAGCGCGCCACATACTGGCCGTGCGTCACCGGCAGCCATCCGCCGACCATGATGTCGAGATCGCCGCGCGACACACCCTGATACTGGATGCCGATATCCGCCTGAACGAACTGCACCGGCTGCTGGAGCTTCGTTTCGAGCACATACTTCGCGACGTTCGCGACCGCGAGCACGTCGGCCCAGTTCGTGACGGCGACCTTGATCGGCTCGGCCGAGATCGCCGGATTCGCACCGGCCCCGAACGCCACGATGGCCGGCGTCACGATCTTGACGATCAAGGATTTGATGAAGCTGTTATTCATTTCGGACTCCGTATCGGAACATTCAATATCAAGGTGTTGTCGATGCTGTATCGATCAGGTTTGCGTGGCGTTTCCGGCCGTTGCGGGCTTTACCGGCGTGGAGATGACCTTCTTCTTCGATTTCTTCGACTTCACGCCGAAGCTCTCCGTCAGCCGATCCAGAATGATCGCGAGCAGCACGACGCCGAGACCGCCTTCGAAGCCGATTCCGATATCCAGCCGCTGAATGCCGCTCAGCACGTATTCGCCGAGTCCGCCCGCACCGATCATCGAAGCGACCACCACCATCGACAGCGCCATCATGATCGTCTGATTCACGCCCGCCATGATCGAAGGCAGTGCGTTGGGCAACTGGATTTTCCAGAGCAGTTGCGCATCCGTGCTGCCGAACGAGCGGCCCGCTTCGAGCAATTCCTCGCGCACCTGCCGGATGCCGAGCGTCGTCAGGCGCACGACAGGCGGCATCGCGAAGACGATCGTCGCGATCACGGCGGGCACGCGTCCGAGCCCGAACAGAATGACCGCGGGAATCAGATAGACGAACGCGGGCATCGTCTGCATGAAGTCGAGCAAGGAGCGCAGCACGACTTCCACACGCCTGTTGCGCGCGCCCCAGATGCCGAGCGGCACGCCGATCACGAGACTGAAGAACGTCGCTGCTACGACGAGCGCCAGTGTCGAAACCGTCTGCGCCCAAAGGCCCATGTAGTTGATGACATAAAGCGCCGCGCCGACGAACACGGCGAACACGACGCCTTTTCTCCACAGCGCGAGCGCCATGAGAATTACGAGCATCGCGATGAACGGCACCGCGCCCAGGCCGTCTTCGAGCAGCTTGATGACCGCGCCGAGCGCGGCCGAAAATGCGTCGAAACCGCCGCGAAAATGCGAGAAAAGAAAGTTGACTGCGTCTTCGGCGAACTTTCCAAAGATCGAGGAATTCATGCTGCTCTCCGCTCCATGACCTGCTTGAGAATCGTGCGGCACGACACCACGCCCGCGAGTCTGCCTTGTTCATCGGTGACCGGCACGTCGTGCTCCTGACCGAGCGCGATGGTCGCGAGTTGATGCAAATCCGCTGTCAGCGGAACGGCCGCGACGTCGCGCAGCATGGCGTCGCTGATCGGCCGGCTGCCGCTCTTGTGCAGCGATGCGGGCGTCACGCAGCCTTGATAGCGCCCCGCCTCGTCGCATACGTAGCCGCACTCGGCGCCGCTGTCGATGAGACTATTCAAATAGCGTTCCGACGGCGCGCCCGTATTGCATGCGATGAGACCGCGCTCGACCTTCGTCATCAGACTCGATGCTTCGAGGAAGCGCGATACATCGACATTGCGGAAGAAGTCGCGCACATAAGCGTCGGCGGGCGACTGGATCAACTCGGCGGGCGTGCCCACTTGAATCAGGCGGCCGTCCTTCATGATGCCGATGCGCCCGCCGATCTTCACGGCTTCTTCGATATCGTGCGAGATGAAGACGATCGTGCGCTGTTCTTCCTTCTGCAAGCGCAGCAGTTCGTTCTGCATTTCGAAGCGGATAAGCGGGTC
Source organism: Caballeronia novacaledonica (assembly GCF_900258035.1). GTDB lineage: Bacteria > Pseudomonadota > Gammaproteobacteria > Burkholderiales > Burkholderiaceae > Caballeronia > Caballeronia novacaledonica. The sequence goes on along the minus strand of NZ_OGTP01000002.1, from coordinate 220,175 downwards.
GAGTGCGGAGAACGCCTCGTCCATCAACAGCACCGAAGGGTTCACTGCCAGCGCGCGCGCCAGGCCGACGCGCTGCTGCATGCCGCCCGACAATTCGCTCGGCAACAGCTTCTCGTAAGAAGCGAGGCCGACGCGCGTCAATGCGGCGCGTGCAACTTCATACCGATCCGCTTTCTTCTTGCCCGCGACTTCGAGGCCGTAAGCAATGTTGTCGATGACGGAGCGATTCGGCAGCAGCGCGAAAGACTGGAACACCATCGCCATTTTTTCGCGGCGCACGGCGCGCAGTTCGGGCGTGCTCATCGGCGCGATGTCGCGGCCTTCGAGAATTACTTGTCCCGACGTCGGCTCGATCAGTCGATTGAGCAGGCGCACGAGCGTCGATTTGCCCGAGCCGGAAAGGCCCATGATGACGAAGATCTCGCCCGCGTTGACGGCGAGGCTGACATCGTCGACAGCGACCATGTTGCCCGTCTGCGCGAAGATTTCGTTGCGGCCGAGGCCTTGTTTCAAGAGCTCCCGCGCGCGCTCCGGCTTCGCGCCGAAAATCTTCGAAAGGTTCTTGACCGTGAGTATCTCGGTCTGGGATGCCGCAACCGACCGGGCCGGCGATACGGTTCCCGACTGCGTGGGGACTGTATTCGTGACGTCGTTCGGTGCGAGCGTTAGGTTGGGAATCATCGGGTCATTCCACCTAGCAGGTTCGAAAAAGGATTTGTCGCTGCCGGAAACATCCCGGCGTTCTTCGCGTTGAATGAAGCGTACATGGCCAATTTCGATCACCCACCGACATTTTCTGAGCACTTTTCGATACTTCTGGTAATGCAAGCGGGCAGTGCGGAAGATGCTTGAGAATGGTGCGTCGATGCGCGAGGGCTGCAAAGTCATAGCGGGCGCGGCTTTGCGGGCAATGGTCGTGCGCGCGGACGACACGCGCCGCGCGACCTCTCGGAAGAAGGGCTAGGGAATGCCCCTATCTGGAGCCTTCTGAATGACTCTTTCTGATGATAAAGGCGAAAAAACGCCGCGCATCCGCGCGGCGTCGAGAGGGAAAGTTAGCAAGCGAATTACCCGAAGGTAAAGCTATAAGCCTGCGCGCCCGGATCGAGAAACTCGATTTCGAACGTGCGATCTCCCACTGCACCGGACTGTCGCACGAGCTGATAAAGACGCGCATTCGTGACGACGCCGCTGCCATCGGCGGCGATGTCCGCGCCATGCGATGCGCCGGGCGCCGCACCATCGATCGTCACGCGAAAGCGCACCGGCTTGCCATCCGGCGACGGTCCGAGCACGAGATGCAGATCGCGCGCATGGAAGCGATACGCGATGCGCGCGTGCGGCGCGGCCGGCGCCGCCGCTTCGGCACCAACGTTCCACTTTCCGTCGAGCGCCCAGTCGTTGAGTGCGAGTTGCGCGGGCAGCGTGTAGGTTTCGACGGCATCGGGCTTCACACGTTGCGGCGAAGCGAAATCCTGCGCCTGCCGATAACCCACATAAGTCTCGTCCGAACCGATGTTCGCCGGATCGGCCGCCGCTTGTGCGCCGCTGCCCTGCACGGCTTGCCCATCGTGGGCGGTCGTCATCGCGCCGTTATCGGCGAGCAACTGGCGAATCGCGTTCTCGGCATCGCGATATCCGCCTTCGCCGAAGTGATGAAAGCGCACGCGCCCTTGTGCATCGACGATATAGAACGCCGGCCAGTATTGATTGCCGAACGCGCGCCAGATGCCGTATTCGTTGTCGATGGCAACGGGGTACTTGATGTTCAGATTCGCGAGCGCGCGCTTCACGTTCCCCGTGTCGCGCTCGAAGCCGAACTCGGGCGTATGCACGCCGATCACGACGAGCCCGTCGTCGCCATAACGTTGCGCCCATGTCTTGAGATACGGCAACGTGCGCAAACAATTGATGCACGAGTACGTCCAGAAGTTGATCACGACGACCTTGCCGCGCAATGCATCGGCGGAAAGGGGCGCGGAATTGAGCCAGGTCGTCGCGCCGTCGAGCGATGGCAGTTTGCCCTGAACCGGCAGCGCGTCCGCCGTCGATACGCGCACGATGCGCGCGCCCTGCCGTGCATCATGCGAAGTCTGCTTCGTCTTCAACACGCCGACGAGCGCGCTCTCGATGCCGTTCGTCGGCGCGCCGGGAATGTGCGCGAGCAGACGCGTATCGAGGCCCGTCGCGATTGCGGCCACGGTCAACACGACGAGCGCGCCCATTGCGCGGCGCAGATGCTCGCCTACGCCGAGCGAACGCTTGAGCATATCCAGCGCGCGCTTGCCGAGGCTCGATGCAACCGCAAGCGAACTCGCCGCACCGACGCCGTATGCGACGAGCGCCGCAGCCGTGTGCCAGTTCGCGCCATGCAGGGCCGCGCCCGTGAGGATCACGCCGAGGACCGGCCCCGCGCACGGAGCCCACAGCAGCCCGGTCGCGGCGCCCAGCAGCATCGACGAAGCGACACGGCGCGTCGTGCCCTGTGTCTGCGAACGCGCGACGATACGATCCGCGAGCATCGACAACGGCCGCGTGAGCCGGTCGGCAATCGATGGAAACAGCAGCGCGACGCCGAACAGCCCGAGCGTCGCGAGCGCGATCCATCGGCCATACTGATTCAGTTGCGCGGCGCCCGCGAGACCGGCAACGCCGATGCCCGTCACGAGCGCGAACGTTCCCGCGAGTCCGATGAGAAGCGGCAGACGGTCGGTGACGAAGGGCTTGTCCGAGCGCGCGAATACGAACGGCACGACCGGCAGGATGCAGGGGCTCAGCACGGTGAACACGCCGCCGAGCAATGCGATGACGATGAGTGACATGAGATCGGTCTTCCGTGGAAAGCGGTTGGACGGACCGGCATCGAACGCCGGGGAAACGGCACAGCAGGCCATGTGCCGTATTCCAGCGCCTTCATGTATCGCGGAAATTTCAGAAACGGCGCGCCGTGCAACGCCGTGTATCGGCCGCGACGCCGGATACATGGCGATACAAACGGGACACGCGCCCGATACATCCGCGCGCTTCAATACGCTTCAACGCAAACCGAAAGGAGAACCCGTCATGTTCGCTCGACTCAAGATCGCCGCCGTCGGCACCGCGATGATCGCCGCGCTCGGCGCCGTCGCCGCGCTCACCGCGTTTTCATCGACCGACTCGGCCGCCGGCGTGAAAACCACGCAAGCACTTGGCGCACAGGCGCCGAACTTCACCGGCATCGATAACTGGATCAACAGCGCGCCGCTCGATCTCGCGCAGTTGCGGGGCAAGGTCGTGCTCGTCGACTTCTGGACCTTCGATTGCATCAACTGCGCGCATACGCTGCCGCATGTGAAGGACTGGTACGCGCGCTATCGGGACAAAGGGCTCGTCGTGGTCGGCGTGCATACGCCCGAGTATTCGTTCGAGCGCGACACGGGCAATCTGAAGAAAGCGATCGCGCGTTATGGAATCGAATATCCGGTCGCGCAGGACAATCGATACGCGACGTGGAATGCGTATAACAACGCGTATTGGCCCGCGCTGTATTTGATCGATCAGAACGGGAAGATCGTGTACACGCACTTCGGCGAAGGACGCTATGCACAGACCGAAGAAACGATTCGCGGGCTGCTGGGATTGAGCGGAAAACAGGGCTAAGAATGCAGCGCGACGCGGCCGGATTTCGGGGACCGCTTAATTCACGCGATAAAAAACGGACTCGTTCGTCTCATTCGCAGCTAATTCTCCGGCGGCATCATGCGCATCAAACAACCGCTCTGAAGGAGATGAACATGACACCGATCGCCATCATTCAAGGCACGCCGACGTGGGTCTGGGTGCTGCTCGCATTCCTGCTGTATCGCGGCTTCAAGGCAACGCAGGCCAGCACCACGCCGATTTCCAAGCTCGCGATCATCCCGCTGGTGTTTGCGGGCATGGGCATCGCGCATCTGGTTTCGTCGCCGCTCACGGGCTTCATCGCTGTCGCCGCGTGGATCCTCGCGCTCGGCGCGGGCGTGCTGGCTGGCGTGTTCAACGCGAGCCGGAGCCGCTTCATCGTCGATCCGATCGCTCGCACCGTGATGCTGCCGGGGTCGTTCGTGCCCTTGCTGTTGATCGCGGCGACGTTCATCGCGAAGTTCTGGCTCGGCTTCGAGATGGCGACGGTGACGAATCTGCCGGCGCTCGTGACGTATGGCGTCATCGATGCGGCCGTGTCGGGTATCGTCGCGGGCATGTTCGCCGGACGCTACTTCACGTACTGGAAAACGATGCACGCGCTGCGCGAATCGTGGGCCTGAAAGATCTGCACGCAACCTCCTGAAAATGCCGTCACACTTGTTACTCCCGGTCATTCGCGTTCGGGTGCAGACTGGTTCACGGCAAACGACGAGCAAGAGTTCAACTCAGGAGGTTGCAAAGCCATGACTACATCAGACGAAAAAGGAACGACGGGCGCACGGACTGACATGCGCACACCGTCCGTCGTGTCGGAAGAAGCGTGGGAAGCGGCACGTCAGCAGTTGCTCGTGAAGGAAAAGGCCCACACGCGCGCGCGTGACGCGCTCGCCGCCGAGCGCCGCCGCATGCCGTGGATGGCCGTGAAAGCGGACTATATGTTCGAGGGCCCTGACGGCAAGACGAGCTTTATCGATCTCTTCGACGGACGGCGTCAGTTGATCGTCTATCGCGCGTTTTATGAGCCCGGCGTGTTCGGCTGGCCCGAGCATGCGTGCCGGGGTTGCTCGCTGGTCGCCGATCAGGTCGCGCATCTCGCGCATCTGAATGCACGCGACACGACGCTCGTGTTCGTATCGCGTGCGCCGCAGCAGGACATCGCGCGATTAAAGGAACGCATGGGCTGGGACATTCCATGGTTCACGCTGACGGATCGTTTCGATGCCGACTTCGGCGTCGACGAATGGCACGGCACCAACGTGTTCTTCCGTGATGGAGATCAGGTCTTACGCACGTATTTCCTCAACAATCGCGGCGACGAGCAGATGGGCAATACATGGAACTATCTCGACATCACGCCGCTTGGACGTCAGGAGCTATGGGAAGATTCGCCCGAAGGTTATCCGCAAACACAGACGTACAAGTGGTGGAACTGGCACGATAGTTATGTCGACGATGCACCGCCCGACAAGAAATGGGTCGAAGTATCCGACGCGGGAGAAGCGGCATTTCGCGCGGAGAATGCCAAAAACAAAGGATGACGCTAAAGGCCGGCGTGCCCGAATGTCAGCCATTCACCGACGATAACCTCGGGCGCGTCTTCCTGCATCAAATGTCCCGAACCGCGCACACGCGTAAAGCGCGCCTGCGGAATCAACGATGCAAGTTCGACGCCGCGCTCGACCGGTATCCATTCGTCTTCCTCGCCCCAGAGAATCGAAACGGGACACGTCAGTTCGCCATAGCGCGACTGCACTTCATCCGTATAACACTGATCCATTTGCGCGATCTGCCGATAGAACGCGGCCTGTCCCTTCTCGCCGGTCCATGGCTGTGTATAAATACGCAATGTCTCTTCCGATAACTTTCGATGCACCGCGCCTTGCAGATATGCATCGAGCATCGCTTGATGCATGTACGGCGGCACGCCTGCAAACGCGGCCTCATGTTGACGCACATGACGCACGAAGGGTGACCCCCAAGGCGCCACGGCGACCGGATCGACGAGCATCAGCGAACGATAAGCGCAGCCGTTCAGCAACGCGGCTCTGAGCGACGTCGCACCGCCGAAGTCATGCGCGAGCACATCGGGCAGTGCGCCATTCCAGTTTGCGCTCCAATGCGCGACAAGCGCCGCGAGCACGCGATTCTGCACGCCCAGCGAAACATCCTGTCCGTCGCGCATTTCCGATTCGCCATAGCCCAGCAGATCGAAGTAATGCACGCGCCGCGAACGGGCCGCAATCGGCGCAATACGCCGCCATACCTGCGATGAAAACGGCGTCCCATGCACCAGCACGAGCGGCGCGCCCTCGCCGATCACGCCATAACGCACGGCTTGCCCTTCGAAGTCGAACACGTGATCGAGCGGAAGGCTGTCTTTCTCTTCAGTCATCGCGCAGTCTCGCTCAACGCAGATTCGTGCGCGCGAGTTCGACGATTTCATCGCCGCGCCCGCTCAGGATCGCCCGCAACATATAGAGGCTGAAGCCCTTCGCCTGCGACAGTTCGATGGTCGGCGGCATCGCGAGTTCATGCTTCGACGTGACGACATCGACGACCGCCGGTCCCTTGTGCGCGAACGCTTCGCGCAGCGCGTTTTCGAGCTGCTCCGACTCTTCCACGCGCACCGACCAGATGCCCGCGCCCTTCGCGATTTGCGAAAAATCGGTCTTGCTCAGATCGACGTTGGTGTCGAGAAAGCCGCCCGCCTTCAGCTCCATCGACACGAAGCCGAGCAGACTGTTGTTGAACACGACGACCTTGATCGGCAAGTCGAGCTGCACAGCGGAGAGCAGATCGCCGAGCAACATCGACAGGCCGCCGTCGCCCGATAGCGATACCACTTGCCGTTGCGGCTGCGCGGCCTGCACGCCGAGCGCTTGAGGCATTGCATTGGCCATCGAGCCGTGATTGAACGAGCCGTGCAACTGGCGCTTGCCGTTCATCGTCAGATAGCGCGCGGCCCAGAGCGTCGGCGTGCCGACGTCCACGGTGAAGATCGCGTCTTCGGCGGCGATTTCATCGACGAGCTTCGTGAGATATTGCGGATGGATCGGACGTCCGGGCGCGGACGGCGTCGCGAGATCGTCAAGGTCCTTGCGCGCGGTCGCATAGTGCTTGAGCGCGTTCTCCAGAAAGTGCCGTTCGTCCTTGCGCTTGAGTTTGGGCTGGAGCGCCGTCAACGTTTCCTTGATCGTGCCGACGAGCCCCATTTCCAGCGGCGCGCGACGTCCCAGTTGCGAGCCGCGCCAGTCGATCTGCACGATCTTCGCCTGCGGCGGATAGAACGGGCGATACGGAAAATCGCAGCCGAGCAGGAGCAGCGTGTCGCACGACATCATGGCGTGATAACCCGAACTGAAGCCGATGAGCCCCGTCATGCCGACATCGAACGGATTGTCGTATTCGATGAACTGCTTGCCGCGCAGCGCATGCACGATCGGCGCGCCGAGCGTATCGGCGAGCGCGACGACTTCATCGTGCGAGCCGGCGACGCCGCTGCCGCACATGATCGTCACCGCTTCGCAGCCGTTCAGAAGGTCTGCGAGCTTGCCGAGATCCGCATCGGCCGGCACGATGGCGCCCGGCGCGCTCGCGGTCCAGCGCGGCTCGACGCTCGGGCCATCGCTCAATGCAACATCGCCCGGCAACACGATGACCGCGACGCCGCGCTGATCGAGCGCCGCGCGCATCGCACGTTCGAGCACGCGCGGAAACTGCGACGCGTTCGATACCAGTTCGACGAAGTGGCTGCATTCCTTGAACAACTCTTGCGGGTGCGTCTCCTGAAAGTAGCCCAGGCCGATTTCCGTCGACGGAATATGCGCAGCGATGGCAAGCACCGGTTGATGATTGCGATGGCAGTCGAAGAGCCCGTTGATGAGATGCAGGTTGCCCGGCCCGCAACTTCCCGCGCAGACGGCAAGTTTGCCGGTAGCGGCAGCCTCCGCGCCTGCCGCGAAGGCGGCCGCTTCTTCGTGACGCGTATGCATCCAGCGAATCGAGCCCACGCGATCGAGGCTGAAGGCAAGTCCGTTCAGGCTGTCGCCGGTGACGCCCCAGATGCGCTCCACGCCCGCCGCCGCAAGCGTCTTCGCCAGATAGTCCGCTACCGTGTTCTTGGCCATGATGGCTCCTGTGATGAAGAGAGGAAGTCCAATGAGTGGCGAACCCGCGTGCGAACGCGGCGCCGTGCATTCGCGATGGCTCAATGCATGCAGGATTCAAAACGCAAAGGGAGTGTACGCCGGAGCGTGGGGGCTTGTCTCAAACGGTGTCGAAGCGCGCGGCGAGATGATGTGCGTGGCCTGCGCAGACTTTCAGACGCGGCAATAGCGGCATTTCGAATGCATTATTCGAAGACGAACCTTGTATGCCGAATGCAAACGACAAACGGGGCCGAGCCGATCGGCCCCGCCCCGCTTCCAGTTCGTTGCTCTGATTGCGAACCGGATTAATCGCAGCACGCCGATCACACGGCGGTCGAACACGTCACGCGAGCGCTCGGCAATGCCGCGTCGCTCGCGTGAACATGCAAGCTCAAACGCCCTTGCGCACGGTATCCGGCAGATCGCGGCCGTGGTACTTCTTGTAGATCGTGTTCAGGCTGCCGTTCTTCATGTTCGTGCCGACCCAGTTGTTCACCCACTCTTTCAGGCGCGGCTGATCCTTGTTCATCGCGATGCCGAGATCGAAAGTCTTCTGCTCGAATTTCATTTCGATGTTGCGTTGCGGCGCGCGATCCTGCATCTCCTTCAGGTTCGAAGGCGTGCTCGAGAAGAGCTCGACCTGACCCGTGACCATCGACGTGATGAGCGTCGCGTCGTCCTCGTAGCGCTGGATCTGCGCGCCCTTCGCCTGTTGCGTCGTGAGCGTGTCGTTCACCGTGGCGCGTGTGAGGCCGATGGTCTTGCCGTCCAGGTCCGCGTAATCCTTCACCTTGATCGTCTTCACGCCGCCGACGATGATCGAGATCACCGCATACGGGTTCGAGAAATCGACCACTTTCGCGCGCTCCGGCGTGACCGACAGCGAAGAGATCACGAGGTCCGCGCGCTTCGCCTGCAATGTCGGAATGCGTGCGGCGTTGGTGATCTGCACGAGTTCGAGCTTCACGCCGAGATCCTTCGCGAGCGCGGTGGCGGTATCGACATCCGATCCGGCGGGCTTCAGGTTCTGATCCGCATAGCTGAAGAGCGGCGTGCCGATCGCGATCGCGACGCGCACCACGCCCGCCTTCTTGATGTCGTCGAGTTGATCGGCCATCGCGCTGTGCACCGCACCTGCCATCATCAACGTTGCCAAAGCCGCGCGTGCAATGATTGTCTTCGCTTTCAAGTCGAGTCTCCTTCGTTATGGGTGTTACTGATTGGATACTGCGGATATCAAAGTCCGTTATCGAGAAATTCGCGCAACTCAGGCGTGCGTGGCGCATCGAGCATGCTGCCGTCGCCCACTTCCCACACCTTGCCCTGATGCATGTAGATGATGCGATCCGCGACGCGCTTGGCGAAGGCCATCTCGTGCGTGACGAGCAGCATCGTCATGCCGTCCGCCGCGAGATCTTCCATGACGCGCAGCACTTCTCCCGTCAATTGCGGATCGAGCGCCGACGTCACTTCGTCGAACAGCATCACCTTCGGCGACATCGCGAGCGAGCGCGCAATCGCAACGCGCTGCTGCTGACCTCCCGATAATTGTTCGGGGTACGAATCGACCTTCTGCGCAAGACCGACCTGCTCCAGCACGTTCAGCGCAATGCGGTGCGCTTCGTCGCGCGGCATCTTCTTCACGTGACGCAGCGCAAGCATGATGTTCTCTTCCACGGTCAGGTGCGGAAAGAGGTTATAGCTTTGAAATACGATGCCCACTTCGCGGCGCAACAGATGCAGATCGACTTTCGGATCGTCCACGCGAATGCCGCACACTTCGATCTGCCCCTGGTCGATCGTCTCCAGCCTGTCGATGCAGCGCAGCGCTGTGCTCTTGCCCGAGCCGCTCGCACCGATCACGGCGATCATCTCGCCCTTGTTGACTTCGAAAGACACGCCCTTGAGCACATGATTGGAGCCGAAGCTCTTGTGAATATCGCCGACCTTAACGATTGCTGACATTGAGCTTGTTCCCATCGATTGGCTCCAGCGCGAAAGCGGATAGCACAGTACGAAATAGAAAGCGCCGACCAGTCCGAAGATGAGGAACGGCTGGAAGATCGAGTTGTTGATGATCTGCCCCGCGCGCGTCAGTTCGACGAAGCTGATCACCGAAGCGAGCGACGTCATCTTGATGAGCTGCACGAGAAAGCCGACGGTCGGCGGCAACGCGAGACGCATCGCCTGCGGGATGATCACGAGGCGCAGCGTCTGCCAGCGCGTGAGCGACAGGCACTCCGACGCTTCCCATTGCGGCTTCGGCATCGCTTCGATGCAACCGCGCCAGATGTCGCCGAGATACGCGCTCGAATAGACCATCAGCGCGAGGCCCGCCGCGACGAGCGCGGGCACCTGATAGCCATACACCGACAAACCGAAGTACACGATGAAGAGCAGGATCAGCAGCGGAATGCCCTGAATCGCTTCGATATAGACGAGCCCGGCGCGCGAAAGCCACGCGCGTGGCGAGATGCGCGCGAGCATCACGCAGAAGCCGCCGATGCCGCCGAGTAAGAACGCAAGCACGGAAAGCACGAGCGTCCAGCCGATCGATTGCACCAGATAAACAAGGTGCGCTGACGTGAATCCGCCGCTCATGCCGCACCTCCGGGAATGACGGTATCGATGCGTTGCGAATCGGGCGGCGTCTTGCCCGCGCGCTTCGCCGCGAGACGCATCGCACGGCGCCGCTTGAAGAGATGCTCGCCCACGGCCCACGCGATCAGCTTGATGAGCAACGACAACGCGAGATACAAAGCCGCCACCACGATGTACGTTTCGAGCGAACGGAACGTATCGGACTGCACGGTGTTGGCGACCGCCGTGAGCTCTTCCGCCGAAATCTGCGACGCGATCGCGGAAGCCTGCATCATCAGCAGGAACTGGCTCGTCAGGGCGGGATACACCTTCTCGATCGACGGTTGCAGCATCACGTGCCAGCCGATGCGCCACTTCGAAAGCCCGAGGCACTCGGCCGCTTCGATCTGTCCGCGTGGCACCGATTCCAGCCCGGCGCGAATGATCTCGGCCGCATAGGCGCCGATGTTGATCGTCATCGCGAGCGCGGCGGCCGCGAAGGTCGGCATGCGCAAGCCGATGCTTGCGAGACCGAAGTACAGGAGAAAGATCTGCACGAGAAACGGCGTGTTCCGCACGACCTCGATATAGATGATGCAGATGCGCGTGAGCACCGGCACTTTCGCGCGCTTGGCGAACGCCACGAGCATCCCGAGAATCAGGCCGAAGAACACGGCCACGCACGTCATCTTGAGCGTGAGCCACGCGCCCAGCAGGAACGTCGGCCAGTACGGCAAAAGCGGTGAGAAATCGAGAGAAAACATGGCGGCAAATGTTCCTGTGATGTCCGGGCGCCTTGCCCGATATGGCCGGCGCGGAGGTATGACGACATACTACGAATGTCGTGATACTGCATCTTGCATGCATTAAACCGGGTCGAACGGGCCGGTCGTCGTGAACGCGCCGCCTTGCAGCACGGCTACGGGATCGGTGGACGCGGGCGGCGGCGTCGCTTCGATCTTTTCGCGAAACTGCTCGGAAGAGTCGCGTGGCACGAAGCCGAGATGCGCGGCGCAGCGGTTGTCCCACCACGTGTGCGCATTCGCGGACATGCCGAACACGATCGTATGACCGACGTCCTTCGTGAAAAGGCTGCGGCGCAACAGTTCGTGGAAATCGTCGTAGCTCATCCAGCTCGCCATCATGCGGCGGTCCTTCGGCTCGGGAAATACGGAGCCGATGCGGATGCTCACGGTCTCGATGCCATAGCGGTCGAAATACATCTGCGCCATGTCTTCGCCGAACGACTTGGACAGGCCGTAGTAACCATCGGGACGTTTGCGCGCGGTGGCGTCGATTCGTTCGTCCTGCCGATAGAAGCCCGTTACGTGATTCGAACTCGCGAACACGATGCGCCTGACACCTCGACGCCGAGCCGCTTCATACAGATTGAACACGCCCTTGATGTTGGCTTCGAGAATTTCCTCGAAGGGCCGCTCCACCGACACGCCGCCGAGATGGATGATCGCATCGCAATCGGCGGCGAGCGCATCGACGGCCTGGCGGTCGGCAAGATCGCAAGCAACGAGTTCTTCGTGAGGCGCCGCATCGCTCCCCAGCACGCGGGGCAGATCGGAGATGCGCACATGCTGCGCGAATTCGGCGACGCGATTCCGGATCGCCCGCCCGATCCCGCCAGCGGCGCCCGTCAGCAGCAGGCGATCGAAATGCGCGATGTCTTGTTGTTCCATCGAACGTGTCTCCTGAAGGCTGTCGCGCTAGGGATTACCCTGCACGCATCTTCTTGTACGTTGTCATATCACTGCATGACGCATATCATCATTTGCCGACCGATTTGTCAATGTGTGTAAAACCCATTCCAAGAGAACGCCGTGACTCAATCGCCCGATCCGTACGCCGACACGTCCACTGCACTGCCCGCCGCGCGACGCAGTCTCACCGCGCAACTGGTCGATGCATTGCGCGCGCAAATCGATGCGAAGGAATTGCAAGCCGGCGCCCGCCTCGCGACCGAAGCGGAAATGGTGCAGCGATTCGGCGTGAGCCGTACCGTCGTGCGCGAGGCGCTATCGCGTCTGCAGGCGGCGGGGCTCGTCGAGACGCGACATGGCATCGGCACCTTCGTGTGCGACGCGGGCACGTCGCCGCTCTTGCAGCTCGATCCCGCCGATGTCGCCGGCTCCATCGATGCACTCGCCATCCTCGAATTGCGCATCAGCCTCGAAACGGAAAGCGCGGGACTCGCGGCCACGCGCTGCGACGCCGCCCGTCTCGCGACGATGCGCGCGGCGCTCGACGATTTCTCGCGGAGCGTCGGCGCGGCGTCCGATACGGTATCGCCCGATTTGCGTTTTCACATGGAGATCGCGCGTGCGACGGGCAATCGTTATTTCGTCGAGATCATGGAGCATCTCGGCGCGCGGATGATTCCGCGCACGCGCATCACGGCCACGCCCATTCCGCGTGAGCAAAACGCGGAATATCTGATGCGCGTGAATCGCGAGCATGAGCAGATCGCGGATGCCATCGAGCGCGGCGATGCGGACTCCGCGCGTACCGCGATGCGCCTGCATTTGATCAATAGCCGCGAGAGGCTGCGGCGCGCGAAGGCGTCTTCCTGATGCGATGAATGCGCGGCAAGGACCGCGTATCGCGCGATCCTTGCCTTCGATACGACAGCTTCAGCGAGCCATGTTCGGCTCGCCGTCTTCGATATCGTGCGCGCCGGAAATCGTCTCCAGCGCCGAATCGTGATGCAGCAACAATACCGCCGCCACGCCGACCATGCCCGCTCCCGCAAGACACAGCAAGCCCGCGCCGAAGCCGCCCGTGCTGTCCTTGATCCAGCCCATCGCATAGGGACCGAAGAAGCCCGCGAGGTTGCCGAGCGAGTTGATCGCGGCGATGCCGCCGGCGGCCGCCGCGCCGGACAGGAACGAAGCCGGCAACGTCCAGATCACAGGCAGGCAGCCGAAGATGCCGAAGCCCGCGATCGACAGCGCGATCATCTTCAGCACCGGGTTGTCCAGCCCCGCCGAAGCCGCGATGCCGCCCGCCGCCACCATCAGCGCAATCGCGACGTGCCAGCGGCGTTCGAGCTTGCGATCCGAATGCCGGCCCCACAGCACCATGCTGATCACGCCCACGACGTACGGCAATGACGTGACGAAGCCCGTCTGCAGATTTGTCAGGCCGAACGCCTTGACGATCTGCGGCAGGAAGAAGCTCAAGCCATAGTTCGTTGCGTTCGCGCCGAAGTAGATCAACGCGATGGCCAGCACGCGCGGATTGAAAATGGCTTCTTTCACGCTGAACGCATGCACCGATTCACGATGCGCCCGCTCCTGCGCCTGACGATTCACGAGCCAGTCGCGTTCGTCCTTTGCGAGCCAGTGCGCATCGGTGGGTCTGTCGGTCAGATAGAAGTACACGACGAACGCGAGCAACAGCGCGGGAATCGCTTCGATCAGATACAGCCATTGCCAGCCCTGCATGCCGCCCATGCCGTCCATTTGCAGCAGCGCGCCGGAAATCGGTCCGCCGATCACGGTGGAAAGCGGAATCGCCGCCATGAAGTATCCGACGACACGGCCCCGATACTTCGCCGGAAACCACAAGGTCAGCAGAAAGATGATGCCGGGAAAGAAGCCCGCTTCCGCGACGCCGAGCAGAATGCGCAAGCCATAGAACACATAAGCGTTCGACAGGCCCGTCGCCTGCGCGATGTGCGGAATGTACGCCATCGCCGCCGCGAGAATGCCCCACGTGAACATGATGCGCGCGATCCAGCGACGCGCGCCGAATCGTTCGAGCAGCAGGTTCGACGGAACCTCGAAAAAGAAGTACGCGATAAAGAAAATACCGGCGCCGAAACCGAACATGCTGGCTGTGAAGCCGAGCGCCTTGTTCATCTGCAACGCCGCGAAGCCGACGTTGACACGATCCAGATACGCGATGAAGTAACACAGAATCAGGAACGGCACGAGGCGAACCATCACGCGCTTCATGGTGCGAGCTTCAAGGTCCATCTAGGTCTCCTCCGGATGAGAGAATCGGTAGATCGCTGCGTACTTGAGGTACTTGCGGAGACTACCCTTTACGGAGGCGTTACAGCATTGGTGTTTGTTCTTGGTATCGGTTCCGAAGCGGCACGTGTCCATCCGTTCGATGCGCGCCAATGCGGTGCATCGAATCGTTTGCGTCCCAAAGTATGCGTAAAAATTGCGAACGGGGCGCGTCATGCGCCCCGTTTCGCGAAGATCATGCTACCGGTAACAGACCGGCGTAGTCCGGTTCCGGTAAGCCTTGCACGCCGGCGTTCAATGCGAACACGTAGCCATCGTCGTCAGTGGCATTCGTTGCCGGACGAATTGTCGTGACATAGAGCGTCTTCAGATCGCTGCCGCCGAATGCGCACATCGACGGCTTGCTCGCGGGCAATGCTATCTCCCGATCCAGCTTGCCCTGCGGCGTGAAGCGCAGCAGACGCCCCGCATCGTTCGCGCAGGTCCAGTAGCAGCCGTCGGCATCGACCGCAGCGCCGTCGGGGCGGCCCGCATAGTGATGCAAATCGGCGAACACACGCTGCGCGGCGGGCGTGCCCGTCTCGATGTCGAAATCGAATGCCCATACGAGGCGGCGTTGCGGGTGCGAGTCGGACAGATACATCGTGCCGCCATCCGGCGACCACGCGAGACCGTTTTGCGTGATCAGACCATCGACGACGGGCGCGGACAACGCGCCGTGCTCATCGAAGCGATACAGCGCGCCGACAGCACTCGCCAGCGACATGTCCTGCACCATCGTGCCCGCCCAGAAGCGCCCTTGCCTGTCGCAGCGGCCATCGTTGAAGCGCATGCCCGTCGCGGGAAACGAGGGCGAAGCGAGCTTCATGGCGCGGCCTTCATTTGCATCGGTCAACGTCACGCGGAAGATGCCGCTTTCCATGCCCGCGACGACGTGCCCCGCTTTATCGAACGCAAAGCACGCGACCTGTTCGGCGAACGCCCATTCCGTACGGCGCGCGGTTCCGATTTCGAGCCGGACGATACGGCGCGCCGGGATATCGACCCAATACAGCGCGCCTTCCTGCGCGCGCCATACCGGACATTCGCCGACCGTCGCACGGCCGCCTGCGTCGAGCCGTTCGGCGCGCACGGCGCTGTTCATCGCTTGCGCTCCATCGGCTCGCCCAGGACGAACGCGCCGCCCTGGAAGCGCTGTGCGGGGTCGTCGCGCTCGGCTGTCGGCGCGGTCACCGGAAAGAGCCCGTCGAACTGCGCGGAGCTGTCTTGCGGATTGAAGCCGAGGAAAGCGGCCTTCGAGTTGTCCCACCACTTCACCGGATTGTCCGACGCCCCATACACCACGGCGTGTCCGACGCGATTCGTGAACAGCGAGCAGCGCACGAGCTCGATGAAATCGCGGAAGCTCAGATACGTGACGAGCATGCGCGGATTTTTCGGCTCCTCGAACGACGAACCGATGCGCAGGTTCACCGTCTCGATGCCGAAGCGGTCGAAGTAATAGCGCGACAGCGATTCGCCGAAGCACTTCGTCACGCCATAGAGACTGTCCGGACGATGCGGCGCATTTGCGTCGAGCACGTCGGTGACCGGATGAAAGCCGATCGCATGGTTCGAGCTCGCGAACACGATGCGCTTCACGCCGTAACGGCGCGCCGCTTCATAAATGTTGTACGTGCCGCGGATATTCGCTTCGATCAGATCGTCGAACGGCGCGTCGATCGAAATGCCGCCGAGATGCACGATCGCATCGACACCTTCGACGAGTTGCATCACCTTCTCGCGATCCGCGAGATCGACGGCGCTGATTTCTTCATGGCTCGCCGCGTCGTCGAGCGGGGCGATGTCGGAGAGCCGCACGACGTCGGCCCATTGCGCGAGCGCGCCGCGCAACTGACGGCCCAGATTGCCGGCGGCGCCGGTCAAAAGCAGGCGCTTGAACGGTTTGCCCGCTGCGTTTGGCTGATTCATCGACACTCCTATCCAATACTTGTTGATGCGTTGAAAGCAAAAATAAAGAAAACGTTTTCGGGACTATAGCGGCGGGACCGATGAGCGGTCAATCGGCGGCTGGCATTAAGAACGCTGCATGCAAAATGCATGATGCCACCTCATTGTTTCCCGATTTTCTGCGACAATCCGTAAACATTGCGAAAACGTTACCTTCCTGATGAAGAAAATTTCCCCGACCATTCGCGACGTCGCCGCGGCAGCGGGCGTGTCCGTTGCGACTGTCTCCAAGTACATCAATGGCGCGCAACGTTTCTCCGCGCCGGTCGAAGCCAAGCTCAAGGAAGCCATCGATACGCTCGGCTACCGCTCGAACCCGCTCGCCCGCTCGATGATCACGGGCAAGACGCGCACCATCGGCCTCACGATCCTCGACATCAGCAATCCGCACTTCACCAACGTCGTGAAAGGCGCGAACCGTATCGCGCTGCGGCACGACTACACGTTGTTGCTCGTCGATATCGACGAGAACCAGGCGCGCGAACGTCCGCTCATCGAAGCCCTTGCGCAGCGCGTCGACGGGCTGCTGGTCAGTTCGCGCCTCGCCGATGAACACGCCCAATGGATGCTCGACCTCGACAAGCCCGTCGTGCTCCTGCGCAATGCCGAACTGCCGATTCCGAGCGTGGGCATCAACAGCCGCCTCGCCACCTACATGCTCGCGCGCCATCTGCTCGATCTCGGGCATCGCCGCATCGCGTATCTCGGCTTCGAGCATGCGCGCATCAACGATGAGCGGATTCGCGGCGCGCGCGAGTGTCTCGCCGAAGCGGGCCTCGAACTCGACATCTACGAAGCGCACGCGCCGACCTCGCTCGCGGGCGAACAGGCCTGCTCGCGCGTGATGCTCGGACCGAAACGGCCGCAAGCGGTGATCTGCTACAACGACCTGATCGCGCTCGGCTTCATGAAGGAGGCCGCGTCGCTCGGTATTCGCGTGCCGCAGGACGTGTCGGTGACCGGCATCGACAACGTGCCTTACGGCGCGTATGCCGCACCGGGTCTCACGACCGTCGACATTCAGAGCGAGAAGATGGGCGAGTTGGCGATGCAGAAGCTCATCGACGCCCTCGCCGGTCATCCCGATCCCGGCAACTCCATGTTCGAGCCGAGGCTCATCGTGCGTGAATCGACTGCCACGGCTGCATGATGCGAGACGCGCCGCCCGCGAGTTGCAAGTGCTGGCGGCGCGGCGCACTGCTTTACTAATAATTAGCGATTACGCCGGAAGCTTCGCCGGCGTCATCTTCGGCGTGAGCACGTGCATGATCGCGAAGGCGATGAGATACGCCGATGCGCCGATCGCGAACAGCACCCAGTAGTGGCCCGTGCGTTGCAGAACCTGGCCGATCACTTCCGAGAACAGCACGCCGCCGATCGAACCGGCCATGCCGCCGATGCCGACCACCGCGCCCACCGCACGACGCGGGAAAAGATCCGACGCCGTCGTGAAGAGGTTCGCCGACCAGCCCTGATGCGCGGCCGCCGCGAGACCGACGATCGCCACCGCGACCCACAGATTTTCCGCCTGCGACACGAACGCGATCGGCAGCACGGCGCATGCGCAGATCAGCATCGCAGTTTTGCGTGCAGCATTCACGGTCCAGCCTGCACGCAACAGCGCCGACGAAACCCACCCGCCGCCGATGCTGCCGATCGTGGTGATCGCGTAGATCACGACGAGCGGCAAGCCGATGTGCTGCATGTCCATGCCGCGCGATTCGTTGAGCCACTTCGGCAGCCAGAACAGATAGAACCACCACACCGGGTCCGTCAGGAACTTGCCGACGATGAACGCCCACGTCTCGCGCTGCTTGATGAGTACCTTGAAGCCCGGCGCGCCTGCTTTCGCGTTGACGGCATCGGCGGAACGGGTTTCGTCGCCTTCGTTCGCGAGATCGTCCTCTTGCGCGCTGCCGTCCGGCTGGCGATACATGAAGAACCACACGACGAGCCACACGAGACCGATCGCGCCGACCATCACGAACGCCGAACGCCAGCCGAAGGCCACCGCGAGCGCCGGAATGAGCGCCGGTGCGAACACCGCGCCGATGTTCGCGCCGGAATTAAAAATGCCAGTGGCGAGCGCGCGTTCACGGCGCGGGAACCATTCGGCGGTCGTCTTGATGGCGGCCGGGAAGTTGCCGCCCTCGCCGATGCCGAGCAGCGCACGGACCATCGCGAAGCCCATCACGGAGCCGACGGCCGCGTGCAGCATCGCGGCGATGCTCCATATGAACATCGCGAGCGCGTAGGAGATGCGCGTGCCGAGCCAGTCGACGATGCGTCCGAAGCAAAGCAGGCCGATCGCGTAAAACGCCGAGAACGCGATCACGATGCGGCCGTACTGCACCTGCGTCCAGCCGATGTCGTGCTGCAGCATCGGAGCGAGCAGACCGAGAATCTGCCGGTCCATGTAGTTGATGACCGTGGCGAAGAAGAGCAGCGCGCACACGGTCCAGCGATAGCGGCTGGCGGTACGCACGACGCCGGCAACGACAGTGTTCATGAAAGTCTCCGGACGCGGCGGCGCTCGTCGTGCCGCGTTCTTTGTTGCGTGACCGGCGACGAGCGCCGTGGCAATGACTTGCATCCGTAATGAAGCCGCAAGCCGGCCGGGGTTTTGGAAAACGTTTTTCGAAGAATAATGGGTTTGAACTGCGCTGACTATCCTGGTGTTTGCCCTAGTTCGGGCGTTCGATCCGGTATTTGGCGGCCCGGAAAACACTCTCCCGTCCGGCTTATGCTCCGGCTCGGTTAGTTAATCGTTTTCTCGTCCAGCTACTTCCAACGGGCTGTGCCGTGCTGGATTTGGCGTTTTGCATTCCGCCTTACGAATACAAAACGCCGGCGCGGGTCTTCGAACCCGCCGACGCGCCTGTATGATCGAACCCCAATCGAAACAACGGCGAATCCTTTCCATGCCCGCTCGCCTGACAGGGCTGCTCTGCCTGCTCGTTACCGCCACCGGCTGGGCGCTGAACTGGCCCGCCATGAAAATCCTGCTGCGCGAATGGCCGCCGCTTTTCTCGCGCGGCGTCGCCGGCATCGCGGCTGCCGTACTGCTTGGCGTCATCGCGCGATTGGCCGGTGAGGACATGCGCGTGCCGCGCGCGCTCGTGCCGAGACTGCTGCTCGCATCCGCGATCAATGTATTTGCGTGGATGGGCTTCTCCACGCTCTCGATGAAATGGCTGTCGGTCAGCGAAGGCGCGCTGCTGGTCTATACGATGCCGATCTGGGCGATGCTGCTCGCGTGGCCCATCGCGAAGCGCAAGCCCTCGGTCGCGGGCTTCTGCGCCCTTGCTCTGGGACTCGCGGGCGTTGTCGTGCTCCTGTCCGCGCATGGCCTGTCCTTCGATGGCGGCAAGATCGCCGGCATCGCGTTCGCGCTCTCGGCCGCAGTGCTGTTCGCGCTCGGCACGGTCATCACGCACGGACCGATACCCATCCCGCCCGTCACGCTCGTCGCGTGGCAAGTCGGCATCGGCTGCGCGCCGATGATCGTGCTCGGCCTCTATATCGAGCATCCGGTCTTTTCCGCGCTCGAGCTCGACGGCTGGGCCGTGCTCGTCTACATGAGCCTCGTGCCGATGGCCGTTTGCTATCTCGCGTGGTTCGCCACGTTGCGCCGCCTGCCGGCCGAGGTCGCATCCATCGGCATGCTGCTCGTACCGATCATGGGGATCGTCGCGGCGGCGCTCACGCTTGGCGAGCCGCTCGGCGTGCGCGAGGCGATCGCAATGGCGCTCACGCTCTCGGGCGTCGCGCTCGCCATGAGGCAACGCGGCAGAGCACGGGTTAAGGAAAATTAAAGACTCGACATCGATATGCCGATAAGAAGCATTGCCCCTCTTATCGTTCAGTCATTCCTCCATGCTTCGCAATACTCTGGCCCGCATGAGCGTCGGGACTCAATTCGCCGTGCTCGCCTGCGCGCTCACGGCCGTCGTCGTTGCCTTCTTCACTATCGCCGTCACCCGCAGCGCGGGCGAGCAGGTCGACACACACGCGCTCGCACGCGTCGAAAGCGAGAATCGATCGATCGCGACGATGATCGGTCTTTACGACAAAGCCGTGAGCGCGGAAGTCACGCGCTTCATGACGATCTTCGCGCATCGCCTGCCGGATACTTTCACGCTCGACGAAACGCGCACCGTGGACATCGGCGGCGTCGCGACGCCGGCCTTCCTCGCTGGCGACAAACCGCTGAACAACGACTTCGCGATTCCCGATGCGTTCCTCGAAGAAAGCGGCGCGATCGCGACGATCTTCGCCCGCACCGGCGACGACTTCGTGCGCGTGACGACGTCGCTCAAGAAGCAGGACGGCACGCGCGCGATCGGCACGCTGCTCGACCGCAAAGGTCCCGCATACGCGCCGATGATCGCGGGCAAGCCGTATATCGGCATCGCGGCGCTCTTCGGCAAGCAATACATCACGGAGTACAAGCCCGTCACCGATGCATCGGGCTGCGTGATCGGCGCGCTCTTCGTGGGCGTGGACGTGACCGCCGAATTCGCCGCGCTGCAGGACACGATCGCTAAACTCGCGATCGGCGCGAGCGGCTATCACTTCGTTGTCGATGCTTCAAATGGCGCGAATCGCGGCAAGCTGCTCGTGCATCCCGGATCGAAAGGCGAACTGGCCGATGAACGCGTCGCGCCCTTCAGGCAGATGCTCGATTCGCATGAAGGCCAGCTCACGTTCGACGGCGCCGATGTCGCGGGCGCGGATGCACGCGTGCATGGCGGCACGAAGGAAATCGTCTTCATGACCGTGCCGCAATGGCAATGGATGATCGGCGGCATCGCCTATCGCAACGAACTGCTCGCGGATGTGCACGCGAGCCGCAATCGCTTTCTGATGCTCGGCGCAGTCGTGGTCGCGCTGCTCGTCGGCGTGCTGATCTATGCGGTCACGAAGTTCGTGGGCGGTCCCATCGACAACGTGACGCGCGCTTCGGAACGCATCGCCGCGGGGGACCTCACCGTGCGCATCGACAGCGCGCGTGAAGACGATATCGGCCGCCTGATGCGTGCAATCGATGGCATTGCGCGCGGGCTTGCGGGCATCGTCGCGCAAGTGCGCACCGCGTCGGCGGATATGAACGAAGGCACGGCGCGCATCGCATCGGGCAGCAGCGATATCGCGACGCGCATCGCCACGCAGGCGGCGAGCGTCGAAGAAACCGCCGCGAGCATGGAAGAAATCACGAGCACCGTGCAGCAGAACGCGGCGAATACCTCACAGGCAGGCACGTTCGTCGCATCGGCTTCGGATGCGGCGCGCGCGGGCGGCCATGCAGTGGGACGCGTCGTGGAAACGATGGGCGAGATCGATGCATCGGCACGACGCATCGCCGATATCACCGCGACCATCGAAGGCATCGCGTTTCAAACCAATATCCTCGCGTTGAACGCGGCCGTAGAAGCGGCGCGCGCGGGCGAGCACGGCAAGGGCTTCGCGGTCGTCGCATCGGAAGTGCGTGCGCTCGCGCAACGCAGCGCGGGCGCCGTGAAAGAGATCGAAACGTTGATCGCCGAATCGGCAGAAAAGGTTTCGCGGGGCTACAAGATCGCGGAGGAAGCCAGCGGCACGATGAGCGGCATCGTCGAGCACGTGTCGCGCGTGAATGCGATCGTCGATGAAATCGGCGTCGCGTCGCGTGAACAGGCGTCGGGCATCGAGCAGGTGAACAGCGCGGTCATGCTGATCGGCGAAGCGACTCAGCAGAACGCCGCGCTCGTGGGTGAAGCAGAGCATTCCGCGGCCGAACTGCGCGATCAGGCCGAGCGTCTCGAGCGCGCGGTCAGCATGTTCCGTATCTGATTCATCGACGACTCAGCGCCGAATCCCGGCATCAGATCTCGATGAAGATGCGCCCGTTTTCGACTTTCGCAGGATACGTCCGCAACTTTTCGCAAACGGGCGCGCATAGCGGCCGGCCATCACGGATATCGAAGCGCCCGTTGTGCTTCGGACATTCGATAACATGGTCCATCACGAAGCCGTCGCTCAGATGGGCCTGCTCGTGCGTGCAAAGGCCATCGCTCGCGTACACCTCGTCGTTCACGCGATAGATCGCGAAGGTGCGGCCATCGTGATCGAAACGCATCACGTCCTCGTCTTCGATATCGTCGAGCAAGGCTGCATCGATCCATTGCGTCATGGCGAATCGTCTCCCTTATGCGTGCGTTGTGATCGGGTCGGGCATCGGCCGTTCAACGTGATACGACGGATCGCGCCTCTGCCGCGCGAGCGCCGGAATGATCTCCGCATAGGCCGCGATCGTGCTCGGATACGGCGGCGGCATGTCGTGCTTCACCGCTTCGTGCAATCGCGGAAGCGCGTGATAAGGCACCATCGGAAACATGTGATGTTCGACGTGATAGTTCATGTTCAGATAGAGAAACCGGAACACGGGATTCATCATCACAGTGCGGCAGTTCTTACGATGATCGAGCACGTTCTCAGGCATGCCCGCATGCTGCGTGAGGCCGAAGAAGAGATAGAGCCATGCGCCGTACAGGCTCGGCAAGCCGATATAGAGCAGCGGCAAGATCGAGTGAAACAAGAAGCACGCGCCGATAACCACGGCATAGATCGCAAGCGTGATACGCGCCTCCAGAATAACCTTCGGCCACTCCGACTCCGGCACGTAGGTCTTTTCCTCTTCACCTATGTTTCCGAACACAGACGAGATGATCTTCGGCACTTCGGCGGCGGCGTGCTTCAAAGCGAACACGTTTAACGCGAGACTCACCCAGTCCGTAGGCAGCGGCACCGCAATCTCCCGGTCTCGCCCGACGACGAGCGTATCGGTGTGATGTCGTGCGTGGCTCCAGCGCCATATCGTCGGACGGCGAAACACCTGAAACGATGCGACTTGATAGAGCGCCTTGTTCATCCAGGGTGTCTTGAAAGCAGTACCGTGACCGCTTTCGTGCCAGCGCGAGTCTGCGGGACTGCAGTAGAGCGTGCCGTAAAGAAGGAATGCCGGAATCGCCCAGAGCGAATGCGCTCGCCACGCAATCCATGCGAGCACGCCGCTCGCGATGATCGCCGCATACCAGAGCAACGTGTCGCGAATAGCGCGTGCATCACCGCGCTGCATCAGGCTTTTCATGACGGGCCGCGGCACCGCGCATTTGTACCACTCCGCGTTGACGAGACCCGCCGCTTTCGCGCGTTCGCCCGCACCGCCGATCAACTGATAACCGCGATAGCCATCGCGCTCGTCCACGCGATGCGCTTGCCCGGATTCCATCATGTCACCTCATCCGATGATTGAAATTACATCATTCGCTATCGTTGAACCGATGATAAAAGCGGAACCAATCACTGCGCAAACTTCATCTGCATTTGCTATCTTTAGGCATCATCGCGTGACTTGAAAACCCATCATTTACATCAAAAGATGAGTAAGCGTCCCACTCTTCAGTCAGTGGCCGAAGCCGCCGGGGTGAGCCCCGCAACGGTCGATCGCGTATTCAACGGCCGAATCAGCGTGCGCGAAGGCACGGCCTTGCGCGTGATCGAAGCGGCCGAGCGAATCGGCTATCACGGCGCCGGGCTGATGCGCGAACGCTTGCGCGCACAACGCGGCGAACATCACGAGCGATACACGCTGGGTTTTTGCCTGCAAAAACGAGCCGATCCGTTCTATCAAACCTTCGCGCGCATTCTCAAGGATGCGGCCGCGCGTCACGAGCCCGAACATTGCACCGCCGTCATCGAATACATGGATGAGCTCGACCCGGCTTCCATCGCGCGCACGCTGCTTTCGCTCGGCGAGCAAGCGCAGGCACTTGGCGTGGTCGCGGTCGATCATCCGCATGTGACGGCGGCCATCGAAACGCTTCATGGACAAGGCAAGCCCACGGTCACTTTGCTGTCGGATCTGAGTGCGCCGTTTCGAGCAGGCTATATCGGCGTCGATCCGCGCAAGAGCGGACGCACGGCAGCGTGGGCCGTGAGCCGCCTCACGCGTCGCGACGAGGGCACGGTCGGCGTATTCGTCGGCACGCCGCGCTATCTCGGTCAGGAAAGCTGTGAGATCAGCTTTCGCTCATATTTGCGGGAGCACGCGCCCGGACTACGCGTGCTCGACACGCAGATCAATCTCGAAGACAAGCAACTCGCCTACGAAGCCACGCTCGCCATGCTCGCGCGCCATGCCGATCTCGCCGGCCTCTATATTCCCGGCGGCGGCGTGGGCGGCGTGATTCGCGCATTGCGAGAAGAAGCCGCCGGACGACGCATCGTGACGGTGTGCAGCGACCTGATGCCGGACCGTTACGAGGCGCTCGTCGAAGGCGTCATCGACCTCGTGATCGACACGCCACTTCAGCGCATCGCGGAAACAGCAGTCCAGGCGATGCTGCGTAGCTTGCAGGCGTTGCCGGGCGAAGCCGCGCAAGCGAGCCAATATCCACTGCCGGCGCAGCTCTATACACCGGAGAACGTCTGACGTGTCCGAAGCACTCACGATCCGCTAATTCTTCGAATCTAGTCTCCTTATCGTAGTTCACACATTCAAGGAGAACGATCATGAAGAAACTTGCAGCCGCCCTTCTCGCCGCCTCTGTCACAGTGCCGATGCTTTCCTATGCGCAATCGCCCGCTCCGTTCAAGCAGGCCAACACCGAAGCGCACAACGATTACGGACCGAGCGTCGAAGGAAGCGTGCAAAGCGGATGGACAACTCAGCCCTCGCCGCAAGCGCTGAGGCAATCGCTCTACATGCATCATTGACCGCGTAGTGAACATTTTTCTTCTCGATGTCATATAAGTGCAAAGAGAAGAAAAATGTACTCACATCGCTACAGTTGCTTGCAACATGAAACCGTTTGTCACGCATCATTTACTTCGATGAGCCCCGCATGTGGGCAAGCGCACGGAGGAGCATGCAGCGCGTCCGGACGATAACGTTTGCGAGCTGATTCGAACTATAGTCAGAGAAGCCGCCCTATTTCTCCGATTGCATGTTGCGGCCATTCGGGAACCCGCAGCCTGCGAAATCGCTCTATTAACGTTCATTCCATCGACATGCATATCAGGCCGGGACATTCGGGGCCCGCCATATGATGTGACATGCTCCAACGATAACGCGTCCATTGCGTCGCATCCATCAGACCAACTGCATGTTTTGCGGTGCCGCGATTCCCACGCGTGGCATATTGAAACCCAATCATCGACGGAGAGCGTCATCTATGCCGTTAGACAGTGACTCATTGCGAGACACCGGTCCGCTGCTCAGCATCGTCGTAGCTGCGTATAACATCGAGGGATATATTGAGGAAGCGCTCGAGTCCCTTCTGTCCCAGCCTCATATCGACGCGATGAAGATCATCGTGGTCGATGACGGTTCTCGCGACGAGACCTATGCGGCGGCGCGCGCAATCGTGGAACGCGATCGCGGCGTACACATCGAACTGCTGCACCAGGAAAATCGCGGCCTGAGCGCCGCGCGCAATACCGGCCTCGCGGCAGTGCGCACGCCCTATGTCGGCTTCCTGGACGGCGACGATATTTATCTGAAGGCTTTCAGCGACGCGATCATTCCTGTCCTCGCCGAACGCAAATGGGATGTGGTCGAGTACAACGTCAAGATCATCGACGATAGCGGCCGCGAGCTCGATGAAATCGAAATCGCCGACGACGCGACGAGCGGCGGCCACCCGATGGATCGCGCCGCGCTGAAGCAATTCGCGGATCGGTTTCACACGTTCGCATGGGCGCGTACTTATCGCACGGATCTCTTCGACGAAGCGCCCTTTCCCGTCGGACGAAATTACGAAGACATGGCGCTCGTGCCCGCGACCTATCTTCGCGCGAGCAGCATCTATCGCATTCCCAAGCCGCTGATCGGCTATCGCCGGCGCTTCGGCAGCATCACGCAAACCGCCAAGCTGCGCGACATGCATGACCTGCGCGTCTCCGGCCAGGAAGCGCTCGCACGTTGCGACGGCAGCGAGACGGACGATTTCTGGCTCACCGTATTCGACAAGCTCTTTCACCGCGCATGCCACGTTTGCGCGCGCGTCGATCGCGCGTCGTTCAAGCAGGCATCGGAGACGCTGACGGCGATGGCTGTCGATCATCGTACGAAGCGCGAGACGCTCACCGCGCATGGCGGGCGTGAAGTCGTCGAGCTCGCGCCCTTCGATTTGAACGTGCGCACCGACCGCTCGATTCACTTTCTCAAAGGGCTCGTCAAGAAAGTATTGAGGCGCAGCCTCGATCATCATCAGCGCGAGCGTCGCCCGAGCACGTCGAATCAATTGAGCGGATAAGCGCGCTTCGTCTTCATGCCTCGTCTATGGCTCGCAAGCTCATTTGCTTGTAAGCGTCGACGAGCATCGCGCCCTCGCCGCGCTTGTGCGCGACGGCGAGGCGCATCGTTTCTTCGCCTAGCTGCCAGATCAGGAACGCGAGCGCGTTGACGCGCTTGCTGTCCGCGCGCGGCGTCACGCGCCCTATCGCCGCTGCGAGCAACGCGCCGCACGCACGGCCTTCCGCAATCTCGATGCTCATCAACGCCTTGTCCGATCGCAGCGCCGACGAAATGTCGCGCATCACCGGCTTGTCCAGCACGATCTCGTAGTACTGGTCAACCAGCGACGCGAACGCGTCGAGCAGTTGCGCCTTGTCCTGCACGGCGTCGAGCGCTTCTCGCACGCATTGGCGGCTCTCGTCCGCGTAGAGCTCGGCGAGCGTGCGCACGATCGCGCGCTTGTCGGGAAAATACTGATACAGCGAACCGATCGATATCTCTGCAAGCTCCGCGATCTCGCTCATCTTCACGTGCTCGCTGCCTTTCTCCGCGATCAGTTGCTGCGCGATCTCCAGAATGCGATCGAGGCGTTCGCGGCTGCGCTGCTGTGCGGGCTGCCTGCGCGCAATGCTGCCCTTCGCCGTGATGCGTGGCGGCTTCTCCTGCATGTTCAACTCCTTTTTTGCTGCGTCAGTGCAGGCTCAAAAATGCTTGACAGTCAAATGTGAGTATCTATCATGTTTAAAACGTGAGCAACTCTCACGTTTTAAACACAGGAGACAATCATGGCTCATTCGGACTTCGATGCCGCACCTATCCTCGTTCTGGGCGCCAACGGCAAGACGGGACGACGCGTGGCGGAGCGGCTACGCACACAGGGAATCGCGATTCGCGCGTGCGCACGCTCCACGCAACTCCGCTTCGACTGGAACGATCGCGCGACGTGGCGCCCGGTGCTCGAAGGCGTGAAATACGCATATGTCACGTATCAGCCGGACCTCGCAGTACCAGGCGCGCTCGATACGGTCGGTGCATTCTTCGACATGGCGCTCGCAAACGGCACCGAACGAATCGTGCTGCTTTCGGGACGCGGTGAAGAAGAAGCGCAAGCCGCCGAAGAGGCACTTCAACAGTCGGGCGCGACATGGACCATCCTGCGCTGCAGTTGGTTCATGCAGAACTTCAGCGAGAGCTTCTTGCTCGATCCGGTTCGCGAGGGCACGCTCGCCCTGCCCGTCGGCGATATTCGAGAACCTTTCGTCGATGCCGAAGATATCGCCGACGCAGCCGTCGCGGCGCTTACGCAGCCGGGCCATGAAAACAGGCTCTACGAGCTCACCGGCCCTCGCGCGATCTCTTTCGCCGAAGCGCTCGCATGCATCGCAAAGGCGTCGCGGCGCGATCTGCATCTCGCGCCAGTGGCCGCCGACGCGTTTCGCGCCGGCCTGCTCGAAGCAGGCGTATCGAAGGAGGAAACCGACCTGATCCTGTATCTCTTCACCACGGTGCTCGATGGCCGCAACGAAAAGCCTGCCGATGGCGTGCGCGCCGCACTGCATCGCGAAGCCCGCTCGTTCGAAGACTATGCAACGCGAACCGCTGCAAGCGGCATATGGCACGCGGGGCACGCGGGGCACGCGTGAGGTCCGCGAAATCCGGCCCCGTTTCGCGGTAGACTTTGGGGATGGAAAAATGTCCCTACTGTGAGCGAATCCGTGACGAATGGGATTGTCACGGTCAGGAATGCCGCACCGCAATTGCCCGCGCGCTGCGCAGACAGCGCATGGGATTGCCGATGGTGCCCAAGGTTATCCGCAATGAAATCACGGCGGGCGCGTCCACCGGCGAAGTGATCGCCCAGTTGTCGCGTCAGCGTTTGCGCGCGCGCCGGGCAAACGAGGAACGCCGCGCGCGCAAGGAAGCGGACGACCTCGATCTGTAGCAGCGTCACGTTTCATCGAACGTCCCTTCCTCGCGCCACGCGCGCCGCGATTTGCGCATCTTCGTGAGCGCCATGCGCGCAACCTTGAGCCAACCATAAGGACGCGGATCGGCGACCATGCTGAGCGCGCGCGCGTAGTCGAGCGTGAGGCCCGGCGTCCAGGCCATCGTCACCGCGCGCTTGCGCACTTGCGCCGCGACCCATAACTCCGGCGTGACGATCATCCTGAAGAGCGCGCCCCAACCCGCGCGCGCACCGTACAAACGCCCCGCCGCACCTTCGAGCGCGGCGTCGAGCGCACGCGACACGCTGCTCGAACAATTGCGATGCGTGAGGTTATACGTCGTGTCCTCGCGATAGTTGCGCCAGAAACTATCGAGCCGTGCGGGATCGTAATTGCGGATACGCACGCGCACGGTCGACGGGCACCAGGCCTTCGATTCGATCGCATAACTCGGCTGAAATACGCCTGGCACGTCGTTCTCGCGCGTGGCCCGCAAGAGGCGCGCGAAGTCATCGGGCGAGCGGTCGATTTCCACGGCCGGATAAAGACTCACGTAGATGCCTTCCGGTGATTCGAGCGCGGCGTGCCCTGTCGAGATCACTCCATTGCGATCGACCGCGGCGATATAGCGATCCACAACAGGATGCCACTGGGTCTCCGCCTTCGATGAACCCACCGGCGTCCAGACATGCACCGTGAGCGCCGGTTCGTCGTCCGCGGGCGGGCCATCCCATTCTCTCGCCTGCAATGGCGGACGCGCGCCGCTGAGTTCCTTGCCCGCAACGCTCGCCGCTTCCGCGCTCGCATCGCCCCAAACGGCGGGGTTGCTGGTCAACTTGCGTACGCGCGTCGCGATCATGATCAGATTCCATCCCGCGAAGATGAAGAACGCGCCGATGCAATACGGCACCGTGCCTTTATAGTGCGTCGGAAACGGTTGAATCATGAAGATGCCGAGAACGATCTCGAAGATCGCGAAGCCGAGTGCAACGCGATAGCGCCGGTAACGCACCACGAGCGCCGAGCTCGCCTGCAACAAACCATCGAACAGAAACGCAAGACCGATCAGGATCGAGAGAATGAAGTGACCGTGATGGTTGCCTTCGAAAATAAGCGCGGCCGTGAGCACGAACGCAATGCCCTTCGCGTAGCGCAATCTGCGCTGGCCGCCGACGCCAGCCCATGCGACTGCCAGCGTCAACGCGGCCTCGATCAGCAGCAGCCAGCCGACGAAGGTGATCGGAAAGCCCAGCGCGCCGTCGAGCGCATCGACGAACACGCCGATGCCGATCACGAGCAGAAGCCAGCCTATCGCCAACAGGCTCCGCCAGCGATTGCGCAAATAGTCCACACCGAGCAGGATCATCATCAGCTTGACCATCGTTCTCTCTTCCGAAAAATGACGGTAAGTGCTCGTACATGGTAGTGCAGTCGCCGCGAAGATCGATAGCGCACGATCTCGTGCTGAAGGGATTGATCATCGTGATTGCCGTATTCCTTCAGCAAACGGATATGGGCAAACGCGCTTTGGCGCGCGCAACCAGTCACGACTCGAAATCGATGTTCCGCGCGCGCAAGCGGCGCATACCGCTTGCGAGATGCGCACGCGCGCTTTCTACATCGCCCGCGCGCATCTGCTCATAAGTGCGCTGTGCGATGTCGTGCGGCACCGGCTTGAGCGGACGGTTCGCGCTCATCGCGCGCAATTGCACCTCCGCCGCGCGCTCCAGATAGTAGAGATCGTCCCACGCCTCGGCGATAGTTGCGCCTGCAACCATCACGCCATGATTCTTGAGGAAGAGGATATCGGCGTCGCCAATGGCGCCGGCAATGCGATCGCCTTCTGCATCGTCGAGCGCCAGGCCGTTGTAATGCTCGTCGACGGCCGTGCGGCCATAAAACTTCAACGATGTCTGCCCGAGCCACAAGAGCGGCGGGCCGTCGAGCAGGCATAACGCGGTCGCGTTCGGCATATGCGTGTGAAAAGCGGCCTTCACACGCGGAATCAGCTTGTGCACGCGCGCGTGAATAAAGAATGCAGTCGCTTCCGGCTCGCCTTCACCGTCGATGACATTGCCGTCGAAATCGCAGATCAGCAGACGCGACGCCGTGATCTCGCTGAACGCATAGCCATAGGGATTCACGAAGAACAGATCGTCGTGGCCCGGCACCATCGCCGAAAAGTGATTGCAGACGCCCTCTTCAAAGCCGTGCAGCGCCGCGAGTTGTAAGCAGGCTGCAAGTTGACGGCGCGCGTCAGCGATTTCGGGCGCATCGAGCCGGACGGAATCGGGCCGGACGCGTTGAGCGGCACTGGAAAGCGTGTGAGCCATAAGAATGCGTCTCCGGTCATCTGCCTGTCCGAAATGTCGAGGATAATCGAACGAACGGGCGAATAACGTCCGAACAAAAAGATTTCGGCGCCAGGCGCTGGCTGCGCGGAGTATGACGCGCTTATGTCGTGTCTCTTAGCAGAAACGCTTATTTGAACTCCGCATTCTGGCATGGTAAAACTCTATGCCGCTCGACATTCGAAGCGCATCTTCAACGTTATCCGTCTCAATAGGGTTTGGAAAAAATGGCAACAGGTACTGTCAAGTGGTTCAACGATGCGAAGGGTTTTGGTTTCATCACGCCGGACGACGGCGGTGAAGACCTGTTTGCACATTTCTCCGAAATCCAGTCCAAGGGTTTCAAGTCGCTTCAGGAGAATCAGAAGGTGAGCTTCGAAGTCAAGCAAGGCCCGAAGGGCAAGCAAGCTTCGACGATCCAGCCGCTGTAATTCCGGCGCTGCCGCCGCAAGGCACAAAACGGCCCATTCGGGCCGTTTTGTATTGGTGCGTTCATAAATCGACCGCAAGCGGAAAATAAATATATCAGTAGAATCGACAGCTAATTCAAGTCAAATCCATTCGCCTCGACGCGAAATTATTTCCACTGATTCGTGTGAACTCGGCAAGCAATCGGAAAAAATGTCGTACGCTCGTTCGGCATAAAACAAAGGCATTGCTCGTCTCGATGTGGCTGTTGACCTGCGATGCGCACGCGCAACCGTTCGCGACTAACCAGAAAGCGGCGCGCTTCGTCACGGAAGTCGTGATGAATGACTTCCACACGGCGCAGGCGGGCGGCGGTTATGTCTTCTCTTACGATAGCCACGAAACCGAAGAATCGCTCGCGGCGCGACTCGACCAGTGGCTCTCGGGAAACGATCCGCACGCCATTCTCATGGAGCCGGCGGAAAAGCAGGCGCTTTTCAGCTTCTACTGGGCCGCGAGCATGATGCCAGCGAATTCGCCATGTTTCCGCGACATCGCCGATCCAGGCTGCGGCGCGGATCTGTCCAAGTGGATGGCGCGCGAACTCGACGACGATCCGCGTTTCATCCGTGCCTACGAGGCCGCGAAAAAGCCGCTCGGGCTGCCGCCGCTCGAACACAACGCGCATTGACCCGATGCACTCGGCGTCGGCGACACGCGGCTCGACCATGCCGAACCGGCACGTCTTCGTCGGACATCCCGCGCAGCAATGCGATCTTCGCCGCCACGCTCACGATCAGCGAAAGCGCACCGAGCGTTTCCAGCAAGGCGGGAATCATGATGGTCTCCCTCGTGCGGTCCGCGCGCATCACCGATGCGAAAACATCGGCCCGTAGGTCTTGACGAAAAATGCAACCGTGATACCGGCGCTGACGATCAGCGTGCCCGCGCGAATCCATTGCGGCGGCGCGCGCCGGCCGATTTGCGCGCCGCTGTAGCCGCCCGCGATCGCCGCGAGCAGCATCGCGATCGTTTCGGGCCAGCGCACGGCCTGCGCCGCCGCGAACGTGAGAACGGCCACCGAGTTGGCCGCGCTCACGAGCAGCGTGCGCGGCGCGTTCAGGCTCTTCAGGTCGCGCGAATCGAGCAGGCCCCAGACCGCCATCATCATGATGCCGACCGCGCCGCCGAAGTAGCCGCCATAGACGCCGAGCAGAAACTGGATCGACAGCACCGCCGCCACGCCGATGCGCCAGCGCCGCCGCAACGCTTCGCCGAGCTTGCGCCCGAACGCGAGCGTCAAACTCGCGCACAACAGAAGCCACGGCAGCACGAAAGAGAACGTCTTCGACGACGTGGACAGCAAAAGCGCCGCGCCGACGAAACCGCCGACGAGCGTCGTCACGAGCATCTTGCGGATCGATACCGAACCGACGGGACCGAGCCCGTCGCGATACGCCCACGCGCTCACGACGCCGCCCGGAAAGAGCGCGACGGTGCTCGAAGCGTTCGCCTGAACCGGTGGCAAGCCGGCGGCGATCATCGCGGGCAGGCTCACGAACGAGCCGCCGCCAGCGAGCGCGTTCATTGCGCCTGCAAGAAAACCGGCGCCAATGACGAGAATGAAGAGTTCCATGCGACAGATGCTAACGACGCCGCGCGCCGCTTACAATCTGGCATTTCCAATGCGAGGCTTCGGTTAAACCGAAGGATCCGGCATGCGTTTCGATCTGACCGACATGCGGCTTTTCCTGACCGTGATCGAGCGCGGCAGCATCACGGCGGGCGCGCAGGCGATGCATCTCGCGCTGGCTTCGGCGAGCGAGCGCATCGCCGGGATGGAGGCCGCGCTCGGCGCGCCGCTTCTCGAGCGCAACCGTCGCGGCGTGCAGGCGACCGCCGCCGGCGAAGCCTTCGTGCGCCACGCACGCGGGATCCTCGGTCAGGTCGAACAGATGCGCGGCGAATTGCGCTCGTTCGCGACCGGCCTGAAGGGCCGAATCCGTCTCATGTCGAACACGGCGGCGCTGGCCGCCTTCCTGCCGCCGAGGCTCTCGCATTTTCTCGCGGCTCATCCGGATCTTTCGATCGATCTCGACGAGCGCCCGAGCGTCGACATCGTGCTCGCGATCGCGGAAAGCCGCGCCGATCTAGGCGTGGTTTCGGACACGGCGGACCTCGGGCAGCTTCAGACGCATCTGCTGGCGCAGGATCAACTGGTGGTGGTCGCGAACCGCGCGCATCGCATCGCCGGGGAGCGCGCGGTGGCGTTCGCGGAGATCGTCGGCGAGGCGTTCGTTGGTTTGTCGGATGCCGCGCTCGAATTGCATCTGGCCGAGCGCGCGTCGCGGCTCGGCCGGCAGATCGGCTATCGGATTCGCATGCGCAGCATCGACAACGTCGGGATGCTGGTCGAGGCGGGCATCGGGCTGGCGATTTTGTCGGAGGCGTCGGCGCTCATGCTGGCGCGGCCACAGCTTGCCATCGTGCCGCTCACCGAGCCGTGGGCGACGCGCCGCCTGCATCTGTGCGCCCGCGACTTCGCCGTGCTCACGCCACACGCGCACCTGCTCGCACAGACGTTGATGGAAGGCGCGAAGGCAAGCTAGAACGGCCGCCCGACGATGAACGGATCCACCGCGCCGATCGCCTTCAGATCGCGATTTGCATACGGCAGCTTGTGCAGCACGTAGCGCATCGCGTTGAGCCGTGCGCGCTTCTTGCAATCGGAGCGCACGACGGTCCAGGGCGTGTCGGCGCTATCGGTGTGCGCGAACATCGCTTCCTTGGCTTCGGTATAGGCGTCCCATTTGTCGAGCGACGCGAGATCGACCGGGCTCAGCTTCCATTGCTTGAGCGGATGAATTTCGCGCTCCTTGAAGCGGCGGCGCTGCTCGGCGCGGCTCACCGAAAACCATAGCTTGATGACGTGCGTCCCGCCTTGCGACAGATGCCGCTCGAACGCCGGCACCTGCCGCATGAATTCCTCGTATTCGCGCGGCGTGCAGAAGTCCATCACGCGCTCGACGCCCGCGCGGTTGTACCACGAACGGTCGAACAGGACGATCTCGCCCGCCGTCGGCAAGTGCTCGACGTAGCGCTGAAAATACCATTGGCCGCGCTCGCGCTCGGACGGCTTTTCCAGCGCCACCACGCGCGCGCCGCGCGGATTGAGATGCTCCATGAAGCGTTTGATGGTGCCGCCCTTGCCTGCCGCATCGCGCCCTTCGAAGAGGATCACGAGGCGCTGGCCGGTGTCGCGCACCCACGCCTGCAACTTCAGCAACTCGACCTGAAGACGGTACTTCTGCTTCTCGTACGCGTGCCGCGACATCAGATTCCGATACGGATAGCCGCCTTCGCGCCAGGACGGCGACAGTTCTTCGTCGGGGTCGGCCGATTCGCTGGCCGTTCGCTGCACGGCTTCGCGATCGAAAAGCTGGGCGCGCAGCATGGCGACTTCATCCGGCGACATCCCGCCGATCAGGGTTCTCACGGTGTCGACGAGCGAATCCCTCTCTTCGTGGTCGTGCGAGTCGAAGCCCTGAAGAATGTCGCCGAGGCTGTTGGTCAGCAGCTCATGAGCCGCTTCGACCGCGACGCTCGTTTCTTCCAGTTCGATGCAGCCATCCGATTCAGCAGCCTTCTCCGGCGATATCAACTTCATTCCTTCCTCTTGGTTGTTGCTCCGGCGCCTCGGTCTCGCGCTTCGTCTAGTCAGGCGGCTTCGTGCGCCTTTCTCAAGACCACGTACAGCTTGTCCTTCAGCAGCAGCTTTTCTTTTTTCAGCGATTCGATGGCGAACGAGTCGGCAGGCGTGACGCCCGTCTCCATGTTGCTGATCTGATGATCGAGCTCGTTGTGGCGCTCGAAGAGCCGCGAGAAATGAGCGTCCTCGCTCTTCAGCCGCGAGATGAGTTCGCGATATTCGGGAAACATGCGGTGATCCTCCGGTGCGTTCGTGTTGAATACTTCGAAGTACATAGTACCCAACGAACAGCGTCATTTGTTAGACATTTATCAAGCGAACCTGCGCCGTGGTGCCGCAGAGCGCACCGAACGCACCTAGGCAAAACCCTTCTATATCCGGGCATCGTCCTTGCACACAATGGATTGCCGCCGCGCACCCGCGCGGTGAGCATGAGCCAAGGAGGCCGTCATGAAGAAGACCCGCAATCGCGCGCGACGCCGCGCCCTGCATATTGCGTTGATCGCCGGTGCCGCCGGCATGTGCTTCGCCACGGCAGCCAGCGCGGACAGCCAGGCCGCGAAGAAAATGGGCCAGATGGGCGTTATCAACCAGACGCTCCAGCCCAAGCCCGTGAGGCAGCCGAGCGCGCCCACGAATACGCCGAACGCCGCCACGACCAACCCGAATTACAACGCGAACTCGACCTATAACCCCAACGCCGCCAACAATGCGAATGCCGTTAATCCTGGAGCCGCCGCGGGCGGAGGGCAAAAGAAATAACCGGGGAGTTTCCCTGACGTAGCGGCGCGCTCGCATGCGTACATTCGCGCACGTCTGATCTTTTATACTTGGCTCACGGTCTAGCGTTTGATACGCACACACCTGAGTCCATGAAAAAGATCAAACCCGGTCTCGTGCTCGAACTCGCCGCCAATCTGGTGCTTCCGTGGCTGGCGTATCGGCTTGCGCTGCCGTATTGGGGCGATGTCGGCGCGCTCTACGCATCGGCCGCGCCGCCGCTCGTGTGGAGCGTCGCCGAATTCGCGCGGTCGCGTCGCGTCGATGCGCTTTCCGCGCTCGTGCTGTTCGGCATCGCGCTGTCGATCGTGATGCTCGCGATGGGCGGCAGCGCGCGCATCCTGCTCGTGCGTGAATCGCTCGCGGCGGGCGCAACGGGCATCGTCTTCCTTATCTCGCTGCTTTTCCAGCGTCCGCTCATCTTCTATCTCGCCCGCGCGACCGTCACGCGCGAGCAGGAAAACGGCGCCGAGCGCTTCGAGGCCTATTGGAGCGAAAGCGCGTCGCTGCGCGCGTCGTTGCGGCTCATGACGTTCGTGTGGGGCGTCGGGCTGACGGTAGAAACGGTGCTGCGTTTCTGGTTCGCGTGGACGTGGCCGGTCGAGCGCTATCTCGTCGTATCGCCGGTCGTGAGCTATGTGATCTACGGCGGATTGCTCGCGTGGACGTTCTGGTTTCGCGCACGGCTCATCGAACGTCAGGGCGAAAGTGCACCGTCGCGCGACGGGCTGCTCGGCTAGCTGACGAGCCGCGCGTCGCAGGCGGCGATATGCCGCGCGATCGCTTCGTTCACGACCGGCGCGTGCGTGAGCGGCCCCATGTGACCCGCATCGGGCACGACGATCAGCTTCGCCGCCGGCATCAGATCGGGCAGCGACTCGGCGATCAACCGCGTCGGCGCGGGCGCATGCTCACCGCGCATCACGAGTGTCGGAATGCGCAGCTTCGCGTACGCGCTCGCCGGCGTGGGCTCGTGGATGAGCGCCCGAAAATCGAGCGGCGCTTTGGGCACCCAGCGCGTGAGCATCGCCTGCACGGAAGGACGCAGCGCGCTCCACGCGCCATGCCCGCCCCAATAGTCGACGAACGAGCGCGCCGCGCCACGCAGATCGCCCGCGACGACGCCCTCCGCCGTGCGCGCGGCGATCGCGAGAATCTCCGCGAATTCCGCCGCCCCGCGCGTGCCCATGCCCTTCAGCAGATGAAACGCCGATGGCTCGTACAGCGTGATGCTCGCGACGCCGTGCGGCCGTTCGAGCGCGGCCCGCAACGCGACGCCGCCGCCATATGAATGTCCGACGAGATGCACCTTGCCCCGCTGGCGATCGATGATCTCGACGGTGCGCGCAGCTTCATCCGCGAGCGTGAAGGCGCGTTCGCCGCTCCATGGCCCGACGCTGTCGCAGCCGTAATGCTCCGGCGCGATCAGCGAATAGCGCGCGTTGTCCGTATTGAGTGCATCGAGCGTTTCGCCGAGCTGACGCCATTGATTCGCGCCCGCTCCCGAGCAATGCAGCGCGATGACAGGCGCGCCGGTGTGTTCGTCGTTCAAAACCATCATTGTTCGTTCTCGCTTCGTGAATGATCAGATTTCACTGTCGCACGCGCGCATGCGGCGTTCGAGTTCACCGATATCCGCGCACGATCCGAGATAGGCATCGCGGCGGCCGTGCTCCGCATCGTTGAGCAGCATCCCTGTCCAGCAGATGAGATGCGGCAGCATGAATTCTTTTCCGATATTGATTAGGTATCCAAACATGATTCGCTCCACTTGCACCAACTGTTTCTTCGATGAGATGCCGCTGAGCGATCGACTAAAACGAGTAAATCGGGGAGTCGCTGGGGCGGCGGTGGCGACATGTAATGCAGTCACCGTGCCAGTCATGCGAATCCCTTGTGTGATAAGGCTCTGCGCGAACCGAGCCGCACGCCGGGTGACGGAAGTGTCGGGCACGAGCCAACGCTTTCGTTTCCGAAAGACGGACAACGCCGAACACGTCATGAGCGCCGAAGCCATGCTTGCGATACGGAAAAACCCGCGAAAATATTCCCGTGACGTGAGCTCAAGTTTTCGCGGATCGCGCCGTATACGAATGTGAGTGCTCGTCACGCGCGTCCGTCGAAAGGCCGCTTCGCAACTGCACGATAAGATACGGCTGCAATCGCTCATTCGGAGACACGGCGTGATCAGTCGCCATTCGCTCACGTTCAGGATGACGGTGTTCATCGTCATCGTCTGCATGCTTTTGATCGGCACCGATATCGGGCGCAGCGTCGCCGCGCGCCGTGTGCAGATCGACGAGATGACGACGGCGACCTCCAACCTCGCGCGCGCGATGGCGCAACACGCGAACGACACTTTCAAGGAAGCCGACACGACGCTCATCGGCATGGTGGAACGCGTCGAGGAAGACGGCACGTCGCCGCCGGCGCTCGCGCGGCTGCATCGCTCGCTCGTCGCGCGCGTCGATCAACTGCCGCAACTGAACGGCCTCTTCATCTACGACAAGACCGGCGCCTGGCTCGTCAATTCGCAGCCCACGCTCGACTCGCGCTTCAACAATTCGGACCGCGAGTACTTCGAATATCACCGCACGCATGCGGATCAGGGTTCGCACATCGGTCCGCCGGTCCGAAGCCGCTCGACGGGCAAGTGGATCGTGCCGATCTCGCGCCGCATCGATGCGCCCGACGGCAGCTTCGCCGGCGCTGCGCTCGCGACAATCGACATCGACTTCTTCTCGCGTTTCTATGACAGCCTCGATCTCGGTCAATCGGGCGCGGCGGTGCTCGTCCTGAACTCGGGCGTGATGGTCATGCGCCGTCCGTTCGAAGACCGCTTCGTCGGCAAGAACGTGATCGATACGGCGCTCTATCGCTCACATCTGGAACAGGGCGGATCGGGCGTGTTCACGACGCGTTCCTCGCAGGATCACATCACGCGCCTGAACAGCCTGCGCGAATTGCAGGACTATCCGCTCTTCGTCGCGGCGGCGCTCTCGGAGGATGAAATCCTCGCGCCGTGGTGGCGCGACACGCTCTGGCACGCCTCGGTCACGACCGTGCTCGCGCTCGTCCTGGCGATGTTCGGCGCGCGGCTCGTGCGCCAGGTGACCGCGCGCACGCGCATGGAGCAGGCACTCGCCCGCAGCCTTGCCACCACGCAGACCGTGCTCGACACCGCGATCAGCCCGATCATCACCGTGGACGAGCGCGGCGCCGTCCGCTCGTTCAACTCGGCAGGCGAAAAAGTCTTCGGCTACAGGGCCGACGAGGTCATCGGGCAGAACATCCGGATGCTGGTTCCGCCGCCGCATCTGGATGCGTATAACGAATACATAATGCAATTCAAGGGCGAGAACGGCGTGCCGACCGCCGATTGCGAGCTTGCCGGCCAGCGCAAGGACGGCACATCGTTTCCCGCGCACGTCTCTACCGGCGCGATGCGGCTTGACGGCGCTTTGCATTTTGTATCTGTCATTACGGATATTTCCCGGCAGAGAAAGGAGCGCACCGAGCTGGCTCACGCACGCGACCAGTTGCTGCTGGCCGCGGATATCGCCGAACTGGGCATCTGGTCCTGGGATATCGCGACGGGCAAGCTGCACTGGAACGCACGCATGTTCGAGCTCTATCAATATCCGCCGGAAATGCTCGACAACGGACTGCACTTCGAACACTGGCGCCTGCGCATTCATCCCGACGATCACGACGCGATCATGGCCGACCTGCGCGCGGCCGCGGCGGGCGAAACGGAGACCTTGCCGCCGTTTCGCATCGTATTGCCGGACGGCACGACGCGGCGCATCCAGAGCGGCCTGCGCACGCAACGCAACGCGAACGGCGTGCCTGCGGTGATGACCGGCGTGAACTACGACGTTACCGATCAATACGAACTGGAATTCCATCTGCGTAACGCGAAGGAACAGGCAGATGCGGCGAGCGCGGCGAAGTCGTCGTTTCTCGCAAACATGAGTCACGAAATCCGCACGCCGATGAACGCGGTGCTCGGCATGCTGCATCTCGTGCAACTGACGTCGCTCAACGCGCGTCAGCATGACTACGTGAGCAAGGCCGAAACTGCCGCGAAATCGCTGCTGAACCTGCTCAACGATATCCTCGATTATTCGAAGATCGAAGCGGGCAAGCTGCAAATCGACAGTCATCCATTCGAGCCGGAAAAGCTGATGCAGGAACTCGGCATCGTGCTTGCGGGCAATCAGGGAACGAAAGATGTCGAAGTGCTGTTCGATCTCGATCCGACCTTGCCGACGCTGCTGGTCGGCGATAGCTTCCGGCTTCAGCAGGTGCTCATCAATCTTGCGGGCAATGCGCTCAAGTTCACGTCGAAAGGGCAGATCGTCGTCAGCGTGAATCGATGCGAGGACTCGGCCGGCATGACGGACGATGGATTGCGAGTGCGCATCGCGGTAAGCGATAGCGGCATCGGCATTAGCGAGCAACAACTCGGGCGCATCTTCGAAGGCTTTACGCAGGCCGAGGCATCGACGTCGCGGCGTTATGGAGGCTCGGGCCTCGGGCTCGTCATCAGCAAGCGGCTTCTCGCGATGATGGGCAGTCAGCTCGAAGTCGAAAGCCGCGTCGGCGCAGGCAGCCGCTTCTGGTTCGATATCACGCTTGGCGTGGATACATCGGGTGCGCCGGAGCATGACGACATCGCGATGCCCGTTCATGGCGCGCGCATTCTTATCGCCGACGATAACGCGATCGCGGGCGAGATCATGTCGCGCACGGTACGTTCGCTCGGCTGGCAAGCGGATATCGTGACGAGCGGATCGGAAGCGGTCGCGCGCATCGGCGAGGCCGCGCTGAGCGATGCGCCCTATGACATCGCCCTGCTCGACTGGCGCATGCCGGGACTCGACGGGCTCGCCGCCGCAAAGCAGATCGGCGCGATGAAGGGCCGCGCGACGCCTCTGGTGCTGCTCGTCACCGCTTTCGGACGAGAGGTGTTGCGCGAGTCGCAGGACGGCGGCGCCGCGCCCTTCGCCGGTTTCCTGACGAAGCCCGTGACACCGAAGCAACTCGCCGCCGCGATCCGCGCAGCGTTGCATCGCGGTAGCGAAGCGATGCCGGCAACAACGCAGATGCCGGCGAAGAAAACGCGCCGCCTTGCAGGACTCGCGTTACTCGTGGTCGAGGACAATGCGCTCAACCGTCAGGTCGCCGAGGGTTTGCTGCTGGCGGAAGGCGCATCCGTGACGCTCGCCCATGGCGGCCGTGCAGGCGTCGATCGGATCGTCGCGACCGATGCACACTTCGACGCCGTGCTGATGGACGTGCAGATGCCCGACCTCGACGGCCTCGAAGCAACGCGTCTGATTCGCGCCGATGGCCGTTTCGCCGCGCTGCCGATCATCGCGATGACGGCCAATGCATCGGGCGCGGATCGCGATGCGTGTTTGCAGGCCGGAATGAACGATCACGTGGGCAAACCGATCGACGTCGAGCGACTCGTCGCCGCGCTGAGCGTGTATGCGGGAAAAGCGATCATCGAGCCGCGCGATTCGATCATCGCGCGCTTCGGTGGAAATATCGATCTGATCCGCAATGCGGTCGGCCGCTTCGGTGCACAGACCGAAAAGCAACTGGCGCGGCTCGACTCCGCGTTAGCGGCACACGATGCACACGGCGCCGCATCGATGCTGCATACGATCAAAGGCAGCGCGGGCACGATCGGCGCAGCGGCGCTCGCCGAGCTCGCAAGCACGCTGGAAACCGATGCGCATTTTCTCGAAGGAGCACGCGCGCAACTGCCGCGCATGCATGAATTGCTTGCATCGAGCGTGGCGCAGCTCGTCGTTGAGTTCGGGCCGGCGTCATCGTCCGTGAATCCGGAGACCGGCACGTTACCGCTCGATGACGACGACTGGCGCGCTCGTCTCGCCGCGATCGTCGAATTGCTCGATGCTTCGAATCTGCAAGCGATTGCGTTATCCGAGAAGCTATCGCCGCATGCGCCGGGCGCGTATCGCGAGGAATTCGAGCAATTTCTCGCGCGAGTGCGTGCGCTCGATTTCGCGCGCGCATCGGAGATCGCGCGCGAAATGCTCGAGCAAGTTTGAGCGCAACGCGGCGTTATAGCTACGCAGTGCGTGTATCGCGAACAATCACGGGAAACGGATGAACACTCGCGCCGCCCGCCGATTCCATCAGCGCGCGCAATTCTTCCCGCGCCTGGCGCGCAGAAGTCAACACACCTTGCACACGCGCCTGCAGCACGGCAGATTTCGCTGGCTTCGCGATGACATCCGCTGCACCGGCGTCGAGCGTGCATTGCTCGGTTTCGGCATCGCGCGCATCGGCTAATACGACGATAGGCACGTGAGCCAATTCCGCCAGCAAGGTACGCACGGCGTTACAAGGGTTATCGCAGCAACGCGCATCCAGCACGATCGCATCCGGCTCTCTGGTTTGAGCAAGCCGCAGGGCGGTTTCGCAATCCTTCACCAGATCGAGTGCGCCGATAGCCTCCAGCGCGCGCCGATGCATCTCGATCATGTCGTCTTCAAGGATGCCGAGCACGCGGACACCCGTGGGTTTCGTCGTTGCGGGCTTCGCCGCCTGCGCCTCCATCACGCGATGCCGCAAACGAAGCTGCGCCCGCACGCGCGCCTGAAGGCGCGGCGCGGCGAGCGGCTTGATCACGTAATCGGCTGCGCCCATGCGAAACGCATCGACTTCGAGCGCGGGCGCGTCGTGACTCGTGATGAAAATCACCGGCACGCGCGCGAGCTTCGCGTCGTTCTTGAGGATCTCGCAGACATCGAAACCCGTCATGTTGGGCAGATTGGCGTCGAGAAGAATGAGGTCCGGTATCGATTCGCGCGCGAGGGCGAGCGCTGCCTCGCCGGTAACGGCAAAGCGCTGATTGGGGAATTCCGCGAGCATTTCGCCGATGATGCGGACCATCGCCGGATCGTCGTCGACCAAAAGCAAACGCGGCTGATACGTTGTAGTGCGGTTCTCTGCTTTTTCCATGTTCGAACGAGTATTTATCACACGAGACGCGCTCACGAACTCTACGCCCGCAATGCCTGCGTCGCAAATTCAAAAAATGCATGAAGGTGCTAATTATCTGATATTTCAGCAGAGGCCACTTTCAAACGGGCAGATACTTGCAGAGCTAATCATATTCATAAGCAGATGAGTAACTCCTTCCGCCTTGCTGATGCAGGGAAAGGCCGTCTGCATATGGAAGACATCGGTAAAGCACGTGCGTTCGCTAAATTTCCGCACGGACGTGATGCAAAAAATGCTCTGATGTTTTTAATCGATTCCGCCGATCAATGTAAACATTCGATATCGGCTTATCGTTTGCGGGGCGTTTTACATTGCCGCAACCGGGCGCATACTTGCCGCTATACCAAGAAAAGCCGAGTGAAGCCATGTACGGGGAAGCCAGAACGCTGTACTTCGTGGGTCGTGCCGTATCGGACGATTTGTCCGGTCGCCTGCATGACCGCGGCTGGGCGATCGAGCGCATCGATCCCGCGAAGCCGCCCAAATCCAACAAACACGGCAAGCGTGCGGCTGCGGGCATCGTCGATCTGACGACACGTGGCTTTGCGGCCGAAGCGGCCACGCTCACCGCGATGCTCGCGAGCTATCAGATAGGCTGGGTCGCGACCGTCGATGCCGAGCATGTCGATAA
This sequence comes from Caballeronia novacaledonica, assembly GCF_900258035.1. Taxonomy (GTDB): domain Bacteria; phylum Pseudomonadota; class Gammaproteobacteria; order Burkholderiales; family Burkholderiaceae; genus Caballeronia; species Caballeronia novacaledonica. The sequence continues at coordinate 176,640 of NZ_OGTP01000002.1, read as the reverse complement.
CCCCGAGATTTGCCGGCTGATTCGCGACTTTTGTTTCGACTACGTGACGGTGCCCTCTTCCGCGGACCGTATCGTCGATGCAGTCGGGCATGCGTACGGCATGGTGTCGCTCCACGATACCGCGAGCAACGATCCGCGCAAGGACGAATGCAAGGAAGGCTGCATGGTCGGCTCCTGCGACGCGATGCAGGCGCTGTATCGCTCGATTCGCAAAGTCGCGATGACCGATGCGCCGGTCTTCATCTCCGGCGAATCGGGCACCGGCAAGGAACTTACGGCGGTCGCCATTCACGAGCGTTCGGTGCGCCGCGAGCAACCGTTTGTCGCGATCAACTGCGGCGCGATACCCGCGCATCTGCTGCAATCGGAACTCTTCGGTTATGAGCGCGGCGCGTTCACGGGCGCGAATCAACGCAAGATCGGACGAGTGGAAGCAGCGGACGGCGGCACCCTCTTTCTCGATGAAATCGGCGATTTGCCGCTCGAAAGCCAGGCGAGCCTGTTGCGTTTTTTGCAGGAACGCAAGATCGAACGTCTGGGCGGCCAGGGATCGACGGATGTCGATGTGCGCATCATCTCGGCGACGCACGTCGATATGCAGGCGGCGATGATCGAAGGACGCTTCCGCGCGGACTTGTACCATCGCCTGTGCGTGTTGCAGATCGACGAGCCGCCGTTGCGCGTGCGCGGCAAGGATATCGAACTGCTCGCGAATCACATGCTCGATCGCTTCAGAAAGGATGCGAGTCGGCGGCTGCGCGGCTTTGCACCGTGCGCGATCGCGGCGCTTCATAACTATGGATGGCCGGGCAATGTGCGCGAGTTGATCAATCGCGTGCGGCGCGCGATCGTCATGTCGGAAGGACGCCAGATTCTCGCCGGCGACCTCGAACTGGGCGAGTATGCGGAAGCCGCGCCGATGACGCTCGCACAAGCGCGCGAAGCGGCCGAGCGACAGGCTATCGAAGTGGCGCTGCTGCGTCATCGCGGACGTCTCGGTGAAGCCGCGGATGAATTGGGCATCTCTCGCGTCACGCTGTATCGCATGCTGACTGCGTATGGCTTGCGCCCGAAATCGGACCGGCCTCTGGAAGCGTCGGGCGCCTAGCCTTCAATGATCCGGTGCGTGAATCATGATTCGCTTAAAAGCGGGCGAAGGAACCTTTGTTTGCGCTCGCCGCTCCAACTACCGCATCGCAATCGATGCATCGTGAAGGCCTGAAGCGATCTTCGCACATCACGTCTTTCATCTCGTAGCCCGCTGGCGTATCTCGCGCCGTCAGATCGCGCTACGCAGTCTCGTTTCATTCAGATGCGGCCCGCCTGAAGTTCTCTGGCGCGCTCATACAGCGCTAATGCGCCATGCCATAACATTGCTCGCACGTCGACTGCGGCGCGTGCCCGTATTGGCGTTTTCAGCGAGTAATCTCGGGTTGTCAGTCATGGTTTCGCTCAACAAGAACATATCCCTCGTTCGTCAATTCTCGAACTTCGCTGTGCCTACCGTGCTTGCCGCATGGGTGTACTGCATGCATTCGGTCATCAGCGGCATCTTCATCGGACGCCATGTCGGCGCCGATGCGCTTGCCGCATTGAATCTGCTCGTCCCTCTGCTTTACTTGCCCTATGCATTCAGCGTGATGATCGGCGTAGGCGGATCGACGCTCGTCTCGCGATTGCTCGGCGAGCGGCGCGAGCGCGATGCCGCCGAAGCATTCACGCAGGCACTGTGGCTGCTCGGCTTATGTGGCGTGGCGTTCGCACTCGCGATTCATTTCCATGCCGATACTTTCGTGCAATGGACAGGCGCTCGCGGTGAACTCGCGCGCCTCGCCAAAGAGTTCCTGCATGCCTATGCACCGTTCGTCCTGTTCCCGACTGCATGTTATGCGCTCGAACTCTTCTTGCGCATCGAAGGCGCGGCCAAATTCGGGCTGGTCTGTCTTGTCGCAGGCGGAATCGCCGATGTCGCGTTGACATGGTGGATGGTGAGTCACATGCAATGGGGCATGCGCGGCGCGGCGCTCGCGTCGGGCATCAGTCAGGCGCTCGCCTGCATTCCGATGCTCGCCTATCACTTCGTCCGCGCGCGACACGTTCGTCCGGTAGCACGCGCATTCGCGCGACTCGATCACGCGTGGCGCATGGCGTATAACGGCGGGTCGGAGTTTCTTGGCGAAATCGCGCCGAGCGTCACGCTCTTCGCCTTCAATCACGCGGTGTTGCGCTGGCTCGGCGATACGGGCCTCGTCGCGTTCGCAGTCGTCGAATACATGACGATGATCGCGTCGGTCACGATGGTCGCGCTCGTGCAGAGCATGCAGCCGATCGTGAGCTTTCAGCGCGGCGCGGGCAATGCGCAGAACGTGTCGCGTGTGTTTTCCATCGGCATCATGGTCACGACCGGATTCGCACTCGCCGCCGCCTTCGCGACGCTCACGCTCGCGCAACCGCTGGGCGCGCTCTTCGTGCCCGACAGTCCGGCAGCGCAAGCACTTCTGCGCGATGCATTGCCGTGGTGCGCGCTCGCATTCGTGCCGGCCGCGATCAATGTCGCGATCAGCGGTTATCTGACGGCTATCGAAGCGCCACTCGCATCGATGATCGTCGCGCTGCTGCGCAGTTGGCTATTGCTGTTGACGATGCTGTGGTTCCTCTCTGACTGGCTCGGGCCGAACGGCATCTGGATGACCGTCGCCATCACGGAACTCGCGACGTTGACCGTGAGTATCGTGTTGTATCGCACGCGCGGCCAGCGCATCGATATTGCGGCGCCGGTGACGTCGAAGGAGACTCAGGCGCTGTTATAGGCAACCTCGCGGCTAGACATCGCGTGTCAGATGAAAACGTCGGTCGACCGATGCGAGCAGCCGTCTCGACAAACGCGTCGCGCGCCCTTGAATCAGCCGGTCCGACACGCGCGAAAGCGCATAAGAGACGACGAGCACGGCGATCAGCGTTGCGCCGAACAGCGCGAGCGACGTCTCGCCGTTCTTCTCTCCGAATGTGCGATCGAAGAAATGGAATGTCACATAGACGCATATGAAGTGCCACAGGTAAATGCCATAACTTTCGCGACCGAGCGCGGCGGCGCAGCGCCGGACGAACGTGGCGCGCGGCGTCGCCTGAGCGCCGTCGCGACGTTTGCGAGCATGATGCGAACACACGAACAGGAGGAACGCCACGGCACTGCATGCGGCGAACAGGGGTGCGAGCGCATGCGCCTTGTCGAGCCATACGCCTAGCGCAGCCGTCGCGAGTGCGAAACCCAATGCAAGCGAGAAATAGAGGCACGATACGCGCCTCGTGACATCGGACGCGCCGAGCAAATGCGAGCGGAATGCATACCACGCCCACATGCCGATGATGAAGCACGGCCCTTGAACAGGCGGCCAGAAGTAGCTGAACGTGTTATTGGCGACGTTGCAATCGAGACTGCCATTGCAATCGCTCACCGACATCACTGCACACGAGAGACCCAGCAGCACGACCGTAGCGAGCAACAGACGCGCGCGATTCATCGCGAGAAAAAACAGCAGCGGTGCGATCAGGTAGAACAGCATCTCCACGCCGATCGACCATCCTCCCGGCACGACGTTATTGATCGCGGTCGGCGAAAGCGCATGCAGGAAGAGCATGTTGAGCAGAACGTCCACCGGGCCATGCGCACCGAGAATCCATGCACGCTCGATGCCCGAGCGCGTCGCGCCATAGCTGATGAGGCCATAGACCGCGATCGCTGCGTAGTACAGCGGCGCTATGCGAAAGAAGCGTTTGATATAGAAGCGCAACGTGACATGGCGCGCATCTGCGCAGCGCGCGTGATCCATTTCGAGCGTCATGAAAATCGTGATTGCGCTGATCACGAAGAAAAGCTGCACGCCGTATTGGCCCATGCGTGCAATGAGCGTCACGCTGCCAGGCAGATTGGGGAACTGAAAAGACAGATGTACAGCGACTACCCCGACGATCGCGAGCGCCCGGCCAGCGTCGAGCGCGGCAACACGTCCTTTATTCATCGATACTCTCCTCGCGGTTGATGCCGACCTTCAAAGGCCGCGAGGCTCGTGGACAAAAGCGTTTTCAGTGAAGTTCCTGAAAATCGCCAATAGGCCGGCAACTCTTACAACAAGAAACTTCATACACTTCTCGATACAACTTTCCCGACAAACGGCTAGACAGCGGGAGCATCGTGCCTCAGAAAACGCAGAATGCGGCTGGCGACCGTGCTCGGCTGTTCCTGTTGCACCCAATGACCCGCGCCCTCGATAAGATGCGTTGCGCGAAAGTCGGTGCAGGTCAGGACGCGCATCGCTTCGAAATCGCCGGGGCGCTGATAATAACCCCAGTCGCTCGCGCCCGCGATGAAGCATGACGGCACGTCGATCGTGCGTCCCGACCACGTCCGTAATGCGGCCGCATAACGAGCATCGGTGCCGCAGCGATACCAGTTCAATGCGCCCTGAAAGCCAGTGCGCGCGTATTCGCTGGCGTAGACGTTCAAATCGCGATCGGACAGCCATGCGCACGCCGCGACCTGATCGGCGCCGGGCATGTGCTCCGCGACGGTCTGCGGCATCGTTGCATCCGCAAGCATCACGTAGTACGCGGGCAGCAACGCGAGTTGATCGGGCGTGACGGATGCAAGCGGATGAGGATGATTGCCCGGCCAGTCAGCGCTCTTGACGTGGAAATACGCGCGCAGGAACGCGGCGAGACCCTGCGGCGCGTGCCACATATCGTCGTTGGCCTGAGCGCCCGAGTAATACCATTGATAGTGCTTGCGGGGCGGATCGAGCGATGCGAGCCCCACCACCGCTTCCACCATGACATTCGCAGCCGTTTCCACGCGCGCGGCGCTCGCATCGTCCTTCGCGGTGTTAAACGCGAATGCAGGCGGCCCCGCGAACGGCGCGCTCATCATCACGACGGACGCGAATACGTCAGGCCGAATCAATGCGCACCATGCGGCCACAGGCGAACCGAAATCATGACCGATGACCGATGCAATCCTGCGATAACCCAGCGCCGAGACGAGACCCAGCACATCGCGGACGAGATTCGGAAAGTTGAAATCGTCGAGATCGGTATCGAATAGAGCATTGCCGCCGGTCGTGCGTCCATAACCGCGCTGATCGGGTGCGATGACATAAAAGCCCGCATCCGCCAGTGGCTTCATGATCTTGCGCCAGCTATAGGCAAGCTCAGGAAAGCCGTGAAGCAGCACTATGCACGGGCGCCCGGGCGCATCGAAGCCGGCTTCGAGCACATGCATCGAAAGGCCATTGCCGTTGTCGATCATGCGCGCGCGAATGCCGTCCGGCAAAGGCAGTTCGTTTGAAATTTCATTCATGCATGTCTCCCATGCTTCGGGCAGCGCGCCGAAGCGATAGCGCGGCAGGCTATCGCTCTCGCGCAAGGATATGAACATAGTATGCGAGGTCGGCTTTCGTTTCTAGAATGCAGCGAGACATTGAACGAGAGCCCGCACAACCCGTTCCGCCACGCGCGAAGTCCGCACGAGCGCCGAAACGCATCGCGCGTTAGCATTGAATGCGCGGCGCGATATCGACGCCAGACACGAACTCACTTTCCGGACCCGAAGCCATGACCACTTCCTCTTCACGCCGCCGCGCCGCCTTTCGCGAACGTGTCAACGCACGCACGGCCCTGCTCCTGCCCGGCGCGTTCAACGCGATGAGCGCGCGCGTCGCGGCCGATCTGGGTTTCGAAGCGATCTACATCACCGGCGCGGGCGTCACGAACATGTCACTCGGCATGCCGGATCTCGGCTTCATCGGCCTCTCGGAAATCGCGGAGCATACGTCGCGCATTCGCGATGCAGTGGACGTACCGCTCATCGTCGATGCGGACACGGGTTTCGGCAATGCGCTCAACGTGCGTCATACGGTGCGCACGCTGGAACGCGCGGGCGCCGATGCAATACAACTGGAAGATCAGGTGATGCCGAAGAAATGCGGCCATTTCGCGGGCAAAGCGGTGATCTCGGCGAATGAAATGACAGGCAAGATACGCGCGGCGGTGGATGCGCGCGAAGACGATAACTTCCTGATCATCGCGCGCACCGATGCGTGCGCGGTAGAAGGCTTCGACGCGGCGATCGAACGCGCGCATGCGTTTGTCGAGGCGGGAGCGGACATTCTCTTTGTCGAAGCTATCGAGACGCCGGAGCAAATCGCATCGCTGCCGAAGTTGCTCGATGCGCCGCAGCTTATCAATATCGTGATCGGAGGCAAGACGCCCGTCACGGATCAGGCGGATCTCGCACGCCTGGGTTTCAGTCTCGTGCTGTATGCGAATGCGGCGTTGCAAAGCGCCGTGCGCGGCATGCAGACCGCGCTCGGCGCATTGAAATCGCAAGGTCGGCTCGATGAAGATCCGGCAGTCGTCACGCCTTTCACCGAACGTCAGCGCCTCGTGAACAAGCCGCTCTTCGATGAACTCGACCGCAAATACGCCGCGGACTGAATGCATTAACGCGAGTACATCGCGTTCCAGTCCGACGGCGATACACGCACACCGCCCGATTGCGATGTACCGTTAGCCGTACCGCCATAATCTGTCGCGCCATCGCGTGCCGCGAGCTTCGCTTCGGCCGCCTGAATCGCTTCGGGATAATGCGCCTGATCGCCGTCGCCCACGTGATAGCCGACGCTTTGCAATTCGGCGAGTTCCGCACGGACCTGAGCGCGCGTGATCTGGCTTTGCGCGAACGAAGCGACGGGAACGACAAGAGCGGTGGCAACAATGGCTGCGCGGACGATCGACTTCATGATGAAACGCCAGTGTGATGAGGCGCCCGGCTTCGAACAGGGTGTCGTTCGAAAGCAGTAACAGCAGTCTATGACGCTGCACTTCGCGGGTTAACCCCAAACGCAGGAAAGCACCTTTCCCGCTATCACACAGAATCGACGGCGCGGGCATTCACGCCCGAGAATTTGCTATGCTGGCCGCCGGACAGAACGCAGATGCGCGTTGCGTTCGCCTCATGGCGCAAGGCGCCCGTCAAACACTGGAGATACAGATGGCAAAAGGATATTGGGTCAGCGTGTACAAGAAGATCATGAAGCCCGAGCAAGCCGCCGAATACGCGAAGATCGCAACGCAGGCCATCGCGGAAGGCGGCGGACGTCCGCTCGTTCGCGGCGTCGCGGCGATGGTACAAGGCGAAGGCGTCATCGAGCGCACGGTGGTCATCGAATTCGATTCGCTCGAAGCAGCCGTCGCCGCCTATAACAGCGCAACCTATCAGCATGCGCTGGAAGTGCTGGGCGATTCCGTGGTGCGCGATTTCCGTGTTGTCGAAGGCGCTGCTTAACGTCGCTTCATCGGTCGATGCTCACGGCGTTCACGTGCCTGCGGCATCGGCCAGTTCGATCATGTCGTTCGCGATGACATCCCAGTCGCTTTCGGTTTTCAGATCGACTGTCTGATTCGGACCGCGCTCATACGGACGCGCGATAAACGCGGTGCGCAAGCCGCACTTTCTTGCCGCTGCGAGGTCGCGTCCAGCAGATTCTCGCGATGCAGTACATCGAGCCGCACGAACGATCGCTCGCCGCCGATGATCTCGCGCATCGCGGGCACATAGCGACTGCGCCATGCATCGGCGAACGCTTCAGGCTGCGCGCCTGTCGCGCCATAGCGTTTCAGGAAAGGCGCAGCCTCACGCGCAACGCCGCCGCGCCAGTCCACGACCGTGCCGAATAAATCGAATAGGAACGTCTTCACGTTGCGCAACGTCGCTTCGTTTCTCCCGTCGAGTCATTCTTCTGATCGATCCGTGCGCGCCGCATTTGTTCCTCGCGCGCAAGACTGATTGTCCATCGCGTGTGTACGCAACGAATCTCGAAGAGCCTAAATTACGCCCATCGGAGCCACGGGTCCGATCCGCAAAGGCCCACATCAACATCTATCGAGGTTCATCATGAGCAACGCAAACAAAGTCGCTATCGTTACCGGCGCGTCGCAAGGCATCGGCGCGGAAATCACGCGTGCGTTTCGCGCGCAAGGATATCGCGTCGTCGCAACTGCCCGTTCGATTCAGCAGCCGGACGATCCGAATGTCATCGCCGTCGCGGGCGATATCGTCGATCGCGCCACCGCGCAACGTGTCGTCGATGCTGCAATCGCAAAGTTTGGCCGCATCGATACGCTCGTCAACAACGCCGGCATCTTTATCGCCAAGCCCTTCACGCAATATACGCAAGAAGATTACGCGACCTTCCTGAACGTGAATCTGAACGGCTTCTTCCATGTCACGCAGCTCGCTGTCGAGCAAATGGAGAAGAACAAGAGCGGGCATATCGTCAACGTCACGACGTCGCTCGTCGATCATGCAGTGAGCGGCGTGCCTTCGGTGCTGGCGTCGCTGACGAAGGGCGGCCTGAATGCCGCGACGAAATCACTTGCTATCGAATATGCGAAGTCCGGCATTCGCGCGAATGCGGTATCGCCCGGCATCATCAAGTCGCCGATGCACGCGCCCGAAACGCATGAAGCGCTCGGCGCCCTGCATCCGATGGGACACATGGGCGAAATGAGCGATATCGTGAACGCCGTGTTGTATCTTGATTCCGCGCCCTTCGTGACGGGCGAGATTCTGCACGTCGACGGCGGTCAAAGCGCCGGACATTGATCGAATCTATGCCCGTTGCGAATGCGCCCGTTACGGGCGCTTCGTTGTTATCCACTCAAGGAGATCGCCATGCCGATGGTCACGATTCAAGTCACACGCGAAGGCAGCAAGCCCGGCACGAATGCCGTCACGGCCGATGAGAAAGCGCAGCTCATCCAAGGCGTGAGCCAGTTGCTGCTCGACGTGTTGAACAAGCCGCTCGACGCCACGTTTGTCGTGATCGAAGAAGTGGAGATGGAGAACTGGGGCATGGGTGGCTTGCCGGTGGAGGAATATCGGCGGCGCAAGCAGGCAAAAGGAAGTTGATGCAATGGCATCGCCGCATGCGGTGCGGCGATGCCGTTGTTTTGCTGTCTTATTGTCCCGTGGGATAAAGATCGAGCAGCTTCAGCGTGACGCCATTCGTCCATCCGAAGCCATCTTGCAGCGGGTATTCGCCCCCGCCTCCGCCGCCCGTTCCCTCGCCTTCCACGATGTATTTCTCCACGAGCTTCTGCTGCGTCTTATAGACGTTGTTCACGTCGCCAAGAAAGCGCGTGCCGATCTGCTGCGCGAGATCGCTGCGCCCATACCGCCTCAGTCCTTGTATCGCGATCCAGTGCAATGGCGCCCAACCGTTCGGCGCATCCCATTGCTGCGTCGTGTTGTACGTGGTCGTCGTGAGGCCGCCTGGTTTCAGCAGCAGCGCTTCGGCTGTCTCCGCCGTCTTGTGCGCGCGATCCGGCCACGCCGCGTTCGCGAAGAGCGGATAAAGCATCGCCGCCGAAGGGTTATTGCGCGGCTGCGCGAGCTTCCAGTCGTAATCGCCGTAGTAGCCGTTCTTGTTCCAGAGATACTTGTTGATGGCGACCGCACGCTTGGCCGCGCGCCCGATGAACTCACCGACGCAACCGAAATCACGCGCTTCGCCGCAACCGATCGCGATCGTCGTTTCGAGGTGGAACATCAGGCTATTCAAATCGACGGGAATGATCGATGTCGTGCGGATTGTCGCGAGCGTCATGTTGTCGCCGAACCAGCGCGAGCTGAAGTCCCAGCCGCTTTCGGCCGCCGCGCGAAGATCGCGATACACCTCGTTCGCCGGGCGATTCGTGACCTGTTTGGCGGTGGCGACGTCTTCCGAATAAGACTCGTCGCGCGGCGTGTCGCGTTCGTCCCAATAGCGATTGAGCACGGTCTTGTCCGGCAGCATCACGACATTGCGCACCGCACCGCCCGGTTGCAGCGTATTCGCGCCCTGCATCCAGTAGCTATGTTCCTTGCGCAATTGCGGCAAATACTTCTGATAAACCCGCCCGCCTTCCTTGTGCGCGGCAAGTTCGACCATGTACGAGAAGAACGGCGGCTGCGACCGGCTCACGTAATACGTACGATTGCCATTCGGAATATGTCCGATCGTGTCGATCAGATACGCGAAGTTATCGAGCATGTCGTCGACGAGATCTTCACGGCCGGCTTCCTGAAGGCCGAGCATCGTGAAATACGTGTCCCAGTAGTACCCTTCGCGAAAACGCCCGCCCGGCACGACGTATTGCTTGGGCATCGGAATCAGCGAGCTGTTGGGCGGCACGTTCGCGGTCGTCGTCAGACGCGTGAGCTCGGGCCACAGCCAGTCGATATGTTCGCGCAGCGTCTGATTCGGCGGCGGCGTGATGACCTGATCCGTCGGCGGCGTGAAGTACTGCGCGACGAAAGCCGTCAGCGAGAAGCCCGGCACCGACATCTGTTGATGATAAGCCTGCACGATTTGCGCGGGATCGATCTTGGGCGTTGCGTCGACGAAAGTCTTTTGATCGGGATAGATGTTCTGTGTCTGAACGGCGACGAAAAGATCGCCGTATAGCTCGCTCGGCGGAGGCGGCGGGGTATAACCGGTTTGCGCGTCGGCATACGCGAGATTCGCAGCCGCGCTCATGACGAGCCAGCCACATAGCATTCCGCGTGCCTTGAACTGGAAACGCCGCGACGCCGCGTGCGCCGCGCGATGCGATGACAGTGCGATCATGCTCCCTCCTCAAAAGGATGAGTGAACCGGACTGGTCTCGCTCGGGCTTTCTAGTTTTGATTGATTCACGGCACGGCGAAGCATCGCACGCTTGCACGGCGGTGGCAACCCTCGGACTTCGAAGCGGATCGACTATTGAATGGCCAGCGCCTTGTGCGCTTCGGCCTGAAACTGCGTCGGCGTGACGCCAGTCTGCTTGCGAAAATAGCGGCTGAAATAGGCGATGTCGGCAAAACCCAATCCATGCGCAATCTGCTTGACCGACATGCTCGAATAAACGAGATCCCGCTGTGCTTCGCGCACGAGATGTTCGTTGATCAGCGCAAGCGGCGAACTCGATATCTCGTCGCGGCAAATGCGCCCGAGTTGCGTGACGGTCATGCCGAGCTTGCGCGCATAGAAATCCACGGGATGATGCTCGCGAAAGTGCGCCGCGACCAATTCCCGGAAGCGTTTGATCTGTTGTGCGCGCCTTTCCGTCGATGCGACATTCGGCGCCGATGCGCTTTCACATAGCCGCGCGACATGCACGAAAAGTGCGATCAGGAGCGACATGCCCGCCGCCATGTGCCCGCGATTCGTCGCTCGAAATTCCCGCTCCAGCAATTCGACGATGGTCATGAATGCGCTTTCCTTCACGGACTGAGCATTGACTCGCGAGAGGCCCGCACGCTGCAACACCGGAATGAGTCCCGGCGCCGCGATCGATGCAAGCGCCTCGATCGATCTCTGCGCGACGGTCACGACGAGGCCATCGACGTTCGGCGCGAAGTTGAATCCATGCACGGTTTGCGCGGGCAGCACGATGACGCACGGCGGCAATATATCGATCATGCTGTTCTCGATCAGCACTTGCCCGCCGCCGTCGCGAATGTACAGAAATTGCAAGAGCGCGTCATGACGATGCGCGTCGATATGCCAGTCGTTCGGCGCGCTGCGTTCGGCAATCCATTCGAAGTTGAACGCGTCGTACCACGGCGGACGCGCCGATTCTCCGTACAAGTTGTAGTTAGGGATTTTCCTCATGTCGCGCGTCTCCTGATGCACAAATTGTCCTGTCGTCTGCCGCCTTTGTCCAATTTTTTATGCAAGGCCGTGAATATACTTTTTTCACAGGCAAGGCTATCAGCGCCTTTGCATCGAACTGACTCGGGAGACAAGGATGACTAATCAGGTCACGCGCGATCACAGCGCGTCGCATTGGCTCGCGCTCGAATCGAGCGTGTGTGTGGTGACGGGCGCGGCGGGCGGTATCGGGCGTGCGATTGCATCGACATTCGCCGAGGCAGGCGCTCGCCTCGCTCTGCTCGATCGCGATGAAGCGGGTTGTCATGAAGTAGCCGATGCGTTGCGCGCGAATGGCGTCGATGCGTTCGCCATTGCGTGTGATATCGGCGATGCGGCGAGCGTGAACCGCGCGCGCGATCAGGTCGAGCGAAAGTTCGGTCAAGTCGATGTGCTCGTGAACAACGCGGGCTTGTTGAGGGCGGGTGGAATCGAAGATATCGGGCTCGATGCATGGAACGCGATGCTTGCCGTCAATCTCACCGGCTACATGTTATGCGCACAGGCATTCGGGCGCGGCATGCTCTCGCGCGGCGCGGGCAGCATCGTGCATATCGCATCGGTGGCGGCGCATCACCCGCAAACCTGGAGCGGCGCATATAGCCCGAGCAAGGCGGGCATCGCGATGTTATCGCGCCAGATCGCCGCCGAATGGGGCGCGCGTGGCGTGCGCAGCAATACGGTCTGCCCGGGCATGATCCGCACGCCGCTTTCGAAGGCGTTTTATGAACAAGGCGATGTCGAAGCGCGCCGAAGCGCAATGACCGCGAGCAGGCGTATCGGCGAGCCATGCGATATCGCCGAGGTCGTGGCGTTTCTCGCGAGCCGGCGCGCCGCTTACGTGAACGGTGCAGAGCTTGCCGTCGATGGCGGCTTCGAATGCATGTTGATGGACCTCGTTCCGCGTCCCGGCTTCGAAGCCCCGCGCGCCGCCTGAAACACGGCCATTTCTTTCGCGGGTGTGCAAAGCGCCCGCTTCCAATCAAAGGACAACATCATGACTACGGCAACGCGGTCGTCCGATCTCGCTTGCGATGTGCTCGTGATCGGCTCGGGCGCCGGCGGCCTTTCGACGGCCATTACAGCGAAGAAGCAAGGGCTCGATGTGATCGTCGTCGAGAAGGAGGAATACTTCGGCGGCACGACCGCATTCTCGGGCGGCGTGTTGTGGATACCCGGCAATCGCCACGCGAAGGAAGCGGGCGTTAAAGATACCCGCGAAGCCGCGCTACAGTACATGCGTGGCGAGACCGGTGCAATGTACGACGAAGCCGCTGTCGATGCCTTTCTCGACAACGGCCCGCGCATGATCGATTTCTTCGAGCGCGAGACGTCCGTCGAATTTCTCTCGACGCTCTATCCCGACTATCATCCCGATGCACCGGGCGGTGTCGACGTGGGCCGCTCCGTCGTCGCCAAACCCTTCGATGCGCGCGAACTGGGCAAGGACATCGCGCGCCTTCGTCCGCCGCTCAAGACGATCACGTTCATCGGCATGATGTTCAATTCGTCGAGCGCGGATCTCGAGCACTTCTTCAACGCGACGAAATCGCTGGCATCGGCGTGGTATGTCGCGAAGCGGCTTGCGAGTCACATCAGAGAACTTGCGCTTTATAAACGCGGCGTGCAGATCACGAGTGGCAATGCCCTCGCCGCGCGTCTTGCGAAGTCCGCGCTCGATCTCGGCATTCCGATTTATACACGCACGGGTGCGAGGGAACTCGTCACTGTAAAGGGGCGCGTGACAGGCGCGATCGTGATTGCCAATGGACGCGAATCGCGCATCACGGCGCGGCGTGGTGTCGTGCTCGCGTGCGGTGGCTTCTCGCATGATGTCGCGCGCATCGCGAAGGCATATCCCCATCTGCGACGCGGCGGCGAACATGTATCGCCGGTGCCCGCAGGCAACACCGGCGACGGCGCACGCATGGCCGAACGCGTGGGCGGTCGCGTCGATATCCGCTATCCGCAGCCGGCCGCGTGGATGCCCGTTTCGCGCGTGCCGCTGAAGGACGGAAAATTTGGCGTGTTTCCGCATCTGCTCGATCGCTACAAGCCCGGCGTGATCGGTGTAACGCGTAGTGGCGTTCGTTTTACCAACGAATCGAATTCTTATCACGATGTCGGCGCGGCGATGATCGAAGCGTGCCGCGATGAAAAAGAAACGGCGATGTGGCTCGTCTGCGATCACGCGACGATTCGAAAGTATGGTCTCGGTTTCGCAAAGCCCGCCCCGATTCCACTCGGAGCGCACCTGAAGAGCGGCTATCTCGTCAAAGGCCGCACGCTTGCAGAACTCGCGCAGCACGCGGGCATCGATGCAACCGCTCTGGAAGCAACTGTCCGCGAGTACAACTGCGATGCCGCAAAAGGCAAGGACGCCGCATTCGGCCGCGGCAGCAGTTCGTTCAACCGCTATCTCGGTGATCCCGCGCACAAGCCGAATCCTTGTGTCGCACCTGTCGGCGATGGCCCGTACTACGCGCTCAAGATCGTGATGGGCGACCTCGGCACCTTCGACGGCATCGCGACGAATCCGCACGGCCAGGTCCTCAAGGGCCACGAGCCGATCCCCGGCCTTTATGCCGTCGGCAACGATCGCGCAAGCGTCATGGGCGGCAACTATCCCGGCGCGGGCATCACGCTCGGCCCGATCATGACCTTCGGCTATCTCACAGGATTGCATCTCGCAGGCCGCATCGATGCACGCGCGAGTTCCAGCGAATTGAGGAGCGCAGCATGAGCAATCCATTCATCGATCACCGCATCTATACGATCAAGCCGCGCGGCATGGCGGAATTCATCGACATATTCGATCGTCTTGCAATGCCGATACAACTCAAGTATCTCGGCGCACCTGTCGGCTTTTATATGAGCGATATCGGCGCGTTGAATCAGGTCGTGCATCTGTGGGGCTACGAGAGCATCGCCGATTACGACCAGCGACGCACCGCTCGCGACAACGATCCCGAATGGCCCGCTTATCTGCAGGCGTCGGCGCATCTGATCGTCGCGCAGGAGAGTCGAATCATCAAGCGCGTCGAGTTTAAAAGCCTCTCTCCCGCAGTGCGTTGAAACACCGAATAGCGGCACGACGAAGGCCGCATCCTTGCGATCGTTTTTAGATATCTGAATGGAGACATACCGATATGGAAAAGAACTTCGGGACCATCGAGGTCCAGAGCTTTATCGACGGCGAGCGCTTCTCGCCGTATCAATGGGTCATTCTGATTCTTTGCTTTCTCGTCGTCGCGGCCGATGGTTTCGACACGGCGGCCGTCGGATTCATCGCGCCGTCGTTGATCGGAGACTGGGGCATCACGCGCGCCGCGTTGGGGCCCGTGATGAGCGCGGCGCTCGTCGGCCTCGGTATCGGCGCGCTCGCGGCGGGACCCGCTGCCGATCGCATCGGACGCAAAGCCGTGCTCGCGCTTTCCGTCTTCTTCTTCGGCGTGTGGAGTCTCGCGTCGGCACAAGCGAGCTCGATCGAAACGCTAACCGCATGGCGCTTTCTCACGGGCCTCGGCCTCGGCGCGGCGATGCCCAACGCCGTCACGCTCATGTCGGAGTATGCGCCTGCACGCATTCGCGCGGTCGTCGTCAACACGATGTTCTGCGGCTTTTCCGTGGGCCTTTCTATCGGCGGGCTGTGCGCCGCGTGGCTCATACCGCATTTCGGCTGGCAAAGCGTGCTCGTCGCGGGCGGCCTCGGCCCGATCGTGCTCACCGTGTTGTTGCTCTTTCTGCTGCCTGAATCGGCGCAGTTCATGGTCGTGAGAAAGCGCTCCGCACAACATATCGCGCGCGTTCTTCGACGCATCTCGAACGATTCACGTCTCGCCGAAGGCGCGGGCGTCACATTCATCGCCGCCGATACGCATACCGCCGGCGCCGATAAGTCCGCACTCGGACTCATCGTCTCGCGGCCCTATCGATTCGGCACATCGATGTTATGGCTCGCGTATTTCATGGGGCTGCTGATCTTCTATCTGCTCACTAACTGGTTGCCGACGCTCTTCAAAGACGCCGGATTCTCCGCCGAACGCGCCGCGCTCACGACATCGCTCTTTCCGCTCGGCGGAATTCTCGGCAACCTGTGCCTCGGCTGGGTGATGGACAAGGCCAATCCGCGACGCGTCAACGCATGCGCATACGTCTTCGCAGCAGTGCTGGTTCTGACGATCGGACGCGGCGTCGCGGATCAGTTCTGGCTTGCCGTGCTTATCTTCCTGACGGGAACGGCGGTGACGAGCGCGGTCACGTCGATGTCGGCCCTCGCGGCATCGTTCTATCCGACGCGCAGCCGCGCAACCGGCGTTGCATGGATGCTCGGCATCGGACGCATGGGCGCGGTCGCGGGCGCGATGACCGGCGGTCTTCTCATGAGCATGGGCCTGCAATTCGGCGCGGTCTTCACACTGCTCGCAATTCCGGCGATCGTTGCCGCGTTGGCACTGGGCGCGTTGAGCCGGCGCGATGCATCGCCCGAAGCGAGCGAACTCGATCACGAGGTGGGCGTGCCTGCCGAATGAGGCGTGGAATCGCTAATGGTTGCAAGCGCAACTATATTGACGATGCCCTTGCGTGTCATTTTCGTATAAGGGCAAAAGCGCTCGGTGTTGCGCACGAGTTCTTCAGCCACCGCGCGTTCGATGCCGGGCATTCGAACGCACGTGTGCGCGGTGAGCACGAAGAGCCCGTCCATCGGATCGCGGCTGAACTCGATCGTGACGGATACGCTCACGCCCTCCGCCACAATGCCCGCGCGCGCGGCCAGCAAGACCAGCGCGCCATGAAAGCACGCGGCATAGCCTGCGGCAAACAACTGCTCGGGGTTCGTGCCGCCGCCGGGACCACCGAGCGCTTGCGGCATGCGCAGATCGAGGTCGAGATCGCCGTCGTCCGAACGCGCCACGCCCGAGGCGCGGCCGTGGTTTGCATCTCCGCCCGTGACGGTGACCGTCGTCGAGTACAGCGGTTGCACGTCGCGGCCCTCGTACTTGTCGAGCATGCTGACGGGCGGCGGACGGAGCGGCTCCATGACGGCCTCTTTCTCTGCGATCGATCGCTCAATGCGCGGCTTGCGATTGCGCTTGCTCGAACCATGCATCGAAGTCGATTCCGCCGAGATGCGCTTGCGCGCCGGGCAGCAACGTGTCCGCTGCGAGCCGCGCGCCGAAGTAATGCGCGCTTTCGTCGGCGATGACCGTCCGTGGATCGCCCGCCGCTTTGAAATAGCGCTGCATGAGATCGGAAAGGCGCGACTTCTCCGGACCCGCAATCTCGACCACACCGTTCAACGGTGCATTGACGGCACGATCCGCAACGGCAATCGCGACATCGTCTGAAGCGATCGGCTGAATATACGCGTCCGAAAGATACACCGCGTTTTCATTGGCGCTCGCTTTCGCAATGCCGCCGAGGAACTCGAAGAACTGCGTCGATTGAACGATGGTGTATGGCACGCCCGATTCGCGAATCAGCTTCTCCTGCGCGATCTTGCCGCGAAAATAGCCGCTTTGCGCGAGACGATCCGTGCCGACGACCGAAAGCGCCACATGATGCGCGACGTCTGCTGCCCTCTCCGCAGCGAAGAGGTTACGCCCAGAGGTTTCGAAGAACTCGAGCACGGCCTTGTCTTCGAACGAAGGCGAGTTAGCCACATCGACCACCACGCGCGCATTCTGCAGCGCATCTTTCAGGCCCTTGCCCGTCATCGTATCGACGCCCGATGCGGGCGACGCGGCAATCACCTCGTGTCCGCGCGCACGCAAGTTCTTCACGACCTTGCTGCCGATGAGTCCGCTTCCGCCTATCACGACGATCTTCATGATGTTCTCCTTTAAAGCGATGCGCAAAAGGCACCGCGCTCATCGCTCATAAGTGATGCATCGTAGATGCGCGCGCCCGCATTGGGTAGCGCTGTCGGCGGACGCGCCGTGTTGCCTTCAATGCATCAATCGGCCGTAGCGAGCGCAGAAGAAGTTGCTGTCGTCATGCCGGACGTCAGGCAATGCAGATCGAGCGCGCGAGTATGCTCGGTCATGTAATCGACGAATACACGCACACGCGCGGGCAGATGCTTGCGGCTGAGATAGCAGAGATAGTGACCGCCGTCATCGGGTGCATGTTGCGAGAGGCATAAGACGAGGCGCCCTGCCTTGAGCGAATCGCACACGAGATAGGCGGGCAGTTGCGCGATGCCCTGCCCGTCGAGCACGGCTTGCAGCATCAGGTCTATGTCGTTGAACGTTTGCTTCGCCTTGAGCGAGCGCCTGTGCGCATAGCCGTCGACCTTGAATTCCCAGTCGGCGATACGTCCCGCCGATGTGCGGAAATTAATGCAGCGATGCTTTTCGAGGTCATCGACATGCCGAGGCAATCCGTGTTCGCGCACATATTCCTGTGACGCACACACGACAATCTGCATCGGGATCAATTGCTTTGCGACGACTTCGCTGTCTTCCATATGACCGTCGCGGAAAGCAACATCGACGCGCTCGGCAGTGAAATCGCACGGACGATCACTGAGCACCAGTTCCAGTGCAATGTCAGGATAACGCGCGTTGAAACCGGACAGAAGCGGCGCGACAACCCTGCGGCCGAAACCCGGCGCCGATGCGACACGTAAATGTCCGCGCGGCGGCCCGCTGCGCAACTCGCGCATGTCTTCGAGCGCCTGCACGATACGCTCGACGCCCGGCTGACAGTTCTTGTAGAAGAGTTCACCCTCGCGCGTCAACGACGTGCTGCGCGTGGTGCGAAGAAAGAGACGGGCATCGAGCTGTGCTTCCAGCTTCTGCACGTTGCGGCTGACCGCGGAACGCCCGATGCCCAGGCGATCGCTCGCTCTCGCGAAGCTGCCTTCATTGGCGACCGCAAGAAAAGAAACGACCCCCGCATAACTCGTCACGAAGCTATAGGCGAGAGAATCGTCGGAATGACACACAAGTTCTGATGGCATGGCGGCACGAAGCGTAGTGGCTCTGTATCACAAGACGTTCGCGCGCAGTACTTTGTGACACGCCATGCTCGATTTTTTTATTTCGTCGGCGTGAAAACCGGTTTGCCCTTGTCTTTCAGAAGCAACACGATGAACTTCGCGCGCTTCGTCTTGCTGGCGTTGCGGCCCACGGTGTGGATATCTTCAGGGCCTTCATAAAAGGTATCGCCGGCTTTGAGCGTCACGGGCTCGCCGCCCTGAAGCTGCATGACGATCGTGCCTTCGAGCACGTACACGTATGCATGCGCATCGTGACGATGCACCGGATCGACCGCGCCCGGCGGATATTCGACGCTGATCATCAGCGCTTCCTTGCCCGGATATTCGGGCAGCGGTTTCGTCATGAGCTCCTTGACGATGGCCTGTGGCGCCGCCTGCGCCGTGTTCGCGACGAGCGCCGCGCATCCGAAGACGAGCGTGAGTCCCACGCGTTTGATGCTGTGCATGATCCGTTCTCCCATGATCGAATGACGGCGCGAATACATTACGACAGGTTCGCCTTGTCGAGGCCGAAAACCTTGTCGGACGAACCAGGCACCGTCTGGAATGCGACATTCGCACGATTCCATCCGTTGATCGCCATGATGGCGTAGGTCAGGTCGGACAGTTCCTTCTCCGAGAGCTGCCCGCGCACGCGTCCATATAGTTCGTCGGAGACGCCGTGTTCGGGAATGCGCGTCAGCACTTCGGTCCACGCGAGCGCGGCGCGTTCGCGCGGAGAAAACAGCGTCGATTCCCGCCAGATCGCCACGTGATGCGTGCGCAATTCGCGCTCGCCGTGAATCTTTGCTTCCTTCACATGCATATCGACGCAAAAGGCGCAGCCATTTATCTGCGATGCGCGAAGCGTCACGAGGTCAAGCGTGGTGCGCTCGATCGAGCACTCCTGCAAGGCCTGGCTAAAGTCATAGAACTTCTTGAACAGTTCGGGCGATTGCTGCACGTAGTTGATTCGCTGCGTCATGATGACTCCATCCGTGGTTGAAGACGCCGCCGGCACGTCGCGGTCGGCATGGATGTCATCGTATGTTTGCCGAGCTTTTCACGGTAGACACGCGCACGTGCGCACGCTATTGCCTCGCGCGCATCAATCTCCGCCGCAACTCACGAGGCCTTGCCGTAACGCGCCGCGATGCGTTCGAGTTTCTCCGGGTTGCGCTGCACCTGAATTTGCACGATGCGTTCGTCTTCGATCTCGTATGTCTGAGCGGATTCGAGCTTGCCCTCGATGAAGCGCAAGAGCGCCCATTGGCCGTTGAGCATGACGAATTCAATACGCACGCCCTTTCCATAGCGCAGAAAACTTGCATAGAAAAGCTGTGCAATGCGCTTGCCGCCGAGTAGCGGCTTCGGAAAGCTTTGCACGTGGCCGCCGCCATCGCCGACGAGCGTCGCGTCGTCAGAAAGCATCGCGTGAATGGCCGCGAAATCGCCGTGTTCGATCGCGAGCGCGAATGCGTGCAGCAAACGCCTGTGAATTTCGCGCGGCACGGAACGGCGCGGGCGTTCTTCGCGCAGTTGTGCCTTGGCGCGGCTCACGAGTTGCCGGCACGTGGCTTCCGTTTTGCCGATGATGCTCGCGACCTCCGGATAATCGGCATCGAAAACTTCGCGCAGCAGGAACGCCGCGCGTGCCTCGGGTGTCAGTCGTTCGAGCAGCATCAGAAACGCGACCGATACATCGTCCGCGCGTTCCGTGACTTCTTCGGGCGTCGCGGGCGGCTCCGTGATCTGCGGCTCGGGCAGCCATATGCCCGCGTAATGTTCGCGCTGCACTTTCGCGGCACGCAGCCGGTCGATCGAATGGCGCGTCGTGACGGCGACGAGCCAGGCCTCCGCATTTTCGATGGCTTCACGCGCCGCTGCATGCCAGCGCAGCCATACATCCTGCACGATGTCTTCCGCCTCGGCGACCGAACCGAGCATGCGATATGCGATGCCCTGCAAGCGCGGGCGCAGCCGGTCGAATTCGCGTGTGGCGTCGTCCATGATTGAAAGCGGCAAATAAGCTGATCGTATATTACTCGCGCGTATTAATTATTGAATCCGGCGAAACAACGAAAGATATGAGCAATATGGCCGTTAATATTGCTTCACTCTCCGTTTATTCATGACCGACATCGAACATCGAAAATCGTCTGCGAATCTGACCCGCATCATCGTCGCGACGGTGATCAGCAACGGCTTCGTCGCCTATGACTTCACCGTGTACGGCTTCTCCGCGGCGATCATCGGACGGTTATTCTTTCCCGCGCACGACGCCGCTTCGTCGCTGTTGCTGTCGCTCGCGACCTTCGGCGCGGGCTTCGTGACGCGTCCGCTCGGCGCGATGCTGATCGGCCGATACGCGGACCGGCGCGGCCGCGAAGCCGGCATGCGGCTGTCGATCGCTTTGATGGCGGCGGGCACGTGGCTTATCGCATGCCTGCCGACGCACGCGATGATCGGCGCAAGCGCAAGCGTGCTGATCGTGTTCGCGCGGCTTCTGCAAGGGTTTGCGGCGGGCGGCGAGATCGGCCCGGCGTCCGCGCTGTTGATGGAGTCCGTGCCCTACGAACGACGCTGCTTCATGGTCAGTTGGCGCGGTGCGAGCCAGGGCGCGGCCGCATGCGCGGCGGCGCTCGTCGGCGCGTGCACGTCCGCGTTGCTGTCGCACGAGCAACTCGCGCAATGGGGCTGGCGCGTGCCCTTCGTCATCGGCGGATTGATCGCGCCGCTCGGATGGTTTCTTCGTCGCGTACCGGGCGACGCATCGGTATCAAAACCGCGTCCTGCACGCACGCCGCTTTCGATCGTCCTGCGCGAACATGCACGCCCGCTCGCGTGCGGCATTTTGATGATGGCCGCGCCTTCCTCCAGCATCTACGTTGCCGTGTTGTACATGCCGAGCTATCTCACGCACACGTTGCGACGTCCGCCGGCGATGAGCTTCCTGATCGCGTCGCTCTCGGGCCTCGTGATTCTCGTCGTCACGCCGCTCGTCGCGCTCGCTGCCGATCGCCTGATGAGCCGCAAGACGCTGCAATACGCGTCGCTGGTCGGCGCGCTCGCGACGGCCTATCCCGCGTTTCATGCGCTGACGCAAGGCGCATCGGATACGCTCGCGCTCGTGATCATCTTGTTGTATGTCGCCATCGCGCTCAACAACGCGGGCGCGGGCTCGGTGCTCATGCTCGAAGCCTTCCCGAAGCATCGGCGCGCGGCGAGTCTCTCGGTGATCTACACGTTCGGCGTCGTCATCTTCGGCGGGTTCTCTCCCTTCGCGGTCGCATGGCTCATCGGCGCGACCGGCAGCGTGATGACGCCCGCGTGGTACCTGCTCGCCGCGAATGGCGTGACGCTCTTCGCGCTCAGCCGCTTCCCCGAACGCCCCGTGAATGCGCGGCGTGCATGCGCATGACGGGATCGTTGGCCGCCGCGTGCAACAGGTCCAGCGCGCGCAGACGCATTTCCAGCGGACTCACGTCGAACGCGCGACGAAACGCACGCGTGAAGTCCGATGCGCTCTTGAAGCCGAGCCCGAACGCGATATCGGTGATCTGCAGATTCGGAAACCGCGCGAGTTCGTCGGCTGCCTCTCGCAAACGGCGATGCCGGATGTACGCGCCGAGGCCGCCTTCCTGCTCGAACCATCGATAGATCGTCGCGCGCTTCAGGCCGAGTGCATCGACGATCTTCGTCGGCGTGAGATCGGCTTCGTGGAGATGCGTTTCGACATAACGCTTCACCTGTTTTTTCACCGCCGCTTGCAGCGCGGCGCGCGAATCGTGCAATGCATGCGGTTTGTCGGCGAATGCCGCGAGCAGGAGTTGCGCGCCGGCATCGAACGCGTCGATGGCGTCGGGACGTTTGAGCGTCGGCAGTTCGCGTGCGGTGGCATCGAAATGCTGGAAAACGAAGCGCGCGAGCGGCGCGTTCTCGGGCACGACGCGGCCATGCAGCGCATCGCAATCGTCGATATGCACGGCCACGACCGAACGCGGCAGGAACATCGTCAACACGCGGCACGCCGGACGTTCGATGCGAAAGCGCTGATTCAGATCGAACGCGACGATGCCGCGCAGCGAGCCCGGCGCACTGCGCTTCACGTTCAGGCCGCTGACATGGCCGGACTCGCCTTCCGCATAGACGTGAAACGCGAAGTCGCGGCGCGTGTCGGTCGAGACGCGCGCGATCGATCGCTCGAGCACCATTGCCTCGGTGCGCGCTTCGGTGAACACGAGGCCGCCCGCCGCATGAAGATCGATGCTGCCCGCAAAACCGCGTGCGATTTGATCGTTGTCGGGCAAGACATCGACGACATGCCCGACGCGCTCGCGCCATGCAAGCAGTTGGCGTTCGCGCGGCACGTCCTGCGTCGAGAATCGCGTGGATAGCACGGATGGATCTGAGTCGGCGGGCATGGTCGATGGTCGGATTCGGTCCGGATTGTCCTTTCGATCGGTGGCTGGCGCACGATGCGCGCCAGCAAATGAGACGCATGGTAAAGCGTATTCGAAATGCCGGTATATCGTGCTGGACGAGGAGCAGCGTGTGCGGCGTCGCGGGCGGTTCAGGTCGGCGATTCCTTGCCGCCATCCCGCTGTCACATCGCTGTCTCCCACTCATGCGGTTTACGGCTGACTTAGACCAAAAACACAGCCGCGTGCCGCAAAAAGGGCGTTTCGGGGCGTCAAAATGGAAAAGTCGAAAGTCTTGCAAGCCGGGCGCGCCGCGCTCACCGCGCGAGCGGCGCTCAAGCCCGCGCGCGTCGCGGATGCACAGCTCGATCATATCGAGCGCATGATCCGTTCGGCCGCTGTAGCGGGCAATCAGAAGGCGCTGGCCTGTCTCGATCGCGCCTACTGGAAAAGGCGGCTCGCCGCACTCGGCGACGAAAACGATCTCGTGTCCACGCAACGCGCCCGCGTCCTGCGGCTGTTCGATCTCCTTGCGCAAGATCACGCCGACGGCTCCGGCAAAGTCGCCGCGTAGTGTCCGCGGGACGCGCATGCGGAATGCAAAACACAAAAAAGCATTCTGAATGCAGAACGCAAAATGCCCGCAACGAGCGGCAAGCCGATTGCAAGGCCAGCCTGAGAGAGCACGAACGTCGCGCGGTCGTTTTTGACCGGCGACTCGAAAAGTGCTATTACGACGGGGCTTCGCGTCCCGCGCATGCCTCGCAAAGTACCAAAGAGAACGCGAGACCATGCGCGGGACGCGAAAGCTTCTCGTAATCGCATCGGCAGTCAAGGCGATGCGCGTCAGCTCAAGGTCAACGTGAATCCCGCCACTCTCGCTCCCTGGTCCGCCCACGACACACAACTGCTGATCGCCTGCGCGCTCGGCCTCGCGATCATCATCGTTTCCATCAGCGTGCTCAAGCTCGCGCCGTTCCTGTCCATTCTCGTGGGCACGTTCGCGGCGGGCTTCACCGCGCATCAACCGCTCGAAGCGATCGCGCAAGCGTTCAGCAAGGGCGCCGGCGCGCTGCTCGGCGACGTCGGCATCATCATCGCGCTCGGCGCCATGCTCGGCGCGCTGATGGCCGAGTCCGGCGCCGCCGACCGGCTCGTCACCACGCTACTCGATCATTCGACGCCGCGCCGCCTGCCGTGGATGATGGCGTTCGTCGCGATCATCGTCGGCTTGCCGCTCTTCTTCGAAGTCGGGCTCGTGATGATGGTGCCGATCATCTTCGTGATGGCGCGCCGCGCGAAGCAGCCGATCCTGCGTATCGCGATACCCGCGCTCGCCGGCATGACGACGCTGCATGCATTACTGCCGCCGCATCCCGGCCCGCTGATCGCGGTGAGCGCGCTGCATGCCGATCTCGGCCTGACGCTCGGGCTGGGTCTCATCGTCGCGTTGCCCGCCGTGATTCTCGCGGGCCCGCTCTACGGCATGTGGCTGTCGAAACGTTTGCATATCGAAGAGCCCGAGGAGATGGGCAAGCTTTTCACGGCGCATGAAGACGGTGCATCGACGCCGGGCTTTGCGATCTCGCTGGTGACGATCCTGCTGCCCGTCGTGATGATGCTCGGCCGCACCGTCGCCAAACTCGCGCTCACGAAGGACACGCTGCTCTACGACACGCTCGATTTCGTCGGGGAACCGCTCGTCGCGCTGGCGTTGACGGTGCTCTTCGCGATCGTGATGCTCGGCTGGTCGCGCGGCATGGCGCGCGAACGCGTGGGCGGCATCCTGCGCAAGAGCCTGCCGCCGATCGCGGCGCTCCTGCTCACGATCGGCGCGGGCGGCGGCTTGAAGCAGATGCTCGTCAACGCGGGCATCAGCGCGACCATCGGCAAGATCGCGGTCGGCACGCATCTGCCGCTGATCCTGCTCGCGTGGCTGATCGCGGTCGCGCTGCGTCAGGCGACCGGCTCGGCGACCGTCGCCACGACGACCACGGCGGGTATCGTCGCGCCCGTCGTCGGCGGACTCACGGCGACGCACAATTCGCTGATGGCGCTCGCGATCGGCGCGGGCTCGGTGTTTTTCTGCCACGTCAACGACGCGGGTTTCTGGATGGTGCGCGAATACTTCGGGCTCAAGCTGAAGCACACGGTCGCGGTGTGGTCCGTGTTGCAGACGATCGTCTCCGTGGTAGGACTCGTGCTGACGCTCGTGTTGTGGAGCGTGCTGACGTAAGGGCGATCAGCCCGACGCTCCCTCGCGCGCGAGATCGCCGATTCGCGCGGCGGGTGCGTCGCGTTTCGTGCGTTCGAGGACGGCGAGCACTTCGCGCGCCGTGTTCTCCGAATGCTCGCGCAGAATCGCCGGCAGACCTTCGCGCGCGGGATGTTCGAGCGCGGCCAGAATGGCTTCGTGCTCGCTCGCGGATTCGGCCCAGCGCAACGTGTCCGCATTCGCCGCGCCGCGCGCCCGATGCACCTTCGACATCAACGTCGAATAGACAGAAGCGAGCACGGGATTGTCGGCGGCGTCGACGATCATCTGGTGGATCTGCTGATTCAGCTTGAAGTATTCGGCGCGCTTGCCGGCGTCGTGACACTCCACCATCCGCCGATGCCTCGCCGCGATCGCCGCGATTTCCGTGTTCGTGATGCGCCGCTGCACCAGTTCGCCCGCCATGGCTTCGAGGCCGTGAAGCAGTTCGAACGTGGCGGCGAGGTCGTCGAGATCGATCTCCGCGACGCGATAACCGATGTACTGCCGATGCGTCACGCGCCCCTCCGACACCAGCACCTTCAGCGCCTCGCGCAGGGGTGTCTTCGAGACGTCGAACGCGCTGCTCAGTTCCTTTTCGTCGATGCGCGCGCCGGGCGGCAGCTCGCCCTCGTCGATCATGTCGCGCAGGCGCGCGGCGATCTCCGCAGCCATGCCGCGCGTGCGCAAAAGAAGGGGGCTTTTCGTGGTCTGGTTCATTGCAGTGCAAGCTTATCACGAAGTTGGTGAAAACCCTGCACCAAGATCTGGCAGATCAAATTTCAATAAAACCAATCGTTTACACTGTTTGTAATTATAAATTTCTAATCCTATACTCTGTTCAACGTTGCGCGACGTCACGAAAACATCCGCCTATCCAGGAGCCCGTACATGTCTTCAACATCCGGTGTTGCCGCATTGACGGTGGGCAAATCCACCGTTCGCTGGAAGATTTTCGTCGTCATGCTGAGCCTCATCGCGATCAACTACATCGACCGCGCGTCGCTGTCCGTCGCGATGCCGCTCATATCCAAAGAGTTCGATATCGGCCCGGCGATGGAGGGGCTCATCCTCTCCTCCTTCTTCTGGACCTACGCGCTGATGCAGATTCCCGGCGGCATGCTCGCCGACCGCTTCAAGCCGCGCATCGTGATCGCGTCCGCCACTGTGTTCTGGGGTTTTTTCCAGGCGATCGCGGCGCTCTGCACGAACGCGCCGGGCCTGCTCCTCACGCGTCTCGGACTAGGCGCGTCCGAAGCGCCGATTTATCCCGCAGGCGGCAAGCTCAACGCGATCTGGATGACGCAAACCGAGCGCGGCCGCGGCGCGACGCTGCTCGACGGCGGCGCCCCGCTCGGCGCGGCGCTGGGCGCGATTCTGATCACCGGGCTCATCGCGACGCTCGGCTCGTGGCGGCTCGCATTCGCGGTGGCCGGCATCGGCACGGTGCTCGCGGGCGTCCTCGCCTGGTTTTATGTACGCAATACACCACGCGAGCATCCGGGCGTGAACGAACTCGAAGCGGCGTATATCGAGGAATCGCATGCCCGCGACGCCGCCGCCGAGCCTTCGTCGCTGTCGGGCCGCACGCGCGATTTCTTTAAGTACCGCTCGGTGTGGTGCATGTTCTTCGGCTGGATGTGCTTCAACAGCGTGTTCTACGGCCTGCTTACGTGGATGCCCAACTATCTGCACATGGTCCACGGCTTCGACATCAAGCAGATGGGCGGTTCGAGCTTCATCATCTTTTTCAGCGGCTTCATCGGCGAGTTGATCGGCGGATGGATCGCGGACAAGTGGAAGGCCGCCGGCGGCCGTCCGAATGTCGTGATGCGTACGCTCTTCGGCATCGCGGCGGTCATCGCGACCGTGTCGATCTTCTCGGTGGCGTATGTGACGAATGCGGTCGCGGTCGTCGCCCTGCTTTCGACGACGCTCTTCTTTCTGCGCTGGTGCGGACTCTACTGGTGCATTCCGTCGTCGCTCGGCACACGCAACAAGATCGGCTTTCTCGGTGGCTTCATGAATCTCGGCGGCAATATCGGCGGCGTCGCGGTGCCGATCATCGTCGGCGCGATCGTGCAATTCACGCACTCGTACTTCCTCGCGCTGATGTTCTTCGCGGCGGCCGGCGTCGGCTTGCTCGTGTGCTCCAGCGCCATCGATTACGAAAAGAAGATTCCCGTCTGAGTGGAATCGGCAGTTCACGCAGCAACGCTTCGCTCAATTCACACAAGAGATATCACGATGAAAAAACGCACTCTGCTCGGCATGCTCACGCCTTCGTCCAACACGTCGCTCGAACCGCTGACGAGCGCGATGGTGTCGAACCTGCCCGGCGTCTCCGCGCATTTCGCGCGCTTTCCGGTGACGGAGATCTCGCTCTCCGATCAGGCGCTCGGCCAGTTCGACGATTCGAAGATCCTGCAAGCGGCGCAATTGCTCGCCGATGCGAAAGTGGATGTGATCGCATGGAACGGGACGTCTTCGGGCTGGCTCGGCTTCGAGGCCGACGAGCGCCTGTGCCGGCGCATCACCGAAGCGACGGGCATTCCCGCGACGACCTCCGTGCTCGCCTTGAACGAGATCCTGAAGAAGACCGGCGCGCGCGAGTTCGGTCTCGTCACGCCCTATCTCGACGATGTCCAGGAAAAGATCATCGCGAACTATCGGAGCGAAGGTTTGAACTGCATCGCGGAGCGGCACCTGAACCTGAAGGTCAACTTCTCGTTCTCGGAAGTCGCGCCCGATGAAATTCGCCGCATGGTGCGCGAAGTGGCGAAGGACAAGCCGCGCGCGATCTCGATCTTCTGCACCAATCTGAACGCCGCGCATCTCGTGCCCGAGCTCGAAGAAGAAACCGGCATTCCCATCTACGACACGATCACGACCGTCGTATGGAAATCGCTGCAACTCGCCGA
This sequence comes from Caballeronia novacaledonica, assembly GCF_900258035.1. Taxonomy (GTDB): domain Bacteria; phylum Pseudomonadota; class Gammaproteobacteria; order Burkholderiales; family Burkholderiaceae; genus Caballeronia; species Caballeronia novacaledonica. The sequence goes on along the minus strand of NZ_OGTP01000002.1, from coordinate 148,333 downwards.
TTACGACACGCGCAACGTCAAGGGCTGGGGACGTCTCTTCAGCGAAGTCGTCTAAGGAGACGAGCCATGTCGAACGAACTCGATTTCGTGATCCGTCACGCCGATGTCGTGACCGCGTCGGACCGGTTTTCGTGCGACATCGGCATTCGCGACGGCCGCGTGGCGATGCTCGGGCACGGCCTGCCCGGCGCGCCGCGCGAACTCGATGCGAGCGGAATGCTGGTGTTGCCGGGCGGCGTCGACGGCCACTGTCATCTCGATCAGCCGATGCCCGACGGCCTGCGCATGGCCGACGACTTCCTGAGCGGCACGCGCTCCGCATTGTGCGGCGGCACGACCACGGTGATTCCCTTCGCCGCGCAGGCGAAGGGGCAATCGCTGCAAGCGGCCGTCGATGACTATCACAGCCGCGCGGAAGGCCGCGCGCTGATCGACTACGGCTTTCATCTCATCGTCGCCGATCCGACGCCGCACGTGCTTTCCGAAGAACTGCCGCGTCTGATCAGGAATGGCTATACGTCGTTCAAGGTCTATATGACCTACGACGATCTCAAGCTCGACGACCGTCAGATGCTCGACGTGCTCACGGTCGCACGCGAGCACGGCGCGCTCGTGATGGTGCATGCGGAGAACTCGGACTGCATCGGCTGGCTTACCGAACGCCTGCTGGGAAAAGGCCTGCACGCGCCGCACGTGCATGCGCTCGCGCGGCCCGCGGTCGTCGAACGCGAGGCGACGCATCGCGCGATCGCGTTCGCGGAACTCGTCGACGTGCCGATTCTGATCGTGCATGTATCGGGCGCCGATGCGATCGAACAGATTCGCTGGGGCCAGTCGCGCGGCCTGCCGATTCTCGCGGAGACGTGCCCGCAATACATGTACTTGACCGCCGACGATCTCGGTCACGGCGAATACGAAGGCGCGAAGTGCGTATGCAGTCCGCCGCCGCGCGACCCCGCGAATCAGCATGCGGTGTGGAAAGCATTGCGCCAGGGCGTGTTCTCGCTCGTCTCCTCCGATCACGCACCCTTCTCCTACGACGATCCGCAAGGCAAGAAGCCAGGCGGCAAGGAAGTGTCGTTCGATCATATTCCGAACGGCATCCCCGGACTCGAAACACGCTTGCCGCTGCTGTTCAAGGGCGTGAAGGAAGGACGCATTTCGCTGCATCAGTTCGTCGAACTCACGTCGCTCGCGCCCGCGAAGCTATACGGCCTGTACCCGAGGAAAGGCACGATCGCGGTCGGGGCGGATGCGGACATCGTCGTGTGGGATCCGGAGAAGCGCGTGACCATCGCGAATGCGTCGCTGCATCACGCGGTCGATTACACGCCTTATGAAGGGATCGAAGTCACGGGATGGCCGCGTCATTGCTTCTCGCGCGGCGAGCTGCTCGTGGAAGACGGCAGGCTGCTGAACGTGAAGAGCGGACGCGGACGTTTTCTGCCCGCCGGCAAACCCAATCTCGAATGAAGAGGCACGCGATGAAGCTGCGATTCTTATCACTGACCGCCGCGATGTTCTGCATGACGGCACACGCCACGGACAAAGATATGCCGACGGTTGTGCCCGAATCCATCGGCGTCGATTCCGCGCCGCTCGTGCGCATGTCGGCGTGGATACGCGCGGACAAGATGGACGTGCGCAGTCTCGTCATCGTGAAGGACGGCAAGATCGTGTTCGAGCGCTATGGCGATGGCCTCACGCGCGATAACAACTACGAACTGTATTCGGTCACGAAGACGATAACTTCGTTGCTCGCCGGCGTGCTCGAAGGCGAAGGCAAGCTGAATCCCTCGACGCGCGTTGCTCCGCTCATCGCGAAAGCGCGGCCCGATCTCGCCGCGCAACTCGCCGACAAGCAGAACATCGAGCTGCGTCATCTGATGTCGATGTCGAGCGGGCTTAACTATCAGACGCGCGAAGGCACTGACCCGCTCTACTACGGCGCGCCGGATCGTCTGCGCGTCGCGGTAACGGCGAAAGCCGCGAAGACGCCCGGCACGGACTTCGATTACATCGACGTGAATCCGGTGCTCGTCGGCATGGCCGTGAGCGTCGCCGCGCATGAACGCGAGGATCGCTTCGCGCAGAAGAAGCTCTTCGAGCCGCTCGGCATGTCGCACTATCGCTGGACCGGCGTCGATGAAACCGGCGCGGTGGCGGGCGGTTGGGGCTTGCGGCTGCGGGCCGTCGACATGGCGAAGATCGGCATGCTGATGCTCGATAACGGCCGCTGGCAAGGCAAGCAAGTCGTGCCGCAGGCGTGGATCAAACAGATGACGACGCCCTCTCCCGCAGCCGCCGACTACGGTTATTACTGCTGGATTCAGCATGTCGTCGAGAAAGGCCAGCCCGAATTCGGCGCGATGGGCTTCAAGGGGCAATTCATCACGGTGCTGCCGAAACAACATGCGGTCGTCGTGATGACGAGCCTCTTGCCGACCGATGGCGGATTGCGCGACGCAACGTATCTCAATCAATACCGCCGCATGGTGAACGACTTCATTCTGCCCGCGTTGACGCCGTCGGTGCGCCCGGTCGCGACGGCTGCAAAGACCGGCGCGCTGAAGGAAGAACTCGATCGGAGCAACAAGACGCAGGGCGTGCCCGGCACGGCGGCCGCATTCAACGACGCACCCGAGACTTGATCCATGAAACTACGCTTGCTGCTCAAGTGCATCGCGCCAGTGTTCGTCGCGATGTCGATCTCCAACGCTCATGCCGACGCGCCGCTGCGCGAGGCGGGTCTCGCCGAGGCATCGCCGGAAGATGCGGGTGTCGATTCGCGTGAACTCGTGCGTCTGTCGCAATGGATTCGCGAGCAGAAGCTCGATGTGTACAGCCTGCTCGTCGTGAAAGACGGCAAGCTGATTTTCGAGCGCTATGGCGCGGGCGCATCGCGCGATTCGAACTACGAGTTGTACTCCGTCACGAAGTCGGTGACGTCGATGCTCGCGGGCATACTCATCGGCCAGGGCAAGGTCAGTCTCGACGATTCCGTCGCAACGAAGCTCGCCGCGTGGCGTCCCGACTTGCGCGCCGATCTCGCCGACAAGCGCAACGTCGAACTGAAGCATGTGCTTTCGATGTCGAGCGGCCTGCATTACGACTTCAAGCCGAAGGACGATCCGATCTACTACGCCGCGCCCGATCGACTGAAGCTCGCCGCCGAAACGAATCCCAAGGCCGCGCCCGGCGCCGAGTTCGAATACACCGACATCAACCCGATACTCGCCGCCGCGATGTTGAGCGCCGCCGCGCACGAGCCGGTCGAACGATACGCCAAGGCCAGTCTCTTCGACCCGCTCGGAATGAAGCATGCGGTATGGACGCGTGCGGACCGTTCCGGACTCGTGTCGGCGGGATGGGGCCTGCGTCTGCGCGCCGTGGACATGGCGAAGATCGGCATGCTCGTGCTCGATCATGGCCGCTGGCAAGGGCGCCAGATCGTGCCGCGAACATGGATCACGCAGATGACGTCGCCCGGCGTCGCGCCTTACTTCGGCTACTACTGGTGGATCAACAACATCGTGCAGAACGAGCCGGAGTTCGACGCGATGGGCTTCAAGGGGCAATTCATCACGGTGCTGCCCGAGCGCAATACGGTGATCGTGATGACGAGCGTGATGTCCGTCGACGGCGGCCTGCGCGATGCGAAGAATCTCCAGACCTTCCGGCAGATGGTGAACGGCTACGTGATTCCCGCACTCGACAACGCGAATCACGCGCGGCCATCGGCACAACGGCGCGCGGCACTGCGGCATGAACTCGCAATCAGCGCGCACACGAAGGGCGTGCCGGGCGCGCAAGTCGACCCGACCGATCTGCCGAGCCTCTGACGCTAACGCACGCCGAATTTCCAGACCGTGACTTCGTGATACTCGTCGCCGGGCTTGAGCTCGGTCGACGGGAACGCCGGACGATTCGGTGAATCCGGAAAGTGCTGCGCTTCGAGCGCGAAGCCGTCCGTTTGACGATACGCCGTGCCCGAGGTGCCGATCACGCTGCCGTCGAGACCATTGCCCGCGTAGAACTGCATGCCCGGCTGCGTCGTGTAGACATCGAGCACGCGTCCGCTCGACGGATCGTAGGCACGCGCGGCGAACGCCGCTTCGCCATTGCGCTGACCGCTCTTGTTGAGCTTCCAGTTGTGATCGTAACCGTGCGCATAACGCATCTGCTGATTCGACGAACGCAGCCGTGCGCCTATCGGCGTGAGCGCGCGCAAATCGAGCGGCGTGCTCTCGACGCTCGCGATCTCGCCGGTGGGAATCGAATCGGCACGCACCGGCGTATAGCTCGATGCCGCGATCATGATGAGTTGCCCTTCGACCGTGCCGCTGCCCTCGCCCGCGAGATTGAAGTAACTATGGTTCGTGAGATTCACGACAGTCGGCTTGTCCGTCTTCGCGCGATAGTCGATGCGCACTTCGTTGTCGTCCGTGAGTGTGTAAGTCACATCGACCGTTAGCGTGCCGGGAAAACCGTTCTCGCCGTCGGGACTCACATAACGAAGCTGCACGCCCGCACCTTGCGCACCTTGAAACGTCCTTACGACAGTCCAGACTTTTTCGTCGAAGCCATGCGGACCGCCGTGCAATGTATTCGGCGGCTCGTTGACGGGCAGCTTGTAGCTGTGTCCGTCGAGTTCGAAACGTCCATCGGCGATGCGGTTCGCATAGCGCCCGATCAGACCGCCGAAGTGAATCTTTCCGTTGTACTTCTCGTAGTCGCCGAGCGAGCCGAAGCCCAGCACGATGTCCGCGCGACGCCCGCGCCGGTCGGGCACATCGAGGCGCGTCACGATGCCGCCATAGGTTATGCAGTTCATAGTCACGCCGCGCGCATTGGACAGCGTGTATCGCGCGACTGCCTGCCCTTGTTGCGTCGCGCCAAAAGGTGCGGTGGAAATGGACGCTCCTAAACCATGCGACGCCGTGCATATCGCGCATGCGAAGAAAGCAAAACGGATGAGCGTTCGTTTGGTGTCCGACATGAGCGATCTGCAAGGAAGTTCGTTCGATACGTCGCAGCGCACGGCAGCATCGCTTATGCCTGATGCGGGCGGGCACGCACCATGCGAACGTTATCGCACGCGATCCACCGATGAAAACAAGGAGCCTGTCATGAACGAATCAAACGATCGTCCGACGCCACCGAAGCAGACACCCGAAGATCCGAACGTGGCGGATAGACGCTTATCCGACGAACAAAAACGTGCGATGACCGACGAGCCCGCTCAACCGAAGCGCACGGACGAAGGTAAGGACAGCAAGCTGCCGAATCCGAAAGATGTCGGAGAAGCGGGATAGCCGTCGCGCGCGCCATTCGTTAGAGGAATCATTTTTCACCGCGTACAAATTACTTGCGCACGCGCGCGTGACGGTAATCGCAACGCTGCCACACGGCGTTTCGGATTGCTTTTGTTGTATGGTATCCCTAAGCTATCGCTGCGTTCGAAGCCGCGCCCGGCGACGCGTCTCGCCGGAATAAGGAAGCAAGACGCTCATGCACGATCCTGCTCATTTTCTGCCGTCGTTCGTGTGGCGCGCGACGCGAGACGGGGTGATCCAGTACGCCAATCCCTGGGCATGCCGATATCTCGGCATCCCGTTTCCGGATCTCGTCGGACGGCATTGGAATGCTTTTGTCCACCCCGACGACATTCCTCCTGTGCTCGATGCACTGCGGCAAATGCGGGACGGCACATTGCTGCGCAACGTCGATGTGCGGCTTCTGCGCAACGACGGCGCGTTCCGCTGGCACACGCTGCATCTGCAGGCGCGGCGCGACGAGGAAGGACAGATCAGCGATACGGTCGGCGTCGCGATCGACATACACGAGTGCCGTCACGCCTGGGCGATGTACGAGGCGAGCGAGCGGCGTCTGCAGGCCGCCTTCGCCGGCGCGCGCATGGGCGCGTGGGAATGGGACATGAAGACGCGCGTGGTGCGCATGACCGCACAACTCGCCGCGCTCTATTCCTTTCCTGCCGGCACCGAAGCGGTGCTGCTCTCGGAAGTGTGGGATCGCGTCGCGCCCGAATATCGCGAGCCGTTTCAGCGCAAGCTCACCGAAGCATTGCGTGACGGCGGGCCGTTCGAATTCGATTTCGTGCTCGAAGGCGATCAGGGACAACGACGCTGGTTGCGCATGCGCGGACATCCCGAGTTCGATCGTTATGGCGTGCTCGCGCGTGTCTATGGCGTGAGCTTCGATATCAGTGCGCAACGTGCCGACGAAGAACGTCTGAGTCTTTCGGAACGACGCTATCGCGCACTCGTCGAAACGACGGGCGCGCTCGTCTGGTCCGCCGATGCGAACGGCGAGATTCGTCCGTCGGGCGGCGAGTGGGAGCAGTTCACGGGCACGCCGCCGGAAGTGTTGTCCGGCTGGGGCTGGCTCGACTACATCCATCCGGACGATCGCGAGCGCACGCATCAGGCATGGCTCGAAGCGGTGCGCGAAGGCACCGCGCGCACGCTCACGTTTCGCATGTACCGGCGCGACGGCGTCTATCGCATGGTGCAGGCGCACGCCGCGCCGCTCTACGATGACCGAGGCAAGCTGCAGGAATGGTTCGGCACCACGACCGATATCACGCCGCGTTATGAAGCGCAGGCCGCGATCGAAGCGCGCAGCTTGCGTCTCACGGTGGCGATGCAGGCCGCGAAGATTCATATCGCATCGCTCGAACTCGCGACGTGGACGCTCTTTCTCGAAACCGGCGGCGAGCGGCAGATCACCGAAACGCTCAGCTATGACGCGGCGCTTTCTCGCGTACATCCCGACGACAGCAAGACGCTCGACCGCTATGTGCGCAGCATCGCGGCAGGCGAGAACCCCGAAGGCCACTTCGAGTTTCGCGTGCGCAACCTGCATGGCGAACAATGGATGCAGGGCAGTGCCCTGCTTCAGCGCAGCAAGGACGGCGAGCCGCTTCGCATTATCGGCAGCGTAATCGATATCACGGAGCGCAAGCACATGGAGTTGATGCTGCGTGAAGCGGGACGCCGCAAGGACGAATTCCTCGCGATGCTCGCGCATGAGCTGCGCAATCCGCTTGCGCCGTTGCGCACGGCCATTGCGCTATTGCAGAAGGATCAGGACGGCGACACGCATCTGAACGATCTGATCGATCTGATGCGCAGGCAGGTCGAGCATATGACGCGCATCGTCGATGATCTGCTCGAAGTCTCGCGCATCACGCAGGGGCGCATCGCGCTGCAACTCGAACCGATTCTCGTCGGCACCGCCGTGTATCACGCGGTCGAAGCGATCGCGGGCATGGTCGAGTCGCGCTCGCAGAACATTCACGTCGATGTATCCGATGCCACCACCTGGGTCTGCGGCGATCCCACGCGCCTCTCGCAGATCCTCGTCAACGTGCTCAACAACGCGAGCAAGTACACGCCGGAGCAAGGCCGGATCACCGTGAGCGTGCAGGCCGTGGACGAATGGGTTTCGATCATCATCGCCGATACGGGCACCGGCATTTCCGCCGATCTTCTGCCTAAAGTTTTCGAGCTCTTCTCGCAAGGCGAACGCACGCTGGACCGCTCGAACGGCGGGCTTGGCATCGGGTTGTCGCTCGTGAAGAAGCTCGTCGAAATGCATAAAGGCACGATCGCCGTGCAAAGCCCCGGCCCGGGTCTCGGCACGACCGTCACCGTGCGCCTGCCGCGCTTGCATCATCATGAAAGACATTCGGCCCTCGCGCTTTCCGATACGAGCATGCGCGAGACGCGCGCGGCGTTGCGCATTCTCGTCGTCGACGATAATCGCGATGCTGCCGATTCGCTCGCGATGCTATGCGAATCGGAGGGACATGTCGCGCGTGTCGCGTATTCGTCGGCGGAAGCGCTGGAAGCCGCGCCGCGATTGCAACCCGACGTGGCGCTGCTCGATATCGGCCTGCCCGATATCGACGGCTACGAGCTTGCGCGGCGTTTGCGTCGCAAGGGCGACTCGACGCCTTTGCTGATCGCGATCACGGGTTATGGACAGGCGGAAGACCGGTTGCGCGCGCAATCGGCGGGCTTCGATTATCACTTCGTGAAGCCGGTCAACGTCGATAGCCTGCTGAAGCTTCTGTCGTCGCTGACGGTCGCGCGTTGAAGAAGTGCGCTCTACAATGGGCGTTCGATCAACGTCTTCGAGGACGTCATGACGCAAAAGCCCATCAGCCGCTATCCCGTTCCCGATCCGCAAGACTGGCCCGACGATATTCGCACGCGCATTCTCGAAGTGCAGGAGAAAGCGGGCTTCGTGCCCAACGTGTTTCTCACGCTCGCTCATCGGCCCGACGAGTTTCGCGCGTTCTTCGCCTATCACGATGCGCTGATGCTGAAGGACGGCGGTCTCACCAAGGGCGAGCGCGAGATGATCGTCGTCGCGACGAGCGCGGTGAACGATTGTCTCTATTGCGTCGTCGCGCATGGTGCGATTCTGCGCATCTATGAAAAGAGCCCGCTCGTCGCGGATCAGATCGCGGTGAATCATCGCAAGGCGGATATCACGCCGCGTCAGAAGGCCATGCTCGATTTCGCGCTGAAGGTGTGCCGCGCGTCGGGCACGGTGGACGATGCCGATTTCGCCGCGTTGCATGCGCATGGTTTCAGCGATGAAGACGCATGGGATATCGCGGCCATCACGGCATTCTTCGGCTTGTCGAATCGCATGGCGAACGTGATTTCGATGCGGCCCAACGACGAATTCTTTTTGATGGGGCGTGTGCCGAAAGAGCCGAAGTAAGCACCCATGCGCCTTCTTCCGCTGAAATCCATCATCGCGTTCGAAAGCGTCGCGCGAACGAAGAGCGTGAACCGCGCCGCCCGATGCGTTCCCGACCCATGTGATGTCGAGCACCATCAAGGGCTGGCTCGCTTGATACAAGAACGCCGCGCGTTCGGATGAATCGCGCGGCGTTCGTTCACTTCTTCTTTCGCCCGCCCTTCTTTGCACCCGCCGCGTCTTTCGCGAGGACGAAGCCCGGACCGTTCAGCTCTTCCATCCACGAAAGCGCATCGGCATAAGCGAGGAATTGCTGAAAATAGCCCGGCGATACTTCACGCATGAGCGACAAGGAACGATGCACGAGGCTGCTCGAATTGAGCGGTCCCGCGTTTCTCGGCACTTGCGCGAGGGAATCGCGCAACTGCTTTTCCGCGCTGACTTTCGACCACACCGCGCGGAAGTAATCGAGCAATTCGGCATGCGACGCCTTGTGCATCGAAGACGACTTCGCGATGTCTTCGACGAGCGCGGCAAGCGGTCCGCGTTCGTCATCGTCATGAATCGCGGCGCGCTGCGAAGCGGCACGCTCGATATCGCTTCGATAAGCATCGAGCAACTGCGCGACACGTGCATCGAGCACGCGACGCGTCTCGCCTTCATAAGCAGCCGCGCGTTTGTCGAGCGCATCGATGAGATGAAAGCGCACGGGATTCGCGCGATCGTCGCCACTCGCGCGCCATGCGTCGAGCATCGCGCGTGCCGGCGTCGCGTTAGTCATGAGCCTTCACCGCGCCATCCGATGATCGCGGCACAGCGGAAATCTCCACACGACGATTTTTCGCGCGTCCGAGTTCATCCGCGTTGGAACTCACCGGCTGCTCCGACCCGAACGCCGCCGCGAATACCGACGATGACGGCACGCCCGCATCGATCAACGCGCGCGTGACGGTCAACGCGCGTTTCGCCGACAGTTCCCAGTTATCCGCGAAACGCCGGTTGCCTTCGTGCACTTGCTGATCGTCGGCGAAACCGCTCACCATGAGGATTTCCTCGTGCGCATGCAGATAGCTGGCGAGCGGCCCGGCAAGACTCTTCAGCACGTCACGCCCCTGCGGCTGCAACTGATCCGAGTTGAGCGCGAACAGCACGCTGCCGCTGATGCCGATACGCCCGTTCACGAGCGTCACGCGCCCCGACGCGAGCGGCCCCGCGAGCGCCTGTTCCAGCGTCTTGCGGCGCTGCGTCTCTTCCTGACGATGCTTCACCTCTTCGTCGAGCTTGTTCTCGAGTTGCAACTGCACGCCGATCACGCCGACGAGTATCAGCACGAACGCGCCCAGCAGCACCGACATCAGATCGGCGAACGCGGCCCAGATCGGCGCGGCGTGTTCCGCGCCGCCGTCGATTTCCTCGTTCATGCCGCGCGCGCTCCGGCCACGCGTTGTCCCGCGATATGCTGCAAGTCCTCGACGATCTGCTTCTGCGACATCATGCTCAGATCGATGACTTCCTTCGCCTGCGCAACGTAATACGCGAGTTGCTCGTCGCTGCGTGCAAGCGATTTGTCGAGCGCGCTTTCGATCCGTGCGAGATGCGCGACGAGCTTGTCGTTCGATTCGCCGAACAACTGCACCGCCGCGCCGAACGCATCCGACAAGCCCGCCATTTCGACGGCGCTCGTCGTCACTTGCGCGGCCATCGCGCCGAGCTTGCCGGCCTCGGTTTCGACCGTGCCGGTGAACTGTGCGCCCACGCGCTGCAACAGCGTCGCCGATGTATCGACCAGTGCGTCGATCGCGGCGCGCTGCTCGTTCGACGCATGATTCACCGCGTCGAGCAATGTTTCGACCGTGGCGAGCAGGCGGCTGCGCTCGTCGAGCATCGCGGTATCGCGAACCATTGATTCGGAGAGCTTATGACGCATTTCAGCGACGACTTCGGCAGCGGCCTTCGGCGCTTCCGATGCCGCCTGAACGAGACGCTCGATCTCCGCGATGGTCGCGCTCGCGTGCGCCTGCGATTGCGCGGACATGTCGTGCGCGGTCTGCGCGAGCGCATCGCAGATATCCTTCTGACGATCCGCCGCCACCGCGCTCGTTTCGCGCCATTGCTCGCGCAACGAAGCGGCCATCGTGTCGAGCGCGCTGCTCCATGCGGCGAGACGCTCCTCGCCGCGTTGCGCGAGTTCGGCGCGCAAGTCCGCATGCGATCGATCGACCGATTGCACGAGCGAGGCCGCGTGTTGTTCGAAGCTCGCGGCTGCGGCCGTCAATGCCTCCTGATTCTGCGCAGACGTCCGCTCGTTGACGCGCGCTTGCTGCGCGAGCGCATCGGACCATGTTTGAGACAGGTTGCCCGTCGCGCTTTCGAGGCGCGCGGCGACATCGTCGATCAAGCCGGAAGCGCGCGCTTCGAACGTCTGCGCGAATTGCGCCATCGATACGTCCATGCGCGCGACGAGCGCATCGCTCGATTGCGCGTGCTTCGCTACCGACGATTCCAGCCCGCCCGACACGCGATCCATTTGCGCGGACACGCCGTCGACGAGATGCGTCGCGCGTTGATCGAATGCTTGCGCGAAACGATCGAGCGATACGCCCATTTCCTCGACGAGCGCCGCGTTCGATTGCGCGTGTTTCGACAGCGACGCGTTCCAGATCTCCGCGACCTTCGCCGACGATGTCTCGAAGCCGCTCGACAAGCCTTCCAGTTGACGCGCGACGGCCTGCTCGACGCTGGCATGCAACGCGGTCACTTCACGCGCGACGCCGTCCATCGTTGCCTGCATCACGGGCTGCAACGCGGCGCTCGCGGCCCGCGCGCTGTCCGCGACGCTCTGCTTCAGCGACAGTTCCACCGACGTCGCCAGCCGCCGATACGACGTCTCCGCTTTCGCATGAAACGCATCCTGACCGGCGAGCTGGCGTTCGCTCGCAGCGATGCTTTGCTGTTCGATTGCGAGCGTCATCGACTGAAGACGATCGACGAGCTTCGGCATCAATTCCGTTTGAAGTTGCAGCAGCTTGAACGTCTCGTCGCGCTGATGCGCTTGCGTGAAAGCGCGCAGTGTCGTCGCGATCTTCACGTCGAGTTGCTGCGTGACTTGCAGGCGTTCGCGGCGGCACAGCGCGGACAAAAGGCCGAGCATCGCGGATGTCGCGACGCCCGCGATCGACGTGCCGAATGCGAAGCCGAGGCCCGTCACGGGCGCGGCGAGCGACGCGCGGATCGCCGTCAGGTCCGATGCGCTTTGCAACGCGGTGCCGGTGCCGCGCAATGTCGCGACCATGCCGAGCAGCGTGCCGAGCATGCCGAGCAACACCAGCAGGCCGACGAGATACGGTGCGAGCACCGGCCCCGGCAACGCCGCGCGTTCGCCTTCGACGCGCAGGCGCACCGCATGGCGCAGACTCGGATGCAGGTTATCGAGCCACACGGCGAGACTGCGCGGCGCGGCGGCCAGTTGCTTGACGGCTTCGTCGAGCGAGCGGGTGATCTGTTGATAGCGGCGCAATTCCGCCGCGCCCGCGAGATAGCATCCGGCGATCACGAGCGTGACGGCGAACGCAATCGGATTCGACACGATATACGCGATGCCGATGCCAAGCACCGCGGCAAGGCCGATTGAAAAGACAACGATGTTCAGAAGATTTCGGGACATAGCGAGCCAGTTAGCGGGGGCGAAGAGCCGCGAGCAAGCCTTCGATCGGTTGAAAACGAACTTCCAGCTCGGCGAGCAGCACGCTTTGCAGATCCTTGCGAAACACGTCGAGCCATGCATTGGCTGTGGACGTTTCGAGCGAAGCGTGGGCGCTCTTCAGGCGCTCGAAATGCTTGCCGAGCAGTGCGGGCACGTTGGCGAGCAGACTGCGTTCGCGCGCGGTCAGCGCCTGTTCCATGACGGCATCGACGACGGCGAGGCGCGCCATGTCCGGCGATTTCGTCGCGAGCATCGATCGCAAACGCGTGCGCAGCGCGCCGATGTCGGATTCCATCGCCTGTTGCAGCGACACGTAGCGCTGACGAAAATCCGCATAGTCAACCGGACTGTCCGGCGACGGCTGCACGGGCGCACGATGCCTGCGACGCGCGGCCGCTTCCTCGCGCGCGAAGGCGCCGGCGAGCGAGGCCCGCACGCGCGCGCACTCTTCTTCCACGTCGCGCGGCGCGGATCGCGCGCCGGGCATGGCGGGCGGATCGGTCGCGAGCGCGGTGGACAGCGCGATCGCATCGGTCCAGCCGAGCCATTGACTCAGGCGGTCCGCGAGCGATTGAGCGGGTTCGTGAACTTCGAGATCGGCAAAATGTGCCAGCAGCCGAACGAGCGCCGGGCCGCTGAATGCCGTGCGCTTCATGCCTTGCACAGTCTCACCGGGGGCAAAAGGACACTATTTTACCTGTGCGAGCGAAATCGACGCCTCGTTTCTTGTCGAACCGATGCAATGCGGCTGCGAACGCCGCGTCAGGGCGCCTTGGCGGGCATGAACGCAAACGGCTGCGTGGCGACGAAACTTCCCGCTGCCTCGCCCGAGAAAACCTGTCCCGCATCGATCGTCAGCTTCATCACCGGTGCGCCGGGATTCAGGTTGAGCTTTTTCAGCGAGACCCAGAACGTATCGGGGCGCGTCGCGGAATCGAAGTAATAGACCAGGTTCTGCTGATCGGACACGGTGCGCCATATCGTCGATGAAAGATTGGGCTGCTCGGGCGTGCTGATGCCGAGCGGCACGCTCACCGCGCGCATCACGCTCATTACGCTGGCCACGGCCTGAAACGCGTACGACTTCTGCGGCACGCCGGCCATGTAGTTCGGATCGGCTTGCTTTGGAATAGCATCGAGAAGAAAGGATGCGCGCACGAAGCGGTCCGCCGCGCGATTCGTGCCGGGCAGAAAGCCCAGCCCGCCGACGCTCTTCCAGTACGTATCGATGGCGAGCTGTTCATCGTAGACCGGCGAGTTGGTCATCACCTTGTACTTCTTGCTTTGATGGATGATGAGCTTGCCGTTGATGTATTCGAAGATCGCCGAATCGCCGCGCGCGTCCGACAGCGACAGATGAATGGTCAGCGGCTTGCCGTTGGGCAGCGGCGGCGCGATGATCTGGAACGGCTCGCGAGAAAGCACATAGACCGCCTGCCCGACGGTCGCGAAGTTATCGAGCGCATACTGTGCCCATAGACTGATGGACATCGGATCGCGCTTCGGGTCCGGCTTGCCGTAATCGGTTTCCGCGAGATAAAGCGCATTCGCGACGAGCCCGCGCTCGTTCATGCCATCGACCGTGCCGATTTCATAGCCCGATACCACCACGCTGCCATACTTCGATTTCCATTTGATCGATCGCGGTCCGGCATTGCCATCGCGCTCGATGCCCGCGGGCATCACCCAGAGGTTCGAGCGCATGTCCTCGGACCAGTCCATCGAACGGCCCGTTATCACAAGGCCTTTATCGCCGACATACAATGCGCGCGTGCAGGCGAGCGCGAGCGACGTGGAAAGCAATGCGAGCGCGACGAGGCATGCGATCTTTCGAGTCAGACGGGTCATGGCCGTGTTCCCTCTGTCGTTGGTCGAAGCTTTGACAGCTTGCGCTGGCGACAAGTTACTGGACCGAAGCCCTTTCGTCAAAGCATCGCGCCGCTGCGTTTTTCGACATGACGTGCGCCTTGAAGGGCCGTATCCGCAATCTGAGCATTGTTTCGCACAGCTTCGCGAGGCCGCTCAAAAAAAGATTGAATTAGCTTATGCGTTCGTATATTGGTGGGATCGAATAGGGACATTGCGAAAATGGAAAGAACCTGCGGAATTGGACGCATGGCACGATATCGATCGATACGACAGCGCGTTGATCATCTGCTCGCGCTCGCGGCGATGCTGCTTGCCGCGCTCGTCGTCGCCGGATGTGCGAACCCGGGCGACAGCGCGAGCGTTGCGCCCGTGCAGAGCGCGCAGACGCAGCCCGCTGTGGCCGCCATCCTGCCGTCATGGCGCGAAGGCACCGCGCGCGAGGCGATCATCAAGTTCGTCGACGACGTGACGCGAGAAGGCTCACCCACCTTCTTGCCGCCCGCCGAGCGCATCGCGGTGTTCGACAACGACGGAACATTGTGGTCCGAGCAGCCGCTCTATTTCCAGTTCGTGTTCATGCTCGATCAGGTGAAGGCGGCCGCGCCGAAGCATCCCGAGTGGCGCAACAATCCGGCGTTTCGCGCGCTCGCCGCGCGTGATCCGGCGGCGCTCGTGGGACAGCAGAAAGAAGTGCTGAAGCTCATCGCGATAGCGAACAGCGGCATGACCGTCGATGACTACGACCATGCGATCCGCGCATGGCTCGCCACGGCGCGGCATCCGAAATTCCAGCGGCCTTATACCGAGCTCGTCTATCAGCCGCAGCTCGAACTGCTTGCGTATCTGCGTGCGAACGGCTTCAGGACGTACATCGTGTCGGGTGGAACGATCGAATTCATGCGCGTGTTCGCCGAACGCGTGTACGGCGTTCCGCCCGAACAGGTGATCGGTTCGAGCCAGGTCGTGAAGTACGAAATGCGCGATGGCAAGCCCGCGCTCGTACGCGAACCGAAGATCGATTTCGTCGATGACGGTCCGGGCAAGCCCGTCGGCATCTATCGCAACATCGGGCGCAGGCCGGTGCTCGCGTTCGGCAACTCGGACGGCGACCTGCAGATGCTCCAGTACACCGCGGCGCAAGCCGGGCCGCATCTCGCACTCATCGTGCATCACGATGACGCGACGCGCGAGTACGCTTACGACCGGCAATCGAAGATCGGCAAGCTCGATAAAGCGTGGGACGAAGCACGCGCGAAAGGCTGGATCGTCGTGAGCATGAAGGATGACTGGAACACGATCTATCCGCCGGACGGGAAGCAGTAACGGTTTATGTCCGCGGATAGGCTCGCATCGCAAAGCGCGGCCTTGTTTATTGCATGCGTTATGCAGAATGCCAGCGACCTGCCTACGCGGCGTTCCCCGCGCCCTTCACTCACGCGGCCGCACCGCTAGGTATTTCCGACGACAGAACTGCTCGCCCCATTCTTCACGGGCGCGTCGATCGAATAGGCATCCACGCCGTCGATGCAGCCGACGTTCACGCGCCATTCGTCGGGATTCGAGCGCGTCTGATGGAACGTGTAAATTCCACAGCGCTTGCAGAAATAATGCTTCGCAACCCGCGTGTTGAACTGATAAAGCGTGAGTTCGCTTTCGCCTGACAGGATGCGCAGTTTGTCCACGGTGAACGGCGCCGACATCACCGCGCCGCGCCGCCGGCACAGGCTGCAATCGCAGCGCACGGCCGGTTCGACCGGCGTCTGAACTTCGAACGTCACCGCGCCGCAATGGCACGCGCCTTTCAGAGTCGTCGGGTTCATCGTGGGTTTGTCTCCTTTACGGTTTTCCTTCAGGCCGCGTCCTCCACGTACTGCGCGAGTCCGCGCCCGAACGACCAGTCTTCGCGGCGATTCGGCGCGAGCACGATCAGCACGTCCTCGGGCCGCAAGCCGGGCGATGTCGCGAGTTTCGCCGCCAGCGTTTTGTAGAACGTTTTCTTGGTCGCCGTGTCGCGCCAGTCGCTCGCGGTGATGTGGATGAACACGAGGTCGTCGCTGCGTTCGACGCCGAGATATCCGGGATCGTAGATGAAGTCGTCGCGCTCGTGTTCCTGAATCAACTGGAAACGGTCGTCGGCGGGCACCTTGAACGCTTCGACGAGCGCTTCGTGAACGCTGTTCGAGATTGCGCGGATATGGTCGCGCGGCTTGCCTTTCACGAGCGAGATTCTGACGAGTGGCATTTTGAATTCTCCTTCCGGATCGGGAGCAATGAATGCACCTACTCTACGCCGCGCTATCGTCGCTGAAAATTCAATAGTTCTGCATCGACCGTTCGGGGAAACCGAATCATCGCGCGCGCAACGCGTCGACGATGTTCATCCGCGAAGCCCGCAACGCCGGCAGAAAGCCGCCGATCAATCCCATGACGAGCGAGAAGCCGAGCGTCCTTGCGATGACGGAAGGCGTCAGGATGAATCGAAACGACAAGTCCGCGAAGGTCTGGAAATTGGTCGTCGAGAACGAAGCGAACTGCATCAGAGCCGCGCAGCAGAGTCCCGCGATACCGCCGACCAGCCCGAGCAGCAGCGCTTCGAGCAGGAACGCGCCGAGCACGTCGAAGCGCTTGAACCCGAGCGCCCGCAACGTCCCGATCTCCGCGACGCGATTCGCCACCGACGCGTACATCGTGATCATCGCGCCGATCATCGCGGCGATCGAAAAGATGACCGATAGCGTGAAGCCGAGGATATTGATGAACGTCGAGAGCGCCTTCGACTGATCGCCGTAGAAGACCTGCTCGCGCTTCGCTTCGTCGGCGAGACGCGGATCCACGTCGATATCGGCCTTGAAGCGATCGAACGCATCGCTGCGCGCGAGCCGCACGACCATCGACGAAAAGCTCGTGCGCCTGAACGATTGCATCAACTGATCGACATCGCCCCAGATTTCCGAATCGAAGCCGCTGCCGCCCGCATCGAAATGACCGACGACGGTCCAGTCGCGCTGCGCGAAACGCAGGTGATCGCCGATGCGCGTACCGCCGAATCCCTTCGCGATGCTGCTCCCGACGATAATCTCCGACGACCCGCGCCTGAACATGCGCCCCGCCGTGAGCTTCACTTGCGGACGCAGTTGCACGCCCATCGGCGAGACGCCGCGAATCACGACGTTCGCGGGCGTGTTCGTGCCGAGCTTGGTGAGCGAGATCAGCACGACGGTTTCCTTCGAGGCGAGCGGCTCGCCGTCGCCGTTCATCGCGACCGCGGGATGCATCTCCATGACGTTCGCCTGATTGCGGTCGATCGCGCTCTGTATCTCCGTTTCCGCGCCCTTGCGGATCACGACGACGTTGTCCGCTTCGCCCGTCGAGACGAGCGTCTTTTTGAGGCCGGCGTCGAGCATCAGCACGGTCGCGAACACGAACACGACGAGCGCGAGACCGCCCGCGGTCAGCATCGTCGTGAGACGGCGCGCCCAGAGATTGCGCGCGACGTAGGAAACGGGAATGGCCATTGCGCGTCCTCAGCCGATCGCCCGCAGGCCTTCGACGATGCGCACGCGGCTCGCCTGCACCGCCGGCACGATCGCCGCCGCCATCGCCACGGCAAACGCGCACGCGGCCTGCAACAGCATGGTCTCGTGCGACACCATGAAGACCGGGAACACGCCGCCCGTCGCGTGCTTGAAGACCTCGGCCATTGGCGGCGTGGCCAGAATGCCGATGCCGCCGCCGATCGCGCAAATCGCCATCGATTCGCCGAACACGAGCATCGACAGGAAACCCGGCCCGAAGCCGAGCGCCTTCAGCGTCGCGTATTCGGTGATGCGCTCGCGCGCGCTCATTGCCATGGCATTGGCCATCACGGCCATGATGATCAGGATGACTACATAAGACACGACGCGTATCGCCGCGATGATCTGATTGGACATCGCGACGAAGCCGAGCTGAAACGCCTGCTCCGTTTCGGTGAGCGTTTCCGCGAGCGAGTTCTTGAAGACATTGTCGATGTTGCGCGAAACGACGGCGGCGTCGTCCGGGTCCTTGATGCCGACCACATACACGCCGACCTGATCCACGTTGCGCTTGGTCGTCTTGCGGATCGTCTCGTTCAGGTAGTCGTAGTGAAAGATCAGTTGCCGCGTGATGGTCGATTCATCGCGTCCTTCCATGATGCCGCGCACGACGAAGTCCCACGTGCCCGGATAGATCGTGCCCTTGAGCGGAATGACGTCGCCGACCTTGAAGCCGTATTGATCCGCGAGTTGCCTGCCGATGAGCGCGCCCTTGCGATCGCGCTGATAATCGGCGCGTTGCTGTTCCGGAACGATGAACTCCGGATAGAGATCGAGATAGTTGTCCGACACGGCGAACTGCGCGAAAAAGTTCTTCGGATCGCGATAAACGCCGCCGAACCAGTTCGAGCGCGCGACGAGCGTCACGCCGTCTACGCCACGGATGCGGTTCTCGTACGCGAGCGGCAACGGAAACACGAGCGAGATCGCATTGCGCGTGACGAGCCGCGCGTTCGACGCCGCCGCCGCGCCCGCATACCAGGCATCGACGACGGTATGCAGCAGGCCGTAGGCGAGCACGGCGATCGTGAGGCCGAGCACCGTCAGCGTGGTGCGCAGCTTGTGACGCAGCGCGTTGCGCAGGATCAGCTTGAGCACGAACATGATCGTTTAAGGTCGGGTTCCATCGATCAATTCGCCCTTCTCCAGATGCACGAGCGCCTTCGCCGCGCCCGCCGCGTGAGCATCGTGCGTCACCATGATGATGGTCTTGCCGAGCTTGTCGTTGAGGCGTTGCAGCATCGCGAGGACATCGGCGGCGGAGTTGCGGTCGAGATCGCCAGTTGGCTCGTCGGCGACGATCAGCTTCGGGTCCGTGATCAGCGCCCGCGCAATCGCGACGCGCTGCTGCTGCCCGCCCGACAGTTCCGACGGATAGTGGCTCATGCGGTCGGCCATGTTGACCATGTCGAGCACCATCGCGACGCGCTCGCGCCGTTCGTGGCGCGTGAGGCGCGTGAGCATCAGCGGCAATTCGACATTCTCGAAGGCGGACAGCACCGGCATCAGGTTATAGAACTGGAAGATAAAGCCGACGTTCGCCGCGCGCCAGTCCGCGAGCGCGGCTTCGGGCAGGCGCGTGATATCGAGTCCGCCGACGAGCAGCTCGCCGCTATCCGGCCGGTCGATGCCCGCGATCAGGTTGAGCAGCGTGCTCTTGCCCGAACCCGAAGGCCCCATCAGCGCGACGAAATTCCCTTCGGCGATGGATAGCGTGATGTCGGTCAGCACCGGCACCGTCTGCACGCCGCGCCGATACGACTTGACGACGTGGCTGATCTGAACGAGAGGCGTCGTGCTCACGCTATTTCTTCGCCAGCGTGACTTTCGCGCCGTCCGCGAGCTTGTCGCCGGGCGCGAGGACGAGCACGTCACCGGGCTTCACGCCCTGCACGGCCAGCAGATCGCCGATGCGCTCGCCCGTCGTCACGGGCACTTCGCGCGCGGTGTCGTGCTCGACGGCGAAGACCACCTTCTTGCCGTCGCGCGTGACGACAGCCGCCGGCTGCACGGCGACGACCGCCTTCTTCTCCTCGGGCGGCACGGGCTTCGACAGGAACGCGACTTTCGCGGACATGTCGGGCAGCACGCGCGCGTCGCGCTCGACGAAACGCACTTTCACGAGCACGGTGGCTTTGGAGCGATCGACCGTCGGCACGATGCGCGACACGCGGCCCGCGAAGCGCACGTCGGGCAGCGCATCCAACTGGATCTCGCACGGCTGCTCGACGGCGATGCGCGAGATGTTCGACTCGGCGACATCGGCTTCGACTTCGAGCGTCTTCATGTCGGCGATGGTGACGACCGCGCCCTTGCTGTCCGACGCCGACGAGAACGGCGTGATGTTGTCGCCGACGTTCGCGTGCTTCTCCAGCACGACGCCGTCGAAGGGCGCGCGGATCACGGTCTGATCGACGGCCACTTGCGCGGCCTGCGCGTTGGCTTGCGCGGACGAGATCGCGGCTTCGTCGCTGTTGATGGAAGCCTTCGCCTTGTCGTAGCGGGCGAGCGCGGCGTCGTACTGCGTCGCCGGAATCGCGCCTTGCGGGGCGAGGATCTTGTAGCGTTTGAGGTCGACTTCCGCGTTCTTCAACTCGGCGCGCTGAAGCTCCAGATTGGCCCGCGCGACCTTCACCTGCGCTTGCGCCTGCGCGAGCGACGCGGCCACGTCATTGCTTTCGAGCCGCGCGATGATCTGCCCTTCCTTCACCGGCGTACCTTCGAGCACGCCGAGCCATTCGACGCGCCCTTGCCCCTTCGACGCCACCGCCGCCTTGCGCTGCGGCACGACATAGCCGGTGGCGTTCAACATCGTATAACTTTGCGACGGGTAGACGGACGTGACAGTGGCGGTCTCCACTGCCTGCGGGCCAGCGAAACGAAATGCCACGGCGACGAGCGCAAGCAGGATCGCCGCGATGACCGCATAACGAAGCCAGTTGCGCCGGCGCCGCGGCATCGCGGCGGACGGTCCCCGGTCGATTTTGAGTTTTTCTAGGTTGTGTTCAGCCAATTTATGGACTTGCGCCGCGAGAGAGTCCCGCGGATCGGGATGCGGTGGAAGGATAGTCAGTATAGCGCCGACACTCGCGCGCTTACGAAGTCGTTACTTGACCACCGACAACCGCGAACACGCCCGCTACTTCGGCTGCACGCTGGCGAAGCGCTTTTCGACATCGACCGCCTTATCGAGCCCGACGAAGCGGTTGTACTCTTCGAAAGGCGTCAGACGATCGGCGATGGCATCGGTCGAACCTTCGCGCATGAACACGTCGAGCATGTCCTTCACGGCCTTGTGCATCGCGAGCATCGGCTCGATGGGGCTCAACGTGTAATCGAAGCCTATTTCGTAGGCCTCTTTCATCGACACGTATGGACTCTTTCCGGTACGTGCCTGATTGAAGAGGATCGGCTTGCCGAGCGGCTTCAAACGGCGCGTGAGTTCGCGCATGTGCTCGATGCTTTCGGGTGCGTCGGCATAGAGACCGTCGGCGCCCGCTTGCGCATAGGCTTCGAGTCGCGCGATGGCGTCGTCGATGCCGGTGACCGCGATCGCATCCGTGCGCGCCACGATGAAAAAATCCGGATCGCGCCGCGCTTCGATCATCGCGCGCAGCTTCAGCACCATCTCTTCCTTCGACACGAGCTGCTTGCCCGCGTAGTGCCCGCACTTCTTCGGCAGCGCCTGATCTTCCAGATGCAGCACGGAGGCGCCCGCTTCTTCCCAGAGACGCATCGTGCGCTGCACGTCGAGAATGCCGCCGTAGCCCGTATCGGCATCGGCGAAGATCGGCACCGACGTCACGCGGCATATGCGGCGAATATGCTCGAACATCTCCGTCTGCGACAGCACGCCGACATCGGGCTGCCCCGCGACGACGCCCGACGCGACGAAGCCCGATACATAGATGGACTTCGCACCGGCCTGCTCGGCGAGCATCGCGGTGATGGCGTCATGCGCGCCCATGCAAACGAAAGGGCCTTCCTTGAACAACTCGCGAAAGCGTGCGGAACGGGTCAAGATGAATCTCCGGAAGTCAGGCAAGATAAGCCCAGCCGCGCGCCTTGCGATCGTCGGCGCGAAACCGCGCGATCTGTTCGCTCATGCGCCGCGTCTGGTCGATTTCATCCAGTCCTTCGAGCAGCGCCTCGCGCGGCGCTTCGCCGAACTCGAAACGAATGGGATCGATTCCTGGCGCGCGTATTTCGAGCGCGCGCAAATCGACTTCCACGTTTGCCCCATCACGCGAAGCCGTCGCAATACGCTCGATGATTTTTGCGTCGAGCCGCACTGCCAGCAAGCCATTTTGCAGGCAGTTGTTGTAGAAGATATCGCCGAACGATGGCGCGATCACACAGCGAATGCCCGCTTCTTCGAGCGCCCACACGGCCATTTCGCGCGAGCTTCCGCAACCGAAGTTCTTGCCGCCGAGCATCGTGCATGCGCCACTAAATACCGGCTGATTCAGCACGAAATCATCGCGCGCGCCGCTTTCCGGTCCATTGCCGCGATAGCGCAATGTCTCCAGCAAATAAGGTCCGAGTTGACCGCGCTTCAGTTGCGAAATACGTTCGATACGAATGATGAGATCCGTATCGACGTTATCGCGCAAGAGGGGCGCGGCCGGACCGATGATCGTCGTGACGGCTTTCATCGCGATGCTCCCTGCGGCGCGGCAATATGCCCTGCGATCGCAC
The DNA here is from genome assembly GCF_900258035.1 of Caballeronia novacaledonica. Lineage (GTDB taxonomy): Bacteria > Pseudomonadota > Gammaproteobacteria > Burkholderiales > Burkholderiaceae > Caballeronia > Caballeronia novacaledonica. The sequence continues at coordinate 125,752 of NZ_OGTP01000002.1, read as the reverse complement.
TGGCCGCCGCGACGGCGGGACTCGCGAGATGCGTGCGCGCACCCGGCCCTTGTCTGCCGATGAAATTGCGATTCGACGTCGATACGCACCGCTCGCCGCGCCCGACGACGTCCCCGTTCGCGCCGACGCACATCGAGCAGCCCGGCTCGCGCCATTCGAAGCCCGCCGCGCGAAAGATCTCGACCAGCCCCTCTTCTTGCGCCTGACGCGCGACCGTGAGCGAACCCGGCACGACCCACGCTTTCACATTGCGCGCAACGTGACGACCATCGACGACGCGCGCGGCCATGCGCAAATCTTCGATGCGGCTGTTCGTGCACGAGCCGATGAACACGCGATCCACGGCGAGTTCGTCGAGATGTTGTCCCGCATGAACGCCCATGTAGTCGATTGCGTCTTGCGCGGCCTGGCGACGCGAATCGTCCTCGAGTGCCGCAGGGTCGGGGATCGTTTCATCGAGCGCGATCACATGTTCGGGACTCGTGCCCCACGTGACCTGCACGCGTATCGCGGAGGCATCGACGATCACTTCGCGATCGAAGTGCGCGCCTTGATCGGTCGCGAGCGCCTTCCAGTCTGCGAGCGCCGCGTCGAATTGCGCGCCTTGCGGTGCGTACGGTTTATCGCGCAAATACACGAAAGTCGTTTCGTCGGGCGCGACGAGTCCGAACTTCGCGCCCAGCTCGATGCTCAGGTTGCACAGCGTGAGGCGCCCTTCCATCGACAGGTCTTCGATTGCGTCGCCCGCATATTCCACGGCATACCCGGTGCCGCCCGCCGCGCCGATCTTGCCGATCACATACAGGATCATGTCCTTCGCGCTCACGCCTTCGCGCACGCGGCCTTCGAACCGCACGCGCATCGTCTTCGGCCGCTTCTGGCGAATCGTTTGCGTGGCGAGCACATGCACCACTTCCGTCGAGCCGATGCCGAAAGCGAGCGCGCCCATTGCGCCGTGCGTGCAGGTGTGACTGTCCGCGCATACGATCGACGTGCCCGGCAGCGACAGCCCAAGCTCCGGCCCGATCACATGCACGATGCCTTGCCGGCCATCGTTGCCGATGTCGAAGATGGGAATGGCATGCTGTGCCATTTGTGCGCGCATCGCGTCGATCATCTCGGTGCTCCAGTCGGCATCGCCCGCGCTGCGTCCCGGCATCGTCGAGATCACATGATCCAGCGTTGCGAATGTCAGCGCGGGACTATCCACGTTCAAGCCGCGCCTTTGAAGCACACGAACGGCTTCGACGCCGGTCAACTCGTGCATCAGATGACGGTCCACCTGAAGAAGATCGATGCCGCCCGCGAGATGCGCGATCGCGTGACTGTCCCACAGCTTGTCGAAGAGCGTTTTCATGATCAGTCGCTATGCGTGAGATGACGTTGCCAGGCGAGAAACAGCATGTTGACGAGCGTCGCGAACACGAAGAGCATCAGCGCGAGCGCCATGATCGTGCTCGTTTCGTTGCGGTTCATCGCGATCATCAGCATGCGTCCGATGCCGCTCTGCGATGCGAACATCTCGCCGATCAAGGTGCCAAGCAGCGTTAACGAAAAGCCTATGCGCAAGCCCGACACCACTTCCGGCACGCACGCGGGCAGCAGCACATGACGCGCGAAATCGCCGGGGCTCATGCGATACGTCCTTGCGGCGCGCGCGTAGATCGGCGGCATGTTGCGCACCGCGTTCATCGTGAAGAGCGTGATGGGCACGATGCCGTGCATCACGCCGAAGACGATCTTCGCCCACAACCCGAGGCCGCACGCGAGCAGCACGACGGGATAGAGCGTGACCTTCGGAATCGAATAGAAGCCCATCATCAGCGGCTCCATGACGTCGCCGGCCATGCGGCGCGCGCCGAGCAGCAAGCCGAGGCATACGCCCGCGACGGCGGATATCGCGAACGCCGATGCGAACGCGAGCGACGTCACGTAAAGACTCGCCGGAAAATCCGCATCGCTCACGATATGCACCGCGCGCTGCACGGTATGCGCGGGCGTGGTCAGCACATCGGGGCCGAGCGCTTCGCTGAGAATCTGCCACAGCGCGACGAGCACGACGATCAGCACGAGCGCATCGGTCCAGCGCTGCGCGTGTCGCGTCCTCGTACCATGCGTGATGACGACGGTGCTCATGCCGCCTCCCTTCTGATGCGCCGGTAAAGGCGTCTTTCGGCGTGGCGCAGCAGGCCGTTGATCGTCGTGACGAAGACCAGCATCAGGACCATGAGGCCGTACATCGTCGGGTTGTCGAATGCGTTGTAGGCGAACGCGATCTGATAGCCGAAGCCCGATCCAGACAACACGAACTCGCCCGCGACGACCGCGATGAACGCATACACCACTGTCAATTTGATGCCGGTGAACACGAACGGCAGGCTCGCGGGCAACGTAATCAAACGAATTTCATCGAGCGTGTTCAGACGGCATACGCGCGCCGTGCGCAGCAGTACACGCGGCACGCGTTCGAGACCATTGAGCGTGTTCACGGCCATCGCCACCACCGCGAACAGAAAGCCGATGCCGATGAGCGGCCATCGATTCAATCCGAAGATCACGATGAGAATAGGATAGAGCACGAACACGGGCACCGCATAATACGAGAGCAGCAAGGGATCGAGCACACGGCGCAGCCGCGGCAACCGGAAGAGCAGCACGCCGCCGATGAAGCCGACGATCACGGCGAGCGCCACGGCCGCGAGCGCGCTGCCGAGCGTCTGCACGATATCGACGGTGAATTGCCCTGACGTGAGAATGTCCCACGCGCTGACCGCCATGCGCGAAGGCGGAATGAACGAAACGGGATTGATCCACGCCAGGCGCGTGGCGATTTCCAGCAATGCGATCAACCCGACGACGAGTCCGATGCGCCAGCGCGCCGCCTCGTTCACGGCTTGCTCCCGAGCGCTTTCAACGCTTCGTCGCGCAACAGGCCCCATACTTGCGCCGTGAGTTCGCCGAAGCGCGGATCGAGCGCGATCTTGCTGTCGCGCAAGCGCGGCCAGCCGGTTTCGATCGTCGCGATGAAGCGCCCCGGACACGCCGACATCACGCCGATGCGATCCGACAGCAGCACGGCTTCATCGATCGAATGGGTGATGAGCATCACGGTCGCGCCGGTGTCGCGCCACAGCTTCAGCGTTTCATCGCCCATCAAGAGACGCGTTTGCTGATCGAGTGCGCCGAAGGGTTCGTCGAGCAGCATGAGGCGCGGACGCACGACCATCGCGCGCGCAATGCACACACGCTGACGCATGCCGCCCGAAAGCTGCGCCGGATACGCGCGTGCAAACGACTTCAGCCCCATGAACGACAACGCATGATCGACGCGCTCGCGCACTTCGTTTTCCGCCACGCCCGCGCGACGAGCGGCGAACGCGGCGTTGTCGAATACGTTGAGCCACGGAAAGCTCGCATCTTCCTGAAACACGACCGCGACGCCGTCAGGCACTTCGTGGCCCACCGCCTGCCCTTCGAACTCGACCGTGCCGCCGCTCGCGGGATTCAGTCCTGCGAGCACGTCGAGCAAGGTGGACTTGCCGCATCCCGAAGGGCCCACGACTGAAAAGAACTCGCCTGCGCGCAAGTCGAGACTCACGGGCCCGAGCGCATGAAACGGCGGCTTGCCGGCCGTGCCGGGATAGATGCGCGTGACATCGGTGAGACGCGCCTGCACGCGCTCCGCATCTTGCGCGGCGGGATCGCGCGATACGACCGATATCTTCGTGCGACGTGACAACACGCTCATCGCGGCCTCACTTCTTCGTTTGCAGATCGGCGGGAAGGAGCGATTCGTTGACGATCTTCGACCAGTCGAACGGGCCTTCGGGAATCGCCTTCACGAGTATCAATCCCTTCAGCACTTCGTCCATGCTCTTGCGATCGAAACTGCCTTCGCTCCAGTACTTCGGATCGGCGTCCAGCACGTTGTTCAGTGCGGAAGACGCGACCGCCGGGTCCATCTTGTACTGCTTCGCGAGGATTTGCGCGGACTCGTCGCGATGCGCGGCCATGTATTGCACCGCCTTGCGCCGCGCCTTGATGATGCCCTTGATCACTTCGGGATGGGTCTTCAGGTAATCGGTGCGCACGATGCCGACAGTCTGCGTTTCATTCGGCACGATATCGGTCGAACGAAACGCGATGCGCAACTGATCCTTCTTCGCGCTATACGAAGGCTCGGTCATGTAGGCCACATCGACCGCACCCTGTTGCAATGATGTGAGCATGCCGCTCGAACTTCCGACCGGCTTGCGCTGCACTTGTCCCGTCAATCCGGCGCGATCGAGCGCGATCGTGACGATGGTATCGGTCGTCGACTTCGGACTGCTGTAGCCGATCGTCTTGCCTTTCATCTGCTGGATACCGGTGATCGTGCCGTTCTTCTGCTCGACCCAGACGAGATCGGCGAGGCTCTGCACCCCGCCGTGCACGATGGTCAGATCGACGCCCTGCTTCACTGCCGAGATCGCCGCAGGGAGTGCGACTTCGCCGTAGGGAATCTCGGACGCCATCGCGTTGCGCACCGTAGTGCCGCCGCCTTCAGACGTGATGAAGCCCGTCACGTCCACGCCCTCTTCCTTGAAGAAGCCCTTTTCCATGGCGACCGCGAAGGGCACGCCGTACATGCCGTCGCCCCAGTGCGTGACGGTGAGCGGCGCGGCGCGAACGCTGGTGCCGCCAACGCAAGCGGCCGCGAGAGACATGAAACAGGCACCGCGCGCGATTCTCGCGATCTTTGCAAGCGCAAACATGTAAGGGTCTCCATCCATGATCGGCGGGTTTTTACGGACCTGCTCTGGACGTTGCTATCTGCTAAAGCGCTGCGCACGAATGGCATCGCTTGCACGGTCTTATCGAATAACCGTGCAAGTTAATGTATGCATTAAATCGGTGAAAGTCCAGATTGGTCGAGGGCGTACATACCCTCGTCGGAGCGGGCACATCGCTTGTTTCAGGCTTGCTGAATGCCGTATTGCTGCAGCACGGCCGTCTGGTCGCGCCAGCCGCGCTCGCGATGAGCGCGATAAAGATCGCTTGCTTTCGCTGCATCGCCGCAGCGCATTGCATCGATGATGTCGTAATGCTCCTGTATCGACTTCGACGGCTGCGGATGCGCCTTCACCATCTGCGTGAAGCGTCTTACGCGATGCACCTGATCGCGGCAATTCATGACGATGCCATGAAGCCGCGCATTGCCGCTCAACGCAATGAGCGTCTCATGAAAGACCTCGTCCGCCGCGGCCCACGCAAACATGTCGCCACGTTCGAGCGCGAGCGTCATCGTCTCGCATGCCTGAACGAGCGGCGCGAGCTCCACATCTTTTCTTGTCGCGACGATGCCCGCCGCCGTCGATTCCAGGCTGATGAGCACTTCATAGATGTGTTTGATATCGGAGATGGACGTCGGCACGATATGGATGCCGTGGCGCGGCACGATCTGCACGAGACCTTCGCCTTGCAGACGCAGCGCCGCTTCGCGGATCGGCGTGCGGCTGAAGCCGAGCATCAGCCCCAGTTCTTGTTCGAGCAGATACGAGCCCGGCGTCAGCTCGCTTTCGATGATCCTTCGGCGTAGTTCGCGATAGGCGAGTTCGGTCGTGTTGCGTCTCGCAGGCTTCGCGCTTTCGGCGGCTTTGTCGTTCGATAAGACCTTCGGCGTGGCGATGATGCGAGACGCGGCCATGCTTGAACTCCTGATGGAATCTCCGTCCTGCGCCGATGGTAACACCGCGTCAAACGTCGGTGAGATGCGCGACGAGCTTGCGGCACGCCTCGAGCAACGCATCGAGAGAACGCACGCCGATGAGCAGTTCGCGCGCGGCCCATGCATCGGTCAATGCGACGACAGCGAGCGCGTGTTGCTTCGCCACTGCCTCGGGCATCACGCCGAGCCCCAATCCCGCTTCGATCATCAGACATTGCGCGTCATAGCTCGACACCTGAATGCGCACGCGCACCGAGCGTCCGAGTTCGTTCGCCGCACGCGTGAGGCACTGGCTGATCGCGGTATCGGCGGGTAATGCGACGAACTCTTCATCGAGCGCGTCGGCGAATGCGAGCGATTGCACTCGCGCCAGTGCATGTTCCGGCGGTGCCGCGAGCACGAGGTTATCGGTGCGATAAGGCATCGCGTGAATCGCATAACCATGAGGAACGGAAGTGAAAACGCCGATATCCGCGGCATTGTCGGCGACTGCGCGCACCACTTGCGCGCTCGGCTTTTCTTCGAGCACGATGCGCACGTTCGGATGACGCGCCGCAAACGATTGAATATCGCGCGGCAGGAACTGAACGATCGACGAGATGTTCGCCGCAATGCGCACGATGCCGCTCGTGCCGCTTGCGAAGTCGCGCATCTGGATTGCGATATCGTCGAATTGATGCAATGCACGATGCGCGAGCGCCGCGAGCCGTTCGCCCGCTTCGGTCGGCTCGACGCCTTTATTCGTGCGGCGCAATAGCGGCACGCCGAACAGGGTTTCGATCTCGCTGATGCGTCTGCTCACCGCCGCCGCCGCGATGTGTTCGCGCTGCGCGGCTGCGGCGATCGTGCCTGCATCGACGACGGTGAGAAACAGTCTCAGCGAAAGCGGATCGATAGGCTGCATGGACGCGGCCTCGCTTGTTGGACACGTCCGCAGTGTACTGAAAGAACGCTTGCCATCGCAGACGACGATGACGGCATGACGAAGCATCGCTTTGCCATGCACGGCAGCGCGCGGAAAATGCCTTGAATCAGGCACTCGCGAAAGGAACCGTCATGCAGGAAGCCATCGCCGCAACCCGGATCCGCGTGTTCTGGCAACCGGGATGTTCGTCGTGCCTGCGCACGAAGGAGTTTCTCACGCGTCAGGGCATCGAGTTCGAATCCATCGATGTGCACAACGATCCCGAAGGCCTCGCCGCGCTCACGGCGCTCGGTGCGCGCAGCGTGCCCGTGGTCGCGTTGGGATCGAAGTACACGCTATGCCAGTCGATCAACGACGTGATCCGCTTTCTCGATCTCAAGACCACGCCGACTCCGCCCTTGCCACCCGCCGAACTCGTCAGCAAGCTCGCGCATGTGCTCGAATCGAATGCGCGTTACACGCGGCAATTCGGCGCCGATTACTTTCGCACGCCATTTCGCAATCGAAATCGCACGCCAGCCGGTTTGACATTCCATGTGTTTCGCGTGGCTGAAATGGGCGTTCAGGCCGCGCATCAAATCGAACTGCGCTTCGAAGGCTTCGACGATCAGCCGCCCGGCGAATGGCAAGCGGAAGATATCGCGCGCTGGGGCGAAAGCGTCCGGGAGAAGCTGCTCGACTGGTGGAAGCATGAATCCGACCGCTCGCTCTCGTATGACGTGCCGACGTATTACGGCCGCCGCTCGATGCATGAAGTGCTCGAACGCACCGCCTGGCATAGCGCGCAACACACGCGACAAGTCATGCTGATGCTGGAAAGCGAGGGCGCGACGATCGATCGTCCCTTGACGGCGGATGACCTCGCGGGCTTGCCGCTGCCCGAAGAAGTCTGGGATAAGTAATCGATCCTCTCCCGATCGCGCGGCTCCTTTCCGCCATGCGCTAACGTATACGTTGAGCGATACGCCGACATTCTTTTCATATAATGTGTGCATTCCGTCCACCGGCATGTGGCCCGGTGGATATATCGTCCGTGCATCGACGGCAACGTTTTCGGAATGCCCATCATGGCTTCAGCCCGAACCGCCGACGCGATCAGCAAACCGCGCGAGAAATCGACCGACACGGTCTATCTCGCGCTGCGCGACAAGATTCTCAGCAACGCACTGCGCCCCGGCACGCAGATGCTCGAACAGGAACTTGTACAGTTGTTCGGCGTGAGCCGTACGCCGGTGCGCGAAGCGCTCATCCGTCTGCAGAACGAGCATCTCGTGCAGATCATTCCGCGGCACGGCGTGCGTGTGCGCAATGTGTCGATGGCGGATATCGAAGAAGTCTTTCAGGTGCAGACGAGTCTGGAAGCGACCGCAGCCGCGACAGTCGCCGCGCGCAAGCCCGGCGCAAGAGAACTGAAAGTGCTCGAAAAAGCGTGCACGGATATGGATCGCGCGTTCGCGAAGCATGATCGCGAAGCATGGTCGGCTGCGCGAGAAGCGTTCTATGCGCGGCTCGTCGAAATGAGCGATAACCCGCGACTCACGCAGATCGTCGGCGAATGCTCGGATCAGGTGCGCCGCGTGCGCGAATTGACGCTGCGGCTCATCGATCCCGACGAATCGCAAGCACGCGACCTGCATGCGATCGTCGAGGCATTGCGGCAAGGCGATGCGTCGTCGGCGCAAGCTTTATGTCGCGAGAATCGTGCACGCAATCTTCAGACGCAAATCGACGCACTGCGACGCTTCAGGATTCTCGACGTCTGATTCGCACGGAATCAGGCGTGATGCGCGAGCAAGTCCGCATCACGCAAACTGATCACGCGCGCCTGCCAGTTGAAGCGTCCCGGCTCTCTCACACCGAGCACGATGAGATCCGCGTCGAGGCAAGCGCCGTCTTCGGGCAGCGTACGCGTTTGCCAGTCCGCTTCGATACCCGCGCGCGCAAGCATCTTCTCGCTGGTGCGGCGAATCACGAGCGCGGGCTGATTCCCCAGCCCGCCCATTACGGCACCGACTCCATCACATTCAGCACGGTCAAACGCGCATTGCTTTCACGCGTGCGCGCGATAGCAATCGACAGCGCGGCTTCGCTCTCCTGTCGTTTCACTCATGACGTCATGATCGGCGTGGACAATTAGCGGAAACGGAGCGCGTGCTTCAGAAGGCGTTACGATGCGATAAATCAAACTGATGGCATCAAATTCCTTTCGCTCATGGACAATCGCGAACTGCTCAACCTCGCGTACTTGCGCGCGTTCCGTCTCGTTGCGCAGACGGGCAGCGCCACGCGCGCCGCCGCCGCGCTATTCCGTGCGCAATCGGCCGTCACGCGTTCGCTGCAGGAACTCGAAGCGGCGGTCGGCGAAACCTTGCTGGAGCGCCGTCCGTCAGGCATGTTGCCCACTCCCGCAGGGCGCGCCGTGCTGTTGCGGTGTCAGCGCATCTTCGCGGAACTGGAAGAACTGGCGCAATGGTGCGCGACGCGGCAATCGCGCCGCCGAACCGCTACGGGCGGCACGCTTCCCGCCTTTCTGCTCAACACGCGGCGGCTGCAATTGTTCTCGGCGCTCGCGCGGCATCGTCATATGCCGAGCGCGGCGCAGACTTTGGGCCTCAGTCAGCCGGCCGTCAGCAGCGCGATCCGCATCATGGAAACGGGCGCGGGCATGCAGCTCTTCTATCGCAGTCCGCGCGGACTGCTGCTCACGAGCGAAGGCGAAACCTTCGTTCTGCACGTGCGCCGCGCGCTGAACGAACTACGCCACATTCCCGATGATCTCGCGGCCTTGCAGGGCACGATTCAGGGTTATGTGACGGTCGGCGCGCTGCCGCTCGGCCGAACGCTGATCCTGCCGGGTGCGATCGCACGCGTGGCCGCGCAGTATCCGGGCGTGCGCATCGTGACCGACGAAAGCGCCTATGAAACGCTCGTGGCGGGCCTGCGCGCGGGCGATATCGATTTCGTGCTCGGCGCACTGCGTCAGAACGATGCGTCGAGCGGTCTCGTCAACGAGCGCATGATGTCGGAGGATATCGTCGTCCTCGCGCGTCGCGGGCATCCGCTCGCAAATGAAAGCGGTCTGACGCTCAAGAATCTGATCGCCGCGCAATGGATCTTGCCGCGCAGTCAGGCGCCCGCGCGCGGCATGTTCGAGGCGCAATTCAGGCGCGCGAAGCTGAAGCCGCCGATGCCGACCGTCGAGACAGCCGACCTCGCGGTCATTCGCGGTCTCCTGATGCACACGGATATGCTCGCCGCCGTTTCCGCGCAGCAATTGCACTACGAATGCGAATCGGGCCAGCTCGTGGTGATGGACATTCCTCTGCAAAACACGCGGCGTGAAATCGGACTTACGATGCGCGCGGGCGGCACGCCGTCGCCGGCGGCACGTGCATTGATCGATGCGATCCGATTGACGGTCGATCAACTCGGGCATGAACTGCGCCGCGATTCGACGGGCATCGTCAAGACGCTCGCGTGATACATCGCGAACATGTCAACTCGATTGCAATCGGTTTGCGAGGTTATCTAAATCGTTTATCGCGCTAACGCGCTTTGTCTGCGCGGGCATTCGTGTTGTATGGTGTCGTTAGCGCGATCACCGCAACGAACGGGAGATGCAATGGACGAGCAGCAATGGATTGCGATGGACGAATACCTCTGCGACCGAACGCAAACGCCCGACGAAGCGCTCGAAGCGGCGCTGAAGTCCAGCGCGGAAGCGGGACTGCCCGCGATCGCCGTGGCCCCGAATCAGGGCAAGCTGCTTCAGATGCTCGCTCGTTTGCGCGGCGCGCGCCGCATTCTCGAACTCGGCACGCTCGGCGGATACAGCACGATCTGGCTCGCGCGAGCCTTGCCCGAGGATGGCACGCTGCTTACGCTCGAAGCCGTCGAACATCATGCGAGTGTGGCGCGCAAGAATATCGAACGCGCGGGTTTGTCGAGCGTCGTGTCGATCATCGTGGGCGATGCCGTCGATACGCTCGAAGCGTTCGTTCGCGATAGCATTCCGCCTTTCGATTTCATCTTTCTCGATGCCGACAAGCAAAGTTATCCCGCCTATCTGCGCCTCGTGCTGCGTCTGAGCCGGCCGGGAACCGTGATCGTCGCGGACAACGTGATTCGCGAGGGCCGCGTTGCGGACGCCCAAAGCCGCGACCCGGACGTGATCGGCGTGCGAGCGTTTCTGGATATGCTGGCGAAGGACGCGAATGTTTCTACCACGGCCATTCAGACGGTCGGCAGCAAGGGCTGGGACGGATTCTCGTTTTCGATCGTGTCATAAAAACTAAAAATTTCGAGGGCGGTTGTGGAATAAAACGCTCGTCCGGAAGGTTAGCGCATCGAGAGCCCTGAAAATTCGATGCACCATCATGGACGAGCCGCTTACCGAACGAGACATTCGAGCCTTTGCAGACGGCGTGCTGTCGTCCGCAAAGATGACGCGCATCGGCCGATATGAGCAATTAAATCGGCCCGTGCAGCGGGCATCCAATCACGCCGCATCGCATGAAATCACGCGCAATCGCTCGCGAACGGGACGCGCGATGCGCTACGCTTTCATCGGCGTGTGCATCGCGATGGCGGTCGCGGGCTGGTGCGCCGCAACACACGTTTCCGCCGATATGCTCGATGCCGCCGCCGTGATGGCATTGATGGAGACATCGAGCGAGCGCGGCACGAACGTGCGGCCGCTCGTGTCGCACGATCCGCACTTCATCGAACTCACGCCGGTCGGCCTCGAATTGATCGCGGCCCGGACGCGGCGCGGCGGCACGTTCGTGCATATCGATGAACTCGATTACCGCAACATGGACGGCGAAAGTGTCGTTCTTCTCATCGCGTCCGCGCCATTCGCGAGCGACGCGCCGCACTGGAGCGCGCGGCGCGTCGGCGAACTCCGCCTGCTGACGTGGACGGTTGGCGGCAAGCGCTATGTGCTCGCGGGCCGCGCGAATACGCATGGCGTCATGCGCGCCGCCGACGCGTTGACGATGAACATGCGAGAGCCGGAATAAAATGCAAACTGCCTTGTTCACGATATCGAGAGGCGCGGCGGCGATTGCCCGCGTCATGCGATAGACGACGGATAACGCAATGGACATCCGCGACGACTTGATGGAGCACGTCCCGAGACTGCGTCGCTATGCGCGCGCGCTGCAGAACAATCGGGATCTCGCCGACGATCTGGTGCAAGACACGATCGAGCGGGCCTTGGCGCGCGCGAAAAAATTCGAAGCGGGCACCGATCTGCGCGCATGGCTTTTCACCCTCATGCATAACGTATTCGTGAATCAGGTGCGCAAGGCGTCGGCGCGTGCAATTCATGTTTCCGTCGACGATGACGACTTGAACGAGCGCGAGTTCGCGACGCCCGGCGCTCAGATGCGCTCGCTCGAAGTGCGCGACCTCGACTATGCTTTGCAGCGCCTGCCCGCCGAGCAGCGTGAAGTCGTTCTTCTCATCGGGCTCGAAGAAATGAGCTATGCGGAAGTGGCGACCGCGCTCGATGTGCCGATCGGCACCGTGATGTCGCGCCTGTCGCGCGGGCGCGAACGCCTGCGCGCGCTCATGGCCGGCGCGCAACCCAATGCGAAGTTGAAGGTGGTGCGATGAACGACCAACAGACTCCGATCAGCGAAGAAGATCTGCACGCGTACGTCGACGGTGCGCTTTCGGCCGAGCGCCGCGAACAGGTCGAGCGCGCCATCGAACTGAATCCCGCGCTGGCCGCGCGCGTCAGCGACTACTTCTCGCTCAACAACATGTTCCATGAGCGCTTCGATCGTGTGCTCAACGAACCCGTTCCCGCGCGCTTGCGCACGTTGAAGCAGCCGCGCTGGTTCAGCGCGGCGAACTGGCCGCAATTCGCGGGCATGGCGGCCGCTCTGGTGATGGGCATCGGCATTGGCATCGGCACGAACATGGGACGCGATTCCGTATCGCTGCCGGGCACGATTGCATCGACTACATCGAATACATCGAATACGCGCGATGTGAGCGCCGAAGGCATGGAAGGCATGGCGCGTCAGGCCGCGATCGCGCATGTCGTGTACATGCCTGCGGTCGATCGTCCCGACGATATCGGCAAGGACCGCGATCAGGACTTCGTCCGGTATCTGTCGAACAAGCTCGGCACCGATGTGCATCCGCCACTGCTCACCAAGAGCGGCTTCGAGTTGATGGGAGGGCGCATTCTCCCCGGCGAGAACGGTCCCACCGCGCAGTTCATGTATCGCGGCGCGAAAGGCGAACGCGTGACGCTCTGCATCTCGCAGCGCAAGACGAGCACGAACACCACTGCGTTCAAGCTCTATCAGGACGGACCCGTGAACGTGTTCTACTGGATCGATGGCGATTTCGGTTATGCGATATCCGGCGGCATCGATCGCAAGGTGATGCTCGAACTCGCGCATGATGTCTATGCGCAACTCACGCCATCGACGCCGGGTTGATCGCTTACTCGGAAATCATTGCTTGCCTGCTCAATCGGGGCCATCTTCCGCGCGTCGATCCGGCAGGCGGCAATTTCCTGCATTCGACATGCATGCCGCGCGAAGGCGCAGCCGCAATGAACTTGTCGATTTCCTCGCGCACATCGAGATCGACATAATCCGCTCGCGATGCATCGAAGATAACCGTCGCGTCATCCGGAATGGTGCGCAGATGATGCTTCAGCGCGACCTTGCCGAGAAACGAAACGTCCTTGCGAAACGAGACCAGATAATGATCGTCGTGCTGCGTCATCGTGATCGGACGTTTGAGATTCGCACGGATCGCGAGCAAGAGACTGCAGGCGATACCGAGCAGAATGCCCATCAACAGGTCGGTGAGCAACACGCCGGCAATCGTCGCGATGAATGGCGCAAAGCGTTCGATGCCCTGCTTCGCGACCGCCGCGAACAACGATGGCCGGGCGAGCTTCAAACCCGTGAAGATCAGGATCGCCGCGAGACAGGCGAGCGGAATCAGGTTGATCACGCTCGTCAGCGCAAACACGCTCACGAGCAGCAGCGCGCCATGCACGAACGATGACCAGCGGCTCTGCGCGCCCGCATGCACGTTCGCGGAGCTGCGCACGATGACCGAGGTGATCGGCAGCGCGCCGATGGCGCCGGCCATCATGTTGCCGATGCCTTGCGCTTTCAATTCGCGATCGGGATGGGCCGCGCGCTTCTTCGGATCGAGTTGCTCGACGGCTTCGAGACTCAGGAGCGTTTCGAGACTCGCGACGATTGCAAGCGTGAAAGCGAGCCGCCATACGTCGGGATTCACGAACTGCGAGAAGTTCGGCAATGCGAGTGCATGCGTGAATGCCGCGAACGATTCGAGCGACGGCAACGCGACGCGATGTTGCGCGGGCGGTGCGAAACCCGGCGCGAACACGTCGAGCAACAAGGTGGCGCCGATGCCGAACGCCACCACCGCGAGCGGTGCGGGCACGGCGCGCACGAGCGCGAAGCGGCGCATCGCGCGCGTTTCCCAGCCTGCGAGCATCGCGAGCGATACGACGGCCACGATGCACGCTGCCGTCGATATCGGACCGAACGGCGTGCCGAGCATGCCGGGGCCGTTCGCGGCCGGCGCGCCTGCATTGGCGAAACCGGCAGCGAGAGGAATCTGCTTGATGACGAGCAGAAGACCGATCGCGGCGAGCATGCCCTTGATGACCGACGAAGGCACGTAAGCCGCGAAGCGCCCCGCTTTCAACATGCCGAAGCCAAACTGGATCGCGCCCGATAGCAACACGGCAAGGAGAAATGCGGAGAAGCTGCCGAGCCCGGCGATGCCATCGACGACGATCACGATCAGGCCCGCCGCCGGACCGCTCACGCTCAAGTGCGAGCCGCTCAGCAACGCGACCACGAGTCCGCCGATGATGCCCGACAGCAGCCCGGCGAATGGCTCGACGCCGGATGCATTGGCGATGCCGAGGCATAGCGGCATCGCGACCAGAAACACGACAGTGCCCGCGAACATATCGCGCGGGAAATTGGCGAAACGGTTACGAGAGTTCATGATTTTTCTTCGAACGAGTTGGGGCCTGCGCGTGTCGCGAAAGCGGCACCGCATCATCAGGCAATAGGCTGGAAGAAACGGACTTAAGCGGCCCGCAACGATGTGACCTGTGCGCGTGCAACGTCCGGTTCTTCGCCCGCTTCCTCGTAACCGGAAGCGAGAACCTCGATGAGGCCGTCATGAAGACCGAAGATCCAGCCGTGAACGCGTGGCGGATCATCCCGCTCGCAAACGATTGCGTGCTCGCGCAAGAGACGCACTTGTTCGAGCACGTTCAGTTCGGCGAGGCGGTTCGCGCGCGCATCGAGTTCGGAGAATGAATCCAGTTCGTTTCGATGCCGTTCGCCCAATGCACACAACGGCGCGATCCGGCGATTGACGTGCGGCAAGTCGCTCGATTGCGGCAGGAGCGAAGCGCGCACGCCGCCGCATCCGTAATGGCCGCATACGATCACGTGATCGACTTTCAGCACGCGAACCGCGTATTCCAGCACGCTCATCGTGTTGTCATCGGATGGAGAGAACAGGTTTGCGATGTTGCGATGAACGAAGAGATCGCCAGGATTGGCGTTCGTCACCGTTTCGGCGGGCACGCGGCTATCCGCACAGCCGATCCACAATACCTTCGGGCTTTGTCCTTGCGCGAGACGCGGAAAGAATTGCGCATCGGCGTGCGCAGTTTCGCGTGCCCATGCAATATTTTCCAATAGCATTCGTTTGGGTCGATTCATGCAGTTCTCTCCATAACTGGCGCGCCACCGATGCCGACGCCCCAGGATTCACAAAAGGGCCACATTCACTTCTCGTTGCAGTGCAGCGAATTCCTTACGAATAACTTTCGCAGAAAAAGTTCAGCGGCGTCCAGAGAAAAAAATATGACGTTATGATCCGCGTGGCCGGCGATCGGATTTAGCTGCACGCGTGGCGTCTGATAATCTCTTGGGCGTTCCGAGCTCAGTCTTCCCACGCACATGACCGACCCAGCAGCAAGCATCGACACGACGCGCTTCATCGGATTGAACGGCGGCGCTTATCCGGTGCGCATCGAATATCAGTGGCTGAATGCCGAACAGGCCGATGCGCCCATCGCCTTGTTCCTGCATGAAGGTCTGGGCTCGATCGCGTTATGGAAGGACTGGCCGCAAATGCTTTGCGATCGCCTGAATTGCCGCGGACTCGTGTATTCGAGGCCGGGTTATGGGCGCTCCACGCCACGCCGGCCCGGCGAACAATGGCCGGTCGAGTTTCTGCACAGGCAGGCGCACGACGTTTTGCCTGCCTTGCTCGATGCACTTGGAATCGGCGCCGAAGAACGCTCGCGCATGTGGCTCATCGGACATAGCGATGGCGGCACGATCGCCCTGCTTTATGCGAGCGCGTTTCCCGAAGCGCTCGCCGGTCTCGCCATCATGGCGCCGCACGTTTTTGTCGAACCGATGACAGTGGAAGGCATCGAGAAAGCCCGCATCACCTATGAAACGACATCGTTCAAAGACAAGCTGCGTGCCTATCACGACGATGTGGATTCAGCCTTCTACGGATGGAACGATGCGTGGCTGAATCCCGCGTTCTTGCATTGGGACATCACCGAAGAGATAACGTCGATCAGGCAGCCGTTGCTCGTGATTCAAGGTTATGACGACGAATACGCATCGATGTTGCAACTCGACAAGATCAAGTCGGCAGTCGATCACGCGCAACTCGTCAAGCTGACGCAATGCCGGCACTCGCCGCATCGCGATGCGACGAATGAAGTGAACGATGCGATCGCCGCTTTCGTGCGCACGCATCAAAGTTGAATCAGCGCTTGATCCTCAGATAGGCGCGGCTGATCGCGGGCCGCGTATGCACCCATAAGCGCGACGCCAGCCACGAGGCCGGACGGTCGCGTACTTCCAGTCGCTTGATCGTGCGTTCGGCCTCGCTGGATGCGTTGCGATCGAACGGGTTCGCCCCGACATTCGTCCCCGTATGACACGTATAGAAGTGCCTGAAACCCGCTTTCAGCGCGACTTCGCGATAGTCGTCATCGTAATAGCCTTGCGGCCAGCAAAGATGATCCGACACCT
This sequence comes from Caballeronia novacaledonica, assembly GCF_900258035.1. Lineage (GTDB taxonomy): Bacteria > Pseudomonadota > Gammaproteobacteria > Burkholderiales > Burkholderiaceae > Caballeronia > Caballeronia novacaledonica. Next base: position 109,029 of record NZ_OGTP01000002.1, on the reverse strand, counting down.
CGCCGAGACGCGCGCGCAATGCGGCACGCGCGGCGCTCAGATCGTCTTGAAGGCTCTTGCGTTTCTCGCCGGACGACGCCGTGACCCGATCCCAGCGCACATGCGTATGCGTATGGCTATGAAACTCGAACGTGCCGGCTTCGCGCATCGCTTCGATTTCGGACCAGCGCAAGATCACATCGTCGGCGCTTCCATTCTCTATAGCTTTCTCACCCGCGTGATGATCGAGCAAACGCGGAAGGCTTGAAGTTCCATTCGAAGCATTCGGACGCACGCTCCCTTCGCCGGGCCAACTGCTTACGAGAAAGCAAAGCGCTGTAAAGCCGTGGCGTTTCAATACCGGATGAGCATGCACCCAGTTGTCGAGATAACCATCATCGAAAGTTATGACGATGGATTTCGCAGGCACGTCCTCGCCATTCAGAAAAGCGGCGAGCTGCGCCGCGCTGATCGTGCGATAACCTGCGCGTGCAAGGTAGTCCATTTGCGCGGCGAAGTTATCGGGCGTCACGGTGATCATGCCGGGCGACGTGCTGACGTGGTGATACATCAACACGGGAACGGCCCGCGCCTGCTTTGCGCTCATCTGCGATGGCCTCGCTCGTGCAATGCGCGTCGATAAAAGTGCGCCGTTTCGTCCGCCATGTGGCCCACCGTGAAGCCCCGTTCGGTAATGCGCCGGCCTTCGTTCGTGAGGCGCTGCCGTAAGGCAGGATCGCCGATCAAGCGTGCGATCGCTCCACGCAATGCAACCGGATCGTGCGGCGGCACGAGCAGTCCGTTCACGTTGTCTTCGATGAGTTCGGGCACGCCATCGACATGCGTGCCGATCACCGGCAGACCCGCCGCCATCGCCTCGATAAACGCCTGTCCAAGCGCTTCCTGATGCGTGGGCAGCACGAATAGATCGGAACCGCGAAAGATATTGGGTACGTCGGTGCGAAAGCCCAGCAAGTGAATGCGATTGGCGAGCCCAAGGCTATCGACGATGCCCTTGATGCTATCGAAACGTGGACCGTCGCCCGCCATTACGACGTGCAGATTAGGATGCGTGTCGATCATCGGACGCACCGCGGCGATAAGATCCTCATGCCCTTTCTTGTCGCGCATGATCGCGACCATGCATGCGATGAACGCGTCCTGTCCGAGATTGAGTTCCGCACGCAAGGTCGAAGGGGGGACGGCCTGAGGCTTGACGATGCCGTCGTAGATCGTCTGCACGCGCTTCTCCGCGACGCCCGCAGAAATCAGATAGCGGCGCACGTAATGACTCACCGCGATCACTCGATGCGGAATCCAGTTATAAGTCGCAAGCGAGGAAATGGGCAATGCCAGATGTCGCGTGCGCACGATGAGCGGCGTGCCCGCCAGTCTCCCCGCCGTGCCCGCGACGAGACTGTCGTGACCGCTATGCGTATTGAGCACGTCGAATGCGCGGCGACGCAAAAGCGCCTTGATACGCAGCATCGATTGCATGTCGCCGCCACTGCGCATGCGCGCGTGATGAACGGCGAACCCGAGTTCGACGCAATGCTGGCCGATGCGTGCATCGCTCGGGCAAATCAGTTCGACGGTATGGCCGCTATCCCGTAGCGCGACCATCTCTTTCAACGTGCGAATCTCCTGCCCGCCCCATCCCTTCGAGGACTCGCTATGTAGGATCTTCAAATGCCTGGTCTCCACAATCCCGCCGGCAAAGCCGGAAATATTTGGTAATAATTCGAATAGCTTTCTGCCCTTGGTAATTCGTAAAGAATAAGCAAGGGAATTTAAATAAGCCTCGAATGAGGCTTATTGAAAAGAGACGCAGGGCTTGTCAGCGCAATGAATGCGCGTTGTCGACACTGCTTTTCATGACCAATCGATATTCGCTTCAAGGTCGATTGGCAGGGTTCGACGAAGCGACCTGATGACCTGGTGAGCTAACGCCCGACGTGGCGGTTTGGTTGACGCGTGGCTGGCAGATTTGTCAGCTTGGGTCGATGCGATCTTAGCGTGAGTCTGTGCGAAGTGTCAGCAACTCAATTGCTGCGCAAGGGCTTAAGCAAGCGTTAAGAAATGCTTTGCAATGCGCAAACGTTTGTCTTTTCTTTCACTAAGATTGCTGGTTATGGACAGTGGCTGGACAATGCATCGAGCGCGCTAGTGCCGATTAACCGGCCACTATCAAATCCCGTCCTGCGTCTTCGACGACGCTTCCTGCGCCCGCCGCAGCCTCTCGCGACTGTTCGACAAATGCATGCGCATTGCCGCGCGCGCCGCTTCGGGATCGCGGCGCTCGATTGCATCGTAGATATCCTCGTGCTCGCGATTCACGCGATCGAGATAGCCCGCCGGATCGTTATGCGCGAGCGCCGCCGAGTTGACGCGCGTGCGCGGGATGATCGTATTGCCAAGCTGACTCAGGATGCTATGAAAATAGCGGTTGCCCGTGGCCTTCGCGAGTTCGAGATGAAACGCGACATCGGCGGCGACGGCGTTGCCCTCGCCCGCTTCGATGAGCCGCTCGAACTCGTCGAGCGCACGGCGCATCTGCGCGAGATTTTCATCGGTGCGGCGCATGGCGGCGAGACCGGCGGCCTCCGCTTCGAGGCTGATGCGCAATTCGAGAATCGCCATCACGTCGCGCACGGTGAGATCGCCGGCGGCCTCGAGCTGAAAGCGGTCCTGATCGCCGGCTTCGAGCACGAACGTCCCGATGCCGTGCCGCGTCTGCACGAGGCGCGCCGCCTGAAGCCGCGAGATGGATTCACGCACGACCGTGCGGCTCACGCCGAGTTGCGCCATGATTTCCGATTCCGTCGGCAGCTTGTCGCCCGGTCGAAGCGCGCCGCTGCGAATCCGCTCCGACAACTCGGCGACGACTTCCTCGGTGAGATTGCGGGAGCGGCGAAGCGCGCCGGACGCGAGGGCTTGGGACATTGAAAGACCGATCTTTGTATGCTCGATTGGCCATTATAGGGCGCGCCACAGCTTGTACGATGACTATTAACCTCTGGGCGGCGTCGCATCGCGTGCAGCTAGACGCAATACTCGCTTTAATGAGCGAGCAACAGCCGACTCGGACCAAACGCATTCGGAGCCGCCCTGATCATGATGGAAAACCCATCAGAATCATACGATTAGGGCCAAAACAAAGCGTTGATAAACCGGCTGTTGCGGCGTAAAGTTCAAGTACCGCATGAAGTGAATTTGCGCTGGCCGGGCGGCCGAATCGCTCGCCGCCGGCGCCGTTCGTCCGAAACATGGCTCGCGAATCCATGCCGCATCCGTTGGATTCGCCATCTCCTCGCGCAGTCGCGAGCCTGATCACAGCGGTTCACCGGCCTGTCGCCGCGCGTGTCTATGCGCTAAACCACGCGCCTTGCGCCTCTCGCGCGTCTCGTACTTTGATCAAGCGCACGCCGGTGTACATCCGTATTCACATTCGCCGATTTCGCGGCGATACTGAGGCGCGGCATCGTGGTTGGCAGGCAAGGAGACGAGCAAATGATGCGTGAAGTGACCGGAGCGTTCAACGGCTCCCGTAAGCTGGATGAAGCACTCGAAGATTTGCGCGCGGAAGGCATCGCGGGCGATCGCGTGCGCGTGGCAAGCATGAGCGGATTCGCCGACTTCCACGCATCGCAGGTGCAGAGCAACAACGCGCAGACGCAGTGGATCGCGGCGGAATACGCGGGCCACGGGGAGCATCTGGGCGTCGTCGACACGCATGATTACCCGTACGGCATGGACGTTTCGAGCAACGACATTCTTCCCTCGTTCGGCGCCGACGGCGGCGACGCAGACCTGTCTTGCGGCGTCATGCGCGTGATCGTGAGCATTCGCGACGAAGCGGAAATGCGCGCGGTGTGCGACATTTTCTCCCGCCTCGGCACCGACGATATCGACGTGGAAAGCACCGCGGCCTGATCCGCAGCGCGCGTCGCGTCATTGCGTTGTCGTCGTCGCGGGCTTGGGCTTTGACTTGTGCTTGGAGTGAAAGCTGCCTTGGCGCGTGCTGCCCGGCGCGGACGTGCTCTCGCCGCCGACGGTCGGTCCGGCGGTCGCCGCTCCGTGGGCGTTGCCGCCGCCTGAACCGCCATTGCCATTGCCGCCGCCCGACTGGGCCATCGCCGCGCCCGCCACGCCTATCGTCGCGCCGGCCGTCAGCGCGATCAAAAGCCTCAATCTGGCTGTCCTCATTTTTTCCCCCGTCGATCAGGTTCACTAAAAGTCGGCGTGCATTTCGCATGCAAAATGCCTAACGCAAAATGCCATTTGGTATGTGGCATGCTGCATGCGCACCCTTCCACTTCCGTTGCCGCGTGCGGCAAGCCATTCCAACCTGCTCATGGATGTCCGCAAAACCAACCGCAAGCCGGCCGAAAACGACGCCGCCTCCACTTCGAGAGCAGGTTTCGTGCGCGTTCGCGGCGCGCGCGAGCACAACCTGAAAAATGTCGATGTCGACGTGCCGCGCGATGCGCTCGTCGTCTTCACCGGCGTATCCGGTTCGGGAAAATCGTCGCTGGCATTCGGCACGCTTTACGCCGAGGCGCAGCGGCGCTATTTCGAATCGGTGGCGCCGTATGCGCGACGGCTGATCGAACAAGTCGGCGTGCCGCAGGTGGATTCGATCGAAGGGTTGCCTCCCGCCGTCGCGCTCCAGCAGCAGCGCGGCGCGCCGAATGCGCGTTCGTCGGTGGGCAGCGTGACGACGCTGTCGAGCCTCGTGCGCATGTTGTATTCGCGCACCGGCAGCTATCCGCCGAAGCAGCCGATGCTCTACGCGGAAGATTTTTCGCCCAACACGGTCCAGGGTGCGTGTCCCGCGTGTCACGGCCTCGGGCGTGTCTACGAAGTCACCGAAAAGTCGATGGTGCCCGACGACTCGCTCACGATCCGCGAGCGCGCCGTCGCTGCGTGGCCGCCGGCATGGCACGGCCAGAATCTCCGCGACATTCTCGTCACGCTCGGCTATGACGTCGACACACCGTGGCGCGACTTGCCGAAGAAGGATCGCGACTGGATTCTCTTCACTCAGGAACAGCCAACGGTTCCGGTGTATGCCGGCCTCACGCCCAAGGAAACGCAAGCCGCGTTGAAGCGTGGCGCCGAGCCGAGCTACCAGGGCACTTTCACCGGCGCGCGTCGTTATGTGCTGCACACCTTCGCGCACACGCAAAGCGCGCTGATGAAAAAGCGCGTGTCGCGCTTCATGGTCGGCAGCGATTGCCACACGTGTCACGGCAAGCGGCTCAAGAAAGAAGCGCTGTCCGTGACGTTCGCGGGGCTCGACATCGCCGAGTTCGCGCGTCTTCCACTGAGCCGTCTCGCCGATCTGCTCGCGCCCATCGCACGCGGAGACTGGCCTGCTCACGACGAAGCGCCGAGCGCCGCGCTCGCGAAGAAAGACCGGATCGCGGCGACGGCGAAGCGCGTGGCGGCCGGCGGATCGGCACACAAGGCCGCGCCCGACATTCGACGTACCGCCAATCTTTCCGACGAGAAACGCGCCGCCGCCGAGCGCATCGCCGCCGATTTGCTCGAGCGGCTCGCCACGCTGATCGATCTGGGTCTGGGCTATTTGTCGCTCGATCGCGCGACGCCGACGCTCTCATCCGGAGAACTGCAACGTCTGCGGCTCGCGACACAACTCGCCTCGCAACTCTTCGGCGTCGTGTACGTGCTCGATGAACCATCCGCGGGCCTGCATCCCGCCGACAACGAAGCGCTCTTCGCCGCGCTGCAGCGCCTGAAGGCCGCGGGCAATTCGCTCTTCGTCATCGAGCACGATCTGAATACGATGCGACGCGCGGACTGGCTCGTCGATGTCGGTCCGGCTGCGGGCGAACGAGGCGGACATGTGCTTTATAGCGGACCGCCCGAAGGCCTCGCATCGATCGAGGAGTCCGAGACGCGCAAGCATCTCTTCGCGCCGCGAGAGACGATCGAACGCGCCGCGCGCATCCCGCGCGGCTGGCTGCGGCTCGAAGGCATTACGCGCAACAACCTGCATGGCATCGACGCCGCGTTTCCGCTCGGCGCCTTCACGACCGTCACCGGCATCTCGGGTTCCGGCAAGTCGAGCCTCGTGAGTCAGGCGCTGCCGGAACTCGTCTCGGAACGGCTCGGCCGTGCGCTCGACGATGCCGACGAAGACGAACAGGATCCGCTCTTCGCGCCGGCCGACGCATCGGCTGGCGGACGCATCGTCGAAGGCATGGAGACGATTCGCCGTCTCGTGCGCGTCGATCAGAAGCCGATCGGCCGCACGCCGCGCTCGAACCTCGCAACCTACACAGGTCTTTTCGATCACGTGCGCAAGCTGTTCGCCGATACACCCGCCGCACGCAAGCGGCGTTATGGCGCGGGCCGTTTCTCGTTCAACGTCGCGCAGGGACGCTGCCCGACGTGCGAAGGCGAAGGCTTCGTCAGCGTCGAGTTGCTGTTTCTGCCGAGCGTCTATACGTCGTGCGCGACCTGTCACGGCTCGCGTTACAACCCGCAGACTCTGGAGATCACCTGGCGCGACAAGAACATCGCGGATGTGCTCGCCATGACCGTCGATGCCGCATGCGAGTTCTTCGCCGATGAACCGAACGTGATGCGTGCGCTCGCCGTGCTGCGCGACATCGGCCTCGGTTATCTGCGGCTCGGACAGCCCGCGACGGAGTTATCCGGCGGCGAAGCGCAGCGCATCAAGCTCGCGACGGAACTGCAGCGCGCGCATCGCGGCGACACGCTCTATATCCTCGACGAACCGACCACCGGCCTGCATCCCGCCGATGTGGACCGGCTGATGGCGCAACTGCAGGGACTTGTCGATGCGGGCAACACGGTTGTCGTCGTGGAGCACGACATGCGCGTCGCCTCGCTCTCCGATTGGGTGATCGATATCGGTCCGGGCGCGGGCGAGGATGGCGGGCGGATTGTCGTGACGGGCACGCCGCAATGCGTCGCGAGGTTTGCTCCCAGCAAAACCTCAAGTTATCTAAAAGATGCTATCTAGCTTCAGGTGATTTTCGGATTTTTCGGTTTGCTTCGTTAGATACGAAAGCTTAAAACAGTCAATCAAGCACCGTTAGAAATGCTTGGCAAATGTGCAATAAGGCACCTATTTGACTGTTATGAGGCAGACTATCTATGCTCGATTTTTTGATTGAAGCGATCAACTCCAAGAAGGTACTTTCATTCCACTACGACGGCCTACGAAGAGTAGTCGAACCGCACGCAGTCGGACAATCGACGGCAGGCAACGACGTCCTGAGATGTTTTCAAACCGAAGGAGAACATATCAAACCAGGACACGAATGGGATTTTTGCTGTCTCTCGAAAATCAGAAACTTGGCGGCGACAGGAGCGACTTTCGCGGGCCCGCGACCACAGTACCGGCGCGGCGACAAACACATGCGTGTGATTTACGCCCAACTATAACGAATGACGGGAGCGAGCCGCGACCGCTCCTAATACCAACCCATCCATCGCCACACATAAAAACGCGCAATGCCGACGAGTTCATGCAACGCGCTGTTCGAATCGAACCATCCTTTCCGACGCGGCAGCCACCAGGTCAATTCAGGACGGATATACGCCACCGCGGGCTGCGGATGCAAATTGAACGCATCGAATGCGAGCATCGCGCGGCGCATGTGAAGCGACGACGTTATGAGCACCGACGTATCGTATTGCCGCGCACGCAGTATTTTCTCCGTATTGCGCGCGTTCTCATAAGTGTCGAGACTCTGGGTTTCGAGGATCAGATCCTTGCGCGCCACGCCTGCATCGAGTAGCAGGCTTCCATACACTTCCGCCTCGCTTTGCTCGTGATGCTGCGGATTGCCTCCGCTCATAACGACGAAGCACGTCTTCTCCGTCTCGATGCAGCGCTTATAAAGCGACGCCGCGAGATCGATACGCGTCATTGCATCGCCCTTTGGTTTGAGATGCCGCGAGCGATCGTACGATGTCCCGCCGCCGAGCACGACGATCGCCACGCGCGGGCCGAAGCTCGGGTCTTTCATCGACGCATATGTATCGTTCGCGAGTCGCACGAGTGGGCCCGGAAGCAAACTGCCGAGCAACCAGAACACCACACCCGCAACGAACAGGATCGCGCCGCGCCGTTTCTTCCAGACGACGAACAGCGCAGCGAATACCAGCAGTATTGAGATCAGTATCAATTACCTTCCCCGTACAAATTTTCAAATAGCTTTCGTAGGCGCATCGTTCTTACAGGATATACGTCTGGACATGCGCAGGAGTTACCTGTTCCTTGCCCAAGCGTGACTGGCGATAGTTTGAATGATGGCATCGCATCGCGACATGCTCGATATCGCACAAAACGGCGATTCATCATCGAGGCCCTCCGTGCGCCATCGCACGGACGCGCAGGGCCGCAAATTCGTTAAATACGATCAAACAAACACACAAGACAGCGCGTGCGAGAGCGCTCGTGGATGCTCTTCATGAGACGTCACGACACCGCTGCCGAATTGCCCCGGAGTTAGCGACCTTCGATAAGAACTCATCGTCGCAATCCGGATTTATTGCACCACTGGCCGGGTACAAGGGAAAACACCGACAATGAAAACTGAATTGCGCCGCATCCTCGCCGAGTCCGCTCGTCTCGACGTGCCCATCGACACGCTTGCCGATAACGACGATCTCTACGCCGCCGGTCTTTCCTCGCTCGCCACGGTCCACGTGATGCTGGCGATCGAAGACGAATTCGGCATCGAGATTCCCGATCACATGCTCACGCGCCGTCTCTTCTCGAGCGTCGATTCGCTCGCATCGGCCGTCGAAGAACTGCTCCGCTCACAGGCGGCCGCATGAACGCGCCCGCTCAGGAGCTTGAAATCGCCGAGCTCGCGCAGAGTGCGGGCGCGCGCAGCGAAAGCGAACTGATCGAAGCCGCGAAACGCGTGGCCGCCGTCGCGGCAAAGCACGCCGATGCGGTCGATCGCGAAGCGCGCTTCCCCGCCGAAGCCGTTGCTGCGATGCGGGAAGAGCGCCTCTTCTCCGCGATGATCCCGACGATATACGGCGGCGATGGCCTTTCGCTCACCGGCATCGCGCGCTTGTGCGAAGCCATGGCGCAAGGCTGCGCATCGTCGGCGATGATCTATGCGATGCATCAGAGCCAGGTCGTGTGCATCGTCGATCATGGTGCGAATGTCGCCTGGCAGCGCGACTTCCTCGCGCGCATGGTGAGCGAGCAATTGCTGCTCGCATCGGCGACATCGGAAGAGAACATCGGCGGCAACATGCGTACGAGTGCATGCGCGGTCGATCTCGTCGATAACGCATTTCGCATCGAGAAGCTCGCGCCGACCATTTCGTACGGCAAGTATTCGGACTGCATTCTCGTGACGGCGCGCCGTCATCCGGATGCGCCGCCTTCCGATCAGGTGCTGATCGTGGCGCCGCGCGATACGTTCACGCTCGAACAGCGCGGCACATGGGACACGCTCGGCATGCGCGGAACCTGCAGTGAAGGACACCGGCTCGTCGCGAGCGGTATCGCCGAACAGATTCTGCCCGCGCCGTTCTCGCGCATCGCGGACGAAAGCATGCTGCCCGTGTCGCATACCTTGTGGTCGTCGGTATGGTGCGGCATTGCGAGCGATGCCGCGAACCGCGCGCATCAGTTCTTCCGCAATCAGGCGCGCGGCAAGCCTGCGCTGCCGCCTTCGGCCGCGCGGCTCTCGCAGGTGCTCACGCTCATCAAGATGATGCAGGCACGTCTGCGCGAATCGCTCGCCAATGTCGAATCGGCTCAGGCTGAACGTGCTGCGCGCAAGGCGAGCCAGAGCAATGACGACGACGCGCCGCTCACGGCTTCGATCGGCATCAACGCCGACCTCAACATGCTCAAGCTGGCGATCTCGCAATCGGCCGTGCATGTCGTGCAGGAAACGCTGATGATCTGCGGCATGGCCGGCTATAAGAACGACACGCCGTTCAGCGTGGGGCGCCATCTGCGCGATCTGCACTCGGCGCCGCTCATGATCAGCAACGACCGCATCGAATTGAACACGGCGAATCTGCTGCTTGCACAGCGCGCCGCAACGGGAACCCTTTGACGATATGAACATGCCGACGGAACAGGCCGCCATGATGCAGGCCGAAGCACAAGCACAATCACAAGAGACTCAGGCACCGTACGACAAATCGGATCTGACCTTGCGCGATCGCCTGATCGAAGCGGGCATCCTGCTCGATACGGGCGAAGATGGTCTCTATGGCCGCAGCGAAGTATTCGAAGATATCGTCGAGCGTCTCAATCAGGCGATCACGATGCTCGGCGCGGATCAACACGCGGAAGTCTTGCGCTTTCCGCCCGCGATGCGCCGCCGCGATTTCGAGGACAGCGAGTATCTGAAGAGCTTCCCGAATCTCGCGGGCACGATTCACTCGTTCCAGGGCAACGACCGCGGGCATCATCGCCTGCTCGAAGCGCTCGACAAGATCGTGCATGTCGGCGAGGAAGAAGAGCGTTCCGACGAATGGATGGATCAGCAGAAGCCCACGCGCCTCGTGCTCACGCCGGCCGCCTGCTATCCGATCTATCCGCTCGTCGCGAAGCGCGGCAAGCTCGCCGAAGACGGCGCGATCTTCGATGCGTTCTCGTACTGCTTCCGCCACGAACCGTCCATCGATCCGGGCCGCATGCAGATGTTCCGCATGCGCGAGTACATTCGCGTCGGCAGCCCCGAGCAGGTGATGGCGTTCCGTCAGAAGTGGATCGAACGCGGCTCGCTGCTCGTGAAGCTGCTGGAACTGCCCTTCGAGATCGACCTCGCCAACGATCCGTTCTTCGGGCGCGGCGGCATGATCGTCGCGGATAGCCAGCGCGCGCAGCAACTCAAGTTCGAACTGCTCGTGCCGGTCGCGACGCCCGACCGTCCGACCGCGTGCCTGTCGTTCAACTATCACCAGGATCACTTCGGCGAGCTCTGGCACATTCGCCAGGCGGACGATCAGGTCGCGCATACCGCATGCGTCGGCTTCGGCATGGAGCGCACAACTCTTGCGCTCTTCCGTCACCACGGACTCGATGTCAACGCGTGGCCCGAGAACGTGCGTCAGTTGCTGTGGGGCGACAAGGCACCGCTCATCGAAGACGGTCTCGCGAACATGGGAAGCCCGGCATGAACGCGCCCTCGCCGGCGGAAGCCGTCATCGACACCTCCACGTCCGCGGATGGCGCGTATCAGCAGCACGCGCTGCATCGCGAAGAGCGCGTGTGGCTGGAGACGAACTGCTACGTCGACCTGTGGATCGAACTGCTGCATCACTACGGCTGCGATCCGCATGCGGCGCTCGGCTTCACGGTGACGCAGGCGTTCGAGGGCGATCAGTTCACGTTCCCGAAGTACTCGCTCGACGATATATCGCGGCTCTACGGCCTCCAGGCACAGGAGCTCGCGATCTACGACACGCTGGAAGCGCACGTGCGCGAGCAGACGCGTCGCGGGCAGATGGTCGTGGTCGAAATGGATTCGTACTATCTGCCCGATACGCGCGCGACCGCGTATCGGCAGACGCATACGAAGACGACCGTCGCCATCGATGCCATCGACACCGAAGCGAAGCACATCACGTACTTCCATAACGCGGGCTATTTCGCGTTGTCGGGCGAAGACTACGATGGCGTGTTCCGCCTGATGCCCGGCCTCGCGAGCGACGTGCACGCGCTCTTTCCGTACGTCGAGTTCGTGAAGCGCGCGCGTGCTCCGCTGTCCGGCGATGAAATGGTGCAACGCTCGGTCGAACTGCTCGCGCTGCGACTCGCGGATCGTCCCGCGACGAACCCGGTCGCGCAATGGCGCGCGGCATTTCCCGAGCATTTGCGCGCCTTGCTCGAACGCGATCCCGCGTACTATCACTTGTACACGTTCAACGTGATGCGTCAGCTCGGCTCGAACTTCGAGTTGCTGTCGAAGTATCTCGGCTGGCTGAACAAGCATGGCGTGAACGTCGCGAGCGACATCCAGACGAGCGCGCAGGCGATTGCAAGCGAAGCGATGGTCATGCAGTTCCGTCTCGCGCGCGCCCGCATGCGCTCGCGTATCGACGCGTGCGAAGACTGCCTCGATTCGATGCAGACTTCCTACGACAAGGTCATCGAGCCGCTTGCCGCGCGCTTTCTCTGAACGTTAAAGCCGCGCGATCATCGCGCGGCTTTAACGTCGTTCTTCGAATCCCATCGATGAGGTAGGTCCATGCACGATCGGTGCCCGCACGCGCCGCGGCGTCTCTCCGAAGGCTGGCAATGCGTGAGCACGCCCGCGGGCGCATGCGCCACGCCCGCATCGCTCGAAGCATTCACGCAATGGATCGACGCGCCTGTGCCCGGCACGATCGCTTCCGCGTTGCGCGCGAATGGCGTCGCCGATGAAGCGCTCGCGCAGCCGTTCGCGCATTCGGATCACTGGTATCGCGTGAAGCTGAGCGGCAAAGGCAAGCGGCGTCTGCGCTTCAACGGACTCGCGACCATCGCCGAGATATGGCTCGACGCTCGCAAGCTGCTCGAATCGGATTCGATGTTCGTCGCGCATGATCTCGATGTCGATCTCGACGGCGAACACACGCTTCATCTATGCTTTCGTTCGATCGCGCCCGCGCTCGCCGCGAAACGCGGACGTGCGCGCTGGCGTCCGAAGCTCGCGCAGCCCGCCACGTTGCGCAACGTGCGTACGACGCTGCTCGGGCACATGTCCGGATGGTGCCCGGCGATTCAACCGGCGGGACCATGGCGCGCAGTCGAACTGATCGGCGACTCGCGTGCGTGCATCGACAACGTGGACATACGCACGAGCGTCGATGGCAGCGACGGCATTCTCGATGTCACCGTGCGCTACTTTCATGCGCAGGAACAGGCGCCGGTTCGGATCGGATGCGGCGAAGCGCAAGCCACGATGCAATGGACCGACGCGCACACGCTCACGGGCCGCGTGCGCGTGCCGGACGTGGACTTGTGGTATCCGCATACGCATGGCGATCCGTCACGTTATGCCATAAAGCTCGGCGATATCGAAGTCGGCGAAGTCGGCTTTCGCACGATCGAAGTCGATCGCGGCGCGGACAGCAAAGGCTTTCAGCTCGTCGTGAACGGCGTGCCCGTGTTCGCGCGCGGTGCGTGCTGGACATCGGCGGATATCGTCGCGCTCGACGCGTCGCGCGAAAAGCTCGACCACATCTTCGGCTTGATCCGCGACGCGGGACTCAACATCGTTCGCGTGAGCGGCATCACGCTCTATGAATCCGACGCCTTCTACGAACTCGCCGACCGATACGGCGTGCTCGTGTGGCAAGACTTCGCGTTCGCAAACTTCGACTACCCCGACGACGAAGCCTTTCGCGCGAGCGTGCAACGCGAAGCCGAACAGTTCCTCATGCGCACGCGCCGCTTCGCATCGCTCGCGGTGTTGTGCGGCGGAAGCGAAGTGCATCAGCAAGCGGCGATGCTCGGCCTTCCCTTCGATGCCTATCAGCAACGCCTCTTCAACGCGCTCTTGCCGAATGCAGTGGCCGAGCAACGGCCCGATGCCGCGTATGTCGTGAACTCGCCGAGCGCCGCGCCGGGCGATACGGCGTCGATGCCGTTCGGCACGCGCGGCGGCATCACGCATTACTACGGCGTGCCCGCGTATCAGCGTTCCTTCGACGACGTGCGCCGCGCGCAAGTGCGCTTCGCATCGGAATGCCTCGCGTTCGCCAATGTGCCCGACGACGTCGCATTGCGCGCCATGCCGAATCCGCGCGCGCACGAACCGCGCTGGAAAACAGGCGTGCCGCGCGATCCCGGCTCGGCATGGGACTTCGACGACGTGCGCGAGCACTACATGCAGTCGCTCTATCGCCTGGACGTGCCGCGTTTGCGCTACGAAAACCCCGAGCGCTATCTGGAGCTATCGCGCGCCGTCGTCGCCGATGTGATCGGCGCGGTATTTTCGGAGTGGCGTCGCGAAGGATCGACGTGTGCGGGCGGCATCGTATGGAATCTTCTCGACGTGCGGCCGGGCGCGGGCTGGGGCGTCATCGACGTGCTCGGTGCGCCGAAGAGCGCGCTGCATGGACTCGCGCGCGTGTTGCAACCGGTGCAGGCGCTGATCCTCGATGAAGGGCTCGACGGCCTCGACGTGCATCTCGTCAACGAGACCGCGCGCGAGATACGGGCGCGCGTCGAACTGGCTTGTCTGCGTGAAGGCGCGGTGAAGGTCGCGGGCGGTTCGTGCGATGTCGTGTTGCAGGCGCGCAGCGTGCAGCGCGTGTCGTCGAATGCACTGATCGGCGCGTTCTTCGATATCGCCTATGCGTACCGCTTCGGCCCGCGCGCGCACGACGCAACGCACGTCGTCCTGCGCGATACGGATACGGGCGACGTGCTGTCGGAAGCGTTCCATTTTCCCGATCCGTCGGTCGGCGAGCGTCGCGATATCGGCTTGAGTGCGATCGTCGAGAAAGACAGCGACGGCTTTAGTCTCGTCGTCGAAACGGCGCAGCTCGCGCGCTGGGTGCATGTCGTCGATCCGAACTATGTTGCGCGCATCGACTGGTTCCATCTCGCGCCGGGCGCCACGCGGCGCATTCCGCTCGTGGCGCGGCACGCGAACGTGAGTGCCGCGCCCGAAGGCGACGTGTGCGCGATCAACGCGATACGAAGCGCGACATATCGTGCCGCCTAGCGCCCGAATGCGTCGGTTTCGACGCGCCGGCCGTTGAGAAACGCATCGGCGACGAGACGCAGTGGGCGCACATCGACATCGCTCGTCTTCGATTCGATGAGCGCGTGAAAGTGCTCGTATAGCGCGGGATATTCGCGCTCGCGTCCGAGATCGATCTCCTTGCCCGCGATGGACAAGCGCTTGCCGCCTTCGCGCATCGACAGGCGGCCCGCGTCTGTCTCGATGTCGATATCCCATTCCTCGACGGGCCCGTGACGCCAGTCGAACACCGCGCGCACCGGCGCGCCGTTGCTCGCGATGCAATCGAGTTCGGCCGCGATCGGCGTGGACGTATCGCTCGGCGTGGTCAGCGTGGCGCCGCGCAACGCGACTTCATGCGGCAGGATACGCGTGACGATCGACAGCGCATTGATGCCCGGATCGAACACGCCGAGTCCGCCCGGCTCCCAGATCCATTGCTGTCCGGGATGCCAGCGGCGCACGTCTTCCTTCCAGCGCACTTCGACGGAACGAATCGCGCCCGCGTCCTTCGCAAGCCATTCGCGCGCCGGTTCGACGGCGCTCGCCGCGCGCGAATGCCACGACGCGAACAACGTGCAGCCGCGCGCCTGCGCGATCTCGTGCAAGGCCGCGACTTCGCTCACGCTCGCGCCCGGCGGCTTTTCCAGCATGACGTGCTTGCCCGCATCGAGCGCGGCCAGCGCCTGCTCGTAGCGGACCTGCGGCGGCGCACAGAGCGACACGGCGTCGATCGCGGGTTCGGCGGCGAGCAGCGCGCCGAGATCCTGATAGTTGCGCACGCCTTCGACGCTCGCATTGCGGCTCGCGCACGCGACGAGTTCGAATCCCGGCTGCGCGGCGATCGCGGGCAAGTGCTGATCCCGCGCGATCTTGCCGATGCCGACGACGGCGAGCTTGTAAGTCCCTTTCATTGCGATGTCTCCTTACGCTCCGAGTGTGGGTTCGAGCGTAAAGATACCCTATCGCATGGATCAGGCTGTTGCCGCCAACTCCACCGGCGCACGATAACGTTCGATCAATCGCTCGCGCTTCGTCGCGACCGCCGCCACGTTGCGCTCCTTCACATGACCGAAGCCACGGATTTCATCGGGCAGCTTCGCGAGTTGCAACGCGGTATCGACGCGGTCGAGATCGAGCGTGGCGCAGAATTCGTCGACGAGCGCGAGGTAATCCGCGATCATCCGGCGCTCCGTGCGGCGCTCGTCCGTCTTGCCGAATACATCGAGCGATGTGCCGCGCAAGCCCTTCATCTTCGCGAGCACGCGGAACGCGGGCAGCATCCACGCGCCGAACGTTTTCTTCACGAGATGACCGTGCTCGTCGCGCTTCGCGAAGAGCGGCGGCGCGAGATGGAACATCAACTTGTAATCGCGGCCCGGCTCGCCTTCGAACTGCTCGCGCAGTTTGTCGAGATACGCGGGATCGGCATAGAGACGCGCGACTTCGTATTCGTCCTTATAGGCCATGAGCTTCGCGAGATTCACCGCGACGGCGCGCGTGAGCGGCAGTTTCGCGTTCAGCGGCTTCTCCTTTTCGCGCATGCGCTCGACAACTTTGCGATACGAGCGCGCATACGCTTCGTTCTGATACGCCGTCAGCAAGGCCTCGCGCGTCGCGATCACGTTGTCGAGCGACTCGGGCATCTTCACGACGATCGCATGTTGCGTGGACTTGAGCAGATCGCCCGCGCCGTGTTGCGCGACGAAGCGGCCCCAGTTGAAGGCGAGCACGTTCTTCTCGATCGCGACGCCGTTCAGTTCGATCGCGCGTTTCAGGCTCGCCAGTTCGAGCGGCAGCCAGCCCTTCTGCCATGCGAAGCCGAGCAGCAGCGGATTCGAATAGATCGTGTCGCCGAGCAGTTTCAGCGCAAGCGCATTGGCGTCGATGAACGCGCAGCCCGCGCCGATGCTGTCCGATAGCGCCTGTTCCGTCTGCGCGGCGGGAAAGGTCCATTTCGCATCGGTGACGAAGGCCGCGGTCGGCGTCGCGCCGCTGTTGATGGCGGCCTGCGTGATGCCGTGCCGTGTGCGCGAGAGCACATCGTTCGATGCCGATACGATCACATCGCAACCGATCACGAGCCGCGCTTCGCCCGTCGCGATGCGCGTCGCGTGCAGCGCCTGCGGCTCCGGCGCGATCTGCACGTGACTCAGCACCGCGCCGCCCTTCTGCGCGAGACCGGCCATGTCGAGCACCGTGACGCCCTTTCGCTCGATGTGCGCGGCCATGCCGATCAATCCGCCGATCGTCACGACGCCCGTTCCGCCGACACCCGTCACGAGAATGCCGTAAGGCTTCGACAGCGCGGGCAACGAAGGCGAAGGCAGCGCATCGAAATCCGGCCTGGCTTCTTTCGACGCCCGAGGCTTGCGAACCTGCGCGCCTTCGGCCGTGACGAAGCTCGGGCAAAAGCCCTTCACGCACGAAAAATCCTTGTTGCACGACGACTGATTGATCTTGCGCTTCGTGCCGAGCGGCGTGTCCATCGGCTCGACGGAGAGGCAGTTCGACTGCACCGAGCAATCGCCGCAGCCTTCGCACACGGCATCGTTGATGAACGCGCGGCGCGCGGGATCGGGATACGTGCCGCGCTTGCGGCGACGGCGCTTTTCCGTGGCACAGGTCTGGTCGTAGATCAGAATGGTCGTGCCTTGCGTATCGCGCAGCTCGCGCTGAATGCGGTCCAGCTCGTCACGATGATGCACGCTTACACCCTGCGGCAACGCGACGTTCGCATCGTATTTCTGCGGCTCGTCCGTCACGATGACGATACGTTTCGCGCCTTCCGCGAAGACCTGATGCGCGATCTGCGGCACCGTCAACACGCCGTCGACGGGCTGGCCGCCGGTCATCGCGACGGCGTCGTTATAGAGAATCTTGTACGTGATGTTCGCGTTCGCCGCGATCGCCGCGCGCACCGCGAGCAAGCCCGAATGGAAATACGTGCCGTCGCCGAGATTGACGAACACGTGCTTGTCGCCGGAGAAATGCATCTGGCCGATCCACGCGACGCCCTCGCCGCCCATCTGGCTGAAAGTCTCGGTCTTGCGGTCCATCCACATCGACATGTAATGGCAGCCGATGCCCGCGAGCGCGCGCGAACCTTCGGGCACGCGCGTCGACGTGTTATGCGGACAGCCCGAGCAGAACCACGGCTTGCGCTCGACATCCACGCGCGGCTTGATCGCCTCGCGCTCCTTCGCTTCGATCGTCTCGACGCGCGCGAGCATGCGGGCGCGCACATCGGCGGGAAGATCGGCGCGCGCAAGACGCCGCGCAATGGCCTTCGCGATCAGCGCGGGCGATAGCTCGTAATGCGCGGGCAGCAGCCAGTCGCCGCGCGGCACGGACCATTCGCCGCCTTCGTTGTCGCGCTCGTCGAACTTGCCGTAGATGCGTGGGCGCACGTCTTCGCGCCAGTTATACAGCTCTTCCTTCAGCGCATATTCGAGAATCTGCCGCTTCTCTTCGACGACGAGAATCTCTTCGAGACCCGTTGCGAACGCGCGTGCGTCCTGCGCATCGAGCGGCCATACGCAGCCTACCTTCAGCACGCGAAGACCGATCTGCGCGCAGGTTTCATCGTCGAGGCCGAGATCGACGAGCGCCTGACGCACGTCCAGATATGCCTTGCCCGCCGTGATGATGCCGAAGCGCGGCTTGTCGGAATCGATCACGACGCGATTCAATTTGTTCGCGCGCACGTAGGCCAGCGCCGCGTACCACTTTTCGTCGAGCAGACGCGCTTCCTGCGCGAGCGGCGAATCGGGCCAGCGGATGTTGAGGCCATCGGCGGGCATCGCGTAATCGGTCGGCGTGACGATCTCCACGCGGTCCGGATCGAGATCGATCGATGCGGTGGATTCGACCACGTCCGTCACGCATTTCATCGCGACCCAGAGGCCGGAATAACGGCTCATCGCCCAGCCGTGCAGCCCGTAGTCGAGATATTCCTGCACGTTCGACGGATACAGCACGGGAATGCCCGCCGCGATGAACGCGTGATCCGACTGATGCGCCACCGACGACGACTTCGCCGCGTGATCGTCGCCCGCGAGCACGAGCACGCCGCCGTGTTTGTCGGAGCCCGCGGAATTCGCGTGCTTGAAGACGTCGCCGGTGCGGTCCACGCCCGGTCCCTTGCCGTACCACATGCCGAACACGCCATCGCGCGTCGCGCCGGGCCATAGATTGACCTGCTGCGTGCCCCAGATCGATGTCGCGGCGAGATCTTCGTTCACGCCCGGCTGGAACACGATGTCGTTATTCTTCAGATGCTGCTTCGCCTTCCACAGCGACTGATCGAGCGCGCCGAGCGGCGAGCCGCGATAGCCCGAAATGAAGCCCGCCGTATTCAGCCCGGCCTTGCGATCGCGCGCCTTTTGCAGCATCGGCAGACGCACGAGCGCCTGCGTGCCGCTGATATAGACGCGGCCTTTCTCCAGCGTGTATTTGTCGTCGAGGGAAATGCTTTCGGCTTCCAGCGCAGCGCGGTCGGGTGCGTTCATCGGGGCTCGTCTCCGGAATAGGGAATTTGTTTTTTTGCCGAGTATAAGAAGCCGATTCGACATCGTAAAATCACGAATAAACAACTCTGGTATCTGAAAATCAGATGGCCTTCGATCTCACGCTCAGGCAATTGCGCTATTTCGTGGCCGCCGCGCAAACCGGCCAGTTTTCGATGGCGGCGGCGAACGAACATGTATCGCAATCGGCCATCACCAACGCGGTGCTGGCCCTCGAAAGCGCGCTCGGCACGAAGCTGTTCGAGCGCATGCCACAAGGCGTCGCGCTGACGCCCGATGGCCAGGACTTCCATAACCACGCGCGCCGTGTGCTCGACGCCGCCCGCGACGCGCTGCACATGCCGCCGTTTCGCGCGCACGACATGCGCGGCGTCGCGCATATTGCGGCGTCTTATACGGTGCTCGGGTATTTTTTGCCGGAATTGCTCGCGCGCTTTCGTGCGACGTATCCGTTCATCGATTTCGATCTGCGCGACATGGAGCGGCCGCAGATCGAAGAAGCGGTCGCGAATGGCGATGTCGATATCGGCGTGGTGTTGTTATCGAATCTGCAGCGGCCGAATCGTTTCGACAGTCAGGTTTTGATGCGCTCGCGCCGGCAGTTGTGGGTCGCACCGATGCATCCGCTCGCGCAGCAGCAGGCGGTATCGCTGAAGGATATCGCCGCGCATCCTTACATTCTCATCACCGTCGATGAAGGCGAGCAATCGACGATGCGCTATTGGCACAAGAAGCGCCTCGAACCGAACATCGCGTTTCGCACGAGTTCAATGGAAGCGCTGCGCGGACTGGTGGCGCACGGCTTCGGCGTCACGGTGCTGTCGGATATGGTGTTTCGGCCGTGGTCGCTCGAAGGCAAGCGCATCGACGCGCGGCCCGTGAACGATGCCATTCCTCATCTGGAAGCGGGCATGATCTGGCGCAAGGGCGCGACGTTGAGCGCGCCCTCGACCGCCGTGCAGCAGTTCCTGATTCACGCGTGCGGCGGCTAGATCAGTGCGAAATGCTTTCGAGCGATTGCCCGAGCGTGCGCGGTCCCATCAAACCGATCGATAACATCACGAGCAGCATCGCGCCCGCGATGAACCCGAACACGCCGGTCACGCCCGCCTCTTTCAGCACGAACGCAATCACGAACGAACTGAACACCGCCGACAGTCTGCTCCACGAATACACGAAGCCGACGGCGCGGGCGCGGATCGTCGTCGGATAAAGCTCCTGCTGATACGTGTGATAAGTGAAGGAGATGATGTTGCCCGCGAGCGTGAGCAGCACGCCGAGCGTGACGATCATGACCGCCGCCGACACCTGGCTGAACAGAAGTCCCGCGACGATGTTCACGCCCGCCATGAACACGATCACATGCTTGCGTTCGAAACGATCGGCGATCCAGTAACCGAGCAATGGTCCGATGGGCGCGGCAAGTCCGATCACCGTGGTATAGAGCAGACTCGACGTGACCGTCACGCCTTGCTTCACGAGCAAGGTCGGCACCCAGTTCGCGAAGCCGTAAAAGCCGACCGTCTGGAAGATATGAAAGACGATCAGCATGATCGTGCGCTTTCGGTATGGCGGCTTCCACATGTCCGCGAAACCGGCTTTCCTCGCGATCGGGTCGGACGGGCCCGGCTCGGGCAAGGGCTTGCCGTACTGAAGCGCAACCTTGTCTTCGAGGCGTCGCAGGACTTCATCGGCTTCGTCGATTCGCCCTTTGCTCGCGAGCCAGCGCGGGCTTTCCGGAAGATTGCGCCGGAAATACCACACGAAAAGCGCGCTCACGCCGCCGATCCCTGCGACCCAGCGCCAGCCATCGAGACCGAACGGTGCGCGCGGCACGAGCAGATACGAGAGAAACGCGACCACCGGCACCGCTGAAAAACCGATCGCCTGACACACCGCGAACGCCCTGCCGCGCAAATGCTTGGGCGCGAGCTCCGACATATAAGTCCCGATGGTCACGAGCTCCACGCCGATGCCCAGCCCCGACACGAAGCGCCAGAAGTTGAGCCAGAGCGCCGTGTCCTGAAACGCCATCACCGTGTTCGCGGCGACATACCAGAGCAGCGAATACGTGAAGATCGCGCGACGTCCATAACGGTCCGCGAGAAAGCCGCAGGCAATCGTGCCGATGAACAGCCCGCAGAACAACGCCGCGATGAAACTCGCGACGCCTGTCGTGCCGAAGAGCCCCGCGGTCGTCGCGGTCAGGATGCCGCTTTTCACGAGCCCCGGCGCGATATAGCCGGTGAAGAGCAGATCGTAAAGTTCGAAGAAGAAGCCGAGGCTCAAGAGAAAGACGAGCTTCCACACTGCGCGCGTCGCGGGAAGCCGGTCGAGGCGCGCCGAGATGCCCGCCGTATCCGCGATGGCGGGCGCATTCGTTAGCGCGTGGCCGGCGGCGTCGTGCAGACGCGAGGTGCCCTGCATGATGGCCATTGCTGTCTCCTGTATGTGTTTTGATGCCGCATCGATGGCGGCTCGATGATGCTTACTTCGAGAAGCGCCGCTGCAACTCCGCGAACGACGCGATGCGCCCCAGAAGCGCGCTCGCCGCGACCGTCGGCGGACTCGCGAGCCACACTTTTCCCGGACCCGAGCGCCCCGGAAAATTGCGGTTGATCGCGCTGATGGTGACCTGTTCCGCTTGCGTCGATGAACCCGGCCCGCAGTTCGCGCACGCGCCGCACGACGGCTGAAGCAGAATCGCGCCGACGCGTTCGAAGGCATCGACATAACCTTGCGCGATGCAATAGTCTCGCACGTCCTGCGTGCCGAATTGCAAATAGAGCTTCACGTCGCCGGGCACGCGCAGGCCGCGCTGTGCCGCCCACGAGAGCACGTCGTGATAGTGATCGAAGTCTTCGCGCTTGCCCGCCGTGCATGAACCGCCGTAAGCGATATCGACGCGCGGCCGTTCATCGAGCGCGGCAAGCTCGATGCCGTTGCCCGGATCGCCGGGCGCGGCGAGCATCGGCGAGAGGCGCGCGCAATCGATCGCGATGATATCGGCGTAGCGCGCGCCTTCGTCGCTCTTCATCCACGGTTCGATGGCGAAGTCGATGCCGCGACGTTCCTTCAGGAAGCGCACGGTTTCATCGTCGGGTGCGACGATGCCGGTGAAGCCGCCGAGTTCCGCGGTCATGTTGGTGAGCGTCGTGCGCTCGTCGATGGACAGGCTCGCGATGGCCGTGCCCGCGAATTCGAACACCTTGCCGACGCCCGCGCCCGCGCGAATGCGTGAATCCGCAAGCAGGTGAAGCACGATGTCCTTCGCCGTCACGCCCGGTGCAATCGGACCCAGTAGTTCGATACGCAACGATTGCGGCACGGTCATGCGCACCGCGCCCGTGACGAACGCGTTCGCCATGTCCGTCGTGCCGACGCCGAACGCGACGCAACCGAGCGCGCCGCTATGCGGCGTATGCGAATCCGTTCCGACGACCACTTGCCCCGGCAACGCGTAACGCTCGGCCATCATCGCGTGCGAGATGCCTTCCGAGCCTTCGACGAGTTCGCTGTTCGCTTCGTTCAGATAGCCGTGATTGCGCACATCGTAGTCATGCGCGAAAGCGCGATGCGCGTTCGACAACTCGCGCACGTTCGCCAGCAGGCCGTTGCGCACATGCAGTTCGCTGCGATGCGAATACGAAAGATGATCCTCGAACGCGAGCATGCTGTGCGGCTCGCGCAGCATGAGCGGACGCCCGAACGTCGCATGCAGCAAGTGCGCGGCCATGCCGGTGTAGTACTCGTGAATGAAACGCCAGTCGGCGCGAACGAACACGCCGTTGCCCGGTTCCAGCGAAGCGCTCGTCACATCGGTCGTCAGTGCATGGCGCGAGAGAATCTTTTCGACGAGCGTGCGCGGCATGTCGTCGTTCGATGTTTCGCCGCTGCTCACTCGTTGCATATGCAACTTTCCGTAGCGCAGCAGGCCGCCGCTCTTCAGAATCGCCGCCGCGAGCGGATCGCGGTCCGCGACGAGTTCGTCGATATCGATCGCCTCGCCGCGCCGGATCCGTTCGATCAACCCGAAATCCGTCGATGTGAAGAGCCCGAGATTGTCCGCGTTCTGCCGATAGATCCGCTCGAAGCTGCGCGCGATCACGAGACGAATGCCCGCGTGATACTCCGCAAGCGGGCTATGTTCGCGCGACGAACCCTTGCCGTAGCGCGTGCCCGCCACCGTGACCTGAAAGCCGCCCGCGCGCACGCCGCCGATGCCGACCGGATTGCGCCCGTCCGCATGAAAACCGGCATACGGACATTGGCCGAGCCGCTCGTCGAAGCGCGTGAGCACGCTGATCGGCGTGATCTCGTCGGTGGAAACGTCGTCGCGCAATGCGCCTGCTTCATCGAGCGTCAGGTCTTCGCCGGCGAGTTGCCGTTCGACTTTCGCCGGGTCCGCGCAAAGAAACAGGATTCGCCCGCTTACATCCAGATTGGCCATCGCATTCTCCTCCGATGCCAATCTAGACGCGTATGCACGCGTGCGCGAAGTGTTCGTTCGGCACAGGGGGCGTCGCGAGATACGATGTCCGCGTTAACCCTCGAATTGAAGCAGCGTATCGACGAGCGCCTGCACGGCCTTCAGCCGCGAGGATTTGCGCGGCGCATGCACGTGCAGGCATCGACCGCTTCCCCAGCTTTCGCGCAGCGGCACGCGCACGAAGTTGCGCGAACCTGCGAAGGCGGACGCCGCGCTCGTCGGCACGATGCCGATGCCGAGCCCCGCCTCGACCATGCGGCATTGCGCGTCGAAGCTATTGACGGTGACGGTCACGTTGAGCGGCACGCGCGCGGCGTCGGCGCGTTCCTTCAAGGTTTGATCGAGCGATCCGCCCGCCTGCAACGCGACGAGCGGAAAGCGCGTCACTTCGGCGAAGCTCAAGCCCTCGGCCTGCGCAAGTTCATGACCGGGCGGCAGGACGACCATCAGCGGATCGTCGGCGAAGTGCCACGCGTCGAGGCCCGCGTGCGTCTTCGTGCTCGCCGACACGCCGACATCCGCGCGATCGTCGAGACAGGCGCGAATCACTTCGTCGCTGATCTGTTCCGTCAACGCGATCTCGACGAGCGGATAACGCGTCTTGAACAGCGTCAGACGCTCGGGCAAAAAGCCCACGATCGCCGATGCATTCGCATGCAAGCGCACGACGCCCGCGATCTGGCCGCTCATCGAACGCACCTCGCGCGCCATGCCTTCGAGCTGTCCGTGAATGGAACGCGCGCTCGCGTAGGCATGCTGCCCCGCCTCGGTCAGTTGCACGCCCGAAGGCGAGCGAATCAGCAAGGCGACGCCGATGGCCGCTTCGAGATCCGCGATACGCCTGCTCAACGCCGAAGCCGCGATGTGACTGCGGCTCGCGGCGCGCGCGATCGATCCTTCCTCGACGACCGAGATGAAGAGTTCGAGACTGTAGGGATCGATGCGCATTCGCCTGACGTGTAGAGGTCGATGGCGAAGTATGTCACGAGCCGTCGGCGGGGACATGCCCCGCCTGTTCGCGCTATGCGCTCATCTGCAACGTGCCGTTGACGCCATTCGGAAAGAAGCCGCCCTTGGTCGCCGATGTGCTCGTCAAGTACACGATATTGAGTACGTTGGCATAGTTGCGGCTGAACGCGAGGCCGTTGTTGTCGAGCGGCACGATATTGGACGAGCCCGGCGTCGCGCCGGTGATGCCCTGATCGTCGGTGCCGACGTGATCGAGACTGCCGCGCGCTTTCGATATGGCATTGGCGGCCGTGACGAGGCTGCCCATCTCGATGCCTTTTGCATAGAGCACGGTGCGCACGAGACCCGCGTGATAGGCCTCGGCGGCGAGAATGCCGGCGGCCGCTTCGAGATAGGTCTTGTTGCTGATGAGCGGCGACGCGCCTTTATACGCGGTGACGCCGACATCCTCGAAGATGAACGCGCCGAGCAGAAAGTTGTTGTCGTCCTGATAAGGATTGAACGCGACGCCCGCGCCTACCAGACCCGCCGCGCGCGCGGCCATCGAAAACGCGCCGTTCGGATCCGTTCCGCCGATATCGATCGCGGGCTGCGCGACCGCCGAGCCGCCGAGAGCGGTGCGCAGGAACGTCACGTGTTCGAGTTCGTCCTTCGCGATCTCGTTCGCGTAGGCCTTCACGACCGGGTCCTGAAACGGCACTTGCTGGCCGCCTGTTATGGCGCCTGCCGTGCCGACGCCGGTCGTCATGCTTGCGGGCAAGCCCGCTCCGGTCGTCGCGAACGAATAGAACTGCGACTCCAGATATTCCAGATTAAGCGCGAAGTTGAGGATCTCCGCGTCGGTGGGCGCGGCGGGACTCGCGTTCGCGTTGTCGCCCGAGCCGCCGCCGCATGCGCTGATCAACGTGCCGCCGATCAGTCCCAACCCCAACCCTCCGGCGTTCCTGAAAAATTGCCGGCGATGCTCGCGCCGCTCGACGCGGCGATCCAGCGTATCAATGAGAAGCTTGGCATTCGACATGACTTTTCTCCGAAAACTTTTCGATGAATCGAATGAGGCACGGACGAAAAGCCAAGACAGCAGTCCGACGATGCGCTCACGCTGGCGGTTTGCAAGCGGAGGCCGGATCGAAAGACCTATGGGAAGGCATGAGGGTGCGGCGTCTCCATAGCTACATACGGCGCGAAGAAAAAGCCGGATGCATGCGTGGCGTTCTATTTCGATGTGCGGTCGCACATTGCCAGATCGCCGTGGATAAGCCGCACGTTTTACTGCTCGAACCCAATCAGCGAATTTGCAATTGGCCGTTGACGAGCGACGTGATGATCGCGTACGCGGCCTTCACGCGCTCTTCGTTCGGGATGTTCCGGTTCGCCAGCATCACGATGCCCACGCGCGCTTTCGGCACGAACGCGATATAGGTGCCGAAGCCGTTCGTCGAGCCGGTCTTGTTGATCCACACGTCGTCGCGCGGCGCCTGCGGCGGATCGATGCGCGTGACGGGCGTCGCGTTCAGGATCATCGCCGCCGCGTTTCCGTCGATGAGCGACTGCAACGCAACCGGATACGGATACTGTTCCCAAATGAGATCCTGCGTCATCGGGCCGGCCTGGAAATAGCCGGTATGAGTCGCATCGACGGCACGCTGATACGCAGGATCGATGCGGACCATGTTCATGTTGATTTGCAGGAAGCGCGTCATGTCGGCGGCCGTCGATCTCACGCCGTAGGCCTCGGACGACAGCACGCCGCCTTTCATGCGGATCGGCGTGTCGTCTTTCGCATAGCCTTGCGCATAGTCGCGCTGTTTCGAAGCGGGCACGTCGATATAACTGTGCTTCAAGCCGAGCGCGGGAAAGAGGCGCGTTTGCATCAGCGTGTCGAAGTCCGCGTTCATGCTCTTCGCCGCGATCAGCCCGAGCGTGCCGATGCCCGGATTCGCATAAGTGCGGATCGTGCCGGGCGGCCCGGCCGGACGCCACGTGCTGAAGTACCGCATGAGTTGCGCATTGTCGTGAATTTCGTCGGGCACTTGCAGCGGCAGACCGCCCGGCGTGTGCGTGCCGAGATTCAACAGCGTCACCTTGCCGAACGCGGTGCCGTCGAGCGACGGAATGTACTTGCTCACCGCATCGTTCAGGGAAAGCGCGCCTTCGATCTGCGCGTAGGACGCGAGCGTCGCGGTGAACGTCTTGCTGACCGAGCCGAGTTCGAAGAGCGTATCGCGCGTGACGGGCTGCTTCGCCGCCTTCGACGCCATGCCGTAGTCGAACACGTACGGCCTGCCGTCCACGACGACGCCCACCGCCATGCCCGCGATGCCATGCAGCGCCATCAGCGGCTTGATCGTTGCATCGACCGTGTGTTTGATCTTCGCGGTATCGCTGTCGGCGGCGAAGGTGGCGGCGGGCGTCGCGCCAAAAGAAAAAATGGCTGTCGCCAAAAGACTCAGCGCACGAAACTTCATCGTCTTGATCCTTCGTTCTGGTTTGCATGATTGGAACGAAGCGAAATATCCGCTCTTTTTCGCGTGCCGACAATCGAGGATAATTTGCCGCACGCAATAGAAAATCTTATGCGAACCATGCGCCCTCATCTTCCGCTGAATGCGCTGCGCGCGTTCGAAGCATCGGCGCGGCATCTGAGCTTCACGCGCGCCGCGCAGGAACTCAACGTGACGCAGGCGGCCGTCAGCCAGCAAGTGCGCGCGCTGGAGGAACGGCTCGGCACGCCGCTCTTCAGACGTTTGCCGCGCGGCCTGAGCGTCACCGACGAAGGCCGCGCGCTGCTGCCCGTGTTGAGCGATGCATTCGGGCGCATCGAAGCCGTGCTCAAGCAGTTCGAGGGCGGGCATTTTCACGAAGTGCTGACCGTGGGCGTCGTCGGCACGTTCGCGGTCGGCTGGCTGATGCCGCGATTGAAGGCGTTCCGTGAAACGCATCCGTTCGTCGAGTTGCGGCTTCTCACGCACAACAATCTCGTCGATCCGGCGTCGGAAGGACTCGACTTCGCGATCCGCTTCGGCACCGGTACCTGGCCCGCGACGCACAACGCGCCGCTGCTCGATGCGCCGCTCGCCGTGCTGTGCGCGCCCGATATCGCGCGGCGTCTTGGCAAACCGTCCGATCTCGCGAACGAAGTGCTGCTGCGTTCCTATCGCGCCGACGACTGGATCGACTGGTTCAATGCCGCCGGTCTCGATCCTTGGACGATGAACGGCCCCGTCTTCGATTCGTCGCGTCTGATGGTGGAAGCCGCCGTGCAAGGCGCGGGCGTCGCGCTCGCGCCGCCCCGCATGTTCGTGCGCGAATTGCAGGCGGGGCTGCTCGTGCAGCCGTTCGATATCGACGTGAAGACCGGCGGCTACTGGCTCACCTGGCTCAAGTCGCGGCGGCTTTCGCACGGCATGCGGCTCTTTCGCGACTGGATCGTCGCGCAGGCGCTTGACGCGCCGTGATCCGCGGAAAAAATATAAGTCGATAGCATGCTAACGAATTGAGTTCTCGCTATAATCCCGCCGCATGACCCAACTCGACATTCTGCGCCGCTCCGTGAGCAGCACGCTCGTGCTGGCCGCGCGACGCTGGCGCCGCACGAGTCACGGCGTGCTGGCTTCGTACGGCGTGTCGGAAGCGTGCGCCGTGCCGCTTCTCACGGCCAACCGGCTGGGCGAGGCGGTGCGCCAGGTGACGCTTGCGGAGCACGTCGGCATCGAGGGGCCGTCGCTCGTGCGGCTGCTCGATCAGCTTTGCGCGGCAGGCCTCGTGCGCCGCGACGAAGATCCGGAAGACAAGCGCGCGAAGACCATCACGCTCACCGACGAAGGCCGCGCGGTCACCGCACGCATGGAAGAGCGCCTCGTCACGCTGCGCGCGCGGCTGCTGAAGGGCGTGAGCCGCGAAGATCTCGAAACGACGCTGCGCGTGCTCAACGCGTTCAGCAGTTCGCCGAACGCGAATCTGCTCGCCGCGCTCGAAGCACTCGACAACACCGCGAAGCCGGTTCGCTCAACCGCGAAGCGCGGAGCATAGCGCCATGGCCTTTCCTTCCGCGCGCGAGTGGCTCTTTTCCGCCAAGACCTTCGCCGCCGCGATGATCGCGCTGTACATCGGCCTCGCGCTCGAATTGCCGCGTCCGTATTGGGCGATGGCGACTGTCTACATCGTGTCGAATCCGTTCGTCGGCGCGACGCGTTCGAAGGCGCTCTATCGCGCGTTCGGCACGATGATTGGCGCGGCGGGCGCGGTGCTGATCGTGCCGCCGTTCGTCGAGTCGCCGATTCTATTCAGCGTGATCGTCGCGTTATGGACGGGCACGCTGCTCTATCTCTCCATGTTCGACCGCAGCGCGCGCAGCTATGTGTTTCTGCTCGCGGGCTATACGTTGCCGCTGATCGCGTTGCCCGCCGTCACCAACCCGACGACCGTCTTCGATCTCGCGATCACCCGCACCGAAGAGATTCTGCTCGGCATCGTGGTGGCGAGCATCGTCGGCAGCGCGGTGTTTCCGAGCCGGCTCGCGCCGACGCTCATCGAACGAACGGACGCATGGTTTCGCGACGCCGCCTTCTACGCCTGCGAGACGCTCTCGGGACATATCGCGGGTGCGCCGATTTCAGCGGCGCGGCAACGGCTCGCGGCAACCGTCAACGGTCTCGAACTCCTGCTGAGCCAGTTGACCTACGATCACACGCGGCCCGACATCATCCGCCGCGCGCGCGCGTTGCAGGGCCGCATGCAAATCTTTTTGCCCCTGATTTCGTCCATGGCCGATCCGCTGATCGAGCTGATCGGCAAGCGCGGCGCGCATCCCGAAGGACTGGAACAGCTATTGAAGGACGTGGCCGCGTGGGTCGGCTCGCCCGTGCCGCGCGCGGAGAAGGATGTCGAAGACGAGCCCGAGCCCGATGCGCTGCGCCAGCGCATCGAGGCGCTGCGGCCCCCGGTCGAGGCGCTCGCGAGCGCGGAAGGCGCATTGCTGTCGAATGCGCTGTGGCGTCTCGGTCAGGTCATCGACGTATGGCAGGACATTCGCGCGCTGCGTGCGGCGATTCTCAACGAGACGAGCGAATGGCGTCCGCACTTTCGTCACTGGCGTCTCGGCGGCACGGCGCGTTTTTTCGATCGCGGCATGATGCTCTTTTCGACGGGCGTCGCGGTGAGCGCGATCATCGTCGCGTGCGGGCTGTGGATCGAATCGGGCTGGAACGACGGCGCCAGCGCCGTGACGCTCGCCGCCATCGCGTGCTGCTTCTTCGCCGCGCTCGACGAGCCCGCGCCGCAAGTGTTCACGTTCTTTCTCGCGACCTGCCTGAGCGTCGTGCTCGCCGGCCTTTACATCTTCGTCGTGCTGCCGAAAGTACACGACTTCCCGATGCTCGTGCTGATCTTCTCGGTGCCGTTTCTCATCATCGGCACGCTGATTCCGAGGCCGCGCTTCACGCTCGTCACGATGCTCACCGCCGTCAACACCGCGACGTTCATCAGCATTCAGAGCGCCTACGAGGCGAACTTCTTCGTGTTCATCAACAGCAATCTCGCGGGCGTCGCGGGCCTGCTCTTCGCGTTCATCTGGACGCGCATGACACGCCCGTTCGGCGCGGAACTCGCCGCCGCGCGTCTCACGCGATCGGCATGGGCGGATATCGTGGTGAGCGCGTCGGCGACGGCCGTCATCGAGGATCAGCGCGATCTCTACGCGCGCATGCTCGACCGGCTGATGCAACTTCTGCCGCGTCATGCCGCGACGGATTCGCATCGTCATCCGTCCATCGAGAGCTTTCGCGATTTCCGCATCGCGCTGAATGCGCTCGATTTGCGCCGCACGCGCCGCAAGCTGCCGGTCGAATTGCAGACCTCCGTCGATACCGTGCTCGATGCGCTGCGCCGCTACTTCGAGCTTTGCATCGCGCGCCGCGCGCGACAGCCGGTGCCCGCCGAACTCATTCGCGACATCGAAACGACGAGCGCGCAGGTCACGTCACGCGCGATCGCGCAGGCGCAGGATGTCGTCGCGGAGAAATGGCTGCGCGATACGCTGCATGCGCTGATCGGCATGCGCCTGTCGCTGCATCCGCCCGCGACGCAGACGCCGCCGCGCGAGGAGCCGGCATGATGCTCACCTTGCCTCTTTCATCGGAACGCCACACATGATCGGCGAAATCGACATTCTCGGCGTGTTCGTGCCCGCCGTGCTCGTGCTGATGTTCATCGCCTATCTCGTGAATCTGGCGATCCGGAACGTGCTCGCGCGCGTCGGTTTCTATCGCTTCGTGTGGCACCGTTCCATTTTCGATCTCGGCATCTATGTTCTGGTGCTGGGGGTTGTCGTCATCGTTTCGCAGCGGCTCATCTCGTGAAAAAAACCTGGTTCTCTCTCGGGCAGATTCTGCTTACGCTCATCGTCGTCGCGATTGCGTGCGTCGTGTTGTGGAAGCTCGTCGACTACTACATGTTCGCGCCGTGGACGCGCGACGGTCACGTGCGCGCCGACGTGATCCAGGTCGCGCCCGACGTGTCCGGCCTCATCACCGAGGTAAAGGTCGTCGACAATCAGCAGGTCAAGAGGGGCGATGTCCTCTTCGTGATCGATCAGGCGCGCTACGCGCTCACGCTGCGCAACGCGCAGGCGACCGCGCAGCAACGCCGTGCGACGCTCGATCAGGCGCGCCGCGAAGATACGCGCAATCGCGGGCTCGGCAATCTCGTCGCGCGGGAAGTCGTCGAGGAAACGCATTCGCGCGTCGAGCAGGCGGCCGCCGCGCTCGCCGATGCCGAAGTCGCGATCGATACGGCGCGCCTCAACCTGCAACGCACGCAGATTCTCAGTCCCGTCGACGGTTATCTCAACGATCGCGCGCCGCGCGTCGGCGAATATGTGTCGTCGGGACGCGCGGTGCTCTCGGTCGTCGACATGCATTCGTTCCGCGTCGATGGTTATTTCGAGGAAACGAAGCTGAGCGGCATCGATATCGGCCAGCCTGTCGATATCAAGGTGATGGGCGAGCCCGGCATCCTGCGCGGACATGTGCAGAGCATCGTCGCGGCGATCGAAGACCGCGATCGTCAGCAAAGTTCGAGTCTGCTGCCGAACGTGAATCCGGCCTTCAGCTGGGTGCGTCTCGCGCAGCGCATTCCCGTGCGCGTGACGCTCGATGAAATTCCGGCGGACTTTCGCCTGATCGCGGGCCGCACCGCGACGGTGTCGGTGCGCGGCATCGGCCCGAAGATCGGCAGGCGCGCGGCGTCGGAGACGTCGCCTGCTTCCGCGCCCGCGCCGACGTCGAGCGTGTCGGCGCCGGCGTCGGGCGCATCGCAATGAACGGCGCGCGCATCATGAAAGCGATCGCCATCGCGGTTTCGTCGGCGTTCGTGCTGTTCGGCTGCACGACCGTCGGGCCGAACTACACGCTGCCGGACAACGCCGCCGCGAACGCGCCCTACGCGAACGCGGCCATCGACGGCGCGGATCAGGCGCCCGTCACGCAAGGCGAAGTGCCCGCCAAATGGTGGCGTCTCTATGACGATCCGGTGGTCGATCAGCTCGTGACCGCGGCGCTCGCATCGAACACGGATTTGCGCGTGGCCGCCGCGAATCTCGCCCGCTCGCGCGCCGAAGTCGAATTTGCGAATCAGCAAGGCGGCTTCTCCGGCAAAACATCGGCGGCGTTTCAGCGCGCGCAGGAATCGGCGGAGCAATATCTGTTGACGGAGAAAATTCCCGTCGTCAATGAAGGCGCGCTCGATCTTTCCATTTCCTACGAGATCGATTTGTTCGGCAAGCTGAAGCGCGGCGTCGAAGCGGCGAACGCGGACGACGAAGCCGTCGAAGCCGCGCAGGATCTCGCGCGCATCACGGTGGTCGCGGATGTCGTGCGCGCGTATGTCGAATCGTGCTCGGCGGCTGAAGAACTGGAGATCGCAAGGAAGTCGCTCGACTTGCAGAAGCAGCGCGTGAAGCTCACGCAGCGTCTGCGCGACGCGGGCCGGGGCAATCAGTCGGAAGTCACGCGCGGACAGACTCAGGCCGATACGCTCGCCGCCGACATTCCGCGCTTCGTCGCGCGGCGCCGTGTCGCGCAATATCGGCTCGCGATGCTGCTCGCGCGCGCGCCTTCCGACTTGCCCAAGGCCGCTCTCGCCTGCCGGAAGCTGCCGAAGCTGCGCGCGCCGATTCCTGTCGGCGACGGTGCCGCGCTGCTCAAGCGCCGTCCGGACGTGCGTCAGGCCGAGCGGCAGCTCGCGTCATCGACGGCGCGCATCGGCGTTGCCACGGCGGCGTTGTATCCGTCGGTGAGTCTCGGTGCGTCGGTCGGATCGGTCGGCGTCGTGGAAGATCTGTTCGGCGCGAACACGAACCGCTGGGCGTTCGGGCCGCTCATCAGTTGGACCTTTCCGATCAACGGTCAACGTGCCCGCGTGCATCAGGCCGAAGCGGCGACGGGCGGCGCGCTCGCCCATTTCGACGGCGTCGTGCTGAAGGCGCTGGAGGAAACGCAAAGCAGCCTCGCGACGTACGCATCCGACACCACGCGCGCGGACGCATTGCGCACCGCGTATAAATCGGCGATCCAGTCGGCCGATGAAACGAACCAGTTGTATCGCGCGGGCCGCGAGTCTTTTCTCAACGATCTGGACGCGACACGCACGCTGACGGGCGTCGCTGCGCAAGTCGCGGCGGCCGAAGGACAGGTCGCGATCGACCAGGTGAATCTGTTCCGCGCGCTCGGCGGCGGCTGGGAAACCGACGAAGCGATCGCGCAGAACGCGAAAGGGAAATGAGGCGATCGTAGCGCGCGCGACTCACACGGCAGGCACCGCGCAAGCGCGCCGGGCCGCGACGACTCGCCCCGCCATTCCGTTCAGGAAGCCGGGAAACTCCGCCGCAGGCATCGGCCGGCTCAGCAAAAAGCCCTGCATCTGATCGCATTCGAGTTCGCCGAGCGTGCGGAATTGCGATTCCGTCTCCACGCCTTCCGCGACGACCTCGATCTGCAACGCGCGCGCCAGCGTCACCACCGCCGACAGCAGCGCGCTGCCGCGTTGCCCCGCCGCGTCGAGATCGCGCACGAAAGAGCCGTCGATCTTGATCTGGTCGAAGCGAAAGCGTTGCAGATAGCCGAGGCTCGAATAGCCGGTACCGAAATCGTCGACGGCCACGGTGTAGCCGCGCGCCTGTAGCGCTTCGATCGTGCAACTGGTCTTTTCGACGTTTTGCATCGCCGTCGTTTCGGTGATCTCGAACATCAGGCGCGACGGATCGACGCCCGCCGCGCCGGCCAGCCCGTCGATGCGCGCGACGAGATCGGGCACGTTGAACTGGATCGGCGAGAGATTCACCGAGACCGGAATCGCGGGCAATCCGTCCGCATCCCATCGCGCGATGTTGCGGCAAACTTCGCGCAACACCCAGTCGCCGATCTCGACGATGAGGCCCGAGCGCTCCGCGATCGGAATGAATTCGAGCGGCGCGATCTCGCCAAGCTCGGGATGACGCCAGCGGATCAGCGCTTCGACGCCCGTCACCGATTGCGACGCGACGCTGAACTTCGGCTGAAACGACAGGCTCAGTTCGTCGTCGCTCAGCGCGCGATGCAGGTCGCGTTGCAGGATCAGCGACCTGAGCGCGGTGTGATTCATGCGCGGTTCGAACACGCAGTACGTGTTGCGCCCGCTCTGCTTCGCGGCGTACATGGCGGCGTCGGCGTTATGGAGCACTTCTTCGGCGTTGGCGCCGTCGCGCGGATGAAACGCAATGCCGATGCTCGCGCTCACGCGCAGCGGCAAGCCGTTGACGACGATTTCCTGCGAGAGCCGCCGCAACACGCCGTTGGCGACCGCGATAGCCGCCGACGTCTCCGCCGCGTTCTCGACCACGATCACGAACTCGTCGCCGCCGAGACGCGCGACCATGTCGGTGTGGCGCAAGTCCTGGCGCAAGCGCTCGGCGCACACTTGAAGCAGGTCGTCGCCGACGCCGTGGCCGAGCGAATCGTTGATCGACTTGAAGCCGTCGAGATCGATGAACAGCACCGCGAACGGCGACGCGCGGCGCGCGCTGTCGGCGACCGCCTGCGCGATGCGCAACGAAAGCTGCTGGCGATTCGGCAAATTCGTCAGGGCGTCGTGCGTGCCGAGATAGTGGAGTTGCCGGTTGGCGCGCTTCAGTGAAATCGACAGGCTGCTCGTATGAAAGCCGAGCAAGGCGAGCGTGCCGACGAGCACCGTGAACGACATCGCCGTGACGACGAGCGCGAGCCAGTTCGCGTCGAGTTTGGCGTCGGCGAGGCACAGGCTGTCTGACGCGAAGTTGGCCGCGTTCATGCCGAGATAGTGCATGCCGGTGATCGCGAACGCCATGATGACGGCCGCGCCGAGCCGCTTGACGACGAGGTTCTCCAGGTCGGATGCGCGCAGCGTGAAGGCGAGCCAGAGCGCGGCCATCGAGGCGACGATCGCGACCGCCACGGACAGCACGAGCTTCCAGCCCGTGTAGTCGATGCCGGGCGACATCTGCATCGCCTGCATGCCGGTGAAGTGCATCGCGGCGACGCCCACGCCCATGATCGTGCCGGCGACGACGAGCCGCGCACGCGACAGCGCGCCCCGGCTCGCGGTGGCGAGCGCGATGAACGACACGCCGATCGCAAGCACGAGCGACGCTGCGGTGATCGAAAAATCGTAGCCGACGGCGATTGGCAGCGAGAACGCGAGCATGCCGATGAAGTGCATCGACCAGATGCCGACGCCCATCGACACCGCGCCGCCCGCGAGCCATGCGGGACGGCGTTTCGCGCTCGCGAGCGCGTTCAGGCCGCCGGACAGCTCCATCGCCGTGTAGGACGCGAGAAACGCGACCACCAGCGACAGACAGACCAGCAGCGGATTGTAGACACCAGTCATCGGCCCTCTCTCTTTCGTGTCAGTCTTTTGCGACTGCTTTCTTGTACGCCCCGACTCGGCTGCGGCCGGTGCCGCGACGGTGCGCGGCGACTGGTTCCTCATGCGCTATCGGCCTACGGGCGGAAAACTTTAGGTCTTCGAGCCGGTCGATGGTTGTCGGTTACCTCCTTTTTCGCGTTCTCGCGCAGCGCGAACGGGGCGCGCGCGTAAGCGATTCATAACGGCGTCGCCTGATCCAGCACCGACGCCAGAATCATCGCGCCCAAATTGCCCGGAACCGGCCGGGGATTCGGCCCGTAGACCTGATCGCCTGGACGAATCTCGCGGCCGCTCATCGCGCACACGCCCGTGGTGCGCGCGCGCATCGCACGCCACACCTGATCGCCGTAGCAGCAACGCGTCGAATCGCGCCATTCGATCGTCGCCGTCGTGGTCGATGGACGTTCGATCAGCTTCACGGTCACGCGGCGCTCGCCCGTATGCGCGAAGGCACGCCTCGAAGAAGCTGCCTCGAAGCGCGCGCCGTCATTCAGCGACCTCAGTTGAAAGATCGTTTGCGCCCACGGATCGAGCGCGATTGCAGCGTCAGCCATGTCCGGCTCCTTATCGAAGAATGTCGTGAATCGATCCGCTCACGCCGCGTCGAGCATGGCCGTCTGCCAGTGCTTCGGCGTAGCGCCGACAAAGCGCTTGAAGACAGTCGTGAAATGCGCCTGGGAACGAAAGCCGCAGCAGAGCGCGACATCGAGCATGCTGTGCCCCGACGTGCGCAGCAGCGCCTGCGCACGCTCGATGCGTTTTTGCAGCAGGTATTCGTGCGGACGCATGCCCGTCGCGCGACGGAACTGCGCGGCGAAGTGCATGCGCGTGAGCCCTGTGCTGGATGCGATATCCGCGAGGCGAATGTTCTCGGCGAGGTGCGCATCGACGAATTCGGATACGCGATCGATGCGCCATTGCGGCAAGGCCGAAGGCTCGCGACTGCGCGCGACGGGCGCCGTGAAATGACGCGCGACGAGCCGCGAGACGATCGCGAGACTCACGCTCTCGATGAACATGCCGCCGAGCGCCGCGCCTTCGGTCTTGCACACGGCGAGCGCTTGCACGAGCCGTTCGAGCGCGGGATCGCGAATCAGCTTCGGATCGCCGAGAACGATATCGCCCGCATGCGGACGATGAAAGAGATCGTCATAACACTCCGCCAGCGCGTGCTGCGGCACGAAGAGATGCAGTACGTCCATCGCCGACTGGAATACCGCGCTCACGCGCGTCGCGGGCGCGGTGACTTGCACGACGCCCGCAGGCACGCGTCCGTGCAGCAGCTTACGTCCCGCGTGATGAAAGATCAGCGACGCGCACTTCAGATTCAGGCCGATGCAATGAAATGCGCCGCTGCCCTCGTTGGACACTTCGAGCGGCGCGTCGCCGTGATGCAGCCAGCGCGCCATCGTGATGCGTCGAATTGGCCGGATGTCGCCCGGAATGCGCCATCGGTCTTCGAGTTCGATCAATGGCGCTCGCGGCGGCGCCTCAAGTTGCGATACGAGAGTGATGTTCATGATGGTTTCCGTTGCCTGACTGAAGCCTGTGATGCCGCTCGATGACCGGCATCGCGACGACTCCAAGTTAATCAAACGGAAACTGCGCGCCTAGCCGTACATACGGTTGACGACACCCCCAAATGGTTGAGTCAACCTATATCAAGGTTTGATATCGGCGAAGGGATAACACCTTCGTATGAGCGCTCGAGACACGCAGATGATGCGTCTCATCCAGGCATTCCATGCGATACAGCCGGACGGTTCGATTCACGGCGCGCACGCCATTCGATCGTTTAACCGATGCACCGATGGTTGGTGCGAGCACGCTCCTTCGTAGGTGTGTTCGAGGCGCGCTCCCGGCGATACAGTGTCGTCAAGGTCGCGACATGAACACGGACCCACGGCCTGATCAGCAAAACCCGAGAAACACATTTAGTTCGGATAGCAGATTAATTGAGTCATCACCCACCCAGGAGTCGATCATGAAAAAGTACCTCGTCAGCTTTACCCTCGTCGCCGCCACGTTCGCTGCGCCCGCTCTCGCCTTCGCGCAATCGAACGGTCCCGTCACGCGCGCACAGGTTCGCGCCGATCTCGTCGCCGTCGAAAAGGCAGGTTATAACCCCGCGCTTGCGAGCGATCCGTACTACCCGTCGGACATTCAGGCGGCGGAAGCCAAGGTCGCCGCGCAACATGCCGACGCAACGAAAGCCTATGGCGGCGTGCAATCCGGCAAGAGCGCATCGAGCGCGTCGAAGCATGCATCGATGAACAACGCGTGCGTCGGACCGATCGACTTCTGCCAGCCGTTCTTCGGTAGCTGATCCGCGCGTCGGATGCGTCGGTCTCTCATTCGCACAAGCGGAGTTTTTCCATGAAGCGAATCAGCGGATGGCTGCACGTACCTGAATCCCGCCGACTTTCCGAAAGACTTCGCCGCGGATCTGCCGCTCCGGCAAGCGCGATTCGAATCGCACTCGCAGATCCTGACGGCGGCGGCGTGGACGTCAAAGCCGAGTTGGGGCATCGTCGCGGGCGACGACAAGATCATCGATCCGGACCGCGAACGCTGGCACTACGAGCGCGCGCATAGTCACACGACTGTCATTCCGGGCGCGAGCCATTCCGTGCACGAATCGAAGCCGCAACAGCTTGCGGCGCAATAAGTGAAGCAAGCCCGCGTTACTCGGCAACCTTGCGCGAACGGCTGCCGCGTGACGTCGATTTGCGCGCGGGCTTTTTCGCTTTCGGTTCTTCGACGATTGCAACGTCTTCAATCGACGCACCGGCTTCGCTTTGCTTCGCAGCGGTCTTGCGCGCCCGACGCGGCGCGGCGCGCTTTTTCGGCGCCGGCGCTGGCTCGGGCGCGGGTTCGGCCTGCGGTTCGAACGTCTCGCGTTCGAAGAACATCGGTGCTTCTTCAACCACGGCGACAGGCTCCGGCGCGGTTGCACGCGCAGCTTTTCTTCCGCCGCGTTTCTCTCTGCGCCGGGTATTCCCCGCGCCTTCGTGTTCTTTCGGAACGGCCTGGGCTTCGGCTTGCCTCACATCCACCGCGACGACCGGCGCGGCCTGCGCCGAGCGAAACACGAACGCGCCGGATTTATCGTCGCGGCCGACTTCCAGCAGACCGCGCGACTGCGCTTCGTCGAGCAGATTGCCGAACGCGCGGAAGCCATAGTGCGATTCGCTGAAGCCCGGCTTGCGGCGCTTGATCGCGCTCTTCAGCACCGACGCCCAGATCTTGCCGCTCTCGCCGCGCTCCGATGCGAGCGCCTCGAACGTCTCGACGGTGATCGCGATCGCTTGCGACTTGCGCGATTCCGTCTCCTGCTTCGGATGGCGCTCCTCATCGGTCGCGCGCTTCGCTTCGCGCTGCTCCCGCTTGGCGATGGCGCGTTGCTGCTCGCGCACGAGGTCGTCGTAGAAGATGAATTCGTCGCAGTTCGCGACGAGCAGATCGGACGTCGATTGCTTCACGCCCACGCCGATAACCTTCTTCGCGTTTTCGCGCAGCTTCGACACGAGCGGCGAGAAATCGGAGTCTCCGCTGATGATGACGAACGTATCGACGTGCGATTTCGTATAGCAGAGATCGAGCGCATCGACGACGAGGCGAATGTCGGCCGAATTCTTGCCCGACTGGCGCACGTGCGGAATTTCGATCATCTCGAAGCTGGCCTCGTGCATCGCCGCTTTGAAGCCCTTGTAGCGATCCCAGTCGCAATAGGCTTTCTTGACGACGATGCTTCCCTTCAGCAACAGGCGTTCGAGGACCGGGCGGATGTCGAATTTCTCGTACTTCGCATCGCGAACGCCGAGCGCGACGTTCTCGAAGTCGCAGAACAACGCCATGTTGACGCTTTCCTGAGGTCCAGCCATATGATTCTCCAGCCCGTGCGGCATGTTTGGAATGCGCACATGATAGCTTGTCGGCCCGATGGCCGTTTGTGGCTGGCTGTATTCGAGTGGATGCAGCAGGAAGCGAAGTCAGGACTTCGCGTAGCGCGCCGCGAGCGCGGCGAGGTCGCGACGGACCCAGTCGGCATCGGCGGCGAATTTTTCGTCGGACATGCCCGGCTGACGGAACAGCGTGAGCGCCACTTCGGCGCCCGCGCCGTTCTGATAGACACGCAATGGCACGTAGACCTCTTCACCGTTCGGCAGACCGACGCGATGATCCATGACGCCGAAAGCATTATGAGCGGTGAAGCGAATCGTCACCTCGGCTTCGGGACCGCGGGCGCGCCAATGATCGCCCATGTCTTCGAGCGTCGACTGCGCGAGTCCCGACGCCCACGTCGGAAAGACTTCCGGACGCCAGATCGCGTCATAAAGCTCGCGCCAGTCGCGATCGATCGTTACGGTGATGGTCCGCGTCTCCATCGCTATACGAGGGTCACGCGGTTTCGATTTTCGACATCACGGCGGTAGCCGGGTCGTAGCGATAACCCTTTTGCGCAAGCTGCTGCGCCATCTTGTCGCCGATGAGCTTCTGCTGCGCCTCGCGGAACACGAGTTCGTGATCCGGCTTCAGGCGCTCCAGCTCGACTGCGAGCCTGCGCATCAGCGCGACTTCGCCGGTGCTGCGGGCATCGATGAAAAGGATCTTTTCGTTCGCCACGTCGAGACGCTGCCGCAGGTCCTTCGCGTAGGTGACCCATTGCTCGGCGTTGGCCCGCAGATCGTCGTAGGCCTTCGAATGCGCCTTCGCCTGCGCCGAAATCTGACGCTGCAGCGACGCGAGTTCCGACTCTTCGCCCTGCTCCTTCTCGACGAGACGCTTCGCGAGGTCGGTCGCGTTCTTCTCGGCGGCCTCGGCGCGCTCGCGCAGCGCGTTGACATCGTTCGACACGCGCGCGAGTTCGGCGCCCTGCTCCGCCTTCTCTTCCATCAGCGCGCTGATCTGCTTGCGGGCGTCGTCCAGATCGCGGCCGACACGCGCCGCATGATCGCGGTGCGCCGAAAGTTCCGCGTTCCGCGCAGCCACGCTCTCGCGTTCGGCGGCGAGCGCGGCGCGCACTTCGTTCAACTCCGCTTCGAGCGCGGCGACGCGCGCGAGGCTTTCGCTCGTGTGTGCCTCGGCGGCCTGCGCGCGCGCATGCGCCGCGTTCGCGTCCTGCGACCAGCGTTCGACTTCAGCCGATTTTTCCTGCGATGCCAGGCTCACCGCCTCATGCTGCTGCCGCGCATGATCGCGTTCCTGCGCGATGCGCGAGAGCTCGTCGTCCTTGCCCGCCATCAGCGCATGCAGTTCCGCGTGGCCCTGACGCGCCTGATCGCGTTCCTGCGCGATGCGCGAGAGTTCGTCGTCCTTGCCCGCCATCAGCGCATGCAGTTCGGCGCGGTTCTGATGCGCCTGGTCGCGTTCCTGCGCGATGCGCGCAAGCTCTTCGTCCTTGCCCGCGAGCGACGCGTGCAGATTCCCGTGCTGCTGGCGCGCCTGATCGAGTTCTTCGGCGATACGCGCGAGCGCTTCGTCCTTGCCCGACATCGACGCATGCAGTTCCGTATGGTCCTGCCGCGCCTGATCGCGTTCCCGCGCGACGCTCGCGATGTCTTCGTCCTTCGCCGACAGCGCCGCGTTCAGCGCGTCTTTCGCGCGCCGCTCTTCTTCGAGCGACGCCTTCACGGCTTCGAGTTGAGCCTGTTCCGCCGATGCACGCTGCGCCGCTTCCTCGACGCGCGTTTCGGCGGTCTGCGCGCGCGCCGACGCCGCCTCGAATTCCTGACGCAGTCGCGCGACCGACTCCTCCGATGCCTGCAGCGCGCCCAGTACTTCCGTCATGTGCTGGCGATTTTTCGCGGCCTCGTCGCCGGTCT
The DNA here is from genome assembly GCF_900258035.1 of Caballeronia novacaledonica. Taxonomy (GTDB): domain Bacteria; phylum Pseudomonadota; class Gammaproteobacteria; order Burkholderiales; family Burkholderiaceae; genus Caballeronia; species Caballeronia novacaledonica. Next base: position 67,580 of record NZ_OGTP01000002.1, on the reverse strand, counting down.
TCTGGAATTCGGCGAGCGCCTCGTCACGCTCCGCGAGCGCGGTCGAGAGCCGCTGGCTCACCGCGGACAGGCGCTGACCGGACAGCCGTTCGGTTTCGTCGCGGGAAACGGTCCAGAGCTGCCGCGCGACGTTCACGAGCGTCTCGGCGACGTCGCCGGGGAGGTCGGACGGCGCCTGCTGCTGCGGCGCTTCCGGGGAATGCGAGTCGCGCCAGCGCTGCAGGCCGGCCGCGATGGCGACGACCGAGCCGCCGCCGGCTTCCGTCCAAACGGTCACGGGGGAAACTTTGCGGCCTTCTTGCGTCAGGCGATCGGCGATCGATGCGATCTGATCGTCAGTCATGTTGTCTACGTCTGTGGGCATAAAGCGCCTCGAAAATCAGTGGCGTCGCACTTGAAAATTGCGATAGGTTGTTACATTCGGCTGAATCCACGCCGGGGCGGAAAGGATGATACCCATTTTCCGCGCCGGCCCCGTCCGCGGCACGTGGCGTGCCGTCGAAAACGGATTTTGGCAGCGAGAGTGTATCGCCTGCGAGGCCATAAATTCGAGATGTAATACGTTATTCACAGAAACGCATCAAGCCCGGGCGGTGAATCCGTCCGGGCTCCGGAAATCTGGCAGAACCGCATGCTTACGGCTTTGCAAATACGGGACCGAGGCCGACGACCGTCGTATCCGTCGAACGCGCACCCGACGCGGAAGTCCCGCTCACCGGCGCGCCGTAGGCCGTCAGGCCCTTCGCGGCATCGATGCGCGACAGCGCAGCCTGGATGTTTTGCGGATATTGCGTCTGGTCGCTCGCCGGGTTGTAGCCGGCCTTTTGCAGTTCGACGAGTTGCGCGCGCACTTCCGCACGGGTGACCGGCTGATTCGACTGCGCGAACGAGAGCGCCGGAAGCGCGACAGCGGCAGCAATGATGAGCGATTGAATGACTTTCATGATTTACCTCCAGAGAATGTGATGGAAGCCGTCTGGCCGATCCGCCTCGTGTTGCGAATCGTTCGGGCTTGGAGGTATTAAAACCGGCGGACGTATCCGGCTTGTTTCGCGAAAAGCGGGTTATGAAACCGCGTGTGTCGATGCTCCGTGCGGATACAGTGCGATACAAAGCGCCCACTATCGTTCGAAAATTCCAATTGATTTAATCGATCCTCAAATTGCTCCGTTTGAAATATCGATATCGAAAGCGGACATTTTTGGGAGAAATCGTATGGCGGCGTTTGTCGATCACCCGGACGTGCTGTTCGTGGTGCTGCTATTGGTTTTCATCGCGGCGGTTCTCTTCGGCGCGTTCGTCCTGCGTCGTATCGCGCCGCTCCCGGTCGACGAGCGCGACGACTTCAGCGTCGTGCAGACCGCGACGCTGACGCTGCTCGCGCTGCTGATCGGCTTCAGCCTGTCGATGGCGGTCAACCGCTACGACCAGCGCAAGAATCTGGAAGAAGGCGAGGCCAATGCGATCGGCACCGAATACGCCCGTGCGGATTTGACCGTCGCCCGCATGAGCGCGCCGATGAAAGCCGCGCTGGTCCGGTACGTGCGCTTGCGGCTGGCCGATTTCCGGACACGCGATCGGGCGGAACTCACGCGTATCAATCGCGATACGGCGAACGCCCAGTCCGAGCTATGGAAAATGGCGACGCAAGTGGGCAAGGACATGCCGACGCCGATCGGCGCGCTCGTCGTGGCCGGCATGAACGACGTGCTCAACTCGCAGGACTATTCGGAGGCGGCGCGCAAGAATCGCATTCCGATCGGCGCATGGATTCTGATGCTCGTGATCGCGCTATGCGGCTGCGCGGTGCAGGGCTACGGCGCGAAAGGCAAGCTGCGGCGAGGCTTGCTCGTGCTGATCCTGCCGGTGACGGTGGCGCTGTCGCTCGCGCTGATCGCGGATATCGACAGTCCGCGAGGCGGGATCATTCACGTCGATCCGGTCAACCTCGCGAGACTGATTCGTGCGCTGGAACCGTGACCGGCGCGGCGCTCAGGCCGCCGCGCCCGCCGTCCTCATCGGGCCTTTGCCGCGGCTCACCGCCGCGAGCGCCCCGAGACTGATCACGGCCGTGAACATCATGTAGAAGCGCGGCGCGGCCTTGCTGCCCGTCGCGCCCGCGGCGTGCATCTGGAGCCGGTCCTGACGAGCAACAACTCGAGCGCGATGCATCATTTCGCGGCGCTCACCGGCGCGATCACGCTCGGCAGCGCGGTCGCGCTCGAAGGCGATCCCGGCCCGCCGACGCTCGTCGCCACGCCCATCGACGAGCCCTTGCTCAACGAGCGTCTGCTACAGGTGACGGTGATGCGCGAGCGCCGTCTTCCGCCCGCGGTCGATCAGTTTCTGAAGACGCTGACGAGCGCATTGCGCGAAAGCCTGGGCGCGCCCGCCGTGCGCGCGAAGAGAAAAAAGCGTTAGCGCGTCATTGTGTGGCGACCCACCACGTCGTGCCGGCGGCGTCGCGAAAGCCGCCTCTGAGATCGTCGTCGGCGCGTTTGCGCGTGGGCGTCTGCACGCTTTGCGCGCCGTGCTGCATCGCGCGGTCGTAGACGGCTTGTGCGTCGCGCACATAGACGTGGATATGCGGTCCGGGCGATTGCTGATCGGTCGCGCCGCCGCCGATCATCACGATGCTGTCGTCGATACGCACTTCCGCGTGCATCAGCGAGCCATCGGGACGGTCGAAGCGGCGGACCAGTTCGGCTTCGAAGACGCTTTGCAGGAAGGTGATGATCTCGTCCGCGTTTTCGCAGACGAGATAAGGGCTCACGGAAGGGTAGGTTGCGGGTTTCCAGGTGGTCATGACCGGCCTCGGTTCATCGTGACGAGGCTAATCAGGGTAATGGAATCCCGCGCGGGCTTCAAACCCCTTCCACCTCATCCACATCGACCAGCTTCTTCGACACCGCCTTCGGCATCTCGGCCATCGCTTGCGGCGCGGGCTCGTACCGATGCACGTCGTGCGTCACGAAACCCAGATCGTGACTCGGCACCTCGAACCACTCCGGATGCCCGAACGAGCGGCGAATATCCTCCAGCCCGCTCGCCCAGTGTTCGTCCATCGTGTCGTTGCTGAACTCGTAGTCCTTGTAGTGCCCTTCGAAGAACTTGTTCTTGTAGATCAGATGCACGACGTTCACCGCGCCGCCGTCCGCGACCTTCTGCGCCTCGCGCAACAGCGGATGCGAGCGCCGCGTCTTCTCGGGAATGTGCTCCAGCAGCTCTTTGATGAGCCGCGCATGCTTCTGATTGTGCGAAACGAAATCGGTGATCGCGCGCGTGCGGCTCGAATACTGAATGTCCTTCGTGCGTTCGCTCACGTCGAGGAAATCGCCGGGCAACGTGCCGCGCGCGCTCCACAAATCGACCTGAAATACGAGCGTGTCCTTGTGCTGGCTTTCGCGAATGATCTCCGTCAACGGCGTATTCGACACGAGACCGCCGTCCCAATAGAACTCGCCGTCGATCTCGACCGCAGGAAAGCCCGGCGGCAACGCGCCCGACGCCATGAAGTGCTCGGGCGCGAGACGCATCTTCGTGTTGTCGAAGTAGACGAGATTGCCCGTGCGCACGTTGACCGCGCCCACGGAAACACGCATCGCGCCGTCGTTGATGCGGTCGAAATCCGCGAATTGCAGCAGCGTCGCGCGTAACGCGGACGTGTCGTAGTAGCTCACCTCGTTCGGGCGCTTGCTCTTCGTGCGCGGACCGAGATCGGGCACATGCACGCGCGGCGAAAAGAAGCCTCTCTGCCCTTCGGTCAGCGCGCGCGCCGCCGCCCACATGCTCGAAAACTTGCGGCCGAAATTGCCGAAGCCGAACGCCGCGGGCAGAAACGCGCCCACATGTCCGATCAGATCCGCCGGCTGGCAGATGGTGTTCCAGAATCCGCGCAGCGCGGCCACGCGATTCTCGGGCGCATTGCCCGCGATGATCGCGGTATTCAGCGCGCCGATGGAAATGCCCGACGTCCAGGTCGGATCGACGCCGACTTCCGCGAGCCCTTCGAACACGCCCGCCTGATACGAACCCAACGCGCCGCCGCCTTGCAGCACGAGGCAAACCTCATCGTAATCCGGCAGCGCGACGTGGTTCGCCTGCTTAAGTGTGTTGCGTTGACTGCGGCGCATGGATTCTCCTTATTGCATGAACCAGCCGTGGCTCACGACGATCGACTGCCCCGTCAGCGCGTTCGATTCGAACCCGGCAAGGAACGCGACCGTGTTCGCGACATCGTCGACGGTCGTGAATTCGCCATCGACCGTTTCCTTCAGCATCACGTTCTTCACGACGTCCGCTTCCGAAATGCCGAGCGCCTTCGCCTGCTCGGGAATCTGCTTCTCGACGAGCGGCGTACGCACGAAACCGGGGCACACCACGTTGGCGCGCACGCCGCGCGGACCGCCTTCCTTCGCGACGACGCGCGCGAGCCCGAGCAGGCCATGCTTCGCCGTGACATAAGCCGACTTCAGCTTCGATGCCTCATGCGAATGCACCGATCCCATGTAGATGATCGAGCCGCCCTTGCCCGATGCGTACATGTGCTTGATCGCGGCTTTCGTCGTGAGGAACGCGCCGTCGAGATGGATCGCGAGCATCTTCTTCCAGTCGGCGTATGCGTATTCTTCGATCGGCGCGACGATCTGAATGCCCGCGTTCGACACCAGCACGTCGATGCCGCCCAGCTTCGCCACCGTTTCTTCGATACCGGCGTTCACCGCGTCTTCGCTCGTCACGTCCATCGACACGGCGATTGCACGGCCGCCCGCTTCGACGATGCTGTCCGCGACCTTCTGCGCGTTCGCGAGGTTCAGGTCAGCGATCACGACCGCCGCGCCGTCGGCTGCGAGCTTGCGCGCCGTCTCTTCACCGATGCCGCTCGCTGCGCCCGTGACGAGCGCGACTTTTCCTTGCAATGCCATTTGCTTGTTCCCTTGTCGACGTGATGCGAAGTTATTGATTGACGGCGAGCTTGAGTTCGTCCGGCGGCGCGAGATAGTCGTAAGCGACTTCGCCGATATCGAGCGTCAGATTCGCGATGACATGCCGCGCGCCGACCACCTTGCGCACCGGCAGATCCGCGACAGGCGCGAGCGCATGCGCATGCAGTTCCAGCGCGGCCGGGCCTTCCCATGCGCCGAGCACGCTCACGTCGCGCAGAAAGAAACGAACGAGTTCGCACACGCGCGCGGTGCCGTCGACGTGCGGCAGCACTTTCAGCAGATAGTTCGGCGTATCGGCGAGCTTCTTGCGCTCGGCTTCGAGGTCGAGCGGACGATACTTGTAGCCCATCGTGCCCGTCGCGATACGCTGCGAGCCGTAATCGAGCGTGCCGAGCAGCGTGTCCTTGCCATCGACGGAAAGGCGCGGCGACGCGAGCTTCTTCGGAAAGCCCCAGATCTCGCGGCCACCGGCGATCGGACCTTCGTCGTCGAGATACATCGCATGCGTGTAGCTGGCCTTGTTGCCGTCCGGATCGATGACGGAGATCACCTGGCCGCTTTCGGTGTAATCGCCGAAGCCGGACGAGTCCGGCATGCGAATGAATTCGTAATGCACGAGGCCGTTGTCGACTTCGAGCGGCTCGGGGACCACGGCGCGCAGCGCGTCGAGATCGGTCTCGTAAGAGATGATGAAGTACTCGCGATTGAGAAAGCGGAACGGCGGACGCGGGTAAGCGGGGTTATGCACAGGCATGGCGAAAGCATTCCTGCGGATGTCGTCTTCTTTCACTGGGTCGTCCCTGAGTTGAGAACAGGCACGATAGTAGATGCAGTCGATGACATTTGTCGCGGACCCAAGGCAACCGAGCACATCTCACGAAGCAGTGCAAACCGACAAAAATCTTGTTGCGTCAATGTGTTATGCATGCGCATCGATGAATTGCACTTTTTTGTGCAATATACTGTTGCCTCGGCAGCGCCCGACGCGGAGGAACCGCAACGCCGCTGCCCGAATCACACGTGCATGGTTGCAGCGGAATATCGAGTCTTATATTTCTTACAGTGCGAAGCGGCCGCCCGCCCGCCGCTTTGCGCTTTCTAAGGCCATCTTCTCCCAGCGAGTCTCCGATGAAAACGTCCTTGAAGAAATCCCTCGTGCTTTTGGTGCTGGCGGCCTTCGCGGCGCCGACGCTGTCGTTCGCGGCGGCCGATTATCCGAACAACAAGCCGCGCCCCGCGTATCACAAGAAAGGCCAGAAGCATCACAAGAAATCGACGCCGGCGCCCGCTTCGCAAGCGCAATAACCCGGCAATCACGCGGCACTGCTCATGAAAATGCACGGGCGTCCGGTTACGGACGCCCGTGCATTTCCGCTACCGCGAGTTCGAGATGAGACGCGCGCGCATCGCGTCAAGGCGCGCTGTGTCGATATGGCCGCGCGTCGACATCGCTTCGAGCGCCGCCAACGCCGATGCCGCGCCACACAGCGATGCGGCTTTCGCGTCCGCATCGAGTTCGAATGCGTCCGAGCGCTCGACGCTGCGTGTGCGCCAGATCTTCCCGCACACGAAGAACGCCACCACGAAGGCGAATCCCGGAACGCTCACGCGCCAGAGTTCCTGATCGGGCGAGAGCGCGAAGACGATGCAGGGTATCGACAGCAGCATCGTCACCGAAAGAACGGTCCACGCGAAATCGAGCAGCATCGTGCCGCGTTGCGTCGCGTGCCCGACTTCGTGCGCGACGACGATTCGAAGCAACGGCTCCGGCAACGCCAGCGTCGCTCGATCCAGTTCGATGCGATTGAACAAGGCTTCGTAGCACGGCCCGCTCGACCGCGTCACGAAACGCACATGCGGCGGCGCGACGTGGAGCGCGGCGGCATCGGCGGCGACGAGCGAAAGGATGTGCGCTTCCTCCGCGCGAGGCCGCTTCACGATCATTGCTCCGGATGATCGGTCCACTCGCTGCGCGCCTGCCATGCATCGATCTCGGCGGTCAGCTTCGCCAGTTTGTTGCGCACGAGTTCGAGGCCGGGACCGCCGAGCACGAGATGCCCCGGCGGCTCAGGCGACGTCACCGCTTCGATGATGACCTGCGCGGCGCGCGCCGGATCGCCCGGCTGCTTGCCGCTGCGCTCCGCGATGGCCGCGCGCCGGCTGCCCGACGTCTGCGCGTAATCGTCGATCGGCGTGCGCGTCTGCTTCAGCGACCGGCCGGCCCAGTCCGTGCGGAACGGACCCGGCTCGACCGCCGTGACCTTGATGCCGAGTGATTCGGTTTCGCGGGCGAGCGCTTCGCCCAGGCCTTCGAGCGCGAACTTCGTCGCCGCGTAATAGCCGCTGCCCGGATTGCCGACGAGACCGCCCACCGACGTGATGTTGACCACATGTCCCGAACGCCGCTCGCGCATGCGCGGCAGCACGGCCCGGATCATCGCGGCTGCACCGAAGAAGTTCGCTTCGAACATTGCGCGCACTTCGTCGTCTTCGCCCTCTTCGACGGCCGAGAGATAGCCGAAGCCCGCGTTGTTCACGAGCACGTCGATGTGGCCGAACGCGGCATAGGCATCGCCGATGGCGGACTTGATCTCATCGGCACGCGTCACGTCGAGACGCACCGCGATCGCACGGCCTCGCGCGCGCTCGACGATATCCGCGACACTTGCCGGATCACGCGCGGCGACGACCGCCCGCCAGCCCTTTTCGATCACGGCGCAGGCCAGTTCGCGGCCGAAGCCGGTCGAACAGCCGGTGATGAACCAGACGGGCGTGTCGTTGTTGCCGTCGTTACCGTTGGAAGACGCGGACATTGGGTTGCTCCATGCGCGTGTGTCGGATGGTTCGAAGGATGAGTACGCGAAGCTATCGCAGCGCGGGCATGCGGATCGCGCGATGATTGCGCGGCTCGAACAACACCGCCTGCTCGATGCGCGCAGCGACCTGCTTCCATCCGGCGAGCTCTTCGTCGAGCACGGCGAGCGTCAGAAGAATGCGCTCGCGATCGTGTTTCGTGCGGGCCTGTTCCGCGCCGTCGCGCAACGACGCGAGCGCCGCCTCACGCTCCGCGATCTGCTTCGCGATTCTTTCCCTCAGGCGTTTCAGTGATTCGTCCATTTTCGTATGACAGGGTGATGTCATCGATCTTCGAGCAAAGCGCGCGCCTGACTGGACGAATCGTCTATCCAGCGTCGCCGGCGCTGATCGCCGATTGCATGCTCTTCAACAGTTTCGCCAGATAGCGAAGCAAGCCGACCGTATCGCCGAATTCGATGAAACCTGGCTTGACGCCATCGCTGAAAAGCAGCGTGCCGTCCAGCGCGTCATCGACGATCAGGCCGGCATACGCGGCGTGCGGCCGGTATTCATCGGCTGCGAGGCTGAATGTGTTGCCGTTCGCGGCGGCATCGCGCAGACGCATGAGGAATTGCACTTCGGGCGCACGCGACGCGGAAAGCCGATGAACATCGAAGTATTCGGCGACCGCGAGGATCGCGTTCGTGCACGGGACGATCAGCGCGAACGCGATGCGCTTCTCGGCCGTATCGAACGATGGCCACGAAAGCGTGTCTTCCGTCGGCGCATCTTTCATCGGCGTGCCGTCCTCGCTGTGCGTATGCGCTTCAGGACGCGAATGCTTGCGCGCGAGTAAGGACTGCGCCTTCGCAAAATCGGGCGGCGGCGCGCCGCGCTCGATCCAGTCGGACAACAGGCTCGCATACGCGTGAAGCGTGGTGACCTGCGCTTCGATGAAAGCGACGCCGATTCTGCAAGCGTCCGGATGACGGTTTTCGGTCATGGCTTTTCCTTTTGCATTTTCCCTTTATATGCAATGCGCGCGCCCGCTTGAAGTCGGGTTGAAGGATCGACAGTTAGTTGCGCTGTTTGATGAAGGTAATGTGGAAGAAATGCTACAAATAGCGTAACGCAAATTTACGAACGCCCGACGAAGCGTTATATTCGCTCCGCTATAACGTGAAGCGGCGTTTCATCTGCTTCATCGCGGTGGGCTCTTTTGCCACTTCTATCGAAAGAAGCGGCTTCAATAACATCACGCAGGACTCGACCTTCGCGCGGTTTCTCGCGAAGCCGGGATGGCCGCGCTCGCGCTTTCGAACGCGCCGCGCCATGTCTCAAGCAGGCCGCGTCACGCGGACAACAACAAGGAAAAGAAGAATGAAGAAGCACATCGTAGCGGCTGCGGTATTCGGCATGTTCGGCATCGCGGCGCACGCGCAGAGCAGCGTCACGCTGTACGGGATCATCGACGCCGGTATCACGTATGCGAACAAGGTCGCGGTGCCCGGCGGCCACGACAGCATCGTGAAGTATGGCGACGGCGTGGCGCAAGGCAGCCGCTGGGGCCTGCGCGGCACGGAAGATCTGGGCGGCGGTCTGAAGGCGATCTTCGTGCTCGAAAGCGGCTTCAACAGCGGCGACGGCACACTCGGTCAAGGTGGCGCACTATTCGGACGGCAGGCCTATGTCGGTCTCGCGAAGAACGACTACGGCTCGCTGACCTTCGGCCGTCAATACTCGTTCTCGACCGACTATCTCGGCGGCGGCTACACGATGGGCAGCCAGACGCCCGCCGGCAACTACGCCTATCACATCAACGATCTCGACCAGTTGACGTCGAGCCGCATCAACAACGCGGTCAAGTTCAGCAGCGCCAGTTTCTACGGCGTGACATTCGGCGCGATGTACGGCTTCTCGAACTCGACGAACTTCGCGGGCTCGCCCACGACCGGCACCGGCGCGACTGCGGTGCAAGGCTCGTCGAGCGCGTACAGTTTCGGCTTGAACTATGCGCAAGGGCCGCTCGGCATCGGCGCGGCGTACACCAAGCTGCGCTATCCGAATGCCGCGACGCCGGCGTTCAGCGTGAGCATCGCCAACGTGAACACGCTGGGCCTGCATGATCTGGAAACGTTCGGCGTCGGCGCGCGTTACGCGATCGCCGCCGCCGTGGTCTGGGCAAACTGGACGCACACGATGTTCCATCAGATCACGACCGGATCGTCGACGCTGAACAACTATGAAATCGGCGGCAAGTACACGTTCACGCCGGCATTGAGCGCGGGCCTCGGCTATACGTTCTCGGATCTCAGCGGCAACTTCGACGGCAGGTGGCATCAGGTCAACGGCGTGGTGGACTACGCGCTGTCGAAGCGCACCGATGTCTATGTGATCGGCGCCTATCAGAAGGCGTCGGGCAGCAACCGCGGCGTGCCGGTGCAGGCGGAGATCGGCTCGTCGTCGTCGTTCATCGGCAATGCGGGCGCGAACACGCAGCTCGTGACGCGCGTCGGTCTGCGTCACAAGTTCTGATTGAAAGCTGATTCGATTGAAGCGCGATGCCAGAGCGGCATCGCGCTTTTTTTATCTGTTCGATAAACGCTAAACACACCGCATGCGAACGAGAAGCGGTGTGTCGCGTTACTTGACGGCTTCTGCAGTCTTCGGCGCCGGAGCCGATCGAGCGAGGCGATTCGTTTCCAGATATACGGCGCGTTCCGCATCCGCCGCCGATACTTCACCGGCCGCGCCGCCCGTCAGATCGATTCGCGGCGCGCCTTGCACCAGACACGTCCAATAGCGGTTGCCGCGGCACCAGACTTTGATCGCGCCACGCAGCTCTTTCTCGTTGAGGCCGAGCTCTTCCGCGTGCTTCATCAGATCCTCGAAAATGCCGACTTTCAGCGGAACCTTCGGCGCGGGATTCTTCGGAAACGCGAGCGGAAAACGCTTCTGCAGCTTTCCGATGACATGCACGACCGGATCGACCGGCTTCGACGGCGCTGCCGCCGGTTTAGCCGGTTTGGCGGGTTCAGCCGGCTTCGACGCGGCCGCCGGCACGGGACGCCGCGCGCGCTGCGCCTTTTTCTTTGCTGCGGCGCTTGCAGCCTGTTTTGCGAGTTGCTCTTTCAGTCCGGCGAGTTGTTCGAAGCCCATCACATCGTGCCCGTAAAAACGTACCGGGATTTTAACAGCCTCCGGTGACGACCTCGTTGCGGCCGGCGGCGGTCTCACCGGAAGATGATTCGGACCCGAAAAGACCGCCCTGCCGGCGTTGCGCCTACTGTCCACCCGAATAGATGTTGCAGAAGGGTCGCGGAGCGCAATTGTTCGACATGGCGCCGCTCCGGTTCGACGTTCTCCCGCTCGCGCTCTGCCCCATTGCCGCGCCGCCATAAGCGGTGTCGCCGGAAGGTGGCGCGGTCTGGGCGTTTTGTTGACGGGGTGCGGGAATGGACTGCAAGGTGTCGGTGGGTTCCTGTGCCTGAGTCAGGTTTCCGAGTGAAAACGCGGCCACGAGCGTGGTCGTAACGAGGAAGGTCTTCATGACGTTCTCCTTCGACGAAGACTTACCGCTGCCCGACGAAACAACCGTCAGGTGAACCGGGTGCGCAAGCCAATGCGCACATAACAAACATATACCCAAGCCGGCGCGAAGTTAAATGCGATAGTTCGCGCGTCGCATGAACGTTCGATCCGGGAGCGCGAATCGTTATGAGCGTTTCGGCGCGGCGCGCTCATAGCGCGCGAGAAACATGTCGGCGGCCGCTTCCGCGACTTTTTTCTGCTCGTGTTTCGAAAGCGGCGGCTGGCCCATCGTGACCTGAGGCCAGAACGCGAAACCCTTCACGATGCCATGCAGTTGCTGCCCGGCGAAGACCGGGTCCGTGACCGCGAGACGGCCATCGGCGGCGGCCTTTCTGATCCACGCCGTCACGTCTTCCTCGCGCTCGCCGATGCGCGCCACCATGTCCCGCGCGCGTTCCGGCGAGTGAATGCCCGCCGCGATCGCCACGCGCGCGAGCGATAGAAACGACTCGTCGTTCATGAGCCGCAGCTTGCGCGTGAGCAGCGCGAGCAATTGCGCGTTCAGCGGTTCGTCGGCGCTATAGACGGCGGCATCGCCAGTTTCGCTCGCATCCCACAAGCGATGCAGGATCGCGGCAAAAAGCGCTTCCTTGTTCTCGAAGTGGTTGTACACCGTGCGCTTCGAGACACCCGCGCGCGCGGCGATCCGGTCCATGCTGGTCGCGTCATAACCCGCAGCAATGAACTCCGCGACCGCCGCGTTCACGATGGCGGCGCGCTTGCGGTCGGTGAGCCGCTGGGGAAGGTCGTTCATGTCATTCGATTCCATCCCCATATTTTACACCGTCCGGTTTACTTTTTTCTCGAAATTAAACTACACTGTACAGTCTACTTCCGATACGGGCTCGCGCCCCGTCACGTCCTATGACTTCGTTCACCGATCGCTTCAGCCGTGCCCTGGGTCTCGCCGCCGCGGAACGCGGGCGCGCATTGTCGAGCGCGTCGCCGCAACATGACGGCGCGCGCTTTCGCAACGTGAAGCCGCGTCCGCAAGAAGGCATCGGCAAGACGTTGCGCATCGTCTGGAACGTGCTGTTCAACAAGCCGCGCAATACCGTGCCGGCGCAGGCGCCCGTCGTCGAAACGCTCACGCGCGCGCAGCTCGACGCCGCGCCCGATCGCAGCCTCTATCGGCTGGGCCACTCCACGATGCTCTTCAAGCTGCGCGGCGAATACTGGCTGACCGACCCGGTCTTCGGCGAACGCGCGTCGCCGTTCAAGCGCGTCGGGCCGAAGCGCTTTCATGCGCCGCCCATCGCACTCGGCGATCTGCCGCCATTGCGTGGCGTGATCCTGTCGCACGATCACTACGATCATCTCGACCGGGACACGGTGCTCGCGCTCGCCGCGACGACAGCGGTCTTTCTCACGCCGCTCGGCGTCGGCGACAGGCTGATCGAATGGGGCATCGATGCATCGAAGGTGCGCCAGCTCGACTGGTGGCAAAGCGCGCGAGTCGGCGGCCTGCTGTTCACCGCGACGCCCGCGCAGCATTTCTCCGGCCGCAGTCTCTTCGACGGCAACAGTACGCTGTGGGCGTCATGGGTCATCGTCGACGACGATCTGCGCGTGTTCTTCAGCGGCGACACGGGCTATTTCGACGGCTTCAGGACGATCGGCGAGCGCCTCGGTCCGTTCGACGTCACGCTGATCGAAACAGGCGCATACGACGCGCAATGGCCGTACGTGCACATGCAGCCCGAGGAAACGGTGCAGGCGCACATCGACTTGCGCGGACGCTGGCTCGCGCCGATACACAACGGGACGTTCGATCTCGCCATGCATTCATGGCAGGAGCCGTTCGAGCGCGTGACGGGACTCGCGCTCGCGCGCGGCGTCGCGGTGACGACACCGCGCATGGGCGAGCGGCTGGCTCTCGAAGCGCCGCATCGCGGCGAGCGATGGTGGCGCGAAGTCGCGGATGCGCCGAAGGCGGCGTCATCGTGGCGCATGTGTGCGTCGCGAGCGGAAGAGGCGAAGTAGAGCCGCTCACGCTCCCTTTTCTTCCTTGAGCCGCGCCCGGTGCGCGGCCACCTTCGCCCGGTTCCCGCAGGCCGCCATGCTGCACCACCGCCGCGCATGTCCGCGCGTGTGATCCGCAAAAAGCAGCGTGCATTTCGGACCTTCGCACGCCTTCACGTAAGTAAAGTCCTCTTCGCAGACGAGCTTCGCGAGCGCTTCGACGATCGGCATCAACAGCGATTCGGCCGTCGGCCAACGTCGCTGCATGCCGAACGCGAGACCGCTCGACGCATTCGCATCGGCGACGATCACCGCATGTTGTTCGTCGCGCTGCAACACGGCATTCAGCGGTTCGAGTTCGGCCAGATCTTTCGCCGACAACGGCCGCCCTTTCCTCTTCCGCACGAACGCGCGAAACCATTCGCGCAGGCCGCGCGCCTTCGCGGCGACCTCGTCCAGTTCGGCCGGCGCGATGTGCGAACGCATGGAAGCGAGCACGTCGGCGGGCACCAGTTGCGCCTGTTCCAGCCACGACAGCAAGCCTTCGCCATCGCCGATCCATTCGACGGGTTCATCGACCGGTGTCGCGATCGAGTTGAGGAAATCGAGACCAGGCGCGTCGGCCACGAAAATCGCCGGCATGGGGCGGTAGTCCATTTTGCACATCCAGACGTGTTGCTACGATGACTCAATCGTAACCGCTAAAAAAGCTCTTGACAAGTTACGGATCTAGTTTGTAACCTTCATTTCACGCTTTTAACGGTTACACAAACTTTTCCTCATCCTGTGGAGAAACGCCATGTCCGCCATTGCGCATCGTCATATCGACGTCGACGGCTTCAACGTGTTCTATCGCGAAGCCGGTCCGGAAGACGCTCCCAAACTTCTCCTGCTGCATGGCTTTCCCAGTTCGAGCCACATGTTTCGGAATTTGATTCCGCTCTTGTCCGAACGCTTTCATATCGTTGCGCCCGATCTTCCCGGCTTCGGCCTCTCCGACATGCCGAGTCGCGATGCGTTCTCGTACACGTTCGACAACATCGCCAACGTGATCGATCGCTTCACCGAAGTAATCGGCTTCGATCGCTATGCGATGTACGTTTTCGATTACGGCGCGCCGACCGGCTTTCGTCTTGCGCTCAGGCATCCCGAACGCATCACGGCGATCGTTTCGCAAAACGGCAACGCGTATGAAGAGGGATTGAGCGACGGCTGGAATCCGATTCGCGCGTACTGGCAAGCGCCCACGCAAGCGAATCGCGATGCGCTGCGCGCGATGCTCACGAAAGACACGACTCAGTGGCAATACACACACGGCGTGCCCGACGCATCCACAGTCGCCCCGGATGGCTATGCGCTCGACGACTATTATTTGAGCCGCCCCGGCGCGCATGAAGTGCAGCTCGATCTCTTCGGCGACTATCGCAACAACATCGCGCTGTATCCGGCATTTCAGGCGTATCTCCGCGAGCATCAGCCGAAATTTCTCGCCGTGTGGGGCAAGAACGATCCGTTCTTCCTGCCGCCCGGCGCGGAAGCATTCAAGCGCGATATCCCGCATGCGGACGTGCGCTTCTTCGACACAGGTCATTTCGCGCTCGAAACGCACGCGGCAGATATCGCCGCAGCCATCACCGATTTCCTCGCTCATTGAAAACGCGGACCATCCATCACAGGAGAAACATCATGCGTGCAATCGTGCTCGACAAGTTCGGCGGTATCGACAGCCTCGTCTATACCGAGATTCCGGAACCGGAACCGCTGGAAGGCCATGTCGTCATCGAGATCAAGGCGTTCGGCCTCAATCATGCGGAAATGCACATGCGGCGCGGCGAGTGGGCCGAAGCCGCGAGAGTGAGCGGCATCGAATGCGTGGGCATCGTGAAGTCGTGTCCGGGCGGCGAGTTTCCCGTCGGCGCGAAAGTGGCCGCGTTGATGGGCGGGCTCGGCCGCACGATCGACGGCAGTTATGCGCAATTCACGCGCGCGCCGGTGTCCAACGTCGCGCTGATCGAATCCGGTCTGCCGTGGGCCGAACTGGCCGCTCTGCCCGAAACGTACGCGACGGCATGGACGTGCCTCTTTCGCAATCTCGAGATCGAGGCGGGACAGACGGTCGTCATTCGCGGCGCGACGTCGTCGTTCGGACAGGCAGCGGTGAATCTCGCGGTGAATGCGGGCGCGAAGGTCATCGCGACGACGCGCAACCGCGATCGCTTCGCGAAGCTCGAAGCGCTGGGCGTATCGCGCGTCGAACTGGAAGGACCGGAATTGAGCAAGCGCATCGCGGAAGCGAAAGAGATCGATGCGGTGCTCGATCTCGTCGGCAACAGCACGATTCTCGATTCGCTCGCGATGCTGCGCCGCGGCGGCCGCGCATGTCTCGCGGGCTGGCTCGGCGGTCTTGCGCCGATCGCGGATTTCAACCCGCTATTGCAAATGACGAGCGGCGTGCATCTGACGTTCTTCGGCAGCTTCGTGTTCGGCACGCCGGGCTTTCCGCTGTCCGACGTGCCGCTGCAAGCGATCGCCGCCGACGTCGCCGCGGGACGCTTCAACGCGAAGCCCGCACGCGTGTTTCAGTTCGACGAGATTCACGAAGCGCATCGCGTGATGGAAGCGAACGAAGCCAACGGCAAGATGGTCGTCGTTCATTGAATCGGGAGAGATGACATGTCCGCGAAAGTAGCGATCGTCACGGGCGCGAGCCAGGGCATCGGACGTTCCACCGCGATTCGCCTCGCACGCGATTTCGACTCCATCGTGCTCGTCGCACGTCATCGCGCGAATCTCGACGCAACGGCGTCGATGGTCGCGCAAGCCGGCGCGAAGACGCTTGCGCTCGATATCGATCTCTCACAACCCGACGCCGCGCAAAAGGTGGTCGATGGTGCGCTTGCCGCGTTCGGCCGCATCGACGCGCTGTTGAATATCGCGGGCGCCGTGCCGCAAATCGATCTGTTCGACATGACCGACGAGCAATGGGACGCGGGCCTCGCGTTGAAGCTGCACGGCGCGCGCCGGTTGACCGTCGCGGCGTGGCCTTCGTTGAAAGAGACATCGGGATCGGTCGTGCTGATGTCGGGCAATTCGGCGCTGTTTCCCAAAGCGCCGTATGCGGCGGTCGGCACGATCAACGCGGCGATCGTCGCATTGGCGAAGGCATTTTCCGATCGCGGCATCACGGACGGCGTGCAGGTCAACAGCGTGTTGCCCGGTCCGGTGATGACAGGCCGAAGGCGCTCGTATCTGGAGCACTGGGCGCCGTTGCACGATATGACCGTGGAGGAAGCGACCGCGCGTTTTCCGGTCGAAGCGGGCATCGCACGTTATGGCACGCCGGAAGAGATCGCGGAGTTGATGGCGTTCCTCGTGTCGCCCGCCGCGAAATGGATGACGGGCAGCACGTTGAGAATGGATGGCGGCGAAGTCAAGTCGATATGATTCGACGAAGCCATGCGGACCTCGAACATGCGCAAACGGAAACGAAAGGGTAAGGTGCTGTTTTCCGCTCGTTCGAGGCACGCCGCACGATGCAGCCAACCGATATCGATTTCTTCACGCTCGTAAGCGAAAGTTATGAGCGCCTGCTGGGCAAGCCGCTGGTTCCGGATGAAGGGCTGACACCCGCCGAAGCCGCGCGCTGGCTTTACGAAGACGCGCCATTCGGCATCCTCGCGCACGATACTCAGGCCGATCCCGTGTTCGTCTACGGCAATCTGCGCGCGCAACGTCTGTTCGGCTATACGTGGAATGAACTGACCGCGCTGCCGTCGCGCCTGTCCGCCGAAGCGCCCGAACGCAGCGAGCGTCAGGCGTTTCTCGAACAGGTGACGCGCGACGGCTATGTCGACGGCTATCGCGGCGTTCGCGTCGCTCAATCGGGCGAGCGCTTCCGGATCGAACGCGCGACCGTGTGGCAATTGTTCGATCGCGACGGCGTTCATCGCGGACAAGCGGCGATGATTCCGCACGTGAGCGCAATCGGCTGAAGCCTTCCGATTAGCGCGCGACGAGCTTTCGAATCACGTCGATGAGCGGCGTCGCACCTTTGACGATCTCATCGCGCCGGCCTTCGAAGTCGATCCATCCTTCGTTGAAGCCATCGAGCATCCGAATGCGCGGCGTCGGATGCTTCATGCCCTGACTCACGAACAGCGCTTCCCATGTGTCGCGCGGAACGCCGTTCGCGCGTACCGGCTTGCCGAGCACTTCCGCGAATGCGGCGGCGATATCGTTCGGGCTCGTGCGCCGCGGCCCTTCCAGCTCGACGACGCGCACGCCCGACCATTGCTCCTGCATGAGCTTCGCCGCGAGTTCGCCGATATCGTCGGTGGCGGTCATCGGAATCGCGCGATCGAGCGGTTGCAAAAACGATTGCACGACGCCTTCGTTACGCGCCGAGTCGACATCCCACGCGCAATTCTCCATGAACCAGCCCGGCCGCAAAAACGCGACGGGAACCGTCTGCTTGCCGAGCGCTTCCTCGAGCAGCGTGCGCTGCGTCAGGAGATTGGTTTGCGTGGCCTGCGCGCCGATCGTCGACAGGCACACGATCCTGCGCGTCCTCGCACGCGTCACGGCCGCGACGATCGTATCGATGACTTCGCGCGCTTCAGGAAAACCCGGCGCCGGATCGAACTCCGGCGGCGGGAGAATGAACACGGCTTCGGCGCCTTCGAAGGCACGGGTGAGCGCATCGGCATCGGTCATGGTGGCGAGGGCCAGCTCGCAACCGCGCGCCGCCCAGATTGCGCCCTTCTTCTCGTCGCGCACGACGGCGCGTACGGGTTTCCCCGCTTTCAACAGCGCATTGGCGAGCGCGCCGCCGACTTGCCCGGTAATTCCGGTGATGACATACATGATCCGACTCCTTATGCAATGCGTTTGACAGCAACGGATTGCATGTTATGGCGCGCACTCGCCGGGAAAAATGACGCGCGGGTTATCGGATTGATGATGCGATGTCATTGATCGGGCGTGGCGACCGCAATAGGTT
The DNA here is from genome assembly GCF_900258035.1 of Caballeronia novacaledonica. GTDB lineage: Bacteria > Pseudomonadota > Gammaproteobacteria > Burkholderiales > Burkholderiaceae > Caballeronia > Caballeronia novacaledonica. The sequence continues at coordinate 49,286 of NZ_OGTP01000002.1, read as the reverse complement.
CGCCCTATGCCCGGCACATGAAACTGGTATTTCCGCTCGACGGAACATTTCCTTAGAGTCACCCTATCCAATCAGGATTCGCTGGTTCGTCCAGCAACGGAGACGACACAATGCAAACGGAAAGCGCTGCCGATATCGTCGCGCCCAGTTCCGTCGCGGCGCTCGCCGCCACGCTCGATTACGATGCCGCGCCGAACGAAGGCGACGCGCTTCCGCCCTTGTGGCACTGGATTTTCTTCAGGCCGATCGCGAAGCAATCGCTCATCGCCGAAGACGGGCATCCCAGGAAAGGCAGCTTTCTGCCCGACCTCGGCCTGCCGCGCCGAATGTGGGCTGGCGGGCGTCTGCGCTTTCCCGCGCCGGTGATCGTGGGTGAACGCATCGCGCGTGAATCGACCATTCTCGATGTCAGCGAGAAGCAAGGCCGCACGGGCAAGCTCGGTTTCGTGACGGTCGGGCATCGCATTCGCTGTGGCGAGCTCACCGCGATCGAGGAAGAACACGACATCGTCTATCGCGAACCCGCCGTGCCGGGTGCGCCCGCTCCCGCTCCGACCGCCGCGCCCCGCGACGCGCAATGGCAACGCGACATCGTGCCCGACGAAACGCTGCTGCTGCGCTACTCCGCGCTGACCTTCAACGCGCATCGCATCCACTACGACAAGCCCTACGTGACGCAAGTCGAAGGCTATCCGGGCCTCGTCGTGCACGGGCCGCTCATCGCAACGCTGCTGATGGATCTGCTGCGCCGCCAGTTGCCCGACGCGACTGTCGCCGGCTTCTCTTTCAAGGCGCAGCGTCCGTGTTTCGCCGGCAATGCGCTGCATCTGTGCGGCCAGCCGTCGGCGGATGGCAAGACCGTCGAGTTGTGGTCGAAGGATCACGAAGGCTGGCTCGGCATGACCGCGCGCGCCACGCTCGCCTGACTCGTTCGACTCGTTCGACGATAAGAACTCACCAGCAAGCAAATCATGATCGAATCCGCCCCCGACGCTTATCAGGACATCCGCGAAGCCGTGCGCGATCTTTGCGGCCAATTCTCCGGCGAATACTTTCGCAAGATCGACGAAGCGCGGGGCTATCCCGAAGCATTCGTCGATGCCCTCACGAAAGCGGGCTGGCTCGCCGCGCTGATTCCGCAAGAGTACGGCGGCTCGGGGCTCGGATTGACGGAAGCATCGGTCATCATGGAAGAGATCAACCGCTCGGGCGGCAACTCGGGCGCATGCCACGGCCAGATGTACAACATGGGCACGTTGCTGCGTCATGGCTCGGCGGAACAGAAGAAGCGCTATCTGCCGAAGATCGCCTCGGGCGAATTGCGTCTGCAATCGATGGGCGTAACCGAGCCGACCACCGGCACCGATACGACGAAGATCAAGACGACCGCCGAAAAGAAAGGCGATCGTTATGTGATCAACGGTCAGAAGGTATGGATCTCGCGCGTGCAGCATTCCGACCTGATGATTCTGCTCGCGCGCACCACGCCCGCTGCGGACGTGAAGAAGAAAAGCGAAGGCATGTCGATCTTCATCGTCGATCTGCGCGAAGCGATCGGTCACGGCCTCGTCGTGCAGCCAATCCTCAACATGGTGAATCACGAGACCAACGAACTCTTCTTCGATAACCTCGAAATTCCCGCGGAAAATCTGATCGGCGAGGAAGGCCAGGGCTTCAAGTACATTCTCGACGGACTCAACGCGGAACGCACGCTGATCGCGGCGGAGTGCATCGGCGACGGCTATTGGTTCATCGACAAGGTCTCGCAATACGTGAAGGACCGCGTCGTCTTCGGGCGGCCCATTGGGCAGAATCAAGGCGTGCAGTTTCCGATTGCGCGCGCGTATGTCAATGTGGAAGCGGCAAACCTGATGCGCTTCAAGGCGTGCGAGCTTTTTGACGCGCACAAGCATTGCGGCGCGCAGGCCAACATGGCGAAGCTCCTCGCCGCCGATGCCTCGTGGGAAGCGGCCAACGCATGTCTGCAATTTCACGGCGGCTTCGGCTTCGCGGCGGAATACGATGTCGAGCGCAAGTTCCGCGAGACGCGTCTCTATCAGATCGCGCCGATTTCGACGAACCTGATTCTCTCGTATGTCGCGGAGCATATCCTCGGCCTGCCGCGCTCGTTCTGAAGGAGGCGGTCATGCGTCCATTGCAGGGCATCAAGGTCGTCACGTTCGAGCATGCGATCGCTGCGCCCTTTTGCACGCGTCAACTCGCCGATCTGGGCGCGCGCGTCATCAAGATCGAGCGGCCCGGAACGGGTGATTTCGCTCGCAACTATGATGAACGCGTGTCGGGTCTCTCATCGCATTTCGTGTGGACGAATCGCTCGAAGGAAAGCGTGACGCTAGACGTCAAGCATTCCGAAGCACTCGACGTCGTGCACAAGCTGCTCGCGGATACCGATGTATTCGTGCAGAATCTCGCGCCCGGCGCAACGCAGCGGCTGGGCCTCGACTATGACACGCTGAAGGTGCGCTATCCGCGCCTCATCGTGTGCGATATCTCGGGCTATGGTTCGGACGGCCCGATGCGCGACAAGAAAGCCTACGACCTGCTGATTCAAAGCGAATCGGGCTTTCTGAGCATCACGGGTTCGGAAGGCCAGCCCGCGAAAGCAGGCTGTTCGATAGCGGATATCGCGGCGGGCATGTACGGTTACACGAACATCCTCGCGGCGCTCATCGAACGCGGACAGACGGGGCGCGGCAAGCGCATCGACATTTCCATGCTCGAAAGCATGGTCGAGTGGATGAGCTATCCGCTCTACTATGCAATCGACGGGCAGACGCCGCCGCCGCAGGCAGGCGCATCGCACGCGACCATCTTCCCCTATGGCGCGTTCCAGGCAGGCGACGGCAAGACCGTGATGCTCGGCCTGCAAAACGAGCGCGAATGGAAGCAGTTCTGCGAGTGCGTGATTCGTCAGCCCGAGTTGCACAACGACGAACGCTTTTGCGCAAACAGCCGCCGCACGCAGCATCGCGAAGCGCTGAAGGGCATCATCGTCGATGCGTTCGCTTCACTGACCGCCGCGCAAGTCATCGAGCGGCTGGAGGAAGCGGGCATCGCCAATGCGCGCATGAACGATATGCATGACGTGTGGAAGCACGATCAACTCGAAGCGCGGCATCGCTGGACACGTGTCGAAACGCCGGCCGGCACGATTCCCGCGCTCTATCCGCCGGGACTCGGCAGCGCCGACGAGCCGCGTATGGACGCCGTGCCCGCGCTCGGCCAGCACACCGGCGCGGTCTTGCGCGAGCTCGGTCTCGGCGATGAAGCCATCGACCGCTTACGTGCGGCGAACGCGATTTAGCGCTTGCGCATCGTCACGCCCTGCCAGCGACCGCGTTCGACATGCTCGGCGATCAACTGAATCAGTGTCTCGCGCACGGCGACCGTCGCCGAGTGCATCGGCGCGCCATTGGGCCAGCAGATGCTGGCTGGCCGTTCGATCGTCGGCTCGACGATCCTGCGCATCTTCGGCAACAGCGCCTCGTTCCATTGCGCAATAGCCGATGATGGAAGAATCGTGCAGGCCCGGCCCGAATTCGCGATCAGTAAAAGCGCGGGCAACGAATCGATATCCGCGATGATGTTCAATTCGACCTTCTCGCTCCCGAACGTGCGCTCGATCAAGAGACGCAAACCGTTCGCGGCGCCGGGCGCCACGAGCTTCACGCCCGCGAGCTTGCGAAGCGGCACGGTCGATGCGCGCGGCGAGATATCGCCGCCCGGTTCGCCCAGCAGATAAAGCGTTTCATCGAGCACGGGCAAGGCCGCGATGCCGGGTGTATCCGATTCGCGAAACAGGATGCCGAGATCGAGCCGGCCATTGGCAAGCAACTCGTTCAGATAGCCGCTCAGGCTTTCGAAGAATTGCAGGCGAATGCCGGGGTATTGATCCTGGATGCGCTCGAACAATGGCACCGCGAGCACGGAGGCCATGGTCGTCGGCAAGCCGACAGCGACCGTGCCCGATTCGGCGCCCGCGCCTTTCGTCACTTCCTGTTTGAGCTGTTCCATCTGCCGCAGCACGAGACGCGCGTGACGATAGAGCGCATCGCCTTCGGCCGTCGGCGTGACGCCGTGATTGCTGCGCAAAAGGAGCGTGACGCCGAGTTCCTCTTCGAGCCGCGCCATTTGCTGGCTGAGCGAAGGCTGTGCAACGTAGAGCTTTTCCGCCGCTTTGCCGAGACTGCCGAAATCGACGATGCTGACGAAGTAGCGAAGCTGGCGAACGTCCATGTGGGAATGCAAGAGTCGATGACAGGCGCGCGCGTCAATGTCCGGCGCCGGTCACCCATTATGCACGCACGCTTTCGATGATCGATTGCGCGCGAAGCACGACCGGCCGATCCACCATTTTTCCATCGACGGCGATGGCCGCGCCATTCGCATTCGAGAACGCATCGAGTACGCGCTTCGCCCATGCGAGTTCGGCGTCGCTCGGCGCATAACATGCGTTGATCGTTCGAACCTGCTTCGGATGGATGCACAGCTTGCCCGAGAAGCCACGGCGCTTGCCATTGAGCGTCTCGTTCTTCAAGACGTCTTCATCGTCGATGGCGGGCGTCACGCCGTCGATCGGCGCACCGATGCCTGCGACTCTCGATATCATCGCGAGATTCGCGCGGAACGGATCGAGAACATCGTCATCGGTGGCCATGTTCATGTCGGCGCAAAAATCCAGCGTGCCGAACATCAACCGATGCACGCACGGCGCCTTCGCGATCTCGAGCGCGTTGAACATGCCCTGCGCGCTTTCGATCAACGGAAAGACGGGCATCGTGCTCTTCGTGCGCGAGACGAGCGCGATGATGTCCGCGGCCTTTTCCGCCTTCGGCAGCACGATGCCTGCCACGCCGCGCAGCTTCCCTAGCTGCGCATCGCGATCGAACCACGGCGTATCGCACGCATTCACGCGAATCAGGACGGGGCGCTCGGGCGAAAGCCATGCGGCAATCGCATCGCGCGCCTCGTCCTTGCTCGCGGGCGCGACGGCATCTTCCAGATCGATGATGATCGCGTCGGCGCCGCTGTCGAGCGCCTTCGCGAACCGCTCGGGACGATTGCCCGGCACGAATAGAAACGAACGATATCGATCTGCGTTCGACTTGGCGGGCGCTTGCATCACAGTTCGTTGACCAGAACGCCCGCAAGACGGTAATCCGCCACGCTGAAAATCGGCGCGTTGTCGTGTTCCGCAATAACGGAAGTCGTCATCAGATTGCCTTCGCTTCTTTTCTCAGTACTTCGACCAGTGTGGCCTCTATTTGAATGCCTGTCCGCAAAGCGCGCAAATATCAGATATCTTTGCCGGTCATAGGATTAACCTAGGGGCGCCCGGTGATTCGTACGTTCTTCGCCGCGCGTTTTTTCACTTCGCTTATCATCGGAAAACCACGCATCGAATACATCGAATGGTCATCCGGATCGGAGGTCGCATGCCGCCGTTACGCGCAATCCATCTGCTGCAAACGAAAGAAGGCGCTCGCCTGCACGGCGCCGAACGCGACCGCTGGCGGCGCTGGGGGCCTTACCTGAGCGAGCGTCAATGGGGCACGGTCCGCGAGGATTACAGCGAGTATGGAACCGCCTGGGATTACTTTCCGCACGACCATGCGCGCAGCCGCATGTATCGATGGGGCGAGGACGGTATCGCCGGATTCGGCAACGATCCGCTCGACTGGTGTGTGTCGCTTGCGTTATGGAACGAGCGCGATCCGATCATCAAGGAGCGGCTCTTCGGCCTGACGAACGAGCAAGGCAATCACGGCGAGGATGTGAAGGAACTGTACTTCTATCTCGACGGCACGCCGACGCATTCGTACATGAAGATGCTGTACAAGTATCCGCACGACGCGTATCCCTATCAGCAACTCATCGACGAAAACAGGCGGCGCGGCCCCGAGCTTCCGGAATACGAAGTGCTCGATACCGGCGTATTCGATAACGACCGCTACTTCGATGTCTGCGTCGAATATGCGAAGCACACGCACGATGACGTCGTGATGCGCGTGACCATCGAGAATCGCGCGAACGAGGCCGCGACACTTCATGTGCTGCCGCAGTTCTGGGCGCGCAACCGGTGGTCGTGGTCGAGCAAATGGGGCAAGCCTTCGCTGACGCTGGAGCAGGACGCACGCGAAGGCGCGCGCGTCGCGGCGCACGATCCGTCGCACGGCGCGATGCTGGTCACGGCATCGGCAGAGACGCCCATCGAATGGCTCTTCTGCGAAAACGAAACGAACGTTCGCCGCATTTTCGGCATGGAGGGCGTGGGCCCCTTCAAGGACGGCATCAACGACTATCTCGTCGAAGGCGATGAACACGCCATCCGGCGCGATCATGGCACGCGCAGCGCCGCGCATGCGTGCCTGCAACTCGGGCCGCACGAACAGTCGGTGATGTATCTGCGCTGGCGGCCGGCAGCGGTGTCGAACGATCCGCCGCTCGACATGGCGCAGCTATTCGCGCGCCGCGAAACGGAAGCCGACGAGTTCTACGCGACGCTGCAACACGATATCGACGATGCCGATGCGCGTCTCGTGCAGCGTCAGGCGCTCGCCGGCATGCTGTGGACGAAGCAGTATTACCAGTTCGACGTCACGCGCTGGCACGACGGCGATCCGGGTCAGCCCGTTCCGCCGAAAGATCGTCGGCACGGCCGTAATGCGGACTGGCGGCACATGTGCAATGGCGACATCGTATCGATGCCCGACAAATGGGAGTATCCGTGGTACGCGTCGTGGGATCTCGCGTTTCATGCGGTTGCGTTCGCAACCATCGATCCGGACTTCGCGAAGAAGCAGTTATCGCTGCTCGTGAAAGAGCGCTACATGCATCCGAACGGGCAATTGCCCGCGTATGAATGGGCATTCGGCGACGCAAATCCGCCCGTGCATGCGTGGGCGACGTGGCGCGTGTTCGAGCTGGATCGCGAGATGACCGGCATCGGCGATCATGCGTTTCTCGAAGTGATGTTTCACAAGCTGCTCCTCAACTTCGCGTGGTGGGTCAACCGCAAGGATGCCGACGACCGCAACATCTTTCAGGGCGGCTTTCTCGGGCTCGATAACATCGGCATCTTCGATCGCTCGCAGCCGCTGCCGACAGGCGGACGCATCGATCAGGCCGATGGCACCGCGTGGATGGCGTCGTATGCGCTCGACCTCATGCAGATCGGCCTCGAACTCGCGATGACCAACGAGTCTTATGTCGAGATCGCGGTGAAGTTCTTCGAGCACTTCCTGTATATCGCGGAAGCGGTGAGTTGCGGCGAAGCCTGCATGACGGGCTTATGGGACCGCAGCGACGAATTCTTCTACGACGTGCTGCATCTGCCGAACGGCGCGCGCGTGCCGATGCGCATTCGATCCATCGTCGGGCTCATACCGCTCTTCGCGGTGCACGTGCTCGAAGAGCGCGTGTATGGCGACCTGCCGGGACTGCGCGAAAGGCTCGCGTGGTTTCTCGATCATCGGCCGAATCTCGCGAAGCTCGTGTCGCGCTGGACCGAGCCCGGCAAGGGCAATACCACATTGCTTTCGCTATTGCGCGGACATCGCATGAAAGCGCTCTTGCGGCGCACGCTCGATGAAAGCGAATTCTTATCCGACTATGGCGTGCGTGCGCTATCGCGCGTGCATTGCGAAAAGCCCTACGTATTCGATCACGACGGCGTGAATGTCTGCATCCGATATTTGCCCGCGGAATCGGATTCGCGTGTATTCGGCGGCAATTCGAACTGGCGCGGCCCGATCTGGATGCCGGTCAATTACTTGCTGATCGAATCGCTTTACGAGTTTCATCGCTACTATGGCGACGAGTTTCGCGTCGAGCATCCGACGGGCTCCGGAAAAATGCATTCGCTGAGCGAAATCGCGGACGATCTGTCGCGGCGCATCGGCACGCTGTTTCTGAAAGATGCCGATGGCAAGCGCCCCGTGATGGCCGCGTATCCGATGCTGCAAGCCGATCCGCGCTCGCAGGATCTCATTCTCTTTCACGAGTACTTTCATGGCGACAACGGGCGCGGCGTCGGGGCTTCGCATCAGACAGGATGGAGCGGTCTCGTGGCGCTGTTGTTGCAACCGCGTCTGATGAAACTGTCGCACGTCGGGCCGGAAGCGCCCGTCATGAGCGTGCGCCTGCAAGAAGAGGCTGCGGCGGCGATGGGCCGTTAGCGCTCATCGCACGAACGCGATGCTGACCGGAGACGCGATATCGGCGGATTGTCCGGTGTCCGACAACATGCCGGACGCCGGATCGATGCGAAACACGTTCACTGTGCCGCTCTGCTGATTCGCGACGATCATCCATTTGCCCGATGCGTCGATCGCGAACCCCCAGGGCTTTGAGCCGCTCGACGAAACGCGCTGCATCTCCGAGAGTTCGCCTGATTCCGCATCGACGCGATAGACGAGCAAAGCATTTTCCGCGCGATTCTCGACATAGACGAAACGCCCATCGCGACTCGCCGCGATCTCCGCGCCGCTTTTTACGCCCTGAAATTCGGCGCTCGTGATCGGCAGCGATTGCACGAGCGAGAGACGGCCCTGCGTTGCATCCCAGCGCAACACCAGCACTTGCGCCGATAGCTCGGTGATCAGATAGGCAAGTCGTCCGCTCGCGCCGAATACGATATGACGCGGCCCGCTGCCCGGCGATGCGATGAACGTATGCGCCGCATCGTCGGAAGACAATGCGCGCGTCGTGCGATCGAAACGATAGACGAACACGCGATCCGCGCCGAAATCGGGAACGAGTGCATATCGTCCCGATGGATCGATCACGGCGTTATGCGCATGCGCGCTGGCTTGACGTCGATTGGGCCCGGAGCCGGTTTCCGTGATCGTGGATGCGAGCGACATCAAATTGCCATCATCATCGATTTGAATGCTCGATACGGAGCCGCTGACGTAGTTCGCGGCGAGCAAGGTCATCGAAGCGATGTCCACATGCAGATTCGTGGTGCCGATGCCTTTCGTCGCGACCGCGCCCATCTTCGTCAACGCGCCCGACGCGCGATCCACCGCGTATGCGGTAACGCTGCCTTCTTTCGCGTTGTCGTCGTCGACGGCGTAGAGCACGGGCCGTTGCGGATGCGCTTCGACCCACGTGGGACGCAAGTTATCCGCGACCGTTCCGATGTTCGTGAGTGTCCCCGTCGATGTATCCAGGCGCAGCGCATGGATATGCCGCTCTTGCGAGCCCACATAGACGAGTTCTGTTTCCGAATCGTTCGATGAAGCGATCTGGTCCGACGCGCTCGCCGTGCCAGCAAGCAAACCAAGCACGAACAGCGCCGTCAATCTGATTCCAAACCACGACCGGATCATATGCAAATAGCTTTGGACCGTTGAAAACAAGGCTCAAGCGTATTCGATTCGCCGATGCACGTCCCTGTACAAAACGTCGATTCTCTGGGACTTTTCGCTGGCGTCACTGCGCGGATGCTTTACGCTGCGGCTGTTGCCGCGCGACGGCGCGAAACTGGCTCGGCGCCTGTCCCACTTCCCTGCGGAAAAAGCGCGTGAAATACGCCGCGTCCGCAAAACCGAGTCCGAATGCGATCTGCTCCACCGACATATCGCCGAAGATCAGATTGCGTTTCGCCTCGGTGACGATGCGCGCGTGGATCATCTTCGTCGGGCTTTGCTCCGCGGCGGACGCGCACGCCGCGCGCAGTTGCACGAGCGATACGGCCATCTTCGACCCATAATCCTGCAGCCCGAGATTCTCGCGAAAATGCTCGTCGATAAGCTTGCGGAAACGCTCGACCAGACGGATATCGTTACGCGTGGCGCTCTCGCCTCCCGTTTCGTCGAGGCGCGTCTCGCGAACCAGTTTGAGCAGAAGCGTCGTGAGCAACGCTTCTGTGCCGACCACATGACCGACTGCATCGGATTCGATTTCCTCCTTGAGGCTTCGAATCAGATTGCAGAAAGCGATACCCGCATCGGCGGATTCCGTGAAAGAAATCACGCGCGGCGAGGACCACAATGCAATGAACTCATGGAGCCTGGCGTTGACTTGCGCCAGATAGGAGACCTCGATCGTAACCACCCAACGGTCGACGTCGAGTTCGTAGTCGAGACCATGCACGCATTCGGTGGGCAACAACAACGCGCATGGGCCTTCGAACGCCACGCTGCTGCCTTCGAGATTCATCACCCCGCGCCCGCTGCGCACGAAGATGAGTTGACCGTATGCGGGATGCGCATGAGGCTCGGTGCGCCAGCGCCCGCGATCGGTGACATGCCCGACGTGCACGAACCAGTGTTCCTTCTCGGGGCGTTCGACGTAGAGCCGTACTTTCGGAACCGTCGCGAGCTTTCCTTTGGCACCCGCTTTGGGTTGATGCTTTGCCGAGGCACCGTGTGTCATGAAGTCTCCTTGGCGGCCGCGGCAAACGATAGCGGCCGTCATTTATATTCCGGCCGCCTCATCTCGACCCGCAAGGAGAGTCACGGAAATGAGCGCTATTTTTCCATAGATTTCCGTGACGTGCGCCTGCTGCTTACCCGGACGATGGCGCCGCGCATATCGCACGCGGCGCGCGTGCATCGAATCAGAAGTGGATTTCCGCCATCAGCATCGGCACGGATGTGATCGTGCTGACCGCGGCGCTCGTCGGCGTGCCGTACATGTGATGCCAGTATTCGTAGCCGACGCCCGCATACACGGTGCGCGGATGACCGGCGAACGAGCCGAGGTCCGCGAGCAACGACATGCGTGTCAGGAATTCCGTTTGTGTCTCGACGCCGAAACCGTCTTTACCCTTGGGACCGGTCACGCTCGCGAAGCCTCGAAAGATGAACGGCAGCGGGCCGAGCCTGAACGGAAAAAGCCATGAACTTTCGACATGCCATGCGGTATCGAAACGGACGTCCACGCCCGAAATGCCGTTGTGATTGCTCTCCGTTCTGAGTCCCGCCGTCACGTTCCAGAAGCCGTGCGGCACCGAGAATTCGATTGTCGGGCCGAACACGAACATGCGCGCGCGCTGCGCGAAGGCGTCGTTCTTGGTGCCGAATTCATAGCCGGCCGTCACGCCGAAGTCTCGAACGAAGCCATAGCCGACAGACCGCCCGAGTATCTTCCCCGCGCTCAGTTCGACGCGGCCCACGCTGTACACCTCCTGCGCGCCGCCCGATGAAGGACCGCCCGCTTCCGGATTCGCGTCGTCGGATACGAGGTAATCGACATTGAACGCGTAAGTGCCGAAACGGAATCCGCCCGTCGTCGTCAGATAGCCGATGTTCTGCGTGACCTTGTCGGGCACGCCCGGATAGTGGAAGTCGCGGCCATAGCGATAGCCGATATACGTGTCGTTCCACGTCACCGGCGGCTCACCGAGTTCTTCGGCCGACTTGAGGCTCGGCGCGGAAAGCGGTGCGGTCGCGCTCGGCTGGACCGTCTGCGTTTCCTTCGCCGGCGTCGGCGTCGATGCGCTGGGCGCCGTGTAGACTTCCGCCTGAGCGAACTCGCTCAAACAGCACAATAGCGCCGCGCCGAAAAGCGGCTTGCGCAAAGCTACCGATATCTTTTTCATGTCTCCGTCCATGGTGTTTTTATTTCCGCGCCGCTGACGTTTGGCTTTTAGTGTTGCGGTGCTAAGGAATATTATTTAAATCGGGACGGTTAGCCTTTACACAAAAGTTATATTCACTGGCATTTTTGTCGATAACCTGCACTTCTTTTCAAGCGAAAAAAAGCGCCGTGCGATGCGAGCACGGCGCTTCGGTCTTGCAGTGTATTTAGCGCATCAAGGCTTCGGTATGTACATCGGCATCGCCTCTTCCCACAGCGTATCGGTGATCGGATGCTGATCGCTTCCGTCCGCGTTCATCACCCAGTTCTGGCCGTCCGGCTGGAAGCTGTTGTCGTAGAGTGCGAGTTCGTCCCTGAAGCCATATGTTCCGGAGCTGTACGCAATGCGTCCATCCCACGTCCACACCGCATGTCCCTGGTTCGATCCATCCGCTGTGAGTCGCGCGAGACCCGTGCCGTCCGGACTGATCGTGAACACGTCATAGTTGAACTTGTTCGGATCGCCCGGATTGATCTGTTTGCGCGTGAATACGATCTTCGTGCCGTCCGGCGACCAGCCCGGCAGGTTATCCGCATCCGTCGTGAGCACCGTGGTCGTGCGCATATCCAGATCGAGTATGCGCAAGCCCTGCACCTTCGGACTCCACACGCGATAGACGATCTTCTTCCCGTCCGGCGAATAGCTCGGAAAGCCCGCATTGATCGAGCCATCGGTCAGGATCTCGGGATGCCCGTTCATGCTGCCATCGGCCTTGATGCGTGCGATGCGGCCCGGCCCCGCGCCACGCGTGAAGAACCAGTCACCCAAGCCGAACGCAACCCACTCGCGATTCGGCGACCACGTCGGCTGGAATGCGCCCGCGAGTCCTTTCTTGACCATGGCCGCATCGAGACCGCTGGTCGAGGCATCGTAGATGCGCGTATAACCCGAGAAATCAGGGTTGACGATCGCGATGGACGAATTGAGCGCCTTCTCCGTGTACACGAGCTTCTTGCGATCCGCCGACAACTGCGGGAATACGTCGACATACTTGTAGTCCCACGCCGGATCGAAACTGAACAGCGCCGCCCCGTTCGCGCGCGCGGGACGGAACGTCACCTTCTCGTAGACCATCTTCGTGCCATCGGCGGAATAATGCGGCGAGCGGATGCCCGTGTTGCTCGTCGAGTGAAAAACGCCGGCCGTCGTATAGATGCCTTCGGTCTCGCCGCCCTTCACGTGATACGCGACGTCGGTCGCATTGACATATTGCGGAAACACCTTGAAACCGGGCGTGGAAGTCAACGCGTTCTTTGCGAGGCTGCCCACATCGACCGACATGATCTGCGTGCTCACCGAATTGATGCCTTCCGGACGATGCGCGCCCCACGTCGATTCAACCGGCGTTTCATAGAACACGACATGCTTTCCATCCGGCGACCACGAAGGCGAGCCGTCGTCATAGCCGGGATTGCTTGCGATCTTCTTCCATCCCGAACCATCGGGCCGAATCAGATAGATGCTGCTTTCCTGCGTGCGCTCCCATCCCACGGGCAAGTTATGCCCGCGCCAATCCGAGCCGATATCCGACGGCAACGCGAGCCACTTCCCATCCGGCGACCACGACGGCCGGAAGAAACCATGCGGCTTTTCCGGATCGAACCTGATCGAGCCGGTGACGTTCATGAGCGCGCCCGTCGCGATGTTCAATGTCCACACGTTCGTCGTGCCGAATTCCGCCGCGCCTCTGCGCGATGAAACGAAGGCGATGGTATTCGGATCGCTCGGAGAGAACACGGCGGCATCGTCTATCGCGATGTGATCGGTGAGGCGCTGCAATCCGGTTCCATCGGCTTTCACGCGATAGATATTCGACTGTCCCAATCCATCGCGCTCGGACGTGAACACGATCCATTGCCCATCTTTCGAAAAGGAGGCGTGATAGTCGAAGCCCTCGGTCGGGAGCAGTTTGTGCTCGTTCGTACCGTCCGCGTTCGACACATACAGCTCGGATGTCACCGGCCCCACGCGATTGAGCAAGAGATCGCCATTGGGCGCGGCATGCGCTCCCGTCGATATGAAAGCCCAGGCGCTCCCGATAGCCATGCAGGCCAGAAGCCTGTCTAAAGACGATGCGAATTTCACAGCGATATGTCTCCGATATTCATGCTTATGCGAGCGGCGTGCATTTATTCCGATTCACTCGGCGGCTTTCCAGTACATGAAGCCCATGCCTTCGCCGGTGCCGGCGGGCGTGCGCCAGCACGGAACATAATCGACCAGCGTCATCTGCGCGCGCGTCTCCTGCACGGCCTTCATCACGCTCACATAGAGCTTGATCTCCGACGTGCCCGACTGATAAGAACGATCATCGACAGCGGCGAGTCCGTCGTAGTCGTAATCGGCGAGCATCTTCATGATGCGATGATCGAACTCTTCGTCGTTGACAAAGTGCGAGAGCCCGCCCGACGCGAAGATGCCGACGCGCACATCGTCCGGCCACGCGGCGATCGCATCGCGCAGCACGCGGCCGAACTCGATGCAACGCGCCATCGACGGCTGCGTCGGCGGATAGAAACAGTTCATGATGACCGGCACATGCGGCGGCGGATTGTCGCCCATGATCTGGTGATAGACGAAGCTGTATGCGTGCGGCACGACCGGATATTCGGGCAGCGGCTTCATCCATACGTTGTCCGGCCACGCGAAGAGATCCGTGAGATCGAAGCCGTCGCGCTGGAAGTGCCCGATGAGATGCTTCGCGAGCTTCGGATGACATTCATGCACCACATGATGATCCGGCGCATAGACCGCGCGCTGCGGCGGGCCGTTATGCACTTGCGCGCCGCTATAGATTGCAATCGAAGGCGAGAACTCGGTGAAGATCTCTTTCTGGTCTTTGCCAAGAATGATCGCGACATCGATTTTCGCTTCGCGATACGCCGCGGCCATCTCGTCGAGCGCGGCGCGGCAGCGCGCCGCGCGCGCGGTGCGTTCCTCGATCGTCAGATACTTTTCGAACGCCGCTTCACGATGCGCTTCGAGTTCCGGATACGTCCAGGTCCGATTGCGGAACCACAACTCCGGATTGAGACGGTCGCGCTCGCCGTTCTTCAACCAGTCTTCCGGTGCCTGCCCGAGCATGCCGCTATGCGGCACGGCCATCCCGAATACGATCTTCGCCATGTACGATTTCTCTATGTTTTAGTCTGATTGCCAAGCCGCATGCGTCGGCTTGCCATGAGTGCTATGCGCGGTGCAGCGTGCCGGGCGCGTCGATCACTTTCGGCGCCCATTCGGGCCGATACAGAATCGCCGTGGCCGTCGCGCCGATGAGCAGAAAGACGAGGATCACGAGCATCGGCAGGTCGTAACTTCCGCTCATATGAAGCAGCCAGCCGGATACGCTCGCCGCCACGCCGCCCGCGAGACTCGTCGCGACTTGCTGCACGCCGGTCACGAGGCCGATCGCCTGCTTCGGAATCAACGTGAGACGCGACAGCACGAGATTGTTCGCGGTGACGAAGCCGAGCAGCGAAAGCGAGAGCACGTTCCAGAAGAGCGCCATCTCGACGGTCTGCGCATAAGCGCCGAGCAGAACCGTGCATCCGCCGATGAACCCCGCGATCGTGAACGCCTTGCGCACGAGAATCGGGTCATGTCCCCGCGCGATGATGCGGTCCGCCGCCCATCCCGCGCCAGCCGCGACAATCGCAATGCCCGCGAAGCTGAAGAAGGTGAAAATGCCGGACTTCGATATCGACAGGTTGCGCTGCTCGACCAGATACGCGGGCATCCACGTCATGCAATAGAACGTGAAATAGCCGTAGCAGAAGTTGGTGGTCATGCCGCCCCACACGACCGGGCTCGAAAGAATGTTCGCGAGGCTGACGGTGCGCGCGCTACGATCGTTCGACGTGCGCTCTTCCTTCGACGGCATGTCGTTCTTCACGATCAGGAGCCACGGCGCGAGCCAGATCAGCCCGACGAGGCCCGTCGCGATGAACATCATCTGCCACGAATAGTTGACGATGAACCACGCGCCGACCGGTGCGCCGAGCGCGGGACCGAACTTGTTGCCCATCGCGAGAATGCCGACGGCGAGACCGTTCTGGCTTTCATCGAAGTTATTGCGGATCCAGCGATAACTCGCGGGAATCACGATAGCTTCCGCCATGCCGATGATGAGCCGCATCACGACAAGCGCCGACAGCGCCGTGACCGCGCCCATCAATGCGGTGGCGATGCACCACGCCGCGAAGCTGATCGCGTAGGGCCATTTGACGCCGTAGCGGTCGGCGACCCAGCCCATCGGAATCTGAAAGACGCCGTACGACCAGAAGAAGGCCGCGTTGATCCAGCCGCGATCGATGTCCGTGAGCGCGAAATGCCGGATGAAATTCGCGTCCGCGAGCGTCGACGAAATGCTGGTCCGATCGACGAATGAAATCAACACGCCGATCGCAAGAAGCGCGAGCACGGCCCAGCGGCCCGCGTTTCCCGCTTTTGATGCGCTTGCCGCTCTGCTTGTCTCCATCTGCTTCTTTCTCTTTTATGAGGTTGGTTATCGTGCAAAGCGCGTTCGCACGACTTCAGGCCAAAGCCGGATACAACTGCTGCGCAGTCTTGCCGAAAATCCACGCACGGTCTTCCGCGCACAGCGAAGCGAGTCCTTCTTGCGCGGTCGCGAGAATCTCCGCGAGCGAGCCCGGCGAAGTCGGGAAGTTGGAGCCCCACGCCATCCGCTGCGCGCCGAAGGCGTCAACCACGGCCGGAAAGAATGTGTCGGCGCTGGCGTTTCCCTTCCTCACATCGCCGAAAATGCGCGGCGTGAGTTTCAGATACATGTTGTCGAACGCCGCCAGATCGAAGAGGCTCTGTGCTTTCTCGTACGGCATGCCATCGTCGATTTCGGGCCGGGCGAGATGATCGAGAACGATCGCCACGCTGGGAAAGCGTTTCGCGAGCCTCGTCACCTGCGGCAATCCGACCGGGCCCGTCTGGATGCATATCGGCAAGCCGAGCTCGCTGCACAACTCCCATGCGGGAAACGAGCGCTCGTCGTCGAGTTCGCGCGGATCGAATTCCTTCGTGCTGCCGCCGGTGAAAAGGCGCAAGCCCGCGAGCCCGAGTCCGATCCACTCGCGAATGCGTCGCGGCGCATCGGGTTGCAGCACGTCGACGGAGCCCACGGCGACCAGACGGTCCGCATATTGCGCGCAGCCGTCGACGACATAGTTGTTATCGAAACCATATGTCGTCGACGAATGCACGACAGCGGCTTTCGCGACGCCCGCCTGATCCATGGCGGCGATCAATGCCTCGACGGTCGCCGGGCGCTCTTTCGACCAATCGGAACGCGTGCCGAAAAGCGGTGCGGGCGGATAGCGCGTTTCATCGTCGGAGACGATGTGCGGGTGAATGTCGATGATTGGATGAGTCATGCTTCTCTTCTCTGGGCGGCGGCGCTGAAAGAATGTCAGCGCCGGCGAATCGTCTCGATGGGACAGAGAATAGAAGAGGACGCCGCGCGCGTCCCTATAAAAAAGTCAGTTTCGATGGCACTTTTTTCTGGTCCGCGATGAATGTGCGCGGCGAAAAAGGGCCTGACTTATCGTTGCTTGCGAGTGGCCATAACCCTAACGCTCCAGATTCCCGAAACAAACATACTTCGCTTCCAGATATTCCTCGACGCCCGACGACGCGCCTTCGCGCCCCATCCCTGATTCCTTGATGCCGCCGAACGGTGCGACCTCGTTGAACACGAGGCTGTCGTTCACGCCGACGACACCGCATTCCAGCGCTTCCATCACGCGAAATGCGCGGCTGATATCCGCCGTGTAGAAGTAAGCCGCGAGCCCGGTGCGCGTATCGTTCGCGAGCGTGACGACGTCGTCTTCGTCCCTGAACGGCAGCACGCTCGCAATCGGCCCGAGGACTTCGTCGCCGCATACGCCCATCGACGGATCGACGCCCGTCAGCACCGTCGGCCTGAAGAAGTTCGATCCGGGCGCGACACGCGAGCCGCCCGCCGCGATCTTCGCGCCGAGCTTCACCGCTTCATCGACGAGACTTTCCATGCGCGTCACCGCCGCGTCGTCGATGAGCGGGCCGATCTGAGCGCCTTCGTCCAGCCCGTCGCTCACCTTCAGCAACGCGACCTTCGAAACCAGCTTCGCGACGAAGGTTTCGTACACGCCTTCATGCACGAAAAAGCGATTCGCGCACATGGCCGCCTGACCCGAGTGACGGAAACGCGCATCGAGTGCGCCTTTCACGGCGAGGTCGATGTCGGCATCGTCGAACACGATGAAAGGACAGTTCGCGCCCAGTTCGAGCGACATCTTCTTCACGGTGGATGCGCACAGGCTCATCAGCCGCTTGCCTTCGTCGATGGAACCCGTGAAAGACACTTTCCTCACATCGGGATTGGCGAGCAGCGTGCTCCTGATCGGCTCGCTCTCGCCGGTCAGAACCGACAAGACGCCACGCGGCAAGCCCGCGTTTTCCCCGAGCGCGCACAGCGCGAGCGCCGAATACGGCGTCTGCGGATCGGGATGATGAATGACCGTGCAGCCCGCCGCGAGCGCGGCGCCGACGCGTCGCGCGACCATCGACGAAGGGAAAGTCCAAGACGTGATCGCGCCGCATACGCCGACCGGCTGATGCAGCACACGAATGCGCTGATTGCGGCGCGGCGCGGGGATGTTGTCGCCGTAAATGCGGCGCGCTTCTTCCGCGAACCAGTCGAGATAATTCGCGGCCTGCGTGATTTCGGAACGCGCTTCGTGCAGCGGCTTGCCTTGCTCGGTGCACAGGATGATGGCGAGATCGTCGCGATGATGTTCGACGAGGCGCGCCCACTCGCGCAGCACCGAAGCGCGTTCGCGGCTGCTCCAGTTGCGCCAGTCGCGCAAGGCCGCATTCGCGCATTCGATGGCTTCGGTCACCTGCTCCGCCGTGACTTGCGGAATGGAGCCGATGATCTCGCCGGTGGAAGGATTGACGACGGGCACGCGCGGCAGCGAAGTATTGTCGACCCACGCGCCGCCGATATACGCCGATTGCTCGAAAAGACTGGGGCACTGCAGTTCCATGGCTCGCTCCAATGCGTGAGAAGCGTCGTGCATTCAGGTGCATCGAGCTTAACGCATTTTTTACTCGCCATTCGCAGCGCGCGCGGCATCCCCGGTATATGAAGATTGCGCGCGCCGCCGCGGGAAATTTACATCAGTGGCTCGCGCCCTCCACCGCGCCGATGCCCGTTTCCGAGCGCACCGTCTGCGCTTCGAAACCGGCCTTGTCGATGCGCGCACGCGCGGAATGATCGGTGACCGAGAAGAGCCAGATGCCGATGAAACCGATCGCCATCGAGAACAGTGCGGGCGATGCATACGGAAACGGCGCGCTCGCGTAGTGGAATACATCGACCCACACGGCCTTCGAAAGCACGGTCATCACGACCGCGGAAAGCAGGCCGAGGAAGCCGCCGATCGCCGCGCCGCGCGTCGTGCAGCCGCGCCAGAGAACCGACATGAAGAGCACCGGGAAGTTGGCCGATGCCGCCACCGCGAACGCGAGCGACACCATGAACGCGATGTTCTGCTTCTCGAACACGATGCCGAGCACGACCGCCACGATGCCGAGCACGATCGTCGTGATACGCGACACCTTCAGTTCGCTCTTGCTCGACGCCTCGCCCTTCTTGAACACGGTCGCATAGAGATCGTGCGACACCGCCGAGGCACCCGCGAGCGTCAGACCCGCGACGACAGCGAGAATAGTTGCAAACGCAACTGCCGAGATGAAGCCGAGAAACACGTTGCCGCCGACAGCGCTCGCCAGATGCACCGCCGCCATGTTCGTGCCGCCGAGCAGCTTGCCGCCCGCGTCCTTGAACATCGGGTTGGTGCTGACCATCACGATCGCGCCGAAGCCGATGATGAACGTGAGAATGTAGAAGTAGCCGATCCACGTCGTCGCCCAGAACACCGACTTGCGCGCTTCCTTCGCGTTCGGCACGGTGAAGAAGCGCATCAGGATGTGCGGCAGACCGGCTGTGCCGAACATCAGCGCAATGCCGAAAGAAATCGCCGAGATCGGGTCCTTGATGAAGTTGCCCGGACCCATGATCGACGCTTTCTTCTCGTGCACGTCGACCGCCTTCGCGAAGAGCGCCTCGGGGCTGAAGTGGAATTGCCACAGCACCATGAACGCCATGAACGAAGCGCCCGCGAGCAGCAGACACGCCTTGATGATCTGCACCCACGTCGTCGCGGTCATGCCGCCGAACAGCACGTAGACCATCATCAGCGCGCCGACGATCACCACGGCGATCCAGTATTCGAGGCCGAACAAGAGCTTGATGAGTTGTCCCGCGCCGACCATCTGCGCGATCAGATAGAACGCCACGACGACCAGCGTGCCCGATGCCGCGAACGCGCGGATCGGCGTCTGCTTGAAGCGGTAAGCGGCGACGTCGGCGAACGTGAAGCGGCCGAGATTGCGCAGGCGCTCCGCCATCAGGAACGTGATGATCGGCCAGCCGACGAGAAAGCCGATCGAATAGATGAGGCCGTCATAGCCATTGCTGTAAACCGCCGCGGAAATGCCGAGAAACGAAGCCGCCGACATGAAATCGCCCGCGATCGCGAGGCCGTTCTGAAAGCCGGTGATGCCGCCGCCCGCGGTGTAGAACTCGGCCGCCGAGCGTGTTTTCTTCGCGGCCCATTTGGTGATGAAGAGCGTCGCGATCACGAACGCGATGAACATGCAGATCGCGGTCCAGTTGGTCGCCTGCTTGACCGCCTGACCAAGATCGCCGCCCGCTGCGAAGGCGCCGGCGGACACCGCGAGAAGCGCGCCGGACGCGAGGATATGCTTGGGCTTCATGCGGCCTCCCGCTTGATCTTGTCGGTGAGTTCGTCGTACGCGCTGTTGGCGTGGCGCACATAGAGACCCGTGATCACGACCGTGAAAACGATCACGAACAGGCCGATCGGCATGCCCCAGGTCATCACGCCCGCGCCCATCTTCGCGGCGAGCAGCTCCTTGTTGAACGCGATGAGCAACACGTAGCCGTAATAGACGACCAGCACGAGCGCCGTCAGCGTCCAGCCGAGCTTCGAGCGCTTTCGCACCAGTTCGCCGTACGCGGCGCTCGACTTGATTTTCTCTACGATCTTGAGATCCATATCCGTCTCCTGCATGAATGTCTCTTCTCTGCGTGCGAAAACGCCCGCGTTCGGCGCGGCGCGCGAACGGTCAGCGATGCGTTGAATCAAGAAAGGCCCCGTGCGGGGACGTCATGCGATGCTTTCGCGCATGCGTTTTCTGGCGAGTTTTGATTCCGATGCGCTGGAGACTAAGGTAAAAGCGTGCGCTTACCCGTTTCTTACGCGAGGCACTTTCTTTCGACGGGGTTTACGCGAAGCGTCGGGCGACGCTATTCGCGGGACAGACGATCGATCGTTCGCCCGGGCAGCGTCATTGCGCTGTCGTCCTTCAGGCCGACGCCCGTCAGCTTGCGCGCGCGGGCTTCGTTCAGCAGATACGCGAGCTTGAATGCGGCCGCGTCGTATGCCAGTCCTTCCGGGCGAACGTTCGAGATGCAGTTGCGCTGCGCATCGCTGCGGCCTTGACGCGGATCGTACGTGACGTAGACGCCGAGACTCGCGGGTGAACTGAGCCCCGGTCTTTCTCCGATCAACACCGCGACGATGCGCGCTTTCAGGATCGATCCGATGCAATCGCCGAGCGCCACGCGTGCCTGCGTCGCAATGACGACGGGACCGATGCGCCAGCCGTCGAGCCGCGCGATCGTTCTTTCGATAAGCGGCATCGCGTGCGCCGATGCCGCGTTCGACGACAGTCCATCGGCGATCACGAACACAAGGTCCGTGTGCTTCGTATGCGCATCCAGCCGCGTCGCGCTTTCGTCGCTCAACCTGCGCCCGAGATCGGGACGGCGCAAGTAGACATCGCGCGAGGACGCCGCGCTGCAAACCGTGGCGCTTTCGAATCCTTTCGACGTCAATTCGTCGCTTAACGCCGGGACATCGAGCGGCCGATGCACGGCGTCGCGCGCCTGCGCGTGCGCGAGATTGAACGCCAGCAGCGGCGCGGTCGGCACGCTGCTGCCCGCGCGTCCGAGCGCGATGCGCGCATCGGTGAATTGGCGCAACGCTTCCCACGGATTCGCGCTGACTTTGATCATGCGTTCATCCAGTCGGTCAGCGCGGGCCATGAAGTCTGTTCGCGCAGCATGCCGCGTGCGTTCGTGATCTGGATCGCGCGCAGCCACGCTTCGAACTCGGGCGCGCGTTTCAGGCCAAGCACCTCGCGTACGAACAGCGCGTCATGAAACGACGTGCTCTGATAGTTCAGCATCACATCGTCGGCGCCAGGCACGCCCATGATGAAATTCACGTTCGCCGCGCCGAGCAGCGTAAGCAGCGTGTCCATGTCGTCCTGATCGGCTTCCGCGTGATTCGTGTAGCAGATGTCGCAACCCATCGGCACGCCGAGCAGCTTCGCGCAAAAATGATCTTCGAGGCCCGCGCGAATGATCTGCTTGCCGTCGTAGAGATATTCCGGACCGATGAAGCCCACCACCGTATTCACGAGAAACGGATTGAACTTGCGCGCCACCGCATAGGCGCGCGTCTCGCAGGTTTGCTGATCCACGCCGTGATGCGCATTCGCGGACAACGCGCTGCCCTGCCCCGTTTCGAAGTACATGAGATTCTGGCCGACAGTCCCGCGCTTCAGCGACATTCCCGCCTCATACGCTTCCTGCAGCAACGCGATGGAAATGCCGAACGACGCGTTCGCCTTCTGCGTGCCCGCGATCGACTGAAACACGAGATCGACCGGCGCGCCCTGCTCGATCGCCGCGAGCGTGTTGGTCACGTGGGTCAGCACGCAGGTTTGCGTCGGCACGTCGTAGCGTTCGCGGAACGCGTCCATCATCGCGAGCAGCTTGCCGATGGCCTGCGGCGAGTCCGATGCGGGATTGATGCCGATCATCGCATCGCCGCAGCCGTACATGAGACCGTCGATCATCGATGCGGCAATGCCTTGCACGTCGTCGGTCGGATGATTCGGCTGCAGGCGCACCGACATGTGCCCGGGCAAGCCGACCGTATTCCTGAAGCGCGTGACGACCGGGCGCTTCTTCGCGGCGAGAATGAGATCCTGATTGCGCATCAGCTTCGATACCGCCGCGACCATCTCCGGCGTGAGTCCCTGCGACACCGCGACGAGCGCGGCGGTATCCGTCGAATCCGCCAGCAGCCATTCGCGGAACTCGCCGACCGTGAGATGCGACACGGCGGCGAACGCATCCTTCGAATGTTCGTCGATGATGAGGCGCGTGACTTCGTCGTCATCGTACGGAATCAGCGCTTCTTCGACGAACGCGCGCAGCGGCACCGCCGACAAGGCCAGCTTCGCCGCCGCGCGCTCTTCTTCCGTCGCCGCGGCGATGCCCGCGAGTTCATCGCCGGAACGTCGCGGAGTCGCCTTCGCCAGAAGCGTTGCGAGATCGTCGAAACGATACGTGCGAACGCCTACGGTTTCGCTGAAGCTCATACGCCGCTTCCGCCGACCGTCTTCAAACTCTTCCATTGCCCTTGCTCGACCTGAAAGAGCGTATAGGGCGGCTTGATGAGATCGCCATACGGATCGAACGAAATCTTGCCGGTCACGCCGGTCACGTTGACCTTCGCGAGCGCTTCGACGATCTTGCCGCGATCGAGCGAGTTCGCATCGTGGATGGCCTTGATCATCGCGAGCGCGGCGTCGTAGGCAAAAGGCGCATACAGCTCCACGTCCTGATTGAAGCGCGCCTTGTAGCGCTTGCCGAACTCCTGCGCGGAAGGGAGCTTGTCGAGCGCGGGACCGGGCTCGAGATCCTGCGTGCCGTTGCCCGACGTCCCCGCGATCTGCAGGAACGCATTGCTCTTCAGCGCGCCCGCGCCGAAAAGCTGCGTCGTCATGCCGAGCGAGCGCATCTGCTTGACGAGCATCGCGCCTTGTTCGTCGAGGCCGCCGAAGAAGATCAGATCGACGTTCTGGCTCTTCATCGTCGTGAGAATCGCGCGGAAGTCCACGGCCTTGTCGTTGGTGTACTCGCGCGCGACGACCTTGCCGTTCGCTTCCTTCACGCCTTTCTCGAACGAATCGGCGAGACCCTGGCCGAACGCGGTGCGATCGTCGATGATGCCGATGCGCTTCGGCTTCATCTGCTCCACGACGAAGCGCCCCGCCACCACGCCGCCCACGCCGTCATGGCCCATCGTGCGGAACACGTTCTTGAAGCCCTGCTTCGTGAGTTGCGGGTTGGTCGAGCCGGGCGTGATCATCGCGACATTCGCCTGGTGATAAACCGTCGACGCCGGAATGCTGCAACCGGAGTTGTAATGCCCGATCACGCCGACGATGCCGCTATCGACCGCTTTTTGCGCCACCTGAATCGCGACGCGCGGATCGGCCTGATCGTCGTACACCTCCAGTTCGAACTTGACGGGCTTGCCGCCGACGGTCGGATGTTTCGCGTTCTCTTCGTCGATCGCGAGTTGCGCGCCGTACTGCAAGTCCTTGCCCACGCGTGCGACCGGCCCGGTCAACGGTCCGACGAATGCGATCTTGACGACTTCGGGATCGGCAGCCCACGACATCGGCATATACGCGGCAAGCACGCCGGCGGCAAGGCTCGAAAGCATAAAGCGGCGGTTCATGTTCGTGCTCCACATGGTTGGACGTCGCGCCAGTTTCAGACGGCCCGCACGCGGCGCGACACCGCGGGCAGGTCTCATGCGAATGCGTGCCGCGCTCAGTGAAAGCGCGACGCGCGATAGCTCGCGAGGTCGAGCGGCGGTGCGCGCCGCGCGATCAGATCGGCGACGATGCGTCCGCTCACGCCCGCGAGCGTCAACCCGAGATGCTGATGCCCGAACGCATACACGACGCGCTCGCTCGCCTTCGACGCGCCGATCACCGGCACGCCGTCGGGCAGCGTCGGGCGAAAGCCGAGCCATTCGCGATCGGGCGCGCCGAGCGCGGGCAACGCGCGCTTCGACGACAGCGTCACGAGATCGAGCAGCGCGCGGTTGCGCGTTTCGGTGAAGCCCGCGAGCTCGACCGTGCCCGCGACGCGAATGCCGTCGCTCATCGGCGTCATGTAGAAGCCGCGCTCCGCCCAGCCGCACGGCCGCGATATCAAATTCGATGCCGATGCATACCGGACGTGGTAGCCGCGTTCGGTATCGAGCGGAACGTCGTCGCCGCATTGATGCGCGAACTCGCGCGAACGCGCGCCCGTGGCAATCACGACATGATCGAAGCGGCGCGCATCGCCGTTCACGCGCAACGCCACGCCTTGCGCGCCCGGTTCGATGGCATCGACTTTCGCGCGTTCCAGTTGCGCGCCGCGCGCCGCAAGCCGTTCGTGCAAAGCCTGAAGAAAACCGGCGGGATCGGTGAAATGCCAGCTATCGCGAAACAGCACGCCGCGCGCGAAGATCGGCGCGAGTTGCGGTTCGAGTTCGCGGATCGCGCCGCTTTCGAGCACGTCGAAGCTCACGCCGAGCCGTTCGCGAAGGGCCAGCGAATCGCGCGATGCATCGAACGAGGCGGCGCTCGAATAGAGATACAGACACTCGCGCGGCTTCACGAAACGTGTGAGCCCGTCTTCTTCGAGCAAAGGCGCGTAGCCTTCCTGCGCACGCGAGAGCAACGCCGACAACGCCTTCGCACTCGCTTCGTAGTTTGCGCGCCGCGAGCTCATCAGAAAGCGCGCGAGCCACGGCGCGAGTTGCGGCAGATAACCCCAGCGCAGCCTGAACGGGCTTTCGTCCGATAGCAGAAAGCGCGGGATATCGCGGAACACGGACGGATTGTTCACCGGCACGCAGCCGTACGGCGCGAACGTGCCCGCGTTGCCGAACGACGCGCCCTGCGCCACGCCCGACGGATCGAACAGCGTCACGCTGTGACCGTCGCGCATGAGCCAGGCGGCGCTCGCCATGCCGATGAACCCCGCGCCGATGATCGCCACATTCGACATCGGTCACGCCCCTTTGCTTTCGGTCGACAGAAAGCCCGTCGCCGCTTCGCGCGCTTCATGTCGATGATGACGCTTCGCCGCGAACAAGTACGCCGCCGACGCCACCGCGAGACTCGCGAGACTCGCCACCAGTTGCGGGCGCAGTTCGGGGTCCGCGCCCATCGCCGCGAGCACGCCGACGATCGCGATGACGACCGCATACGAGAGCCACGGAAAGAGCCACATCTTCAGCGTGAGACGCTCGGGCGCTTCCTTCTGAATGCGCCGGCGGATGCGGATCTGCGCGAGCGCCGTCGCGAGATAGACGAACAGCATGACCGCGCCCGACGCGTTCACGAGGAACAGGAACACGCCCTGCGGCGACACGATCGCCGCGATGATCGCCACATAGCCGACGACGCTCGACAGCATCACCGCGAGACGCGGCACCTTGTTCGGCGTGAGCTTGAGCAGCGAGGTCGGCGCATCGCCGCGTTCGGCGAGGCGGAACAGAATGCGCGACGACACATACAGGCCCGAGTTCAGCGCGGACAACACGGCGACGAGCACGATCGCGTTCATGATGTCGGCGGCGTAGGGAATGCGCATCGTCTCCAGCGCGGCGACGAACGGCGAATGCCCCGTCACGATGCTGCCCCACGGCACGATGCACGCGATCAGGAACAGCGAGCCGACATAGAACGTGATGACGCGCAGAATCACCGAGCGCGTCATGGCGGCGACGCTCTTGGCGGGATCGTCGGATTCGGCGGCGGCGATGGTCGCGATTTCCGCGCCGCCGACCGCGAAAATCACGGTCGGCACGGCGGCGAAGACGGACATCGCGCCGAACGGCAGAAAGCCGCGATTGCCGGTGAGATGCGCCGCCGCGCTGCCCGTGTGCCCGAAGCCGAGCAGATAGCCCGCGCCGATCGCGATGAACACGATGATCGCAGCAACCTTGATCGACGCGAACCAGAACTCGAATTCGCCATACGACTTGACCGAGAGCAGGTTGATCACGGTCATCACGGACAGCAGCACGAGGCCGATGACCCAGACCGGCGCCGGAATCCAGCGCTGCAAGATTGCCGCGCCCGCAACCGCTTCCACCGCGACGACGATCACCCAGAAGTACCAGTACAGCCAGCCGCTCGTGAAGCCGGCCCAGTTGCCGAGGCCGATGCGCGCGTATTCCGTGAACGAGCCGACGCCGGGCACGGCGAGCGCCATTTCACCGAGCATGCGCATGACCATCAGCACGACGATTCCGGCGACGAGATACGACACGCACGCCGCCGGTCCGACGGTGGCGAGCGTCGCGCTGCTGCCGACGAACAACCCGGCGCCGATGATGCCGCCGAGCGCGATCATCGTGACGTGGCGCTGACGCAGCGCCGAGCCGAGCTTGGGTGGAGCGGTTTGAGGCAAGGACATCGGGAAATCTCCTGCGGACAAAGATCGGATGAATCGGAAGCGCGGACCAGGCAAACGCGCCGCGCACACCAGACAAACTCCGATACTAGAATCACACAAGATTTTTTTGTGTGCAATTAAAACCGTTATTGTGTGGTGCCCGGATTTTCCCTGAGTGCAGGCTGGAGCGCGTCTTGCAGTGAGGCGCTGCGGCGTTTTGAGCTTCTATACGGACGTTGCATCGGGCCGACTCTGGGTTAGAATCGGCTCACTTCCGCACAAATCGCGGACAAAGCATCGTTTGTATGGAGACAGAGATTCATGGCTTCCGACAAGGATCAGGCGCTGAGTGCGAACGGCGAAACCGACGGCACGGCAAAGCGATCGACCTATATCGAGGTATCCAGCTCCATCGAGAAGGAAATCCGCAGCGGCATCTATCCGCCGGGCAGCCGTCTGCCGCCGCAGCGGCAACTGGCGAGCGATCTGGGCATCAATGTGTCGACGGTGTCGCGCGCGTACAAGGAGTTGCAGTTGCGCGGGCTCGTGATCGGCAGCAAGCGGCGCGGCTCGCTCGTGACCGGCGGCGCGATGCCGAGCGTCGAGACGCCGCCCGCGAGCACGGGCACCGCGGTCATCGACCTGACGGTGAACCGTCCCGCGACCGGTGAATTCCTCGCGTGCCTCGCGCGCACGATGGGCGAGCTGCCGCGCGATCCGCGCTTCGCGCAATTACAGGAATATCAGCCGCCGCAGGGGCCGTCATGGGCGCGCGCGGCCGGTGCGCGCTGGATGAGCGCGCCGGGCTTCGCGCCGACGGCGGATCAGGTCGTCGTCACGAGCGGCGCGCAGCACGGCTTGTACGCGGTGCTCAACAGCCTGATCGGCACGGACGGCGTGATCCTTGCGGATCAGCTCACGTATTACGGGCTGAAGGCGCTCGCGCCGGTGTTCCAGTTCGAGATCGTCGGCATTCCGAGCGACCGCGACGGCCTGCTCATCGACGAGGTCGAGCGCGCGTGCAGGCGCGTGCCGGTGAAGGCGATTTTCACGGTGCCGAATCTGCAGAATCCCACCGTCACGACGATGACCCTCGAGCGGCGCATGGCGCTCGTCGATGTCGCGCGGCGGCACGGCGTCGCGATCATCGAGGACGACGTGTACGGCCCGCTCGTCGCGCAACGCCTGCCGACGCTCGCGAGCCTGTGCCCCGAACTGACGTTCCATATCTCGGCGACATCGAAGATACTCGCGCCCGGCCTGCGGCTCGGCTATCTGCTGAGCCCGCAGGACAATTCGGCGCTTTGTGCGGAGGCCGTGCGCACGACGGCGTGGATGCCCGCTCCGCTTTCCATGCTGATTGCGGCCGTCTGGATGGAGGACGGCACCGCGCAGCACATCATGAATGCGCAGCTCGCCGAGATTCGCGCGCGGCACGATCTCGCGCGCGAGTTGCTGCCGCAGGACCTGTTGCAGTCCGATCCGGCCTGCATGTTCGTCTGGCTGAAGCTGCCGCTGCCGTGGCGCGCCGACGATTTCGCGGCGAACGCGAAGGCGCGCGGCGTGGTGGTGATGCCGTCGTCGGCGTTCGCGGTGGACCGCTCGGAGATCGAGCATGGCGTGCGCATCAATCTCGCGTGCGCGGAGAGCCGCGATCAGCTCGTCAGCGGATTGCGGATGCTGGCGAGCACGTTGCGGGATCGGCCCCGGGCGTTGTTCGGGCATTTGTGACGCGCGGGCACGCCGGCCAGGAAAATCCACAGTCTGCGCCGGCGTTTCAGATTCCGGCATGCCCGTTCGGCAGACTGCCAAGCAATCCATAGCGTCCCGCCGCCGCGTTTCCTCAGCTTCCGGGATGGAAGCCGTCAGTAATTGCTGCGTTCCCCGATCCACAGCGTTCAGCCAAAATGGCATTAAACGCTATGGCGTTTTCATCCGTATTCGGCTATTAGTAGACACGTCACGCCACTCATCGTGGCGAACCCTGAGCATCTCTGGCTATAACTCGACCGTCAAAACCGGAGGCAGCTACGACACACCACAAGCATCAGGCTCGCGCTCGCTGACGTCGCCAGAAAGTCCTGTCCCGCGCGATTTCATCGCTTGGCGAATGCACGCATTCGCTGAAACGCACACCGCGAGCATGTCGTGGCGAGACGCCCCAGCGGCGCGCTCGCTGATCAACGATCGGCCATCCCAAGAGGGAGGCGCCTATGGCGTTCGTGTCGGAAAAGATGCTGGACTGCTGCTCGTTCGCTCACCCGTCGCGCCCGACGCGCGCGCTGCGTTTCGTTGCAGCCGCCGCGATCGCGTCGCTCATGCTCGTGGCGTGCAAGAAGCCGCCGCCCGAAGCGCAGAAGCCTCCCGTCGATGTCACCGCCGTGACCGTCGCCGCGCAGTCCACCCCCGTCGATTTCGAATTCACCGCGCAGACGCAGAGTTCGCGCGAGGTCGAAATACGCGCGCGCGTCGACGGCTTCCTGGAAAAGCGCCTGTACACCGAAGGCTCGCTCGTCCAGGCCGGCCAGGTGATGTTCATCATGGACAAGCGCCCGTTCGAAGCCGCGCTGCAGACCGCCAAGGGATCGCTCGCGCAGCAGCAAGCGCGCCTGCTCGTCACCCAGCAGAATCTCTCGCGCGTGAAGCCGCTCGCCGCGATGAACGCGTTGAGCAAGAAAGATCTCGACGACGCCGTCGGTAACGAAAAGAGCGCGCAGGCCGCCGTCATCGCCGCGAAAGGCGAAGTGCAGTCCGCCGAGCTCAATCTGAGCTACACGACGATCCGCTCGCCGCTCAAGGGCCTCTCCAGCTTCGCGCGCGTGCAGGAAGGCAGCTACGTGACGCCGACGCAATCGGGCCTGCTCACCTACGTCTATCAGCTCGACCCGATGTGGGTGAACTTCAGCATCTCGGAGAACGAGTTGCTGACTTATCGCGAGCAGATCAAGAAAGGCCAGTTGCGCTTTCCATCCGACAACAAGTTCGACGTGACCGTCATCCAGGCCGACGGCTCGGTGTATCCGCAGACCGGCCGCATCGACTTCACGAATCCGGCCTTCAGCACGGAAACGGGCACGTTCCTCGTGCGCGCCGTGTTTTCGAATCCGCAGGGCACGCTGCGGCCCGGCCAGTTCGTGAAGGCGCGCGTCGCGGGCGCGGTGCGGCCCAACGCGATTCTCCTGCCGCAGCGCGCCGTATTGCAGGGCGCGAAGAGCCACTTCGTCTGGGTGCTCGACGATCAGTCGAAGCCGCATCAGCGCGTGATCGAAGTCGGCGAATGGCACGGCGACGACTGGTTCATCACGAGCGGCCTGAAAGCGGGCGAACGCGTCATCGTCGATGGCGCGATCCGGGTCAGCGCGGACTCGCAGGTTCGCGTCACGGCCGCCCCCGCTGCGCCGGCGTCGGGCGCGCAGGAGGCGTCGCTCGGGCAAGCGAAGAACGCAAGCGGTGGAACCGAAAAGTGACTTGATCTGACGACGATCGGAAGCACGTCGCGCGGAAGAGGCCAATGAACATTTCACATTTCTGCATTGACCGTCCGATTTTCGCGTCGGTCATATCGATCATCATCACGCTCGGCGGCGCGCTGTGCATGCTCGCGCTGCCGACCGCGCAGTACCCCGACATCACGCCGCCGCAGATCACGATCTCCGCCACCTATCCGGGCGCGAGCGCGGACGTGGTCGCGAACAACGTCGCCGCGCCGATCGAGCAGCAGGTCAACGGCGCGGACAACATGATCTACATGAGCTCGTCGAGTTCGTCGACGGGCAACCTGACCATCAACGCGTACTTCCAGATCGGCACGAATCCGGAACTCGCGCAGGTCGACGTGCAGAACCGCGTGAATCTCGCGCTGCCGCAACTGCCGCAGTCGGTGACGGCGCAGGGCGTGCAGGTGCAGAAGAAGTCGCAGGCGTTCATGATGGTCATCGCGATCTATTCGCCCGACGAACGCTACGACGCGACGTACATCGCGAACTACGCGAACGTGTATGTGCTCGATGCGCTCAAGCGCATTCCCGGCGCGAACCAGTCGGCCATCTTCGGCACGCCGGATTACGCCATGCGCATCTGGCTCAAGCCCGACCGCATGGCGCAACTCGGCATCACCGCCGCCGATGTCCAGCGCGCGGTCGCGAACCAGAACCAGCAGTTCGCCGTGGGCCGTCTCGGGCAATCGCCGACGGGCTCGCCCGTCGAGCAGTCCTTCGCGGTGACGACCACCGGCCGGCTCACCGAGCCTTCGGAGTTCGAGAACATCATCATTCGCGCGCAGTCGGGCGGTGCGGCGATCGTGCGGCTGAAGGACGTGGGCCGCGCCGAGCTGGGGCAGAAAGACTATTCGATCCGCAGCCGCTTCCAGGGCAAATCGGCGACGGTGCTCGCCGTCTATCAGCAGCCGGGCGCGAACGCGCTCGACGTGGCGAAGCAGGTGCGCGCGTCGCTCGAGGAGATGAAGAAGACGTTCCCGCAGGGCATCGACTACGCCATCGCGATGGACACGACGGAGTTCACGCGCGCGTCCATCTCCGACGTGGTGCATACGTTCTTCGAAGCGGTCGTGCTGGTCGTGATCGTCGTGTTCGTGTTCCTGCAAAGCCTGCGCGCCACGCTGATTCCGGTGATCGCGGTGCCGGTGTCGATCGTCGGCACGTTCATGGGCATGGAAGCGCTCGGCTTCTCCATCAACATGCTGACGCTGTTCGGCATGGTGCTCGCGATCGGGATCGTCGTGGACGATGCGATCGTCGTGATCGAGAACGTCGAGCGCAACATGACCGTGCACAAGCTCGACCCGAAAACCGCCGCCAAGCAGGCGATGGACGAAGTGGCCGGCCCGGTGGTCGCCATCGTGCTCGTGCTGTGCGCGGTGTTCGTGCCGGTGGCGTTCCTGAGCGGCATCACGGGGCAGATGTACAAGCAGTTCGCCATTACGATCGCGATCTCGGTGGTGCTCTCGGGCATCGTCGCGCTGACCTTGTCGCCCGCGCTCGCCGCGTTGCTGCTGAAACCCGGACATCACGAGAAAAAGGGCTTTTTCCGCTGGTTCGACGCTCAGTTCCTGCGCATGACGCGCGGCTACACGAATGCCGTGCGGCTCGTCATCAAGCGCTTCGCGATCGCGCTCTTGCTCTTTGGCGGCATGATCGCGCTCGCCGTCGTGATGATGCGCGACATACCGACCGCGTTCCTGCCGCCCGAGGATCAGGGCTATCTGCTCGGCGCGGTGATCATGCCGGATGCGGCGTCGCTCGATCGCACCGGCGCGGTGTCCGATCGCGTCACCGAGTACTTCATGAAGCAGCCGGCGGTCGGCAGCATTACGACCGTCGATGGCTTCAGCATTCTCGATAGCCAGAACAAGAACAACTCGTCGACGTTCTTCGTCGGCTTCAAGAGTTTCGAGGAGCGCTACAAGTCCGACAATATCCGCACGCAGAACGCGCGCGCGGTGCTTCTCGACGCGTACAAGCACTTGTCGCAGATCCGGGAGGGCATCGTCGTGCCGCTGAATCCGCCGTCGATTCCGGGTCTCGGCACGACGGGCGGCACCGAAATGTGGATTCAGAGCAAGGGCGACGCGACCATCGGGCAGTTCGCCGCCGTCATCGACGATTTCGTCGCGAAGGCGAAGGCCCGTCCGGAGCTGACGGGCGTCACTTCGACCTTCAACGCGTCTTCGCAGCAGTTGCTCGCCAATGTCGATCGCGACAAGGCCGAAACGCTCGGCGTGCCCGTGGAGGACGTCTACAGCGCGATGCAGACGATGTTCGGCTCGCTGTATGTTTCGCAGTTCAACCGGTCGAGCCGGCTCTGGCAGGTGATCTTGCAGGCGGAGCCGCAATACCGGATTAAGCCCGACGATCTCACGCAGATTTTCGTGAAGAGCAAGACCGGCGAGATGGTGCCGCTCAAGTCGATGGTCACGACGCGTTATGTCACGGGCCCCGATCTCATCACGCGTTTCAACAACTTCCCCGCGGTGAAGATCACGGCGAACGCCGCGCCCGGCTACGCGTCCGGACAGGTCATGCAGGCGCTGGAAGATATCGCGAGGGGCTTGCCGTCGGACTACGGCATCGGGTGGAGCGGCGAGGCCTACGAGGCGCAGCAGTCGGGCAGTTCGTCGGCGCTCGTCTTCGTGTTCGGCCTCATCATGGTGTTCCTGATCCTCGCCGCGCAGTACGAGAAATGGAGCCTGCCGTTCGGCGTGCTGATGGCGGTGCCGTTCGCGATCTTCGGCGCGCTGCTCGCCATTCTGCTGCGCGGCCTCAACAACGACGTGTACTTCCAGATCGGCCTGACGATGCTCGTCGCGCTCGCCGCGAAGAACGCGATTCTCATCTTCGAGTTCGCGGTGATGAACCGCGAGGCGGGCGCGTCCGTCTACGACGCCGCCATGACCGCCGCCGAAGAACGCCTGCGCCCGATCGTCATGACCTCGCTCGCGTTCATTCTCGGCTGCGTGCCGCTCGCGATCGCGACGGGCGCGTCGGCGAACAGCCGGCATTCCATCGGCACGGGCGTGATCGGCGGGATGCTCGGCGCGACGGTCATCGCCGTGTTCTTCATCCCGATGTTCTTCTGGGGACTGGAAACCATGTCCTCGCGAAAGAAGAAGAAAGGCGACGAAGCGCCCGCCGCCGCCGATGCGAAGCCGTCCCAGAACGCATCGGGCAGCGGCCCGAACGCCTCGCCGTCCGCTCCGGACAAGGGGGACTGACATGCGGCGCACTTTCGTCGCCCTCGCCGCCGCGCTCGCGCTCTCCGGCTGCCTGCTCGGTCCGAACTACTCGCGTCAGCCGGTCGATACCCCGGCGACGTATCGCTTCGCCACGGCCGAAGTCGCCGATACCGCGAACACCGAATGGTGGAAGCAGTTCCAGGACCCGGTGCTCGACGATCTGATCTCGACCGCGCTCGCGAACAACAAGGACGTGAAAATCGCGGCGGCGCGCGTCGATCAGTTCATGGGCCAGTTCGTGACGACGCGCTCCGCGCTGTTTCCGCAGATTTCGGCGGGCGCGTCGGCCGCGCGGCAGCGCGCTTCGCAGGCGGGACCGCAGCCGCTGCAAGGGTTCGGGCCGGTCTACAACGACTTCCAGGTGTCGGTGTCGGCGGCGTGGGAACTCGATCTCTTCGGGCGCAACCGGCGGCTCACCGAGGCCGCGCGCGCCAACCTGCTGTCGAGCGAGGAAGGACGGCGCGCGACGATCCTTGCGCTGGTGGCGTCGGTGGCGTCGTCGTATCTGAATTTGCGCAGCTTCGACAAGCAGCTCGAAATCGCCAAGGCAACCACGCAGAGCCGCGCCGAATCGGTGCATGTGTTCACGTTGCGTTTCGAAGGCGGCGAAGTCTCGCAGATGGAACTCGCGCAGAGCCAGTCCGAATACGAAGCCTCGCTCGCGACGATTCCGCAGCTCGAAACGCAGATTGCGCAGCAGGAAGACGCGCTCTCGGTGCTGCTCGGCGCGAATCCGGGGCCGATCGTGCGCGGCCGCACGCTCGGCGAGCTTTCGACGCCCGTCATCCCGGCGGGCCTGCCTTCCGACCTGCTGGAGCGCCGTCCCGATCTGCTTCAGGCGGAACAGGATCTGGTCGCGGCCAATGCGCTCATCGGCGCGGCGCGCGCGCTCTACTTCCCGCAGATTTCGCTGACGGGCCTGTTCGGGACCGCGAGCGGCCAGTTCTCGTCGCTCTTCACGGGGCCGTCGCGCGTGTGGTCGTTCGCGGGGCAAATCACGCAGCCGATCTTCACGGCGGGCAACATCTCGGGTCAGGTGCAGTCGGCCGAAGCGCAGCAGCAGGCGGCGCTGCTCACGTATCAGAAGTCGATCCAGGTCGCGTTCCAGGAAGTCGACGACGCGCTCATCGCGTCGCAGAAACTGCACGAGCAGCTCGAAGTGCAAGGCCGTCAGGTCACCGCGCTCTCCACGTATTCGCGGCTCGCGCGGGCGCGCTACGAAGGCGGCTACACGAGCTATATCGAAGTGCTCGACGCCGAGCGCAGTCTCTTCAACGCCCAGCTTTCGCAGACGCAGACGCAGGCCGCCGCGCTCGTGTCGTTCGTCACGCTTTACAAGGTGATGGGCGGCGGCTGGGTCGTCGCGGCCGACAAGATGACGACGCAGCAACAATCGGCGACGCCGTCCGCGGATTCCGCGAAACCCGGCCAGCCCGCTTCCCAGACGGTGCAATGAACACGATCACTTCCGATGATCGCGACGCGCGCCCGTTGATCGCGTGTCACGAATGCGATCTGATGCAGCGCGAAGGCAGCGTGCCGCCCGGCGGGACGCTGCGCTGCTGCCGTTGCCGCGCGGTGCTGTACCGGCGGCGCGGACGCGGCTTCGAGCGCGCGCTCGCCTTTTCGTTCGCCGCCTGCGTGCTGTGGCTGATCTCGAATGCGTTTCCGATCGTCGGTCTCGCGGTGAACGGCGACATCGTCGAGACGACGCTGATCGGCGCGGTGCGCGTGCTCTACCGCGACGGCATGTGGCCGCTCGCCGTCCTCATCTTCGTCACGACGATCCTGATGCCCGCGTTGCAGGCGTTCGGCACGGTATGGCTGCTGCTGCCGCTGTATCTGAATCGCAGGCCGTGGCACGCCGACGCCGTGTTCCGTCTGCTGCGCGTCGCGCGCAACTGGGGCATGACCGAAGTGCTGATGCTCGGCCTTCTGGTCGCGGTCGTGAAGCTCGCGCATATCGCGTCGGTGGTCACGGGGCCGGCGCTGTGGTCGCTCGCCGCGCTGATGCTGCTGCTCGTCGCGGCGACGTCCGCGTTCGACGAACGCGCGATGTGGATGCGCGTTCAGGGCGCGCCGCCCGGCATGCCCGCCGACACGCCGCTTTCCGGGCGCACGGCGGCGGCGAACGGCATCTGCGTCTGCCACGATTGCGGGCTCTCCACGCGCGGCACGCAGCGTCATGAGCATCTGTGCTGCCCGCGCTGCGGCGCGCGCCTGCATCTGCGCAAGCCCGCGAGCCTGTCGCGCACCTGGGCGTATCTGAGTTCCGCGGCGATTCTCTACGTTCCCGCGAACCTGCTGCCGGTGATGAACACGAGCTCGCTCTTCGGCGCGCAGAAGGACACGATCATGAGCGGCGTCGCGTACCTGTGGCATTCGGGATCGTGGCCGCTCGCGATCATCGTGTTCATCGCGAGCATCGCCGTGCCGATGCTCAAGATTCTCGCGATCGGCTATCTCGCCGCGACCGCGAATCTGCGCATGACGCAGCAGAGCGTGCAGCGCGCGCGCATCTACCGCATCGTCGAGCTGGTGGGCCGCTGGTCGATGCTCGATATCTACGTGATCGCCGTGCTCGTCGCGCTCGTGCAGTTCAGCGCGATGGCGACGATCGAGGCCGGTCCGGCGGCGATCGCGTTCGGCGCGGTCGTCGTGCTGACGATGTTCGCGGCGATGTCGTTCGATCCGCGCCTCATCTGGGATTTCACGCCGCCTCGGGACGAACGACGATGAACACACCCGGCGATATCCCAGATGCGGAAGTGGCACCGAAAAAGCGCTGGCGCATTCCCTGGGTGTGGGTCGTGCCGGCCATCGCGGTCGTGATCGGCATCTGGCTCGCCGCGAAAGCCGTGCTCGAACAGGGCCCGACCGTCACGATCAGCTTCAAGACGGGCGAAGGCATCGAAGCGGGCAAGACGAAGATCAAGTTCAAGGACGTGGAGATCGGCGTCGTGAAGTCGGTCGCGCTGTCGAAGGATTACCGGCACGTGGTCGCCACGGCCGAACTGACGCGCGACGCGACCAACATGCTCGTCGACGACACGCGTTTCTGGGTCGTGCGGCCGCGCGTGGCGGGCGGCTCGGTGTCGGGCATCGGCACGTTGCTGT
Source organism: Caballeronia novacaledonica (assembly GCF_900258035.1). Lineage (GTDB taxonomy): Bacteria > Pseudomonadota > Gammaproteobacteria > Burkholderiales > Burkholderiaceae > Caballeronia > Caballeronia novacaledonica. The sequence continues at coordinate 12,407 of NZ_OGTP01000002.1, read as the reverse complement.
CGGGCGCGTATATCGGCATGGATATCGGGCGTGCGAAACAGGACCGGCGCGAATACACCGGCCTCGAAACGCCGCCGGTGTTCGCGAGCGACGTGCCCGGACGCCAGTTCGTGCTGAAGGCGACGGATCTCGGCTCGGTGGATGTCGGCACGCCGGTGTATTTCCGCCGCCTGCAGGTCGGCCAGGTGACGTCCTTCGAACTCGACAAGGACGGCAGCGGCGTCACGCTGCACGTGTTCGTCAACGCGCCCTACGACCGCTACGTGAATGCCGATTCGCGCTTCTGGCAGGCGGGCGGCATCGACGTCACGCTCGGCACCGACGGGCTCAAGGTGAACACGCAATCGCTCGTGTCGATTCTCATCGGCGGCCTCGCGTTCGAGACGCCCGCCGTGTCGCTGAGCTGGTCGGAAGCGCCGCCCGACACGACCTTCAACCTCTTCCCGACACGCGCCGAAGCGCTGCGCGTGCAGGAGCGCATCGTCGACAACTACGTGTTCGACTTCTCGGGCTCGGTGCGCGGGCTCGCGGTGGGCGCGCCGGTGGAGTTCCGCGGCATTCAGGTCGGCGAGGTCGCGGCCATCAACACGCGCTTCGATCCGGTCACGAAGCGCATCAGCATACCGGTCGAAATCCGGCTGTATCCGGAGCGCTTCACGTCGCGATTCGCCAGCGAACCGAAGGGCGGCCGGATCGTGGCCGACCGTCATGCGCTCGCGGACCTGCTCGTCGCGCGCGGCCTGCGCGGGCAGTTGCGCACGGGCAGCCTGCTCACCGGCCAGTTGTTCATCTCGCTCGATTTCTTCCCGACCGCGAAGAAGGCGAGCATCGACTGGAGCCGCTCGCCGCCCGAATTGCCGACGACGCCGAGTGGCCTCGACACGCTTCAGGATTCGATCAACCGCATCATGACGCGCATCGACAAGCTGCCGATCGAAGAACTCACCGCGAGCGCGCGGCAGACGCTCGACAGCACGACCACGCTGATGCGCGGCCTCAACACGGAAGTCGTGCCGCAAGCCGCGACCACGCTCGCCGCCGCGCGCGCCGCGCTCGATGCGGCGCATTCCACGCTGATGCCGGATTCGGGTCTGCAACAGGACACGGCCGAAGCGGTCCGCGAACTGACGCGCACGGCGGCCTCGTTCCGCAGTCTCGCGGACTATTTGCAGCAGCATCCGGAAGCGTTGCTGCGCGGCAAGCCGGAGGACAAGAAGTGATGCGGCCCGCTCTGCTCTCGCTGTTTCTCGCCGTTCTGCTCGCCGGCTGCGCTTCGCCGCGCGCGAGCTTCTACCATCTGAGCGCCGATCCCTCGCTCGCCGCGACGTCCGCGCGAACGAACTCGCGGCCCGTGATCGTCGGGCCGGTGACCGTTCCCGATCTCGTCGACCGGCCGCAGATCGTCACGCGCAACACCAACAACGAGGTCGCACTCAACGAATACGCGCGCTGGGGCGAGCCGCTTGGCAGCAGCATCGCGAGCGCCATCGCGGGCGATCTCACGTTGCTGCTCGGCTCCGATCGCGTGGCGCCCGCGACGCGTGCGATCGCGGACCCGCAAGCGTGGCGCGTGCGCGTCGATATCCAGCAGTTCGAATCCGTTCCCGGCGATGCCGTGACGATCGACGCGCACTGGTCCGCGCGCCGCTTCGGCGACGAAAACGGGCCTACCGGCCGCTCGCTCGTGCGCGAACCCGTCAGCGGCGGCGACTGGGATGCGCTCGTGGCCGCGCACAGCCGCGCGCTCGGGCGCGTGAGCCGCGACATCGCGACGGCGATCGAGCGTGCCGCGCCGCAGTAAAGCCGCGTGTCAGAGCACGAGACGCGCGGCTTCGTCGAATGCGGCGCCGGCGGGCGGCACATCGCGCCGCGCGATCCGCACGATCTCGACCGCGCGGATTTGCGGCGGCTGCGTCGGCAGATGCGCGAGCACGATCGCGATGTCCGCATGCGGTCCGTCGCAGCGCTCTTCCATCAGCAGGTTCATCTGATTCAGGCACAGTTCGCGATGCGTGAGCGAGATGAGCGCCGCCGGTTCGGCGAGCAGATCGATGATGGTCTGAAGCTGCGCCTCGATGGAATCGGTGAGCGAGCCCAGCGCGGCGAGCGCGGCGTCGTTTTCCTCGAAATCGCGCTGAAGCCGCGTGGAGTCGCCCGATAGATCAGTCGACGCGATCAGGCTGCCGAAACCGGCGCCGCGCCGGCCGAGCATCTGCATGCGCGCGGCCAGCAACGCGCGATGTTCCTTCAGCACGTCGCGCCGCGCTTCCTGCTGCTCGACGCGCGACATCGCTTCGAGCGCGAACTGCTCGACGATCCGCTGCACGAGTTCCTGTCTGAGCGCCTCGTCGGTTTCGCTGCAAAAGCGCACGCGCTTGTCGTCGAAACTCACCGCCGTGCGCGCGACATCCGTGCGCATCACGCCGTTCTCGACGGCCGAGACGAGCACGCGCCGCTCGGCGAGCGTCGCACCCAGCACCGCGAAGGTGTGGTCGGCGGCGATGTTGTCGTCGAACCAGGCACGCACGTCGCGCGATTCGCCGATCACTTTGACGATGTCGTCGGGCGTCGCGAACTTCGCGCGCAGATACGGATCGTCCGCCCATGCGCCGGGCGTCGCATCGCGCGGCGCGGGCAGCGCGGCGACGAGTTCCTGTGCATGATCGAGCGTCTTGCCGATGACCGCACCGATGCGCGACTCGTAGCGACTCGCGAGCCTCACCTGCGGCGCGACCTCGACGATGCGATCGAGCGCCTGCCGGACGTCTTTGCGCGACGTGTTGTCCTCGCGCCTGAAAAGCCAGTTGAACATGCTCACCCCATGATGTTCACGCCGCCGTCCACATAGAGCGTTTCGCCCGACATCCGTCGCGCGAAAGGCGTCGCGAGGAACGCGCAGGTGAAGCCGACGTCCATGATGTCGACCAGTTCGCCGAGCGGCGCGCGTTGCGCGGCTTCGGTCAGCAACAGGTCGAAGTCCTTGAGCCCCGATGCCGCGCGCGTCTTGAGCGGTCCCGGCGAGATCGCATGCACGCGAATGCCCTGCGGCCCGAGCTCGTAGGCGAGATAGCGCGCACACGCTTCGAGCGCGGCCTTCACCGGGCCCATTACGTTGTAGTTCGGCACGACCTTGTTCGCGCCGTGATAGCTCATCGTGAACATCGCGCCGCCGTCCTTCATGAGCGGCGCCGCGAGCCGCGCCATGCGCACGAACGAATGGCACGAGATGTCCATCGCTTTTGCAAAGCCTTCCGCCGAGCAGTTCAGCAGGCCGCCTTGCAGATCGTCCTTCGGCGCCCACGCGATCGAATGCACGAGAATGTCGAGCCTGTCCCACTCGTGCGCGATGTGCGCGAACACCGCGTCGATCTCGTCCTGGCTCGATGCGTTGAGCGGCATGAAGATCGGCGCTTCGAGATCTTTCGCGAGCGGCTCGACATACGGGCGCGCTTTATCGTCGGCGTAGGTGATGGCGAGATCGGCGCCGAGTTCGCGAAACGCCTTCGCGCAGCCGTACGCGATCGAATGCTCGTTGGCGATGCCGGTGACGAGCGCCTTCGCGCCCTTCAAAACGGGCTGTGACGAGTTCAACGTCATGCAGATGCTCCTCCGATCAGCGCCAGCGTGTGACGCGCGATCATCAGTTCCTCGTTGGTCGGAATCACCCACGCGCTCACCTTGCTCGACGCCGTGCTGATGCGCGGGCCGCCGCTTTCGTTGGCGTTCGTGTCCAGTTCGATGCCCCACCATGCGGCCTGTTCGCACACGCGCTGGCGTATCTCTTTCGAATGCTCGCCGATGCCGGCCGTGAACACGACGGCGTCGAGCCCTTGCAGCGCGGCGCTCATCGAGCCGAGTTCGCGGGCGATCCGATACGCGTAGAGGTCGATGGCAAAGCGCGCACTCTCATCGCTGCTCGCGAGAAGCGCGCGCATGTCGCCCGAAATGCCCGATACGCCCAGCAGGCCCGAGCCGCGATACAACAGGTCTTCGATCTCGCGCGCGTTCATGCCGAGTTCGTCGAGCAGATAGAGGATCACGCCGGGATCGAGACTGCCGCAGCGCGTGCCCATCATGAGGCCGTCGACGGCGGTGAAGCCCATCGTGCTCGCGACGCTCTTGCCCGCGTGTATCGCGCACAGGCTCGCGCCGTTGCCCAGATGCGCGACGACCGTGCGCCCGCTCGCCGCGTCGGGCGCGATGTCCGGCAGCGCGTTCGCGATGTATTCGTACGAGAGACCATGAAAGCCATAGCGCCGCACGCCGTTCTTCGTGATCGATTCCGGCAGCGCGAACGCCTGCGCGATCGGCGCCTGCGTCGCGTGAAAGGCCGTATCGAAACATGCGACTTGCGGCAGATGCGAAAAGCGCTCGGCGATGATGCGAATCGGCTTGAGATTGTGCGGCTGATGCAGCGGCGCGAGCGGCGTGAGCTTGTCGAGTTCGTCGAGCACGGCGGGGTTCGTCAGCACGGGCTTCGTGAAATGCGCGCCGCCATGCACCACGCGATGCCCCACGCCGCGTAAATGATGCCCCGCGCCATGACCGCGCAGATACGCGCCGAGATACGCGATCGCGTCGGCATGTTCGAGCTTCGCGCCGTCGCCCCACGCATGCTCGCCGGCCTTCTCGCCTTTCGCATTGAACGCGACGAAATGCGGCGAGCTGAAGAGACCTTCCACTTGGCCGCGCGTGACCAGTTCGAGCGCCTGGCCTTCGACGCTGAACGCGCTGAACTTGATGCTCGATGAACCCGCGTTGAGAACCAGAATGACGTCGGCCATGATTCAGCCCGCCACTTGCGTTTCTTCGCGGCGCTTCGACGCCACGAGCGATGCGATGGCGCACGACGCGAGCCGCGACTGCAGCGAATCGGCACGGCTCGTCAGGATGATCGGCACGCGCGCACCGAGCACGATGCCCGCCGCATCCGCGCCCGCGAGAAACGACAGGCTCTTCGCGAGCATGTTGCCCGCTTCGAGATCCGGCACGATCAGCACGTTCGCGCGCCCCGCGACGGGCGAATCGATCTTCTTCGTCTTCGCCGCTTCGAGATTGATCGCGTTGTCGAGCGCGAGCGGGCCATCGACCAGCGCGCCGGTGATCTGCTGGCGATCGACCATCTTGCAGAGCGCGGCCGCTTCCAGCGTCGACGGCACTTTCGGGTTCACCGTTTCCATCGCGGAGAGTATCGCGACGCGAACCTGTTCGAGACGCAGCGCGTGACCGAGATCGATCGCGTTCTGCAGGATGTCGACCTTGTCGGCGAGCGTCGGCGCGATGTTGATCGCGGCGTCGCTGATGATGAGCACGTTCGTGTGGCCCGGCACATCCATGATGAAACAGTGCGACACGCGCCGTTGCGTGCGCAGGCCGCCATCGCGTTTCACGACGGCGGCCATGACTTCGTCGGTATGCAGGCTGCCTTTCATGAGCGCCTCGGCCTTCGCCTCGCGCACGAGTTCCACCGCCTTTTCCGCGGAGGCGTGACTGTGCGGCGCATCGACGATCGGGAAGCCCGCGATGTTCAGTCCGCATTCCTCCGCGACCTCGCGAATGCGCTCGCGCGGCCCGACGAGATGCGGCGAGATCAGGCCCATCTCGTGCGCCTTGACCGCGCTTTCGAGCGAGGTCCGGTCGCAAGGATGCGCGACCGCCACGGAGAGCGGGGGCAACTCCCGGCACACCTCGATAAGCAGTTCATATTTCTCGTGCGTATGAGTCATATCGCCTCCCGTGCGAACATGAGATGCGCCGCCGACGCCTCAATGCGCGGCCGCCGGACGTCTGGCCGCGCGCGCGGCTTTGAGCGGCAGCGCCGCGCGAATGCGCACGAGCATGTCGTGCTGCGCGGCCGTCGGCTCGAAGCCTTGCATGCGGCTGTCCGCGTGCAGCTTGTCGAAGAGCGTGAGGAGCTTCTTGCGGTCGTCGCTGTCGTCGAGCAGATCGGGCAAGGTCGAAAGCGCCTGCTCCGGCTCGTAACGCACGACGATTTCCTGTTCGCCGCGAATGCGCCGCCATTCGTCGCGCGGCATCTGCGGCAGATATTCCGCGTAGTCGGCCGCGAGTTCCTGGCGCAGCACCATGCGCGTGAGCGGCAGCGGCTCGTCGTGCCGCATCAGCAGGCACGCGACGCGCGCGACGGCTTCCGCGTATCCGCCACGCCCGACCGATGCGAGCGCTTCCTGAACGAAGGGCAGATCGCGCGGATCGCTGACCTGCTCGCGCGCTTCGTGCTCTTGCGCGCGATGCACCGAGAACATGTTGCCGTAGACGGAGAAGAACATCGCTTCCGTCGCCGCATCGCGCATCGCGCGATAGAAGTCGAGGCTCGCGCTGATCATGTCGGAGCCGCAATGCTCCGCGCGCCGCAGCGCGTCGTGTTCGCTGGCGGGCTTGCGCGCGGCCTTGACCGCTTGCGCCGCCGGGCCGAGCCATGCGAGCCACGGGTTGTAGTCCGAGAACATCCAGCGTTGCGCGCGCAACGGATGGAACGCGCGCAGCATGCTCGCGGTGGTGTCGTTGGCCATCGCCTGCACGAAGGGCTGCGCGAACAGTTCATAGGCGCGCTGATTGAAATCCGATACCTGCTTCACCGCTTCGAACGGCAGTTCGTCCACGCGTTCGAATCGATTGAAGCGCGCCGACACGTCTTCCAGGCGGCGCTCTTGAAAGCTCACGTCGTACTCGGGCTTGCCGCCTTCGCCCTTGCGTTCCGCGATCTCCATGCCGTACAGCCCCGGCGGAAACGATTCGATCGCCTCCAGCACCGATGCGATCTGCGTGTATTCCTTCTTCGCGACCTTGCCGCTCACGAAGATGCCGAGATGACCGATGCTCTTGTGCATCAGCCCGACGATCACCTGTCCGCGCGCCTTGATCTCGTCCGTGCTGCCGTAGATGTCCGCGACCCAGTTGAACGCCTGTTGAGGCGGCGTGATGTTGTCGCCCATCGACGCGAAGAGAATGATCGGCGACTTGATCGCGCGCAGATCGAACGATGCGCCCGACACGCCGCGCACTTCACCCGACCATAACTTGTTGCCGACGAAAAGATTGCGCGTGATCCATTCGATCTCTTCGCGGTTCATCAGGTAATAGCCGCCCCACCAGCGTTCGAAGTCGAGATAGCGCGGCGGCTCGGTGTCGACGTTGTTAAAGAGGGTGTAGTACTTGTCCCAGAACGAGTTCGCGGGATTGAGGTTTTCGAAGTTCTCGACGAGATACGCGCCGTCGAACTTGCCGTTGCCTAAGTCCGCCGTCAACGACGCGAGCCACGTGCCGCCCGGCATGCCGCCCGAATAGCGCATCGGGTTGTCGCCCTCGCCTTCGCGCCAGGCGCCGCTCCAGTACGACATCGGCGCGCCGTTGATGACGAGCGGTCCGGTGTCGTCGGGCTGCGAGCTCGCGAGCATCATCGCGGCCCAGCCGCCCTGGCAGTTGCCGACGATCGCGGGCTTCGCGCTGTCGGGATGCAGCTCGCGCACGTGCCTGACGAACTGCTGCTCGGCCGCGCAGACATCGAGCAGCGTCTGGCCGGGTTGCGGATCGCGGAAGAACGTGACGAAATACACCGGATGACCCGCACGCAACGCGACGCCCACTTGCGAATCGTCCTTGAAGCCGCCGATGCCGGGACCGTGCCCCGCGCGGGGATCGATGATGAGATACGGACGTCTCAGCGGATCGATAATCACGCCCTCGGGCGGCACGATACGCAACAACGCATAGTTCACGGGACGCGCGAAGGTGCGGCCGTCGAGCAGCATTTCATGAGCGAAGTGCAGCACCGGTTCGAGACCGCGCTTCGTCTGCTCGATGAAATTGTTGCCGCGCTGACGCAACGTGTCCCAGAAGAGAATGGAGCGCTGCATGAGATCGACCGCATACGCGTGACCCGTGCCGTCGAAACGATTCGCGTCGCCGTTGCTGAAAAGACGCGTGCCCGCTTCGTTTGCGCGCTCGCTGAACTGCTGCTGCGCCAGTTCCGCGCGCTTTTGGAAGATGCGCGCGACTTTTTCCGCGATTTCCTGGCTTCGCGCCAGTTGATCTGCATGCGGCATGACGTGACCTCCGCGAAGAGAACGTGCAAGGAATGACGGAAGCAGATGCATGGACCGACAAGACGAACGCGCGGACCGATGACTTGAATACCATCATTAAAATATATGCGCAATGTGCGACAGGAAAGTGGCAAAAAGAGGCAACGCGAGGTCGCGTGACGCCGCCTTCATTGCGCGAAACAATCTCCGGGTACGTCGTCACAACATGTTCGAGGGTATGGAACATGCGTGCTTGGCCGTTGCCGACGGCCGCCGCGATCAGCTCCGCGCGCGCGAATTATTTCTCGTCATGAAACAGCCATCCGCGCGCCGGTATCGCGCTCAGAAGCGCTCGGGCACGTGCCGCAGCGGCCGGTCTTTCTCGCGATAACCCTCCGGCTTCTGGCGCTTGGGCAACTTCACCTTTTCCCGCGGCACGGACTTGTACGGAATGTTCGCCAGCAGATGGCTGATCAGGTTCAGGCGAGCGCGGCGCTTGTCGTCGGAACGCACGACGTACCACGGCGCGAGATCGGTGTCGGTGGCTTCGAACATCTCGTCGCGGGCGCGCGAATAGTCGTACCAGCGGCTGTACGAGAGCAGGTCCATCGGCGAAAGCTTCCAGATCTTGCGGCCGTCGTGGATGCGCTCTTCGAGACGCCGCGTCTGTTCCTCCTGCCCGACTTCGAGCCAGTATTTGATCAGAATCACACCCGAATCGATGATCGCGCGTTCCACGAGCGGCAAGCCCTTCAGGAAGGTTTTCGCCTGCTCGTCGGTGCAGAAGCCCATCACGCGCTCGACGCCCGCGCGGTTGTACCAGCTTCGGTCGAAGAGCGTGATTTCGCCCGCGGCGGGCAGATGCGGCAGATAACGCTGCACGTACATCTGCGTTTTCTCGCGTTCGGTCGGCGCGGGCAGCGCGATCACGCGGAAGATGCGCGGGCTCACGCGCTCGGTGATCGCCTTGATCGTGCCGCCCTTGCCCGCGCCGTCGCGCCCTTCGAACACGACGCAAATCTTCGCGCCGGTATAGACGGTCCATTCCTGCAGCTTCACGAGTTCGACATGCAGGCGCGCCAGTTCCTTCTCGTACTGCTTGCGGCTCAGACGCTCACGCACGCCCGCGCCTTCGCGCACGCCTTTCTCGCCGACAGCCTTCTCTTCTTTCATCGCTGTCTCCCCATGTGGTTTTATTCAACGGTGCAGCCGCGTGCCCGGCCGGGACATCATCAGGTTTCGTTGCGCTCGGGCATGACCTGCACCACGAGTGTGCGGTTTTTCCAGAACATGTTGTGGATGCGCGGCTGAAAGGTGCGCAGCACGTGCGGCTCGATCTTGTCGAACGTCACGACCGCAGCCGGATGTTCGCCGGTGCCGGGCACGCGCTGAATCGAATCGTACGGAGGAAAACCGTAATTGCAGAGAAATTGCCGGATTTCGTCGTCGGTCGTGGACTCGTCTACATTGCCAATCCAGAGGTCACCCATTGCGAAGTTCTCCGTTGAGTTCAATGGCGCTTCTATAGCCTAGTACACGAACGGCCGGCCGGTTCGATCATGTCGGTCCGTCGCGCTTTCCCGATCTGCGCTGCGCAAGCGGATTCAACGCGACGACGAAAATCACGATGCCGATGCCGAGCGCCCACATGCCGTAGCGGAATTCGTGCTTGATGTCATAAAGCAGGCCGTCGATCGTGTAGTAGAGACCGGCGAGCCAGATAAACACACCGATCGAGGCAACCACCATGCGCGGCTCGTTCAGTCTCATCGACGTCTCCCGGATGCGTTGCGCGGAATAGCTCCAGTTTAGGAAATCTTGCGGCGCCGTGTGAACGTTCGTGTGTACATCGGGCTTGGCGCGCGGCGATCGGTAGGCTACATTTGCCGCGTATGACCGTGGGATCAGTCAACGGCTCCGCGCATGCGATCGCGCACCAGCGCATCAACGCACCAGCGGAGCGGCCGTTTGCAACGTACGACCAATCAGCCGTTCAACGTTCGGGCGCTGCGCACATGCGAAAGCCGATCCTGTCTTCGAGCCGGTTGCGTATCCTTTCGATGCTCGTCCTCGCCGTCGCACCGGTCGTCGCGCACGCGCAAGCCGCGCCGGACCGGGCCGTCGTCGGCGCCAACGTCAAGAACTACGCGAACGCCGTGCTCGCGATCATGTCGTACACCGCGGTGCCCGACGTCACGACGAGTTCCCTCTCCATCAACAGCGGCACGAGCGGCAATCCCGGCTTCGGCCAGTCGCAGATCGGCGGCGGCTTCACGCTCAGCCGCTCGTTTCCGCTCTATCTCGAAGGCACGGTCGCGTACAGCCGCTACGATCCGACCTTCGTCGCAAGCGACGGCAATCAGCAACGCGCGGTGCCGGCGAAATGGAACACGGTGAGCACGACGGTCGGCATCGGCTGGGACTTTCCGATCACCGACGAATTGCGTCTGCGGCCCATTGTCAACGGCATGATCGGCCGTGTGGCGAGCGATCTGCGCGTCGCGCAGACCGTGTTCAATCATGTCGCCAACACCAATCTCCAGTTCCTCGAAGACGGCGCGCTCAATGCCTACGGGCTCGGCGGCTCGCTGATGCTCGATCTGGAGCACTATCGCGAGCACTACGAGATCGACGTCGAACTCCGCGCAACCGATATCTATTTACGCAGCTTCGGCAGTTCGTCGGACGCGGTGCAAGGCTCGGCGGCGGCGCAGCAGTTCAGCCTGTGGGCGCGCTGGCGTGCGCCGACGGGTCTTGCCGCACTCGACCGGCCCGTGCGCTACGTGCTCGAAACCGCGTATTCGCATTACTTCGGCAACAGCGCCGGCGTGCTCGGTTTCAACGACCTGACATCGCTTGGCGTGGGCCTCGAACTCGACAGCAGCAAGTATCCCGTCGTCATCACGCGCACGCGCGCGATGGTGCGCTACGTGTTCGGGCACAACGTGCATGGCGTGTCGTTCGGCTTCGCGGTCAGCTTCTAGCGGATCGCGTCAAAGCACGTTGCGCTGGCTCGGATCGTATTTCGGGTCCGGCTGCTTCTGCGTCTGCCTGAGCACGCCTTGCGGATCGAAATAGAAGTTGAAGATCATGTGGTCGATGTTGTTTTCGAGGTACCGATACGACCACACCTCGCGATTCATCCGCTTGAAAAACGCCGTCTCGAACGGACGGCCGAACGCGACCATCACGTCGTTGCGCGTCCATTTGTTGACCTCGGCCCGATAGAACTCGTTTTCCTGAAGCACTTGCCGGACGCTGACCGTGTTGCCCGACGCGTCGAGGTCGACGGCGGTGGTCGTCGATCCCATCGGCTGCGTGGGCCACATGAGACGCTTGCCGCCGTTGGGCAGGTCGTAGGTTTCCTTCGGCGGCCCGAGCTTCGCGACGATCGCCTGCTGATCCATGCCGGGTTGCACGCGCTGCTCGGGCTGCGCGCAACCGGCGAGCGCGAGCGCGCATGCAACGTGTGCGAGAGCCAATGCGAAGCATCGTTTCATGGGTCGCTCCGGCGGTTGCGCCTATTTGCTCGTGGCGGGTTCGACGGATATCGCGAGCGCTTCCGTATAGACCGCTTTCACCTGATCGCCCTTTTTCACGCGCTTCAGGCGTTCCGGGTCCTGCACGTGCAAGTCCACGATCTCGCCGCGCGGCCCGCGCAACGTGACGAGCATCGCATGACGGTCGACGGCGATCACGTTCGCGATGACCGTCACTTCCCGGCCAAGCTCGCCGCCCGGCTTCGCGCCGCGCGGCGCCCGCTCGACCGTGTCGTTCTCCGAGCGCGACGCCTGCGCGTTCTTCTCGAGGAGACTCAGCGTCAGCGACTCGCGATACTGCGCCGTCACGACATCGCCGAGCGCGAGCTGATCGAAGTTGCGCGCCTCGTTGGTCACTTCGAGCTCGATCACCTTGCCCGATTTCGTCTTCAACGTGACGGTGCGCTTCGCCGGATCGATGCCGACGATCGTCGCCGTGATCTTCGCGACGCCCTGCAGCGTGGTGCCGTTCGCATTGCGCGTGACGCTCACGTCGTCTTCGGGCCCGGCGGAAAATGCGCTTGCGGATATCGCAAGACACGACAAGACAACGAGGCTCATGCGCTTCATGATCGCGCTCCTTGTTCTATTTGCGCCGCAACGAACTTACTGGATCGAATACCCGCGTCCCTGCATGCACGCCGCCCACGCGCGATAGTACGTGGACATCGCGCCCTGGGTCTGGGCCTGCGCGTTCGCCTGCTGCGCGCGCTTGTCCTGCCGCGCACGCACGCCGCCCGCCATCGTGCCCGTTGCCGCGCCGATGGCCGCGCCCTTGCCCGCGTCGCCCGCGATCGCGCCGATCACGGCACCGCCCGCCGCGCCG
>NZ_OGTP01000058.1 GCF_900258035.1 Caballeronia novacaledonica | reverse complement strand
TTCGGCCCGCCGCCGCCCTCCGGCGTGACCCACACGATGTTCTGCGTCGGGTCCTTGATGTCGCAGGTCTTGCAATGCACGCAGTTCTGCGCGTTGATCTGCAGACGCTCGTTGCCGTCGTCGGACTTCACGAACTCGTACACGGCGGCCGGGCAGTAGCGGCTTTCCGGACCGGCATAGGTTCGCAGATTCACGTTGACCGGCACGCTCGGATCCTTCAGCGTCAGATGCGCGGGCTGGTTCTCTTCGTGATTCGTGTTCGAGATGAACACCGACGAGAGCCGGTCGAACGTGAGCTTGCCATCGGGCTTCGGATAGACGATCGGCTTGCATTGCGACGCCGGCTTCAGCATCTCGTGATCCCAATGCTGATGATGCAGCGTCCACGGCACGTTGCCGCCCATCACCTTTTGCTCCAGGCCGACCATGAAGGTGCCGAGGTACAGGCCCTTGCTCATCCACTGCTTGAAGTTGCGCGCGCGATGCAGTTCGGTCTTGAGCCACGAGGTGTCGAAGGCTTCGGGGTACGCCGTGAGCTCGTCATTCTGGCGGCCTGCCTGCACGGCTTCGAAGGCGGCTTCGGCGGCCATCTTGCCCGACTTGATCGCCGCGTGACTGCCCTTGATGCGCGATGCGTTCAGGAAACCCGCGTCGTCGCCCGCGAGCGCGCCGCCGGGGAACGCGAGCTTCGGCAGCGACATCAGACCGCCCGCGGTGATCGCCCGCGCGCCGTAGGAAATGCGCTTGCCGCCTTCGAGGAACGAGCGAATCGACGGATGCGTCTTGTAGCGCTGGAATTCCTCGAACGGCGACAAGTACGGATTCGAATATCCCAACCCGACGACGAATCCCACCACCACTTGATTGTTGTCCATGTGGTAGAGGAACGATCCGCCGTAGGTGTCGGGTTCGAGCGGCCAGCCCGCGGTGTGGATGACGAGTCCCGGCTTGTGCTTGACCGGATCGATTTCCCACAACTCCTTGATGCCGATGCCGTACACCTGCGGATCGGAATTCTGGTTGAGCTTGAATTTATCGATCAGTTGACGGCCGAGATGTCCGCGCGCACCTTCGCAAAAGAGCGTGTATTTCGCGTGCAATTCCATGCCGAGCTGGAAGTTCTCGGTCGGCTCGCCATCTTTGCCGACGCCCATATTGCCCGTGACGACGCCGCGCACCGAGCCGTCGTCGGCATAGAGGATTTCGGCGGCGGGAAAGCCCGGGAAAATCTCGACGCCCAGCGCTTCCGCCTGCTGCCCGAGCCAGCGCGTGACGTTGGCAAGTGAAATGACGTAGTTGCCGTGATTCTTGAAGTTGTCGGGAAGCAGCCAGTTCGGCACCTGCTTCGCGTCGTTCTGGGTCAGGAAGAGGAAGCGGTCTTCGGTCACTTCGACGTCGAGCGGGGCACCTTTTTCTTTCCAGTCGGGGATGAGTTCGGACAGGCCGCGCGGATCCATGACCGCGCCGGAGAGGATGTGCGCGCCGATTTCGGAGCCTTTCTCCAGCACGCACACGCCGATCTCGACGCCTTTTTCCTCCGCCAGTTGCTTCAACCGGATGGCCGCCGACAAACCGGCCGGCCCGCCGCCGACGATGACGACGTCGTATTCCATCGATTCGCG
>NZ_OGTP01000037.1 GCF_900258035.1 Caballeronia novacaledonica | reverse complement strand
CGATCAGATAAGTGAGGTGGTCGGCAAGCATCGCACCAGAAAGTTAACAGCCCGGCGCTCCGTTTACAACCACTTCTCGCCCCCACAAACAAAAATGCCGTTCAGCGCTAACTGAACGGCATTAGCCCGCGATGGGGCGCTTTTTTGAACCGGGCGGCGGGCCGTTGCAGCGGCCGCCCGACTTACGATGCAGCGGCGTGAGGCTTACGCGCGGCTGCGGTATTCGTTCGTGCGGGTGTCGATTTCGATCTTGTCGCCGATGTTGCAGAAGAGCGGCACTTGCAGTTCGAAACCGGTGTTCAGCTTGGCGTTCTTCAGCACCTTGCCCGACGACGTGTCGCCCTTGACGGCCGGTTCCGTGTAGACGATTTCGCGAACCAGCGTGGTCGGCAGTTCGACCGAGATGGCCTTCTCGTTGTAGAACACGACTTCGCAGCCCATGCCGTCTTCGAGGTAGTTGAGCGCGTCGCCCATCATTTCGGCTTCGACTTCGAACTGGTTGTAGTCGGCGTCCATGAAGACGTACATCGGATCGGCGAAGTACGAGTACGTCACTTCCTTGCGGTCGAGCACGACGACGTCGAACTTGTCGTCCGCCTTGTAGACGGTTTCCATGCCGGCTGCCGTCAGCAGGTTCTTGAACTTCATCTTCACGACCGCGGAGTTGCGGCCCGATTTGTTGTACTCGGCGCGCTGCACAACCATGGCATCGTTGCCGATCATGACGACGTTGCCGACGCGGAGTTCTTGTGCGGTCTTCATAAAACTAGGTCCTGTACGAAAGGATTTGGCTTGAATGCCTGGAATGAATCGATCGGACGGCGGCGCTGCCTGGTTTCGATACGCCGCCGTGCGAGAGTTCTGGCCAACGAGGAGGGATGTGCCTCCGGGCCGACCCGCGCGGCGCAAAGTTGAAACTGCGACCTGCTTCCTCGGATAACCGCTTATTTTAACTGAGTTTTTGCCTATTTGGCCAGTCGATTGGCGCGGCGCGAAACGCGATCACGCGGCGCTTATCCGACGCGCCGCGAGGCCACGTGCGCGGCGAGATTGCCCGCCAGATCGCCGACGCCCGCCAGTTCCTTCGCCCAGCGCGCCGCGCACTTCTCCAGCTTCTCCCGATGACGCCAGAAGCCGGCCCAGTCCGGCACGCCCGCGCCGTTCCACGCGTGCCAGAAGCGCGCGACCGCATCGCGGGCGGACGGATCGAGCGTACGCGTGTAATGCGCGAGCGCGGCGTCGAGCTTGGGCAGATGGGCGTCGTCGGCTTGCGGGTAGATATGCCAGACGAACGGCTTTTGCGCCCATTGCGCGCGCACGAAGGAATCCTCGCCGCGCACGAAGTTGATGTCGGCGGCCCAGAGCAGTTCGTCGAAGCGCGGCTGCTCGACGAAGCCGAGCGCGTGCGCCCGCAATGCGCCCGCGCGCGCGGACGTGCCCGCCGTGAACTTCGGCAGGTCGAAAAAGCGTGCGAGCGCGCCGGAGATGCGGCCTTCGGGCACGAGCAGGACGACGGGCGCGTCGCCGTCGCGCCATTGTGCGAGCAGCGCATCGACGGCCGGATTTTCGTAGGCGAAGAGCGACACGACCGTCTCTGCGTCGCGCGGCCGCTCGATGCCGACCCGCTCGCGCCACCAAGCGTCCGCGTCGAAGCGCGCGCGCCGTGAATCGAGATCGCGTTCCTTCAGCACGCCGCCCGTGCCTTTGCCGAGGCCCGGAAAGAAGAAGCTCTTGTCGAGCGGATAGCGCGGATGCGGCGACGGCCGCATGTGGAAATCGGCGACCCAGTCCTCGCCGCTCAGATATTCGAGATTGATCCAGACGGGCTTCGGGTCGCGGCGCGCCATCGCGGCGATGTACGCGTGCGGCAACTCGCACGCGAACGCCTCGATCACGACATCGGGAATTTCGAGCGTGTCGCCCGCATGCGACGGCTCGTGCCAGCGCTCGATCGTGATGCCCATCGCAACCTGACGCGAGAGCGTCGCGTCGACTCCCGGGCAGAGCGCATGGAAAACCTTCAGATCGTCGACGAAAAGGCGCACGCTCCAGCCGTGCTCCGCATGCAATTGCCGGGCGAGACGCCAGCACACGCCGATGTCGCCGAAGTTGTCGACCACCGCGCAGAAGATGTCGCAGGCGAGTTCCGGGTCGGCGGGATGCGTAGTCATGAGGACGAAGGCGCGCGGCGTAATGTTCTAAACTGGCGATTCTAAGATAACGCGCCAGGTACGGCTCACCGCCGCGCCGATGCTTTTCCGTCCCCTCGCTGCATGACTGACACCGACGCCCCCCAACCGGATTTCGACCCGAAAAAGACGCTCGCGCAACTGCCGCATTTGCCCGGCGTGTACCGCTATTACGACGGCGACGGCACCGTGCTCTATGTCGGCAAGGCGCGCAATCTGAAGAAGCGGGTGTCGAGCTACTTCACGAAGACGCTGCATTCGCCGCGCATCGCGATGATGGTCACGCGCATCCGCAAGATCGAGACGACCGTCACGCGTTCGGAAGCCGAAGCGCTGCTGCTCGAAAACAATCTCATCAAGGCGCTGGCGCCGCGCTACAACATTCTCTTTCGCGACGACAAGTCGTATCCGTTTCTCAAGCTCACGGGCCACGCGTTCCCGCGCATGGCCTACTACCGCGGCGCGGTGGACAAGAAAAACCAGTACTTCGGCCCATTCCCGAGCGCGTGGGCGGTGCGCGAGAGCATCCAGATCCTGCAGCGCGTGTTTCAGTTGCGCACGTGCGAGGATTCGGTCTTCAACAACCGCACGCGGCCGTGCCTGCTGCATCAGATCGGGCGCTGCACGGCGCCGTGCACGGGGCTCATCACGGAAGAGGATTACGCACGCGACGTGTCGAACGCATCGCGCTTTTTGCTCGGGCGTCAGGGCGAAGTGATGAAGGAACTCGAGCAGAAGATGCACGCGTTCGCCGCCGATCTGAAGTTCGAGCAAGCCGCGGCGGTGCGCAATCAGATGAGCTCGCTTGCGACCGTGCTGCATCAGCAGGCGATCGAAGTCGGCGGCGAAAGCGACGTGGATATCCTCGCGGTCGTCGCGCTCGGCGGCAAGGTCTGCGTGAATCTCGCGATGGTGCGCGGCGGCCGGCATCTCGGCGACAAGGCGTATTTCCCGGCGCACGTCGAAAGCGCGGTGGTGCTCGACGACGAGGACGACTTGCCCGACGTCGCGGAAATCGAAGAAACGCAACCGGACGCGCCCACGGAAGCCGAGCCCGAGGAACCGCGCGAAGAACCGCGCGAAGGCGCGCTCGAATCCGAAGTGCTCGAAGCCTTCATGGCGCAGCATTACATCGGCAATCGCGTGCCGCCGGTGCTCGTCGTGAGTCATGCGCCGTCGAGCCGCGAGCTCGTCGATTTGCTGATCGAGCAGGCGGGCCACAAGGTCACGCTGCTGCGTCAGCCGCAGGGTCAAAAGCGCGCGTGGCTTTCGATGGCCGAAAACAACGCGAAGCTCGCGCTCGCGCGTCTTCTGTCGGAACAGGGCTCGCAGCAGGCGCGCACGCGCGCGCTCGCGGAAACGCTTTCCTTCGAGATGGACGATCTCGCGCAGTTGCGCATCGAGTGCTTCGACATCAGTCACACGATGGGCGAGGCGACGCAGGCGTCGTGCGTCGTGTATCACCATCACAAGATGCAGTCGGGCGAATACCGGCGCTACAACATCAACGGCATCACGCCCGGCGACGACTACGCCGCCATGCGCCAGGTGCTCACGCGCCGCTACGAAAAGATGGTCGCGCAGGCCGCCGCGAACGCGAACGACGAAGCCACGACCCTGCAACCCGATGATGCCGCCGATCCCAACGTCACGCCCGATGCCGCCGAACCGGTGGCCGCGGGCGGCACGCTGCCGAACATCGTATTGATCGACGGCGGCAAAGGTCAGGTCGAGATCGCGCGGCAGGTTTTTTCCGAACTCGGGCTGGATCACGGCATGCTGGTCGGCGTGGCGAAGGGAGAAGGGCGCAAGGTCGGGCTCGAAACGCTGGTGTTCGCCGACGGCCGCGGCGCGCTCGAACTCGGCAAGGAAAGCGCGGCGCTGATGCTCGTCGCGCAAATCCGCGACGAAGCGCATCGCTTCGCCATCACCGGCATGCGCGCGAAGCGGGCGAAGGCGCGGCAGACGTCGCGGCTGGAAGAGCTGGAAGGCGTGGGCGCGAAACGGCGTCAGCGGCTGCTCTCGCGCTTCGGCGGATTGCGTGGCGTGCAGGCGGCGAGCGTCGAAGACCTGGCGAGCGTCGAAGGCATTTCGCTTGCGCTCGCGCAGCAGATTTATCGTCAGTTGCATTGAGCCGCAAAGCCGGCCGCAAGGCGCGCCGCGCGGGCGGCCCGCCTTGTGAGCGCGGGATCGACGCGGCACAATGTCGGCTTCCTTACACGTCCATCAACCGCTTTCGCACATGCCGTTCAATCTACCGATCTTCCTGACGTGGCTGCGAATCGTGCTGATTCCACTCGTGGTGGGCGTGTTCTACCTGCCGGACATGATGATGAGCCCGGAGCATCGCAACCTGCTCGGCATGCTCATCTTCGTGCTCGCCGCACTCACCGACTGGTTCGACGGCTTTCTCGCGCGCAAGCTCAATCAGACGTCTTCGTTCGGCGCATTCCTCGATCCGGTCGCCGACAAGCTGATGGTCACCGCCGCGCTGCTCGTGCTCGTGCAGTTGTCGCGGCTCAATGCGGTGATCGCGCTCATCATCGTCGGGCGCGAGATCACCATTTCCGCGCTGCGCGAATGGATGGCGCAGATCGGCGCGTCGAAGAGCGTCGCGGTGAATCAGCTCGGCAAGTTCAAGACCGTATGCCAGATGGTCGCGATCCCGATGCTGTTGTTCTACGGGCCGCTGAAAATCGCCGGCACGCCGTGGATGATCGACACGCGCGTGTGGGGTTTGTGGCTCATCTACGTCGCGGCGTTCCTGACCGTCTGGTCGATGCTTTACTACATGAAGCTCGCGTGGCCGCAAATTCGCGAGCGAGGCGGCATGTTGTGAAGCGATCGAAGCACTCGTTGCAAAAAGTTGCGTCAAACGAAAAATTCCTCTCACAAAACAGTTGACAGCCCTCTTTGGGTTCTCCATAATCTCGTTTCTCTGATGCACGGCGCGACGCAGCAAGCGAAGCAAAGGCAAAAGAACAGCGGTCAATGCGGGAGTAGCTCAGTTGGTAGAGCGCAACCTTGCCAAGGTTGAGGTCGCGAGTTCGAGACTCGTCTCCCGCTCCAGATTTTGAAGGTTCGGATGTTATCGGCGCTAATGGCATGCGCAGCGAGGCATCGGAAACCAGTAGTTTTGCAGGATATTGCGGGAGTAGCTCAGTTGGTAGAGCGCAACCTTGCCAAGGTTGAGGTCGCGAGTTCGAGACTCGTCTCCCGCTCCAGTCAAAGGGGAAGCCAAGCTTCCCTTTTTGTTTGGTGGATCGGCCGGCATCACGGCCGGCATGCACCAAAACCGCTTGTGGCGCGGTAGCAAAGCGGTTATGCAGCGGCCTGCAAAGCCGTTTAGACCGGTTCGACTCCGGTCCGCGCCTCCACTTGAAAAGCCCTGATCCGTCAGGGCTTTTTTTCTATCCGCATCCTGGTCCGCTCCGTTGCAGCACGGCACAATTGCCATACTTCTGCCACACAGACTCCAATGACCGATCCACTTTCCCAACTCGAATGGCGCTTTAAGCGCTTCGACGACCTGACGACCGCCGAGGTCTACGACATGCTCGCCGCGCGCAGCGCCGTGTTCGTCGTCGAGCAGAATTGCGTGTATGGCGACATCGACGGCCTCGATCTCGATGCGTGGCACCTGTTCGCCTACGGCCAGGGCGAGAAGCGTCCCGCGCTCGCGGGTTACCTGCGCGTGCTGCTGCCGGGCCATCCGGACGAGAGCGAGAAAGACATACGCATCGGCCGTGTGTTGACGACCGTCAATTTTCGCGGTCTGAAGCTCGGCAACGCGATGCTCGAGCGCGCGCTCGAACACATCCTGAAGCAATGGCCCGATCAGCCGGTCAGCCTGCACGCGCAAGCGCATTTGCAGCGCTTTTACGGCGCGTTCGGCTTCGTGCCGTCGTCGGGTGTGCACGACGAAGACGGCATCCCGCACGTCTGGATGCGGCGTCCCGGCTTCGAATCATGATGTCGTGGCCTTCGGGCCTCTGACCGGCGCGCCCGCGCCGCGTCCTTCACGCTCCTTCCTCAGCCGCGAGCGCGCCGACAGCCGCAGCCAGTGGCGCAGCGCGATCAGCGCGCCGATGACGCTCATCATCGATCCCGGAATCCACAGCAAGAGGCCGCCGATCTGCTGATCGCGCATCGGCGTGATCCACGTGAACGCGCGGCCGCAAATCGAATAGATCGGATACAACTCGCGCGGCGTGAAGAAGATATACGCGCCGAGCATGATCTGCGGCGGAATCGCGGCGATCACGACGAGAACGCGTCTGCCGGGCGCGAGCCGCGCGGGCGGCGCCGGACGCGGATCCAGAATCAGCCACCAGAACAGCAGGCCGTCGACGACCATGCTCCAGTTCATCACGCGATAGAGCCGGTAGTCGAGCATCGCCTTGAAGTGGATCGGCGACAGCAGCCAGAAGTAGATCAGCCCGACGAACAGTGCAACCGCGATCACGGGATTGAACACGATATCGAAGAACGTGCGCGCGATCCGCGTTTGCGCAACCGGGCGCAGCCAGCGCTGCCGCCACGCGAACGGCACGCCCGCGCGCAATGCCGCGCCGGGATACGACAGCGCGATCAGAAACGGCCCGAGATGATGCAGCACGAGATGCTGCAGCCGATGCATGAAGAATTCGTGCTCGAAGAAGTAGTCGAGCCGCGTGTGGAGGGCGACATAGAGCGCGATCAGGCCGAACCAGAACGCGATGCGGCGCGAGACCGACACGCGCGCATGCCGCGCGCCGCGCGCGAACAGAATTCCCGCGACGAGCACGGCGATCACGACCGTCGGCGACGGCTCCCACGGATCGAGCCAGTACAGAAGCGTGCTCATCGTCAGGCGTCCTTTGCGTGGATCACGCGCTTCAGATCGGTCGCGATGGCGTCGATCGAATCGTGATCGGTCGCGAGCAGGCGCGCGTGACCGGCGGCATCGAAGATATAGACGGCCGAGCTGTGCGTGACTTCGTACTCGCCGTTCGGATCGCGCTTTTCCATCTGATACGCGATGCGATAACGCTGCGCCACCGATTCGATCGCGCGCTCGCTGCCAGTCAGGCCGACGGCGTGTTTGTCGTCGAACGCGCGCACGTAGGAGCGCAGGAGCGCGGGCGTGTCGCGCGCCGGATCGACCGAGATGAACACGATGCGCGTCTTGTCTGCGTCCGCGCCCACGCGTTGCAGCACTTGCATGAGGCGCGCCATCGTTTCGGGGCAGACGTCGGGACAATGCGTGTAACCGAAGTAGACGAGCGTCGTCTTTCCCTCGAACGACTGTCCGGTGACGTGCGCGCCGCCGTCATCGACGAGCGAGAAATCCAGGTCCGGCAAATGGCCTGAAACGTCCGTCAGATGCCACGGCTCGGCGGGCTTCGAGCAGGCGGCGAGCGCACACAGCGAGAAGAGGGCGATGAGGCGTGCGGGAAGCTGAAGGAATGAAGCGTGCATCGGTAATTGCGTTGCAGGACGATTCGTTGTGAACTCCGTCGCAAAATACACGCCTTTCGTGGCGGCGCCAGCGCATTATGTCGCTATCGGACTATTTTTGAGACGATTTGCCGCATGATTCAAGCACGCCGAAAGCGCTTCTCAGTAAGCCTGTAAGCTAGGAGCTTTCCTAAACGAAAGCTTTTGCGCGGTAAGATGCGCACGCATTGCGATGTCCGACTCCGGCGCGCGCCACATCAGGCAAAACCACAGGCCAAAGATCGATGCTAAATCTTCCCGATTCCCTGTCTCTTGCCGAGACCGCCTTTTTCTTCGATTTCGACGGCACGCTCGTCGAGCTCGCCTCCACGCCCGACGGCATCTTCGTGCCGCGCTCGGTGCCCGACATTCTCGCGGCGCTCCGGCGCGCGACCAACGGCGCGGTCGCGGTCGTGTCGGGGCGCGGCATCGACAATATCGATTCGTTTCTGCAGATGACCGATCTGCCCGTCGCGGGCATGCACGGCGCGGAACGGCGCGATTCGAACGGCGACGTGCAGCGCATCGGTTTCAACGACGAGCGGCTGCTGCGCATGGAGCACGCGCTCGAAAAAGTCGTCAGCGCGAATCCGGGCATGCTGCTCGAAATCAAGGGCGCGGCGCTCGCGCTGCATTACCGCAACGCGCCCGACCGCGAGCCGGCCGCGCGCGCGGCGACGGAGAAGCTCGTCGCGGAATACGCCGACGCCTACGTGCTGCAGCCGGGCAAGATGGTCTACGAGATCAAGCCGAAGGACGTCGACAAGGGCCGCGCGGTGCGCGCGTACATGGGCGAGCCGCCGTTCACGGGCCGCAAACCCGTGTTCATCGGCGACGATCTCACCGATGAGAAAGGCTTCGCCGTAGTCAACGAGTTCGACGGGCTCTCGGTGAAGATCGGGCCGGGCGACACGGTGGCGCGGGCGCGCATCGAATCGGTCGAATTGCTGCTGGACTGGCTGCAGGTGATCGCGGGCACGGCAGGGAAGCACGCGTGAGCCGGCTGATCATCGTTTCGAACCGCGTCGCGCCGATTTCCGAAGGCGGCCCCGCGGCGGGCGGACTCGCGGTCGGCGTGTACGACGCGCTGAAGGAAACCGGCGGCATGTGGTTCGGCTGGAGCGGGGACGTGCTCACGTCGAATCCCGACGGCATCAAGCTCGAAGAACACGGGCCGGTGACCTTCGCGACCATCGGTCTCGTGCGGCGCGACTACGACCAGTACTACCGCGGCTTTTCCAACGCGACGCTGTGGCCCGCATTTCACTATCGGCCGGATTTGATCGAGTTCGATCGCCGCGAATACGACGGTTATTGCCGCGTGAATCGCTGGCTCGCGGAGCAACTCGCGCCGCTGCTCAGGCCCGGCGATGTGATCTGGGTCCACGACTATCACCTGATTCCGTTCGCGCAGGCGCTGCGCGCGCTGGGCGTGAAGAATCGCATCGGCTTCTTTCTGCATATTCCGTTTCCGGCGGCGCAGATTCTGTCGAGCGTGCCGCGTCATCGCGAACTGGCAGAGGCGCTGTGCGCGTTCGATCTGCTCGGCTTCCAGACCGAGCCCGACCTGCGCGCGTTCTGCGATTACATCGAAACGGAGGCGGGCGGCACGCTGCGGCGCGACGGCGCGAAGCCGGTCGAGGTCCGCGCGTTCGGCCAGACGCTTCGCGCGGCGGCGTATCCAATCGGCATCTATCCCGACGAGGTCGCCGCGCTCGCTAAAGACGGCGAGCGCGGGCGCGACGTCGAGATCGTCAAGGCGACGCTGCATCATCGAAAGCTCGTGATGAGCGTCGATCGTCTGGATTATTCGAAGGGTCTCGTCGAGCGTTTTCGCGCGTTCGAGCGGCTGATCGAGCACGAACCGCAACAGCGCAACAACGTGTCGTTTCTGCAGATCGCGCCGCCGACACGCTCCGATGTCGACGCCTATCGCGACATTCGCGCCCAGCTCGAAGCGGAATCGGGCCGCATCAATGGCCGATACGCCGAACTCGACTGGACGCCGATTCGCTATATCCATCGGCAGTACGAGCGGCCGGTGCTCGCGGCGCTGTTCCGCGAGGCGCACGTCGGCCTCGTCACGCCGTTGCGCGACGGCATGAATCTGGTCGCGAAGGAATACGTGTCGGCGCAGGATCCGGACGATCCGGGCGTGCTCGTGCTGTCGCAGTTCGCGGGCGCGGCGCGCGAGCTTGCGGCCGCGCTCATCGTGAATCCGCTCGACATCGACGACATGGCCGACGCGATCGGCCGCGCGCTCGCCATGCCGCTCGCCGAGCGTCGAGCGCGCTACGACGAGATGATGGTGCAACTGCGCGAGAACAACGTTTCGGTCTGGCGCGACAACTTCCTGCGCGATCTGAAGGCGTAAAAAAGCCGCGATCCTTTCGGGAATCGCGGCTTTTTTGTGTCGATGCCGTTCAGGCGGGCTGCTTGTGCGGCGTCGCGACGATCGACGGCACCTTGCCGTGCTGCTTCGACAGCAACTCGCGATACAGCCCCGGACGCTCGCGCAATTCCTGCGGCGAGCCGTCGTCGATGACCTTGCCCGCGCTCATCACGATAATGCGGTCGAAGTTCTGCAGCGTCGAAAGCCGGTGCGCGATCGCGATCACCGTGCGGCCGACCATCAGACGGTCGAGCGCCTGTTGAATCGCTTCTTCCGATGCGCTGTCGAGCGCGGAAGTCGCTTCGTCGAGCAGGAGAATCGGCGCGTTTTTCAGGATCGCGCGCGCGATCGCGATGCGCTGGCGCTGACCGCCCGACAGTTTCACGCCCCGGTCGCCGACGATGGTGTCGAAACCTTCCGGCATCGCTTCGATGAAATCCGTGCAGCGCGCCTCGCGCGCGGCGGCGAGCACTTCCTCGCGGCTCGCTTCCGGACGGCCGTACGCGATGTTCTCGAACACCGTGCGGTGAAACAGCGAAATATCCTGCGGCACGAGCGCGATCGCGTGGCGCAGGCTGTCCTGCGTGATCGCGCCGATATCCTGGCCGTCGATCTTGATGCTGCCCTTCTGCGTCTCGTAGAAACGCTGCAGCAGCGCGAGCACGGTGGACTTGCCCGCGCCCGACTTGCCGATCAGCCCGACGCGCTGGCCCGGCTCGATATGCAGATGGAAGTTGTCGAGAATCGGGCGGCGCCGCGGATACGCGAACGTGACATTGTCGAAATCGACGCGGCCGCCTTGCGGCACGAGTTCGGTCGCGTCCGAACGGTCCGGCATGCCGTGCGGTTCGAGCAGCGTCTGGACGGCTTCGGCGAGACGTGCGACGTGCTGCGTGACATCGACGAGCGCGACCGCCAGATCGCGCGTGCCGTGCAGAATCGTGAAACCGAGCGAGCTGACGAGCACGATATCGCCCGAGGTCGCGCGGCCTTGCGACCACAGCCACAGCGCCCAGCCGAGCAGACCGGCGGAGAGAATCGCGGTGACGACCGCGTGGAACAGCCGAAGCTTTTCGAGGTACAGCAGGCTTTGCTGGCGCGCGACCATTTCGGCCTTCACGGTCGAGCCGAAGCGTTTCTGCTCGCGGAATGTCATGCCGAACGCGCGCACCAGGGCCATATTGCCGATCACGTCGACGAGCTCGCCATCGACCGAGGCCGCCTTCGACGCAAAGCTGTGATGCCGCGCCGAGCCGCGCTTCGCCAGGCGATAGAGAATCAGCGCGAGAACCAGCGACGCGGTCATCAGGCCGCCGGCCATCAGCGGATTGACGGAGACGATCATCACGATCGCGCCCAGCACCGCGATGCACGGCGGCAGGACGTTCCACGCCATCACGTTCTCGGAGGTGTAGATCGCGTTCGACGTTGCCGTGATCCGGCTCGCGAGCATGCCGGGCTGCTTTTCGGAGAAGTACGTCGGCGAGTGGCCTGACAAATACGAGAAGAGGTCCTTGCGCAAGTCGCCGGTGACGATCACGAACACGTGCGCGCCGACCCAGCCGCCGACCCGCCACAGCAGGTTGTCGGCGGCGATCAGCCCGACCAGGATCATGAACGCGCCCCAGAGCGGCCCGGGATGCCCGCGGCCTTGCCCGAGGACGTCGATCAGATGCTTGATCGCGTACTGCGAGGCGAGGGCGCAGCCGACCGCGGCAAAGACGCTGAAGAGCACGATGGCGTGCGCGACGGGATGCCGGCGGATGTAGCGCATCAGGAACGCGAGCGGCCGATGCGCGTAGCTCGAGAGCTTCGCGTTGTGCGCGTTACGCTGGGAAACGGTGAGTTGGTCCAATGGTCTTTTTTGGTCGTAGAGCGGTTGAGCGTGTGTTGCGCCTTCGGGCAGTGCCATGCGGTGCCACCGCGGCAACCGGCATGCGATGCGTCGCCCGATCCGGCGCGACTGACGTCAAACGAGGCGACGCTGCGCCGTCTCCATCACGAATTGTAGCCAGTATCGCGGAGGGACAGCGCGTCTTCGGGCATATGACGTTCGGCCTGTGTGGCCATCCGAACGTCGCCCGCAGTGAAAATCGGGCCGCTGCCGAGCCTTGCGGCGCCGGGCGCGGCTGCCGGCTTGGGCGAGCATTGTAAGCATATCGCGCAGCTTTTTGCGACAGAACGCTCGCCGGGCGGGGCGGGCGCTTCGGGCGTTGCGTTGCGGCAGCAGTGACAGGAGCACGTGTCGCGCCAGATTGCTTCTCGGCAACAAAAACCGACACAGGCAGCAATCTCATGCCGGCGGAGCAATCGCCGAAGCCCGTGCTCCAATGTAGAACAACCTTAATAAACAGGGGTTTGCAAAATGTATCCCCAGTGTAACAAGGTAAATAAGTTGAAATGACTGCCGCCGGGACTCTGTAAAAAGCTCCATAATCCGATCCGGGTTTGCCCTTAGGTCTTCGACAGGTTTTTGCAAGTTCCCGTCAACCGCCGAGGCGGACGCGCGTTAATTGCTGGCGCGCGGCGATTTTCGAGATATGGAACTGCATTTGCTTGATCCGGACGCCTGCGCGACAAACCGGTGATCGGCGACCCCGCTTTTTCACTCGAGCATCAGCCATGGCGCCGCGGCCTCCGCGCCGCGGGAAGCTTCGCCCGAGCCGAGCGATTCGCTCTCCAACGTCAACATGACTGTAGTACTTGCCTGATTTTTCATTAGGAGTTTCACGACATGCGAATCGCTCAAATCGCGCCCCTCCACGAGGCTGTTCCGCCGAAGCTGTATGGCGGCACGGAACGCGTGGTGTCTTATCTGACCGAGGCACTCGTGGATGCTGGACACGATGTCACGCTCTTCGCGAGCGGTGATTCGCAGACCTCCGCGAAGCTCGAAGCATTCTGGCCGCAGGCGCTGCGCCTCGACCCGACCATCCGCGACACGATGGCGCCGCACATGCTGCTGCTCGAAGAAGTCCGCCGTCGCGCCGACGAGTTCGACGTGCTGCACTTCCACATCGACTACTACCCGTTCTCGCTGTTCGCGCGCCAGCCGGTGCCGTTTCTGACGACGATGCACGGTCGTCTCGATCTGCCCGAACTGCAGCCGATCTTCAGGACGTTCAACGACGTGCCGGTCATCTCGATCTCGGACAACCAGCGTCAGCCGCTGCCGCAGGCGCACTGGCTCTCGACGGTGTATCACGGTCTGCCGGAAAACCTGCTGAAGCCGATTCCGAACGTGAAGCCGGGTTACCTCGCGTTCCTCGGCCGCATCTCGCCGGAAAAGCGTGTCGATCGCGCGATCCGCATCGCGCAGGCCGCGGGCATGAAGATCAAGATCGCCGCGAAGCTCGACAAGGCCGACCGCGCGTATTACGAAGAAGAGATCAAGCCGCTCTTCGCGCTGCCGCACGTCGAGTACATCGGTGAAATCAGCGAAGCCGAAAAGACCGAGTTCCTCGGCAACGCACACGCGCTGCTGTTCCCGATCGACTGGCCGGAGCCTTTCGGCCTCGTGATGATCGAAGCGATGGCCTGCGGTACGCCGGTGATCGCGTTCAATCGCGGTTCGGTGCCGGAAGTGATCGAGAACGGCGTGTCGGGCTTCGTCGTCGAAGACGAACTCTCGGCGATCGCCGCCGTGAAGCGTCTCGATACGCTGCCGCGCGAGAAGGTCCGCGCCGCGTTCGAAGCGCGTTTCTCGTCGAAGGTGATGGCGCAGAATTACGTCAACGTGTACGAAGAGTTGCTGCGCCGGAAGCGCCGCACCGTTCTGCGCGAAGTCAACGCGAGCTAAGCAAGTCTTGCCGCCTTGCGCGGCATCGGCTGCAAAACAACGCCCCGCGAGCCTCAAGGCACGCGGGGCGTTGTCGTAATAGCACACTCGGGTCTGCCTTTCGCGCGCCAGACCGCGCTACGGTTGTCAAACCGCTGACGGTATCCGTAATCTCCCTATAATGACCGGGCTTCGCGATGCGCGAAGCGGCATGCATCGTTCGTGGACAGGAGTGTTTCTTTTGGCGAGACCCAAGCAAATCAGCGCGAGCCCGGCTCCGGGCGCCGGCACCGTGTTCGCATTGCGCGCGATCGGACTGGTGCTCGCGGCGCGTTGGGCGTTCTCGATGTCGCAGATGGGCTATCTGTCCTCGCTGCGCGCGATGACATCCTCGCCGTGGGCGTGCGTGAACCTCGTTCTGATCTTTCTCCTGATCGTGCTGCCGGGCGCGAAGGCGCGCACGGAGCGCCCGCTGCATCCGCTGCCGCAATGGCTGCGGCAGGCCTTGCGCTTCATCGCGCTCCTGACTTTCGGCTTTGCGATGTTTTCCGTCGGCGCGTTCGTGTGGAGTTCCGGATGGCGGCGCTTCACGCAGGCGCTCGACGAGACCAACGGCTGGCTCGTCGTCGGCCCGGCGCTTTATGCGGTCGTCATGTGGATCTGCCGGCCGCGCGCGCTCTGGCGCACGAACATCGCGGCGCGGCGCTTCGCGATCGGCCGCTATGCGATCTCGCTCGATCCCGTCACGCGGACCGCGGTCGTTTGGGCGGAGAGCCGCAGGCTCGGCCAGTACGATGCGCGGGAACTGTCGGTGAAGTGGCCCGCGCCGTCGCCGGATGGGCCGCCGTCTGCGTCGATGCTCACGCCGGCCACCGAGCCCGCCGGCCCGTCGATTCGCGCAAGCGGCGAAGTGCGGCGCGGGCTGTTCGCGCGCCGGGCGAAAGTCGAGTTGTTGTGGGACTCGCCGGCCGCGGCCGGACATAATCGCACCACCGTGTTCCGCGCGCCGCTCGCCAGCGAGGGCGATCGCAACGCGGCGCGTGCGCTCGATGCAACGCTGCGTCAGGTTTGAATCGCCGTCCGTCGTAAGCCCGAATTTCCGTACACGTCGTTCCTGTCGCTTCGGGGAGGAAAGGATGCTGATACGTTGGTTGCTGGCCGCGCTTCATCTTCTTGCTTTTGGTTTCGCGCTCGGTTCGGTGCTCGCGCGCGCCCGCGCGTTACGGCGGCTCGATGCCGCTCAGTCCATTCAGGCAAACGAACTGCGCCTGCGCGACGTGTTCCGCTCGGACTCGGTGTGGGGCGTCACGGCGATCGTGCTGATCGTGACCGGGGTGACGCGCGCGTTCGGCGGATTCGAGAAGGGCGGCGCTTACTATTTGCACGAGCCGCTGTTCCATTTGAAGATGACCGCGCTCGTCGTGATTCTCCTGATCGAAGTCTCGCCGATGCTCGCGCTGATTCGATGGCGTATCGCATTGGCGCAGGGCGGGCCGATCGATTTGACGCGCGCGCGGCGCTTCGCGTGGATGAGCGACTTGGAAGCCGGACTCGTGATGGTGATGGTGATCGCCGCAAGCGGGATGGCGCGAGGCGTGTGGGCGTCCTAGCTATCTTTTACGACGCAAAATGAAAAAGGCCCGAGTCGTGAGACTCGGGCCTTTTGATCTTCGGTGCTTGTCTTTACCAACACCAGAATCCTGGTGGGTAGTACTGGGATCGAACCAGTGACCCCTGCCGTGTGAAGGCAGTGCTCTACCGCTGAGCTAACCACCCGAAGAGAAACGAGATTATGTCAGGCGTTTCGCGTTTCGTAAAGAGCTTCTGAACGCGAATTCGAAAAATTTATGCAGGAACGGCATCGCCCTCGGTCGGCGCCGGTTCCGTGCGCCATACGCTCGTGCCTTTGAGCGCTTTGTCGAGGCCGGTCAGCACGGCTTCGTGCGCGGCCAGTTCTTCGTCGCTGGCGACGATCACCGGCAAATCGAGATCGTCGAGCGCGATACGCGACGTGGAAACCGAGCCCGACGCGGGTTGATCGCCGAGCATGTCGATGACGAGGCTTTCTTGGCCGCGCGTCATCGCGAGATAGACCTCCGCGAGCAACTCCGAGTCGAGCAGCGCGCCGTGCAGCGTGCGATGCGCGTTGCTGATGCCGAAGCGGTCGCACAAGGCGTCGAGCGAATTGCGCTTGCCGGGGAACATCTGCTTGGCCTGCGCGAGCGAGTCGATCACGCCGGCGCATGTCTCGGAAACTTTCGGCAAACCGAGCAGCGCGAGTTCCATATCGAGGAAGCCGACGTCGAACGGCGCGTTATGGATGATCAGTTCCGCGCCCGCGATGAAGTCGCGCAGTTGGGCGGCGATCTCGGCGAACTTCGGCTTGTCGCTCAGGAACTCGGTCGTGAGGCCGTGCACGGCGAGCGCGCCGGGATCGCTGTCGCGCTCCGGGTTCACATAAAGATGCAGGTTGTTGCCGGTGAGCCGGCGGTTGATCAGTTCGACGCAGCCGATTTCGATGATTCGGTCGCCCGTCCTCGCGTTCAGGCCGGTGGTTTCGGTGTCCAGTATGAGTTGGCGCATAAATGGCGTGTCGTTTGATTAGCTGTCCGCGAGCGAGGTCACGCCGCGATTGGCGAGCGCATCGGCGCGTTCGTTTTCGGGATGTCCGGCGTGGCCCTTGACCCAGCGCCACTCGATTTCATGCTGCGCGACGAGGCCGTCGAGCCGCTTCCAGAGATCGGCGTTCTTGACGGGCGTCTTCGCGGCCGTCATCCAGTTCTTTTTCTTCCAGCCGTGGATCCATTCGCTGATGCCTTTTTGCACATATTGCGAATCGGTGTGGATGATCGCGCGGCACGGGCGTTTCAACGCCTCGAGCGCGGCGATCACGGCCATCAGTTCCATGCGGTTGTTGGTGGTCGCGGCTTCTCCGCCGAACAGTTCCTTTTCCAGTTCGCCGAAGCGGAGCAGGGCGCCCCAGCCGCCGGGGCCGGGATTGCCTTTGCAGGCGCCGTCCGTGTAGATGTCGATTACCTTGTTCGATGCGGATTCTTGAGTCATCAATGCTCGTTGCGGGTCTCGTTGCGCGTGTGCGGAGCCGCGACCGGCGCGAGGCCGGGCGCGAGCGCGGGTTTTTTCAGCTTGCGCGGACCGATGAGACGCATGCCGCGCACGCGCTTAACGGCAGTAATCATGTACGCCGCGCCGAAGATGGGCCACCAGCGGTCGCCGGCGGCTTCCATGAATTGATAGCGCTGCAGCCACTTGTCCGTGACGAGCGGCGGACGATAGCAGCCGAAGCGCCCGCGTTCAAGGTCGAATCCGAGCAGCTTGATCCAGTCTTTGATGCGCGTGAACGCGATCATCTCGTGCGCCGACGGCACGAACGGCCGTCCCGCCACCTTGCCGAGCGATTGCCGCGCGCCCCACAGACTCAGCGAATTGAAGCCAAGGATGATCAACTGGCCTTCCGGCACCAGCACGCGCTCGGCTTCACGCAGCAGCCGGTGCGGGTCCGGCGAAAACTCGAGCGTGTGAGGCAGCACGAGCAGATCGACGCTTTGCGCTTCGAAAGGCAGGTCGAGCAGATCGCACCACACGGTGCTGCGGCCATCGGGCGCGCTCGCGGCGGGCAGCGCGCTCACACCGGGCGTCGTGGCGCGCGGCGGCGTGTAGGGCGCGCTCGAAGCGCTTTCGGCGTCGAGCACCAGCGCACGGCCGGTCATGCGATTTTCACGCAGCGCGTCGAGCTGCGGCATGCCGAGTTGCAGCGCGTGATAGCCGAAGATGTCGGACACCACGTGATCGAGCTGCGCCTGCTCCCATTCGAGCACGTAGCGTCCGGGCGCCGAGCTCGTCCAGGTGGGCCAGTCTATAATCGGTCGGTCAGACATGTTCGAATTGCCGCATAGAAGATCGCCATGAATTCGCTTGCCAAGAATCTACCTGTTCAAGATGCACTCGAATATGTGCCGGTTCCGGCGTTCGAGGACAACTACATCTGGCTCGTGTCGGACTCGCGCGATGCGGTCGTGGTCGACCCCGGTGACGCCGCGCCCGTCGAAGCCTATCTCGCGCGGCGTGGTTGGCGACTGACCGCTATTTTACTCACGCACCATCATCAGGACCACGTCGGCGGCGTGAAAGCACTCCTCGATAGCCGATCGGCAGAGGGTGGCGTCCCCGTCTACGGCCCGGCCGGCGAGCGTATCGAGCACCTGACCGAGCGCGTCGCGGGCGGCGATTCGGTGCGCATCGCGCATCCGGCGCTCGAACTTTCCGTGATCGACGTGCCGGGCCATACGGCCGGCCACATCGCTTACTTTCAGGCCGGCGATCCGCGCGGCACGCCGCATCTCTTTTGCGGCGACACGCTGTTCGCGAGCGGCTGCGGCCGTCTTTTCGAAGGCACGCCGCAGCAGATGCTCAGTTCACTCGACGCGCTCGCCGCGTTGCCTGAGAACACGCAAGTTCACTGCGCGCACGAGTACACGCTGTCGAACATCAAATTCGCGCGCGCATGCGAGCCGGACAACGCCGCGCTGCTGCGCTGGAGCGAGGACGCACAGTCGTTGCGCGCCGCCGGCAAGCCGACTTTGCCGACGACCATCGGCCACGAAAAAGCGGTGAATCCGTTCCTGCGATCGGACGTTCCGGCGATTCACGCAATACTTTCGTCACAGTTCGGCGCCCCGGTTTCAGACCGTCTCGAAGCGTTTCGAATGATGCGAGGCTGGAAGGATAAGTTCCGCTAACGGAAAGCTTTTAGGGCTAACTTCAACCGAAACGTTGGAATCGCCGTTAGATGCAGGATTTTGCAGGGGTTTTGCGCGCATTCTTATTGACGTCTTAAGTGCTGTTCCGTACTATCGGCTGCAAATTTCCAAGCAATATTTTTTGGAAGCAGAGACGTTCCATGCGACTAACCCTTAGCGCGCTGTCCGTCCTGATGCTCGCCGCGTGCGCGAGTCAGGGACCCACGGCGTCAGATCCTTTATCAGTTTCAGCCAGCACCGCCGCTTCGCAACAGAAGCAGCAGCAAGTCGCCGACACGATTCGCCGCACCGCAGCAGCCAAGGAAACCATCGACGTAGACAAGACGCCCGTGACTTCGCTCGCGGGATCGTCCGATCTCTGGAACCGCATTCGTAGCGGCTTCCAGATTCCCGATCTGCAAAGCGATCTCGTCGACATGCAGGTCAACTGGTACGCGCAACGCCCGGATTACGTCGAGCGCATGACCACGCGCTCGCAGAAGTACCTGTATCACATCGTCGAAGAACTCGAGCAGCGGCACATGCCGACCGAACTGGCGCTCCTGCCGTTCATCGAGTCGGCGTACAGCCCGCAGGCGCTGTCGGTCGCGAAGGCCGCGGGTATGTGGCAGTTCATGCCGGGCACGGGCCGCGACTACAACCTCAAGCAGAACATGTGGCAGGACGAGCGCCGCGACGTGCTCGCCTCGACGAGCGCCGCGCTCGACTATCTCTCGCGTCTGCATGACATGTTCGGCGACTGGCATCTCGCGCTCGCCGCGTACAACTGGGGCGAGGGCAACGTTCAGCGCGCGATCGCGCGCAACGAGGCGGCGGGCTTGCCGACGGACTACGAAAGCCTGCGCATGCCCAACGAAACGCGCAACTACGTGCCGAAGCTGCAGGCCGTGAAGAACATCGTGGGCAATCCGCAGATGTACGGCCTCGCGCTGCCGGACATCCCGAATCACCCGTATTTCGTGACGGTGACGACAGCGCGCGACATCGACGTGACGATGGCCGCGAAGCTCGCCGGCATGAGCGTGGAGGAATTCCGCTCGCTCAATCCGTCGTTTTCGAAGCCGGTGATTCTCGGCGCGACCAATCCGCAGATCCTGCTGCCCTTCGACAACGCCGCTTCGTTCCAGCGCAATCTGTCGTCGTATTCGGGCGCGCTGTCGTCGTGGACCACGTACACCGTGACCGAGCGCTCGCGCCCGGCGGCGATCGCCGAGAAGATCGGCGTGGACGCGGACACGCTGATGTCGGTCAATCGCATTCCGGCGGGCATGCGCCTGAAACCCGGCTCGACGATCGTCGTGCCGCGCACGGACGACGACGACGAAGACATCAGCGCAGACGTCGCCGCTAACGCGATGCTCGCGATCGAGCGCGACGTGCCCGACACGCGCCGGCTCGTGATCCGCGTGCGCCGCAAGCAGCCCATCAGCACGCTGGCGGATCGCTACAACGTGTCGCCGGCGCAAGTGCGAGCGTGGAACCGCACGCGCGGCGAGATGATCATGCCGGGCCAGGTGGTCGTGCTGCACGTGCCGTATGGCCGTCCGGTGCCCGCCGAGCCAGGTCCGGCGCGCGTGGCGACGGTGGCGGCGTCGAGCCGTTCGTCGGGCGGCGTGTCGAAGATCGGTACGCGCGTGCCGGAAGGAAAGTCCACGCGCGGCGGCAAGACGGCTGCGCATTCGTCGGGCAAGGTGACGAAAGTGTCGGCTTCCACGGCATCGCGTTCGGCAAAGTCCGGCGCCACGGCCAAGACCGCGAAGCCTGCGTCGACGAAGAGCGGCAAACACAAGTAAAGCCGCGTTTCGACGAAGCGCTATCCCACGCCGTCACCAAGGTGACGGCGTTTTTATTTGGCGACACCGCTAAACTGGCGATCCAAAAGCATCAATGAAGCGTCCGTTTCACATGTCGCCCGCCAATCGTCTCCGCGTTTTCTGCCTGTTCGCCGCCGGTTACTTCGTCTCGTACGTGTTCCGCGGCGTCAATCTCGGCTTCGCGCCGCTCATCACGCACGACCTGGGCCTCTCCGCGGCCGATCTCGGTCTGCTGACTTCGCTGTATTTCATCGGCTTCGCGCTCGCGCAGATTCCGGTCGGCGTGCTGCTCGATCACTTCGGTCCGCGCCGGGTGACCGCCGGCATGCTGCTTTTTGCGGCCGCCGGAATCTGGATTTTTGGCGCTTCCACGAGCCTGGCGGGGCTGATGATCGGCCGGTTGTTGATCGGAATCGGCGTGTCGGTGTGTCTGAGCGCGGCCTTCAAGGCGTCGGCGCAGCATTTCGCGCTGGCGCGCCTGCCGCTCGTCAACGGATTGACGATGGCCGTCGGCGGTTTGGGCGGCGTCGTGGTCGGGTCGCCGCTCGCGTCGCTTCTGCACGTCGCGAACTGGCGACAGGTGTGCGTGGGACTGGGCGTGTTCACGCTCGCCGTCGCGGCTGCGATCGTCCTGTTCGCGCCGCGCAAGGCGGAGGCCGATCCGCATCATCGGGCGGACGTCGTCACTCAGTTCAAAGGCACGTGGCTCATCCTGAAAAGCGGCGTGTTCTGGAGGATCGCGTCGTTTTCCGTCGTGACGCAGGGCGTTTTCTATGCGATGCAATCGCTATGGATTCGCCCCTATTTGCTCGATGTCATGAATCTCGCGCCCGCGCACGCGGCGGCGCTCGTGTCGATACTCGGCTTCGCGATGATGTTCGGCTGCGTCGGCTTCGGCGCGGCGGCGCGCGGAATGGAGCGGCGCGGGGTGTCGGTTTATGCGTTTTGCGGCACCGGCATGGCGCTCTTCGTCGTGACGCAAGTCCTGATGGCGCTGCGCGTGCCGTTGCCGCCGTCCGTCCTGATTGCCGCATACGGGGTTTTCGGCGGCACGGGCATTCTGAGTTACGCGGTCGCCGCGGAGTATTTTCCGTCGCACATGATCGGGCGCGCGCACACGACGCTCACGCTCGTGATCTTCCTGTTGATCTTCGGCTTTCAGGTGGGCGTCGGCGCGATGCTTTCGCTCTGGCCGTCCAGTGGCGGGCGTTATCCGGTGTCGGCGCATCTGACGGTCTGGACGGTGCTGATCGGACTGCAAGTCGCGAGTGCGCTCTGGTACGTTTTCCCGAGCCGCGTGCTGCACAAGATCGACCGCGAAGCTGAGCACGCCGTCCGCTGATTGGTGCGCGCCACGCAGGCAGTCCGCAAGCGGACAGTTCCCAAATCTGGCGAATGTGACCTTTTCGCGCTATAATTCGAAGGTTTGAGCATATCAACCCGCACCCTAGCGCCTACCTCCCATTCACCGTCGTTCGCTGCGCACGAACTGCGCGCCGCCCGCCGCCGATCACCTGCTCGAATCCACCGTTGTCACGCGCAAGCGTGCCGGTTCGAGCCACGATGCGCGCCCCGCGAGCCGCCGCTTCTGCGAAGGAAACCCTCGTTCTTCGAGCGAAGGGAAGCCAAGCCTGAATTTCGGACAGACAGGTCGGTAACAGGGTGTTCCCCAAGGAGCTTCCCGTGTTGCCGTCATTTTCCCCCGCACTCCTCGCACTTGCCGACGGCACGGTCTTTCGTGGTCAATCGATCGGCGCCGCCGGTTCGACGATCGGCGAAGTGGTGTTCAACACCGCCATCACCGGTTATCAGGAAATCCTGACCGATCCGAGCTATGCGCGCCAGATCGTCACGCTGACCTATCCGCACATCGGCAACTACGGCGTGAACGCCGAAGACGTCGAAGCCACCAAAGTCCATGCCGCCGGCCTCATCATTCGCGACCTGCCGGTGCTCGCGTCGAACTTCCGCTCCGAGCAGACGCTCTCCGATTACCTGAAAGCGCAAGGCGTCGTCGCGATCGCGGGCATCGACACGCGCAAGCTCACGCGCATCCTGCGCGAGAAGGGCGCGCAGAACGGCTGCATTCTCGCCGGCACCGACGACGAAGCGAAGGCGCTCGGCCTCGCGCGCTCGTTCCCCGGTCTCGCGGGCATGGACCTCGCGAAGGTCGTATCGACGGAAAAGAACTACGAATGGACGCAGACCGAATGGCGTCTCGGCAGCGGCTACGGCAAGCAGGAAGCGCCGAAGTTCCGCGTCGTCGCGTTCGACTACGGCGTGAAGTTCAACATTCTGCGCATGCTGGCCGAGCGCGGTTGCCACGTGACCGTGCTGCCGGCGCAATCGACCGCCGCTGACGCGCTCGCGCTCAATCCGGACGGCATCTTCCTGTCGAACGGCCCCGGCGATCCGGAACCGTGCGACTACGCCATCGCTGCGACGAAGGCGTTCATCGAGCGCGGCATTCCGACGTTCGGCATCTGCCTCGGTCATCAGATCATGGGTCTCGCGGTCGGCGCGAAGACGATGAAGATGAAGACCGGCCACCACGGCGCGAACCACCCGGTGAAGGACATGGAAGACGGGCGTGTGGTCATCACGTCGCAGAACCACGGCTTCGCGGTCGATGCGTCCACTCTGCCCGCCAACGCGAAGGTCACGCACGTCTCGCTCTTCGACGGCACGCTGCAAGGCTTCGCGCTCACGGACAAGCCCGCGTTCTGTTTCCAGGGTCACCCGGAAGCGTCGCCCGGCCCGCACGACATCGCGTATCTGTTCGACCGCTTCATCAAGCTGATGGAGTCGGCGAAGGTCGCCGCCTAAAAGTACCGAACATATATATCGAGAGCAGTTATGCCGAAGCGCACAGACATCAAGAGCATCCTCATCATCGGCGCGGGCCCGATCATCATCGGCCAGGCGTGCGAGTTCGATTATTCGGGCGCGCAGGCCTGTAAAGCGCTGCGTGAGGAAGGCTACAAGGTCATCCTCGTCAACAGCAATCCGGCGACGATCATGACCGATCCGAATACGGCCGACGTCACCTACATCGAGCCGATTTCGTGGGAAGTGGTCGAGCGCATCATCGCGAAGGAACGCCCCGATGCGATCCTGCCGACCATGGGCGGACAGACCGCGCTGAACTGCGCGCTGGACCTTTTCCATCACGGCGTGCTGGAGAAGTACGACGTCGAGCTGATCGGCGCGTCGCCGGAAGCGATCGACAAGGCGGAAGACCGCCAGAAGTTCAAGGACGCGATGACCAAGATCGGCCTCGGTTCGGCCAAGTCGGGCATTGCGCATTCGATGGAAGAAGCGCTCGCCGTGCAGGCGCAGATCGCGGAAGCCACCGGCAGCGGCGGTTATCCGACCGTCATCCGTCCGTCGTTCACGCTGGGCGGCTCGGGCGGCGGCATCGCGTACAACAAGGAAGAGTTCGAAGAGATTTGCCGCCGCGGCCTCGATCTGTCGCCGACGCGCGAACTGCTGATCGAAGAATCGCTGCTCGGCTGGAAAGAGTACGAAATGGAAGTGGTCCGCGATAAAAAGGACAACTGCATTATCGTGTGCTCGATCGAAAACCTCGATCCGATGGGCGTGCATACCGGCGATTCCATCACCGTCGCGCCCGCGCAGACGCTCACCGACAAGGAGTATCAGGTGCTGCGAAACGCGTCGCTCGCGGTGCTGCGCGAGATCGGCGTCGATACGGGCGGCTCGAACGTGCAGTTCGCGATCAACCCGAAGGATGGCCGCATGGTCGTCATCGAGATGAATCCGCGCGTGTCGCGCTCGTCCGCGCTGGCATCGAAGGCGACGGGTTTTCCGATCGCCAAGGTCGCCGCGAAACTCGCATGCGGCTACACGCTCGACGAACTCAAGAACGAAATCACCGGCGGCCAGACGCCGGCCTCGTTCGAACCGACGATCGATTACGTCGTGACGAAGGTGCCGCGCTTCGCGTTCGAAAAATTCCGCGAAGCCGATTCGCGCCTCACGACGCAGATGAAGTCCGTCGGCGAAGTCATGGCGATGGGCCGCACGTTCCAGGAGTCGTTCCAGAAGGCGCTGCGCGGTCTCGAAGTCGGCGTCGACGGCCTCGATGAAAAGACCCAGAGCCGCGACGAAGTCATCCGTGAAATCGGCGAGCCTGGCCCGGACCGCATCTGGTATCTCGGCGACGCGTTCCGTCTCGGCCTGACGATGGAAGAGATCTTCGAAGAGACGTCGATCGATCCGTGGTTCCTCGCGCAGATCGAACAGATCATCCTGAAGGAAAAGGCGCTCGAAAGCCGCACGCTCGAGAGTCTCACGAAGGACGAACTGCTGTATCTGAAGAAGAGCGGCTTCTCGGATCGGCGTCTCGCGAAGCTGACCGGCTCGACGCAAGACGACGTGCGCAAGAAGCGTCACGAAATGAAGGTGCGTCCGGTCTACAAACGCGTGGACACGTGCGCGGCCGAGTTCGCGACGAAGACCGCCTACATGTACTCGACCTACGAGGAAGAGTGCGAAGCGAATCCGACGGACAAGAAGAAGATCATGGTGCTGGGCGGCGGCCCGAACCGGATCGGGCAGGGCATCGAGTTCGACTATTGCTGCGTGCACGCCGCGCTCGCGATGCGCGAGGACGGCTATGAAACCATCATGGTCAACTGCAACCCGGAAACCGTTTCGACCGACTACGACACGTCCGACCGTCTGTACTTCGAATCGCTGACGCTGGAAGACGTGCTCGAAATCGTCGATCTCGAAAAGCCGGTCGGCGTGATCGTGCAGTACGGCGGTCAGACGCCGCTCAAGCTCGCGCTCGATCTCGAAGCGAACGGTGTGCCGATCATCGGCACTTCGCCGGACATGATCGATGCCGCCGAAGATCGCGAGCGCTTCCAGAAGCTGCTGAAGGATCTCGACCTGCGCCAGCCGCCGAATCGCACGGCGCGCGCGGAAGACGAAGCGCTCAAGCTGGCCGAGGAAATCGGTTATCCGCTCGTCGTGCGTCCGTCGTACGTGCTGGGTGGCCGCGCGATGGAAATCGTGCATGAGCCGCGCGATCTCGAACGCTACATGCGCGAGGCCGTGAAGGTGTCGAACGACTCGCCGGTGCTGCTCGACCGCTTCCTGAACGACGCGATCGAATGCGACGTCGACTGCATCTCCGATGGCGACGACGTGTTCATCGGCGGCGTGATGGAGCACATCGAACAGGCGGGCGTGCACTCGGGCGACTCGGCGTGCTCGCTGCCGCCGTACTCGCTGTCGAAGGAAACCGTCGACGAGCTGAAGCGGCAAACCGCCGCAATGGCGAAGGCGCTGAACGTCGTCGGCCTGATGAACGTGCAGTTCGCCATTCAGCAAGTACCGCAGGACGACGGCTCGAAAAAGGACGTCATCTACGTGCTGGAAGTGAATCCGCGTGCGTCGCGCACGGTGCCGTATGTGTCGAAGGCGACGAGCCTGCCGCTCGCGAAGATCGCCGCGCGCGCGATGGTCGGTCAGAAGCTGAAGCAGCAGGGCGTGACGAAGGAAGTGATTCCGCCGTACTTCAGCGTGAAGGAAGCCGTGTTCCCGTTCGTCAAGTTCCCGGCGGTCGATCCGGTGCTCGGACCGGAAATGCGTTCGACCGGCGAAGTGATGGGCGTGGGCCGCACGTTCGGCGAAGCGCTCTTCAAGTCGCAGCTCGCGGCCGGTTCGCGTCTGCCGGAATCGGGCACGGTGCTGCTGACGGTGATGGACGCCGACAAGCCGAAGGCCGTCGAAGTCGCGCAGATGCTGCACGAACTCGGCTATCCGATCGTCGCGACGAAGGGCACGGCGGCGGCCATCGCGGCGGCGGGCGTGCCGGTGAAGGTCGTGAACAAGGTGAAGGACGGCCGTCCGCACATCGTCGACATGATCAAGAACGGCGAGATCGCGCTCGTGTTCACGACCGTCGACGAAACGCGCGCCGCCATCGCCGATTCGCGTTCGATCCGCATGAGCGCGCAGGCCAACAAGGTCACGTACTACACGACCATGTCGGGCGCGCGCGCGGCGGTCGAGGGCCTGCGTTATCTGCGCGATCTGGAAGTCTATGATTTACAAGGGCTGCATGCTCGCCTAAACTAAGGCTTCGATTACAGGTCTAAGCATCACGAGCCGCGGTTAAGCGGCGTCTCCTTCCCTCGGGAGATGCGCTTAACCGCGGTAATTTTTTTGACGAAATTGTTTGTGAGTGGTCTATGAGCACGATTCCTTTGACAAAGCGCGGCGCGGAGTTGCTGCGCGACGAATTGCAGCGCCTGAAGGCCGTGGAGCGTCCGGCGGTCATCAACGCGATCGCGGAAGCCCGCGCGCAAGGCGACTTGTCGGAAAACGCGGAATACGATGCCGCGAAGGAAAAGCAGGGTTTCATCGAGGGCCGCATCGCTGACATCGAGTCGAAGCTCGCCGCTGCGCAGGTGATCGACCCGACGCAGGTCGAGGCCGAAGGCCGCGTGGTGTTCGGCGCGACGGTCGAACTGGAAGATCTGGAGTCGGGCGACACGGTGACGTATCAGATCGTCGGCGACGACGAAGCGAATATCGATCACGGTCTCATCTCGGTGAGCTCGCCGATCGCGCGCGCGCTCATCGCGAAATCGGAAGGCGACGTGGCGTCGGTGCAGGCACCGAGCGGCGCGCGCGAGTACGAAATCATCGCGGTGCGTTACGTCTGATGGAGCACCGGCTCTTTCGCACCGTCAGCATGGTCTGGGTCGGCAGCTTGCTGACCTTGGGCCTCGTCGCCGCGCCCGTCCTCTTTTCGATGCTCGACCGCACGTCGGCGGGTTCGGTGGCGGCGCAACTCTTCAGGATCGAGGCGATCATCGGCGTGGTCAGCGCGCTTGTGCTGATCCTGATCGGCAATCGCTTCGTGAAAAGCGGCATCGTCGACTACAAGCGAGTGCGGTGGATCGTCGCGGCGATGCTTCTGTGCGTGCTGATCGGCTACTTTGCCTTGCAGCCGTTCATGAACTCGCTGCGCATGGCCGCGCAGGAAGCGGGCACCGATCTGGCGAGCTCGCCGTATGCACGGGAATTCGGCGTGCTGCACGGCATTTCGAGCGCGATCTATCTGCTCGAATGCCTGTTCGGCATCGTGCTGGTGTGGCGCCTGCCGGGCGCAGCGCCGGCCAGGATCGTGCCGAAAGGCAAGTCAGCGAAGGTGGCGGCGAAACGAGCGCGTAGCTGAATCGCAAAGGTTGCCGGACGGCGCGTGCGTTGAAGCGAAAACGCCCGCGCCGTTCGATCACTTCGTGGCCTGATGCTGGCGCTTCGAACTGGCCTGACGCTTCTTCGCACGCTTCACGTTGCCGCCGGCCGTTACGCGCTCGTTGCCGAGCACTTTCAGCGTGGTCTTCTTCGGTTTCTTGAACGCGGGCGCATCGCGCGTGATCTTCACCGCCTTGACGGTGCGCGGCGCGCGGCCCTTGGTCTCGCGCTCGGCGGCTTCGCCCGCGCTCGGCGGCATCGTGCTGCGCGTGCGGGTCGCGCGGCTCTTCGGCGCGGCGCCTTCGGGTCTCCAGATCACGAGCAGCTTGCCGATATGCTGAATGGGCGCGGCGTTCAGGCGATCGCAGATTTCGTCGTAAATTTCGATGCGCGCTTCGCGTTCGTCGCCGAATACGCGGATCTTGATGAGCTGGTGCGCTTCGAGGTGCACGCTGATCTCTTTCAGCACGGCATCGGTCAGACCCTCCGCGCCGACGAGCACGACGGGCTTGAGCGCATGGGCCTGGGAGCGCAGATCGGCGCGTTCGGCGGGGGAGAGTTTAAGGGCTGGCATGAGAGATTTGGGACTCGACTAAAATGTGGGCGGCGTGAGTGGCGCTCGTGAGGCGGTTTGAACACGCCGAAGCGAAAGCGCACGCAACGGTGGCTGATTCGCGCCGGAACTGCGGCGCATCGAACGCGCCACCGCCCACCAGAAAACAGAACAGGCCGGATGCCGGGTTTCGGCGCACGTGAGCGCCCGAGGTCCGGTCCGGCCGACAAGACGCGTATTATCCGCTAAAAGCATCGCGCGATGCAGCAAAATACGCACCGGGCGCGCTGTCAGCGCGCCACATGAGCTCAGTTTGAATGGCAAAGAACCGTTTTAATCAATCGTGGTTGCACGACCACATCAACGACCCTTACGTGAAGATGGCGCAGCGCGAGGGCTACCGCGCGCGCGCCGCGTACAAGCTGAAGGAAATCGACGAGCAGGACAAGCTCATCAAGCCGGGGCAGGTCATCGTCGATCTCGGTTCGACGCCCGGAAGCTGGAGCCAGTACGCGCGCAACAAGCTCGCGCAGGGCGCGAAGCGGGACACCGAACGCGAAGGCGGCATCGACGGCACGATCATCGCGCTGGATATTCTGCCGATGGAGCCGATTGCGGACGTCACGTTCATCCAGGGCGACTTCCGCGAAGACGAGGTGCTGGCGCAACTCGGTGAAATCGTCGGCGAGCGTCAGGTGGACCTTGTTATTTCCGACATGGCCCCCAACCTCTCCGGCGTGGCGAGTGCGGATGCGGCGCGCATCGAGCATCTCTGCGATCTGGCGCTGGAGTTCGCGCAGAACCACCTGAAACCGGAGGGGGCGCTGCTGGTCAAATGTTTTCATGGCAGCGGTTACAGTCAGATCGTCGAAAAGTTCAAGCACCAGTTCAAAGTGGTGGCGCCGCGCAAGCCGAAGGCCTCTCGCGATAAATCGTCGGAGACTTTTATTCTCGGGCGGCGGCTCAAGCACCCGAACTGAAAGGCCCGCTCAGCCAGTTTGGCGAAAATCTGCGATATTTGCGCGGATTATGCCGAAAAATGCCTGTCTGCCGCTATTTGTGCGGTAGATAAACCTTATGGCAGGGGTTAGCGGTCTGGATTAGAATGCTTTTGTGGCGT
This sequence comes from Caballeronia novacaledonica, assembly GCF_900258035.1. Taxonomy (GTDB): domain Bacteria; phylum Pseudomonadota; class Gammaproteobacteria; order Burkholderiales; family Burkholderiaceae; genus Caballeronia; species Caballeronia novacaledonica. The sequence goes on along the minus strand of NZ_OGTP01000037.1, from coordinate 12,276 downwards.
CGCAAGGTTTATGTAGGCGCCCGTCTATGAGTGAGGAGTGGTGCTTTGAACAACAATATGTTCTCTAAAGCGGCAGTGTGGCTCGTGATCGCACTGGTGCTGTTTACGGTGTTCAAGCAGTTCGATAAGCCCCGCGTCCAGGAAGGTGTGTCGTATTCGCAGTTCATGGACGACGCGAAGAACGGCAAAGTCAAGAACGTCACCGTTCAGGGCCGCAATCTCACGGTTACTCCGAGCGACGGCCAGAAATACCAGATCGTGTCGCCCGGCGACATCTGGATGGTCGGCGATCTGATGAAATACGGCGTTCAGGTCAGCGGAAAAGCTGACGATGAACCGAATGCCCTCGTCTCCGCGCTTTACTACCTCGGGCCCACGATCCTGATCATCGGGTTCTGGTTCTACATGATGAGGCAGATGCAGGGGGGCGGCAAAGGCGGGGCGTTTTCGTTCGGGAAGTCGCGAGCGCGGCTGATCGACGAGAACAACAACGCAATCAATTTCACCGACGTCGCGGGCTGCGACGAGGCCAAGGAAGAAGTGTCGGAACTGGTGGACTTCCTGCGCGATCCGCAGAAGTTCCAGAAGCTGGGCGGACGTATTCCGCGCGGTGTGCTGCTGGTCGGTCCTCCGGGAACCGGCAAGACGCTGCTGGCGCGCGCGATCGCGGGTGAAGCGAAGGTGCCGTTCTTCAGCATTTCGGGTTCGGACTTCGTGGAAATGTTCGTCGGTGTCGGCGCGGCTCGTGTGCGCGACATGTTCGAGCAGGCGAAGAAGCATGCGCCGTGTATCGTGTTCATCGACGAAATCGACGCGGTCGGTCGTCATCGCGGCGCCGGCATGGGCGGCGGCAACGACGAGCGCGAGCAGACGCTTAACCAGATGCTCGTCGAAATGGACGGCTTCGAGGCGAATTCGGGCGTCATCGTGATCGCGGCGACGAACCGCTCGGACGTGCTCGATAAGGCGCTGCTCCGCCCGGGCCGTTTCGACCGTCAGGTCTACGTCGGTCTGCCGGATATCCGCGGCCGCGAGCACATCATGAAGGTGCATCTGCGCAAGGTGCCGATCGCGAACGACGTGGACGCGTCGGTCATCGCACGCGGCACGCCGGGTTTCTCGGGCGCGGACCTCGCGAACCTCGTGAACGAAGCCGCGCTGTTCGCGGCGCGGCGCGGCAAGCGCATCGTCGAGATGCAGGATTTCGAGGACGCGAAGGACAAAATCTTCATGGGTCCGGAGCGCAAGTCGGCGGTCATGCGTGAAGAAGAGCGCCGCAATACGGCGTATCACGAATCCGGTCACGCGGTGGTGGCGAAGCTGCTCCCGCACGCCGATCCGGTGCACAAGGTCACGATCATGCCGCGCGGCTGGGCGCTTGGCGTCACTTGGCAATTGCCGGAGCATGATCGCGTGAATCTGTATCGCGACAAGATGCTCGAGGAAATTGCCATCCTGTTCGGTGGTCGGGCGGCTGAGGAAGTGTTCCTGAACTCGATGTCGACGGGTGCTTCGAACGACTTCGAGCGCGCGACGAAAATGGCGCGCGACATGGTGACGCGTTACGGCATGTCGGACGTGCTCGGCACGATGGTTTACGTCGATACCGAAGACAACGGCATGTTCGGCAAGATGGGTGCGAAATCGGTGTCCGAAGCCACGCAGCAAAAGGTCGATGCGGAAATCCGCCGCATTCTGGACGAGCAGTACGCACTCGCTCGCAAGCTGCTGGAAGACAACCGCGACAAGGTCGAGGCGATGACCAAGGCGCTGCTCGAATGGGAAACCATCGACGCGGACCAGATCGGCGACATCATGTCGGATCGCCCGCCGCGTCCGCCGAAGAATCTGCCGCCTCCGTCGGGCGACACGCCGTCGGGTGGCAGCAGCGGTACCGAGGTCAAGCCGGGCAACGCGCCGGCAACGGCGTAAGGTTTCTGCGTTCGTTCGTGGGCCGGTGTGCACAGCACGCCGGCCCATTTTCGCTTTACGGCCCGCAGTTTTTAACGAAACGCTGAACGCGCACGCTGCGCCAAGCCGATTGTGCCGCGTCCCAATTTTAGATTTCCGCTTCGCTCCCACTCGCTTGACCACACCGATCTCATCCCCGCTTTCAGCAGCGCCGCTTCAATGCGGGCGCTTTACGCTGACCTTCGAACGCCCGCTCGTCATGGGCATTCTCAACGTTACGCCGGATTCGTTCTCGGACGGCGGCCGGTTCGTATTGCGCGATGCCGCACTCGCGCGCGCCGAGCAGATGCTCACCGATGGCGCCGACATCATCGACATCGGCGGAGAATCCACGCGTCCCGGCGCGCCGCCCGTGCCGCTCGATGAGGAACTGGAACGCGTCGTGCCGATCGTCGAGGCGCTCCGGGCCATGAAGGTGCCGCTGTCCGTCGATACTTACAAGCCAGCCGTGATGCGCGCGGCGCTCGCGGCCGGCGCGGATCTCATCAACGATATCTGGGGTCTGCGTCAGGAAGGCGCGCTCGACGCCGTCAAGGACAGCGAGTGCGGCCTTTGCGTGATGCACATGCTGGGTGAGCCGCGCACGATGCAACTCCACGATCCGGTGTACGAGGACGTCGTCGCCGACGTGCGCGCGTTCTTCGCGGAGCGCGTCGCGGCGCTCGGGCGCGCAGGCATCGCGGCGGAGCGCGTCAGTCTCGATCCGGGCTTCGGATTCGGGAAGACGGTCGAGCATAATTACGCGTTGCTCGCGCACCTCACCGCGACGTTGCCGGCGGGGGCGAACTTCCCGTTGCTCGCGGGCATGTCGCGCAAATCGATGCTCGGCGCCGTGACCGGACGCGGCGCCGGTGAGCGGCTCGCCGCGAGCGTGGCCGGTGCGGTCTGTGCGGCCGAGCGGGGTGCGGCGACCATCCGGGTGCACGACGTCGCCGAAACCGTCGATGCGCTGAAAGTCTGGCAGGCCACAAAGAATGCCGCCCGGAATGGGCATCATTGATACTGGCCTCAAGTATCAGGAATTGGGCGCAGGCGCGCGCCGATAGAACTCATTAACTAAAAATCGCGGACTGATAACAAGCGCCTTACGGCCGCGAGGAGGGTCAAGCAACAATGGCACGTCAATATTTTGGAACGGACGGGATTCGCGGGCGAGTCGGCGTCGAGCCGATCACGCCGGACTTCGTACTCAAGCTCGGCTACGCGGCCGGCAAGGTGCTGGCGGGCGCGGATCGCGCTCATCAGAAAAAGGGCAATCGGCCGACGGTGCTGATCGGCAAGGACACGCGCGTCTCGGGCTACATGCTCGAAGCCGCGCTGGAGTCGGGCTTTTCGGCGGCGGGCGTCGACGTCATGCTGGCCGGCCCGATGCCCACGCCGGGCGTCGCGTACCTCACGCGCGCGCTGCGCCTGTCCGCGGGCGTCGTGATCAGCGCGTCGCACAATCCGTATAACGACAACGGCATCAAGTTCTTCTCCGCCGACGGCAACAAGCTGCCCGATGAAGTCGAACTCGAAATCGAGCGCCAGCTCGAGCAACCGATGGAGTGCGCGCCGTCCGAGCGACTCGGCAAGGCGCGGCGTCTCGACGACGCGGGCGGGCGATACATCGAGTTCTGCAAGAGCACGTTCCCGGCGAACTTCGACCTGCGCGGGCTAAAGCTCGTGGTCGATTGCGCGCACGGCGCCGCGTACGACGTCGCGCCGCACGTGTTCCACGAACTCGGCGCGGAAGTCGTGCCGATCGGAGTGTCGCCGAACGGCTTCAACATCAACGACGGCGTCGGCGCGACCGCCCCCGACGCGCTCGTGCGCGCCGTGCTGGAGCACAAGGCCGATCTCGGCATCGCGCTCGACGGCGACGCGGACCGCTTGCAGATCGTCGATTCGACCGGCCGCCTCTATAACGGCGACGAGCTGCTCTACGTGCTGGTCAAGGACCGCATCGCGACCGACGGCAAGGTGGACGGCGCCGTCGGCACGCTGATGACCAACATGGCCGTCGAAGTGGCGCTGAAGGAAGCCGGCGTGCAGTTCGTGCGGGCGGCGGTCGGCGACCGCTACGTGCTCGAAAAGCTGCGCGAAAACGGCTGGCTGCTGGGCGCGGAAGGCTCGGGCCACATCTTGTCGCTCGACCGCCATTCCACCGGCGACGGCATCGTTTCGGCGCTCCTCGTGCTGGCGGCGATCCAGCGCAGCGGCAAATCGCTCGCCGATCAACTGCGCGGCGTCAGCCTGTTCCCGCAAAAACTCATCAACGTGCGCATGAACGCGGGCGCGGACTGGAAGAGCAGCGACGCGATTCGCCGCGCGGTCGAGCAAGCCGAGCATTCCCTCAACTCGCACGGTCGCGTGCTGATTCGTGCGTCGGGTACCGAGCCGGTCTTGCGCGTGATGGTCGAAGCGTCGGCGCAAAACGACGCGGTTCGGTACGCGGAAACGATTGCGCAAGTCGTGAAGGAAGCGACTTCGTAGGCGTTTACTGAATTTTGTAATATTTTGCTAAAAGCGGGCTGCGGCCCGCTTTTTATTTGCCCGACGACCTTGACAAACTCGGAATATTCGAACTTTCAGGGTGTAAGCATAATGTCACGTTGGCTTCACAGATATTCATATTACTGTCACAGACACCTCCTATATTTCGCGTGTCGTCTCACACGCACGTACGACACACGCTCACAAACCCTGGAGGTTTCAATGAAATTGATGCAAACCGCGCTGGCCGGCGTTATTGGCGCCCTGTTCGCCATCTCCGCGCAAGCAGCCGACATCACCGGCGCGGGTTCTACCTTCGCAGCTCCGATCTACACCAAGTGGGCGGATGCCTACCAGAAAACCGGCGGCGGCAAGGTGAACTACCAAGGCATCGGCTCGTCGGGCGGTATCAAGCAAATCATCGCGAAGACGGTGGATTTCGCGGGCTCGGACGCTCCGCTGAAAGATGACGAACTCGCGAAGGATGGCCTGTTCCAGTTCCCGACGGTGGTTGGCGGCGTCGTGCCGGTCATCAACGTGCCGGGCCTCAAGGCCGGCGAAGTGACGCTGTCGGGCCAGGTGCTCGGCGACATCTATCTGGGCAAGATCAAGAAGTGGAACGACCCGGCAATCGCCGCGCTGAACCCGAAGGTCAAGCTGCCGGATACGGACATCGCCGTGGTTCGCCGCGCTGACGGTTCGGGCACCAGCTTCATCTGGACGAACTACCTGTCGAAGGTCAACCCCGAGTGGAAGTCGAAGGTCGGCGAAGGTTCGACCGTGAACTGGCCGACGGGCACGGGCGGCAAGGGCAACGACGGCGTCGCGGCCTTCGTGCAGCGTCTGCCGGGCGCGATCGGCTACGTCGAATGGGCGTACGCGAAGCAGAACAAGATGACCTACGTCGGCATGAAGAACGAGGCTGGCACGGTCGTCGAGCCGGAAACGAAGACGTTCAAGGCTGCTGCTGCCGGCGCCGACTGGTCGAAGTCGTTCTACCAGATCCTGACGAACGAGCCGGGCAAGGACGCATGGCCGATCGTCGGCGCGACCTTCGTGCTGCTGCACGCGACGCAAGACAAGCCGGCGCAAGGCACGGAAACGCTGAAGTTCTTCGACTGGGCCTTCAAGAACGGCAACCAGGCTGCGAACGATCTCGACTACATCACGTTGCCGGAATCGGTCGTCGCCGAAATCAAGACGCAATGGAAGGCGAAGGTCAAGGATGCGTCGGGCAAGGCAGTCGCAGAGTAAGCGCAGTACCCGTAGCTGGAAATTGTCCTAAGCTTCTCTAGCCTGGACAGTCGTAACAAAGAAAGCCGCGCGGCGGGCCGAAAGGCCTCCGCGCGGTCTGACACGTAGCGAAACCAAGGCTCCCATGTCGGACATCAACTTAACGTCGGCGGTGCCGGCGGCGCATACCCAGCGCGCGCCCAGCCGTATGGGCGACATCATTTTCGGCGGCGTGACGCGGCTTGCGGCCGTCATCACGCTGCTTCTGCTTGGCGGCATCATCGTTTCGCTGATCGTGGCGTCGATGCCGACCATCCAGAAATTCGGTCTCTCGTTCCTGTGGCGCTCGGAGTGGGATCCGCCCAGCGAGATGTTCGGCGCGCTCGTGCCGATCTACGGCACCATCGCGACCTCGATCATCGCGCTCATCATCGCGGTGCCGGTCAGCTTCGGTATCGCGCTCTTCCTGACGGAACTTTCGCCCGCATGGCTGCGCCGCCCGCTCGGCGTCGCGATCGAACTGCTCGCGGCGATTCCGTCGATCGTCTACGGTATGTGGGGCCTGCTCGTATTCGCGCCGATCTTCGCGCAATACTTCGAGAAGCCGCTCGGCCATCTGCTCGGCGACGTGCCCGTCATCGGCATGTTCTTCCAGGGCGCGCCGATTGGTATCGGCATCCTGTGCGCGGGCGTGATTCTCGCGATCATGATCATCCCGTACATCGCGTCCGTGATGCGCGACGTGTTCGAAGTCACGCCGGTGCTGCTGAAGGAATCGGCGTACGGCATCGGCTGCACGACCTGGGAAGTGATGTGGAAGATCGTGTTGCCCTATACGCGCGCCGGTGTGATCGGCGGCGTCATGCTCGGCCTCGGCCGCGCGCTCGGTGAAACGATGGCGGTCACGTTCGTCATCGGCAACACGAACCTGCTCGACAACGTGTCGCTCTTTTCGCCCGGAAACAGCATCACCTCGGCGCTCGCCAACGAGTTCGCGGAAGCGAGCCCCGGCCTGCATACCTCGGCGCTGATGGAACTCGGTTTGATTCTCTTCGTGATTACGTTCTTCGTGCTCGCGCTTTCGAAGCTGATGCTTCTGCGCATGGAACGCGGGGAGGGCCGTAAATAATGAGCCGTCCCGCTACGTTCAATCAGGATCCGGATCGCGTGCAGGCCACGCGCATGAAGCTGCAGAGCCGCCGCCGCGGCATGAATGCGGTTGCGCTGACGCTCTCGCTCGCCGCGATGGCCTTCGGCCTCATCTGGCTCGTGTGGATTCTCTACACCACGCTCAAGCTCGGCATCGGCGGTCTGTCGATCGATCTCTTCACGCAATCGACGCCGCCGCCGAACACCGATGGCGGCGGTCTCGCCAACGCGATCGTCGGCTCGCTGTTGCTGGTCGTGCTTGCCACGTGCGTCGGCACGCCGCTCGGCATTCTCGCGGGCGTGTATCTCGCGGAGTACGGCCAGAAGCGCTGGCTCGCGAGCGTGACGCGCTTCATCAACGACATTCTGCTGTCGGCGCCTTCGATCGTCGTCGGTCTGTTCGTGTATGCGATCGTCGTCGCCAGAATGGGCCGCTTCTCGGGCTGGGCCGGCGTGATCGCGCTGGGTCTGCTGCAGATTCCGATCGTGATCCGCACGACCGAGAACATGCTGAGGCTCGTGCCGAACGCGTTGCGTGAAGCCGCGTTCGCACTCGGCACGCCGAAGTGGAAGATGGTGATGTCGATCACGCTGAAAGCGTCGGTCGGCGGCATCGTGACGGGCGTGCTGCTGGCGATCGCGCGTATCGCGGGCGAAACCGCGCCGCTGCTTTTCACGGCGCTGTCGAATCAATTTTTCTCGTGGGACATGAATCAGCCGGTGGCAAACCTGCCGGTGACGATCTACAAGTTCGCGATGAGCCCGTTCCCGCAGTGGCAGTCGCTCGCGTGGGCCGGTGTGTTCCTGATTACGCTCGGCGTGCTGGGTCTGAATATCCTGGCGCGTGCGATCTTCTCGAAGAAATAAGGGCGGAGTGATTCCATGAATATGGTCGAAAGTGGTGTCAACCACCTGAATTCGAAGGTTGAAGAAACGCCGGTCGAACGCGGCCCCGTGCCGGGCAGCGTGCGTCCGACGCATAGCTCGCAGCCTGCGGATTCCATCAAGCCGAAGATCGAGGTGAAGAACCTCAACTTCTTCTACAACAAGTATCACGCGCTGAAGAACATCAACTTGCGCATCCCGGAGAAGAAGGTCACGGCCTTCATCGGCCCGTCGGGTTGCGGCAAGTCCACGCTCCTGCGCACGTTCAACAAGATGTACGCGCTCTATCCGGAGCAGCGCGGCGAAGGCGAAATCCTGATGGATGGCGTCAACCTGCTCGACACGACGAAGGACATCTCGCTCCTGCGCGCGCGCGTCGGCATGGTGTTCCAGAAGCCGACGCCGTTTCCGATGTCGATCTACGACAACATCGCGTTCGGCGTGAAGATGTTCGAGCAGCTTTCGCGCTCGGAGATGGACGACCGCGTCGAATGGGCGCTTACGAAAGCGGCGCTCTGGACCGAAGTGAAGGACAAGCTGCAACAGAGCGGCTACGGTCTGTCGGGCGGCCAGCAGCAGCGCCTTTGCATCGCGCGCGGCATCGCGATCCGCCCGGAAGTGCTGTTGCTCGACGAACCTTGCTCGGCGCTCGACCCGATTTCGACGGGCCGGATCGAAGAGCTGATCGCGGAACTGAAAAGCGATTACACGGTTGTCATCGTGACTCACAACATGCAGCAGGCGGCGCGTTGTTCGGACTACACTGCCTATATGTACCTCGGTGAATTGATCGAATTCGGCGATACCGAAAAGATCTTCATCAAGCCGGCCCGCAAGGAAACGGAAGACTACATCACGGGCCGCTTCGGCTGACGGTCAGCCAGGTCAAACAGGAAGGCTTAAGGAGCATATATGTCCGATAAACACCTCTCGAGCCAGTTCGACGCCGATCTCAACGCGGTGTCGTCGAAAGTGCTGGAAATGGGCGGTCTGGTCGAGTCGCAGATCATCAACGCGATGCAGGCGCTGAACGAATTCGATATCGGCATCGCGGATCAGGTGATCGCCGCCGAAGCGCGCCTGAACACCATGGAAGTCGAGATCGACGAAGACTGCAGCAACATCATCGCGCGCCGTCAGCCGGCTGCGCGCGACCTGCGTCTGCTCATGGCGATCTCGAAGACGATCACGAACCTCGAACGCGCCGGCGACGAAGCCGAGAAAATCGCGAAGCGCGTGAAGCGCATCAACGAAGACGGCGGCGGCCGCACGGTGAACATCGCCGAGATCAAGCTGTCGGGCGAGATGGCCGTGTCGATCCTGCGCCGCGCGCTCGATGCGTTCGCGCGTCTCGACACGGTGGCCGCCGCGCAGATCGTGCGCGACGACAAAGCCATCGACGATGAATTCCGCGCCTTCGTGCGCAAGCTCGTGACTTACATGATGGAAGATCCGCGCACGATTTCGGCGGGCCTCGACTATCTGTTCATCGCGAAGGCGGTGGAGCGCATCGGCGATCACGCGAAGAACATCGCCGAGTTCATCATCTACATCGTGAAGGGCACGGACGTGCGCCATATCTCGCGCGAACAGCTCGAGCGCGAGGCGCTCAGCTGATCGTCGGCCGCGCAATCGTTTTAACTCAAGCAAAAGGTCAAGAGGTGCCGATGCCCAGCAGTATCCTCGTCGTCGAAGACGAACCCGCGATCTCCGAACTGATTTCGGTGAATCTTCAACATGCGGGACATTGCCCGATTCGCGCCTATAACGCGGAGCAGGCGCAAAACCTGATCAGCGACGTGCTGCCCGACCTCGTACTGCTCGACTGGATGTTGCCGGGCAAGTCGGGCATCTCGTTCGCGCGCGACCTGCGCAACAACGAGCGCACGAAGCACATCCCGATCATCATGCTGACCGCGCGCGGCGACGAGCAGGACAAGGTGCTCGGCCTCGAGATCGGCGCGGACGACTACGTCACGAAGCCGTTCTCGCCGAAGGAACTGATGGCGCGCATCAAGGCGGTGCTGCGCCGTCGCGCGCCGCAGCTGACGGAAGACGTGGTCGCGATCAACGGCCTGCGTCTCGATCCGGCGACGCATCGTGTGGCGGCGAGTCATTCTGGCAACGACATCAAGCTCGATCTCGGCCCGACCGAATTCCGGCTGCTGCATTTTTTCATGACGCATCCGGAGCGCGTGCATAGCCGCACGCAATTGCTGGATCAGGTGTGGGGCGATCACGTGTTCGTCGAAGAGCGCACGGTCGATGTGCATATCAAGCGTCTGCGTGCCGCGCTCAAGCCGGCGGGCTGCGATGCTATGATCGAAACGGTTCGCGGCAGCGGATACCGGCTTGCGAAGAGTGCCTGAGTCCGGGCCTGGCGTCATCCGCTTTAACGTTCCGCATCAACGTCACTCAGACTCACCGACAACATGAACATCATCTGGACGCGTGCGATCGTGTCCCTCGCGCTGCTCGCCGCGCTTAGCGCCGCGATCGGCGCGCTGGTGGGCGTGCGCGTCGCGCTCGCCTTTGCGGTGCTCATGCTCGTCGTGCAAGGCTTCTTCGTCACCTATCACATGCAGCGCCTGTGGCGCCTGCTCGAAGCGCCGGTCTACGGCGAAGTGCCGAGCGCGCTCGGCATCTGGGGCGAAATCTACTATCGGCTGCACAAGCTCGCGAAGCGCTGGCATGCGCAAGTGCGTCAGGTCGAGCAACAGCATGCGCGCTTCATCCAGGCGATCCAGGCATCGCCGAACGGCGTCGCGATGCTCGACGATCACGATCAGATCGAGTGGTGCAACGCGATCGCCGAGAAGCATTTCGGGCTCGATGCCAAGCGCGACTTGCGCCAGCACATCACGCATCTCGTGCGTCAGCCGGATTTCGTCCGCTATCTGAACGCGCACCATTACGAAGAGATGCTCGTGATGCGCGGCATGGGCGTGAACCGCAAGTACACGGTATCGGTGCAGGTGTTTCCGTATGGCGACCATCGCAAGCTGATACTCACGCAGGACATCACCGAACTCGAACGCACGGATTCGATGCGGCGCGACTTCGTCGCCAACGTGTCGCATGAACTGAAGACGCCGTTGACCGTGCTTTCCGGCTTTCTCGAAACCATGCGCGAGTTGCCGCTCGATGAAACCGACCGCATGCGCTATCTCGACATGATGGAGCAGCAGGCCTCGCGTATGCAGAACATCGTGCGCGATCTGCTCGTGCTCGCCAATCTGGAAGGCGACATGCGTCCGCCCGGGGACGATCTGCTCGACATGCGTGCCGTGATGCGTCATCTGGAGGACGATGCGAACAATCTGTCGAACGGGCGGCATCGCATCACGTTTCATAGCGACGATGCGCTGACGATCGCCGGCGCCGAAACCGAAGTGATGAGCGCGCTTGGGAATCTCGTGACTAACGCGGTGCGTTACACGCCGGATGGCGGGACGATCGAAGTGACATGGCAGCGCTTGAAGGAGCGCGCGGTGTTCACCGTGCGGGACAGCGGGCTCGGCATTCCGGCCGAGCATATTCCGCGGCTGACGGAGCGGTTTTATCGCGTGGATCGTAGCCGGTCGCGGGATACGGGTGGAACCGGGCTCGGGTTGGCTATCGTCAAGCATGTGCTGCAACGGCACAATGCGGAACTCGATGTGAAGAGCGAAGTGGGGAAGGGGAGTACGTTTATCGTCAGGTTTCCGGCTTCGCGGACGGCTTCGAGGAAGTCGCTGGCCGCGTAGGTGGTTTTTGGGTTCGCTTGGGTTGTCGCCGGATCCCGTTTTCTTAGTGGTCTATAAGCGTTGCCCCTGTGCGGGGCGGCAGTCACTTTCTTTGCTGCTGCAAAGAAAGTAACCAAAGAAAGCAGCTTTTCAGGCCCGCGGTCACACGCAACTTGGCCAATTTTCTCCCTCAAATTGGCACTCGCCTAAAGAGTGCCCTCACAACAATCACCGGGCTTGGCTCGCGCACGGTCTGCCGTACCGCGTGTTTTAGGGCGCTGGTTCAGCACGAAATAGCTTCGGCACAGCGCTGCGCGCTGCCGCTGGGTCTGCAAGGGAAACCGACGAATAACGACCGCCGTGAGATGGCGGCGTTAGCAAGAAAGCGCGCGCCGGACCCGATTGACCGGTCAGCCGCGAAGCGGGCTGGAGCTATTTGGTGCTGAACCAGTTCGTTATATGGCGAGTGATGGCAGACCGTGCGCGAACCAAGCCCGATAAGACCGTTGAGGGCACTCGCTACTCTGGGGGCCATTAGGTCAATCGCCTGTGCCGCGGCCGGCGTGAAGCACTTTGGATGGGAGAAGCTGCTTTCTTTGGTTACTTTCTTTGCAGCAGCAAAGAAAGTGACTGCCGCCCCGCACAGGGGCAGTGCTAATAGACCGACTCGAATACGGGATCCGGCAAAAGAATTAACACTCTGGGGGCCATTAGGTCAATCGCCTGTGCCGCGGCCGGCATTAAGCGCTTTGGATGGGGAAAGCGGCGGATTCAACCGGTCGATGCAACACCTCTGGTTTAATTATCGGGAAAGGGTGTGGGAGCATCGATGAGTCGA
>NZ_OGTP01000069.1 GCF_900258035.1 Caballeronia novacaledonica | reverse complement strand
GGTCTGACGGCCCCTTCCGCGTGCGCCTGTGAGGCAGACGACTTGTCGCGCGCCCACGGCTCGCGCGCGACCTGGCGACCTGGTTACGCGCCGCCGTCTCGTGCTCGGAAAGCACGAACGGCGGCGTCAATGTCGCAGCCCTAGCAAGCGCGGACTTCGAACCAGGTCGAAGCGGCGATACTCGCGTCAGGTGAGGTTTCCGCGGCCTGGAACTCCGCCGTGTACTCCTAGTTCGGTCGAATTATCCACGAGCAAAAGGATGGGGAAATTTCAGCAGCGGTCACAAAGCACGGCCGACCTACCGTAAAGCGTCGTCACCATGGCTTTATCTTCGGCGCTTAGAACAGCCATACCCATGTTGGTGTTCACTGGATTGCCATTTGCAACGTTGCAGTAACTCATAACTGACGAGCCATCCCAACTGCCAAACAACTGATCACCGTCAGTTCCCTGCGCCATCCCTTTGCATGCATCCGGCGTGTCCGGGCGGTTCTGTTCGTGAGCGAAACCCAGAACGTGACCGAATTCATGCACCGCGTACCATTCGATACAGTCCTTGTTTTGCTTTTCGTTAGCGGAGCAGTATGCGGCACCGTTCTTCATTGAATCAAAAGTGAAGTTCAGCGTGACACCGCCAACTTTATTGTTCAGGCTTTTTCCGAGGCCG
>NZ_OGTP01000029.1 GCF_900258035.1 Caballeronia novacaledonica | reverse complement strand
CAGCGTCTTGCGATAGGCCTCGGGCATCCAGTCCTGCGCTTCGATCTTGCCGTCGGCTTGCATCACGGCGTCGAAGCAAGACTGTTCGGCGGCGGCGGATGGGGCCGCTTCGTTTGGCTGCGTGGGGCTCGGGAGGTCGAGGGATTGGGTGTACATGCGGGGCTCCGCCGTCTTTTTTGAGATGCGATGGAGCGAGTATATCTATTAACCGACCGGACGGTTGATTAATTTTGCTTGCAACTCATTCGATGCGAATAGCATCGCGTTAACCCGGCACCCTTTCTTTAAAAGCGCGGTAAATGCACGCAAAAAAGCCCAGCCGCAAAAACGGACTGGGCAAACCACCGGGATCCGGCGGCGGAGGTTCCTCCACGTTCGCGAACGTCGCGCCGCGAAGCGCATTTCGAGTTTTGTATTTAATCGACCGAAGGCATCAGATCCCGCGGGCGAATTGCCGGAAATCCAGTACTTGCTTTACTGCCCGAAGAACACGCCGTGCGGATCGACGACCGGTTTGCTCGCTCGGCCTGATTGCGAAGCTGCGCCCGCCGACGAGCCGTAACCTTCGGCCTGCGCCTGAGCGATGCGCATATCGGCGACGCGCGTTTCGGCTGCCTGCAGTTTCGCCGGGTAAGACGCATCCTCCGCGACGGGCGCATAGCCAGCCTTCTCGAGTTGCACGAGTTCGCCGCGAACTTCGGCGCGACTCACCGACGCGCTCGATTGAGCGAACGACACAAGCGGTGCGGACAAGACGGCGGCTGCGATGACTGCTTTGATCCACGATTTCATGATCGGCTCTCTCTGATTCGATGAAGCCCGGCGCGCTTCGGGATTCGACACGCGCCGAGCGGACGATCGAAGTGTAGGGTCGCAGCCGTCGATGATCATTCATCGAGACAAGGAAGCATCTTTACGGAATTGGTAAGAAAACGGACGCGTGACGGGGTGCCGATAATGCGGCGCACCGTCGATACATAGTGGGCGAGCTAGTCATCAACGCCGTCGCGCGGACCCTTTCACGCGATGCAACGAAGCGCCGGGCCGATTATTCCTAAATCGACAAAGATCATTCAACGGAAACGAGAATGATCTTCGGAGCACTCGTCTTTACACTCCGTTCACAAGCTGCTTAATACGAAACCGGCAGCACGATCAGATATCCGAATCGGAGGTAGTCACCATGAAGACGTTCATTTCCGCAGTCGCCGTCGCCGCCGCCCTTGCCGTTCCCGCCCTTTCGTTCGCGCAGCAATCGGACGCGCCCATCAGCCGCGCTCAGGTGCGCGCCGAGCTCGTTCAACTCGAAAAGGCCGGCTATAACCCGAACATCAGCGACCCGTCGTATCCGTCGAACATCCAGGCAGCGCAAGCCCGCGTGAGCGCGGAGCAGCTCGCGCAAGCGCCGGCGCAATCGAGCGACTATGGCTCGGTCGCCAATGGCTCGTCGCAGTCGGGCCGCACGAACGGCGTTCAACCGCGTGCGCTCGGCGCTTATTTCGGCCAGTAAGCGGATAGCATCACCAGCCGATTCGTGTCGGCTATAGCGCGAGGGGGCGACATCCGAACGATGTCGCCCCCTCGCGTTTTGCATGCGAAATGCTTTATGCATGATGGCATTTTGCATTCGGAATGTTAGATGCCGGGGCTGCGGCTGATCATGGAATCGTCGTGATGTAGCGCGCGACGTCAGCGACAAGTGAAGCCGAACGTCGCGCCCTGCTATCATCGCGACGGCTTCTGCGCATCAGCCCATTCGAACGCATCGATGCACGGCTCAAAATTCGACCGGCCTGTCTTGTCGCTCGAAACACCCCATGCGCCGCCTCTCCAGCGGCGATCAATTCAGATAGCCCCCACACACTGCGCCCTCCGTTCGCGCCCATACAGCGACGCTCCATAGCGAAGACTTGAAATCGAGTGGCATGCAAGCGCCGATCGAACCGTGAGGCATATCGACAGCATCGATGACCTCTATCGATGCCGCTTTATGGACACCACGCACACGATGTCTATGATCGGCAAAACAGACGCGGTCCAATGCAGGCCGCCTCACCGCAAGCGAAATCGCCGGAAGACGCGCATTGACTCGAAGCCTCGACATGCAAAGCGTCTCTTCACACGGTTTCGCCAAACAGAGATACACGGAGACGACCTTGCCCTCAACCATCGCCTTGCGCGTCGATCAATTCATCGACTCACGTGCCCTTTCTTCCTTCCAGAAACGCATCCTGCTGCTGTGCTTCCTGATCGTCGCCATCGATGGCTTCGATACCGCGTCCATCGGCTTCATCGGACCGGCCTTGCGCGAGCAATGGCATCTCACTGCCGCATCGCTCGCGCCGCTCTTCGGCGCGGGACTTTTTGGCCTGATGACGGGCGCGCTCGTGTTCGGCCCGCTCGCAGATCGCTTCGGCCGCAAGGCGGTGCTCGTCGGATCGGTCGGCGTGTTCGGCGCGGCGAGTCTTGCGTCGTGCTTTGCGCCGGATCTCATGTGGCTCATCGCGTTGCGCTTCGTTACGGGCCTCGGGCTCGGAGGCGCGATGCCCAATGCGATCACCCTCACGTCCGAGTACTGCCCGGCTGAGCGGCGCTCCGGCCTCGTCACGCTGATGTTCTGTGGCTTCACGGTCGGCTCCGCACTGGGCGGTCTCGTCAGCGGACAGTTGCTTGCGCAAGTGGGCTGGCGCGGCATTCTCGCCATCGGCGGCGTCGCACCGCTTCTGCTCTTGCCCATGCTCGTCGCCGCCTTGCCCGAATCGCTGCGCTTCCTGCTCGTCGCAAAGCATGGCACCGCCACGCGCAGCGACGAACGCATCGAGCGCATCGCCCGAAAGATCGATCCCTCGCTTCCCGCCGGCACGCGTCTTCAGGCAGGCGAAGCGCCGATGAAGTCGTCGGTGCGCGCGCTGTTCGCGCCGGATGTGCTCGCGGGCACGCTGCTCTTGTGGGCAACCTTCTTCATGAGCCTGCTGATCGTCTATCTGCTGTCGAGCTGGATGCCTACCCTTCTGTCGAGCAATGGCCTCTCGCTGAAGCAGGCGTCGTTCATGAGCGCGACGTTCCAGATCGGCGGCACGGCGGGCGCGATCCTGCTCGGCTGGCTGATGGATCGCCGCGAGCCACATCGCGTGCTGTCGTCGGCGTATCTCGTCGCGGCCGGATTCATCGTGATGTGCGCGTTCGCGGGCGGATCGGTGCCGATGATCGTCGTCGCGATCTTCGGCATCGGCGTGTGCGTGAGCGGCGGACAAGTGGGCGGCAACGCGCTCGCCGCAGGCTTCTATCCGACCGGCAGCCGCGCGACAGGCGTCGCGTGGGCGAACGCCGTCGGGCGCAGCGGATCGGTGACGGGATCGCTCCTCGGCGGCGTGATGCTCGGTCAGCAGTTCGACTTCCGCACGATCTTCCTGCTGCTCACCGTGCCGAGCGTGATCGCGGCGATCTCGCTTGCGATGCTGGCGCGCGCCCGCCGCCGTCAGCGCTTCGACGTCACGCCATCCGCAATGACCGTGGCTGAATGATGCATAAGGCATTCGGCATTTTGCATTCATTACCTGCCGCGCTCACGCGATTGCAGATTCCAGAAACAGCTCGGTCAGCACCGTGCGCAGCCAGCGATGCGCGGCATCGTGATGAAAGCGCTCGTGCCAGTGCTGCTTCACCTGATAGGTCGGCACGTCGAACGGCAGTTCGAACACGCGGATGCCTGCTTCATCGGCGATCGGTTCCGCGAGTCTGAGCGGCACCGTCGCGAGCAGGTCCGTGCGCGCGATGATGTTGGCGAGGCCCAGATAGTTCGGCAGCTCGAGCACCGCGTGACGCTCGACTCCGAGCTGCCGCAAGGTGCGGTCGACGACCGAATGCCCGGTGCCCGAAGGCGTCACGACGATGTGCCCTTCTGCGAGAAAAGCATCGAGCGTGGGTGCATCGGTTGCATTCAAAATCCGCGGATGATGCATTGCCGCCATGCCGACGAAACGCTGCGTGAATAGCTTCTGCTGATAAAAACCCGCTTCGAGTTGCGGCATGAAGCCGACCGCGAGTTCCGCCTCGCCCGATTCGAGCAGTTGCGGTGTCTTGTCTTCGATATGCAGCACGCGTATGCGCACACCCGGCGCAATCGCGCGCAGCCGCCTGAGCAAGGTCGGCAGGAGCACGATCTGACTGATGTCGGTCATCGCGATGCGAAAAACCTGCTTCGCGGTCTCGGGATCGAAGCACTTGCGATGCTTCGACAGCGCGTCGAACGACGCGAGCAGCGTGACCGTGCGTTGATGCAGATCGCTCGCGAATTGCGTCGGCTCCATGCCCGCCGACGAGCGCACAAAAAGCGGATCCTGATAGTGATCGCGCAGCTTCGCGAGATTGAAGGAGATCGTGGGCTGCGACAGCCCGAGGTTCGCCGCGGCCTGTGAGACGCTGCGCGTGGCGTGAATTTCGGCGAACACCTGCAGCAGCCTGATGTCGATGTCGGTCATCGAATCATTGTAGTCACGAGCCTTCATCGACGAAAGCGAGAGGAAGGACCGTGACGCGCTGACGCGTTCAGTTGGCCGGAATCGTGACCACCGGCGACTTTGCCGTGTCCGTGACTTCCGCGAGCGCCATCAGGTTCTGCACGACAGTGAACGCATATTTCGAATCGAAGTCGCCGCGATCGATCCAGTAATGGGCATCGTCGTAGAGCACGCTCACGTATGCGTCGCGCGGCACTTTCTCGCCCACCTTCACGACGATGGTCGGCCGCGTTTCCCCGCCGATCAGCCCGATGCCCGGCTTGGTCGCGCCGCTGCCCACCTGCGCGTCGGGCACGGCGATCTGCGCGCCGAGATCGGTGAGAATGCCGAGGACCGAACGCGTGACCATCGGCACGCGGTTCTGATCCGACGATTGACCATACACGATCTCATACGTCTTCATCTTCGGCGAGAGGTGCAGCAGCTTTCTCACGACCGCGAGATCTTGGACGACTTCCTTGTTCGACCCGCTGCGCGTCGCGCCGAGCGTGATGAAAACGCCGCCCTTGTCGGCGCTGTTTCCCTTCGCGCTCTTGTCGCTCTTGTTGCTCTTGGCGTCATCCGTGTTGCGCGACTCGATGTTGAGCTCGCCCGCAAGCTGCAGCCTGCGCAATGCCTGAAGCAACACGAAGAACTCGGGCGACCCCGATGCGTTCGGTCCGCCCAGTGCGTTGCCGTTTTGCAAGCCGCTGATCGATTGCGCGGTGATACGCAGCAACAGGTCGATCGGAATGCCGCTTTCGGCGAGCGGCATCACGAGCGTCGGCGAAAGCGGACGGATGTAGGCGCTCGCATACGCGTCGCCGGTG
Source organism: Caballeronia novacaledonica (assembly GCF_900258035.1). GTDB lineage: Bacteria > Pseudomonadota > Gammaproteobacteria > Burkholderiales > Burkholderiaceae > Caballeronia > Caballeronia novacaledonica. The sequence goes on along the minus strand of NZ_OGTP01000029.1, from coordinate 70,788 downwards.
GTCGGGCTGAACGTGAACGTCGGATGATTCGAGTAAGAGACGCTGCCCGTCGCCTGCGCGTAATTCGGCTGCGCGCCGGAGCCGGCATTGAGCACGAGGCCGCCCGTCGTATCGAACGTATAGGCGGCGATGATGCTGCTCACGGTGAGAAACGACGGCGCGTCCGCGAAGCGCAAACCGACAATCGCTGCAAGAATTTCTCGCTTTTTCGCATCGCCGAGCGCCCGGGCGTAATCCACCTGATCGGCTTTGAGGCGGCCCGGACCGATGCCCGCGCAGCCTGCTGCGAGAAAGGAGACGGAGAGAATGGCAATCGATAAGGCTTTCCTTGTCATGGCTCTTTATGAAGGTGAAAAGAGGATCGTCGGCGTGCGGCCGCGGAACATCCGGGCCAACGTCGCAAATTTCATACCTTTGAGCACGAACGATCACTTCCGGCGCGTTGCGCGCCGGTTCTCCGAGGGCGTCGCGACCCGGCGTGCTTCGTCAGGTCGCGAGCAAAATCAGCTTACGAAGCGCCGTGCTGCTGCGCTTTCGACTGAGCGTGCTTTTCCTGCGTGGGCCCCTGAGCGATATGACGGCTCGCTTCCTTGTGCTGCGCGACGAGCGCATCGAGGCGGTCCTGCGCGAAGCGCGGACCATCGTCGCGAGCGAAAGCGGGAGCGGCGAGCGTCGCTGCCGCAAGGACGATGACCGTGGCGAAAGGCGTTCTTTTCATGATTCACCCCGCGATTGAAAGCGGCAGGCCCCGAGTGCCGCCGCCCGACTAGCATCGCACATCGGCGTGAAAGTTGCGCGGCGTAACGCGCACACTTCAAAGCGATAATGGACAGGAAAATAATTCAGGAATCCGCAACGCACGCAGAATGTGTGCGCATGCACGCACACGTCGTCAAAAATCGATGCCTGAAATTCGTCTACCAAACGTTTGCGACGCGAACGAACCGCGATTTCGACGTATCGCTTTCGATGGCCGTGCGTAAGTAGTTGCATGTGAAACCATCTGCCCGAGGCGCGCGGCTCGGGCCGGCGTCCGCCCGCAGCCCATGCTCCGACCGGACACGAGGAGACCGGCATGAGCACGACGACGACGGATTTCACCGGGCATGGCGCCCCGCCCGACATCAATATCGACGCCCGCACGAACGACGACGCCTTCACCGACGGCGAGCCCGGTCCGCGCGCGGCGGCGGATATCGCCAAGTGCGAGGCGCTGATCTCGCATGCGGCCGAAACCGGAACGCTCCTCGAAAAGACCGACGTCGATGCAGTGCGCGGCGCGCGGGCCGCCTTCGATCAGGGCATCTGGAGCCGCGCGATCGGCAGCGCGTTCTACGGCGCGATGAGCCGCATCGCGGCGTCGGTGCAATATCCGGGGCGACGCATCGTCGACGATCTCGATCACTGCCGCGACATGGTTTCCTTCGGCGCGCAGAACGGCAAGCTGCTCGACGAACACGATATCGAAGCGATGTCGAAAGCGCGCGCCGCGCAGCAGGAACACACCTGGAATCCCGAGATCGAGAGCGCTTTCTACGCTGCGATGAGCCGCATCGCGCACGCGGTGACGCCCGTCGTCGCGGAAACGGCGGGCGACGAAGCGCGGGTGGGCGCACGCCGCGCGATCCGCATTTACACGCGTTCGGCGATCGCGCTGACACTGCTCGTCGTGTCGCTGTCGTGTCTGCTCTTCGTTGCGAATCAGGTGTCGACGGATATCGCGACGGTCGTCAAGGAAAACGATACGGCCGCGCTGACGCTGCACAACCAGTTGCAGGCGCACGCGGTCGCAATCGCCGACGCCGATCTGAAGAAGGACGCCGTCGCCGTGATTGCGCTGCAGAACTCGCAGCCCGCGTTGCAGATCAAGGAAGAGTTGCAGAACTTCGCGACGAACAACCGCCAGCTCTTCGCCGACGTATCGCGCATCAGCGCGTTCACGACGAGTCTCGGTCTCGGCGCGATACGCAGTCCTTATAAAGCGCCCTGCGACGCCGAAGAGAACGTGCTCAATTTTCAGGGCGCGTATCGCACGTCGCATTCGCCGAAGTACTACGACGGCAAGGTGGCGAGCGGCGACTGGCAGTGCAATCCCGATGTCGCGCGCAAGGTGCTGGAAATCACGCTGCCGCTGCTCGCCAAGCCCAATGCCGAGCCAGGCGACGCCCGCCCGCCGTCCGATATCGACGCCGTCGCGCAAGGCTTTCAAAAGATCGCGGTGTATCAGGACATTCGCGCGATGGCGCTGTATGCAAACGACATTATCCTGTCGATCGTCGGCGCGGTGACGGGCTTTCTGTTGCCGGTGCTCTATGCGTGGCTGGGCGCGTGCGCCGCGATCCTGCGGCAGCTCTCCGCCGATTCCGCGGCCAGCACCTTCCATCCCGAGCATTCGAAGGTCGCCAACCGCGCGCATGTGACGAGCGCGATCATCGTCGGCATTTCGATCGGGCTTTTCAGCAAGCTGCTGGAAGGCGGCAAGGATGTGTCTCCGCTCGCCATCGCGTTCGTCGCGGGCTATGCGTCCGACAAGTTCTTCTTTTTCGTCGACCGGCTCGTGGGCGCGATGTTTCCGCCGCGCAACGAGCCGCCCGCAAAAGCGGCCAAGACAACAATGCCTCGACCGCCATCGAGCGTGTGATCGCTGGCTAATCCTCGTCGAGTTCGAATTCGACGCTCGGATAATCCTGCAAACGGCCGCTCACCTCGGCTTCGCGCTCGCTTGTGAAAAGGCCGTCGAGATAATCGAACGACAGCTTGCCGGCGAGCGCCTTCAATGCAAGCTCCGGGCTGCGCTTCGGCTCGGTTGCGATATCGCCCGAATCCATGCAGGCGCAAAACTCTCCGTTTTTTGAATTCATTGCGCCGATGTCGATCACTTTGCCGTCGACGTTCTGCGCCAGCACGCGCTGCTCCACCGCGAAAAGCCTGAACGGGCGTTCGAGGCTCGCGGGCGGCTCGGAACTGCCTTCCTTGCTGTCACGATCGACCATGATGCGGTTCTCCCTCCGTGCGTGAATCGAAACGATGCAGCAAGGCACGCGCCCGCCGCGTGTGCGTTGCAGCATCGACGCGCCTTTCCTGCGCGCGCCGCGCCGTCCTACAGTGAACCATCGGGCACGCAATCAAAGGAGCAGTCACCGTGAATGCAACCATGAGCGGCAAGGTCGCGGTCTTGACCGGCGCGAGCCGCGGACTCGGACGCAACGCCGCATTGCAACTCGCGCAGCAAGGCTGCGGCGTGATCGGCACCTACAACCGTCATGCGGATGCCGCGCGATCGCTCGTCGACGAAATCGCGAAAGCCGGCGGCAAGGCGGCCGTGCTGGAACTCGACGTCGCCCGCTGCGAAACGTTCGCGGCCTTCGGTGATGCGCTCTGCAAGACCCTCGAAGATACGTTCGAGCGCGAGAACTTCGATTTTCTCGTGAACAATGCGGGCATCGGCATCCACGCGCTCTTCGCTGAAACAACGCCCGCGCAGTTCGACGAACTCGTCAACATCCAGTTGAAGGGACCGTTCTTTCTGACGCAAACGCTCCTGCCTTATCTGCACGAGGAAGGCGCGATTCTGAACGTGTCGAGCGGACTCACGCGGTTCGCGTTGCCGGGTTTTGCGGCGTATGCCGCGACGAAAGGCGCGATCGAAGTGCTCACGCGCTATCTCGCGAAGGAGCTCGGGCCGCACGGCATTACGGTGAACACCATCGCGCCGGGCGCCATCGAGAGCGACTTCGGTGGCGGCGTCGTGCGCGACGATCACGACACGAACCGGTTCATCGCGGATAACACGGCGCTCGGACGCGTCGGTTTGCCCGACGATATCGGCGGTGCGATCGTGGCGATGCTCTCGGACGGCAATCGCTGGATGACGGCGCAGCGCGTCGAGGTGTCGGGCGGGATGTTCATCTGAGGCATCGAATCCGCCGCGCGCAAAAAAACCCGGACGCACGCGGCGTCCGGGTTTTGCATACAACATGCGTAATGCCTAATGCATCACGCCACGAAGCGTCGCTTAGAAGCGGTGGATGATACCCACGCCACCCGCGAACATGCTGCGCGATGCCGACGGCGCGCCTTGGAAGCCGTCACCGATGGTCGCGTTCGCTGCCGTCTGACGGTTACGCGTCGTGCCCGACGGCACTGCCAGCGTGTTGCCGTTCGCGCGCTGGAATGCTTCCAGTGCGTACAGGCCCGTGCGCTTCGACAGCGAGTAGTACTGCGAGAGGTTGAACTGGTGGTACGACGCCGCATCGTTGATGCCGTTCGCCTTGCTCGCCCACGTGTAGCTGTAGCCCGCCGCGAAGTCCCACGCCGGCGTCGCCTTCCAGTGCAGCACCGTGCCCGCCGTGTTGAACACCGCTTCGTCCGTGAACAGCGAGTTCGTGCCCGGGATGTACTGAACGTTCGTGTACGTGACCGAGATGTCCCACGCGCTGTTGAACTGGTAGCCGCCCGCAACCGCGAAGCGTTGCTGAGCCTGTGCGCGCTGATAGCCCGCGGTCACCGCCGACACGCCCGGCTGGCCCGAGCCATCGGTCGCTGCCGTGCTGTTGATCGTCGTCGAGCTGCTGCTGTAGATGCCGCCGCCGTTAGCCGCATTGTTGATGCGCGAGAACGCCACCGCACCACCGATCGGGCCTTGCTGATACTGAATCGCAGCCGACCACGTCGAGCCCTGGTACACGCTGTCGGGCACGCCCGCGAACGAGTACGAACCGCTGATCGTCAAGCCGTAGAACTTCGGCGACGTATAGACCACCGAATTGTTCGCGCGGTAGATCGTGTCCAAACCGTCCAGATCGCCCGGGTGCGCGCCGAAGTAGCCGGTGAGCCAGTTCGTCGGGCTATACGGCGAGAGCAGCGTGTAGTACGAGGTGTACTGGCGGCCCAACGTCACCGTACCGTAGCCGGGGTTCGTCAGACCGACCCACGCCTGGCGGCCGAACATCGCGTTGGTGAACTGCTGCTGCCCGCTGTTGATGTCGAAGCCCGATTCCAACTGGAAGATGGCCTTGTTGCCGCCGCCCAGATCTTCCGCACCCTTCAAACCGAAACGGCTGCCCGCCCAGATGCCCGACGCCATCTTGACGTTCGAGCGGCCCGGGTTCGTCTTGGCCAGGTTCGTCTGGCTGCTCTGGTAGACGATCGAATCGTCGACGATACCGTACAGCGTGACGCTGCTTTGCGCGAACGCCGGTGCCGCGGCTGCGAACGCCGTGGCTGCGACGACTGCGGCCTTGGTCAATGTGAAACCCTTCATTTTTTCTCCTCAAGCGGTGGGCAATGACTTGCGTGCGAGTGCTGGAACCGGTGCCGCGCTGGCGACGTCGTTATGTTTCAACTCGTAACTTTTATCGCTGGCAAGTGTATGGCTTACAGACCGAATGCGAAAGAAAGACGCGATTCGGTGTCGTTTTTTTTCACTGTCTGGTTAACGAGTATTTTCGGGCACGCAGATATTGGGCAATCGGTCGCGAAACTGACAACAGACTGACAGCAACGTGGCATGCCGACGGCTTCAGCAAGGCCGATCGATGGCGCGCCGGACAGCGGAAAAGGACCGTCCGTTCGTCATAAAGAGGTGCGCGGCTTTATTGCGCGGGGCGTGCGCGATGCTGCGCCGCAAAACCGAGCGGCGAGCGTGGAGGCTGGAAGAGAGGAAGACGCGTCGCGCCTTTTTCGGGCGGCAAGACGCGCCGGCGCATCGCAAATAAATTGAAAGCTACCCGACGATGCACCGACGCGAAGATGAATATCGAGCGAACGCGCTGCAAGCCTGCGCCGCCCGATCGAACGGTTAATGCTCGATTTTGCCGCGCAGTTCGCGCGCCGTTTCGAGCAAGCCTTCATAGCCCGAGCGCGCGTGGGAAGGCAGGTCCGGATCGCCGACGAGCGTGCCGAGCGTTTCGATGATGCTGTACAAAATGCCCTTCGCCGCGCCGGCCGCCATCTTGCCCGCCGCGTAGGATTCGTCGACGTGAGAAATGGCCGCATCGAAATGCTCGACTTCCGGGTGCGCCTCGCCGATACCCGATGCGTCGTCCTCGCGCGGCTTGGTCGGGTCGCTGTTCATGATGATGGTCCTCCGTGTGTGGTCTCTGCCTTCTGTATAGCGCCACTGCGCGCGGCGTGCAATCGGCGCATGGCCGCACATCTCAGGTTGTCGGCTCCTGGATCGGCTGGATGAAGTGCACGCGGCGCGTGTCGCCCGCGCTTCTGCCCGCGCCGTGCGCAACGCCGTGCTCCATCAGAAGCGCGCGCAGTTCGATGATGACCGGAAACACCTCGTGATTATGGTCCGCGCCCTGCCGGTCATGCGCCTCCTGCTCGCGCTCGACGATCCATCGATCCTCCTTGAAGATGCGCTCGGTAAACCACACGAGCAGCGGCCATGCGGCATCGAGCAGGCCGGGAATCTTCGGGCGGCGGATCGACAACAGGCCAAACGTGCGGTTCGTGCGCTGTTCGGCGTCGAGCGGCACATAGGCGATCCAAAGATCCATGACCATGGTGTCGTCCTTGGTGCGGATCTTGAGCGTCTGGTACGGGTACTCGGTGCGGATCGTCATGACGTCCTTGCCGCCGTCGTCGGGCTTCGTGCCGCGCTTTTGCCCGAAGACGAGCGCCTCGCCGATCGGTTGCTTGCCCGCCTCGCGCGCGAAGATGTAATCGACTTCGATCCAGTCCTCGCCGCGCCGTCTGCCGAGCGAACGCGCGCGCATGCTGCCCATCTGCCGCCGATGAAGAAACTGATGGTTCATGTCCATCAGGTTTTCGTGCATGAAGGAATAGTGGCACTTCACTTCGCGCCCGAAGCGGCGCGTCTTGTACGCGCGATCCGTGACGGAGCCGAGATCGGGAAACTTCGCGGCTTCCGCGCGCGCCGGATCGCCCGTGAACACGAAGACGAGCCCGCCCGCTTCACGGCACGGATACGCGCGCACGCCGTTGGGCAGGCGCTCGCGCCCGAGATAGGGAATGTCGGTGCAGCGGCCGGTGCAGTCGTAGGTCCAGCCGTGATAGCAGCAACGGATCGATTCGCCATCGACGACGCCCGCCGACAACGGCACCTGCCGATGCGCACAGCGGTCTTCGAGCGCGAACACCTTGCCCGACTCCGTGCGCACGAGCACGATCGGATCGCCGGCGAAGCGCACGCCGTGCGCATGGCCGGTTTTCACTTCGCGCGACCACGCGAGCGGATACCAGTGATCGGGATGAATGTCGACCCGGCGCAGATCGCGCGGCGGCTTCGTCGGTGTATCGAAGGAACCGGCTTCCTGCTCGCCCTGCGGCAACGCTGCGTGCATGTACGACGCCTCCGGTAAAAGGAGATCGGATTGAGCGCCGCACTCGCGCGCGACGCAATGAACGACCATTCGCAGTCTACACGGCGCCGGTCATTTAGGCGCGTGGCGAATGGCCGGGGCGGTGCGCCCGCGCGCCCTTCACGCCTGCTGGCCAAGATGCGCGTGCAGATGATCGATGAGCGCGCGCACCTTCGGCGGCAAGAAACGGTTCGGCGGATAAAGCAGCCACACCGGCCCCTGATAAGCGCGCGCCTGCATTTCCCAATCCGCGAGCACGGCCGCCACGCTGCCCGACGAAAGCGCATCGCGAGCGGCGAATTCCGGCAGCGCCGCGATGCCGAGCCCGCTTTCGGCCGCTTCCAGCCGCGCGCCCGCGTGATTGGCGATATAACGCCCGCGCACCGCGACCGTCACAGTTTCGCCGCTTCGGGTGAAGCGCCAGCGGTTGTCGTCGGCGGTCTCGCCGAGATGAATGCAATCGTGATGCGCCAGTTCGCGCGGATGATCCGGCACGCCGCGCTCCCGCACATATTCCGCCGATGCGCACAGCAGCCAGCGCACGCGCCCGAGCGGCCGCGCGGCGAGCCCTTGCGGCGGTTGACTCGTCACGCGGATGACGAGATCGACGTCGCTGTCGAGCGGATCGATGTCGTGATCGGCGAAAACGAGTTGCAAGTCGACCTCCGGATACGCCGCGAGAAACGCCGGCACGAGCGGATGAATTACGGATTTTGCATACGCCGTGGGTGCCGACAACGCCACGCGCCCCTGCGGCTTGCCCGACGACTGCCCTGCCGCATCGACCGCGCCCGACGCGGCCGCCGCCATGTCGCGGCAATGGCGGTACACCTGATAGCCCGACTCGGTCACGCGGATCTTGCGCGTCGAACGTTCGAAGAGGCGCGTGGCGAGCGCCTCTTCGAGACGCTTGATCTGGCGGCTCACCGTCGACGGCGTGCTGCCCAGTTGCCGTGCGGCGACCGAGAAATTGCCCGCATCGACGACGCGCGCGAACACGGCCATATCGGGCATCAGGTCGAAAAGATCGGCGGGATTCATTTGTGCATTCGCGACAGGAAAGCTGTGCGCTGGAACCCGATTATCACTTTGAATGCATCATTCCACAATGACGGCTCCTCTCACCGGAGCCGCCGCATGACCATCGAATCGCCCGTCCGACGCCTGCTTCCTCTCTCCGATCTGCTGCTTTTCCTCGTCGCGATGGTGTGGGGCAGCAGTTACGGCGTCGCCAAAACCGCGCTCGCATTCTGTCCGGTGCTCACGCTGCTCGCGTTGCGCTTCGGCATCACGTTCTGCCTGCTTGCCGCGAACTTGCGCCATCTGCGGCACGCGAACGCGGCGACCTTGCGCGGCGTGCTCGTCCTCGGCCTGCTGCTGCTCTCGATTTTTCTCGCCGAAACCTTCGGCATCTTGCACACGCGCGCCGCGAACGCCGCGTTTCTCATCAGCTTGTGCGTCGTGCTGACGCCGCTCGTCGAATGGGCGCTGCTGAAACGCCGTCCCGGCGCGGCCGAGTGGCTCGCTGTCGGCGTGTCGTTCGCGGGCGCGTGGCTGCTCGCGGGGGATGGCGCGTTGTCCTTCGACTTCAATCTCGGCGATGGCCTCATCCTCGCCGCCGCCGTGCTGCGCGCGCTGTCGGTCTGCGTGACCAAGCGCGTGATGCGCGCGGCGGCGCTGCCCGCGCTCACTGTGACGGCCGTGCAGGCGGGCGTCGTCGCATCGGGAAGCGCGGCGATCGCACTGATTTTCGCGCCGTCGCAGTGGCAGACTTTGCCCGCGTTCGCCGGTCACGGCGTGTTCTGGGGCTCGGTCCTGTATCTCGTGTTTGCATGCACGCTCTTTGCATTCTTCGCGCAAAACTACGCGATCGGCCGCAGCAGTCCGACGCGCGTCTCGCTATTGATGGGCAGCGAGCCCGCGTTCGGCGCGCTCTTCGCAAGCGCGTGGCTCGGCGAGCATGTGTCGACGGCAGGCTGGATCGGCGGCGGGATGATCGTCGCGGCGTCGCTGATGGCGACCGTGCCCTGGCGAGGCGTGTTCGTGGCGCGTCCGGGTCGGGCGTGAGCGCGGACTTCGCTACGCCTGTTTTTTGAATACCACGCTGAAGTTGTTGGCCGGCATCGCGACCGTCTCCACGAGCGTCAAGCCGGCTTGGTCTCCGAGCGCCGCGACCGCTTCCATGTCGCGCACGCCCCAACGCGCATCGCGCGCACGCAATTGCTGATCGAAGGCTTCGTTGCTCGGCGCGGTATGCGCACCGTTGCGCCGATACGGCCCGTACAGATACAGCACGCCGCCCGCGGTCAATCGCTCGCCCGCACCGCGAAAAAGCGACTCGGCGGCTTCCCACGGCGCGATGTGGATCATGTTGATGCACACGATGGCCGCCACGTTCCCGATGCCCCAATCGTGATGCAGCACGTCGAGTGCGAGCGGCGCGTTGAGGTTCGCGAGCCCCGCATGCGCGCGCCAGGCGTCGATGGAATCGCGCGCGTCCGCATCGGGATCGCTCGGCTGCCAGACGATGCCCGGCAGCGCCGCCGCGCAATGCACGGCGTGCTGTCCGGTGCCGCTCGCTATCTCCAGGACGACGCCGCTTCGCGGCAGCACGCGCGCGAGGACCGATAGAATCGCATCGCGATTGCGTTCGGCGGCGGGCGCGCAACGACGCTCGGAGCCGGATGGTGCCTGATTCATATGCAATGGCACATGCCTGTGCTTGGAGTGAAAGTCGCATCGAGCCTAACGGGACGCACGAAGAACCGTCAAGCGGCGCGCTTCCGGGATGCCATGGCGCGATTCGTGCTGCCGCTCCCTGCCAACCCGGCCACGCGGAAAGCGCGGGCAGCAAGTAAACCTGTGTATGCTCCCGGTTGATCCCGCGTCCGCTTTCGCATTTTGCATACATGCGTATTGCATTCCGAATGCCAGATCGAATGCATTCGACCGAAATGCAAAATGCCGGCGCGACGAGACACGCGCGCCGAACGCATTCAGATGAACCCGGAACCGCGCACGCGGCGCGATCGAAATGGAGTGAGCCATGCAGCACGATCGGAACCCGACGAAGCAATCGAACGACGGCCCTGACGACGACATGATCGCGTTCGCGAGCGAAGTGTTCGACGTCGCCCGCCGTGGCGATGCCGCGATGCTCGATGCGCTTCTGAGCAAGGGCTTGCCGCCCAATCTGCGCAACGACAAGGGCGACAGCCTCGTGATGCTCGCGAGTTATCACGGCCACGCGAACGCGGTGCGCGTGCTGCTGGAGCACAAGGCCGACGCGAACCTGCGCAACGACAATGGCCAGACGCCGATCGCGGGCGCCGCGTTCAAGGGCTTCAGAGATGTGATCGAAACCCTGCTCGAACACGGCGCGGATGTCGAAGGCGCATCGCCCGACGGACGCACGGCGCTGATGATCGCGGCGATGTTCAATCGCGTGGAGATCGTCGAACTGCTGATCGCGCGCGGCGCCGATCCGGATGCGCGCGACGCGGGCGGCTTTTCCGCACGAGACGCCGCCGAGAAGATGGGCGCGCCCGACACGGCGGCGCGGCTTGCACGGGCATCCGCTGAGCGGACGCGACCGCCTGAAGCGTGAAGGCATCCAACCGGCATGATGCACTTTGCGTGCAAAATTCAGTCCGCTGAACGAACGACGCCTCGCGCACGTCGAATCGATCTTGTAACCGCCGATCCAACAACGAACCAGACAAGCAGGTGACCCGGAACCATGGAGCTTTTGCGATGACAGGCGGTATCCCGCGTCGGGATGATGCGTCGCCGATCAGCCATTACGCGCCTGCGCGAGCGTGCCGGACGAGCAGCGCCTTCAACGCCGCCGCACGTTCGATGCTGCGCGTGGTTGCGCTCATCGTCGCCGCACGTTCGATGCTGCGCGTGGCTGCGCTCATCGTCGCCATTGCGCGTATGTTGCGCGCGCTGCGTCTCACCGCGAGCCTTCCGATCATCGCCGCGCTCGCGCTCTCCGCATGCGGGCTGATGCCCAAGCAAGTGCCCGCGCCGATCGTCGAGCACTCGTATATTCCCGCGCCTGACGAAGCCGGCTCCGGCGAGCCCGAAGAGCCGTTGCCCGCCGTGCAGGCGCCGGAACCGGCGTCCGCCGTGAAGCCCGCGCCCGCGCCGAAGCCGAAGCGCCGCGTCGTCAAGCCGAAGCCGCCCGAGCCGGCCGTTGCGCCGCCGCCCGAACCGCCCGAGCCGCCGCCTCCGCCGCAGATCATCTCGACGCGCATCATGCAGCACGATCAACTCCACGGCCTGCTCGATGCCGAGGTGCAGCGTCCGGACGGCAAGGTCGTCGGACGCGCGGTGGACATGTATGTCGATGCCTCCGCGAAGCCGAAGCTCCTGATGGTGAATCTCGCGGGCTTCATGGGCGTCGGCGACCGCAAGGTCAATTTTCCGTGGACGGCCTTCCGCTTCACGCCGAACTCGAAGACCGCGCCGATCACCTTCGTGCCGCCCCCGCCGCCCGCGAAGGGCAAGCCGGCGGATCCGGTGCCGAAGCCGCAGCCCGTCGCGGAGGCGCCGGCCAATTTCATGCAGCTCGTCGATTCGACGGTGACGCAGAAAAACGGCGCGCGCATCGGACGCGTGGTGGACGTGCTCGTCGATGCTCAGGCGCAACCCCAGGCGCTCGTGCTCGATCTGTCCAGCTCGCTCGCGGGCGACAAGCGCCATGTCGCGGCCAGTTGGGGCGACCTGCATGTGCTTTCGCGCAACAAACAATGGCAACTGCAGATGGATTTCAACGACGCGCAACTGAAGGCCGCGCCGACCTATTCGGCCGAGCAGCCGATCAAGATCGTGTCGCCGGTCGTGCCCGCGCCGGCAGCGGCATCGGCGTCGGCGGCGAGCGCGGCGTCGGCGCCGGCTTCGTCGGGCGCGGCCGGAGCGACGGTCTCCGGCACGGTGCAGGCATCGGGCGCGCGCCCGGCCAGATAACGGATAACGACATCGAGAACCGATTCACAACATGGTAATTGCACGCAGTCTGCGCGCGCTCGACTGGCTGAACTTCTTCGTCGCCAACGTGCAGACCGGCTTCGGCCCTTTCATTGCTTCGTACCTCGCGGCCAACAAGTGGACGCAGGGCGAGATCGGCCTGATGCTCTCCGTCGGCACGATCAGCGCGATGGCGAGCCAGCTTCCCGCAGGCGCGCTCGTCGATGCGATGCGCAACAAGAAGTTCGCAGCGCTCTCCGCGATCATCGCGATCATCGTGAGTGCGCTGCTGCTCGCCGCGAGCCCGACGTTCGTCCCCGTTTTCGCTGCCGAAGTGCTGCACGGCTTCGCGAGCTGCATGCTCGTCCCGGCGATGGCGGCGATCTCGCTCGCCCTCGTCTCGCGCGCCGATCTCGGCGACCGGCTCGGCCGCAATGCGCGCTGGGCGTCGATCGGCAGCGCGCTTACTGCGGCTTTGATGGGCGCGTTCGGCGAGTATCTGTCGTTGCGATCGGTGTTCTTCCTGACGGCCGCGCTCGCGTTGCCGGCGATCGTCGCGCTGCGCATGATTCATTACGATGCGCCGCCTGTCGTGCCGCGCACATCGCCCGGCAAGCCCAAGCTCACGCCCGAGGGTGAGGAGCGCGAGTCCTTGCGCGAGTTGCTGAAGGACAGACGGCTTTTGATTTTCGCGGCGTGCGTGGTGCTGTTTCACTTGTCGAACGCGGCGATGCTCAATCTCGCCGCCGGCGAAGTGACCGCGCACATGGGCGACAACGTTCAACTCGTGATCGCGGCGTGCATCATCGTGCCGCAGTTCATCGTGGCGGCGTTGTCGCCCTGGGTCGGGCGACAGGCGCAGAAGTGGGGCCGCAGGCCGGTGCTGATTCTCGGGTTCTGCGCATTGCCGGTGCGGGCGATTTTGTTTGCGGGCGTGAGCAGCCCCTATCTGCTCGTGCCGGTGCAGATGCTCGATGGCATCAGCGCTGCCGTGTTCGGTGTGATGCTGCCGCTCATTGCCGCCGATGTCGCGGGTGGACGCGGGCACTACAACCTGACGATCGGGTTTTTCGGTTTGGCGGCGGGAGTGGGCGCGACACTCTCGACTGCTGCGGCCGGATTCGCCGCCGACCGCTTCGGCACGGCGATAAGCTTCTTCGGACTCGCCGGTGCCGGCGCGCTTGCAGTGCTGATGGTGTGGCTCGCTATGCCGGAGACACGGACTGCGCATGGGGTCCCTGGTGATGAGGCTAAGCCTTCGGTGGGGGTTTAGGGGGGTTTTCTCCGCCGGATCCCGATTTCGTGTCGGTCTATTAGCGTTGCCCCTGTGCGGGGCGGCAGTCACTTTCTTTGCTGCTGCAAAGAAAGTAACCAAAGAAACAGCTATCCCCATCCAAAGTACTTCATGCCGGCCGCGGCACAGGCGATTGACCTAATGGCCCCCAGAGTAGCGAGTGCTCCCACAAAACTCACGGGGCTTGGATCGCGCACGGTCTGACGCATCGCACCACACAACAAGTTGGCTCAGCACGAAATGGCGCCGGCCCGCTACGCGGCCGATGGGTCAATCGGGTCTGCGTGTGCTTCGTTGCTAACGCGTCTATCTCACCGCATTCGCGGAAGGTTGGTTTCCCTTGCAGACCCGGCGGCAGCGCGCAGCGCTGTGCCGAAGCTATTTCGTGCTGAACCAGCGCCCTAAACCATGTGGTGCACCAGACCGTGCGCGAGCCAAGTCCGATTGGGCCTTTGAGGGCGACACTTAGGCGAGTGCCATCGACAGGGAGAAACGTGGCCAACGTGCGTGTGACCGCGGGCCTGAGAAGCTGCTTTCTTTGGTTACTTTCTTTGCAGCAGCAAAGAAAGTGACTGCCGCCCCGCACAGGGGCAACGCTAATAAACCAAAAGCAAATCGGGATCCTGCGAAAACAACAAAAAAACCTCACCGCAAAGGCTTAAGCCCTTCAAGCAAAGTAGGAACCAACTCACTCACCGTAGGATGAATATGCATAGCCCGCTGCAGCGTAGTAAACGGCGCGTCCGCATTCATAATTTCGATAAAAGTGTGAATGACTTCATCGCCTTCGATGCCATAAATCGCCGCGCCTAAGAACCGCCGGGTACGCGCATCGACGAGCGCCTTCATGAAACCATCAATCTCGCCGCGCTCGCGTGCGCGCCCCACGCGTGACATCGGCATCGTCGCGATGAGCGCCTCGCGGCCATCCCTGCGCACTTCCTCCTCGCTCATCCCCACACGCGCGAAAGGCGGATCGACGAACACCGCATAAGCCATGATCCGCGTATCGACGCTGCGCGACTCGCCATCGAGCAAATTCGAAGCGATGATCTCGTAGTCGTTCCACGACGTATGCGTGAACGCACCGCGCCCGTTCACATCGCCGAGTGCATACACGCCTTCCGCTTGCGTACGCAATTGACCGTCCACGTCGATCATGCCGTGCCTGTTCACCGCGATACCCGCATGCTCGAGGCCGAGATCGTCGGTGTTCGGCGTACGTCCCGTCGCGCAAAGCAGATGCGACGCGTCGATGGTTTCATCGCCGCAAAAAATGCGCACGCCGCCTGCCGACGGCTCCACGCGCTCGATCTGCGTGCCGAACCGGAACTCGATGCCTTCGCGCACGAACACGTCCTGCATCGCGCGCGCGACGTCCTCGTCCTCGCGCGTCAAAATGCGCTCGCCGCGCACGAGCAAGGTCACGCGGCTGCCGAAGCGACGGAACATCTGCCCGAATTCGAGCGCGATATAGCTCGCTCCGACGATCACGAGATGCTCGGGCACCTCGGTCAGTTCGAGAATCGACGCATTGGTCAGATACGGCACACGCTCGATCCCGTCGATCTCCGGCACCAGCGCGCGCGTGCCCGTGTTGATGAACACGAGTTCGGCATCGATGTCCTGCGTCGAGCCATCGCTCGCCTCGATGCAAAGCGTGCGCGGTCCCGTGAAGCGTCCATGTCCCTTGAACACCGTGAGATTCTTCGTCCCGCGCAGCCACTTCTCGATGCCCGTGCGCGAGCCGCCGATCACCTCGTCCTTGCGCGCCTTCACGCGCGCCATGTCGATGGTGATATCGCCGCCGATCATCACGCCGTATTGCGCCGCCGTGCGCGCCACATGCGCGGCCCGCGCGCTCGCGACATAGGTCTTGGTCGGCGTGCAGCCGACGTTCACGCAGGTGCCGCCGAACAGATGCCGCTCGATCACGGCCGTGCGCCTGCCGCTTTGCGCGAGCCGCACGGCAAGCGGTGAACCGCCCTGCCCCGTGCCGATGACGACCGCATCGAAGTGCTGTGCCATGCTGGATTCTCCGTTCGAATGAAGCGAATGAAGCGGATGACGAATCGCGCTACAAGGATCGAAATGCATCTTACGCGCAAGTGAACCGCGAGGCAGCGGCCCTGCCCGAAGCGCGCAAAAGTAAAACAGGCATGGCGCGTGCTGTCGATGTCATGAATGTGACGCGCGCCACGTCGCGCGGTCCGTCCAACCATCGGCACACGAAACCCGAAGGCATTCATGATCGAGACGATCTGGTTTCTCGTCGTTGGCGGCGTGCTCATTTTCATGGGCCTCGCCAGCTCGACGTTCAAGCGCCTGCCGATCAGCACCGCAATGTGCTATCTCGCGATCGGCTTCGCGATGGGTCCCGGCGCGAGCAATCTGCTGACGCTCGACCTCGCGACCGATGCAACCGTTCTGAGGCGCATCACCGAAGTCGCGATGCTCGTGTCGCTGTTCGCGATCGGCCTGCGGCTGCGTGTGCCGCCCACCGACCGCCTCTGGCTTCTGCCGATCCGGCTCGGCCTCGTCGCGATGGTCCTCACGGTCGCCGTGCTCACGCTATTCGCCGCGTATGCGCTCGGCCTCGGCTGGGGGCCGGCGCTGTTGCTCGCCGCGATGCTCGCGCCGACCGACCCCGTGCTCGCCCACGACGTGCAGGTCGAAACGCCCGGCGACATCGACCTGCTGCGCTTCTCGCTGACGGGCGAAGGCGGCCTCAACGACGGCATCGCGCTGCCCTTCGCGCTGCTCGGCATCGCGGTATGCAGTTTCGAGGCGACACCCGGCGAGGCGCTGCACTGGGGCTTCGCGTTGCAGGCCGCGTGGGGCATCGCGGGCGCGCTCGTGAGCGGCTGGCTGCTGGGCGCGCTGTCGGTGCGGCTCGTCGCGTATTTGCGCACGCGCCACGGCGAAGCGCTCGGGCCTGAAGGCTTTTATGCGCTCGGGCTCATCGCGCTGTCGTACGGCGTCGCCGAATTGCTGCATACCTATGCGTTTCTCGCGGTCTTCGCAGCCGGCCTCGCGATGCGCCGCGTCGAGCAAAAAGAGAGCGGCGGCAAGTCCGCGCGGCAGGCGGTCGGCAAGATCGATGCGGACGATGTCGGCGCCGCCGCCTCCGATCCGCAGCGCGCGCACGCGTTCATGGCCGAGCGCGTGCACGGCTTCACGATCGAGCTGGAACGCATCGCCGAAGTGGCGGTCATGCTGATGGTCGGCGCCGTGCTCGCGACGATGTGGCGCGACCTGTTCACCTGGAAGGCGGGCGCGCTCATCGTCGCGCTGTTCTTCGTGTTGCGGCCGGCGGCGGTCAAGGCATCGCTCGTCGGCTCGCATGCGACGGGCGCGCAGAGGCGGCTCATGAGCTGGTTCGGCATACGCGGCGTCGGCTCGTTCTATTATTTGCTCTATGCGCTCGAGCATGCGCCGCGTGACGTGGCCGCGCCGCTCGTGCCGCTCGTCATCGCGACCATCGCCGCTTCGGTCATCGTGCATGGCATCACCGCCACGCCGCTCATGACCCGTTATCAGCGCGCAAATTCGGACGAATGATTCGCCCTTTCTTTTTTGGACCGATCACGCGTGAAGCATCTGATCTTCTTCTGCGGCCATGCCGGCACCGGCAAGACGACGCTCGCCAGGCGGCTCTTTGCGCCGCTCATGCAGGTGGCCGGCGAGCCCTTCTGCCTGCTCGACAAGGACACGCTCTACGGCGCCTATAGCGCGGCGGCGATCGGTGCGCTGACGGGCGACCCGCACGACCGGGACAGTCCGCTTTTCATCGAACATTTTCGCGATCCGGAGTATCGCTGTCTCGTCGATACCGCCGCTGAAAATCTCGCGCTCGGCGTGAGTGTCGTGATCGTCGCGCCGCTCACGCGCGAAGTGCGCACGTCGCGCCTCTTCGATCGCGCATGGCTCGGCATCGATGACGACGTCGCCATTCGCGTCGTCTGGGTGCATGTGCAGGAGAACGTGGCGCGCGAGCGTATCGTCGCGCGTGGCGATCCGAACGATGCGTACAAGCTCGCGCATTGGGAGGAATATCGTCAGCGCCTTTTCGTGCCGGACGCGGCGCTCGCGCAGACGCTCGTCATGTTCGACAACACGGCGCCGTCCGGTCAGGCGTGCGACGAACTGCTCGCACGCCTCGTCGCTTAAGCGGCGGCGAGCTGGCGCGCCGTCGCGACCGCGTTCGCGCCTTCGTACAGCTTGCCGAAGCGGTTATTGAGGAATGCGCCGAGCGGCACCTGCTCCTGACGCACGAAGCCGCTTTGCGGCAGCGCGCCTTCACGGAACAGATCGAGTTCCGCGCAGATCGCGCCGGCGGTCGTGATCTGGATCGCGCTCATCGGCACGCCGCACACGTCCTTCGCGAAGATCTTGCGCGTGAACACGTCCTGCACGAGTTGCCCGCGACGCATGCCCGTCACGGTGACGAAAATCAGCACGACATCCTGCGCCGTCGAGGGCACCGCGCGCTTCAGCATCGTCTTGAGGCCGTCGCGGTCCGTGGACATGCGCAGATCGTCGAGCAGGAACTTCATCAGGTCGCGATGACCCGGATAGCGCACCGATTTGTAGTCGAGCGTCTCGACCTTTCCCGCGAGCGTTTCGCATAGCGTGCCGAGTCCGCCCGACGTATTGAACGCCTCGTACTCGGTGCCGTCGAGCGAAAAATGTTCGACGCCTTCGAGCGGCTGCACCCATTGCGTGCGCCCTTCGCGGATCGCCTCGCACGGCTGGCAATATTCATTAATAAGGCCGTCGATACTCCACGTCAGGTTGTACTTCAGCGCGTTCGTCGGAAACTCGGGCAGCGCGCCGACACGCATCTTCACTTCGCGCACGTCGTCGAGACGCTTTGCCAGATCGTGCGCGACGATGCCGATGAAGCCCGGCGCGAGGCCGCATTGCGGCATGAACGCGAGCTCGGAATCGTCGGCGATCGCGCGGATCGCGTGGGTCGCGCGCACGTCCTCGGTCAGATCGAAATAATGCACGCCCGCCGCTTTCGCCGCCGACGCGACATTGATCGCGAGGTAATACGGCAGCGCGTTGACGAGCGCATCGAAGCCGACCAGCGCCTGGCGCAGCGCGGGCGTATCGGCGGAATCGACGCGGCGCGTCGGGATGCCTTGCGCCTCGAGCAGCGCGAGCGCGTGCTCGTCGCGATCGAACGCGACGACTTCGAAGTCCCCCGTTTCACGCAGCAAATGGGCAATGCTCTGACCGATCAATCCGGCGCCGACGAGGGCCACTTTCATATTCATCTCCTTGGTGTGTGCGGATGGCGGGTCAATCCGATGTCCTTCTTCACACAGTTTAGGAGCGCGGGAATACTGATCCTAGACGCAAAATGATGCGCTTCGACGATGATTTTCGTCATTCCGACGATCGAACGCTGCAATGTGCAGCGCACGCGCTCAGCCGGCGCGATCGATCTTCCGCGCGAGGATGATGGAGGTCGTCGTCCGCTCGACGCCTTCCAGCGCGCCGATTTCGTCGAGCAGATCGTTCAGCCGGTCGGGCGAATCGGCGCGCAGCCACGCGACGTAATCGAACTCGCCGCTCACCGCGCAGAGCAACTGAATCTCCGGCATGCGCGCAAAGCGCTTTTGCAGATCGCGGCCGAACTTGGGCGTGAGCTTGATGCCGACATAAGCCTGAATGCTCGCGTCGAGGACGTCCTGCCCGAGCCGCACGCCATAGCCGGCGATCACGTTGTTCTTTTCGAGCCGCGCAATGCGCGCGATCACCGTCGTGCGCGCGACGCCCAGTTGCCGCGCGAGATTCGCGACGCTCTCCCGCGCGTTCATCTGCAAGAGCGCGACAAGATTGCGATCGATGTCGTCGAGCTGGTCGAGGCGCGGTGGTCTCATGTAGGCGTCTCCGTTGGCATTTTGTGTTTTGCGCTATGCGTTTTGAATGCCATCTGGCATCCGGCGTTTTGTGTTTTGCATTATCGCCGAGACATTGCGAAACGAACCTTCGTCAGACGCCTAGCTTCGTCATCATGAAATCGACGAAGCTCGCGAGCTTGGGCGTTGCGCGCGTATCGCGTGGATAGACGAGATGCGCGGGCGAAGGTTTCGGCAGGCAATTCTGGAGCACCGCGACGAGCGTGCCGCTTTTTAGCTCGTCTTCAACGAGCGCATGCGGCTGAAGCACGAGACCGAATCCCGCGAGCGCCGCCTTCTTGAGCGCCTGTCCGTTGTTCGCACGAAAGCGCGCGGACTGCGTGCGATGCGCGTGCATCGCTTCGTCCTCGCCTTCGAGCCGCCAGCCCGCCTCGCGGCCCAGATGCACGAAACCCAGGCACTCGTGACTCGCGAGATCGGCTGGCGTCGCGGGCGTGCCCGCTCGCGCGAGATAGGACGGCGATGCGCACACCGTCATCGCATACGGTTTGAGCGGACGCGCGACGAAGCTCGAATCGGCCAGCGCGCCGATGCGCACGGCGGCATCGAAACCCTCTTCCACGATATCGACCACGCGGTTGGTCAGATCGAGCTCGACGCTGATCTGCGTGAATGCCGCGAGGAACTCGGTCACGGCGGGCGTGACGAACTGCACGCCGTACGTGAGCGGCACCGTCACGCGCAGTACGCCGCGCGGCGTCGCGCTCATCGATTCGGCGAGTGAATCGGCGTCATCGACTTCCGACAGAATACGGCGGCAGCGCTCGTAGTATTCGCGGCCGATCTCGGTCAAACTCTGACGCCGCGTCGTGCGCACGAGAAGACGCGCATCGAGCCGCGCTTCCAGCGCCTGCAGATGCTTGCCCGCCATCGGCGCGGAGATCGAAAAGCGCTCGGCCGCCGCGCTCAGGCTCCCGGCCTCGACGATCGCGACAAAGACCCGCATGCTCAACAAGGTATCCACTGCGTTATTTTCCAGAGACGTTTCGAATGTAAGCAGTTGTGGCAATGCAGGCGAATTCGCATGCAATCGTGATACTAATATCCGCCGATGGCGTGCTCATCGCGCTGCCTTTCAGCGCGGCTAACGAAGCACGCCGCTTTCCATATCGATCGAAGGTAACCCGAATGAAAAGAACACTCGTTGCATTGGCCGCATTGTGCGCATTGAGCCCGGTTTTCGCGCAGACGTCGGCGCCCGCTTCGGCATCGGCGCCTGCCGCGCAGGCCGCGGCATCCGCTCCGGGCGCGAGCAAGCGCGAAGCGCGCGTCGAAGAGCGTATCGCGGATCTGCATTCGAGCCTCAAGATCACGCCGCAGCAGGAAGATCAGTGGTCGAAGTTCGCCGACGTGATGCGCGACAACGGCCGCACGATGGCGGATCTGTATCGCCAGCGCATTGCGCAGCGCGAGACCATGTCCGCGCTCGACGACATGAAGCAATACGAGCAGATCACGCAAGCGAACGCGGACGGCACGAAGCGCCTCGTCGAAGCTTTCGAGCCGCTTTACGCGAGCCTTTCGCCCGAACAGAAGAAGCTCGCCGATACGAGTTTCCGCGACGAGCACGGCAAGTCGAAGCGCACTCACGCGCATCGCCGGCCGCATGCGGCGGGTGCGGACGCGGCTTCGGCGACCAAGCCCTGAGCGTTTGCCGAACCGGAAAGCCCGCATCGCGCGATGCGGGCTTTTTTTCGTCCGCCGGGTGCAAAATGGCGCGAATGCCGTTACGATCCCGCTCCGCCAACGTCACTCCGGATCGCACCATGCTCCATCTGTCAAACCTCGACCTCGCCACCGATCCCGCCGCGCGCCGCGTCGTGAAAGACGAAGCCGTCGCCGTCGAATTTGCGGCGGCATCGGGCGAACTCATGAGTCTCGAAGGCCCGAACCGCTACGCGAGCGGCGACGCGATCGTCACCGGCAGCGGCGGCGAGCGCTGGGTTGTGTCGCGCGAGCGCTTCGACGCCCGGTACGTGCCGGAAGGCGGCATCGCGCACGGCGAGGCGGGCACGTATCGCAACCGTCCGAGCGTCGTGCTCGCGAAGGAGATGCACGAGCCCTTCTCCATCGCCCGGTCCGCCGCCGGCGACATCCTCACCGGCGACGCCGGCGACTGGGTCATGCAATACGCGCCGGGCGATTATGGCGTCGTGAAGGCGGCGCGCTTCGCGAAGGTCTATCGCGAGGCCTAGGCGAAGTCCTCGCCCATCTCGATGTCCACTTCGCGCGGCACGGTCTGGCCGTCCGCGTACATCTCTTCGAGCGAGCCGAGCGTCGCTTCCACATAGGCGCGCAGCACCGCATAACTGCGCGCGTGCATGCGCGCCGGCAGCGCACGATATCGCGCGAGCGCGGCCGGATCGAAACGCACGTCGATGGTGATGCGCCGCGCGCTCGACCCGAAGCGCATCGCCACGTAGTGAATCACGAGCGAAGTCCGGCCTGCATCGTCCTTGCGTTCGGCGAATTGCGTCTGCTCGGGAAAGAGATCGCAGATCACGTGCGCGAGCATGTCGATGTCCGCGCTCGGACAGTCGTATTGATAGTCGTCCATTCGATGTCGAAATCCGGTTTGAAGCCAGCTTGTTCGCGTTCAGGCGACGCGACCAGCGGCGCGCCGATAGTAGCGCACGAGCGCCACCGCGACGATCACGCCGAGCACGAGATACACGGCGTCGGCGGCGACGAGCGGCACGAGCCGCGCCTGAAACAGCGCGGCGGGCAAGCCGACGAGCGCATGCGCGGCGATGAGCAACGCGAGCGCGTGGCGTGAGCGTTCGCGCAACATCTGCCACATCAGCGCGGAAAAACCGAGTTGCAACACGAAGGCGCTCGCCCGCTCGACGACGAAAATGCCCGCCGATAACGGCGACAGGCTCATCAGCACCAGATGGATGCGCGCGAGCGCTTCAAGCGGCGCGCTCGCGAAGTGCGAGTCGAGCGTACCCCGATCCGCGAGCACCGCGTAGACGATCCATTGCACCTGCACGAGCACGCCGACGATCCACGCTTCCGCCCCGCCGTGCCCGATGCCGTAGCCGAGCGCGGGCCCGTGACGATCGAGCGCGCCCGGCTCGCGCGAAATCAGCCATTTCATCGCGAGAAAACGTCCGACTTCCTCGCACAAGCCCGCCGCGATCGCGCCGTAGATCACGAATATCGCGGGATTCGCGAGCCACGCCGACGTGACCGGATTGCTCAGCACGAAGCCGTGCAGCGCGCGTTCGATGACCATCGCGAAGAGCGCGAACACGGCGATGCCGAGGATCGCCTCGCGCGGCACGATGCCGAAGCGCGGCCGCACCTTCTTGTACAGCACGATGGGCATCGCCGCGATGATGAGCGTCGCGAGCGCGAGGCTCAGCAACGTCGAAACACTGACCATTCAGATTCCCTGTGATGCTTGGTGAGTTTCCCGTGTCGTCGATGCGCGCACGACGAGTTCGCCCGGCAGCAGGCATTCGCGCGCGGGCATCGCGGCGCCGCCGAGCCGCTCGTGCAGGAATTCGACCGCGCGCCGGCCGATATCGTACGTCGGCTGGCGGACGGTCGTCATGCCGGCGAGTTGCGCCCATTCGGAATCGTCGATCGACATCAGCGCGACGCTCGCTTGCCAGTCGGCGCCGTGGCGCTCCTTCAGATGCACCGCGACGCGCAGCGCGACCGGCCCGTTCGCCGCGAAGAGCGCGACGCGTTTGCCCGCCGCTTTCGCCGCCGCGACCCGCGTGTCGAGTTCCGCGAGCGCGGGCGATGCATCGGCGAGATCGATGACGAGCGTCGAGCCGCTGGCGCCGAGCGCGGCGACGGTCTCGCGAAACGCGGCTTCACGAATGCGCCGCGAGCTTACGTGCGTGACGGGCTGCACGATGAACAGCAGTTCGTCGAAGCCTTCGTCGACGAGATGACGCGTGGCGCGCTGCACGGCGGCGGGATTGTCGAGGCCGACCATGTCGGTGATGAAACCATCGACCGAACGATCGACGAGCACGACGGGAATGCCGCCTTGCGCGAAGCCTTGCAGCAGTTCTTCCTTCACGCCGAGCGCGTTGACGATCACGCCTTCGACGCGATAGGTGGTCAGCAGTTGCAGATAGCGCCGCTCCATGTCGATCTCGTTCGCGGCGTGACAGATGAGCGGCATGTAGCCGAGCGCGTGGCACGCGGCCTCGACGCCTTGCAGCACTTCGACGGAATACGGATTGGTCAGATCGGCGAGCAGCATGCCGATCAGGCGATTGCGCC
Source organism: Caballeronia novacaledonica (assembly GCF_900258035.1). GTDB lineage: Bacteria > Pseudomonadota > Gammaproteobacteria > Burkholderiales > Burkholderiaceae > Caballeronia > Caballeronia novacaledonica. The sequence goes on along the minus strand of NZ_OGTP01000029.1, from coordinate 47,017 downwards.
CGCGCTTCAGGCCGCGCGCCATCTGATTCGGCCGATAGTCGAGCTTCGCGATGGCCGCCTCGATGCGCTCGCGCAAGTCGGGCGACAGCACGCCCATTTCGCCGTTCAGATAGCGCGAAATGCTGGTCTTGCCCGTGCCGGCTTCGCGGGCGACATCGGTGATCGTTGCGCGGCGCGCGCCGAATGCGGCCGGGCGGTTCGTCAATGTGGGATCGTCGGACATAGTGGTCGTGGGCGCGCGCTTCGCCGTGAGGCGGGACGCGATGCCGTCATTATCGTTCTCCTCGCATCGCGCATGTTAGCGCATGCCCGCCCGGCCCCACGCTTTCAGCGCGCGAGCACGCCGCGATTGACGATGTTCCGCGTGAGCGTGCCGTCCAGTGCGCCGATGAGATTTTCGGCGGCGTTGCGCGCCATCGCGTGACGCGTTTCGTGCGTGGCCGAGCCGATATGCGGCAGCGCGACGACGTTCTTCATCGCGAGGAGCGGCGAGCCGGCGGGCAGCGGTTCCTGCTCGAACACGTCGAGGCCCGCGCCGCGAATCGTTCCGTTTTTCAGTGCTTCCACGAGCGCGGTTTCGTCGACGGTCGGCCCGCGCGATGCGTTGATCAGAATCGCGCTCTGCTTCATCTTCTTCAACTCGTTCGCGCCGATGAGCCCGCGCGTCTGCGGCGTAAGCGGCACTTGCAGGCAGACGAAATCGGATTGCGCGAGGAGTTCGTCGAGCTCGACGCGCTTCGCGCCGAATTCCTTTTCCGCCTGCTCGTTCGCGCTGCGGTTCGTGTAAAGCACGTTCATGCGAAAACCGAGCGCGGCGCGCCGTGCGACCGCTCCGCCGATGCGTCCGAGGCCCACGATGCCGAGCGTCTTGCCCTGGACGTCGACACCGAAACATGCCTCGCCGATGCTCGATGTCCAGTGGCCTTCCTTCACCCATTCCGCGAGTTCGACGACGCGGCGCGCGCTTGCGAGGATCAGCGCGAAGACGGTGTCGGCGGTGGATTCGGTGAGCACGTCGGGTGTGTGCGTGAGCACGATGCCGCGGCGCGTGAGGTCATCGACGTCGAATTGATCGTAGCCTACGGAGATGGTCGACAGCGCTTTCAGGTTTTTGGCGCCTTCGATCATGGACGGGGTGATCTTTATGCTTGCGCCGATGGCACCGTCAGCGTGCTCTAGCGCCGCTGTGAATGCGGCTTGATCTTTTGGATCGACGTTGATTACGTCCGCTTTGTCGCGAAGGTAGGCTTCCACGTCGGTTGGCAAGGGTTTGTAGACTACGATTTTTTTCAGCATGGCTTTTTTTCGGTCGGTTTGGGCTTCTGTGAAATCCTGAATTCGTGTCGGTCTATTTGTGTTGCCCCTGTGCGGGGCGGCAGTCACTTTCTTTGCTGCTGCAAAGAAAGTAACCAAAGAAAGCAGCTATCCCCATCCAAAGTACCTCACACCGGCCGCGGCACAGGCGATTGGCTGAATGGCCCCCAGAGTAGCGAGTGCCCTCAAAGGTCTTATCGGGCTTGGATCGCGCACGATCTGACACATCGCACCACACGCCAGATTGGCTCAGCACGAAATGGCTCCAGCCCGCTTCGCGGCCGATGGGTCAATCGGGGGGCCGCGTGCGCTTCTTTCTCGACGGTTTCCCCCACATACCCAACGGCAGCGCACAGCGCTGTGCCGGAACTCTTTCGTGCTGAACCAGCGGCCTTGGTGACTGGCGCGGCAAACCGTGCGCGATCCAAGCCCGATTGGGCCTGTGAGGGCGACACTTAGGCGAGGGCCATCTGCAAGGAGAAACGTGGCCAACTTGCGTGTGACCGCGGGCCTCAAAAGCTGCTTTCTTTGGTTACTTTCTTTGCAGCAGCAAAGAATGTGACTGCCGCCCCGCACAGGGGCAACGCTAATAAACCAGAAGCAAATCGGGATCCTGCGAAAACAACAAAAAAAGCATTCAAGACCTCACAACAACCCCCGCCCGCACCGCAGCCTGCGGCTTAACCGCCAAAGTGAGCCAGACAGCAAGCAACAAAGCCGCACTCATGAACACATACGAGGCCGCCGGCGACCCGGTCGCCCCATTCAGATAGCCCACGAAATACGATCCGACGAACGATCCCAGCGCGCCCATGCTGTTGATGAGCGCCATCGCCCCGCCAGCGACATTCTTCGGCAGCAACTCCGGCACGATCGCGAAAAACGGTCCGTAAGGCGCATACATCGCCGCGCCCGCGATCACGAGCAACGCATACGAAGCCCAAAAGTTCGTTGAACCAAGCAAATACGATCCCGCGAACGCCACCGCGCCGATCAGCAGGAACGGCCACACGAACGCCTTGCGCGCCTGGAGCTTGTCGGATGCCCACGAAGCCAGCAACATCGCGATGGTCGCCGCCAGATACGGCACCGCCGAGAGCCAGCCCGTCTCGACCATGCCGAGCGTCGATCCGCTCTTCAGAATCGAAGGCAGCCACAGCACGAAACCATACACGCCGATGCTCCAGCAGAAATACTGCGCGCACAGCTTGATCACCGCCGGCGACTTGAACGCCTCGCGATAGTTCTTCACCGGCTTGATCGCGGCCTGTTCAGCGCGCAGCGTCGCATCGAGATCCTTCTTTTCCTGGTCCGTCAGCCAGTTCACCTGCGCCGGCTTGTCCTTCACGATGAACCACCAGATCACCGCCCAGACGATCGCAGGCACACCTTCGGCAATGAACATGTGCCGCCAGCCGAACGAATTCACGAGATAGCCCGATACGACCGACATCCACAACACCGTCACCGGATTGCCGAGGATAAGGAACGTGTTCGCGCGCGAGCGCTCCGACTTCGTGAACCAGTTCGCGATGAAGACGAGCATCGCCGGCATCACCGCGGCCTCGACGACGCCGAGCACGAAGCGGATCACCATCAACGACGGAATGTTGCTCACCATGCCCGTGAGCGTCGCGCATCCGCCCCACAACACCAGGCTCCAGAACACGAGCTTCTTCACGCTGCGGCGCTCGGCATAGATCGCGCCGGGAATCTGGAAGAAGAAGTAGCCGAGAAAGAACAGCGCGCCGATCAGCGACGACAATCCCTTGCTGATGCCGAGATCCTGATTGATGCCCGCAGCCGCGGCGAAACCGTAGTTGGCGCGGTCGAGATACGCGAGGCTGTACGTGATGAAGACGATCGGCATGATCGCCCACCAGCGGCGCATCGCGAGTTTGGGAGTTGAGGATTGCATGGTTGTCTCCGGACGCAATTCGGTTGTGTTTCCCGGCGGATGGCCTCTTGTTCGTCAGGCCAGATCGAACGCGGCTTTGGCCGTCTTGTCGTTGAAATCCTGTGCTTCGAGCAGATCGAGCGCGGCGCGCGTCGGCAGCCCTTCGCTGTCGCCGATCACCTGAATCGCCAGCGCGCCGATACGGTTGCCGCGCGCGATCGCGTGGCGCACGTCGCGTCCTTCGAGCAGCGCGCTCACGACGCCGACCGCGAAGCCATCGCCCGCGCCGACCGTATCGACGACGTTGTCGACCGGCACGCCCGGCACGATGCCCGCTTCGCCATCCGCCGTGCGGAAGTACGCGCCATGCGCGCCCAGCTTGACGACGACGCCCTTCGCGCCACGGTCGAGATAGAACGCGGCGATGTCTTCCGGCTTCGCACGGCCCGTCAGCGTCAGTCCTTCGGATACGCCGGGCAGCACCCAGTCGGCCAGCGCGGCGAGCGCGTTGAGCGACTCGGCCATCGCCTCGCGCGACGGCCAGAGCGTCGGGCGCAGGTTCGGATCGAACGAGATCGTCTTGCCTGCCGCACGCATTTCGCGGGCCATGTGGAACGCGAGCTCGCGCGAGGTCGCCGAAATCGCCGGCGCAACGCCCGTCAGATGCAGATGACGCGCGCCGAGCACGTAGTCCGCGGCGTAATCGTCGAGCGACAGGTGGCTTGCGGCCGAACCCTTGCGGAAGTATTCGACGGCCGGGTCGCTGCCGTCGTCGCACTTGCCCTTGAGCTGAAAGCCGGTCGGATAGCGCTCGTCGATCGTCACGCGGCGTGCGTCGATGCCTTCGGACGCGAGCACGTCGAGCACGTAGCGGCCGAACGAATCGTTGCCGACGCGGCTCATCCAGCCCACCTTGAACCCGAGGCGCGACAGGCCGATTGCCACGTTCAGGTCCGCGCCCGCGACGCGCTTCGTGAACTGACCGGCCTTCGCGAGATCGCCGGTGACGGCCGCGACGAACATCGTCATCGCTTCGCCATAGGTGACGACGTCGAGTGCTTCAGACTTGGCTTGCATGTCGTGTCCTTTGCAGATGAATGCTGAATGCAAAATGCGTAATTCAGAATGCCGCGATTCGCGCGACCTGACGCGCGGCGTCGCCGTCGAGCGAAACGTCCGCGCCGGGAATGAACGGATATTCGATGCCGCGCGGCACGTCGCCCGGCAAGTGCGCGAGCAGCGTCGCGAAACGCGCGTCGCCGTTCGCGGGCGCGGCGGCGAAACGGCGCGCGCCTTCGCCCATGACCGCCTTGCAGTGCACGTAGGCGACATACGGCGCGAGGCGCTTGGCGGCGTCGAGCGGATCCTGTTCGGCCCAGTGCCAGTTTCCGGTGTCGAAGGTCATGGCGAGACCGCTTTTCTCCGGCAGCGCGGCGAAAAGCGCTTCGAACGCGCCGATCGTCCCGCCCGCCTTCAGTTGCCCGTTCTCCACGACGACACGCGCCTTCGAGGCGGCGAGTCCCGTCATCAGGCGGTCGAGCGTGGCCGGATCGGTCGCGACGCCGCTTTCCGTGCCGCCCAGTTGCAGTTTGACGATGCGCGCGTTCAGCGCCGCCGCCTCGTCGATGGCGAGTCCGAGTGCTTCGCGGTCGAGCGAGCCGTCGTCGTGAAAAAGCGTCGCGGGCGTCGAATAGACGGACCACAAATCCAGCGCGCGGAGCCGTTCGCCGAGCAGCGCGAGTGATTCGCGCCGCGCATCGGCTTCGCTCGCGAACAATTCGCGGCGGACTTCGACGCCGTCCGCGCCCGCGCGTGCCGCGGCGGCGGCCCAGACGGCGTGGCCATCGCGCCGGATCGCGTCCGCGCCGAACGCGCTCGCGACGATCACGATTTCGGCGCTTGCCTTGTCGATCCGGGAAATCTCGTTCACTTGCGTCTCGCTGTCGATTTCGATGCCAAAACTCGTTTGGAACCGGTTCCATAAACAATTTTCAAAAAAGACGCCGCAGCGCCTCCGTTGAGAACGAATGGTGCGTCAGACCGCCACCGACGCGCCATAGTGGAATTCCCTAGCCGAGCAGACCGGGCTCGTCGCACAGTTCCAGAAAGCGCGCGGCGACGCGCGACGGCGTGGCCGCATGCGGCAGCAGGATGGAAAAGCGCCGCGTGAGCGGGTTCGGCGCGATGCGCACGCGCTGCAACGCGTTGTCTTCGTGACGGATCGACATCGCCGACACGAAGCCGATGCCCATGCCCGCGCGCACCGCCTCCTTCACGCCCTCGACACCCGCGATTTCCAGCGCGACGCGCATCGGCGCTTCGCCATCCGCGAACGCGCGCTCGATGACCTGCCGCACGCCCGAGCCCGGCTCGCGCAGCACGAGCGGATGCGCGCCGAGTTCATCGAGCGTGACGGATTCGCGCCCGTCGGCGAGCGGATGGCCGTTCGGCAGAATCGCGACGATCTCGTCCTCGCGCCACGACGTCACGGTCGTGCCGAGCGGCAGATCGTGGCCGGGCGAGCCTTCGACCAGCGCGATATCGAGCGAACCGAGGGCCGCGACGATATCGGCCGTATTGCCGTCGATGGTCGTGACGAGAACATCCGGAAAGCGCTTGTGAAACGCCGCGATCAGATACGGGAGCAGATAGCTCGCGGGCGTCGTGCTCGCGCCGATGCGCAGCGTGCCGCGCTCCAGCCCGCGCAGCGCGTCGCGTAGCGCATGCGCCGCGCGATACGTCTCGCGCAGGCGCTCCGCGTGGCCCAGCAACTGTTCGCCGGCGGCGGTCAGACGCACGCCGCGGCCATCGCGCTGATACAGCGGCTCGCCGAATTCCTCTTGCAAGAGCCGTAACTGCCCGGACACGGCAGGCTGCGACAGGTGCAACGCCACCGCCGCACGACTTATGTTGCCGTGCTCCGCGACTGTTGCAAAAGTTATCAGTTGTTCCGGGGTCATTTCGATCAAATATCAGCCCATCCGATATTTCCCATTCTAAATCACGATTTTTCATATTGATATATCGGGAATAGGATTAGCCCATCGAATCATCCAATTCAAAACGGGTTCATCCATGTCTACGGTTCAGTCCGCACACACACTCGCGCCAGCCGCGTCCTCGACGCGCGGCCAGCTCAACGGCATCCTGTTCGTCGCGCTGTTCGCCGCCGCCGTCACGCGACTCGCCAGCATTCCCGCCGTCGCCGGTCTCGGGATCAGCCCGTTGATCGTCGGTATCGTCGCGGGTGCGGTGTACGGCAACGCGCTGCGTCACGGCATGCCCGATAGCTGGGCGGCAGGCGTCAACTTCTCCGCGCGCAAGCTGCTGCGAATCGCGGTCGCGTTTTTCGGGCTGCGCGTGAGTCTCCAGGAAATTGCGCAAGTCGGCTTGTCGGGCTTCACGGTGTCGGTGCTGGTCGTCGTCAGCACGCTCGTGATCGGCACGTGGGCCGGCATGAAGCTGATGAAGCTCGACCGCGACACGGCGCTCCTCACCGCGGCCGGCAGCGCGATCTGCGGCGCGGCGGCGGTGCTCGCGTTCGAATCGACCTTGCAATCGAAGCCGCACAAGAGCGCGATGGCCGTCGGCAGCGTCGTGCTGTTCGGCACGCTCTCGATGTTCCTCTACCCGCTCGCGCTCAACGCCGGCTGGCTGCATCTCGATACGCTCGGCGCGGGTCTGTTCTTCGGCGGCACGATCCACGAAGTGGCGCAGGTCGTCGGCGCGGCGAGCAACGTGAGCCCGGAAGCGACGCACATCGCGACCATCGTCAAGATGACGCGCGTGATGCTGCTGGTCCCCGTGCTGCTCGTGGTCGGTTTCTGGATCAGCCGCTCGCGTGCCGGTTCGGAAGGCGCGGCGCAAGGCAAAGGCAAGATCGCGGTGCCCTGGTTCGCGCTCGGCTTTCTTGCGCTCGTCGTCGTGAACTCGCTGCATGTGCTGCCCGATGTCGCGACCAGCACGATCAACACGCTCGACACGTTCGCCCTCACGATGGCCATGACCGCGCTCGGCATGGAGACGCGCATCGCGCAGATCCGCGAAGCCGGCCCGCGCGCCCTCGCCACCGGCGCGATCCTGTATGCGTGGCTCGTCGGCGGCGGCCTCGCGATCACGCTCGGCGTCGAGCGGCTGTTCGGCTGAACGATGCACTGAAGTACCGATGCATCGATGCGCGCGAGTGTCCCCTCGCGCGATAACGCTTTTGAAGGAGCAAGTCATGGAACACGGCGCTCGCACCCAGAACGAGAAGCTCGATGTCAAGACCACGACGTGCTACATGTGCGCATGCCGCTGCGGCATCCGCGTGCATCTGCGCGACGGCGAAGTCCGGTACATCGACGGCAATCCGAACCATCCGCTCAATCAAGGCGTGATCTGCGCGAAAGGCGCTTCGGGCATCATGAAGCAGTACTCGCCCGCGCGTCTCACGCAGCCGCTGATGCGCAAGCCCGGCGCACTGCGCGGCGAAGCGCAGTTCGAGCCGGTCTCGTGGGACGTCGCGCTCGACACGCTCGAAAAACGTCTCGCCCACCTTCGCGCCACCGATCCGAAGAAGTTCACGCTCTTCACCGGCCGCGACCAGATGCAGGCGCTGACCGGCCTCTTCGCGAAGAACTTCGGCACGCCCAACTATGCGGCGCACGGCGGCTTCTGCTCGGCCAACATGGCGGCCGGGATGATCTACACGATCGGCGGCTCGTTCTGGGAATTCGGCGGCCCCGATCTCGATCGCGCGAAGCTCTTCTTCATGATCGGCACGGCGGAAGATCATCATTCGAATCCGCTCAAGATCGCCATTTCCAAGTTCAAGCGCGCGGGCGGGCGTTTTATCGCGATCAATCCGATCCGCACGGGCTACGCGGCCATCGCCGACGAATGGGTGCCGATCCGCCCCGGCACCGACGGCGCGCTCTTCATGGCGCTCATCCACGAACTGATCGCCGCCGACGCCTGGGATCACGAGTTCGTCACGCGCTACACGAACGCGGCGGAACTGCTCGACATGAACGAAGCGAGCGATACGTTCGGGCTTTTCGTGAAAAACGGCGATACGCCCGAGCGCAACGCGCTCTTTCCGCAAAATCATCTGTGGTGGGACACGAAGACGAATCGCGCGGTCGCGCATCACGCCGCTGACGCCGAGCCCGCGCTCGACGGCCGCTACACGCTCGACGACGGCACGCCCGTCGCGCCGTCCTTCGCGCTGCTGCGCGAGCAGGTGAAGTCGTGTACGCCCGAATGGGCCGCCGATATCACCGGCATTCCCGCCGCGACGATCAAGCGCCTCGCCGCCGAAATGATCCAGGTGAGCCGCGATCACAAGATCACGCTGCCGATCGAATGGACGGACAGTTGGGGCAAGAAGCACGCTACCGTGACGGGCAATCCCATCGCGTTTCACGCGATGCGCGGGCTCGCCGCGCATTCGAACGGCTTCCAGTCGATCCGCGGGCTCGCGGTGCTGATGTCGCTGCTCGGCACGATCGACCGCCCGGGCGGCTTCCGTCACAAGTCGCCGTTTCCGCGCGCGGTGCCGCCGTCCGCCAAGCCGCCGAATCATCCCGATCAGGTCAAGCCGAACACGCCGCTCGCGAGCGGCCCGCTCGGCTGGCCCGCTTCGCCCGAAGACCTGTTCATTCACGACGACGGCACGCCCGTGCGCATCGACCGTGCGTTTTCGTGGGAATATCCGCTCGCGGTCCACGGCGTGATGCACAGTGTCATCACGAACGCGTGGCGCGGCGATCCCTACCCCATCGACACGTTGATGATCTTCATGGCCAACATGGCGTGGAACTCGTCGATGAACACGATGGAAGTGCGCAAGATGCTCGCCGACAAGAACGAGAACGGCGAGTACAAGATTCCGTTCATCGTCGTGTGCGACGCGTTCCAGTCGGAGATGACCGCGTTCGCGGATCTCATCCTGCCCGACACGACCTATCTCGAACGCCACGACGCGATGTCGATGCTCGATCGCCCGATCTCCGAGTTCGACGGCCCCGTCGATTCGGTGCGCGTGCCCGTCGTGCCGCGCACGGGCGAATGCCGGCCGTTTCAGGAAGTGCTGGTCGAACTCGGCAGCCGGCTCAAGCTGCCCGCGTTCACGACGCCCGAAGGCGCGCGCAAGTATCGGGACTATCCGGACTTCATCGTCAATCATCAGACGGCGCCGGGATCGGGCGTCGGCTTTCTGATCGGCTGGCGCGGCAAGGACGGCAAGGATGCGCTCGTCGGCGAGCCGAATCCGAACCAGTGGGAAGAGTACGCGAAGCACGATTGCGTCTATCACTACACCTTGCCCGAGCCGCTGCAATACATGCGCAACTGCAACGGGCCTTATCTGCAATTCGCCGTCGACAAGGGCTTTCGAAAGTTCGGCGAGCCGATCCTGATCCAGCTCTACTCCGACGTGATGCAGAAGTTCCGTCTCGCCGCACGGGGACGCACGCAAGGCAGGCAGCCGCCCGAGCATCTGCGCGCGCGCATCGAGCAGTATTTCGATCCGCTGCCGTTCTGGTACGCGCCGCTCGAACTCGCCACGACCGATCTCGCGACGTATCCGCTCGCAGCCGTCACGCAGCGCCCGATGGCGATGTATCACTCGTGGGACTCGCAGAACGCGTGGCTGCGGCAGATTCACGGCGAGAACATGCTGTACATGAATCCGCGCATGGCGCAGGCGAACGGCATCGAGGACGGCGGCTGGATCTACGTCGAATCGCAATGGGGCAAGGTGCGCTGCATGGCGCGTTACAGCGAGGCGGTCGAACCGGGCACGGTCTGGACATGGAACGCGATCGGCAAGGCGTCGGGCGCGTGGAGTCTCGGCCCCGACGCCAACGAATCGCAACGCGGCTTCCTGCTCAATCACCTCATCACCGACGAGCTTCCGGCATCCAGAAACGAAGGCGCGCGCTTCTCCAACTCGGACCCGATCACCGGACAGGCGGCCTGGTACGACGTGCGCGTGCGCGTCTATCCCGCCGAAGCTGACGCGCGCCACACGCTGCCGCAATTCGCGCCGATGCCTCCATCGCCGGGCATGGCCGGCTCGATCCAGCGCGTCGTGCAGACGTATTTCGCCGGGCGCGGCGAGTTCGCGGCGCGCCTGCGCAACGCCATCAAGCGTAACGACTGAAGGAGACCGTCATGACTCAAATGGCCCTCGTGATCGACCTGAACGTGTGCGTCGGATGCCACGCCTGCGTGACGAGTTGCAAGGAGTGGAACACGTCCGGCGAAGCGGGCAGTCTCGCGGATCAGCGCCCGTACGACGCCGATCCTTCCGGCACCTTCTTCAACCGCGTGCAGACCTACGAAGCGGGCGAGTTTCCGCTCGCCGACACCATCCACTTTCCGAAGTCCTGCCTGCACTGCGAAGACCCGCCGTGCGTGCCCGTCTGTCCGACCGGCGCGAGCTACAAGCGCAAGGAAGACGGCCTCGTGCTCGTCGACTTCGACAAGTGCATCGGCTGCAAGTACTGCGCGTGGGCGTGTCCGTACGGCGCGCGCGAGCTCGACGAAGCGCGCAAGGAAATGACGAAGTGCACGCTGTGCGCCGATCGCATCTACAACGAGGCGCTGCCCGAGCGCGATCGCAAGCCCGCATGCGTGCTCGCCTGTCCGACTTCGGCGCGGCTCTTCGGCGATATCCACGATCCCGAGTCGGTGGTGTCGAAAGCGATCGAGGAACGCGGCGGCTATCAGTTGATGCCCGAATGGGACACGAAGCCCGCGAATCATTATTTGCCGCGGCGTCCGGTGAATTCATGCGGCAGCGGCGGCGCGTGCGGCTGTCATTCCAGCGACGAAGCCGCGCCCGAAGCGCACGGCGACCTGAACCTCGCGGCGATGGCCGTGCGCGTCTGACTGCATCGGAGCTCACACATGAAACCCGCGTTTTCCGTCGTGTTTCTCACGACGTTGAGTGGCGCCGCGCAAGGCTTGCTGATCGCGCTCGTCGGCGTCGAACTGTTCGCGAAGCTCGGCTCGACCGGCGCGCCCTCGCAGATGTTCTTCGTCGCCGGCGCGGCGTTGTCGGTCGTGCTCGGCGGGCTCGGACTCGTCGCGTCGTTCTTTCATCTCGGGCATCCGGAGCGCGCGTGGCGCGCCATCGCGATGTGGCGCACGTCCTGGCTCTCGCGCGAATGCCTGTGCCTGCCCGCGTTTCTCGCGTGTGCCGCGCTGTACGGCGTCGCGCATTGGCTGGGCACGCCGTGGTCGCTCGTCATCGGTGTGATCGGCGTGATCGCGTCGGCGGCGCTCTTCGTCTGCACCGCGATGATCTACGCGTGCCTGCGCTTCCTGCAGGAATGGGCGACGCCGCTCACGATGGTCAACTTCGTGCTGCTCGGCTGCGCGTCCGGGTTCACGCTCGCGACGGCATGCGCCGCGTGGCTCGCGCCGTCGCTCGCGGCGGGACTTGCGGCCTGCGCATGCACGCTGACGCTCGCAGGCTGCGCGACGCGCGTCGCGTCGCTCAGGCGCAATGCCCGCCTGCGGCCGAAGTCGACCGTGCAAAGCGCGACGGGCATCAAAGGACCGAACGTCGTGCAGAAATCGCGCGGCTTCACGGCGGGCGCGTTCAATCTGCGCGAGTTCTTTCATGGACGATCGGCCGAAGCGATCGCGCGCATCAAGTGGACGTTTCTCGTCGGCGCGTTCGGCGTGCCGTTCGTCCTGATGCTGCTCGGGATCGGCGCGCAGTCCGTGACGCTGTTCTGTCTGGCTTGCGTCGCGCAGTATCTGGGACTCGTCGCCGAGCGATGGTTTTTCTTCGCCGAAGCGCGGCATCCGCAGAACATCTACTACGCGCGCGCTTCGTGATTCGCGATGTTTTTCAGGCCGCGAGCTTGAGCGCCTGATCGAAATCGGCGATGAGATCGTCGATATCCTCGATGCCCGCGGACAAGCGCAGCATGCCGTCGGAAATGTCCATCGACTTGCGCACTTCCGGGCCGGCTTCGTAGAAGATGGTCGGCGCGACCGGGATGATCAGCGTGCGCGTGTCGCCGAGTCCCGTCGCCTTGACCGGCAATTGCAGCGCGTTGACGACCTCGATCATGCGATCCGCGTTACGCAGCTCGAACGACAGCAGCCACGACGCGCCCTTGAACAGCGCCTGCGCGATCTCGTATTGCGGATGACTCTCGAGCCCCGGATAAAACACGCGCCCGACGGCCTCGTGCTGCTCCAGAAACTGCGCGAGCGCGAGCGCATTCTCGCTGCATTTCGCGACGCGCAGCGCGAGCGTTTCGGCGCCCATCGCGATCGAATGCGCCTGCTCCGACGAGAGCGACCCGCCCATGTCGCGCAGCCCCTTCTTGCGGATCTGCAGGAGCCCTTGCTCCTTCGACGGCGAGCGGCGATAGTCGTCGGCGATGTTCGGATATGCGCTCCAGTCGAAAAGACCCGTGTCCGTCACCGCGCCTCCGAGCGCCGCGCCATGTCCGGCGATGGTCTTCGTCAGCGAATTGACGACGAGACTCGCGCCGACCGCCTTCGGGCGAAAGAGCGCGGGAGAGGTGATCGTGTTATCGACGACATACGCGAGACCGCGCTCGCGGCACAGTTCGCCGATGCCCGCCAGATCGGGAATCTGCGTGCCCGGATTCGCGATGGTCTCGACGAACACCATGCGCGTGTTCGGCTGGATCGCGTTCGCGACGTTGGCTGTCGACGTGGCATCGACCATCGTCACTTCGATGCCGAACGTTCTCAACGTGCCGAAAAGGCTGTTCGTGTTGCCGAACACATAGCGGCTCGACACCACGTGATCGCCCGCGCGCAGCAAGGTGAGGAACACGGCGGTCAGCGCCGCCATGCCGGTGCCGAAGCAGATCGACCCGACGCCCCCTTCGAGGCTCGTGATCTTGCGTTCGAGCGCGGCGGTCGTCGGCGTGCCCTGGCGCGCGTAGTTGAAGCCGCCTTTTTTCGTGCCCTGAAAGACGCCGATCAGATCTTCCACGCGCTCGAATCCGTACTGGACCGATGTGTGGATCGGCTGACGCACGCCGCCATGCTCGGCGCCCACGATTCTGTCGCCGTGAACGATGCCTGTGGTGAAGCCTTGCTTGTCCATCTCCTCTCCGCTACGTCGAATCGCAAAACATCGATTTTGGCACGATCCGCGGGGATCATGGCGTCGTTGCGAAACGGGAACGCGTGTTGCTCGCCCGTTGCTTCGCACGCGCGTTTCATTGCGCAGTGAACACGCGCACACTCAACTGTCGCCGCAGACGCGGCCCGCATCGACGAGGAGCCTTTTCGATGGCTTACGAACTCCATTACTGGGACGGATTGCAAGGCCGCGGCGAATTCGTCCGGCTCGCGCTGGAAGACGCCGGCGCCGAATACATCGACGTCGCGCGCGAATCGAAAAAGCACGGTTACGGCATGGACGCGATGATGAAAGTCCTCAACAGCAAGACCGAGCCGCACATTCCCTTCGCTCCGCCGTTCCTGAAAGACGGCGAGCTGATCGTGCCGCACGTCGCGAATATTCTGCTGTATCTCGGGCCGACGCTCGGACTCGCGCCGAAGGACGAAGGCCTGCGCCACGTCGCGCATGGCTTGCAACTGACGATCGCCGATTTCGTCACCGAAGTGCACGACACGCATCATCCGCTCGCGACCGATCTCTACTACGAAGATCAGAAGGACGCGGCGAAGATCCGCACGCAGAATTTTCTCGACGAGCGCGTGCCGAAGTTCATGAAGTATTTCGAGCACGTGCTGAAGCAGAATCCGCACGGCGACACGCAGATGATCGGCGACTCGACGTCTTACGTGGATCTTTCGATCTTCCAGATCGTCGATGGCCTGCATTACGCCTTTCCGCGCGCGATGAAGAAGTTTGGCGCACAGTATCCGCGCGTCGCCGCGATCCACGACGCGGTGCTGCAGCGGCCGAACATCGCGGCTTATGTCGATTCGGAGCGGCGCATTCCGTTCAACGAATCGGGCATTTTCCGGCACTATCCCGAACTCGATCAGGACGCTTGACCCTCAACACAGATCAGGAGCCAGCATGGTAGAAACGATTCCTTCCTTCGGTCTCGGCACGTTTCGCGTCGATGCCGCGAAAACCACGAATGCGGTGAAGAGCGCGCTGCAAATCGGTTACCGTCATATCGACACGGCGCAGTTCTACAACAACGAGGCGGCCGTCGGCCAGGGCGTGCGCGACTCGGGCGTGCCGCGCGACGACATCTGGGTCACGACGAAAGTCTGGTGGGAGCGGCTCTCGCGCGATGCGCTCATCGCGAGCCTGAAGGACAGCCACGCGAAGCTCGATATCGGCACGATCGATCTCGCGCTCGTGCACTGGCCGTCGCCCGACGGCGCGGTGCCTATCGCGCAAACGCTCGCTGCGATGCAGGAAGCGCAGAAGCTCGGACTGATCCGTCATTACGGCGTGTCGAATTTCACCGCTCCATTGCTCGACGAGGCGCTGAAGGCGCCGGGCGGCAAGGAGATCGTCACGAACCAGTTCGAAGTGAGCCCGTTTCTCGCGAACCGCAAGCTCGTCGACGCGACGCAGCAGCTCGGCGTGAAGGTGACCGCCTACATGCCGCTCGGCGAAGGCCGCGCGCATACCGACGCGACGCTCGAGGCGATCGCGGAAAAGCACGATGCGACGCCCGCGCAGGTGACGTTCGCGTGGCTGCTGTCGCGCGATATCGTGGTGCTGTCGGCATCGACGAATCCGGACCATCAGCAAGCGAACTGGGACGCGCAAAAGCTCAAGCTCGACGCCGACGACATCGCGAAAATCGACGCGCTCGACGAAGGCAGGCGCCACGCGAACCCGCCGTTCGCGCCCAAGTGGTGACGCGCGGCGTAGCCGACACGGCCCGGACCTGAGCGCCGGGCTTTTTTTCGTGCGCCGCACGCGTGCCCGCAGCGCCGCCCCGCAATGCTATCCTTGCGACTCCTTATTCCGTTTGCTTCTAAGCTTTCCACGAATCAAGCAAAAGTGCTCTCATTCCTGCTCAAGCTGCGGACACGCGCCCAACATCTCTTCCGTCTCTCGGACTCGCATACGATGCTCGTCTGGGCGGTCGTCGTCGGCGTGGCGGGCGCCTTCGCGACGTCCGTCTTTCGCGAAGGCATTCAGGTTCTGCAACGTCTTCTCGGCAATCCGTCGGAAGGGCTCGTCGCGCTCGCGCATACGCTGCCCTGGCCCGTGCGCGTCCTTCTGCCGGCCGTGGGCGGCCTTATCGCGGGCGTCTGTCTGCTGATCGCGCGCAGGCACGCCAGCAAGAACGTGAGCACGGACTACATGGAAGCCGTCACCATCGGCGACGGCGTCGTGCCTGTCTGGCAAAGCCTCTGGCGCAGCCTGTCCTCGCTCATCACCATTTCGAGCGGCGGCTCCATCGGTCGCGAAGGCTCGATGGTGCAGCTCGCCGCGCTCGTGTCGTCGCTCGTCGGGCGCTGGGTTCACTTCGATCCGCCGCGTTTGCGTCTGCTCGTCGCGTGCGGCGCGGCGGCCGGGATCACGTCGGCGTACAACGCGCCCATCGCCGGCGCGTTTTTCGTCACCGAACTCGTGCTCGGCTCGATGGCGATGGAAAGCTTCGGGCCGATCGTCGTGTCGTCGGTCGTCGCCAATATCACGATGCGCGAGTTCGCCGGTTATCGTCCGCCGTACGAGATGCCGGTGTTTCCGACCGTCACGGGCGTCGAAGTGCTGCTCTTCGTCGTGCTCGGGCTCTTGTCGGGCGTGCTCGCGCCGCATTTCCTGCGGCTGCTCGCGGCATCGAAAAAGCGCTTTTCGACGCTGCCCTTGCCGTTGCCGGTGCGCCTCGCGCTCGGCGGCCTGATCGTCGGCGTGATTTCGATCTGGTGGCCCGAGGTCTGGGGCAACGGCTACGAAGTCGTGAACTCGCTGCTGCACGAGCCGTGGACGTGGACCGCGCTGCTCACCGTGCTCGTTTTCAAGATCATCGCGACGGCGGCCACGGCCGGCTCGGGCGCGGTCGGCGGTATCTTCACGCCGACGCTCTTCGTCGGCGCGGTGTTCGGGTGTCTGTACGGCATCGGCGTGCATTCGATCTGGCCGGACTCGACTTCCGCGCCGTTCGCCTACGCGATGGTCGGCATGGGCGCGTTTCTCGCCGCCGCCACGCACGCGCCGCTCATGGCGATCCTGATGATCTTCGAGATGACGCTCTCGTATCAGGTCATGCTGCCGCTCATGCTCGCGTGCGTAATCGCCTACTTCATCGCGCGCACGTCCGAGCAGACGTCGATGTACGAAGTCACGCTGCGCCGCAATCGTGACGAGAAGGAGCGCCTGCGCCTCGCCGCGACGCAGATGCGCGAACTCGTCAAGCCGGCGGACACCGTCGTGCCGCTCACCGCGAACATCAAGGACATGACGCGCGTGTTCCTCGAATATCCGGTGAAGTATCTGTACGTGGTCGATGAAGCCGAGTGCTTTCGCGGCGTGGTTGCGCTGAAGGACATCACGTCTGATCTTCTCGACGAGCACGACACCAAAACCAAGACGGCCGCCGACTATCTTCAGCCGCAATTCGACGTGCTCACGCCCGACATGTCGCTCGGCGAAGCGTTGCAGCACTTCCTCGCGTTTCAGGGCGAGCGGCTTCCGGTGATCGAGAAAAAGACGCAGCCGCTCCTGCTCGGCGTCGTGTACAAAACCTCCCTTCTGGACGCATACTTCCGTTTGAATCCGACGTCGCGCTGAAACTGCGCAGCCGTGCAATTTCGCGGCGTGCAACGGCGCGTACGCGCGTCACGCGCGCAAGTCGGACCAACTTCACATTTCACTCGAAATACGTCCGCGCGACGCCCACTCGTCGCGCCCGTGCGCGCATCGTCCGAACGGACCGCGTGCACGGCGAGCAGCGCAAAAGCCCGTCGGCATAGGCTTTGCTTGGTGCCTTTCGCTGCTTACGTGAGGAGGGGTTGCCCGATGAAGACCTCAACGTTGTTGTCGATGGCGCTGGTTTCGGTCTCGTGCTATGCCGCGCCGCTGCACACGAGTTCGACCGATGTATCCACCGCCACGATCGCCGCGACGCGCGCCGCGCTGCGCATCAACGCCGCGCCCGTTGCGCCGCCCGCGCCCGACGTCTCGGCGCAGGATCTCGATCATGCGCGCTGGCGTCATGTGCCGCTGCCGAAGTCGCGAGCGCCGAGCCACGGCATGGCGAGCCAGCCCATTCAGGTGCAGACCTGACGCCCTTCCCTTCACGACTCGACCCTGGACCTCGGAATGACCGACACGCCCGCAAAACACGCATTGAACGACGAGCCGATCGACGACGAAATCGCTCAGGTGCTGCGCCTCGTGAAGTACCCCGCCAACAAGGACGCGATCGTCGATGCGGCGCGCGAAGCGGGCGTCTCCAACGACGTCATCACCGTGTTCGACGGCTTGCCCGAACAGGACTACACGGACGCGAATTCCGTGGAGCAGCTTCTCGGCAGCAACGGCGGACCGGGCATTTCAATCTGATCGGCGTCGAGGCGCGCAGAATTTGTGCGCCGTCGCTCGCGCGGCTCGGGTCAGGTCGTACAAAACGTTGTGCATCAAACACTTAACACCGATACGCGCGTCTTTTCAACACCGCTATCCACAGAAATTGTGGATAACTCGGCCGTCTTGCTGATGTGCTTCACGAGTACGAAAAAGTGGCGCGATCCGCGTCGCGCGGGGATTTCAGCGCGAAATCAAGAATCTAGATGAGTCGCCAAGCGGTTTTCCACAGCCCTTTCCCCGTGCGCTGGGGATAAGTTATGCAAAGCCCGACGCGCTTTGATGCACCATGAAGCGCGCCTGACTTTTGCTTGGGCATCAAGCATTTAGAAGACTTTTAGGCGTCTTTTCAACAGAGTGCTCAACAGTTCATGGGGACAACCCGCGACGACATGCCTGCCGCGTAATCCCCGGAATTTATGCCCTTCCCGCTTTGTAATACAAAGTAACCCGATGGCATAATCCCGGCACTCGGGATCTGAACAAACCTTCATGCGCGGTCGCTTCCATCAACGGACGGGTTCACTGCTGGCATTGCTTGCCATGCTGCTGATCACGTTCGCGCCGATGGTCTCGCAACTGCTCGCGTCCAATGCGCGCGCCGGTGACTTCAGCGCCGAACTCTGCTCGGCGCATGCATCCGCAATCGAGCTGAATAGCGGCCATCACGCTCCGGACGCGCTCGCGCATCTGGACGATCAGGCCTGCGGCTACTGTCATTTCTTCGCGCATGCGCCGGCGATTTCGAGCGTACGCGCCTCCGCGACGCTCGACGTTCCCGCGCGCCGCACCGTCGCCGTCGCGCCGGTTCGTGCCGAACGTCCGGCTCCCGCCTTCACCACCGCGCAACCACGCGCGCCACCGGTTCTCATCTGACTTCGTCCAGACGGTTCGATGCCATCGCGGCATCGGACGGCGTCGCGCGTCCGTAACGTCGCGCCGCGCTCCTTCACCACGAATTCAAGAAGAACCATGCTCACTCTCTCAACGAGCGGCGGCTCCGTGCCGTCCGCCTATCCGCACGCGCGCGCGCGCATCGAACGCGCGTCCCGAACGCTCGACATCGCGGGAACGCAATCATGAAGCGACTCGCCCGGCAAAGCGCCCTCGTCACCGGCATCACGGCGCTGTTCGCCACACGCGCCTTCGCGCAAGCCGCACAAGCGCCGTATAACGGCGAGCCGACAACACTTCCCGCGGTGATCGTGCAAGGTCAGGCGCAACGTTCGCTGACATCGCAAAACGTCGCCGACGAGAAGCGCACGCTCGATCAGACGGTCGGTTCCATCGGCTTCGTGGATAGCGCCGACTACCAGAACACCTACGCCTTCACGCTGCGCGACGTGCTGAAGAACGTGCCCGGCGTGTTCGTGCAGAACCGCTACGGGCAGGAGTTGCGCGTGTCGATTCGCGGCTCCGGCATCGCGCGCGGCTACCATACGCGCGGCCTGGAGATTCTCCAGGACGGCATTCCGACCAATCTCGCCGACGGCAGCGGCGACTACTACCAGATCGATCCGCTCGCGCTGCAGTCCGTCGATGTCTACAAAGGCGGCAACGGCCTCGCGTATGGATCGTCGATGATGGGCGGCGCGATCGATTTCGTCACGCCCAGCGCCTACACCGCCGATGCACCGAACATCCTGCGCCTCGAAGGCGGCAGTTTCGGCACGGTCAGAGGCAGCGCGCAGTTCTCGCGCGTGATGGGGCCGCTGGACTTCATCGGCACGTTTTCGGTGAATCATGCGGACGGTTATCGCGATCACGAGCGCGGCCAGTACGAGCAGTTCAACGCGAATATCGGCTATCGCTTCTTGCCGGACGTCGAAACGCGCTTCTATCTCGGCGCCTATGTCGTCGATCAGCAGCTTCCCGGCACGCTGTCGCTGAGCGACGCCCTGAACAATCCGACGAAGGCATCCGCGAGCGCGCTCGCCGGCGATCAGGCGCGCGATACGCGGACCGAGCGCATCGCCAACAAGACGACAGTCAGGCTCGATGTCGGCCAGCTCGACTTCGTCACATGGGCGATCCACAAGAGTCTTTATCACCCGATCTTTCAGGTCATCGATCAGGACGGCTGGACCTACGGCTTCGCGCCGCGCTACACCGCGACGTTCAACGTCGGTGGAATGCGCAACGACCTGATCGCCGGCGCGCGCGTCTTCGGCGGCACCACGCAGGCGCGGCAGTACGTCAACGTGTCGGGCAACGAAGGCGCGCAGACGCTCGACTCGACGCAACGCGCGTACAACTACGAGGCGTACGTCGAAGACCGCCTGTTCTTCCTGCCGACGGTCGCGCTGATGGCCGGCTTCAAGGCGCTGCGCGACGTGCGCAAGTACGTCGATCACGGCGGGCTCGCGGCCGACCCGAACTACAAGTCGGCGAGCGAGACGTTCAGCGGCGTGAATCCGAAGCTCGGCCTGATGTGGCAACCGAATCGCGAGATTCAGGCGTATATCGACATCACGCGCAGCCAGGACGTGCCCGACTTCACCGATCTCACGCAAACCTTCGCGAACACGACGCGCTTCACGCCGCTCACGTCGCAACACGCGTGGACGCTCGAACTCGGCACGCGCGGCACGCGCGATCGGGTGAGCTGGGACTTGACCGCTTATCGCTCGCTCGTGCGCGACCAGTTGCTGCAATACACGACGAATCCGGACATCCCGGCATCGACGTTCAACGCGAACAAGACGGTGTTGCAGGGCATCGAGGCGGGCGTGTCGGTCGATGTGTGGCGCGACGTCACGCGGGCGGGCGCGGGCGACAAGATCACGCTGTCGGGCTTGTGGAATCTGAGCGATTTCCGCTTCAAGGACGATCCGCAGTACGGCAACAACCGCATCGCGGGCGTGCCGGTGAATGTGCTGCGCGCGGTGCTCGGCTACGCGCGGCCGAACGGGTTTCACCTGTCGGCATCGGTCGACTGGGTGCCGGCGGGCGCCTGGGCCGACGACGCCAACACGCTGCGCGTGCCGGGCTACACGCTGCTCGGCGTGCAGGCGGGAATGGATTTTCGCAACGGACTGTCGGTCTTTCTCGATGCGCGCAATCTGACCAACAAGCGCTACGTGAGCGACATCAGCACCATCGCGAATGCGCAAACGGCGTCGTCCACCGCGATCTTCTATCCGGGCGAAGGCCGCAGCATCTTCGCGGGCGTGCGCTACGCGTTCTAGCCACGCGGCGATTCATCAGCTTCCGCGATACTGCGCCGCGCTCGCCGGCGCGGGCGCGGCGGGCTTCTTCGCGCCCTTGTCCTTCGCCGCGCCGCTCGCCGCCGCATCGGACGACATATACGCCGGCGCCGCCTTCGCCTGCTGCTTCTGCCCGGCGGGCGGCGCGGTCGGCGGACGGCCGATGTCGGCGAGCATCTGCTGGCAAGGCAGCGGCTTGCTGTTGCTCGGCGCGATGAGCGGAATCAGCGCCGCGAACGGATTGATCAGCCCGAGCCCCACGGCGGCGGCGCCGCGCAGCGCCAGAACCGGGCTCACCCCGACATGCGGATCCTTGAACGTGCCCTTCACGTACAGCGGCGAGCGCAGCGAGAAGATGCGCAGGCCCTTCGTGTGCGGATGGATACCGAGATCCATGTCCTCGCTCTTGAGATTGATCGTGCCATCGACGTTGATGACCGCGTCGTCGGTATCGAGCGCGAAGACGCGCGAATCGAGCACGCCGTCGGTCACGACGAAATCCGCCGCCGCGCAGTTGATGTTCACGTCGCGCTTGCCGAAGAGCTTTTCGTACACGACGTTCGCCACGTTCAGCCCCGCCGCCTCCATATAGAGACGGCTGACGGTGCCCTGCGTGATGAGCGCCTTCACCTCGCCGTTCGATGTCGCCGCGAGCGCCGCCGGCGAGTTACCGGTGGCGGAGAGCGCGGCGTCGCCGTTGATTTCACCGAGCGCGGATTGCATCGTCTTCACGGTCGGGAAAAGCTGCTTCAGCTTCAGATGCCGCGCCTGCGCCGATACGCGGCCCTTCAGCGGCGCGGCGCTGCCGTCGAGATGAATGTTGGAGGCGAGCGAGCCGCCCGCCACGCCGAACTTGAGCGGCTCGAACGAGAGCACGCCGTTCGTCATGATGACGTGCGTGTAGAGGTTCGTGATCGGCAGATCGGGATCCTTGATGATGCGCTCGCCGGTGAACTTCACATCGGCGTCGATGGCCTTCCAGCGATCGGTCTTGAACTCCTCGGTCGGCAGCGCCTTCGACGACGGCTGCTTTTCCGTGTCGCCGCGCTTGGCCTTGCTCGCGTTGGAATCGGCGCCGATGATCGGCGCGAGATCCTTGAACTGCAACAGATGCGACACCAGTTCGCCCTGCAGCAGCGGACGCGGCTTCTTGCCCGCATAGACGAGCGAGCCGTTGATGTCGCTGCCGCCCACGCGCCCGGTGAAATTCTCGTAGTGGAACACGTTGCCGTCTTCGCGGAACTGGCCCGTGAGCCGCCCTTCGGTGGCGAACGGCGGCGTTTCGGGCAATGTCACGCCGGTGAACGGATAGAGATGCGCCATGCTGACGGCCTGAATCCACAGCCGCAGATCGAGCGCCGCGAGATGCGCGGGATCGGTCACGGTGCCGACGAACGCGATATGCGTATCGCCCAGACGCACGTCGGCCTGCACGGGGAACGGGCGCGTCGCGTCCTGCACGGCGAGCACGCCGCCCAGTTTGCCGTCGCCGGACACCTTGCCGCCGTTGTACGTGCCCTTCACGGTCCAGCCGAACGCGTACGGCGGAATCGGCGGCTTCGGCCCTTCCTTGGTCGTGATGCTGGTATTGGCCGACGTGCTCGCCGGATTCGGCGTCGATGCGTTCGCCGCGGCCGCAGCCGATGCAGCGGACGCGGCCGACGCTTCGGACGCCGCGGCAACGTCGGCCTGCTTGTTGAGCTTCGCCGCGCCGCTCTTGCCGACCATTTCCGCCGACGACTTCGCGGACGCCGCTTCCTGCTGCTTCATCGCTTCGCCGATCGGCACGGGCTGCCCGAGCGTATCGATGACCACGTGCATCTCGGCTTTCGTGACTTCATCGCGCACGTCGACGGTGCCCTTCGCGAGCGAGATATCGCCGAGCTTCAGGTTCCAGGTGGACGGTTCGTTCGACTGCTTGAACTTGAACGTCCAGTTGTTGCGATTGTCCTTGAGCCGCTCGATATCGATGGACGGATTCACGAGATTGATCGTCGGCACCACGATGTCGTGCGCGAGCAGCGGCAGCACGGCCACCTGAAAGTCGATCTCGTCGAGCGTCGCGAAGAATTTCTGGCGCGTCCAGTCCGGATTCGCGATGGTGATTTTTTCGGCGGAAAAGCGCGGCCAAGGCACCCAGCGTTTCCAGCCCGTTTCGTTCGGCGGACGATGCCAGCCGACTTTCAGATCGCCCGTGATCTCGAAGCGGCGGCCGATTGCCTCGGACACTTTGTCATCGACCCAGGGCCGCAGGCGGTTCCAGTCGAAAGTCAGGAATATGACCACCAGAATTGCGATCAGAACCGCGAGAGCGGCAAAAAACCATGCGACGATCCTTCCGATTTTTTTTCCGGTCGTTCGGGCCTGCGGCATGACGGCTCCATCCGTTTTTTCTGATTATGAGTGCGGCAGCACATAGTGTGCCCGCGCAACGCGTACGTCGGCCCGGTTATGTAGCCGCTGAACGCAGAATGTCCGTAAGATGTGCGCTCGAAGAACGAGACCACCTCTAACAACGATGCCCGACGCGACATCGCCTGCTCTTTCGCCTTCGCCGTCGCTCGAACTCGTCGCCGCGCACGGCGTCGTGCGTCGCGACGCCGTGCGCGGCGCGGTGCTGCTGCATCCCACGGACTTCGCGCTCCACGCGGGTCAGCGCGCGGCGATCACCGGACCGTCGGGCTCGGGCAAGAGCGTCTTTCTGCGCACGCTCGCGCTGCTCGATGCATGCGATGCCGGTCATGTCGCGTGGCGCGGCGAGCGCATCGCGCGGGCGCGCATTCCGGCCTACCGGCGGCGCGTCGCGTATATCGCGCAGCGGCCCGCGATGCTCGATGGCACCGTCGAGGACAATCTTCGCTATCCGTTCACGCTGAAGACCTATCGCGACGCGCATTTCGATCGCGATATCGCGATGCAACTGGCGCTCGCGGCCGGCCGCGCCGACGACTTCCTCGACAAGCTCGCGAGCGATCTGTCGGGCGGCGAAGCGCAGATCGCGGCGCTCGTGCGCGTGCTGCAACTCGCGCCGGACGTGCTGCTGCTCGACGAACCGACCGCGTCGCTCGATCCGGCTTCCGCCCGTTCGATCGAAGCGCTCGTCTGTGCCTGGTTCGAAGCGGACGCGGAGCGCGCGTGCATCTGGGTGTCGCACGATCTGGAACAGGCGCGGCGCGTCGCCACGCGTCATCTCACGATGAACGCGGGCACGCTCGGAGGCGGCGCGAAGTGAACGGCTATCAGACCCTCAGTCTCTTCGATATCGGTCTCGCGGCGGCGCTGATCGTCGTGAATGGCGCGTTGTCGGTTGCGCTCGATCTCGGGCTCGAGCGCAAGCTGCTCGTCGCAGCGATCCGGACTGTCGTGCAACTGCTGCTGATCGGCTACGTGCTCGGCTGGGTGTTCGCGTTCAGCCGCTGGTATGTGGTGCTGCCGCTAATGGCTTTGATGACGATCATCGCGGGCTTCGCCGCCTCCGGACGCGGACGGCGGACCTACGCGGGACAGCGCGCGGACAGCATTCTGTCGATCTGGGGCAGTTCGTGGGTGATCGGCGCGTTCGGGCTCTTCGTCGTGATCCGGATTCATCCGTGGTACGAGCCGCAATACGCGATTCCGATTCTCGGCATGATCCTCGGCAACTGCCTGACGGGCGTGTCGCTCGGCATCGAGCGCATGACGGAGGAACTGACCGCCGGACGCGCGGCGGTCGAGATGTCGCTCGCGCTCGGCGCCTCGCGCTGGGAAGCGGCGCAAGGGCCCGCGCGCCAGGCCGTGCGCGCGGGCATGATTCCGACGCTGAACCAGATGGCCGTGGTCGGTCTCGTCAGCCTGCCGGGCATGATGACGGGCCAGGTGCTGGCCGGGCAGTCGCCGTTGCAGGCGGTGCGCTATCAGATCGTCATCATGTTTCTGATCGCGGCGGCGTCGGGGCTCGGCGTGGTCGGCGCGGTCGTGCTGACGTACCGGCGGCTGTTTTCGCCCGACCACCGGTTCATCGCGTCGAAGCTCGTCGAACGAAAGCCCCGCAAGCGCGCCGCGTAGCTTACTGGCCGTTGTAGGCCCGATCGAGCGCCGCGATATCGAGCTTGATCATCTCGCGCATCGCTTTCATGGTGCGATCGGCCTTCACCGGATCCGGGTCCTGCAGCATCCCGAGCAGACGCGTCGGCGCGATTTGCCACGTCACGCCGAAGCGGTCCGTGAGCCAGCCGCAGGCCATCGACTGGCCGCCTTCCAGCAGCGTGTCCCAGTAATGGTCGATTTCTTCCTGCGTCTCGCATTTGATGAACATGGAAAGCGCCGGCGAGAACTTGAATTCGGGATTGCCGTTCAGCGCCAGAAACGCCTCGCCTTCGAGCTCGAACATCACGGCGATGACACTGCCGACCGGACTCGGGCCCGATTCGGTGCTGCGCATGATGTCCTTGATGCGCGCGTTCCTGAATGTCTCGACATAAAAGTTCGCGGCCGCTTCGGCGTTGCCGCCTTCGAACCACAGACAGGGTGAAATCTTGTGCATGTGCGGATCTCCGTTCGTGGATGCGTGCGTCATGCGTGCGTCATGCGCACGGTTGCTGCCCCATCGCCTGCTTCATTTCTTCCGGCGTGACGTCGCGCGTGTGCGTCGCGACCGACCATTGATGGCCGAACGGGTCTTCCAGACGCCCGTAGCGGTCGCCCCAGAACATGTCGGCGACGGGCATCGTCACTTTCGCGCCGGCGCTTTCGGCCTGCTTCACGGTGGCGTCGGCGTCTTCGACATACAGGTGGATCGTGACCGGCGATCCCTTGAGCGCCTGCGGACCGACCGAGCCATATTGCGGAAATTCGTCGACGAGCATCAGCATCGAATCGCCGATCTTGACCAGTGCGTGCATGAGCTTGCCGTCCGGTCCGGGCATGCGGCCCAGCTCGACGGCGCCGAACGCGCGCTTGTAGAACTCGATTGCTTCGGCGGCGCCCGCGCACACGAGATGCGGGGTCAACGAATGCATGCCTTCGGGGATCGGCTTGACGGCGGAATTGGACATATCGGCTCCGTGTAGTGAATGAGGCGCGCCGGATTCGGCGCGGCTCTCTACCCTACAACGAACGGGCAGCCGGTCAATCGACACGACTACGCATCCCGCCGTCAAATTTTGTTTGGCGGCGCGTCGATCGCCTATTTCGACGCCTAATCCGCGAGCGATTGGATCAGTGCTTCGAGCCGCGAAAAATTGACGGGCTTGGTCAGATGATCGCGAAACCCCGCTTCGCGGCAGCGGCGAATGTCCTCGTCCATGCCATAACCCGTGATTGCCACCGAAGGCTTGTCGGGCTGAACGGTCTGCCACGCACGCGCGATGTCGAGCCCGCTGCCGTCGGGCAGGCCGATATCGCTGACGAGCAGATCGAACGGCCCGCTTTTCGAGCGTTCGAGCGCCTCGGCGACAGTCACCGCGACCGTCACTTCGTGGCCGAGCATTTCGAGCACCTCGGCCATTGCCGACGACGTCTGCTCGTTGTCCTCCACGAGCAGCACCTTCAGCGCGCGTCCCTGCTCCCGGCTCGCGGCCTCGACGAGCGGCGCGTCTTCGTGCGCAGGCTGAACGCGGGCGAGCGGCAGCGTGAGCGTGAAACGCGCGCCGGCATCGCGCCCTTCGCTGTAGGCGGAGAGCGTGCCGCCGTGCTTCTGCGCCAGCGTGCTCGCGATCGCGAGGCCGAGCCCCAGGCCGCCGAACGAGCGCGTGATCGAATCGTCGGCCTGCTCGAACGCGGAGAAGATGCGCGGCAGCGCCTCGGCGCTGATGCCGATGCCGCTGTCCGTCACCGAAACCGCGATCGTCGCCGGATCGGGGTTCCAGGTGCGCACCTCGATGCGCCCGCCCGCCGGCGTGAACTTCACCGCGTTCTTCATCAGATTCCAGACGATTTGCTGCAGACGGGCGGCATCGCCGAGCACGACGAAGCGGCTCGCATCGTAACGTGTGTCGAGCGTGAGGCCCTTCGCGCGCAGATCGGCCTCGGACATATCGAGCGCGCTCGTCAGCAAGGTATCGAGCGCGACGCTCGCGAAATTGAGCGACAGCTTGCCGCGCGCGATGCTCGTGAGATCGAGCAGATCGTCGATCAGACGCGCTTCGAGTTCCACGTTGCGGCGAATGAGATCGAGCGTCGGATGCGCGTCGCGCGGCAGCGCGTGTTTCATCTCGAGCAGGCGCACGGCCGCGAGAATCGGCGTGAGCGGCGTGCGCAGTTCATGCGACAACACCGCCAGAAAATGGTCCTTCGCGCGATTCGCGGATTCCGCCTGATCCTTCGCGAGACGCAGCGCGTCGGCGGCCATGTGGGCGTCGGTCGCGTCGCGCACGATCTTCGAGAAGCCGATTAGCTCGTCATGCTCACTGCGGATGGCGGTCGTCACGCCCGAGGCGAAGAACGAATGGCCGTCCTTGCGCCAGAGCCAGCGGTCGTCGCTCGCGCTGCCTTCGCGCCGCGCCGTCTCCAGCTCGGCTTCGAACACGCCCGCTTCGCGGTCTTCCTGCGCATAGAAGATGCTCGCGGACTGGCCGAGCACGTCCTGCGCGGGAAAGCCCAGAATGCGCTCGGACGCCGCGTTCCACGTGCGGATACGCCCTTCGGGATCGAGCGTGATGACGGCGTAGTCCTTCAGCGCGTCGATGAGCAGCCGGAAATGCGTCTCCGTTTCCCGTAGCGCGCGCTCGACCGCGATGCGTTGCGCACGCTCGGCGCTCTCGCGCATCGCGCGGCGCACGACGGCGGGCAGACGTTGCAGACGCTGCTTGAGCACGTAATCGGTCGCGCCGCGCTTGAGCATATCGACGGCATGTTCCTCGCCGAGCAGGCCCGACACGAAGATGAACGGCGTGTCCGGCGAGCGCTCCGTCGCGATCGTGAGCGCCTCGATGCCGGAGAACGTCGGCATCACGAAATCGGCGAGGATGACGTCGAAGCGCTTTTTATCCAGCTCGGCGATGAAGGCCGCGGAGTCGTACACGATCGACGCATCGACCGCGTAATCCGCGCGTTCCAGTTGGGCGATCGTCAGCTCCGCATCGAGTGCGTTGTCTTCGACGAGAAGCAGATGCAGAGGCTGCATGATCTAGACGTCCTCTTCAAAGGACGCTTGCGGGCGCATGGGACGGGGCGGGTTCGCGAACATGGGCGCTTCGGTCATTGCGCGGACGTGGGGCGCCGGAAGCGCGTCGAGCCCGGCGGCGGTTCGTTGAGCACGGCCCAGAATACGCCGAGATCGCTGATCGCCTCGACGAACTCGCCGAATTCCACAGGCTTGACGACGTACGCGTTCACGCCGAGTTCGTAGCTGCGCACGAGGTCCTGTTCCTCGCGCGAGGACGTCAGCATGACGACCGGCACGCTCTTCAGCGATGCGTTCGAGCGGATCGTGTCGAGCACTTCGAGACCGTCGATCTTCGGCAGCTTCAGGTCGAGCAGGATCACCGCCGGATTGCCGGGCGCGCGTTCCTTCCATTCGCCTTCGCAGGTGAGATAGTCGATGGCTTCCTGGCCGTCGCGTGCGACGATCACTTCGTTCGCGAGCTGACTCTTGTCGAGCGCGACGAGCGTGAGTTCGAGATCGTTCGGGTTGTCTTCGACGAGCAAAATCGGTTTAAGCATGGTCTTTTCTTGACTTTGTACCTGGCGCGCCCTGCGTTCCATTCGCATGGCGGAAAACGACCGGCAGGGAGAAATAGAATATTGCGCCCTCTCCCAGCCGCCCTTCGGCCCATGTTCGTCCTTCGTGACGCTCGACGATGCGACGCACGTTGGCAAGCCCGATGCCCGTGCCTTCGAACTCTTCCGCGCGATGCAGCCGCTGAAACACGCCGAACAGCTTCGCGCCGTACTTCATGTCGAAGCCGACGCCGTTGTCGCGCACGCCGATCACGTATTCATCGCCGTTGCGGGTCGCGAATATCTCGATTTTCGCCGATTCCCGCGTCCGCGTATATTTCACCGCGTTCGAAATCAGGTTACGTAGCGCAAGCTGCAGGAAAGCCGCGTCGCCGGTGACGCGCGGCAATTCGCCGATGACCCATTCGATGCGCCTTCCCGCACTCTCCGTCTCGAACTCCTCCACGACACCGCGCACGAGTTGCCCGAGATCGGCCAGCGCGGGCCTGAGCGCCGCGCGGCCCATCTGCGAGAAGGTCAGCAGATCATCGACGAGCGTGCCCGCGAAGCGCGCCGAATCCAGCATGTTGTTCAGAAAGCGCCGGCTCTTGTCCGACATGCGTTCGCCTTCCTGCTCGCGCAGCAGATCGCCGTAACCCGCGATATGGCGCAGCGGCGCGCGCAGGTCGTGCGACACCGAATACGAGAACGCCTCGAGCTCCTTGTTCGCGCGCGCGAGTTCGGTCGCGAGTTCGGCGCGCTCTTCCGCGCGGCGCAGCACGATGTTCAGCAACGCGCCGCGCAGTTCGCCGGCGATTTCGAGTTCGCCCTGACGCCACATCGCGGAATGTCCGCGCACCGTTTCGAGCCACGGCGAAAAGCTCGTGCGCGGCGCGCTCGCGCCATCGGCGCCTTCTATCTTGACCGGCTCGCCCGCCCACTTGATGGTCTGCATCACTTCGGGCCGGAACCACAGCAGATAGTTACGGAAAATCTGCGAAACGGGCACCGCGAGCACGCCGCACGCGTCGTCCTCGTGCCCTTTCGCGGGCGGCCATTCGCGCGCGAGCGAATCCGTCGCCCATACGCCGGACGTATTTTCCGCGAGCCAGTGCGTGAGCGCGCGCACCGTGTCCTCGTCGGGCGTCGAGCCGAGCAGCGTGATCTGGTCGTCGAAGACGATCGCCGCGCCCGCCGATCGCGCGAAGCTCAGCACATCCGTCGGCAACGCCTGCAAGCCGGCGACGAAGTTCTCGTGCTCGCCCATCGCGGAAATCAGGCGGCCCATCGTGCGGCGCAGCGCGGCCAGATATTCGCCTTCGGCGCGCTCTTCCTTCGCTTCGATCTGCAGCGACAACATGTGCCCGAGATGCTCGACCGCGATGCGCGTGTTGAACGGCACGATGCGCGCGTCGTGATCGTGACACGAGACGAGCCCCCACAACTGCCCGCGCACGACGATCGACACCGACATCGACGCATGCGTGCCCATGTTGCGCATGTACTCCAGATGCACCGGCGAGAAACTGCGCAGCGTCGCGTACGTGAGGTCGGTGGGACGGCCGGTGAGCGGGTTCACGTCAGGCACGAGGCGCGCGGGCGTGTAGTTCACGTCGGCGACGAGGCGGATGCGGTTCTTCAGATACAGCGCGCGCGCCTGGCGCGGAATGTCCGACGCCGGGAAGAACTGATGCAGGAACGACGGATACGCATCGTCGCGATCTTCCGCGAGCACATGGCTGCGGCCTTCCTCGTCGAAGCTGTAGAGCATGACGCGGCCGAAGCCGGTGATCGCGCGCACTTCGCGCACCGCGAGTTCGGCGAGCGACTGCACGTTCGCCGCGTCCTGAAGGCCGCGCGCGAAGGTGCGCACGAGCGGATACATCGAGGCGAACGCGTCGTGGGTCGCCGCGGCGCCTTCCAGCTCGACGACGAGCGCGCCGTCATGACGATGCATCGTGACATCGAAGCGCAGTGCGCTGTCGGAAGACGGAGGCGTCACGTCGACCGGCCCGATGTAAAGCGGCGCGTCTTCGAGCGACGACGTGACGGCCGCCCGCGCGATGCGCTGCGCGGCCGCCGCGCCGAGCACGGCATCGAGCGGCTTGTCGAGCAATGCGCCGACGTTCGCGCCCGCAAGCGATGCGAGGTTCTCGCTCGCCTGCACGATGCGCAGGTCGTCGGCGAGCACGAGCAAAAAGCCGTGCGGCTGGATGCCGCCGGGAATGTGGATCGGTTCGGCATCGCAGTCCTTGCTCGCGACGCCCGAGCTGAGCGTGCGCCGGCGCGCCTCGGCGTCGGGCGGTTCCTGCGATGCTTCGCGCGAAGTCCCGGCCCCGATGGGCGGCTCGCTTGCGGACGTGCTCATCAGACCGCTCCCGCCGCCGGCTGCAAGAGGCGAACATCGGCCGAATCGGGGCACAGCCACGCGTGCAGGCTTTCGAAGGTGGCGATCGCAGCTTTCACCGCGTCGTCGTATTGATGTTCGGGCACGCTCGCCGTGGCGGTCTCGCGGAATGCGTTCCACATGCTGCCCGTTCGCGCGCCGTAGCCGTCGAAATAGGCATTGCCGCGACCCGGCGCGAGATCGAGACGCTCCGCGACATGAGGCGCGATGAAGCGCCCGCCGAGCGTGCTGCCTTCCATCACGTACATCGAGCCGAACGCATCGCCGATGTTGCGCATGCGCGGCAGGTCATCGTGCGAATCGGCGTGCGGCACGCAAGCGCTCCGCTGTGTTTCGCCCGTCAACGCGGCGAGGTCGGCGGCGAGGAGTTGCGCCTTGCGGCGCGCATCGAAGAAGTTCCCGAGCGATGCCGGCATGCAGGCGGCAACCGCAGCTTCCCACGGCGCGACGTAGCCATAGAATCGTTCGAGCAGCGCGATGTATTCATCTCGATCGAGATCGTCGCGCATCAGGTCGAGCGCATTCTCAAGCCGCGTATGGCACGCGGCGCTTTCGTTCTTCAGACGGGACAGAAGGTCGAGTGGCATGTTCCGTTATGTTGTCTTCGGTCCACAAAGCGGGGCAAGGAGTACGGGCATCGGAAGGGCTTACCGTTTTGCACATCCCTGCCGCGTGTGCGTCGGTAGAAAAAACGCTTCAAACGTTGCCTTCGAGATACGTTCGTCAGCAACGTTTCATTCTACGCAAGCGAGCCGCCCGGTGCCATGTACGAAGGCTCTTCACCGTTTGGTTCACCGCTTGCGCGACTGCCCTTCGTCGCTGTTCGCGTTCACGTGTTCGTCGCGCTGCGTGTCGCGTTGATAGTCGTCGCCGCCGCGTCGATCCGTATCGACGAGACCGCGTTCGATGTCCTCATGCGCCTGCATGCCGACATCGCGCGGCGCGTGTTCATGCTGCGATTCCACGTTCTGATCCGCCTCGTGCGGCAGCGGCACGTTCGATGCATCGTCGCGCGCCTGCGTCTTGCGGTCCTTGCTCGCCATCTCGCGTCCGCGTTCGGGCGCGCTCGCCGGCGTGGTGTTCGTCTGCTTCATGATCGTCTCCCTGTTCGAACGCTCACTTGCGTGGGCCGTTCATGCCGAGCCGTTTCTTCATCTCGGCCGTGAGTCTTTGACGCGCCTTGTCATAGCCCGCCCAAGGATCGCTCTTCAACGCGTCGAGCCGCTCGCGCACGTTGCCGATGTTCCATTGATCGCCGCTCTCAACCTCGTCGAGTTCGTCCCACGAAAGCGGCATCGACGCCCCGAGCCCCGGCCGCGCACGCAACGAGAACGCCGCCACGGTGCTCGACCCGCGGTTGTTGCGCAGATAGTCGATGAAGATCTTGCCCTTGCGATTCTGCATGCCCATTTTCGCGGAGAAGAGCTTGGGCAGCGTGCTCGCCATATGCTGCGCGACTGCCTGCGAGAAGTCCTTCATGTCGTCCCAGCCCGCCTGCTTCGCGAGCGGCACGACCACATGAAATCCCTTTCCGCCGCTCGTCTTGCAGAACGACGCGAGGCCGAGTTCATCGAGCAGATGCTTCGTCAGCTTCGCGGCCTCGATCATGCGCTCCCAGCCGACGCCCTCGCCCGGATCGAGATCGAACACCATGCGATCCGGCTTCTCGATGTTCGACGCCACCGCGTTCCACGTGTGCAGCTCGATCGTGCCCATCTGCGCGGTGCCGACGAGCGCTTTCGGCGATTCGATCGTGAGCAGCGGCGGATGCCCCGGATCGATATCGGCATGCTGCTTGATATGCGGAATCGCGAGCTTGGCGCTGTGCTTCTGAAAGAACAACTCGCCGGCGATGTCTTCGGGCGCGCGCACGAGCGACACCGGCCGGTCCTTCAGATGCGGCAGCATCCAGCCGGCGACGGACGCGTAATACTCGACGACATCGATCTTGCGCAGGCCGGTCGACTTGTCGATCACGCGATCCGGATGGCTGATCTTCACGCCTTCGATTTCAGCCGAGCCTGCCTTGACCTTTTTCGCGGCAGCCGTCTTTTTCGCCGCGACTTTCCTGGCCGCCACCGGCTCTTCCTTGACGATCTGGCGCGCGGGTTTATCGTCGCGCAGACTGACGAACGAGGCTTGTCGCACGATACGCTCCTTGGTCCATTCCGCGAAATTGCATTCGGCCACGAGTTCCGGCTTCACCCAATGCACGGGCGTCCGGCTGCGTTCCTGCGGCTCGCTCGCAAACGGCATGCGCTTGACTTCACGCTTGTCGAGTTCCTTTTTCACCGCGACGAGCGTCGCGTGATCGAAGCCGCTGCCCACGCGGCCCGCGTACTGCAGCTTGCCGTGGGTGTCGTACACGCCGAGCAGCAGCGCGCCGAACTGCCCGCGGCTGCCCGAAGGCTCCGAATAGCCGCCGATCACGAACTCCTGCCGGCGGCGGCACTTGAGCTTGATCCACGAGGTGCTGCGCCCCGACACATACGTGCCGTCCATCCGCTTGCCGATGATGCCTTCGAGCGCCATGTCGCAGGCGCTTTTCAGGAGATCGTCGGCGTGAAAGGCGAAGTCCTGCGAATAGCGCAGGACGGGATCGTCGACCGGCTCGACGAGCGCCTTCAAAATCGCGCGGCGCTGCACGAGCGGCACGTTGCGCAGGTCGTAGCCGTTCAGATACGGCACGTCGAAAAAATACACGACGATGTCCTGCGGCCGTCCCACGTCGAACGCATTCTGCAGCGCCTGAAAATCCGGCAGGCCGCGATCGTCGAGCACCACGGCTTCGCCGTCGAGCCAGCCGCTTTCGATATCGAGCCGTTCGAGCGCCTTCACCTGCTTCGAAAACTTCGCGGTCCAGTCGTTGCCGTTGCGCGTGAAAATAAGGATTTCGCGCTTGCCTTTGATCGTTTCGATGCGCGCGAGCACGCGATAGCCGTCGAACTTTATTTCGTAGGACCAATCATCGCCGGGCGGCGCGGCATCGACGAGCGTCGCGAGTTGCGGCTTGAAGGTCGGGGGCAGCTTCGCCTCGACCGCGCCTTCTATCGCCGGTTCGTGCGACAACGTGCGCAACGACTCGGCGCTGCGATTCGCGACGATATCCGGATGCGCGTGTCCGTTCGCCCGCTTGCCGGCCGTCTTGCGCGCCGGCGCTTTCTTCGCGGCGGCCTTGCGTTCGGTGCGCTCGCGCACGGCGCCGCTCTTGTCGCGTGCGCCGAGCGATGCCGACATCACGCTGCCCGGCTGCTTCAGCAGAATGTCGTATTCGGCCTCGGGACGCGCTTCGTCGTCGCGTTCCTTGATGAGCAGCCACTGCTCCTTGTCGCCGCTGCCGCGCATGTGGCTTTTCACGAGCGTCCAGCCGCCGTGCAGCTTTTCGCCGTCGAGCACGAACTTGAGCTTGCCTTTCTCGTACTCGCGTTCCGCTTCCTCGACGCTGCCCGACTGCGGCGCCCACGTCCCGCGATCCCACACGATGACGCTGCCCGCGCCGTAGTTGCCTTCGGGAATGTCGCCTTCGAACGAGCCGTAATCGAGCGGATGATCTTCGACATGCACGGCGAGCCGCTTCACCGACGGATCGAGGCTCGGCCCTTTGGGCACCGCCCACGATTTGAGCGTGCCGTCGAGTTCGAGACGGAAGTCGTAATGCAGGCGGCGCGCGTCGTGTTCCTGGATCACGAAGGACAACGCGTGCTTCGCGGACTTCTTCGCGCGCGCACTGCGTCTCGCGGCGCCGGACGGCTCCGGCGTCTTGTCGAAGGTCCGCTTGCGCTGATAGGTTTCGAGTTTGTCGGCCATCGTCGTCTATGCGTGACCTATGCGCGTTTGCGACGCGTCGTCTTGCGCGCGGGACGCGCCGTTTCCTCGCCGGATTCGTCGCCGGTATCGTCGTCGGACGGTGCGGCCTTGGCGCCGCGTCTCGTCGGCGCGCCGCCTTTCTTCAGACTGCGCTTGAGCAATTCCGAGAGATCGAGAATATCGGCGGATGCTTTCTCCTCGCCGCCCTCGTCGATCTTCATCACTTCGGCGACCTTGCCTTGCTTCACCTTCTTGTCGACGAGCGCCATGATGTCGTCCTTGAAGGTGTCGTGATATTTGGCCGGGTCCCACGTGTCGCTCATGTCGTCGATGAGGCGTTTCGCCATCTCCAGTTCCTTCGGCGTGACGCCGGCCTTTTTCGTGTCTTCGTCGGGGAACTTGAACTGGTCGAAGTCGCGCACTTCGTCGCCCCAGCGCAGCGTGTTGAGCGCGAGCGCGGGACCGACGGGAATCAGCGCCGCCAGATGCTGCTTGTTGTGCAGCACGACGCTCGCGATGCCGACCTTGCCGGTGTCCTTCAACGCGTCGCGCAGCAGCGCGTACACTTTTTCGCCTTTGCGATCGGGCGCGAGATAGTAAGGCGTATCGAGCGAGAGGAAGGAGATTTCGGGCGCATCGACGAAAGCGAGAATATCGACCGTCTGCGTCGATTCGGGATTGGCCGCGCGGATTTCGGCGTCGGTCATCACGACATATTTGCCCTTCTCGTATTCGAATCCGCGCACGATGTTGTCGCGGGTGACTTCCTTGCCCGTGTTCTTGTTGATCTGCTTGTAGCCGATCGGATCCATCGAGCGCTTGTCGAGCAGATTGAAGCCGACCTTCTCCGACTGCGTCGCCGGATAGAGTTGCACGGGCACGTGGACCAGCCCGAAGCTGATCGCGCCTTTCCAGATCATGTGCGGCATCTTGGCACCTTCGCTGTCGGATCGAGTCGATCTACCCGATTCGCAGGAAGCGTGCCAAGCGGCGCACGTGCGCCGATGCGCGCCGCGTCTGGCCGCTTGCGCCGACTCGCGAAACGATTCGCCCCGCCGATCTGTAAGCTTTACTGACGAGTGTCGTTGCAGGCGTTGAGTAAAAAGACCGTTAGTTGCGAGCGACGCATTAAAATAAGCGCCGATCGTAATCGGCGCATTCAACGTTAGCGATTATTTGCGGCTCGCCGTGACGGTCAGTTGCGTGCCATCGTCGAGCGTGACGGTCTTCTTCGAACCCGTAGACGTCGGCATGGAAAAACGCACGATTTGGCTGAAGCGATTATCGACCGGACATTGCAGGCTCTTGCCGCCCACGCTCACCTTGCTCGTGCCCTTCGGCGCGTAGGCGCGAAAGCTGATCTGCACGTTCGCGGAACCGTTGTCGGCGACGACCGGCGCGAAGCGGATCTGCACCTGCCGCACCGCCTGACCGTCCGCGCTCTTCGGCACCGACGCCGCCTGCGGGCAGCCGTCCGGCACGGCTTGCGCGCCGTTCGGCGCCGTGCCTTGCCACGTGAAGTCGTCGGTCTGGCCGGAACGGATGGTGCGCGTTTCCTGCTCGTTGCCGAAATTCTTCGACGCCATCTTCACCGTGTACTTGATGGGACCGTCATTGGGCGCTTCGGAGAGAACCTTGATGCCTGGCGTCGCGTGGGCGGTCGCTGCGCACATCGCGAGCGCGGCGACGGAAACGATGCGACGAACGATCAAACGACGATTCATGCCGCCACCTCCGTATCGAGCGCTAAGGAAGACCGGCGCCGCGCGGCGCCGGCATACTGTGGGCGGGAATCAGTCTAGCGCCCCGCATGCGGGCTCATCCTAGTGGAAAACCCGCGTGCGCGGCAACGTCGGTGACGTTTGTCAACGCGTGGTCAAAAGCCGGTCAGCACGAGCTTGCCGACCGTCCGCCCTTCTTCCAGCAGGCGATGCGCCTCACGCAAATTCGCCGCGTTAATCTTGCCGAGATCCTTGCCGAGCGTCGTGCGGATCGCGCCTGCGTCGATCAGCCGCGCCACTTCGGAAAGCAGCTTGTGCTGCTCGATCATGTCGGGCGTCTTGAACATCGCGCGCGTGAACATGAACTCCCAGTGAAACGCCGCGCTCTTCGACTTCAGCATTTCGACCGGCAACGGCTTCGCGTTCTCGACGATTGTCGCGATCGCGCCTTGCGGCTTGATGACATCGGCGGCGGCGGGAAAATGCTTGTCGGTGTCGTTGAAAATCAGCACGTAGTCCACTTGCGGAAAACCGATGTCCTTCATCTGCTTCGGAATGTCGCCGAAGTGATCGACGATGTGATCCGCGCCCAGATCTTCCGCCCATTTCGCCGATTCGGGCCGCGAGGCCGTCGCGATCACCTGAAGCTTCGCGACGCGCTTGGCGAGCTGGATGCCGATCGAACCGACGCCGCCCGCCCCGCCGACGATCAGCACCGACTTGCCCGCGTCCTTGCCTTCCGCCGACACGCGCAGGCGGTCGAAGAGCGCTTCCCACGCGGTGATGGTCGTGAGCGGCAGCGCGGCGGCGCAGGTGAAATCGAGCGACTTCGGCTTCGCGCCGACGATGCGCTCGTCGATCAGATGAAACTCGCTGTTCGCGCCCTGGCGCGTGATGTCGCCCGCGTAGTAGACCGGGTCGCCCGCCTTGAACAGCGTGACCTCGGGACCGACCGCCGCCACGACGCCCGCCGCGTCCCAGCCGAGCACGCGCGGCGCGGCTTCGACCTTGTCCTTCGGCGCGCGCACTTTCGTATCGACGGGATTGACGGCGATCGCCTCGATTTTCACGAGCAGGTCGCGGCCCGCCGGCACGGGTTGGTCGAGCTCGATGTCGACGAGCGATTCGGGATCGGAAATCGGAAGGTAACGCGTCAGACCGATGGCTTTCATGCTGGTGGCTCCGTCGAGTGGATGTGCTTCGATCTTAGTGCGCGATCGCCATCTGGAAAACCGTCATAATCGATGAAACATTTTTCGGGAAATCCATCGAATGGCGAGCGAACCTCTCACGGACAGCGCAACCCGCGAACGCCTCGATCTGCTCGACGTCGGTCTCTTCATGCGGGCGGCGGCGCTGGCGAATCTGTCGTCGGCGGCGCGCGAGTTCGGCTTGTCGCCGGCGGTGGCGAGCGCGCGCATCGCGGGGCTGGAGCGCATGCTGGGCGCGCGGCTTTTGCATCGCACGACGCGGCGCGTCTCCGTCACGCAGGAAGGCGAAATCTTCGCGACGCACGCGCGCGAACTGCTCGACGCGGCCGAAGCCGCGCGGGCGTCGGTCGGGCGCGCGCGGGAGCATCCGCACGGCCGGCTGCGCGTGACGATGCCCTCGTCGCTCGGCCGTCAGCACATTTCGCCGCTGATTCCCGCGTTTTTGCGCGCGTATCCCGGCGTGAGCGTCGATCTGCGCATGACCGACCAGGTCATCGATCTCGTCGATGAAGGCATCGACCTCGCGATCCGCATCGGCGCGCTGAAGGATTCGACGCTCGTCGCGAAAAAGCTCGCGAGCAACCGGCGCGTGCTGTGCGCGTCGCCCGCGTATCTCGCCGAGCACGGCACGCCGCGTCATCCGGCCGATCTCGCCGCGCACGAATGCGTGATCCTCGCCGATCAGCGCGACTGGAGCTTCGTGACGCCGACCGGCGTGATCGACGTGCGCGTGTCCGGGCGGCTCGTGACGGACAACGGCGAAGTGATCCGCGACGCGCTCGCGGCGGGCATCGGCATCGGCCTCAAATCGACGTGGAGCGTCGCGCCGCTCATCGCGAGCGGCGAGCTCGTCACCGTGCTCGACGACTATCCGCTCGCGCAGACCGTCGCGATCTGGGCCGTGTATCCGAGCCGCGCGTTCGTGCCGCCGAAGACGCTCGCGTTCATCGACTTCCTCGCGGCGCGGTTCGGCGAGCCGCCTTACTGGGACGTCGATCCGGCGCGCGTGCAGCGCTGAAGGTTCTTTACAATGGCGGTTTCCGCCTTCACGCGCCTGCCCTCCGATGAACCTCGTCATTCAAAGTCCCCACGCCATCTCCGATTCGCATCTGCGGCCGCTCGCGGCGCTCGCCCGCTCGCGGGCGACGCAACGCGCCGACGACACGCTGCTGCGCCTCGTCGATGCCGATCCGCTTCAGCGCCCCGACATCGACGCCTATTGCGGCGCTCATGCGCTCGATTACGCTTACGTCGAGCCGAACGCGAAGCTCGCCGACTTCGGCCTCGTCGCGATGGACATGGACTCGACGCTCATCACGATCGAATGCATCGACGAGATCGCCGATTTCTGCGGGCTGAAGGCCGAAGTCGCGGCGATCACGGAAGCATCGATGCGCGGCGAGATCAAGGATTTCAACGAAAGCCTCACGCGGCGTGTCGCGCTGCTGAAAGGTCTCGACGCGAGCGCATTGGAGCGCGTCTACGACGAACGGCTGAAGCTCTCGCCGGGCGCGGAACGCATGCTCGAAGGCGCGCGCGCCGCCGGCCTGAAAACCTTGCTCGTGTCGGGCGGATTCACGTTCTTCACCGAGCGTCTGAAGGCGCGCCTCGGCCTCGATTACACGCGTGCGAACACGCTCGAAATCGTCGATGGCAAGCTGACCGGCAAGGTCGTCGGCGACATCGTGAACGCGGATGAGAAGGCGCGCACGCTCGTCGATACGTGCGCGAAGATCGGCATCGATCCGAAACGCGCCATCGCGATGGGCGACGGCTCGAACGATCTGAAGATGATGGCCGAAGCCGGCTTGTCGGTGGCGTTCCGCGCGAAGCCGGTCGTGCGGCAGTCGGCGAGCGTCGCGTTCAACTTCGTCGGACTCGACGGATTGTTGCGTCTTTTCTGACCGGCGCCGGCTTCTCAGGCAAACGCCTTGGCGAGCGCGGCTTCCAGATCCGCGCGCAAGTCCGCTTCCGCTTCCAGGCCGACGTAAAAGCGCACCAGCACGCCCTCGTGCGGCCACTGCGACGCGGTGCGCATCGAGCGGATGTTGTACGGCATCGCGAGGCTGTGCGCGCCGCCCCAGCTCCAGCCGATCGAAAACAGGTCGAGCGCTTCGACGAACGCATCGACCTGCGCCGCCGTGTAGCGGCCATCGAACACGATCGAGAACAGGCCGCCCGCGCCGCCCTCGAAGTCGCGCGCGTAGAACGCGTGGCCCGGACAATCTTCCAGCGCGGGATGCAGCACCGCCGTCACTTCGGCGCGCGTCTTGAGCCATTGCGCGAGCGCGAACGCGGTGCGGTCGTGCGCTTCGTAACGCGCCTTCATCGACGGCAGGCTGCGCAGCACGAGCGACGCATCGTCCGCCGAAACGCCGATGCCCATTCTCATGCGCGCGCGCTTCAGCTTCTTGTGCAGTTCCGGATCGCGCGTGATGGTCGCGCCCATCAGGATGTCGCTGCCGCCCGACTGATACTTCGTCAGCGCCTGCACGGAAATGTCGACGCCATGTTCGAACGGCTTGAACGCAAGGCCCGCGGAATACGTGTTGTCGATCGCCGTGACGATGCCCTTCGCGCGCGCGACCGCGACGATCGCCGGGACGTCCTGCACTTCCATCGTCACCGAGCCGGGCGCTTCGAGCCAGATCAGCTTCGTGTTGGGACGGATTGCATCGGCGACGCCCGCGCCGGTCATCGGATCGTAGTAAGTGACTTCGAGTCCGAAGTCGTCGGCGAGCCAGTCGGCGTGATCGCGGTTCGGCGAATAGGCGTTGTCGGGCACGAGCACGTGATCGTCCGCCTTCACCAGACCGAAGTAGACGTTGGAAATCGCCGCGAGCCCGGACGGCTGCAACAGCGCGTATTCGCCGCCCTCGATCGCGGCGAGGCGCTGCGCGAGCGCGATGGTCGTCGGCGTGCCGTGCAGGCCGTAGCGCCACCTCGAATCGTCGCTCCAGACGAGCGAGCGCATGGTCGCGAGATCGGGGAACACGACCGTCGACGCGCGCGCGACGGGCACCGAGAACGATTCGAAGCCGGGCGTGATGCGATCCTCGGGCTGCACGATGCGCGTCTGCAGGTCGCGGTCGGTGGCGTTGTTGGTGGAATCGGTCATGAGAGCGGTATGGAGCGAAATAAGGACAAGCCGCCGCCGGAAACGCCCGGCGGCGTGAAGATGGGACCGGCTATTCGCCGATGGTGACGTTGCTCGTGCCGCCGACGGCGTTCTTCGGCGGCGCGGGCGGCGCGGGTTCCAGCGACGGCGCGGGCGATGGCTTGCTCGCGCTTGTCCGCGGCAAGGTCTTGCCGGGCACCGCCGGGCGCAGATCGAACGGCTGCGCGTTCGACTCGTCCGGGTCCATGCGCTCGCCCGACACGCTGCCGTCCGCCGCGAATTTGCCGACCCAGTTGCCCGTGATATGCGTGCCGTCGTTCGATTCCTCGATTTCGAGCGTGTCGCCGTCACGATCGCCGGCGACCAGAATCACGTTCGGGCTGCCGGCGAACTTGTATTCGCCGTGCACGCCGGACGGCTCGTCGGTTTTCGCGCCGAGCTTCATCTCGATCTGTTTGTCGCCGAGCGTGCCGACATAGCGCGGAAAACGCGCGTATTCCGGATTCGGCGTCAACGGTTTTTGCGGCGGCAGCGCAAGCTTCTCGATGGCGGCCTGCGCGCCGTGCGCATCGGCGCCCGCCGGTTCGCGCTGATCGGCTGGAAGCACACCGGACGCGCCGGACGAACCCGGCGGCATCGGCGAATTGCAGCCGGACAGCGCAACCAGCGCCGCCGAGATCGCAAAGGCCGCGCAGAGGTGCGGCCCTTTCTTGCTTTGCATCATCCTTCGGTCCTTCAAATACGCTCGAAAATCGCCGCGATGCCCTGCCCGCCGCCGATGCACATCGTCACCAGCGCGTAACGTCCGCCGATGCGCTGCAGTTCGTAGAGCGCCTTCACCGTGATGAGCGCGCCGGTCGCGCCGATCGGATGGCCGAGCGAAATGCCCGAGCCGTTCGGATTGACCTTCGCGGGATCGAGCTTCAATTCCTGCGACACGGCGCACGCCTGCGCGGCGAACGCTTCGTTCGCTTCGATGACGTCGAGGTCGTTCACGGTCAGGCCCGCGCGCTCCAGCACCTTCTGCGTCGCGGGAACCGGGCCGATGCCCATGATCTTCGGATCGACGCCCGCATGCGCGTAAGCGACGAGGCGCGCGAGCGGCTTCGCGCCGCGCTTCTCCGCGACGGACCGTTCCATCAGCACGACGGCCGCCGCCGCGTCGTTGATGCCCGACGCGTTGCCCGCCGTCACCGTGCCGTTTTCCTTCGCGAAGACGGGTTTCAGCTTGGCGAAGTCTTCGATGGTCGCGTTCATGCGCATGTGCTCGTCGCGCTCGAACACGGTGTCGCCTTTCTTCGACGCCAGCGTGATCGGCAGGATCTGTTCCTTGAAGTAGCCGGCTTCGGTCGCCTTCGCCGCGCGGCGATGCGATTCGAGCGCGAGCGCATCCTGCATCTCGCGCGTGATGCCGAACTTCTGCGCGACGTTTTCGGCCGTCACGCCCATGTGGATCTTGTCGAACGGATCGTTCAGCGCGCCGACCATCATGTCGACGATGCGCGTGTCGCCCATGCGCTGGCCGAAGCGCGCGGCGGGCATGATGTACGCCGCGCGGCTCATGTTTTCCGAACCGCCGCCGATCGCGACGTCGGCATCGCCGAGCAGGATCGACTGCGACGCCGACACGATCGCCTGCAGGCCCGAACCGCACAGGCGGTTCACCGTCAGCGCGGGCGCATGCTGCGAGACGCCGCCATCGAGCGCCGCGACGCGTGCGAGATACATGTCGCGCGGCTCGGTATGAACGACGTTGCCGAACACCACATGACCCACTTCGTCGCCCGCGACATTCGCGCGCGAAAGCGCCTCGCGCACGACACGCGCGCCGAGATCCGTCGGGGAGAAATCCTTCAGCGAACCGCCGAAATCGCCGATTGCCGTGCGCACGCCGCTCACCACCACTACTTCACGTTGCATGTTGCCATCTCCGCTGGTTGTGTTGATCCGGTGATTCGTTCGATGTTCGATAGCCGATACGTCACTGCGCGAGCGCGCGCTCGACCGTGGCCTTGTCGGGGATCGGCGCCACCGCGCCGAAGCCCTGCGTCGACAACGCCGCCGCGACGTTCGCATAGCGCGCCGCCGCGAAGGGATCGTCGCCCGCGACGATGCGCGCGATGAACGCGCCGCCGAAGCAATCGCCGGCGCCGGTCGCATCGACGGCCTGCACGACGCGGCCCGGCACCACGCGCCGCTCGTCCGGCGTCGCGATATACGCGCCTTCCTTCCCGAGCTTCAGCGCGACGACTTTCGGGCCGAGATTCAGCAGCGCATCGACGATCGCGTCCTTGTCGTCGTGGCCCGTGAACAGGGTGACGTCGTCCCAGCTCGGCAGGCAGATATCGGTCGAGCGGATCGCTTCGAGCATCACGGCGCGCGCGCGTGCGAGCGGCCACAGCTTGAGGCGCAGGTTGGTGTCGAAGCTGACCTTCACGCCGTGCGTGCGCGCGTGATCGATTGCGGCGAGCGCGGCGTCGCACGCCGATACGCCGATCGCGAGGCTGATGCCCGACAGATGCACGACCTTCGCCGCGGCGATCGCGTCGAGCGGCAGATGCGGCGGCGCGTAGCGGCTCGCCGCCGAGCCCGCACGCAGATAGTCGAAGCGATGCCCGCTCTCGCCGTGCGACACGAAGTAGACGCCCGTGGGGGCGTCTTGGTCCACGCGCACGGTCGATGTATCGACGTTTTCCGCGCGCCACAAGTCGAGCAGCAATTGGCCGAAGTGATCGTTGCCGACCGCCGACACGAAGCCCGTCGCCGCACCCTGGCGCGATGCCGCGATCAGAAAGTTCGACACGTCGCCGCCGAAGCCTTGCAGATACTCGGGCTGGTCGCGCGTTGACTGATTGAACTCGATCATCGCCTCGCCGAGCGCGAGAATGTGCGGCGTTTGCGCCATGGCTTACACCTCGCCCCAGAGATCGTGGCCATCGGCGCCGGTGATCTTCACCGACACGAAGTCGCCGGCCTTGTAGCGCTTCGATGCCTTCGCCGCCGGCGCGATGTACACGACGCCGTCGATTTCCGGCGCATCCGCCGCCGTGCGGCCGATGCCGCCGTCCGTGCTCACTTCGTCGACGAGCACCTTCAGCGTCTTGCCGACCTTCTTCTTCATGCGCTTCGCCGAAAGCTCTTCGGCCAGTTCCATGAAACGCGCGCGGCGTTCCTCGCGCACTTCGTCGGGCAATGCGCCGTCGAGTTCGTTCGCGGTGGCGCCTTCGACCGGCGAATACGCGAAGCAGCCGACGCGATCCAGATCCGCTTCTTCGAGGAAGTCCAGCAGCGTCTGGAACTGCGCTTCGGTCTCGCCCGGAAAGCCCGCGATGAACGTGCTGCGGATGGTCAGGTCGGGACAGATTTCGCGCCACGTCTTCACGCGTTCGAGCACTTTCTCCGCGTTGGCGGGACGCTTCATGCGCTTCAGCACTTCGGGGTGCGCGTGCTGGAACGGCACGTCGAGATACGGCAGCACGTGGCCGCGCAGCG
Source organism: Caballeronia novacaledonica (assembly GCF_900258035.1). Classification (GTDB taxonomy): domain Bacteria; phylum Pseudomonadota; class Gammaproteobacteria; order Burkholderiales; family Burkholderiaceae; genus Caballeronia; species Caballeronia novacaledonica. The sequence goes on along the minus strand of NZ_OGTP01000029.1, from coordinate 2,688 downwards.
GGCCTTCGGCCATCATCGGGATCACGTCATCGACGCTGGGATACGGATAGACATAGTGCAGCCGCACCCATGCGCCGTATTGCGCGGCCAGTTCGCCCAGCGCGCCGACGAGATCGGTCATGCGCGTCTTGAGCGGTTTGCCGTTCCAGAAGCCCGTGCGGTACTTCACGTCGACGCCGTATGCGCTCGTGTCCTGCGAGATGACGAGCAGTTCCTTGACGCCGGATTTGAAGAGATTCTCGGCTTCGAGCATGACTTCGGCGACGGGGCGCGACACGAGATCGCCGCGCATCGACGGAATAATGCAGAACGTGCAACGATGATTGCAGCCTTCCGAAATCTTCAGATACGCGTAGTGGCGCGGCGTGAGCTTGATGCCGGCGGGCGGCACGAGGTCGGTGAACGGATCGTGCGGTTTCGGCAGATACGTGTGCACGGCGTTCATCACTTCGTTGGTCGCGTGCGGACCGGTGACGGCGAGCACTTTCGGATGCACTTCTTCGATAAGGCCCGAGCCGCTCGCGCTTTTTTTCGCGCCGAGGCAGCCGGTGACGATGACCTTGCCGTTTTCGTTCAGCGCCTCGCCGATGGCGTCGAGGCTTTCCTGCACGGCTTCGTCGATGAAGCCGCAGGTGTTGACGACGACCAGGTCCGCGCCGTCATAGGTGCCGGAGATTTCGTAACCTTCGGCGCGCAACTGGGTGATGATCTGCTCGGAATCGACGAGCGCCTTCGGGCAGCCGAGCGACACCATGCCGATTTTCGGCGCGGGAGTCGTTCTGGCGGTTGAATCTAAAGAGTTTTTCACGGGGACAGTGTCTTGGGGGAGCGCACGAGGCCAATCCGATATTTTACCCCGGACTGCCGGGACGCCGGTTCCGCGCGGTCGCAGCAAGCGCATCTGTCCCGCTACGCGTCCGCCTCGGCGAACGCTCGCGCAAGAGAATTCACGAGCGCGTCGCGATCGATAGCGACGCCTTCGTGAAAGTCGACGGCGCGCGCTCGCTCTCCCGGGCGCGCGAACCCGCCCCCAAAATGGATTACTTCTTCTCGGTCGGCGAAGGCGTGGGCGTCGGGAACGGGAACGTGTTGAACATCGATTTCGCCTGCGACTGCATCTGCTCCTGCATCTGCACGAACATGTTCTTCGACTGCTCGATGTAGCTCGTCATCATGCCCTGCATCATCGGCGCCTGCATGTTCATGAACTGCGACCAGACTTCCGGGTTGAGCGCGTTGCCGTCGTAGATGCCCTTGCTCTGCTCCGTCAGCTTCTGCTGGATGTCGATGAACGCCTGGATGTTCTTTTCCAGATACGTGCCCATCATGCCCTGCATCGCGTGACCGTAGAAGCGGATGATCTGCGAGAGCATCACCGATGAAAACATCGGCAGGCCGCCGCTCTCTTCTTCCAGAATGATCTGCAGAAGGATGCTGCGCGTGAGGTCGTCGCTGCTCTTCGCGTCCAGCACCTTGAAGTCTTCCTGATCGAGCACGAGCTGCTTCACATCCGACAACGTGATGTAAGTGCTCGTTTCCGTGTCATACAGCCGACGGTTCGGATACTTTTTGATAAGTCGTTCGGCGGCTTTCTTTGTAGTAGTAGTGGTGGTCATTTAACGCCTTTAAACGCAAAACTTTACTGCGATGGCAGCAAGCAGGTCTTGCGTTGTCGCAAAAAAGCGCTGCTGCGTGTTCGCCGCATCGTTGATGTACCCGGCGAGTGGAGGCTTCCCGCGCGCCCGAAAGCGCGCGGGAAGCCTCCGCCCGTCAGCCCATATGCAAGCCGCCGTTCAGCGAGAAGTCCGCGCCGGTCGAGAAACCGGATTCATCCGACGCGAGCCACGCGACGATCGAGCCGATCTCGTCGGGCGTGCCGAGACGCCGCACGGGAATGGTCGCGACGATCTTCTCCAGCACTTCCGGGCGAATCGACTTCACCATGTCCGTGCCGATATAGCCCGGCGACACGGTGTTGACCGTCACGCCCTTGGTGGCCACTTCCTGCGCGAGCGCCATCGTGAAGCCGTGAATGCCGGCCTTGGCGGTCGAGTAGTTCGTCTGGCCGAATTGCCCTTTCTGACCGTTCACCGACGAAATGTTGATGATGCGGCCAAAACCGCGCTCGACCATGCCGTCGATGACCTGCTTCGTCACGTTGAAGAGACTCGTCAGGTTCGTGTCGATGACGGCGGTCCAGTCTTCGTGCGTCATCTTGCGGAACACGACGTCGCGCGTGATGCCCGCGTTGTTCACGAGGATATCGATCTCGCCGACTTCGGACTTGACCTTGTCGAACGCGTTCTTGGTCGATTCCCAGTCGCCGACGTTGCCTTCCGAGGCGATGAAGTCGAAGCCGAGCGCCTTCTGGTCTTCCAGCCATTTCACCCGGCGCGGCGAATTCGGCCCGCAGCCCGCGACGACCGTGAAGCCGTCCTTGTGCAGACGCTGGCAAATGCTGGTGCCGATGCCGCCCATCCCGCCGGTTACATACGCTATGCGCTTCGTCATTCCTCACTCCATTTTCGTTATGCGGACGGCGATCTCCTTGCCGCCCGCTTGCCCTTCCCTATCCCGCCAGTGACTGCCGGTGAATTACGGACGTTCCACGGCCAGCGCGACACCCATCCCGCCGCCGATGCACAGCGACGCCAGACCCTTCTTCGCGTCGCGCTTCTGCATTTCGTG
>NZ_OGTP01000028.1 GCF_900258035.1 Caballeronia novacaledonica | reverse complement strand
GTGCTCGATTATCTGGGCCGGCTCGATCATCAGGTGAAGATTCGCGGGTTCCGCATCGAACTGGGTGAAATCGAAGCACGGTTCGCACAACTCGATCATGTGCGAGAGACCGTGGTGATTGCGCGTGAAGGCAAGCTGATCGCGTACGTGAGCGGCGACGCATCGTTCGATGCGCGACAAGCGAAGACGCAACTCGCGAGCAGCCTGCCGGATTACATGGTGCCGTGGCGCATCGTCGTGCTGGATGCCTTGCCGCTGAACGCTAACGGCAAGGTGGATCGCAAGGCGTTGCCCGCGCCATCGGCGGAAGTGGACGATGCGGAATGGCAAGCGCCCCAAAGCGCACTCGAAACGCAACTCGCGACGATCTGGTCGGAGTTGCTCGGCGTCGCGCGTATCGGTCGGAATGACAACTTCTTCGAGCTGGGCGGCGATTCGATCCTCGGCTTGCAGATCGTGGCGCGCGCGCGTCAGGCGGGATGGCTCTTGAGCGCGCGACAGGTCTTCGAGCATCAGACGGTCGCGCAGCTTGCGGCCGTCGCCAGCGCGGCGCGACACGAAGACCAGGCACAGCCCGACGACGACTCCGACGAGCCCTTCGTGCTGCTTCCGATTCAGTCATGGTTCTTCGATCGATCGATGCCATCGCGTCATCACTGGAACCAGTCGGTGCTGCTGGAGCGCGCGACCGAACCCGATCTCGCGCATCTCGAAGCGGCGTTGCAGGCGCTCGTCGCACATCACGACAGTCTTCGCCTGCGTTTCACGCAAACGAGCGCCGGCACGTGGCTGCAGCGTCCCGCCAAAGCGCAAGCCGAAACGATGCTGAGCATCGAAAACGCGGTCCGTCGAAGCGATATCGAACGCCTGTGCGACGCGGCACAACGCAGCCTCGACCTGAGCGACGGCCCGTTGATCCGCGCCATCGCGATGTCGATCGACGACGGCACGTGGCGTCTCCTGGTCGTCATTCATCATCTTGCGGTGGATGGCGTCTCATGGCGCATCCTGCTCGACGATCTTCAACTCGCCTGCGCGCAGCTTGCCACGGGAACGTCGATCGCATTGCCGCCGCATACCACTTCTTATCGAGCATTCGCACGCACCGTTCAAACGGCTGCGCGCGCCCCCGCGCTTGCCGCTCAACTCGATTACTGGCGTGAGGTGATAGCGGTCCCGGCATCGCTTCCCTGCGCAACCAACGACGCGAACGTACCCGCGCGCGCCACGGCGATACTCGACCGCGACGCCACGCGTGTCCTGCTGCAAGATGCCCACGCCGCCTACCGCACGCAAATCAACGACCTCTTGCTGACCGCGACGGCCCGCGTGCTATGCCGCTTCGCCGCTGTCGACACACTGCGCATCGACCTCGAAGGCCACGGCCGCGAAGCACATTTTGGCGATGCCGATCTGAGCCGCACGGTCGGCTGGTTCACGTCGCTCTATCCGGTCGCGCTGCGTCCCGAAGGCGATCTGCCTGCCGCGATCAAACGCATGAAAGAGACGCTGCGCGCCGTGCCCGACGCGGGCCTCGGCTTCGGCATGCTGATGTATCTCGGCGACGACACGCAACGCGCAGCGCTCGGCGATGCCACCAACAGCGATGTCGTCTTCAACTATCTCGGCCAGTTCGGTGGCGCGCTGAACGCCGAATCGCAATGGCACCGCGCGAAGGAATCCACCGGCGCGTCACAGGACGAACGAGCCGTGCCCGCTCACGCGCTCGAAATTCTCGGACAGGTGAACGACGGCGAACTATCGATGACGCTGCTGCATCGGCAGGGCGATCGCTACGATGCCGCGACGCTCGAACGTCTCGCACGCGATATCGAAGCCGAACTGCGCGCGTTGATCGCGCATTGCACGAGCGGCGCACGCGGCATCACGCCTTCCGACGTGCCGCTCGCCGCGCTCGATCAGCCCGCCCTCGACGCGCTGCCGCTCCAGGCAGCGAACTTCGCCGATATCTATCCGCTCGCGCCGATGCAAACGGGCATCGTGTTTCATAGCTTGCTCGGCGCGCAGTCGAACGCTTATGTGAACCAGTTGCGCGTGGATATCGACGGGCTCGACCGCGCGCGTTTTCTCGCGGCGTGGGAGTCGGTCGTCGCGCGACACGACGTGTTGCGCACGGCCTTCGTGCAGCTCGACGACGCGCCGCGCCAATGGGTCGCGCGCGTTGCGAGCGTGCCCGTCGTCGAAGAGGACTGGCGCGGCCGCGATGCGCACGACGCCGCGCTCGATGCGCTCGCTCATGCGCAACTCGCGCAGCGGTTCGATATCGCGCAACCGCCGCTCATGCGCATCGCGCTGGTTCGCACGGGCGAGCGGCGGCATCATTTCGTGTGGACGTTTCATCATGCGCTGCTCGATGGCTGGAGCATGGCGCAGGTGCTCGCCGAAGTGCTGCGGCACTACGAAGGCGCGCGCGCCGATGCGAAGCCGCGTCGCTATCGCGACTTCATCGCGTGGCTGCACACGCGGGAAACGGAACGACACGAAGCCGATCACTGGTGGCGCACACTGCTCGCGCCGCTCGAAGGGCCGACGCATCTCGCCGCGTCGCTGCCGCGTCCGTCCGAAAGCGCCGATGCGACCTTCGGCGAGCTGCCGCTCACGCTCGATGCCGCGCGCACCGCGCGTCTCACGGACTTCGCGAAGCATCGGCGCGTCACGCTGAACACGCTCGTGCAGGCCGCGTGGCTCATCCTGCTGCAGCGCTACACCGGCGCGCGCACGGTGAGTTTCGGCGCGACGGTCGCGGGCCGGCCCGCGTCGCTCGAAGGCGTCGAACGGATGGTCGGTCTCTTCATCAACACGATTCCGGTCGTCGCAACGCCCGAGCCGCAAATGAGCGTCGCGCACTGGCTCGATGCGATTCAGCAGCAGAGCCTCGCGTCGCGCGAGCACGAGCACGTGGCGCTGTACGAGATTCAGCGTCTCGCGCGGCTCGAAGGCGGACAGGCGCTGTTCGACAGCATCCTCGTGTTCGAAAACTATCCGCTCGACGACGCCTTGCGCAGCTCGTCCCACGGCGGTCTCGCGTTCTCGGGCATCCGCGCGCGCGAGCAGACGAGCTATCCGCTCACGGTGTCGGTCACGCAGCGGCCCGGCATGCCGGATGCGGGCTTGCGCATCGACTTTTCCTTCGCGCGCGACGCCTTCGACGAAGCGAGCGTCGCGGGCATCGCGAGGCATTTGTCGAATCTGCTCGATGCGCTCGCGCTCGATCCATCGCGCGCGCTCGCCGATATCCCGATGCTCGGCGCAGACGAAATCGCGCATGTGCAGCGCCTCGGCGCAGACGGCACGCCAACGCTCGACGCGACGCCGGTGCACGAACGCATCGCGGCGACCGCGCGCGCGCATCCGGACGCCTGCGCGCTGGTGGCCGGTTCCGAATCGATCAGCTACGGCGAACTCGAGCGCCGGGCGAACCGCCTCGCGCATGCGCTGCTCGCGAACGGTGCCGGAGCGGAGTCGCGCGTGGGCATTGCGCTCGCACGTTCCATCGACATGATCGTTGCGCTCTTCGGCGTGTTGAAGGCGGGCGCCGCGTACGTGCCGCTCGATTCTTCGTATCCGGCCGACCGGCTCGCGTACATGGCGCGCGACAGCGGCGTGCGCATCGTGCTGACGTCGGCGGCGGCATCGCTCGAAGGCGTCGTCGCGCTCGATGTCGCGCGCTGCGCCGAGGCCTTTTCCGATGCCGATCCGGGCGTCGCCGTAAGCGGCGCGCAGCTTGCCTACGTGATCTACACATCGGGATCGACGGGCTCGCCCAAAGGCGTCGAGATATCGCACGCGGCGCTCGCGCGGCATACGCAGGCCGCGATGAACCTGTCGCGCACGAGACCCGGCGATCGCGTGCTGCAGTTCTCGACGTTCAGCTTCGACGCGTTTGTCGATCAGCTCTTTCCCGCGCTGTGTGCGGGCGCCGCCGTCGTGCTGCGCGACGACGCGCTGTGGGACAGCGCGCGCTTCCTGCGCGAAGTGCGCGAGCGGCGCATCACGATCGCCGATCTGACGACCGCGTACTGGAACACGCTCGCGCTCGACTTCGCCAACGATGCGAGCGCGCGCGACGCACTGACGACGCTTCGGCGCGTCCAGGTCGGCGGCGAAGCGATGTACGGCGACGGCGTGCGCGCATGGAAGGCGGCGGGTCTCGGGCATATCGAATTGGTCAATCTGTATGGCCCGAGCGAAGCGACCGTCACCGCGACTTCGTTCGATTGCGCGCCCTGTCTGCACGGCGATGCCGACGTCCCGGCGCGCATTCCGATCGGAAAGCCCATCGACGGACGCCGCGTCGCCGTGCTCGATGCGCATCTCGCGCCGGTGCCGGTCGGCGTCGCGGGCGAGCTTCACATCGGCGGCGAACTGCTCGCGCGCGGCTATTGCGGGAAGCCCGCGACGACCGCGGAGCGCTTCATCCCGGACCCGTTCTCGACAGGCGGCGGCCGGCTGTACCGGACCGGCGACATCGTGCGCTGGAATGCGCGGGGCGAGCTGGATTATCTCGGGCGCGTCGATCATCAGGTCAAGGTGCGCGGCTATCGCGTGGAGCCGGGCGAAATCGAGGCGCATCTGCTGCGCATGCCCGGCGTGCGCGAAGCGGCGGTCGTCGCGCGCGCGACGGCGGGCACGACGCGCCTCGCCGCCTTCGTCACCGCCGATGCAAGCACCACCGACCTGCGCGCGCGACTCGCCGCCGAGCTTCCCGGCTACATGGTGCCCGCGACGCTCACGGTGCTCGACGCGATGCCGCTGAATCCCGCGGGCAAGATCGACCGGCATCGCCTGCCTTCGGACGATGAACCCGACGACGAACGCACGTTCGCGCCGCCCGAAGGCGAGTTCGAGCGCGCGCTCGCGCAGACGTTCGGCGACGTGCTGCGCGCGCCGCGCGTGAGCCGCCACGACACGTTCTTCGCGCTGGGCGGCGATTCGCTCGCCGCGATGCAGGTGCAATCCGCGCTGCGCCGCCAGCGCATCGAAGCGCCGTTGCCGGTGCTGATGAGCAATCGCCCGCTGCATGAAGTGGCCCGCGCGCTGCAGGACGCACAAGGCGCGGATGAGCGTATCGCGGCCGATGCGGCGTCGATGCTCGACCTGATTTCCGAGCTTTGAAGGAGGTCGAAAAACGACAGCGTTACTTCGCATGAATGCGAATCATTTGCAATTATTGGTATGACTCGGTTATAGTCCCCGCGGATGTTTCCGAGCGTTTTTATCCGTTTTCGCGGCGCATTGACCTCCGTTTGCGACGCGATATCTTCAATAACGTAAGTTTTTTGAAAAGAAAGGCTGGGCATGAGACCGCGCAGTTATAAGAACGTCATGGCAAGAGGAGAGCGGGCGCATTCGCCCCAGATCGGGCACGGCTTGCGCAAGCGGAACATTGCGATCGCCGCGCTCGTGCTGTTCGGCGGCGCCGCGCATGCGCAGAGCGCGGATACGTCGAATGCCGGTGGCGCGAATCAGCAGCAACTGAATCCCGTGCTCGTCACGGGCGAGCGCGACAAGGAAACCGCGACGAGTCCGGTCGAAGGCTACGTGGCCCGCCGCAGCGGGACGGGCACCAAGACCGATACGCCGATCATCGAAACGCCGCAGTCGATCTCGGTCATCACCGCCGATCAGATTCAGGCGCAAGCCGCGCAAACCGTGGGCGAGGCGTTGCGCTACACGCCCGGCGTGATCGGCGAGCAGTTCGGCGGCCTCGACTCGACCGTCGATTACTACACCGTGCGCGGCTTTCAGCAGACGATGCCTTTCGTCGACGGCCTCTCGACGCAAACCTTCTTCACGGTGCTCTCGCCGACCTACGACACATACGGACTCGAGCGCATCGATATTCTGCGCGGCCCGGCTTCGGTGCTCTACGGCCAGAACATTCCGGGCGGCATGGTCAACCTCGTCACCAAGCGTCCGACCGCCGAGCCGCTGCACGAAGCGTCGATCGAAGTCGGCAGCCGCGGGCTCGTCGGCGGGCGCGTCGATGTTTCCGGACCGGTGAACAAGGACGGCACGCTGCTGTATCGCTTCACGGCGGATTCGAGCAGCGAAAGCACGCAGACGGCCTTCGTGCAGGACAAGCACATCTACGTCGCGCCCGCGCTGACCTGGAAGCCGAACGCCGATACGACCTTCACGCTGCTCTCGCACTTCAGCTACCGCGACACGGGCCGCCAGAACGTCGATCTGCCTGCCGTCGGCACGCTCTTCGGCAGTCCGTTCGGGCGGATCGGCACGGGCACGTTCCTCGGCGAGCCGGAGTTCAACGAATATCGCCGTACGGACGAGGCGATCGGCTACGAATTCGAGCATCGCTTCAGCGATATCCTCACGGTGCGCCAGAACCTGCGTTACTCGCATACGCATCTGAATCAGCAGATCGTCGGCGATGCGGGCCTCGAAGACGATCTCCAGACGCTCGACCGCTACGCGTACGCGGCTCGCGCGAGCGCCAACGTCTTCACCGTCGACAACCAGGCGCAGTTGCGATTCGGCACGGGACCGCTCGAACATACGGTGCTCGTCGGACTGGACTACACGCGCTCGGTCGATAGCTGGGACGAGCGCGACGCGCTCGAAGTGCCGTCGATCAACGCGTATGCGCCGGTGTACAGCGGCGCGAGCAGCATCGTGCTGCCGGATTCGCCGGACTTCAGCGTGCACGACACGCTCAATCAGCTCGGCCTGTATGCGCAGGACCAGATCCGCTTCGGCAAGCTCGTCGCGACGCTCGGCGTGCGGCAGGACTGGACCAGCACGAAGCAGTACGACAACGTCGCCGGCATGAATTCGCAGTCGAACGATGCGAACCGCTTCACCTACCGCACCGGTCTCGTCTATCTGTTCGACAGCGGCTTCGCGCCGTACGTGAACTACGCGACTTCGTTCCAGCCGGGTCTCGGCACCACGTTCGACGGCTCGTCGCTCAAGCCGACGACGGGGCAGAGCGTCGAGGCGGGCGTCAAGTTCCAGCCGAAGAACCAGAAGAGCTTCGCGATGCTCTCGGTCTACAACATCAAGCAGAAGAACGTCGTCGAGCCGGACTTCGATCATCCCGAAGGCAACTTCGTCGTGCAGACGGGCGCCATTCGCGTGCGCGGCGTCGAATTGTCGGGCGTGGCCGATCTCGGCAGCGGCTTGAGCCTGACCGCCGCGTACACGTACATGGACGGCAAGATCACCGACAGCGATCAGGGCTACGCGGGCAATCGCGCGGCGAACGTGCCGCACAACATGGCGAGCCTGTGGCTCGACAAGACCTTGCAGACGGGACCGCTCAAAGGACTCGGCTTCGGCGGCGGCATTCGTTATATCGGCTCGCAGTACGGCGATCAGGCGAATACGCTCAAACTTTCGTCGACGACGCTCGTCGATGCCGCGATTCACTACGACATCGCGCACTGGCGCTTTCAGCTCAACGCGCAGAATCTGTTCGACCGCATTTACGTGAACTGCCAGAGCGAGACGTACTGTAGTTATGGCCTGCGCCGCAGCGTGGTCGGACGCGCGACGTACCAGTGGTAATCTGCGTGCTTCGCGCATTGCAGCCCCGCAGTTGAAAGACTCGACGCCGGCGCGGTTTGCCGGCATCGCAGAAGGAGAGCATCGATGTCGCTAATCTGGTATCTGATCCGCAATTCGCGCTGGACCCTGCTCGTCGCCATGGTCACGAGCGTGATGAGCGGCCTCGCGAGCGCGGGTCTCGTCGCGCTCATCAATCAGGCGCTCGGCGCGTCGCGCGAAACGCTCGGCGAACTCGGCCTCGAGTTCCTCGCCTTGAGCATTCTGGTGCTCGTCACGCGGGCCGTTTCGTCCACGCTCTTCATGAAGCTCGGCCAGAACGCCAAGGCGACGCTGCGCATGGGCACGATCCGGCGCATCGGCGCGGCGTCGTATCAGCATCTGGAGAAGCAGGGCGCGTCGCGCGCGCTTTCGGTGCTGACCGCCGACCTCGATTCCATCGTCGTGTTCTTCGTGAGCCTGCCCAATCTCGCGATGCACGGCGCGGTCATCGCAGGCTGCCTGATGTATCTCGGCTATCTGTCGTGGCAGATCCTGCTGTTCGCGATCGTCACCATCTTCCTCGGCTCGCTGGGTTTTCATCTGGCGAACACGCGCGCGGAGTTTCACCTGCGCGCGTCGCGCCGCCGCGAAGACGATCTCGTGAAGTATTTCCGCGCGCTCTTCGACGGCGCCAAGGAACTCAAGCTGCATCGCAATCGCAAGGAAGCCTTCATCGACGACACGCTCGCCACCAACGTCGAAGCGGTGCGCGTGCAGAGAACGCGCGGCTACGTGCTGTACGCGGCCGCCGCGAGCTGGGGCAGCTTCATTTTCTTCGCGTTCATCGGCTGCGTGCTGTTTCTGCTCACGCGCTTCTACCCCGTGCAAGGTCCGGTGATGTCGGGCTACGCGATGATCTTCCTCTACATGATCATGCCGATCGAAGGCTTGCTTTCCGCCTTGCCGAGCATCAGTTCCGCGAAGGTGGCGATCGAGCGGATCAACGCGATCAACGCCGATTTGCCGCCCGAGAACACGCTGCCCGCGAGCGACGCCGCCGCGTTCGACAGCATCGCGCTGGAAGGCGTCACGCATCGCTACTACCGCGAGCGCGAGGACGAAGTGTTCACGCTCGGACCGATCGATCTCGCGTTCCGGCCGGGCGAGCTCGTCTTTCTGATCGGCGGGAATGGCAGCGGCAAGACGACGCTCGCGAAGATGCTCGTCGGCCTCTACGCGCCCGAGGGCGGCCGCATCCTGCTCAACGGCAAGGCGGTCGGCGAAGCGGAGCGCGATATCTACCGGCAGCATTTTTCCGTGGTGTTCAGCGATTTCTATCTCTTCGAAGCGCTGCACGGCCTCACGCTCGACGGCCTCGATGCGCGCGCGCAGGCGCTGCTCGAAGCGCTGCATCTGGATCACAAGGTGAAGATCGAGAAGGGCGTGTTCTCCACCACCGATCTTTCGCAAGGGCAGAGAAAGCGCCTCGCGCTGCTCGTCACGTACCTCGAAGATCGCCCGTTCTACGTGTTCGACGAATGGGCCGCCGATCAGGATCCCGTTTTCAAGGACGTGTTTTATCGCCGGTTGCTGCCGGACCTGAAGGCGCAGGGCAAGACCGTGCTCGTGATCTCGCACGACGACCGCTATTTCCATCTCGCCGACCGCTATGTGAAGCTCGATTACGGTCAGCTTGTAGAGGAAGGCCGTGGCGATGAATTCGCTCACGCGCACGAACGCGTCTCGCTGGGGTAACGCCGCGAAGTGAAGACCCGTCAGAACCCGCTGGACCCGAAGCGCCGTCGCATGCTGGGGGCACTCGCGCTGCTTCCCGTGGCATCGCGCGTGCGCGCGAGCGTGCCGCCGCGCGTCGCGTCGCTGAGCTGGGCGGGCGCGCAGATTCTCGCATCGATCGGCGCGCCGCCGATGGCGCTCACCGAGCTCGACAGCTATCCCAAAGTCGGCGCGCTGCCGCCGATGCCGTCGAACGTGATCGAACTCGGGTCGCACAGCGAGCCGAATCTCGAACTGCTCGCGCAACTCGCGCCCGATCTCATCGTGATCGATCAGGATCAGTCGAATCTCGAAGCGCAACTCCAGCGCATCGCGCCGACATTCGTCATCGACATCTACGATTCGCGGCGCGGCAAGCCGTTCGCGCGGGCGGTCGAGGAAACCGGACGGCTCGCCGCGCGGCTCGACCGGGTGGCGCAGGCGCGCGCCTATCTCGATGACGTCGATCGCCAGCTCGACGCACGCGCCGCGACCGTCGCCACGCTCGACGCGCCGCCGGTGCTCGTCGTCGATCTGTACGACGACGGCCGCCGCTTCTTCGTGTACGGCCCGAACAGCATGATTCACGACGTGATGACGCGGCTGAACATCGCCAACGCGTGGCGCGGCGACACCGACAGCGGCTGGGTGCTGCTCAACGTCGAAGATCTCGCCTCGATGGGCCACGCGCAAATGTTCTACATCAGCCACGGCGCGCGCGACCGCATCGCGCTATCGAACCTGTCGCGCAGCCCGCTGTGGCGCAGCCTGCCGTTCGCATCGCAAGGGCGCTTTCATCCGCTGCCGGGCTTTTTCACGTACGGCGCGGCTTCGTGCGCGACGCAATGCGCCGACGGCCTCACGCAAGGTCTCGTCGCGGCGACGCGGCGCGGGAGCCGGGCGAATGGCTGAAACCGTCGCCATGAGCGCCGCGCCGCGCCGCCTGCGCATGCATCCCGCGTGGCTCGTCGCGGTGCTGATGGCCTGCGCGTTCGCGCTGGCGCTGCGTCACTTCGCCGATCTGTTGCCCGCGAACCTGTGGTGGCGCGCGTTCGTCGATCCCGATATGCGCGATCTGCGGCAGATCGTCGTGCATGAAAGCGTCGTGCCGCGCATCGCGGTATGCCTGCTCGGCGGCGCGCAGCTCGCGCTGGCGGGCGCGATCTTCCAGCAGGTGCTGCGCAATCCGCTCGCCGAACCGACGACGCTCGGCGTGTCGGCGGGCGCATCGCTCGCGCTCACGGTCGCGACGCTGTTCGCGCCGCAGTGGCTCTTCGGCGGTCAGCAATGGGTCGCGCTCACCGGCGCGGTCGCCTCCGTGCTGCTCGTGCTCGCGCTTTCGTGGCGGCGGCGCCTCGCGCCGGTCGCGCTGATTCTCGCGGGCTTGATCGTCACGTTCTATTGCGGCTCGCTCGGCGCGGTGCTCACGCTGTTTCATCGCGAGACGCTGCAATCGCTTTTCATGTGGAGCGCGGGCTCGCTCGCGCAGAACAACTGGGATGCGCCGCGCACGCTGCTGCCGCATCTCGCCATCGGCGCCGTGCTGGCCGCCGCGCTCGTGCGGCCGCTCACGATGATGTCGCTCAGCGATGCCGGCGCGCAGTCGCTCGGCGTGTCGCTGCGATTCGTGCGCGTGTCGGCGCTTGCGCTGGCGGTGTTCCTGAGCGCATCGGTGGTGGCGTCGGTCGGCGTGATCGGCTTTCTCGGCATGCTCGCGCCGCTCGTCGTGCGGCTCGCGGGCGCGCGCCGTTTCCGCTCGCGCCTCGTGTGGGCGCCGCTCTTCGGCGCGGCGCTCCTGTGGGTCACCGACGAACTCGTACAGATGATTCCCGGCGGACGCACCGGCCTGCCGACGGGCGCGGTGATGTCGCTGCTCGGCGCGCCCTTCGTGTTCTGGCTGCTGCCGCGTCTGCCCGCGCTGCCCGATACGGTCGATCTCTCGGCAGACGCAACCGGGTTCCGGCGCGTGCATCTGCCGCGCTGGATCGCGCTCGGCGTCGTGTTGCTGGCTGCGTCCGTCGTGCTCGGATTGTCGCTGGGCGGCTCGACGCACGGCTGGACCTGGGCGCGCGGCGCGAATTTCGATGCGCTGCTGCCGTGGCGCGCGCCGCGCGTCGCCGTCGCGCTTTCGGCGGGCGCGATGCTCGCGCTCGCGGGCGCGATCCTGCAGCGCGTGACCGGCAACTCGATGGCAAGCCCCGAAGTGCTCGGCATCTCGGCGGGGGCGTCGCTCGGCGTGATCGCGCTCGCGTTCGTCGCGCCGGAAGCGGGGCGTCTGCTCCAGACCGGCGCGGCCGGTGCGGGCGCGTTCGGCGCGCTCGTCGTGATGCTCGCGGCCGGCCGCCGCTATCACTTCGCGCCGGAGCGCATGCTGCTGCTCGGCGTCGCGCTCGGCACCGCGTTCAGCGCACTCGTGAGCGTGCTGCTCGCCACCGACGATCCGCGTCTCACGAACCTGCTCGCGTGGCTCTCCGGCTCGACCTTCGGCGTCACCGCGCACGATGCGATGTTCGCGTGCGCCGCGCTCGTCGTGTTGATGGCGGCGGCGCTGTTCTTCGCGCGCTGGCTCGACATTCTGCCGCTCGGCGACACGGTGTCGCGCAGCCTGGGCGTCGGGCTCGGCGCGAGCCGCATTGCGCTGATGCTGCTCGCAGCCGTGCTGACCGGCGCGGCGACGATGGTCGTCGGCCCCTTGAGCTTCGTCGGTCTGATGGCGCCGCATCTCGCGCGCATGCTCGGCTTCCGGCGCGCGGCGGCGCAACTCGCGAGCGCCGCGATTCTCGGTGCGCTGGTGATGGTCGTCGCCGACTGGCTCGGGCGCAACATGCTCTTTCCGTATCAGGTTCCGGTGGGGCTGCAGGCGACGCTCGTCGGCGGGCTTTATTTCATGTGGCTGATGCTGCGCGGACGCACCGCGCCTTGAACTATCGATGACCTCAGATCTCGCGGCCCGCGATGGCCTCATCTACCAGATCGACGATGCGTCGTTCTCGCTCGGCGCGCGCGTGCTGCTGCATCCGCTGCGCCTCACGTTGCCCGCGCGGCGCGTGTGCGGTCTCATCGGGCATAACGGCTCGGGCAAGAGCACGCTGCTCAAGCTGCTCGCACGCCAGCAGGCGCCCACGAGCGGCGCGATCCGCTTCGCCGGACAGCCGCTCGCGAGCTGGGAGAACCGCGCGCTCGCGCGCAAAGTGGCGTATCTGCCGCAGCAGCCGCCCGCCGCCGATGGCATGACGGTGCGCGAACTCGTGTCGCTCGGGCGCTATCCGTGGCACGGCGCGCTCGGGCGTTTCGGCGTGCGCGACGGCGCCAAGGTGCTCGAAGCGATGGAACTGACGGATGTCGTGCGCTTCGCCGATCGCGCCGTCGACAGTCTTTCGGGCGGCGAGCGTCAGCGCGTGTGGCTCGCGATGCTGGTCGCGCAGGACAGCGACTGCCTGCTGCTAGACGAGCCCATTTCCGCGCTCGACATCGCGCATCAGATCGAGGTGCTGGGGCTCGTGCGCGAACTGAGCGCGAAGCGCGGGCTTTCCGTCGTCGTGGTGCTGCACGACATCAACATGGCGGGCCGCTTCTGCGACGATCTCGTCGCGCTCAAGGGCGGACGTCTTCTGACGAGCGGGCCATCGGCCGATCTGATGCGCGCCGATACGCTCGAAGCCATCTATGGCATTCCGATGGGCATCGTCCCGAACCCGCGCGGCGGCACGCCGATCAGCTTCGCGCACTGAGAGTCCGGTACTTTTTATGCATCGATCGTTTCACATTGCCCGCGCGCTCGTCATCGCCGCCGCCTTGATTGCAGGCTGCGCCTCGCACACCGGTTCCAGCGGTCCCTATCAGGTCACCGTATCCCGCACGAGCGACGGCGTTCCGCACATCCGCGCCGACGACTGGGGCAGCTTGGGCTACGGCGTCGGCTATTCGCAGGCGCAGGACGATCTCTGCACGCTCGCGGATTCGTTCGTGACCTGGCGCGGCGAGCGCTCCGCGAACTTCGGCCCGGAAGCGCGCGCGACGGCGCCTTCGTCGTTCGGCCAGCCGCGCAATCTCGACGCCGATTTCTTCTTCCGCCTGATGGCCGACGACGCGGCCGTCGCACGCTACAAGGCCGCGCAGCCGGCAAAGCTTCGTCAGATGATCGACGGCTTCTCCGACGGCTACGACCGCTACGTCGACGAGCTGCGCAGCGGCCGCTTTCCCGGCGCGCATGCGCAATGCGCGAGCGCGCCGTGGGCCGGCCACATCACGAGCGACGATGTTTATCGACGGCTCATCGCGATCAGCCTCGCGGGCGGCGCGGCGCGCTTTCTCGAAGGTATCGCCAACGCGGCGCCGCCGGGCGCGGGCACGCCGGCGCCGAAGCCCGCGCAGCAAGTGTCGATGAACGTCGGCGGGCATGTCGGCATCGGCAGCAATGCGCTCGCGTTCGGCGGCGCGCGCACGCCGGACGGCAAGAGCCTCCTCTTCGGCAATCCGCACTGGTTCTGGAGCGGGCCGGACCGCTTCTATCAGGCGCAACTGACCATTCCGGGCCAGCTCGACGTGGCCGGCGTGTCGTTCCTCGCGGTGCCGGTGATCGTGATCGGCTTCAATCGCGATATCGCGTGGACGCATACCGTGTCGCAGGCGCGGCGTTTCGGCATGTTCGAGCTGAAGCTCTCGCCGGGCGACCCGACGCGCTACGTGTACGACGGCAAGGAAGAACGCATGCAGCCGGTGCGCATCACGGTCCAGACGAAGGATCGCGCGAGCGGCGCGCTCGTGCCGGTCACGCGTACTTTGTATCGCTCGCGCTTCGGGCCGCTCGTCGATCTTTCGGCGATGTCGCCCGCGCTCGCGTGGAACGCGCAGCATGCCTTCGCGCTGCGTGACGTGAACGCGGACAACGCGCGTGCCTTCGAGAACTTCCTCGCGTGGAATCAGGCGAAATCGCTCGACGATTTCATCGCGATTCAAAAGCGCTTCGCTGCGATGCCCTGGGTCAACACGTTCGCGATCGGACGTGACGACCGGCGCGCGTGGTTCGCCGATATCGGCGCGGTGCCGAACGCGCCCGACACGCTCGTCGCCGCGTGCACGACGCCGCTCGGCAAGGCTTTCGACGCGAAGGCGCCGGGCGTGCCGTTCCTCGACGGATCGCGTTCCGCATGCTTCTGGGATCGGGGCGACCACAACGCAATGCAGGACGATGCGCTTCCCGCAGCACGCATGCCGAGCCTCGCGAGCGTGGATTACGTGGGCAACTTCAACGGCAGCTACTGGCTGACCGATCCGCGCACGCCGCTCACCGGCTTCGACAGGGTGACCGGCGAAACCGGCACGGAGCAGTCGCTGCGCACGCGGCTCGGCCATGCGCTCGCCGCACGGTTGATCGCGCAGCCGGAGGGCGTGACGCGCGCCACGCTCGAACGCGCGGTGCTCGACAGCACGTCGATGTCGGAGCGATTGTTCCGCCGGCCCTTGCTCGATACGGTGTGCCGGCCGGGCAGCGAGCCGCGCGCCGTCGAGATCGCGCGGAAGGACGGGCAACGCAGTGTCGTCGATCTCGCGGAGCCGTGCCGCGTGCTGCGCGACTGGAACGGCACCGCCGCCACCGATGCACGCGGCGCGAATCTCTGGGACCAGTTCTGGCGGCGCGCAAGCGAGATACCCGACGCGCAACTGTATTCGACGCCATTCGATCCGCAGCGGCCGCTCGCGACGCCCGCCGGACTGCAAGGCATGAACGCGGCGCTGGCGAAGGCATTGGCGGACGCTGCGCTCGCGCTGAAGCGCAACGGCTTTGCGCTCGATTCCACACGCGGCGATGTGCTGTACGCCGTCGATGGCGACGCGAAGATTCCGCTGTACGGCGGCTGCGATCCCGAAGGCTACTTCACCGTGGCTTGCCCGTTGCACGAGTTGAACAGGGAAGGGCTGAAGCTCGATCGCGATGCGCATGGCAACAGCTACGTGCAGGTCGTCGGATTCGACGCCGATGGTCCGCATGCCGATACGCTGCTCGCGCATTCGGAGTCCGACGATCCGGCATCGCCTCATTATCGCGACGGCACGCGGCGCTATGCCGTGAAAGCGTGGTCGCGCTTCGCTTTCAGCGAGCGTGAGATCGAATCGTCGCCGGGGGTGATGTCGAGTACGCTGACCGGTATGCGTTCGGTTATGTCGTCGATCGTTATGTCGCGCGAACTCAGTCTTTCTAATTGATTCGGAATGCATATGTTTTTGCCGTCGTTCGTGTCGCGCGAAGGGCTTTAGTCGTCGCCGGCGATTCCCGCGCTCGTGTCGAAGGCGTTGGTCTGAAATCGAAGGCGGCCGCGCATCACGGCTATCATCGCGTGTGTAAGACCGCTTTCCTTCTGATCGCAATTCAAATACCATCTCCCGATTTCGCTAAAAAAGCGAATTCCCACAATAACTTTCCGAACGTATGGCATATCAAAGCTTCGAAATCGCTCGGCTTCGCGCACAGCAGGAAGCGATAGACAAACAACTCGCCGAAGTCAAAGAGCGCGAAACGCGTCAGGTGCTGATCGAAATGGTGGCGAAGATGCGCGAATACGGCATCTCCCTGAACGAACTGATGGGCCGCAAGCCGGGCGCTCAGCCAGACGAACCTTCAGCGAAGTATCGCGATCCGGTGAGCGGTTTGACCTGGAGCGGACGAGGACGCACCCCCGGATGGATCGCCGGCAAGGACCGCAACGAGTTCCTGATCGACAGACATCCCGCCGCACGGCCCGACGTGCAACCGGCACTGTTTTCCGAGCGGCAATAGGCTTCTGAAGGCGACGTGATACACCGGCTAGGAAGCACCGGCTTCGACTTTATGGCGCCGCCGGCTTTCTGTTTCTGCTGAAGCGATGGGGGCCGGTCGGTCAGGAACCGACGCCGGTACTCGGTTGGCGTCGTTTGCTTCGCAGCCTTGAACTGCCGGTTGAAATCGGCGACATTCGTAAAGCCCGAACGCGCAGCGATGAAGGAAACGTTGCAGCCTCGTCCCGAGCGCTGAAAGCGCGTGCTCACGAGGATGCGCCAACACCTCGATCGTTTTGACTATCGACGAGTATGTTAGCCGCCTAATCGAGCCGTTCGCGTGTAACAAGGCCGCTCACCGCGTCCCATTGCCCGGGCGTCATTCTTTGCACGATGACGCCGACGATCCAGATATGCCCTTCCGGATCTTTCGCGCGATACGTCCGCTCGCCATAGAACTGCGTGGCCGGTTCCATCAAGATCGACGCGCCCGCCGCGCGCGCGTGCTCGCAATGTGCGTCGATATCTTCACCTTCCGCAAGCTGCACATGCACCGATTGCGAGTTCTTGCCGTCGATGGAACGCGGGCTGCGATGATCGTCGCTCCATTCCCGGCCGATCATGACGACAGAATCGCCGAAGGTCATTTCGGCGTGGACGAACTCGTCGTCGGCATCGAGGATGACGAAAAGCGGCTTCAAACCGAACGCCGTTTCTAGAAAGCGGAACGCGGACTTCGGATCCCGGTATGAAATCGAGCTCGACAAACCTTTGCTGCGAATGAGTTCCTTCATGTCGATTTTCTCCTTAGCGAAGTATTCAACAATGGTCCAGAATTGCACATTCGACGATGCGAATCCCCTCCACCATAACGATGCGCACGGAGACGTCAATGACCAAGGTAAAAGTAGCCGGCTTCAGCGTTTCGCTCGATGGCTTCGCTGCGGGAACCGATCAGAGCCTGGAACATCCGCTGGGTCTGCGAGGCGAAGCGCTTTTTCAGTGGTTCTTCCCGACGCGGACTTTTCGCGAAATGCAGGGACAAGAGGGCGGCGAGACCGGCCACGATGACAGCTTCGCCCGGCGCGCGATGGAAGGTTTCGGTGCCTTCATCCTCGGTCGCAACATGTTCGGACCCGTTCGCGGGGAATGGCCAGACGACCAATGGAAAGGATGGTGGGGCGACGATCCGCCGTATCATGCGCCGACTTTCGTGCTGACACATTACCCGCGTCCGCCGATCGAGATGCTGAGCGGAACGACATTTCATTTCGTTTCCGAAGGCATCGAAGTTGCGCTGCAAAGGGCACGCGAAGCGGCAGGCGCAAGGGACATCAAGATCGGCGGCGGAGCCGCGACGGTGAAGCAATACATCCAGGCTGGCCACGTGGATGAAATTCACCTCGCATTGGCTCCAGTCGCGCTCGGCCAAGGGGAATCGCTCTTTGGCGGCCTGGATCTGCCCGCGCTGGGATACCGGACGGTCGAGCATGTTCCGACGGACCGGGCGACGCACATCGTCCTCGCGAAGGCGCGCCCCATGCACGGCTACTGAATACTGTCCAGCGCCTTGGCAAGCCTGGCCACGGTCCCTTCGACATCGCGCAGCTTGTCCAGACCGAACAGTCCGATGCGAAAGGTCTTGAAGTCTTCCGGCTCGTCGCATTGAAGCGGGACGCCGGGTGCGATCTGCAAGCCGGCGTCGGCGAACTTCTTGCCGGATCGTATTCCGTCATCGTCCGTGTAGCAGACCACGACGCCCGGCGCCTCGAAGCCTTCGGCCGCCACGCTCTTGAAGCCTTTGTCCGCGAGCAGTGAGCGAACGCGCTTGCCGAGTTCAAGCTGTTCTTTTCTCACTACGTCGAAACCATATGCTTCGGTCTCCTTCATGACGTCACGCAAGATCGCGAGACCGTCCGTGGGCATCGTGGCGTGATACGCGAACCCGTTGTTCTCGTACGCTTCCATGATTTGCAGCCACTTGCGGAGATCGCAGGCGAAACTGGTGCTGGTCGTCGAATCGATTCTTTCGCGGGCGAGCGGGCTGAGCATGACCAGTCCGCAGCAGGGTGAAGCACTCCATCCTTTTTGCGGCGCGCTGATCAGGACATCGATGCCGCTGGCTTGCATGTCGACCCAGACCGTTCCGGAGGCGATGCAATCCAGCACGAACATTCCGCCGACGGCATGAACCGCGTCGGACACCGCGCGCAGATAGGTATCGGGCAGCATCATTCCGGATGCGGTTTCGACATGCGGTGCAAAGACCAGATCCGGCTTGCTTTCCTCGATGGCGGCGACCACTTCTTCGATTGGAGGCGGCGCATAGGCGGCCTGTCTGCCTTGCCCGACCGGACGCGCTTTTAAAACGATCGATTCGGCGGGAATGCCGCCCATGTCGAGAATCTGCGACCAGCGGAAGCTGAACCAGCCATTGCGGATGACCAGACACTTCTTGTTCGTCGCGAACTGCCGGGCAACGGCTTCCATGCCGAATGTCCCGCTGCCCGGGACGACCACGGCCGACTTCGCGTTGTAGACTTTTTTCAGGAGATCGGAGATGTCGCGCATGACGCCCTGGAAGAGCTGCGACATGTGATTGATCGATCTGTCGGTGTACACGACCGAGTATTCGAGGAGTCCCTCGCGGTCGACATCGGGAAGTAAGCCTGGCACGTTCGCCTCCTGTGATAGCCGAATTTAACGTTCAGAAGGAGATTCTAACGAAAGCGCGTGCGGTGGAGGTTAAGCGTGCTTTCCGCTGTGTCGCGGGCCGACGTTCGAGTGCTGCCGGCTTGGCGGGCGAGCGTGGCAGGCAGTTTCAGGGAGGCGTTGCTGATCGTCACTGTCGAACAACGTGCGCGACGCGTGTATATGAACGCGTCGGCAAGGAGCGGTCGCGTGCTCTTCGGTCGCTCCGATGCGCAAGGCAGTCGGTGCCAGTGCACCCATGTGTGCCGCCAGAGCGCGACACACGAATCACGACTGAACCGCCGTCAAGTAGCCGCTTTCACTTACGGCACAGGAACAGCAATAGCGAAACCACACTCACCGACCACGAGGATGCGCAAGAAAAAAACGCACCATCTCCGCGCTGGCATCGGGTCCGGCGGGGTCCGTGTAACTGCCGTTCGACGAACCGCCCGACCACGCATGCGGCGCGCCGTGAATGGTCCACGATTCCGCGGGTATGCCTTCGGGCGACGTCATGCGACGGACCGTATGCTTGCGTGCGCCGGTATCGATGGAAGAGGAATGTCCTGATGCAGCGTTGTTCAGCGTGAATCCGCGTAACAGTCCGGTTGCGTTGACGTGATGTACCGTCGTGTCGGCATCGCCGTGAAAGACGATCAATGGGCATTGTGGCTTCGACGTGTCCACGGCTTTCGCCTTCGGCTTGCCGCCGCGCATGGCCGCGAGCGCGGACGGCAGATCGTGCGCGCATCCGACGGGAAGGCCCGAATGGACGCCCGCCGCCGCGTACAGATCGGGGTAGCGCTGCGCCATGATGGCCGCCATCGCGCCGCCGGCCGACAGCCCCGCCACATACACGCGCCTCGGATCCACGTTGTTGAGCGCCATGATCTCCCGCGTGATGCCCGCGATCAGCGACGGCTCGCCCTGATCGCGTTGCTGATCCGACGGCTTGAACCAGTTCCAGCACTTGGACGTATTCGCGCCCTGCGGCTGAATCGGATACGCGACCAGGAAGCCGTGGGTTTCGGCGAGCGCGTTCATCTGCGTGCCCGCTGCGAAATCGTCGGCGTCCTGCGTACAACCGTGCAACATGACGATGAGCGGCAGCGGCTCGTCGCGATAGCCGCTCGGCACGTAGAGCTTGTAGCCGCGTTGACCTGCGGCGTTCGTGTATCGCCGGGTGCTGAAGTGCCCGCGATCCTGCACGTCGGCGTCGGTTTGCTTCGGGTGCGAGGGGCGTCGCGCGTGAAGGACATCGGCGAAACGCGTGCGCGTTTTTTCGATGCCGTCGTCGTGGCGCGTGCGTGCCACATTCGTCTGCTCGCCACGCATGGCGCGCTTCACGATCTCCGCCGCCGCGGCGGGATCGTTCTTGCGAAAGAGCGCGAACGCCTCTTTCATCGAGTCGAGAAAGCCTTCGTTGAGTTTCATGTTTTCCGTTGCTGAATATTGGGTGAGGTCGTTACCGGATACGATCCGCCAGCGCAGCCTTGACTGCCGGCGACGCATGCAGCGCGCCGCGAACCAGAATGGAGTCGATGGTTGCCAGCGCGAGTTCGGGCGATACGTCGCCGGCGATGCTGGCCAGACCGAGCACCTGAATCTTGAGCCGCTGATTGGCCGCGCGCGTGGCTTCGAGGTCCTGCTTCGAAAAGTACTGGAGCCCGAGCACCAGTTCGCGTCGCGTCACGGTGTCCTTGACCACCGGCGCATGTATCGACAACTGATTGCGGATCGCCGTCCGGATGAGGTCCGTCCGGTTCGAGTAAAAGCCTTCTTCCACGAGCAGATCGATCTGACCCAGATCGACCGGGCCCAGATTGATCGTGATTTTTTCCGTCTCGCTGCCCCGCGAGCGATCGACAGGTTCTTTCGCCATATAATCCTCTTACCTTCCTGATACCATCCATATGGATGGTTATAGGCTGATTTCAAGAGGGCGTCAACGAAAGAATCCCGTTGCGAGCTTCAGGCTTCGGCAGGGATGTCGCGTCTGGCGTTCCTGCGCAGGACATCGGCGGACACGCCATAGGTTCGAACGAACGCGCGACGCATGCGCTCCCTGCCCGCGAAGCCCGTCTCCTGCGCCACGACGTTGATCGTATGCCGGCCCTGCTCGATCATGAATCGCGCCGCTTCCAGCCGAAGGTGCTCGACGGCTTTCGCCGGCGATTGACCCGTTTCGGCCAGAAACGCCCGGCTGAATTGCCGGGGGCTGAGGTTGGCGACATCCGCGAGTTCGTCGATGGTGAGCGGATTGCGCAGATTGCGCCGTATGTACGCGAGCACCGATTCGATCCGGTCTGACTTCGGTGTCATCTCGAGCAGGGCCGAGTGTTGCAGTTGCCCGCCCAGCCGTCGCTGATTCATGACGAGGAGTTTCGCGACCCGCTTCGCGACATCGGGACCGAGATCGTTATCGAGCAGCGCCAACGCAAGGTCGATACCGGCCGTCATGCCCGCGGAGGTCCAGATCGGACCGTCGTTGATGAAGATCCTGTCCTCTTCCGTCATCACGTCGGGGAAACGTGCTCTGAATTCGGACGCATGCGCCCAATGCATCGTCGCGCGCCGGCCGTTCAGCAGGCCCGCTTCGGCAAGAACGAACGCGCCGCTGCAGATGGAGGCAACGCGCCTCGACGCCTTCGCGGTCTTTTTCACCAATGCAATCAGGGCCGGGTCGAAGGGCGGAATCTTCATCTCGGTGACCGAGCCCACGATGACCGTGTCGAAAGCCGTCTCTCCGAATGCCGTGGTTTGCAGCGTCATTCCGCTAGAGGATTCGACGGGACCGCCGTGTACGGACAGCAGACGAATGTCGTAGCACGGGCCTTCCGGAGTCATGTTCGCAAGTTCGAACGCGGTGAGCGCGGCCAGGCTCATCAACTGGAATCGCTGCGGCACGATGAAGCCGATCCGGTGCATATCCGCTCCTGCTTTCCCTGTTCCGGACGCGGCCCGAACAGGCGCGATCCCGGTCGTGTTGCCAGCTAATGAGCTGAATAAAGAGTATCCGCGCGCAAGCGGCGGATGGCACGAATGGTGGCAACAACGACATACATGCCAGTGGCTCGCAGCGTTATGGTACAGGCACTTCTTCCACCGCTGTGGAGCGACGACAAGTCGAAAAACACCCGGTCCGCAGCCGCCCGTCCGCCTGCGGACCTGGAACGCTCTGCCTGAAGATCAACCGGGCGACTTCGCCCAACCACCTGGGAGTGAGCAGAATGGACTTCAACGATGTCATGCTCGAGCGCAACGCCGGGTTCGCAGAAACGGCTTTCTCGTCGGAACTCAAGATGATGCCGTCGACAGGAACGGTGATTGTCGGCTGCGTCGATCCGCGCGTGGACCCGGCGCACGTGCTCGGCCTGAAGCAAGGCGAAGCGGCGGTGATTCGCAACGTCGGCGGCCGGGTCAACAAGTCGTTGCTCGAAACGCTGGCCGTGCTGGCCGTCGTCGCGAAAGCGGCGGGACGTCCGGAGGGCGCTCGCAAACTGGTTCTGCTCCAGCACACGGACTGCGGCATCATCGGTTGCTACAAGCATGCGCCGGCCTTGTTGGCCAAGCATCTCGACGTCGAAACGGATGCGCTCGACGAACTCGCCGTGACGGAGCCGTACGAAGCGGTCGCGCTCGACATTGCGGCGCTCAAGGCGAACACGGAACTGCCGGACAGCCTGATCGTGTCCGGGCTGGTCTACGACGTCAAAACCGGTCGAGTCAAGACGGTCGTTCCTGCCGCGCCGCTGCGCGCGCCCGCAGCCTGAACGGCGACGCTAAGTTGCGCGCGAGCGGCAGGTTCATCTTTGATCGCCCCAAAGATCGTCAGCCGCGCGGATTGCCAGCAAGTAGCCGTTCGCGCCAGCCCCGCAGATCACCGCGGTCGCCGCCACCGAGATTGTCGAGTGACGGTATTCCTCGGAGCGCCGGTGAATGTTCGTGATATGCACTTCCACCACCGGCCGGCCGATCAGCTTGACCGCGTCGAGCACCGGGATCCGCCCGAACGAAAAGCCGGCCGGGTTGATAATCAGCGCCGCGTCCTGCAAAAACGCTTCCTGAATCCAGTCGATCAGCTGGCTTTCGCTGTTGGTCTGACGAAACACGCAATCGAACTTGAGCTCTTCGGCCAGCGCGAGACAGTTCTGTTCGATGTCCTTCAGCGTCGTATGACCGTAGATGTGCGGCTCCCGTGCGCCCAGCATGTTCAGGTTGGAGCCATTGAGGATATACAGTTTGCGAGTCATGGTTTCAATGTGTAGCGCTACGTTCGAGGGCCGTATCTTTGGTTTCCCGCGACGTCGCGATCATGAGGAAGGAGAGCAGGTTCAGCGAGCCGCACACGGCGACGATCGCCCACGGTGAGCCATGAAAGGCATTGAGCAGCGCCACGGCGACGATCGGCATCGGCCCGCCGGTGAGCAGGTTGGCGCCCGAGTACGACAGTGCGGACCCCGTGTAGCGCGCTTCGGTCGGGAAGGATTCGGCGAACCACACCGGCTGGATGCCGCTCTGGAATTGCGTGAAGCCGAGGAAGGCGCCCATCACGGCCATCGTCATGGCGGTCGAGTGCTGGTTGAGGATCGGAAAGTAGATCAGGCAGCAGACCAGCGTGCAGAACGAGCCGATCATCAACGCGCCTTTACGCCCGATCCGGTCGCTCAGATAGCCGCCTGCCAGCGCGCCCGCGATGGCGCAGACATTGGCGACCATCAGCAGCATGAAGCCGGTCTGTTTGGGCACGCCGAGGTTCTTCGTCAGATAGCTGAGCGAGAACACCACGATCAGGTAGAACAGCGCAGCCGGGCCGCAGAAGAACAGCGTCAGGCGCAGCGCGGTGCGCCAGTGAAACTTGAAAACGACGCCGAGCGGATTCGCGGCGCGCGCACCTTCGCCTTTCTTCTTGAGCGCCTCGAAGGCCGGCGTCTCGCTCACCTTCATGCGGATATAGATGCCCAGCAGCACGAGCACGAAACTCGCGAGGAACGGGATTCTCCATCCGAACGATTCGAAGTCGTCGGCCGAAAGCAGGCCGGACAGCGCAAAGAGCGCGAAATTGGCGAGGATCTGGCTGAGCGGCGAGCAAATGCCGAGCAGCCCCGAATACAGCCCGCGCTTCGTCGCGGACGCGTGTTCGACCGCCATCAGTTGCGCGCCCGTCGATTCCCCGCCGAGCGCGAAACCCTGAACGATGCGCAGCGAGACCAGCAACGTCGGCGCGAGTATGCCGACCTGCTGGTAAGTGGGCAGCAGCCCCATCAGGAACGACGACGCGCCCATCACCGAAACCGTGACGAGCATCAGGTTGCGGCGTCCCCAGCGATCGCCGAGCATGCCGCAGATCACCGCGCCGAGCGGACGCGCGGCCAGCCCCGCCCAGAAGCTCGCCAGCGACGCGAGCAGCGAGGCGGTCGGATCGAGCGACGGGAAAAACAGCTTCGGAAAGATCGTGGCTGCGACCACGCCGTACAGCGCGAAGTCGAACCATTCCAGCGCCGTGCCGACGGTAGCGCCCGCCACCGCGCGACGCGCCATCAGGTGAGCCTGTGCGGATCGTTCGCCCGCGGCAATGTTTGGGTCAGCGATGACTGACATGATGTCTCCTGGTTTCCGGTATGTTGCAACGTTCGCTTCTGGCGGCGAACAGGTGCTATTGTTTGCGCTGCAAAAGCGCCGCGTTCCGCACCGGAACTGCGTTTCATATCACGAAAATCAACACGCGATGTCGCTCAAGAACG
This sequence comes from Caballeronia novacaledonica, assembly GCF_900258035.1. Taxonomy (GTDB): domain Bacteria; phylum Pseudomonadota; class Gammaproteobacteria; order Burkholderiales; family Burkholderiaceae; genus Caballeronia; species Caballeronia novacaledonica. The sequence continues at coordinate 53,162 of NZ_OGTP01000028.1, read as the reverse complement.
GCCTGAGAGTGCTCGATTTCCTCGCGTCGCAGGGCGAAGGCGCGGGGCTGGTTGAGATCGCGGAGGCGCTCGGCATGCCGCGCAGTTCGTGCCATCGCGTGCTCGGCGAACTCGTCGAAAGCGGTTATGTGAGGCAACTGACCGATCACAGCCGCTACATCCTGACCATGCGCATGACGTCGAACGGTCTGGAGTTTCTGAGCCTGACCGGTATCGCGGATATCGCTCAGCCGATCATCGAACGCGTCGCGGCGCGCACCGGGGAGCTGGCGCGGCTGTCGCTGGTGGACGGTGAAGCGATCATCTGGGTGGGGAAGGCGGACGGGCAGCGCACCGGCTTTCGTTACGATCCCGACATGGGGCAGGCAGCACGGCTGTCCTGCACGTCGACCGGACACGCATGGCTCATGACGATGTCCGACGAACAAGCGGCGGCGCTCGTCCTGAAGCAGGGCTTCGGCCAGCCGAACGAATTCGGCCCCAACGCGCCGACGACGCTGAAAGCACTTCTGGGTTTCCTGCACGCCGCGCGTGTGCGCGGCTACGCGATGATCGACGAGGTCTTCGCGCCGCGCATGTCGGCGGTCGCGACGCCCGTGGTCAGCGGCTCGCGTTGCGTCGGCGTGATCAGCCTGGCGGGTCCGCGCGTGCGGCTGACGGTCGAGAAGATTCACGAGCATTCGGCGCTGCTGCGCGAGGCAGCCAATGAACTGGCGCAGTTGAGCAACATGGCTGGATTTCCCACCCGGCCACCGCTCGGCAAAGGATGAGCAGGGGCGAGCACGAAGCTCGAACGGCGATCTTCGGCAGCCGGCCACCCGCGCCCAACTCAGTGGTGCGAGCGGCTCGCGTTTTGATTCGCCGAATTCAACTGGAACCTTGGGATGAAAGCACGCCTTCGGAGTCGTCGGGAATCAGACGCCGATCCGGCGTCGAGGTCCGCTGCACTTCCCATCCCTTCAGCCACAACTCGAGCTTTGCAGGCGGCAACGGCCGGCTCAGGTGATAGCCTTGCGCCAGATCACAGCGCAATGCCTTGAGCCGCAGCATCAATTCCTCGTCTTCGACGCCTTCGGCCACCACTTTCAGTCCCATGTTATGGCCGAGGTCGATCGTCGAGCGAACGATAGTTTCGTCATCCTTATGATTCACCATACCCAACACGAAGGACTTGTCGATCTTGAGTTCATCCACCGGCATGCGCTTCAAATACGACAGTGACGAATATCCCGTGCCGAAATCATCGATCGACAGGCGAATTCCCAACGCATGCAGACGATCGAGTGTTTCTATCGCGTGATTCGGGTCGTCCATGATCGCGCTTTCGGTGATCTCGATCCAGATGTACTCCGGCGACACGCCGTGCTTGTCGAGCAGCGTCTGGAACGTTTCCGGCAACGTCGACTGAATGAGCTCGCGCGCCGACACGTTCACGGACACGGCCAGATCGATGCCGTGCGCATGCCATTCGGCGCACTGCGCGATGGCCTTGTCCGCGACCCAGCGCGAAATCGCCTTGATGTAACCCGTCTGTTCCGCGAACGGAATGAACTGGTCCGGCGCTACGAAACCGCGCGTCGGATGATCCCAGCGCACCAGCGCCTCGACATATTTCACGCGATGCGTTTCGAGATCGACCTTCGGCTGATAGTAGAGCGTGAGCTGATCGTGCTCGACGGCCTGGCGCAACTCGCTCATCAACGAGAGACGCTCGGCGCTGTTCTGGTCGTGCTTTTCGTCGTAGAGCGCGAAACCGAGATTCGATCGCTTCGCCACGTACATCGCGATGTCCGCGCGGCGCAACAGCACATTCATATCGGTGCCGTTGTCGGGGAACGTGACGATGCCGATGCTCGCGCCCACGTCGACGAGCTGGCCTTCGATCGTGATCGGCTGCTCGAGCGCGCGCAGCATGCGCGTGGCAATGAGACGCGCCCCTTCGAGATTGTCGGTAGGAAGCAGCACGGCGAATTCGTCGCCGCCGAGACGCGCGACCGTATCGGTCTGCCGCTGCAGCACCGAACGCAAACGCTGGGCGACCTCGCGCAGCAACATGTCGCCGATCGGGTGCCCGAGCGTGTCGTTCACGTATTTGAAGCGGTCGAGATCCATCATCATCACGGCAAGCGGCGTGCCGCCGCGCATCGCCGATGCGATGGCATGTTGCAGACGATCGCTGAAGAGCGCACGGTTCGGCAGACCCGTCAGGCGATCCATATACGCGAGTTCGGTGATGCGCTGCTCGCGCTCCTGGATGCCTTCCTGCATCTGATTGAAGGCCTGCGCGAGCTGACCTATTTCGTCATGCTGACGAATTTCAATCGGCTCGACATAGTCGCCCTGGCCGATGCGTTTCGAAAACTGCGCGAGCGCCGCAATGGGCCGCGTGACCGAACGCGCCGTAAACACGCTGCCGATCGCGGACACGATCACGCCAAGAATCGTGATGAGCAGGAGCGCCGACTGCAGCCGGCGATACGGTTCGAGCGCTTCATTCAGCGATCGCTCGAGCAGGACCGCGACCGTGCGCCCTTCCGAATGCAGTCGCACAACACGCGTAACGAAGCCTGCATCGGCGAGTTGCCCCTGATCGTTCAGCGAGGCGCGCTGTGCATCGGGAAGCGAGCTTGCGAGCACGCCCCATTTGCCGTCGCGATCGAACGTGACGAAGGACACATCAAGCGACGTGAGCATGCTCATCTCGCGTGCGAGCGCATCGTCGATGACGAAGCCCATCACGACCCACGCGATCGTGATGGGCGCCTTCACCGGCACCGCGACGAGCTGATACGCATGTCCGCCGATCATCCCGAACGACGATGCGTCGCCCTTGCGCGCGACAGTCCTGATGAGGTTAGGAAATGGAAACTCGGTGCCGTCATGGCCGGCGTCGTGGCTGTCCGCGATCAGCTTGCCGTCGAGATCGACGAGCATGACGATGTCCGCGTGAATGCGGTCGCCGTGATTCTTGAGCGCAGACGCGACCGTCTTGCTGTCATGCGTGGCGACCGCCTGACGGAAACCGAAGTCCGCCGCCGCGACGCTTGCCGCCTGCGTCAGTTGTTCGCTGTTGCTGCGCAGCACTTGCCCGAACACACGTTCGGCGACGGTGAGTTGCTCCTCGGCCCCGCGATATGCGTTCTTCACAATCACCGAGTTGATGACCAGATAGGCGGCAGCCTGCGCGACAAGCAGCAGGACAATGAAAACGAGCGCGATGCGCGCACGCAGGCTATGAAGGAACATGGCGATGGGTTCTGTGAGTTCCTCGTTGAGTTCCTATTCGGGAGCCTTCAGTTGAAGCGTGAACTTCGCGGCGCTGTCGGCGTGCGCGGCGATCTTTTGCGTGGGCTGCGCGTTCGGGTCCGTCAAGCGAAAATGCCACGCGACGACCTTGTACGAATCGGCAGGCAAAGCCGCGATCGTCGCCGCGCCGTTGGCATCGGTCTTGGCGAAGTAGGGCGTATCCACGATCAGCAGGTACGCGACCATCGTGTCGTGAATATTGCAACCCATCACGACCAGACCCGGCTTGTCGAAAATCACCGGGTTCGCGGGAATGCCGTGGTAAAGGTTCAACTCGAAGCGCTTGGCTGGCGAAAACGAATAGACGTCGTGCTCGATGTTGTCCTTGTTCGGGAACGTCACCGACGCGCCCGTCTGCACGACGGAAACCATCGGCACGAAGCGGCGCTTGATCTGATCGATCATCGCGGGGACGGGTTTCGCCGCGGGGAGCTTGCCGCCCACCGGCACGGCATAGACGATGGCGTCCTGCACCGGCGCGCCGGCCTGATCGACGACCTGCACGCTGACGTTGGCCGCATGCGCGAACGTTGCCGTCAATGCAAAGGCCACGAGGAAAGGATAAAGAATGCGCATGACTATTGGGTTCTTCGAATGGGTTCTTACGGACGATCCTGAATGTCGCGGTACAAAGGCGCGAGCTTCGCAAGGAGCTGGTTCTGCGCGCGGAACGGCACGCCGTTCTTGTCCATCGCCAGTTGCAGATCCTCGACGAGCGCGTTGAACGCAGCCCGGTCGATGGCGTGGCCTTCGTGCGCGCGTTTCATCGAGCGTCCGGTGTAGGTGCACGGGCCGTCGAGCGCGACGCAGAACTGCTCGACCAGAAGCACCTTGATACGCTTGACCGGCGCGTCCTCGAAATACGGCGCAGTACGCGGGTCGGAAAGCACGTTGTCGTACATGTCGTTGACGATCTTCGTCAGACCTTCCTTCTCGCCGAACTGCTGGTACAGCGTTTCGTCGGCATGGGCCTTGAAGTCCGCGCACGACGCAAGCATGAGGACCGCGAGCGCGGCATAGCAAATCTTCTTCATGATCAGAATCCTGCCTGCAGCGAGGCGTAAATGCCCCGCTGATTCTTGACGGTCGCGATGTCGCCGAGCGAGACGTACGCGAGCGTCAGCGAGACATGCTTGTTCGGCGCCCAGGCGACGAACGCGTCGTAGGCGGCCTGTTCGCGCGCGAAGGACAGGTTGTTCGGCTTCATGCGATATTCGGCGCCGATCGCGACGCTCTTCGATACCAGATACGCCACCGACGATTCGAACTCCGGCTTGTACGCGTTAGACCTGTCGCCGCCGAAACCGAGAAGGCCGAACTGGTTTGCCTTGGTGAAACGCAGCGTGCCGTTCAGCAAGAGACTTTGCGCGAGCAGCAGCTTGGTCGCGGAAATATAGAAGTCGGTGCCGGAGTTGCTGGCCGCGCCGACCGCTTTCACGATGTCTCCCTGTTCGTTGTGCTTGAACTGGATGCCCACGGCGAGCTGCGGAATCCAGGTGTCCTGATCGAGCACCGCGTCCCCGAGCACGCGCACTTTCACGCCGAAGATGTCCTGATTGAACTTGAAGTTCTCGCCCAGTCCGAGCTGCGCGCCGACATCGCGCGTGTCGAAGGTCTGTCGCGCGAGGGACAATTCGACGCGATTCGCGACGCCCACCGTCACGCCATACGTGCCGAGTGCGTAGTCCTGCGTGTGGATGTAGGTGCCGTGGACATCCGCGCCCATTTGCTGCGCGGTGCCGTAGCCACCGATCACAGCCCACGGGGTGAGGCCGCCGCCGGCCGCGCCTTCAACTTCCGATACGCCGCCGGTGAGCAGCAGCTTGCCGCCCGTCGGAGGCACGGCGGGCGGTTCATCGGCGGATGCGCCGGAGGGAAATGAGACGAGCACAGCCGAAACGATGCCGGCGAGGCTCGCGGTCAGGCGATTCAAACGCATTGCAGTGAACAGTCTCAGGTAGCGGTTTCCGTGGTCACGTGTTTCCTGGCGCGGCGATTCCCGCGCCGGGACGGCGGCATGCCCGCAGCACGCGCCCCTGCGTTTGTATACGGCAGATTCGGAACTTACTTGACGGTCGTTCGCTACGCGAAGGGCGTTGCGGCCTGAGATGCGTCGATTCGAAACATAAAGTCGCAAACGTTTGCTCGCGCGTCGATTCCGTTCATGAACGACCCGCGCATCATTGCAACGCCTGCTGCGGTTTGCACGCGACGGCATCCGGAAGCCGATAACTCCGATCGACCACGGACTCGCCCGGGCGATAGATACGCATCAGGAAATTCCAGCCCTCGGTGGTGTCCAGCCGATTGGCCACGTTTCCACATTGGGCCTCGGAACCGAAATGCGCGGTGACGGTACCGTCCGGGTTGGGCCTGGCATTGATTCCGTTGAGTATGCTGTTCGCGCTCTTCATGTATCCGTCTGCGCCGTACACGGTAATGGACCAGAACGCCTTGTTCTCGGGAATCGAATACGTGGCGCAATAACATTGATCGGCTGATTGTCCGCCGTTGTAGTTGATGTACACGGCGTCGCGCGTCGGAAACAGTCCCCAGGCGCCGGCCGCGGCGAGATGGCGGATGCGCTCGTCAGCTTTGCCGCGCGGCGCCATCGAGCCGTCGGGATACTGTTTGAATTTCGCGAACTCGCGGTTGTAGCGCTCGGTGAGTGCGTTCAACGATTTCGTATCCCATTTGGGCTTGGGAAACGGGTCCGCGCGCTGTGCGTTGATGACGAAGCCGTCCTGCAGGGCGTTGACCAGCGCAATGTCGGCAGGATCATCGGGGTGCAGCAACTGGATTCGCACCGCGAGGAACAGATACTTCGTGTCTCGCGGCAGCTTATGGACGCCCGGCGTGTAGATGACGCCCGGACTGTAGTGATCGTTGTCGATCATCAGCACCGAAAAATAGCGGCCGGGCGGCATATCGGGGACCGTCAGCGTGGCGCCTTTCGACGTATCCACGACCGCGCCGGAATAAAGCGTGTCCTTGTTCATCCGGACCACCGACTGCTTGTCCAGCGGCGTGATACTCCGGTAGTGATAGAAGCGGTTCACGCCGCCCGCGAGCTGCGAGACGTTGTAGAAGGTACGGTCCGTCTCTGCGCGAATATAAGTCGACCGTGTCACGACGGTCCCGGTGGCGGCCGGACTCGATCCGACATGAAACGCCATGACGAGCATAAACAGCATCACCGGCACGAAACGTCGGGCAATCATCGGCGGCACTCCTGGTTGCGAACCACGCTGCCCGCGGATCAAACAGGATCCGACAGCCCAGCGAGAATCCACGAACGAAAATAGCATTGTTATGGTGTTGTCGCTGGCGCGGCCTCGCCTCCCGGCCCGCTCGATAAACAGCCGTTCTGAGTGCGGCATTCTGTTCTAATCGTCATGTTGGCGTCGAGCGCGCTCGCACGAAAGGCGATCCGGTTGCACGGGCCTGGCTTTGTCGAGTGCTTGTCCAAGGCCACTGAAATGGCCGCCCCGAAATCGGTCACGGGGATCGATACGTTTCGGAACACAATGAAATTTCAACATCTACGCTGCTTCATCCATGTTGCCGAGAAGGGCAGCATGCGTGCGGCATCTGAACATCTGGGGCTGTCCGCGACTGCCGTCAGCCTCGCGCTGCGCGAACTCGAGCGGCATACGGGCGCGCCGCTTTTCTCGCGTCAGCCGCAGGGCGTGCTGTTGACTTACGCAGGGCGCCGGTTGCTCGCCCACGCCCGGCTGATCCTCGCGCAGGTCGAACGTGCCGAAGAAGAGATCGAGCAGATACAGGGGCTGACCGGCGGCGCGGTGACGATCGGCGTGACGCCGTGGGTATCGCAGACCATCCTGCCGAGCGCGCTCGGCGAATTCCAGCGTATGCGCGCGGACGTGCGGCTCGATGTGACCGAAGCCATCGGCACCTCGCACGAAGGGCTGCGCGACGGCTCGCTCGACTTCTCCATCGGTCTCGCCGCGCCGAAGGTGCTCGCCGCCAGCTTCGTCTCGCGCGATCTGTTCAGTTGCGGCCTCGCCATCGTCGCGCGCATCGGCCATCCGCTGGAGAGAGCGACCTCGCTGCGCGACCTGGAAGGCCAGAACTGGGTCATGACGATGCGCGAAGATGCGCATGAGCAGCGCCACAGCACCATGCTCAAACGATATGGCGTGGCGCTGGCGGCGAGCCAGGTTCACTATGCGCGTTCCACGCTCGTTTCCATCGCGATGATGGAAGGCAGCGACATGCTCACGGTATGTCCGTGGCCGCTCGTCGAGTCGCCGCTGATGCGCTCACGGATGATCGCGCTTCCGATTCAGGACGAACTGCCCGAAATGACGACGAGCCTCATCATGCGGCGCGGCGACACGCCCAGCACGGCGGCGCAATTGATGATCGAATGCTTCATCGAAGCCGCGAAGGCCTGTCGGCAAAGCGCGGAGCCGTCCATCAGGCGGATGATGAGTTCGGTCGAATTCGTCGGGACGGAGTAACCGGCGCGTGGGTGTAAAGCAAAACTTGACGCCAAATTGTTTCGTTGGCTAGGAGCCGGAGAGACGCCGCTCTACGATCGTGACAACGGTTTGACGCCGCACACGGCGCGAATCCTCTCGACTACCTGTCACGGGGCGAAAATGGCAACACAAGCGGCAAGGCAAGACACGACTTCAGGCCCGTCGATCGATACCCGCGCCCGTCGCCGCGCGATCGTGTCCTCGGTCATCGGAAACGGCCTCGAATGGTTCGATTTCGGCATCTACAGCAGTTTCTCGATCATCATCTCGCGGCTCATGTTCCCGCCGCAAAGCGGCACGGCGACGATGCTGGTCGCCTTCGCATCGTTCGGCCTCGCGTTCATCGTGCGGCCGGTCGGCGGCGTGCTGATGGGCATCTATGCCGATCGCGCCGGACGCAAGGCCGCGCTCTCGGCGATCATCATGATGATGTCGGTCGGCACGTTGCTGATCGGAATCACGCCGTCGTTCGCGAGCATCGGCATCGCGGCGTCGGTGATCGTCGTCGGTGCGCGCATGTTGCAGGGATTCTCGGCCGGCGGCGAGTTCGCGAGCGCCACCGCCATGCTGCTCGAATACGCGCCGCGTGGACGGCGCAACCTGATCGGCAGCTTTCAGGCCTGTTCCCAGGCGCTTTCGTTCGCGCTCGGCGGCGCGGTCGCGTATCTGCTGCTGCACAATCTCACGCCCGCTTCGCTCGATAGCTGGGGCTGGCGTTTGCCGTTCCTCTTCGGCGCGCTGATCGGGCCGGTCGGCTACTACATTCGTTCGCGCGTCGATGAATCGCCCGAATTCGTCGCGCTGATCGAACAGCGCCGCCATGTGCGCGCCGAGCGTCTCTCGCTGCTCCAGATCGTGCAGCGTTTTCCGCGCGAACTGCTCGGCACGCTCGGGATCGTCGCCGTGTGCACGACTTCGTCGTATGTCGGGCTCATCTACATTCCGCTCTTCGCCGGCGGCCAGCTCGGGCTCGATCCGAGCGCGGGACAACTCGGCATGCTCGCCGGGGCGCTGGTCCTGCTCGTGATGTGTCCGTTCACCGGCATGCTCGCGGATCGTTACGGACGCCGCCGCGTGATGGCGCCCGCGATGCTCGCCTACGGCGTGCTGGCCTGGCCGCTGCTCGCATCGCTCGTCAATGCGCCGAGCACGATGAACCTGATCCGCTTCGAACTGGTCAGCGCGATGCTCATGAGCTTCTTCTGGGGGCCGTCCGCCGCGGCGCTGGCCGAAGCCTTTCCGGTGCAGATCCGCTCGACGGGCATGGCGATCGTCTACAACGTCGGCGCGATGTGCTTCGGCGGACTCGCGCCGCTCATCAACGCGTGGCTGACGCGCGTTACCGGAGACCGGCTCGCGCCGGCGTGGTACATCGCCGCGAGCGTGGTGCTCGGCACGCTCGGCGTGCTGGCGATGACGCAGCGACGCGCGGACATCCACGAGGCGCAGCAGCACGCCTGAGCGCCGCGTCCGGCTCATCCATTCGTTTCTCTGCAAACAACTCGGCGGCGTCATGGCCGCCCGATGCGGGCGCGCCTGCGCCCGCGATTCCGAACGCCCTCGATCAAAACACCGGAGACCGTTTCTGTGAGACGTCATATCGCAGCACTGCTTTTAATGTCCGGCATCGCGCATCAGGTGCACGCGCAGTCGTCGGTGACGCTGTTCGGCAGCATCGACAACGGCATCACCTATGTCAATAACTACGGCGGCCATTCGGTCGTGAAAATGCAGGATGGCGTCAATAAGGCCAACGCCCTCGGCTTTCTGGGATCGGAGGATCTCGGCGGCGGCATGCGCGCTTTCTTCAAGCTCGAAAACGGCTTCAATGCGAACACGGGCGCGCTCGGACAGGGCGGCCTGATGTTCGGCAAACAGGCCTATGTGGGCCTCGGTCAGCGAACCCTGGGCGAGATCACGCTGGGCCGGCAGTACGACTTCACGGTGCTGCTCGAACGCTATCTGCCTTGCCTGAACTGCGGCCTGTACGGCGTGCAGAACGCGGACTTCGATCGCGTGTCGGGCGAGCGCCTGAACAATTCGGTGCAGTATTCGACGCCCGTCGTCGCGGGTTTCAAGGCGGGCGCGATGTACGCGTTCGGGCAGAACGCCGGCGCGTCGTCGACGAATCTCGGCCGCGCGATCAGCGCGAACGTGCAATACAGCTACGGTCCGTTTTCGGCGGCCGTCGTGCTCACCGACATCAATCAGGCGCCGACCTTCGCCGGCCTGCTCGGAGCACCGACGGTGCTGGGCCAGCGCGTGACGCCGACCGCGCTGTTGTTCGTCGACAAGCAGCGCATCCTCGGCGTCGGCGTGTCCTATGCGTTCGCCAGCGTGAACGCGCTCGCGCTCTACACGAACACGCGTCTCGAACTGGCGGGCCGCGCATCGACCGATCAGGTGCTGCATGTCGGCGGCGACTGGCACGTGCGCCCCGATATCGTGCTCGCGGCGAAGCTCTCCTTCGACCGCTTCGAGGCGTCGCGCTGGTACACGGCGACGGCGGGCCTCGACTATCTGCTCTCGAAACGCACGGACGTCTATATCGATCTGGACGCGCAAAAGGCGAGCGGCGCGGGCACGGTGGCGTCGATCGCGCTGACCGCGCCTTCGTCGACCAACCGGCAATTCGTGTCGCGCATCGGCGTCCGGCATCTTTTCTGATGTGCGGCTTCTGTTTCATTGAGGACTTCAACGATGGGAAACATGCAAGAAGGTATCGAGACCGCGACACTGCCGGCGGACATCTGGCGCTGGCACGCGTGGCAGGTGGCGACTGCGATCGCCAATGGCGCGATCTCGAGCCGCGAGGCGGTGACGAGCTGCCTGCAGCGCATCGACGCCGTGAATCCGCACATCAACGCGCTGACGCACGTCAGTCGCGAAGCGGCTTTGCGCGCGGCGGACGAAGCCGATGCGCTGCGTGCCGCAGGCGTGCCGCTCGGTCCGCTTCACGGTGTGCCGGTGACGATCAAGTGCAACGTCGATGTGACGGGCGAGCCGACCACGCACGGCGTCGTCGCGAAGCGCGATCTGATCGCGCAGACGCATAGCCCGGTCACGGCGAACCTGCTCGATGCGGGCGCGGTGATCGTCGGCCGCACGAACACGCCCGCATTCTCGATGCGCTGGTTCACGGAGAACGCGCTGCACGGCCGCACGCTCAATCCGTGGCGCGACGACATCACGCCGGGCGGATCGTCGGGCGGCGCGTCGGCGGCGGTGGCGGCGGGCATGTGTCCGGTCGCGCACGGCAACGATCTCGCGGGTTCGGTGCGCTATCCGGCGTATGCATGCGGGGTCGCCGGACTGCGCCCCACGGCGGGGCGCGTTCCGTCGTACACGCCGAGTTCGGGCGAGCTGCGCACGTTTGCCGCGCAGTTCTACGCGGTGCAGGGGCCGATCGCGCGTTCGGTGCGCGACGTGCAACTGAGCCTCGAAGCGATGTCGGCGCGAGATACGCGCGACCCGAACTGGGTGCCCGCGCCGCTGACGGGTCCCGCGATCGACGGCCCGATGCGTGTGGCCCTGGTCGATACGATCGAAGGCGTGCCGATATCGCCCGAAGTGTGCGACGCGCTGCGGCGCGCGGCGCGCTGGCTCGAAGAAGCCGGCTACGTGGTCGAGCCCGCGTCGCCGCCCGACATGCGCGAAGGCTTCGACATCTGGATGACGATCGCGATGACCGAAATAGAGACCGGATTCGCGCAGACCGTCGACGAATACGGCGACGACGGCGCGCGCGATGCGCTGCGATCGATGCTGGCCCGCTTTGGCGGACAGACATCGCTCGAACGCTACATTCAGGGCTTCGCGCGGCGCGACCGCCTGCGCCGCCGCTGGAACGCGTTCCTCGAACGCTATCCGCTCGTGCTGATGCCGACCTCGCTCGAACTGCCGTTCACGTGGGGCATGGACCGGGAAGGACCGGAGACCATGTCGCGCATTCTCGATGCGCAACTGCCGCTCAAGCTGATCGCCGCGCTGAACCTGCCGGGCCTGAGCGTGCCGACCGGATTGCATGATGGCGTGCCGGTGGGCGTGCAGCTCGTGTCGGGCGCGTTTCGCGAAGACCTGTGCCTGGCGGCGGGCGAGGCGATCGAGCAGCGGGCGCGCATGCCCTTCGCGTTCTGAGAGCCGGCGATGACACATCCGATTCTCGAATCGATGAGCGGCTACGCGGACGAATTCATTGCGCTTCGGCGCGATATTCATCGTCATCCGGAACTCGGTCTCGAAGAGACGCGCACCTCGGCGCTGGTCGCAGAGCGCCTGGGCGAATGGGGCTACGAGGTGCATCGCGGCATCGCGAAGACAGGCGTGGTCGCGACGCTCACGCGCGGCGCGGGGCGCAGGCGTCTCGGCCTGCGCGCCGACCTCGACGCACTGCCGATCCGCGAAGCGACCGGCCGTCCGTGGCAAAGCGTTCACGACGGCGTCATGCATGCTTGCGGCCATGACGGACACACGGCCATGCTCCTCGCCGCCGCGCGCTATCTCGCGGAACGCGGCGAATTCTCCGGCACGCTGCATCTGATTTTTCAGCCGGCCGAAGAGCATCCGGGCGGCGCGAAGATCATGATCGAGGAGGGCCTTTTCGAGCGCTTTCCCTGCGATGCCGTCTTCGCGATGCACAACATGCCGGGCATCGAACAAGGGTGTCTCGTATTCCGCGAAGGCGCGATGATGGCATCGAGCGACGACGTCAGCATCACGCTCACCGGACGCGGCGGTCACGGCGCGATGCCGCATCGCGCGACCGATCCGGTCGTCGCTGCTGCGAGCATCGTCATGGCGTTGCAGACCGTGGTCTCGCGCAACGTCGATCCGCGCATGACGGCCGTCGTCACCGTGGGCGCGCTCGCCGCAGGCCGCGCGAACAACGTGATTCCCGACAGCGCGCGCCTGGAACTCAGCGTGCGCGCGCTCGACCGCGACGTGCGCGATCTGCTCGAAACGCGCATTCGTGCGCTCGTCGAGATGCAGGCGCGGAGTTTCGGCGTTCATGCCGACGTGCAGTACCGGCGCGACTATCCGGTGCTCGTCAACACGGCGGCGGAAACCGCGTTCGCACGCGAGACCGGCATCGCGCTGCTCGGCGCGGAGCGGGTCATTGCGCACGGAGAAGCGCTGACGGGCAGCGAGGACTTCGCCGTGATGCTCGAACATTGTCCGGGAAGCTATTTGCTGATCGGCAACGGCGCGGGCAAGGGCGGCTGCATGGTGCACAACCCCGGCTACGATTTCGACGACGACAACGTGATCGCGGGCGGCGCGTACTGGGCGCTGCTGGCCGAGCGCTACCTGAGAGACTGACCTCATTGAATGAAGAACGGGCAGGGTGACTGCCCGTTTGCACATGCATCATGGACGATATCGACACGAAGCTCATTACTTTCCTGCGCGCCGATGCGCGCACCTCCGTCGCGACGCTCGCCGCCAGGCTCGGCATCGCGCGCGCGACGGTCACGGCCCGGCTGCGCAAGCTGGAAGACGAACGGGTGATCGTCGGCTATACGCTCCAGTTGCGGCCCGAAGCGGAACCGGAGCACATTCGCGCGTGGATGGGCGTGCAGGTCGACGGCAACCGCACACATGAAGTGATCGCGAGCTTGCTGGGCGAGCCCGCCGCCATCGCCTTGCACGACACCAACGGGCGCTGGGATCTCTGGGCGGAACTGCGCGCGCGCTCGCCCGCGGAGCTGTCGCAGGTGCTCGAACGCGTGCGGCTGATCAAGGGCATCCGCCATACGGAAACGAGCATCCTGCTGAAGAGTTATCGCTAGCGGCGCGCCGCTTCAGGCAATCGCCGCTTCGATTGCCGCGTGCGCCGGCCGCGCTTCGAGCAGGCCGAAGAGATTCTTCGGATTGTCCAGTGCGGGCACCAGTTCGATTTTCCTTCCAATGCCAAGCTCCATCGCCATGTCGCGGATGAAGGTCAGCGCCGAATAATCTTCGAGCGCGAAGCCGACCGAATCGAACACCGTGACCTGCGACTCGCTCGTGCGTCCCGGCGCCTTCTTCGACAGCACTTCCCACAGTTCCGTTACCGGAAAGTCCGGCGCCATCTGCTGGATATCCCCTTCGATGCGCGTCTGCGGCGCGTACTCGACGAACACGGCCGCGCGTTCGAGCACGTCGGCATGAAGTTCGGTCTTGCCGGGACAATCGCCTCCGACCGCGTTCACGTGCATGCCCGCGGTGACCATATCGGTCGTGAGGATGGTCGCGTTGACCTTGTCGGCGGTGACGGTCGTCACGATGTCCGCGCCTTGCGCCGCTTCCCCGGCACTCCGGCAGACGATCACTTCGATGCCTTGCTCCGCGAGATTCGCGAAGAGCTTGGCGGTCGCGGAAGGATCGACGTCGTAGACGCGGACGGTGCGGATGCCGAGCAGGTCGCGGAACGCGATCGCCTGGAATTCGCTTTGTGCGCCGTTGCCGATCAGCGCCATCACGCGGCATTCCGGCCGCGCGAGCGCGCGCGCGGCGAGGGCGGACATGGCGGCCGTGCGGATCGCGGTGGTGAGCGTCAGTTCCGACAGAAGGCGCGGCGCGCCGGTGTCGACGTCGGCGAGCACGCCGAAAGCCATCACCGTGGGCAGGCCCGCCTGCGTGTTCTTCGGATGCCCGTTGACGTACTTGAACGCGAACTCGCGGTCGTCGGCAATGGGCATCAGTTCGATCACGCCGTCGCGCGAATGGCAGGCGACGCGTGCGCTTTTGTCGAACTCGGGCCAGCGACGGAAATCGCGTTCGATGCGATCCGCGATGCCCGCGATGCAGCGGGAAAGGCCGATGCGCTGAACGATCTGGACGACGTCGGCGGCTTCGAGGTGAAGCGTAGGGGGTAGGAAGGACGACATGGAGAACACTCCTGGCTGTTTGACAGAGAGTAGTTTCCCAAGAAGGCACGTCGCTCAATAGGCGGCAGAGTGCGCAGTTTGGCAAGTCGATTGAGCAATGTGCACCGTGGATTCTTCCAGATGAATCGGATAGGTCACGCGCACATATCGCCGACCGAATATTCCGAATATATCGCCGCGTCCGATTGGCCAGCGCGACTGTAACCGAATTGCCATGCAATTGCCCTATGCTCCGCGCTGCCGCAACAAACCGAAACATCGGGTAAGGAAAGTTAATACGCTTCCTGCCCGGCAAGCAACGGGGATCCCCAACTTGACGTACCTCAAAAACAAGAATTCGAAGCCGCACAAGAGTGTGTTCGCCCTTTTCGCGGGCATGGCGCTGGCGACGGCCCTGGCCGGCTGTGGCGGGCATGACGACGACACGCCGCAGGTTTCGGGCCGCGTACTCGGCAGCTATATCCAGAACGCCAAGGTCTGTCTCGACCTCAACGACAACGGCAAGTGCGACAGCGGCGAACCGTCCGCGACGAGCGACGCCAAGGGCAACTATTCCATCGGCGACAAGAGCAGCGGCGGCTGGAAAAACGTCGTCGCCGATCTGACCGGTGCCCGCGAGAACGATGTCGACGGCAACGACATGGGGACGAAGTTCGGCGCCGGCGCGTTCTTCCTCGCGCCCAAAGGGGCGACGGGCACCGTGAGCGCCATCACCACGCAAGTGGCTCAACTGGTCGCGGGCGGCGCGGCGCTGGACGACGCCAGGACGACGCTTGCCGCGAAATACGGCAACGTCCCGGCGGACAAGCTGCTGGGCGACTTCAACAGCGACACGAGTCTCGCCAGCGTGAAGGCGGCGAGCGACACCTACATCAAGACGGTCGTGAGTTCGAAGGCGGTGCGTCACGTGTTCGTGATCACGATGGAGAACAAGAACTACGAGGAGTCTTTCGGCACGACCGCGGCGGCCAGCGGCCAGGACCCGTATCTGAAGTCGCTCGCCCCGCAAGGCGCGTTGCTGACCAACTACTACGGCACCGGCCACGTGAGTCTCGACAACTACATCTCGATGGTGAGCGGCCAGCCTTCGACCATCGATACCGAGACCGACTGCTTCAGCCTGTGGTCCGATATCGTCGATGCGGGCAACGACAGCGCCAATCCCAAGGTGCTCAAGGCCGGCACCGATGCGAACGGTCACGCCGGCGGTGGCTGCGTGTATCCGGCACGCGTCAAGACGCTCGGCAACCAGCTCGACAACGCCAAGTTCGCCTGGAAGGGCTACATGGGCGACATGGGCAACGACCTGAACCGCGACGGCACGAAGGCATGCAGCTTCCCGACGCGCACCGCCAAGCTCGCGGGCGCGGACGTGACCAAGGCGGTCGATGGCACGCAGTCCGCGCAGGCAGGCTCCGCATCCGGCGATGTCAAGGCCGATGCCTATGCGACGCGCCACAATCCGTTCGTGTATTTCCATTCGGTCACCGACGACCTGAACTACTGCGACCAGCACGTCGTCAATCTGGACGACAACCTGCAGAACGACCTGAAGTCCATCGACACCACGCCGAACCTCGTGTTCATCACGCCCAATCTGTGCGATGACGGCCACGACGGCGACGGCACCGGTGCCGCGGGCAAGGGCTGCAAGACCGGCGCGCCCGGCGGCCTGACGTCGATCGACGCGTTCCTGAAGAAGTGGATTCCCATCATCCAGGCTTCGGCGGCGTACCAGCAGGACGGACTGATCATCATCAACTTCGATGAATCGAATGCGGCCAGTTCGCCCATGACGACGACTTTCAGCACCGACTATTCGCAGTTGAATCTCACGATCAATCTGCCGGGCGCATCGTGCTGCTCGCAGCAGACGGGTCCGAACGTCAAGCGTCCCGACGACCAGATCCTCTCCACGCTGCCGATCATGTATGCATCGTCGCTCGGCATCAACACGGCGTCGCTGCCCTCGACGGTCAAGCAGATCAAAATCGGCATGCACTACGACGGCGTCGGCGGCGATCGCACCGGTGCGCTGCTGCTCTCGCCGTTCATCAAGGGCGGGACGACGACCGATACGGGCTACAACCACTACGCGTTGCTCAAGAGCCTGGAGGACCGCTTCGGCATTCCGGAATATCTCGGCTATGCGAACGATGCGAAGCTGGTGACCTTCGGTTCCGATATCTTCAACCAGTAAAAACTGATGTTCTTTCACTGTGCTAAAGGGACCGCCCGGGGGGCGGCCCTTTTTTTGATCGCGAGTTTTCTTCTGACGGCATGCGGGCAGCAGGACGATGCAGTCAGCGTTCCCGCCACCGCCCACGCCTCTGCCACGCCTTCCGACAAGGACATGGCGGCGCTCGGCAAGCTCGCGTTCTTCGACCCTTCGCTCTCCGCGTCCGGCAAACAGTCTTGCGCGAGCTGCCATAGCCCCGAACATGCGTACGGCCCGCCCAACGGCCTCGCCGTGCAACTGGGCGGTATCGACATGAAGCATTACGGCACGCGCGCGGTGCCTTCGCTGCGCTATCTGCGCCGTGTGCCGATCTGGACGCACACGTATGCCAGCAGCTTCAAGGAGCGTCTGGAGGACGGCGACAACATGCCATCCGGCGGCTACGCGTGGGACGGACGCTTCGACCGTCCCGCGGATCAGGCGGCGTTTCCGTTGCTGAATCCCGACGAAATGGCCAACACGGATGCAGCCGACGTGGCGCTCAAGCTGAGCAAGAGCGCTTATGCGGCGCGCTTTCGCGAAGTCTTCGGCGACGATGTCTTCTCGCGCCCCGGCGACACGCTTGCGGCGCTGGGCAAGGCGCTCGAACGTTTCCAGTTCGACGATCCCAGCTTCCAGCCCTTCGATAGCAAGTTCGATCGCGTGCTGGACGGCAAGGCCGAGTTCACCGAACAGGAGTCGCGCGGCTTTGCGCTATTCAACGATCCTGATCGGGGCAACTGCGCATCGTGTCACCTGGTCGACAAGGGTGCGGCCGGCGCCCATCCGGTGCTGACCGACTACAACTTCCAGACGCTCGGCGTGCCGCGCAACGAGGAGATTCCCACCAACGCAAACCCGGACTACTACGACATGGGTCTATGCGGCCCGGTCCGCGCCGACAAGACGGAGAACAAGTGGTATTGCGGCATGTTCCGGACACCCACGTTGCGCAACACGTCCACGCGTCAGGTGTTCTTTCACAATGGCCGGTTCCACTCGCTGGAAGATGCGCTGCGCTTCTACGTGCAACGTGACACCAATCCATCGAAGTGGTATCCGCATCCGGGCGGCAAGCAGCGGTTCGACGATCTTCCCGTGAAGTATCAAAGCAATGTCGACACGCGCACCGCGCCGATGACGAATCACAAGGGCGGCAAACCGGTCTGGTCGGACGCCGATATACAAGACGTGATCGCGTTTCTCGATACGTTGAATGACAGCGATGCAAGGCCGGTCCCGAAGCTCTCGACGCATTGACCGCGTGCTCGTCCTCCGTGCTTGTCATCGGGCAGTCGATAGTTCGACTGGCGAGTTCGGGGGGCGGGCATGAAGGGACAGTCAATGTCGATCCGCAAGCGACCGGTATGCGATGTCTGACGGACACAAACTCTGGCGCGCCTTCGTCAGTCGGGTCTGGGCATCCTGATTTGCGTCTCAAGGACCAGGAACTTCGACACTGGCAGCATGCAGGCGATCAAAATCAAGAATAACGATCTCCCCGAATTTCAGCTCGACGATACCCTGGCTCTCGAGGTTCTTGAGCAACTGGTTCGTCGTCTGCCGTGTCAGCGAAACCATTGAAGCCAGGGTGTCTTGCGAAAGCTTTATCCTGCTCCGCTCGGCATCCATTCCGCCGTAGCCACCCGCGATCAGCAATAAGCGACTGGCCAGGCGTTGAGCGGCGGGCAACAGAATCATGCCTTCGTTGTTTTCGTCGCTTGCGCCGGGTAATACGCTGCGTAATCTGGCCTGGCAAGTAACCGGCAAGGTGACACGCGCCAAGGCGTTACTCGCGTCGATGGTCGGTGGAGACCTTGCAGGCGTCCACGCGGTCAGCGTGGCAATACACAATGTCGTAAAAGGCCTGAATCAAATGCGTAGTCTTTATCTCGACGTCTCGGTGCGGCAGACACTCACGCCCGAGATGGCCAGCCATCGCTGCCTTTTCGCGCCGGGCGTGGTCCTTCGTCAAGCGACATCGAGTGGAACGGTCGGTGGCTGCCCCTACTCGGCGGGTACGCTGCTGTTGTTGGAACTGGAGAAGGCTCGGCAGACGAGTGGTGACGAATCGATGATTTTCCTTGCCGACACATGGAGTCGCTGCCCGGCCGAGCAATGGGTGCCTGCGATGCTGGAAGGCGTGTGGAGGCGAGCCACAAGCGCTGAAGAACGGTAAGAGCTGCTTTGTTTTCACCGTAGCCGGCGTGTACGCGGTCTTCGTGAAGAACAAGCGCAAGCGATGGAACCGGCGAGAATCTGCTCAGCCACGCGCCCGCGCCGATGTCGAAAGTACTGTTCCAGAGTTACGGCTCGGAAGCGAACGACACTGCGATAAAGCTTGTGTGGCACTACCGCCATGGACCCGACGGGACTGCTTATGGGCGTATGACTGATGATAGCGGGCACGTCATCACGTTTACGGCCAAGCGTCGTTTGCCAGGCGCTGTCAAGGCAGTGTGTTTCGACGTGCGCCGCAGTTGCCCGCGAACTCGAGATTTCGCGGGCGTGGCGTCTGTTTCCGCTTCCTTATCTTCTTTGCTACTTGAGCGGATCGTGCGCCGTTTCCTTGAGTGAGAAGATAACTGCGAGGGAAATAATTGCAGTACACATCACGAAGAAGCTTGGGGAGAGTTGCGATCCCGTTACCTTGATCAGTGTCTCCGAGATGAGCGATGCGAATCCACCGAAGATCGCAGTCGAGAGGCCGAATCCGATCGACACGCCGGTCGTTCGCAGTCGGGTCGGAAACATTTCCGCCATGGCTGCAGGACAGGTGCCGGCAAAGATCCCTGCCAATCCTCCGCACAGAACAATCCCGAGGAAGACGGTAAAGACCGAAGTGCTGTTTGCGAACAAGACGAACAACGGGTACGAAAAGACGAGAACGCAAATGGATGAGAAGAGAAGCAGCGGCTTCCTCCCGACAACATCGGAAACGATGGCGGACAGCACGATGCTGATCACCATGACAAGCAGGCCTGCAGTGTTGATCCAAAGGGCGTTGGCGTTGTGAATATGGCCATGCACCGAGAGATAAGCCGGAACGTAGATCAGAAAGACATAAAAGGAGACGACCCAAACCGTCGAGATGCCGACCGTTTTGGCACAGAGAACCCAGGCCGGGTGCTCTGCAGAAGTCGATACTTTGCTGTTCGGGCCTTCGTCCGCAAAAAAGGGTGTCTCCTCGACCTTCGAACGCAAGTAGAAGCCCAGCGGCGCGATCACGAGTCCACCAATCAGAAACGGAATTCTCCATCCCCAGCTTTGGAGCAGGTCATGGTTCATCATGCTGGAGAGCGATGCGGCAATGAGAGAACCAATCAAGGTTCCGCCGACTGCACTGGCCTGTTGCAGGCTGCTATACAGAGCGCGCTTTCTTGGCGGCGACCACTCGATGAGAAAAGCGATTGCATTGCCAACCTCGCCGCCGGCCGAGAATCCCTGCAACAGGCGGCAGACCACCAGCAAAATCGGCGCGGCAATTCCGATGCTGGCATACGTTGGCAGGAGTCCGATCATCAGTGTGCCGAAACCCATCATCGGCATGGCGATCAACAGGGCGAGCTTGCGTCCTTTGACGTCGCCCAAGCGACCGAACAGGACTGCCCCGAGAGGGCGCGCAACCAATCCGATGCCAAAGACCGCGAACGTTCCTATGAGAGCGGTTGCGGCGTCACCTGGAGGAAAAAACTGACGGGAAATGATGGTGGCAAAGAACGCATAGCTGGCGAAATCGAACCATTCCAGCGCATTCCCGACGACGGTCGAGAAGGCGGCCTTCTTCGCCATGTTGATCGCGGCGCCATTCGCTTGCAACGGCAATGCAGACATGTCTTCCTCCGTTGTATAATATATTATGCATCGTAATTCGAAGCTGTCGCGGTAGCAAGCTTTTTGTGAAGAACGCGTGGATTGCATCGCAGCAAGGTAAAACCTACCCATTTCGATATTTTTTTGATCGAATAATCGCAAATTATTCTCGGTGGCTCGTCATGGGTTCCCGACGATTGCCGAGAAAACCATCTTGCCTCCATAATGCATAATGTATAAACTAGAGTAAAGCAACACGACTCACCGGGAAGGAGGAGCTCGCGCATGGATCTCGGCATTCGGGGAAAGCGCGCCATCGTGATCGGAGGAAGCGCGGGACTTGGCTACGCGATTTGTCAGGCGCTCGCCGCTGAAGGCGCCGAGCTGATCATGTTCGCGCGCGACGCACAGCGGCTCGCGAGATCTAGCGAAACGTTGCAGCGGGAATATGGCGTCAATGTATTCAGTCGCGCTGGCGACATCACCAGCGAGCCGGACGTCGACGCGCTCGTAGATGAGTCGCTGAGACTGGGTGGTGCGCAAATCCTGATCGTCAACACACCACGGCCGCCGAGTCCGATGCGCGACTTTCTCGACGAGAACGATCCCGAACGGTGGAACACGGGCTATCTGCAGCAGCTTCATGGGGCCTTGCTTGTGCTGCGCAAGCTTGCGCCGCTCATGACGGAGAGCGGGTGGGGGCGCATCGTTGCCATCACATCGGCCAGCGTAAAACAGCCGATGCCGAGGCACGCGATCTCCACCGTGTTTCGCGCGGGTGTGCAGGCGGCGTTGAAGCATCTCGCGATGGAAGTCGCGGAGCGCGGCGTGACGGTCAACGCGGTAGCCCCGGCTACGGTGATCACGCCGACATTCGCGGCTTACCACAATCTGGAGCGGCGCATTCAGGAAGTACCAATGAAGCGGGCGGGAACACCGCAAGAGCTCGCGGCCACCGTTGCCTTTCTCGCCTCGGAGCATGCCGGCTTCATCAGTGGACAGGTGATTCAGGTCGATGGCGGCGCGACGCGCTCGTTCTGTTGAGGATGTTCAGTGGGGCTACTCGCCTGCATGGTGCGAGGAGGCAATACGAGAATGCCGGATCAATCGTTTTCGAGGAGCATGGACAGCTTTATGGCAGATGACATCAAGACTCTTGAAGAGGCGGTCGCGCGGTTCGTCGTCGACTTCGATTCCCGTCACATCAACGACGACGCGCGGGAAGCGGTAAAGAGACTGGTCAAGGATCAGCTTGCGATTCAGATCGGCGCATCGCAACTGCCATGGTCCAGACAAGTGCGCAAATTTCGCAATCCGCGTCCCGGGACGGCGACGATCGTCGCGGAGACATTCAAGGCCGCGCCTGCCGATGCCGCCTATATCAATGCGGCCTACGGGCACGGCTTCGAATACGACGATTTCGCGGGCAATGCGCATCCCGGATGTTGCGTCGTGCCGACTGCTTTTGCGGTCGGCGAGGAGGTGGGCGCGACGCTCGAGGAAGTGACGGTGGCCCTTCTGGCCGGATACGAGACGTATGTGCGTATCGGTCGGCTTGGTTCGCCCGATCTCCTCAATGCCGGCTGGCAGCCGCATTCGGTACTCGCCAACTTCGGCGCCGCGGCGACCGCTGCGAAGTTATACGGGCTGAACGCGGAGCAGACGTTCAATGCGCTCTCCATCGCTTTGAGCCACGCAAGCGGCACGACCGAATACGCGTCTACCGGCGGCTCGATCAAACGCGCCCATGCAGGCCTCGCTGTGCGCAATGGGATCGAGTCCGTCGAACTGGCGCTCGCGGGAGTGACGGGGCCGCGACGTTTTCTGACGGGAGATCGTGGTCTTTACCGCACGTTCATTCGGAAAGCGGTCGGTGACGAAGCGATCGATGATTTCGCGCTCGACGCGCCGCTGCAAGTCGAGCAGATGTCGTTCAAGGCGTACTGCTGCTGCGCGGCCAATCATGCCTATATCGAAACGATGGCGCGGGTCAGGGAACGGGTGCACGAAATCACCGGCGTGGACGCGAGAATCCAGACGATGACGGATGCGATCGTCGGCACTCGGAATGCACACATCTATGCGCCGCGCAATATCGAGGAACTTCAGTATTCGCTTCCTGTGCAGATGGCGCTTTCCGCGTTGTCGATGGGCAACGGCTATCGGACGCATCGAGACTTTCTGGAGAAGAAGCTCGACCTGTCGCCTCAGTCCGAGGTCATCCGTTTCGCGCAACTGATCAGGCTTACCGTGTCGCCCGAACTCGACGAGAAGTATCGCTTCTTCGTGGCTGATGTGACTGTTCGCTACCGGGACGGCAGTTCCGAGCACATCTTTCAGGAGCGCGCCACGGGCAGCCCGACCAGACCGTTCACTGCAAGTCAGTTCGCCGCAAAGCTGACCGAGTTGACCACGGACGTGATATCCAAATCACAGGCCGAAGCATTGTTTGACGTTATCGATCGTCATCCGCCCGACATGCCGATACGAGAGGTAACCGCGCTGCTTCAGCGTGGCTAGGATCGATGCTTTCGCAAAAGCGTGCGGCTCGATAAGTCGCGTGCACGGCGATGAGTGAACGTGTTCACGCCGACAATGCTTGCGCGGCCTCGCCGCGCAGACGGACATCGGCCGTGCTCACGCTCTCGACGACCCTGCACACGTTCGCGATGGTGGAAGTCTTCGCGATTCCTGCGATGGCGCCCGCGATGGCGCACGGGCTCGGCGTGCGCGAGTCGCTCGTCGGCGGGCAGGTGCTGGTCGTCTATTTCGCGGCGATGATCTCGTCGATGTTCTCCGGATCGCTCGTCGCGCGCATCGGTATCGTGCGTGCGACGCGACTGAGTCTGGCAGGGTCGGGGCTGGGACTTGGGTTCGCTGCAATCCCGTCCGTTGCGGTGACCGTGGTCGCATCGGCGCTGCTTGGCGTTTCCTATGGCCTCGCGAATCCCGCCACCGGCGCGATGCTGGAGGGGGCTGCTCCACCCGGACGGCGGGCCGTGCTTTTCTCGATCAAGCAGTCCGCTGTTCCGATAGGTGGTGTGATTGCCGGAGTTCTCGCGCCGTTTCTGACCGTTCTTGTCGGATGGCAGCGCGCGTTGCTGGCGATCGCCGCTCTGAGTATCGCCGGCGTGCTCTTGCTCGAAGTAACGCGTGACTGGTTTCCCATCTCGGAGAAGCATAGCGCGCGACACGGAGGCCGAATGGCCGGCGACATCAGCCTGATCCTCGATGTTACGGCGCTCAAGTACACGTGCCTGGCGGGTGCGGTGTTTGCCGGAGTACAACTTGTTCTGACGACCTATCTCGTGCCGATGCTCGTCAGGCACACCGGGCTCAGCCTTGTGGCTGCAGGCATCGGCCTGTCGTGCTTCAACGCGGGTGGGTTCTGCGGCCGATTCGCGTGGGGGCTGACGGCCGACGCGATCAAGTCGGGCGCGCTTGCCCTGTCGCTTGCCGTCGGCGTTGCCGTGGCGATGCTGCTCGCGCTTCCTTTCGTGCGGCCCGACTGGCCGATCGCGCTGATCTACTTTTTCCTGGCCGTGCTCGGCTTCGTGGCCGCTGGCTGGAACGGTGTGTTCGTGAGCGAAATCGTGCGCCTCGCGCCGGGAGGGGATGCGGCGCGAGCCATTGCAGGCGCGTTCGTGTTTTCCTTTGCAGGCGCGCTCACGGGCGTTGCCTGCTTTCTACTCGGGACCCAGTGGCTTGACGACTATGGCTCGGCGATATGGATGCTGTCCTGCATGTCCATCGTCGGATTCTTGTTGTCCTTGAAGGCGTTCTCCGCGTCTTAGCAGGCCGGCAAGGCGGAGAGCGTCCGTTGGTTGCGGCCCCGCAAACCTACGTATTGATGTAGACGCTCTTCGAGTAAAGGTAATTGTCGAGATGGGCGACGCCACCCTTCGCCCCATACCCACTATGCTTTGTGCCACCGAAGCCAACGAGCGGATCGATGAGGCCATAACAATTGACCCACATCACGCCCGTGTGAATTCTCCGGACTACCTTCAGCGCTCTTGAAATGTCCTGAGTCCAGACCGCGCCGCCCAGACCGTACTCGGTCTGGTTGCCGAGGGCGATCGCTTCCTCGACCGTGTCGAACGGGATAATGGACATCACGGGACCAAAGATCTCTTCCTGCGCAATACGCATTTCGTTGTCGACGTCACTGAAAACTGTAGGCGTAACGAAGTATCCATCGGAGAGGGCGCCATCAAGTCGTTCTCCGCCGCATACGAGACGCGCGCCCTCGCTAGAACCAATGTCGATATAAGACATCACGCGATCGAGTTGCCGACGGGAGATCAACGGCCCCAGTTGCGCATCGGGGTCCATGCTGCGGCCGATCTTGATCCCGCGCGCAAAATGAGCCACGCGCGATGCGAATTCATCGACGATGGATCGTTCGACGAAGACGCGTGTACCCGCAAAGCAAATCTGTCCCGAGTTCGCGAACACGCCCATCGCTGCTCCGGGCACTGCCTTGGTGAGGTCCGCATCGGTGAACACGATGTCCGGTGACTTTCCGCCGAGTTCGAGCTGAAGCTTCTTGATATTGACCGCCGAAGCTTCGATGATCTTGCGCCCGGTCGCGGTCGATCCGGTGAATGCAATGCGATCGACATCCGGATGACGCGCGAGCGCTGCGCCGGCGACGCTGCCGGTTCCGGTCACCACATTCAGGACTCCAGCGGGCAAACCTGCTTCGTGCAGCAACTCGACGGTGCGCAGCACGCTCAGCGACGCATCCTCGGCGGGCTTGAGCACGGCCGTGCAGCCGCTGGCGAGCACGGCGCCGAGCAGCCACCATTGCCCGACCAGCGGGCCGTTCCACGGAATGATTCCGCCGATCACGCCGACCGGCGCCTTCATCGACATCGTGACCACTTCGCCGGGCAATCCGTTCTGCAAGGTTTGGCCGCTGATATTCCCGCTCTGCGAGGCAAAGAAGAGAATCATCTTGAGCAACGCACCCTTGGCGGCGCGAGTCCGGGAAATGGGCGCGCCCATGTCCAGTGATTCGATCTGCGCCAGTTCGTCGAAATTCCTGTCGATGATGTCGTGCGCGCGGTAAAGAAGAGCCTGGCGTTCATACGGCGTCCAGTGGCTCCACGCTCCCTCGAACGCGGCGCGGGCCACGCGGACGGCACGGTCGATGTCCGAATCGTCTCCTTCGGCAAGGCGCGCCAGGACTTCGCCCGTCGAAGGGTTGAGGGTGTCGAAGGTCCGGTTCGATGAACCCGGTCCCATCTGACCGTCGACAAGAAGCCCATGCTGGCCCCGCGAAAGGAACCGGCTGGTGGATTCGTTGAGCGGCGCCGCCGACGTCTGCCGATCCATAAGAGTCTCCGTTTGTTTGATCAATTGCGGTGTGGCGGGCGGACACGTAGTACGTGTGGGGCGCCGGGCCGAATGCGTGTTCTGGCCGGCTACATGAGAAAAACACCCTTGCCGCCGCTCTGCAGGTTGAATTTCGTGTACGCCTCTTCAGCCTGATCGAGGGTCCAGCGATCCGTGAAGAGTGAGTCCAGATCGACATTCCGTTCGACGCTGAAGTCAGCGCAAGCTTTTTGAGCCATGATCGACATGGTCCAGGACGGCAATATCCGTAGCTGGCTGCGCAGCATCTTCGCAAGGGAGAACCTGATCTCGGCACCGATACCGACCAGACAGACCGTTCCCCATGGGCGGACACAGGTCATGGCATCTTCAGCGGCGGCGGTTGCGCCGGAGGTTTCCAGTGTCATGGTGGCCCCTCGGCCCGCAGTGAGTTCCCGGACGGCATCGATTACGTTGCAGTCGCGAGGATTCAGCACGTGATCTGCGCCAAAGGCCTTCGCGCTCGCGCGCCGGTTCTCGTCGATATCGAGCGCGATGACGCGCGCGCCCTGCGCCTTGGCGAGCAGCGTGGCCGACAGACCGACTGGCCCCTGACCAAACACCGCGAGCGTGTCTCGTCCAGTCAGTCCCATGCGTTCGAACGCTCCCCACGCAGTCCCGGTTCCGCAGGAGATAGCAGCGCCCGCCGCGAAGCTGAGGCGATCGTCGAGAGGTACGAGCGTGTCCGCCGCCACCTTCATGTAGGGCGCATGCGCGCCATGCGCATCGCTGCCATACACCGTCACGGGTACCGCGTGGCACATCTGCGGCCAGCCCGAGCGGCAGTCTTCGCAAGCCGCGCATCCGCGATAGTGATGGACCATGACGCGCGAGCCGACGCGGGCATAAGGACTCACGACTCCCGGGCCCGTCGCGACCACGACGCCGCAGGGTTCATGTCCCGCGATCACGGGCCTTGTCGATTCGACACGCGGGCTTCGGTATACATGCAGGTCGCTGCCGCACATGCCGGACGCCTTGATTTCCAGAACCACCTCTCCCGGTCCGGGTGTCGGGTCGGGAAAGTTTTCGAGTTCGAGCGTGCAGTCACCGCGAAATATCACGCCACGCATTCCTTGATCCTCCTTGCATACGGGCGCCGCCGAACGGGGCCGCGCTCGATGATCACGTCTTCACGTTTTCAGAACTTGTGCCGCATTGCGACTCGAATGACCACTTGTCGATCGGAAACAGAAGGCGTGACTCCATTGATCGACGCGACCGCGGCTTTTCCGGTGGAATCTGTGCCGCTGGCCTTCTGGAAGGTGCCGGTCGCGTAGACGTCGGTCCGTTTCGACAAGAAATAGTCGAGGCCGATGGAACCCTGGTTGTACGTCGCGCTTTCCATTCCATTTGCGCCGCTATTTCGCGTATAGACATACGACGCACCAGCCAGAAGCGCCGGTGTGATCTGATACTTGAAGTTCAGTTCGGCGTTGTTGAAGGTTGCGGTGCCGCTGATACCGCCCGCGGGGACGGGACCCGACGTCCTGTCACCAAGCGACATGTATTTCACGTTCGAATAGACCGCCCCGATGGTCGCGGCGCCGATACCGTATGCGCCTCCGACCGCAATCACCTGTTCAGTATGCGCGGACGGGTAAGCGGAAATGATGGGCGATACACCGAAATTGGAACCCGGCACGCCGTTCACCGTGGCAGCAACGGTGCCGCCGGCGCCATAGAAAGATGTATTGGGATTGCGGACGTTGAGATAGCCGGCGCCCAGTAGCAGCGGACCGTTCGAGTAACCCGCGCCGAGAGACCAGATTTGATTGCGGCTCACATTTCCGGCGACGCCGCCCAGGGTGTAGGTGCCGCCAAACTGAAATCCGCCATATCGTGCGCTGGTGAGTTTGATGGCGTTGTTGGTCCGGTTCGTATTGTTGAGGTTATCGGTATCGCTCGGGTGCGCGACGTAGGTGCCTCCCCATTGTTCGCCTGCGCCGAGCGGCCCGACGTAATCGACCACGGAGTCATATTGCCGGCCGAGGGTCATCGTTCCGAATGGGCTGGACAACCCGACGTAGGCCTGGCGTCCGAACATCAGTCCGCCTTGCCCAAGCTTTCCGGTATTCACGTCGTAACCGTTCTCGATCACGAAAATGGCAGACAGGCCGCCGCCGAGATTTTCGGTGCCGCGAAGTCCGAAGCGGCTTCCTTGCAGGACGCCACTCGCAAGATAATATTGGCGGTGCCCGTCCGCGTTATTGTTGAAATTGAATCCCTCGTCAAGAATTCCGTAGAGCGTCACGCTGCTCTGTGCAAACGCAAGTCCGCCGGTCAGGCCAAGAAACACACCTGCAATTGCATGCTTTTTCATAGAGGAGTCTCCATCGATTTATTGACGTGTATCGGCTTGGTTCGTGTGAAATGGGCAGAGAACATCGGAAGCGGCCTCCAGCGGAGGCGCTTCTCGAGCGAAGTCGGTGAAGATGCGACGAACTGCTGGTTCAAACGGTGACAACGAGCGCGTTCGAACGCTTCAGCGGAAACGAGTGGGCAGTCGAACCCGTTCTGATTTATTCAGGATTGCTTGAGCGGTTGATGAGCCGTTTCCCGCAAGGACAGAATGATCGGAAGCGAGATAATCGCCGAGAGAATCACATAAGCGCTCGGTGCCAGATGCGAGCCGGTGAATTTAATCAGAGCCTCGGAAACGAGTGATCCGAATCCGCCGAATATCGCGGTTGCAAGACCGAATGCGAATGAAACGCTGCCGGAGCGTAAATGGGTGGGAAACATTTCCGCCATCGTTGCCGGGAACACGCCTGCAAACACGCCGACGAGCGCGCCCACGCAGGCTAGCGTCACGACCAGCAGAGGGAACGAGGCGCCGCTGAGGAAAAGCTTGAAGAGCGGGTAAGGGATCAGGATAAAAGCGAAGGCAACGATAATGAGGAGCGGCTTGCGACCGACGATGTCCGAGATGACCGCTGACAGTACGATCGACGTCGCCATGCTCAACAGTCCGACGGTGTTCACCCAAAGCGCGACGCTGCTCGGGATCCGCGCGTGGGATGACAGAAAGGCGGGCAGATAGGAGAGGAAAACATAGTACGACGCGACCCAGACCATGGTCATGCCGATCGCCCGGGCGCAGGACAGCCATACTGAACGTGCGTTCGTCGAATGTCCGCGTCCTGAGACCTTGTCAGCGTGCGATTGCTCGACGAAGGCGGGTGTCTCATCGATCTTTGCGCGCAGATAGAAGCCGAGCGGTGCGATCACGCCGCCGCCCACGATGAAGAGGATGCGCCAGCCATAGCTCTCGAGGGCATCATGACTCATCGTGGTGGCCAACACGGCCGCCACAGCAGAGCCGAACACCGTGCCGAACACGCCGCTCGCTTGCTGAAGACAGGCGTAGAGCGCGCGTCGGTTCGGCGGAGCCCATTCGATCAGGAAAGTAATAGCGTTGCCGGCTTCGCCGCCCGCGGAGAAGCCCTGCAAGAGCCGGCACAAGACCAGGCAAACGGGTGCCGCAATCCCCACTTGTTCATAGGTCGGCATCAATCCGATGAGCAAGGTGCCCAGTCCCATCAGCGGCATGGCTACCATCAGAGCCGTCCTGCGACCCTGTACGTCACCGAGACGTCCGAAAAAGATCGCGCCAAGCGGTCGGGCGATCAGTCCCACGCCGAAGACGGCAAAGGTGCTGATCAGCGCCATCGACCGATCCTGAGTCGGGAAAAACTGGTGCGCGATGACGGTTGCGAAGTAGGCATAGCTTGCAAAGTCGATCCACTCGAGCGCGTTACCGAGCACCGTATAGAAGATCGCCTTCCCGCTCATGCTCATGGCGCCATTTACAGCAACGGCTTGTGTTGACATCGTGTCTCCTTGTCTCCGATAGAAAGCGGGCAAACAAAGTCGAAGTTGTTTATACAAAGCATAATGCATTATGTGTTGCAGAGTCGTAGGCGTTTACGCCTATGAATCAGCGTAACTCGGTTGCACACGGCTCCTCGGACCCGTCATTTCAGACGGCAGGCGCCGCCCAACGGGCGCGCCATGGCGTCCAGGGCGAACTTTGTGACGCGCCCCCGAGTACTTTCCGAAGCCACCGACCCTGAGCTACCTCGAAAAATATCATGCATAATATCTGAGACCTCTTCTCAAGCGCCTGAGAAGGGGGCTTTGACGGCCGACATCGACATCGAGTCGATGTAGCGGACGCAGATGGCGCCAATCCGAGACTTAGGGAGCGCAGTGAAAGATGGACGTAATCAATGAACTCTTCGGCGTGGCTGGCAAAAACGTGCTGGTCACAGGCGGTAGCCGCGGCATTGGCCGCGCAATTACGGAAGCTTTCGTGAGAGCGGGTGCAAGGGTCACCATATGCTCGCGCGACCTTCAAAGCTGCGCGGTCCTTGCAGATGAGTTGCAGCAGTTCGGCGACTGCACGGCGCTTGGCTGCGATATCGCCAAGGACGATGATCGCAAGCGCTTCGCCGCCGAGCTGGGCCAGCGGGTCAAGTCGCTGAACGTGATGGTCAACAACGCAGGCGCATTGTGGGCCGCGCCGATTGCCGAATATCCGGAGTCCGGCTGGGACAAGGTATTCGACCTGAACGTGAAGGGAACATTCTTCCTGGTGAAGGAGTTGTTGCCGCTGCTCGAGGCGGGCGGAAGTGCGGACGATCCCGCACGCATCATCAATGTCGGCTCGATCGATGCCTTTCATATTCCCGGGCACGAAACCTATGCCTACAGCAGCAGCAAAGCCGCCTTGCACCAACTCACGCGCCATCTCGCTGCGCAGCTCGCGCCGCGCCATATCACCGCCAACGTGATCGCACCGGGCATGTTCCCGAGCAAGATGCTGGCCGGTACGCTCGAACGCAAGGGTCTGGAGAGCATGACCGAGCCGATCCCGCTCAAGCGGCTCACGGGTGATTCGGATATGGCGGGCGCGGCGATTTATCTCGCTTCGAAGGCAGGCTCCTATGTCACCGGCGCTGTCTTGCCAGTCGACGGAGGTTACGCCACCACGCTGTGAGCTTGACCATCGATAATGCATTGTGTATTATTTTAATCAGTCAAACACGATTGATGCGAGGATCTCAAATGCGGCCGATGCGTTCCGTTCTGTTTGTTCCCGGTCACAAGGAAGGTTGGCCGGAGAAGGCCGTGGCCGCCGGGGCCGACGGCGTCATCCTCGATCTCGAGGACGCGGTTCCCCTCGCCATGAAAGACGAGGCGCGCGAGATCGTTGCTCAGTCCATCGGCAGGCTTGCCGCGGGCGGGCGCAAGATCGGCGTCTATGTGCGTCTCAATGCGCTGGAGACCGGGATGACCGGCGACGACCTGGCACGAATCGTCATCCCCGGTCTCGATGGCGTGTTGCTGCCTAAAAATTACGGTCCACGCGACATCGTCGCGTGCGACGCGCTCATCACGCACTTCGAACGCAAGAACGGCGTCGCACCCGGAACCGTCGAAATTGTCGTCTCGCTGGAGACCGCGCAGGCCTACTCGCGGTGCGAAGAGATCCTGGACGCGTCGCCGCGGGTCGCCACCTTGTTCGCCGGGACAGCCAAGGACGCGGACGTTTCGCGTTCGATCGGTTTCCAGTTCACGCCCGCAGGACACGAAACCTTGTATCTGCGCAGTCGCGCATTGCTGGCGGTGCGGGCATCGGGTCGGCAGTCTTCGTGGGTTGGCTTGTGGCAGGACCTGAAGGACCCGGAAGGCGCGCGCTCTTTCGCGTTGCAGAACCGTCAGCTCGGCTTCACCACGATGGTGATGATCCACCCGTCGCATATCGCCGTGGCGAACGAAGTCTTTTCGCCGTCCGAACAGGATGTCGTCTTCTATCAGGGCATGATCGACACGTTTGAGAAAGCCGAGTCGGAGGGCAATGCGGCCGTCCTTTACGAAGGACAGCATATCGATTACGCGCACGTCAAGACGGCGCGTCAGGTGCTCGAACTGCACCGCGCGCTGACCCGGGACGCTTCCTGATTTCAACGCGCACATATAAGGAGACACACGATGGCCGGCCTTTGCTTTGAAGATCTCGTCCCGGGACTCAAGATCGAGCACCCCATTCGACGCACCGTGACGGAGATGGACAACACGCTTTTCTCCGCGTTGACCTACAACTGCGCGCCGCTGCACATCGATGCGGAATATTCGAAGAACTCCATCTTCGGACAGCGGCTCGTGAACAGCATGTTCCTGCTGGCGCTCGTGAACGGTGTGATCGTCATCGACACGACGATCGGCACGACGCTCGGTAATCTGGGTTACGACGAGATCAAGTTTCCCAAGCCCGTGTTCCACGGCGACACGATTCACGTGGTCACCGAAGTGCTGGATCGCCGCGAGTCGAAAAAGCGCTCCGATTCGGGCGTCGTCTGGTTTCGCCACACGGGATACAACCAGCGCAACGAGATCGTGTGCGAATGCAAGCGTGCCGGCCTGATGCTCAAGCGGGCCGATTACGAGGCGCTGCAGGCCAGGATCAAGGCCGATGCCGAAGCATCCCGGGACACCGCCGTCGAGGAGGCCTGATCTCATGAAAGGCCGCGCAACATTTGGGGACGATCAGGCCGCCGTATGGCGACCCGGCGTCGAGCATTTCGCGCGCAGCAGGCTCGCTGCCGCGATGAAGCGCTGGGGTTTCTCGACACTCGAGGCACTGCACCGCGCGTCCGTGGACCGGCCGGAATGGTTCTGGCCGGCGGCGGCCGAGGATCTCGGCATTGCGCTGCGCGGCAAAGTCGAGAGGGTTCGTGATGAAACGCGAGGCCGGTCATTTCCGCAGTGGTTCAAGGGTGCCACGCTCAACGTAGTGGAGAGTTGCGTCGATCGTCACGCGGCCGATCCGGTCCAGGCGCAACGCACGGCGGTGGTCTATGAAGGCGACTCCGGCCAGCATCGCAGTCTCACGTTCGCTGAGTTGAAGCTCGAAGTAGACCGCTTCGCGGCAGGCTTGCGGCGCCTGGGCGTGGGTAAGGGAGATCGCGTCGCGCTGTTCATGCCGCCGGTCCCGGAAGCGGCGGTCACCATCATGGCATGCGCGAAGATCGGCGCCATCGGTGTGCCGGCGTTTTCGGGCTACGGCAGCGAGTCGCTGGCCACGCGTCTGCAGGCGGCGGAAGCGAAAGTGCTGGTCACTGTCGACAGCACCACGCGACGCGGCAAGCTCGTCCCGATGAAGACGATCGCCGACGAGGCCGCCGCGTTGTCCCACTCGGTGCAGCATCTCGTCGTGATCCGCGCGAGTGGCGAACACGTCGCGATGAACGCCGGCCGCGATCACTGGTGGCACGAGGTCGCGACACCCTTGCCCGATGACGCAAATCCGGAGGCGCCCGAGGCGCTCGATCCGAATCACCCGCTGCTCATCATCTACACGTCGGGCACCACCGGACTGCCCAAGGGCATCGTCCATTCGCATATCGGTTATCTGCTCAAGTCCGCCGTCGATTTCGGCTACGCCTTCGACCTGCAGGCCGGCGACACGCTCGGCTGGATCGCGGACATGGGCTGGATGCTGGGGCCGCTCATGATCGTCGGCGGCCTTCAGTGCGGCGCGGGCATCGTGATGGTCGAAGGTTTGCCGGACCATCCTGTTTCGGATCGTCTGTGGGCGTTGGTCGAGCGGCGTCGCCTGACAGTGCTGGGCATCTCGCCCACGGCGGCGCGTGGCTTGCGCGCGCGTTCCGACGGCGGCCGCCCCGCAGCGGACCTCAGTAGCCTGCGCGCTTTCGCTTCCACCGGCGAGGCCTGGGACGAGCCCACATGGCATTGGCTGTTCGGCACGGTCGGAGCTTCGCGTCTGCCGATTCTCAACTACTCGGGCGGAACCGAGACGGGGGGCGGGATCCTGTCGTGCTACACGATCGCGCCGCAGACGCCGGCATCCTTCGCGGGGCCGCTGCCCGGCATGGACGTGGACGTGCTCGACGCCGATGCCAGGCCGACCTCGGAGATCGGCGAACTCGCGGTGCATAACACCTGGGTGGGCATGACGCACGGCTTCTGGCGCGACGACGAACGCTATCTCGATACCTACTGGAGCCGCTGGCCGGACACCTGGGTGCACGGCGACCTGGCCAGCATCGACGCGCACGGTTACTGGCACATTCACGGCCGTTCGGACGACACGCTGAAGATCGGCGGCCGCCGGGTGGGTCCTGCGGAAATCGAATCGGCGCTGGTGGCGCAGCCGGGCATCGCCGAAGCAGCGGTGATCGGCGCGCCCGACGAGCTGAAAGGCCAGCAAGTCGTGGCCTTCGTCGTGGCGCGCGATGCGGCGACGCCGCCGCAACCGGAAACGCTCGTGGCCGCGGTCACGAAGATGCTCGGCAAAGCCATGGCGCCTTCGTGCGTGCACGTGGTGAGCGGCCTGCCCAAGACCAGGAACGGAAAGATCATGCGTCGCGCGATCCGCGCCCGTTATCTCGGCGAGAAGCTGGGCGATCTTTCCGCGCACGATCCGCTCACCCCGCTCGAACACATCCCGGCGCGGACTTCGGCAGCCTGATCCTCCAGAACCTACTTTTCCGGAAACCCAACCATGTCCACGACCATGGATGTCACCGACCTGAACATGATCCGCGAGTCCGCTCATGCGCTCGCATCCCGTTTCGACCTCGAGTACTGGAGAAAGCACGACGAGGAGAAACAGTATCCCTGGGACTTCATCCAGGCATTTGCCGAGGGCGGCTGGCTGGGCACGATGATCCCGGAAGCCTATGGCGGGCTCGGTCTCGGCCTCGAAGCCGCCTCGGTGATGCTGCAGGAAGTGGCCTATTTCGGCGGCGCCAACGGTGCCTCGTCCATTCACTTCTACATCTTTCCGCCGGGTTGCATCATCCATCACGGCTCGGAAGAGATGAAGAAGCGCTTCCTGCCCGACATCGCGTCCGGCAAGAAGATCATGTGCTTCGGCCTGACGGAGCCGACTGCGGGTGTCGACACCTCGCGCATCACGACGCGCGCCGAGAAGGTCGATGGAGGCTGGCGCATCAACGGCCAGAAGGTCTGGATCACCAACGCGCAGAACGCGCACCTGGTACTGCTCGTCGCCCGGACCTCGCCGCGCGACCCTGCAAGACCCATGGACGGCATCACGCTGTTCCTGTGCGACTTCGATCGCAAAGCCATCGATGCCCGGCCGATCCCGAAACTCGCGCGCAACGCCGTCGATACCAACGAGCTCTTCATCGAGAACCTGGAAGTGGGTGACGACCGCGTGGTCGGCGAAGTGGGCAAGGGAATGTCCTATCTCTTCTCGGGGCTCAATCCGGAGCGCATCGTCGTCGCGTACGAGCAGATCGGGCTCGGACGTCGCGCGCTGGAACTGGCCACGGAATACGCGAACTCGCGCGTGGTGTTCGATCGCCCCATTGGCAAGAACCAGGCGGTGGCGCACCCGTTGGCGGACTCGTGGATTCGCCTCCACGCGTCGCAACTGGTCGCCACCGAGGCCGCGCGCCTGTTCGATGAAGGCAAGCCGTGCGGCCCGGAAGCCAATGCCGCGAAGTATCTGGCGACCGAAGCCGCGTTCGAGGTCTGTGACCGCGCGATGCAAACGCACGGCGGCTTCTGCTATGCGAAGGAATATCACATCGAACGTCTGTGGCGCGAATCGCGTCTGCTGAAGATCGCTCCGGTCTCGCAGGAAATGGTGCTGAACTACGTGTCCCAGAAGATTCTGGCACTGCCGAAGTCATATTGACTGGAGTTCGTCATGAAGCAAGCAGTGATTTGCGAGCCGTTGCGCACGCCGGTAGGCCGCTACGGCGGCATGTTCAAGGATGTGACCGCGACACAACTGGCCGAGACCGTCTTGCGTGAACTGGTGCGTCGCGCGAACCTGAAGGCGGGCGACGTCGACGACGTGATCTTCGGTCAGTGTTATCCGAACGGCGAGGCGCCGGCCATCGGTCGTGTCGCCGCGCTCGACGCGGGTCTCGGCGTGCATGTGCCGGGGCTCCAGATCGACCGGCGGTGCGGGTCCGGTCTGCAGGCCGTGATCGACGCGGCGATGCGCGTGCAGACCGGCGCGGCCGAACTGGTGATCGCGGGCGGCGCCGAAAGCATGAGCCAGTCCGAGCATTACGTCCTCGGCGCGCGCTTCGGCGTGAAGGGCGATTCGCAACCGTTCTGGGACCGCATCGCGCGAGGCCGCATCACGTCCGGCGGCAGGCATCATCCGGTGGCGGGCGGCATGCTCGAAACCGCCGAGAATCTGCGCCGCGAATACAAGGTGTCTCGCCAGTCGCAGGATGAACTGGCCCAGCGTTCTCACCAGAACGCGGTCGCCGCGCAGACGAGCGGGCGCTTCGCCGATGAGATCGTTCCGGTGCAGGTGAATTCGCGCAAGGGCACGCAGTCGCTCGCGATCGACGAACATCCGCGCGCCGAGACCACGATGGAAAGCCTGGGATCGCTCAAGCCCGTGCGGCTCTCCGTCGATGCCGAATCGACCGTCACCGCGGGCAACGCGAGCGGTCAGAACGACGGTGCGGCGGCATGCATCGTGACCACGCCGGAAAAAGCCGCGGCGCTGGGCTTGCGGCCGCTCGGCCGACTGGTGACGTGGGCGGTTGCCGGCGTCGAGCCGGAACGCATGGGCATCGGACCGGTGCCCGCCACCGAACTGGCGCTGAAGCGCAGCGGACTGGCGCTCAAGGACATGGACCTGATCGAGTTGAACGAGGCGTTTGCTGCGCAGGTGCTTGCCTGCACGGCAGGTCTCAAATTCGAGGCTGGGGACTACGAACGTCTGAACGTCAACGGCTCCGGCATCTCGCTGGGCCATCCGGTCGGCGCGACCGGCGTGCGGATTCTGGCCACCATGTTGCGCGAGCTGGATCGGCGCGGCGGCCGCTACGCACTGGAGACGATGTGCATCGGCGGCGGGCAGGGCCTCGCTGCGGTGTTCGAACGCCTCGCCTGATAACGATCTTCACAGGAGACCCGACATGCTGGACCGCTACAACGACTTTCCGATGCGTTTCGAACGCCACGAAGACGGCGTGCTCGAGATGATTTTCGATGGCCCCAATCTCAACGCAGTAGACGCACGGGTCCACGCCGAATTGCCCAAGGTGTGGAGCGTGGTGGATAGCGACCCGGACACGCGCGTCGTGCTGGTGCGCGGCGAGGGCCGTGCCTTCTCCGCCGGCGGCAGCTTCGACCTCGTCGAGGAGCAGATCGAGGGCTACGCGGCGCGCATGCGTGTGTACTACGAGACGCGCGACCTGGTGTCGAACATGATCAACTGCAAGACGCCGGTGATCTCCGCGATCCACGGTCCGGCGGTGGGCGCTGGTCTGATCGTCGCGATGATGGCGGACATCTCGATCGCCGCGCGCACCGCCAAAATCGTCGACGGCCACACGCGGCTGGGCGTCGCGGCGGGCGATCACGCGTCGATGGTGTGGCCGCTGCTGTGCGGCATGGCCAAAGCCAAGTACTACCTCATGACCTGCAAGCCTATGTCGGGCGAGGAAGCCGAGCGCATCGGTCTCGTGTCGCTGTGCGTCGACGACGACAAGCTGCTCGAGGTGGCGCGCGAAACGGCGCACGACCTCGCCAACGGCGCGCAGGAAGCGATCGGTCTCACCAAATACTCGCTCAATAGCTGGTATCGCCAGCAGATGCCGATCTTCGATGCTTCGCTGGCGCTGGAATTCCTCGGCTTCGGCGGCCCCGAAGTGAAGGAAGGGGTGAAATCGCATCGTGAGCGGCGCGCGCCCAGGTTCGTGTGACGGCAACCGGAACGCTGTTCGTGCATTGCCGAATCGGTCAACCTGAGGACAAGCGAAGATGTATCCGATCCTGAACGGGCTGCGCGTCGTCGAGTGTGCTTCGTTTATCGCGGCCCCTTCGTGCGGTCTGCATCTGAATCAGCTCGGCGCGGAGGTCATCCGCATCGACCCGATCGGCGGCGGCATGGACTTCGGGCGCTGGCCTGTCACGCCGGAAGGACACAGCCTCTATTGGGAAGGACTGAACAAGGGCAAGCGTTCGGTCGCAATCGATCTGTCGCGGCCCGAGGGCCGGCAACTCGCGAGGGACCTGATTACGGCGCCCGGGCCGGATGCGGGTTTGTTCGTCACGAACTATCCGCAAAAGGGGTTTCTGGGACATGCCGAACTCAGCAAGGCGCGTGCGGATCTCGTCACGGTGCGCGTGCTGGGCTGGCGCGACGGCGGGCCGGGCGTGGATTACACCGTCAACGCCGCCGTCGGCCTGCCGGCGATGACCGGTTCTCCGGCAAACGGCGGGGAGCCGGTGAACCACGTGCTGCCGGCCTGGGATCTGCTGTCCGGCGCGTATGCCGCGTTCGCGATGCTCGCCGCCGAGCGCCACCGGACGCGCACCGGAGAAGGTCAGGAGGTGACGGTGCCGCTCTCCGATGTGGCGCTGGCCTCGCTGGGCCATCTGGGACAGATCGCCGAGGTGCTGACCGCAGGCGACCGGCCGCGCCACGGTAACGCGCTGTTCGGCGCGTTCGGCCGCGACTTCACGACGTCGGACGGCGAGCGCGTCATGGCCGTGGCGATCACGGGTCGACAGTGGACGGGCCTCGTCAAGGCACTCGATCTGCGAGAGGCGACCAGCGCGCTGGAACGTTCGCTCGGCGTTTCGTTCACCGCGGACGAGGGGCAGCGCTTTGTTCATCGGGGAGTCCTGTACCCGTTGTTCGAACAGGCGATCGGCGCGCTTTCGCTGGCGCAAGTGCGCGACCGTTTCGAAGCGAACGGCGTGTTGTGGAGCACGTACCAGACGCTGCGCGCGGCGCTGGCGAACGATCCGCGCCTGTCGCCCGCCGCGCCGCTCTTTTCCATGCTCGACCATCCTAGTGGCCTGCGCTATCCCGCTCCGGGCGCGGCGGCCACTTTTCATGGCGCACAGCGGCAAGACGTGGTCCGCGCCCCGCGTCTTGGCGAGCACACGGAACAGGTTCTGAGCGAGGTGCTGTCGCTGTCGTCCGCGTGTATCGGCGAGATGCACGACGCGGGACTCATTGCAACCGACTGAATTCGAGGAAGCAGACAAGTGAGTGAATCCACCAAGCTGATCCAGCATTTGCACAGCGCCGCCGAAGCAGCCAGGGAGTTCGTCACCGAGGCGCGGCGCGCTGTCGAGCAGCGTTGTGCGCCTTCCGGCCGTGTCGAAGCCAGGCTGCTGACGCAACATCAGCGAGCCGTGCACGGGCTGGCCTGGGTCGCCACCACCGTCGGAGCGATTGGCAGCGCCGCGAAGTGGGGCGCCCGGCTGGCCGCGCAGAATCAGCTGCGCGCCGTCGACGAACTCGTGCTGATGCTGGGTGTCGGCGAATATCTGGCGCAAATCACGAGCGGCATCCCGATGTCGCAGAACGAGATCTTCCGTCCGGCGGAACTCGGGCTGGAACGGGCGGCACAGGCGCTTGCCGGCCACACCTCGGCGCACTGGCTCATCGCCCGGGCTGCCGATTCCGACACGCGACGCGCGCTGGTCGACGAGCTCCGCGCCGAGCGCTCCGTCACCGAAACGGCATTCGACGAAGACCTGGATGTGATCCGAGACCAGTTCCGCCGCTTCGCCGGCAACGAGATCATGCCGCACGCGCACGCGTGGCATCTCGCCGATGCTCTGATACCCGACGAAGTCGTCGCGCAACTCGGCGAGCTGGGCGTATTCGGCGTCAGCATCTCGCCCGATTTCGGCGGAATGGGCTTGGGCAAGCGCGCCATGTGCATCGTGACCGAGGAACTGAGCCGGGCGTGGATCGCCGCCGGTTCCCTCGGGACGCGCTCGGAGATCGCTGCCGAACTCATCAACTGCGGCGGCACGGAGGCGCAGAAGGAGGAATGGCTGCCGAAGATCGCCTCCGGGAAAGTGCTGCCGACAGCGGTGTTCACCGAGCCCGACACCGGCTCGGATCTCGGATCGCTGCGGACGCGTGCGACATCTATCCCCGGCGGCGGCTGGCGCATCGACGGCAACAAGACCTGGATCACGCACGCATCACGCAGCGACTTGATGACGCTGCTGGCGCGCACGGAACCCGGTTCGACCGACCACAACGGGCTGAGCATGTTCCTCGCGCCGAAGCCGCGTGGCACGAAGGACCAGCCGTTTCCCGTCCGGGGCATGAGCGGCGGCGAGATTCCGGTGCTCGGCTACCGTGGGATGAAGGAGTACGACATTGCGTTCGACGGATTCGAAATCGGCTCCGATGGGCTGCTGGGCGGCGTGCCCGGTCAGGGTTTCCGTCAGCTCATGCAAACTTTCGAAGGCGCCCGGATCCAGACGGCGGCGCGCGCGGTCGGCGTGGCCTGGCGCGCTTTCGAGCTCGGCTGGCGCTATGCGAATGACCGCAAACAGTTCGGTTCGCCCATCGTGGAGTTTCCGCGCGTGTCCGACAAGCTCGCGATGATGGTCGCCGAAACGGTGCTCGTGCGCGAACTCACGCACTTCGCGGCGGAGGAAAAGGACAAGGGCATGCGCTGCGATGTCGAGGCCGGCATGGCCAAGCTGCTCGCCGCGCGCGTGGCCTGGAGCAATGCCGACAACGCCTTGCAGATTCACGGCGGCAACGGCTACGCACTCGAGTTCGAGATCAGCCGCGTGCTGTGTGATGCTCGTATTCTGAACATATTCGAAGGCGCGGCGGAGATCCAGGCGCAGGTAATCGGCCGGGGTTTGCTCGCAGGCGCGCGTTAGCGCCGGAAAGCCGATCGCCTTACTTTCGACGACAACAAGTTGCCGGTTCCACCGGCGCACGGAGACAGTCATGACAGCTCAGCCTCTCGCCGGTATTCGGGTTCTGGAGATCGGCGCGTATATCGCGGCGCCTTATGCGGGCGTGTTCCTCGCGTCCCTCGGTGCCGAAGTCGTGAAGATCGAGCCGCCCGAGGGCGAGCCGTTCCGCCGCGACGACGAAAATCGCAGTCCCTACTTCGTTCAGTACAACAGCGGCAAGAAGAGCGTCGCGATCAACCTGAAGTCGAAGACCGGTGTCGAACTCGTCAAGGCGCTCTTGCCGAAGTTCGACGTATTGATCGAAAACATGCGCCCTGGAAAAATGGCGGCGCTGGGGCTCGGCGAGGACGTTTGCCGCGCGATCAATCCGGGTCTCGTGTATGCCTCGGTTTCCGGTTTCGGCAGCGGCGGCGCCTGGGTGGACCGGCCCGCGTACGACACCATCGGGCAAAGCATCGGCGGCATTTACTCGATCATGAACGATGCCGATCACCGACGTCTCACCGGGACGTGCATGGCCGATCTCATCACCGGCATCAACGCAACGATGGGCGTGCTCGCCGCTCTCGTCGGCCGCGAGCGCAGCGCGGACCGCAAAGGCGTATTGGTGGAGACGTCGTTGCTGGAAGCGGTTTCCACGCTGACCGTCGATGCGATGACGCTGGCCTTCGAGACCGGACAGGATCCCGTGCGCGACTCGCGGCACCCGCAGGCGCAGAACTTCTGCCTCGACACAGCCGACGGCGGCAGTATCACGATGCACCTTTCCAGTTCGCAGAAGTTCTGGCGTGCGCTTGCGCGCGTGATCGGCCGCGAGGATCTGATCAGCGATCCGCGCTTTATCACCTACGACGACCGTCGGGTGCCCGAGCACTATGTCGAACTCGTCCGGATCATGGGAGAGGCGTTCGCCAAGCGCCCGCGCGCCGAGTGGGAAACGCTTCTGGCCGAAGCCGACGTACCGTTCGCGCCCGTCCTCACCATGCACGAAGTGGTCGCGCATGAACAAACGCGCTGGCTGGAGCTCTTCGGGCCCGAAGTCAACGGCGTGCCCATGTTGCGCGCACCCATGCGCTTCGACGGCGCAAGGCCGACGCGCAGCGATCACGCCGCTTTCGTCGGTGAACATACGCTCGAAGTCCTGAGTGAAGTGTGTACTAGGCGCGACCTTCAGGCGCTGCTCGCGGCGGGCGATGTGGTGGCCGCCGCGGGCGATATCGTCTGAGGAGGTGACACGATGACTCAGAACGCATCGCAGGGACCGCTGACCGGGCTGAAGGTGGTGGAAGTCGGCGGCGTCGGGCCGGGACCCTTCTGCGGCATGCTGCTGGCGGACATGGGCGCGGACGTGATCCGCATCGATCGCAAGCATGCGTCGGAGAGCGGGCTGCCGGTGGAACGCCGCTTCGACGTGATGTTTCGCGGCCGCCGATCGCTTGCGCTGGACCTGAAGAAGCCCGAGGCGGTCGCTGTGGTCAAGCGCCTGCTGCGCGGCGCCGATGTGCTGATCGAGGGTTTCCGGCCCGGCGCGATGGAACGCCTGGGCCTCGGCCCCGACGTCTGCCTGGACATCAACCCGCAATTGATCTACGGACGCATGACGGGCTGGGGACAATCGGGCCCGCTCGCGTCCGCGCCGGGTCATGACGTGAACTACATCGCGCTCAGCGGCGCGCTGCACGCGATGGGACAGGAGGGCGGTTTGCCCGCGATTCCGTTGAATCTCGTGGGCGACTTCGGCGGCGGAGCCCTGTACCTGGCGTTCGGAATCCTGTGTGCGCTGCACGAGCGCAAGTCGTCCGGGCGCGGTCAGGTGATCGATGCAGCCATGATCGACGGCGCGACGTCATTGATGTCCATGATCTACGGACTATTCAGCGCAGGCTACTGGAGAGACGAGCGCGGCTCGAACCGGCTGGATTCCGGTGCGCCCTGGTATGCGGTCTACGAGACTAGCGACGCGCGTCATGTCGCGGTCGGCGCGACTGAAGCCACCTTCTACCGCAACACCCTCAAGGTGCTCGGGCTGCGCGAAGAGGATTTCGCGGACCAGCACGATCGCGCCGGCTGGCCGCGAATGAAGGAAGCCTTTGCCCGCGCGTTCAAGTCCCGCAGCCGCGACGAGTGGTGCGCGGCCTTCGAGGGAACGGAAACCTGCGTCTCTCCTGTGCTGTCGCTTGCGGAAGCGAGCCAGCATCCGCATCAGGTGGCGCGCGGCAATTTCGTGGAGTGCGCCGGTGTCCTGCAGCCGGCGCCGGCGCCGCGATTCAGCCGAAGCGAAGCCGCCATCCGACGTCCGCCGCCGAAACCGGGTGAACACAACCGGGAGTTGCTGCTCGAAGCGGGCTTCAGTGATGAGGATATCGAAACGCTGGCTCGGGTCGGCGCGATCTGAGCAAACCGCTTCGCTGTGGCGCAAATCGTATTGCGGATCAACGCGCGGGCTGGCCCGCGCCGACACGAAAGGACGGATATGGATCTCGGTTTGAAAGGGAAGGTGGCGATCATCACAGGCTCCGCGCGCGGTCTTGGCGCAGCCACCGCGAGACGCCTGGCTCAGGAAGGGGCGAGCGTGGTGATCAATGACATCACGGCGGATCGCGCGCGCGAGACCACGGCGGCATTGCGCGACGAAGGTTTGATCGCCCATTGCGTGACAGGCGACATCACGAAGGCCGCGGACGTTCAGCGGCTCGTCGACGAGACTCTCGCCACGTTCGGAAGCATCCATATCCTGGTGAACAACGCGGGCGCGCCACGCGACAAGTACCTCGTGAAGATGAGCGAGGAAGAGTGGGATTTTGTGATCGACGTGATGCTCAAGGGCGCTTTTCTCGCTACGCGGGCTGTCATGCCGGGCATGATCGAGCAGGGTTGGGGCAGGGTGATCAACATCAGTTCGCGGGCCCACTTCGGCAACCCGACGCAGGTCAACTATTCGGCGGCCAAGTCGGGGTTGATCGGCATGGCGAAGGCGCTGTCGATGGAGGAAGGCAAGTACGGGATCACGGTGAACTGCGTGGCGCCCGGTTTCATGGAAACGGAGATGATTCAGGCGCTCCCGACCTACGAGACGATCAAGGAGCGCGCGCTGGCGATGCAGCCGGTCAAGCGCCCCGGCAGTCCGGACGACGTTGCCGATGCAGTCGCGTTTCTGGCCAGCGAGCGCGCCAGTTTCATCAGCGGCGAAGTGCTGCACGTGACGGGTGGCCGATTCGGCTGATCTAAATCGGACATCCGATCAATGTACTGGACGGGAAAGTCATGAGCGTACTTGAAGGCATCAAGGTCCTCGATCTGGGCCGCTACATTGCGGGGCCGTTCTGCGCCGCGTTACTGGCTGACTACGGCGCCGACGTGATCCGCGTCGACCGGGTAGGAGGCAGCGAGGACCGCTACATCCTGCCCGTCTCCGAGCAGGGCGATGGCGCGCAGTTCCTGCAGGTCAACCGCAACAAGCGGTCGATCAGCCTGGAGATCGATACGCCGCAGGGCAAGGAAGTGCTGCACGAATTGATTCGCCGTTCGGATGTGGTCATTGCCAACATGCCGCCGCGCACGCTGGCGAAGCTGGGCCTCGACTATGAGAGCCTTCGCGCGATCAGGCAGGACATCATTCTCACCGCATCGTCGGCATTCGGGTCGGCGCCCGCGGTGCGTGACCGGGTCGGCTTCGATGGTGTCGGCCAGTGCATCAGCGGTGCCGTCCATATTTCGGGCTTGCCCGATCACCCG
Organism: Caballeronia novacaledonica; assembly: GCF_900258035.1. Taxonomy (GTDB): domain Bacteria; phylum Pseudomonadota; class Gammaproteobacteria; order Burkholderiales; family Burkholderiaceae; genus Caballeronia; species Caballeronia novacaledonica. Next base: position 8,619 of record NZ_OGTP01000028.1, on the reverse strand, counting down.
ATGAAGTTCATGGTGCCGGCGGTAGACTTCGCCACCGGGCTCTCGTGCGCGCTCGGCACGATGATGGCTCTGTATGAGCGCAAGTCGAGCGGAAACGGACAGGAAGTAGGCGCCTCACTGCTGCAGACAAGCCTCAATTTCGCCAGCAGTTGTCTGATCGAGGAAGCGGTGCTGCATGTAGACCGTCAGGCGACCCGCAATCGGGCGCCGCATTACGCGCCTTCGGACATTTTCCGCGCCAGGGACGGCTGGTTCATCGCGCAGGTCATCGGGCCGGCCATGTTCAAGCGCTGGACGCGCCTGGTCGGCAAGCCCGAGTTGATGGACGACGAACGCTTCCAGAGTGATCCCCAACGCGGCGAGCACGGCGAATACCTCAGCCGCCTGATGAACGAATGGAGTGCTCAGTTGACCCGCACCGAAGCGCTTGCCCTGCTGGAGGAGGCGCGCATTCCGGCCAGTCCCGTGAATTCGCCCCGCGAGGCGCTCGAGGACGACGCCATTCGCGCAGCGGAAGCGTTCCATCCGATGGACTACCCCGGCGTGAGTGAGCCCGTGCCGTTGATCAAGTCACCCGTTGCGCTATCGCGCACGCCACCGACCATCCGGCGACGGCCACCGCAGCCGGGGGAGCATACCGACGAGGTGCTCGGTGATATCGGCTACTCGGCAGACGATATCGCGCGATTGCGCGCGCAGGGCGTGGTTTGAGATCGGCTCAAGCTTGATAATATATTATGCGTTGTGTATTATGTGAAGTACGCAGAGTCCCGCCTTCACTGGAGCGCAACGCATGAACGAATCGATCGAACGCGCAGCCGCGGCTGGCGGCAACGTCTGGTGCTTGCCGGAGTCTGCTGCGGCCGCTTCTCAGGTCAATGCGCACCGGGAAGAGGGCTTCGGAAAGATGCAGCTTTCGGAATCGGTCGCCGCTCACCTGCGCGAACAGATCATTTCGGGGAAGCTGAAGCAGGGCGACTTTCTTCGAATCGATGCCATTGCGAAGGCGCTCGGCACGAGCACCACGCCTGTGCGCGAGGGGCTTCTGCTGCTGCAAAGCGAGTCGTTCGTGCGGCTGCTTCCGCGCCGGGGCTTCGTGGTCAACAGCTTCAGCAAGGACGACTTGCTCGACATGTTCTGGGCGCAGGCGACCATTGGGGCCGAATTGGCGGCGCGGGCGGCGGTGCGAATGTCCGACGCGGATGTCGCGCGCCTGGAGAAACTGGAAGCCGAGCATCAGAGGGCTTTCGCTTCGGGCGACAAAGATATTGTGACGCGACTCGGACACGAATTTCATCGTTCGATCAATCTCGCCGCGCAATCGCCCCGGCTGGCCCTGCAACTCGGCAGCCTCGCGAAGCAACTGCCGAACCGCTTCTACACGAGCATCGAGGGTCAGTTGCAAGGCGCGATCGAATATCATCCGATCATCATCAACGCCATCGGCGTTCGGGATCAGGATGCGGTGCGCTCGCTGATGTTCCGGCACATCATCAGCGGCGGCGAGCACCTGATCACGATGCTCGAACGGCAGGGCGCGTGGGACAGTGCATCGGCCGCGATCAACGTGCCCGTCGCACTAGTCTCTGGATGAAGATCCATGCGGCCTGGCCGCGATGAACCGTCGACGCATTTCAAATCCAGCCTCTGATCGTCGCGCGTATAATGCGCGATGTACAATTTCGCCATACGAAAGAGGCAACCTTGAAATCGGATCCGCCGCTCGCCGCCGCCAGCGTAGACAAGCTTCAACTTTCTGAATCGGTCGCAGCCCATCTGCGCGAACAGATCATCTCGGGGAAATTGAAGCAGGGCGACTTCCTTCGGATCGATGCCATCTCGAAGTCGCTCGGTACCAGCACCACGCCGGTACGCGAGGGACTCTTGCTGCTGCAAAGCGAGTCGTTCGTGCGATTGCTTCCGCGTCGCGGCTTCGTCGTCAACAGCTTCGGCAAGGACGATCTGTTCGATATGTTCTGGGCGCAGGCAACGATCGGCGCCGAATTGGCGGCGCGCGCAGCGGCGCGTATGTCCGATGCCGATATCGCGCATCTGGAAAAGCTGGAAGCGGAGCACCAGAAGGCATTCGCCTCTGGCGACGAAGCGCTTGTGACGCGCCTGGGGCACGAGTTTCATCGTTCGATCAATCTCGCCGCGAAGTCTCCACGTCTCGCATTGCTGCTGGGCAGTCTGGCGAAGCAACTGCCGAACCGCTTTTACACCAATATCGAGGGGCAGTTGAAGGGCGCGGTCGATTATCACCCGATCATCATCAACGCGATTCGCGTGCGCGACCAGAATGCGGTGCGCTCGCTGATGCATCGCCACATTCTCAGCGGCGGTGAGCATTTGATCGCCATGCTGGAACGCCGAGGTATGTGGAGCGAAAGCACGAATGCCGACGACAGCGCGAGCGACGAGGCGCTTTCCTGAGTTGTCATATCGCCTCGGCCGAAGAATAATGCATTGTGTATAATAGAGGTAAGTGCACTTCGATTGCTGTCGATAGTGCTCACCTTCCAACTCGAAGCGGACGTGACTACAGCATTGTCCGCGCGACCCGTACACGCGAGGCGACGACAAGATGGAACACGGCATTCAGCAGACTCTCCAGCAACTCGTCGACAAAGCCGCGATATACGACGTGATGTGCCGGTACGCTCGCGGCGTCGACAGAGGCGACTGGGAATTGCTTCGTTCTGCGTATCATGCGGACGCCTACGACGATCATGTCGATTTCAAAGGAAACGTCGACGGACTGATTGCGTGGCTGCAGGAGAGATTCGCCGGCGTCGACAATTCGACGCATTTCCTTGGCAATTTTCTGGTTGAATTTGCCGGCCCGGACCTCGCGCTGGTCGAAACCTACTACGCGAGTCGTCGCCTGCGCGCACCGAGTGAACGCGAAGCGGCAGATCTGGCGGCTGGCGACGCCTTATGCCGGCAGTCGTGGGGGCGATACGTCGACCGCTTCGAACGACGCAATGGAGAATGGCGGGTCGCGAACCGCATCGTCGTCATCGATTCACGTTTCACCTCGGTGGCGAGGGGCGGCATGAGAGACGACGGCGATTCATGGGGAATGCGGGATCGCTCGGATCCCATTCATGTTGCCCGGGCTGAATTGTTTCGATAGGAAGGGCGGACTGCCGCAAGTCAGATCGCCCGCCATGCTATCAAAGTGCCGTGACCAGTTCAGGCACCAGCGTAAAGAGATCACCGACCAATCCGTAGTCCGCCACGCCAAAGATCGGCGCTTCAGGATCCTTGTTGATCGCGACGATAAGCTTGCTGTCCTTCATCCCGGCGAGGTGCTGAATCGCGCCCGAAATGCCGACTGCCATGTAAAGCTGGGGCGCCACGATCTTGCCCGTCTGTCCAACCTGATAGTCATTCGGCACATAGCCCGCGTCCACGGCCGCGCGGGAGGCGCCGAGCGCTGCACCGAGTTTGTCGGCCAGGGGCTCGAGCACTTTTTGATAGTTCTCGCCGCTCCCAAGACCCCGCCCGCCGGAGACGATGACTTTTGCACTCGTCAGCTCGGGTCTGTCGAGCTTCGTGACCTCACGGCTCACGAACGCGGAAATGCCGCGATCGGCGGCCGCGCTGATCGTTTCGATCGACGCGTTTCCGCCCACCGGGGAGACTGCGTCGAAGCCCGTCGAGCGGACCGTGATGACCTTGATCGGGTCGTTCGACTGAACCGTCGCGATCGCGTTGCCGGCGTAGATCGGCCGCTCGAAGGTGTCATTCGTGCATACGGCGGTGATATCTGAAATCTGCGCCACATCCAGTCTTGCGGCGATTCGCGGAGCAAGATTTTTGCCGTACGCCGTGGCCGGGATGAGTATGTGGGAATAGTCTCTTGCCATGTTCAGCACGGTCGCTTCCACGTTCTCGGCGAGCCCTTCGGAAAGGTGGGGCGCATCCGCGGCCAGGACTTGCGACACGACCGCGATTTTTGAAGCCGCATCGACTACGCTCTGTGCATTGTGTCCCGCCACCAGAACATGAATGTCCGCACCGACCATGGCGGCGACTTCATGTGCGGCCGCAAGCGTATTCAGCGTCGCACTCTTGAGCGACAGGTTGTCGTGTTCGGCAATCACCAGAATCGTCATTTCTATCGCTCCTCGCTCACAGAACCTTCGCTTCAGTCTTCAATTTTTCCACCAGCGTCGCGACGTCCGGCATCAGCGAGCCGGCGCCGCGCTTCCTTGGCTCCGACACTTTCAGTGTCTTCAGGCGCGGAACAACATCGACACCCAGATCTTGCGGCGTGATAGTTTCGACGGGCTTCTTCTTTGCCTTCATGATGTTGGGCAGCGTCACATAGCGCGGCTCATTGAGACGCAGATCGGTGGTCACGACTGCGGGCAAGGTGAGCGTGAGTGTCTCCGCGCCACCATCGATTTCGCGAGTCACCGTGGCCTTACCGTCGGCGATGCTCAGCTTCGCAGCAAACGTAGCCTGCGGCAGGCCGGCGAGTGCGGCGAGCATTTGCCCGGTTTGATTCGAATCGTCGTCGATGGCCTGCTTTCCGAGAATGACGAGCTGCGGCGCTTCCTTCTCGACGAGGGCTTTGAGCAGCTTGGCGACTGCAAGCGGCTGCAAGTCTTCGTTGGACTCGATGAGAAACGCCCGGTCCGCACCGATCGCAAGCGCGGTGCGCAGCGTCTCCTGGCATTGAGCCACGCCGCAGGACACGGCGATCACTTCGGTGGCGATACCCGCATCTTTCAGGCGCACGGCTTCCTCGACGGCGATTTCGTCGAACGGGTTCATCGACATCTTGACGTTCGACAGATCGACACCGGTGCCGTCGGATTTCACGCGCACCTTGACGTTGTAGTCGACTACGCGCTTCACTGGGACGATGACTTTCAAGTGCTTCTCCTTTTGGACTGCAATTACCATTGCTGTAATCGTGCTTCAATTAGTCATGCTTATTTATATATCGACGGCTGCCCGCGGTTTTAATCAAAGTTTCCTACGCGCTTAGCACATAGACGCTCATCGCGGGCCGTTCTCTACCCGGCGGGAAAACTCGCCAGGCGCCGTCCTCGTGACGAAAGAATGCCAAGGAGACTGGACCGGCCGATCTCATCGTGCTCACACGCACATAGCATTCATGCGTCGCCCGCCGGTTTCGGAACTCAACGACACGAATCTGCTGGGGAAGGTAGCTCCCCAACCAGTGCTCGACTACCTGACGAAGTGACATCGCGGCGCAAGTCATGTTTCTCCTCCGTGCTGCGCGAAAGGGTTGCCTCAGGCAAGGTCAGTTGTAGCGGGCAGTCATTCCCCCGTCGATAACAATCGTTTCGCCAGTGACGTAACTCGCCAGATCAGAAAGCAGGAAGAGCACTACATTGCTGACTTCTTCTGCCGTCCCGAGGCGGCGGAGTGCCGTCCTTTCCTTGCAATGTTCGAGGGCTGCCGTCGAGGCGTTGCTCTGCATCGGAGTCTGGATGATGCCGGGCGCGACCGCGTTGACTCGTACGCCCATCGGTCCTAGATCAAGCGCCAGCGCGCGAGTGAGATTGACGACAGCGCCCTTCGATGCCGCATAGGCGGCGCGCTCTTCCCTGGCGCGCAATCCGGCGATCGACGCCGTCGTCACGATTGCACCGCGCCGTGCGGGCACCATGTGGCGCGCTGCGGCTCGGCAGAAGTAGAAAACGCCGTTCAGATTGACGTCCATGACGCGATGCCACTGATCGTCCGTCGTTTCGAGCACGTGAGCGGCATGACTCGTGCCGGCGTTTGCGACGGCGTGCGTGACCGCGCCGTGCTCGCGCCGGATTGCGTCGAAGCAGGCATCCACATCGGCCGAGTTTCCGGTGTCGACCACATAACCGTAACGCCTTGGGGATGAATCGCCATGCTCCGGATAGATGTCGTTCACGGCATCCGCGAGTTTCTGCGCGTCGATATCCAGCAGAAGTGGCCGGGCACCGGCCGAGCGCAAGCGCCGGCAGATAAACAGGCCGATGCCGGACGCCGCGCCCGTGACGGGCACGACGGAATTATCGAAATTCCACGGCCGAGATTCGGTCGCTTCGATCCCGTTTTTTCGATCCTGATGGTTCGTCTGCTGGCTCATGCTTCCGTCCTCAAATTGGTGTCGGATTGTGAAGCGGCGACGCCTTCTCAACCGAATTCTTGACGTCCATCCAATATAATGCATAATGCATGAAAAGCAACACGAATTCAAGAGCAACCTTGAAGAGTCAACTGGACATGTGGGAGAGGCGGTGAGCGCAATCAATCTGGACCGCGCGTGGAGCGCAACAAGTGAATCGACCGACCATATTTCGCTGACGCGAGCCGAGGCGCTCGCCGCGACTCTGGACGATGGCGCGCGACCGGCGGCAGGAGACCCGCTCCCGGAGCTGTGGCACTGGACCTTCTTTTGGCCGATCACGGCGACGAATGGACTGGGAACTGACGGGCATCCGAAGAAGGGCGCATTTCTTCCGGACCTCGGACTGCCGCGCCGTATGTGGGCGGGAGGGCGCCTCAAATTTCACCGCTCGCTCGAGATCGGCAAGGCGGCGTCCCGCGATTCGAAGATCACAAAGATCACGGAAAAGTCAGGCCGAACTGGCCGTCTGGGATTCGTGACGGTCACGCATCGAGTGACTGATGAATGCGGCGTCGCGATCGAGGAAGAGCAGGACATCGTGTATCGGGAGGCGTATGCGCCCGGGACGCCGGAACCTTCGCCGACGGCTGCGCCTTCGGGCGGCGCCTGGCAGCGAGAAATCGTTCCCACGGAGACGATGTTGTTCCGCTACTCGGCATTGACCTTCAACAGTCATCGCATTCACTACGACAGGGACTATGCGATAGCCGAAGAGGGCTATCCGAATCTGGTGGTTCACGGCCCTCTAGTCGCGACTTTGCTACTCGACCTGGTGAGGCGAAATACGCCGAACTTGGCGATAAAGAGCTTTTCGTTCCGGGCGGTTCGACCGACATTGCTTGGCCATGCGTTCATGGTTTGCGGCGAACCCGGCGTCGACGGAAAGAGCGTCGAACTCTGGGCGAAGGACGATGAAGGCTGGCTGACCATGCGCGCGGAAGCCGAGGTCGAGTGAAGAAGACTTCGACGTCTCGCGCTTATCAAGGGGAATGCTGATGCCAATATTGAATCAGGGGCGTGTCCCGTCGCTTCTGTTCGTGCCGGGTGATCGACCCGAGCGATTCGGGAAGGCGCTGAGCAGTGGCGCACGCGCAGTCATCGTCGATCTTGAAGATGCCGTCGCCCCGGGTGCGAAGGAACATGCCCGTACAGTCGTGTCGTCCTGGGCGTCAGCCGGGCATCCGGTGATGCTGCGTGTCAACGGAATCGGAACGCCGTGGTTTGCCGACGACCTCGCGTTGCGAGAACTGCCCGGTATCGCGGGCATGGTGTTGCCGAAGACCGAATCCGCCGATGACATCGCACAGGTCACGCGTGGCGGCGGCAGGCACATCGACGTCTATCCGCTGATCGAGACGGCCGCGGGCATGTCGAATATTCGTGAAATCGCATCGACCTCCGGTGTGAAGCGACTGCTGTTTGGCACGCTCGATTTTCAGGTCGATATGAATATCGACGGTGACGCCGAAGAACTCGATGCTTTCCGCGCGTCGCTCGTGCTGGCATCGAAAGTCGCGGGCATCGGCGCGCCGATTGACGGAGTGACGCCGGCGATCGATGACTCGGAGCGCCTGGTTCGTGACGCGCTCAACAGCAAGCGCCGGGGATTCGCCGGCAAGCTCTGCATTCACCCGAAGCAAGTATCGATCGTCAACGAAGTATTCGAACCCTCTCCGGCGGAACTCGACTGGGCGAGGCGCGTGCTCGCCGTGGTTGCTGAATCCCGCGATGCAGTCGTTTCCATGGATGGCAAGATGGTGGATCGCCCGGTCGTGCTGAAGGCTGAACAGATACTTGCGACCATTCGGGGAGATCGATAATGCCGCTCGAAGAATCCGCTGTGGCGCGCGAACGGCTGCATACACGTCAGATCAAGGTCGAAGGTTATCGACGGGAAGACGGCCTCTGGGATATCGAAGCCAGCCTGCTCGACGAGAAAGACCATGATCTCGGTCTTGTTTCAAGCGTGCGAAGAGCGGGAGAGGCCGTGCATTGCATGAGATTGCGCTGGACCCTCGACTCATCGCTGACGATTCTCGCCGTCGACGTCGCAATGGACGCGCTTCCTTATACGGGTGTGTGCGACACGATCAAGAATCGGTATGAGCAACTTGTCGGACTGCGCGTGGGGGCCGGTTTCAAACGGGCCGTCGGGGAGCGCTTTCGCGGTGTGAATGGATGCAGCCACATGACCGAATTGGTGGGCGCAATGGCTGCGGGATCGGTGCAGACTCTGGCACCTTACCTGAACCGCGACGCCGAAACACGCCCTTTGCAGATCGGCGGTTGCCACGCCTGGGCCGAAGATGGGGCGTTAGTGAAGGCGCATTATCCAGCGTGGTTTGACGGGGCGACAACTCGATGAGCAATAGCGGATCCTTAGCGCACCACACACGCGAATCGATGGAATACGACGTCGTCATCGTCGGCGGCGGGCCGGCCGGTTTGTCGGCGGCCATCCGGTTGAAGCA